>NZ_JBVKBD010000014.1:0-247393 GCF_055657365.1 Streptomyces sp. NPDC107559 | reverse complement strand
AAACGCCCGGTTACATTCCGAACCCGGAAGCTAAGCCTCACAGCGCCGATGGTACTGCAGGGGGGACCCTGTGGGAGAGTAGGACGCCGCCGAACTCCTTTTAGAGCTCTGGCTCTTGGGCACCAGCCCGAGGGCCAGAGCTTTTTGCGTTGAGGTAAGGTCAGTGGGAATCATCGGCACATTTTCTACTGGAGGCCCCCGGGTGGAGGTCCAGGAGACCCGCGTCCAGACAGACCGGGTCCTCACCATCCCGAACATCCTGAGCATGGCGCGTCTCGCCGGCGTGCCGCTCTTCCTGTGGTTGATCCTCAGGCCCGAGTTCGGAGGGCCGAACAGCGACGGCTGGGCCCTTCTCGTACTGGCGTTCAGCGGCATCAGTGACTATCTGGACGGCAAGCTGGCGCGACGCTGGAACCAGATCAGCAGCCTCGGTCGACTCCTCGACCCGGCGGCCGACCGGCTCTACATTCTCTCGACATTGGTCGGGCTCACCTGGCGCGAGATTCTCCCGCTCTGGCTGACCGGCATACTTCTCGCCCGTGAGCTGGTCCTGCTGGTCATGGTCGGCATCCTCAGACGGCACGGCTATCCGCCACCGCAGGTTAACTTCCTGGGCAAGGCCGCCACCTTCAACCTGATGTACGCCTTCCCGCTGCTCCTCCTGAGTGACGGAAGCGGATGGATCGCGTCACTCGCGGCTGTTTTCGGATGGGCGTTCGCAGGGTGGGGTACAACCCTGTACTGGTGGGCAGGAGTCCTCTACGTGGTGCAGGTCCGCCGTCTCGTTCGTGCGGACGCCATGGCCGACTGAGCTCGCCCTTGGGCGGTAAACAGTGGCTCGATGGCCCGTTGCGGAAAAGTGCGGGACAATCAAGGCGGGTGAAGTCGGCTAGACCGTCGTCTCTTAGAGGAGGACGCTTCCGACATGAAGGCCGTCGTGATGGCCGGAGGCGAAGGCACACGCCTTCGCCCTATGACCTCAAGCATGCCCAAGCCGCTCCTGCCGGTGGCCAACCGGCCAATCATGGAGCACGTTCTGAGGCTGCTCAAAAGGCACGGGCTCAACGAGACCGTCGTAACGGTGCAGTTCCTGGCATCGCTCGTCAAGAACTACTTCGGAGACGGCGAAGAGCTCGGTATGGAGCTCACCTATGCCAATGAGGAGAAGCCACTCGGTACCGCCGGAAGCGTCAAGAACGCCGAGGAAGCATTGAAGGACGATGCTTTCCTCGTCATCTCCGGAGATGCCCTGACCGACTTCGACCTCACCGAGCTCATCAACTTCCACAAGGAAAAGGGTGCGCTGGTCACCGTCTGCCTGACGCGCGTACCCAATCCGCTGGAATTCGGCATCACCATCGTGGACGAGGAAGGCAAGGTCGAACGCTTCCTGGAGAAGCCGACCTGGGGTCAGGTCTTCTCGGACACGGTGAACACGGGCATCTATGTCATGGAGCCCGAGGTGTTCGACTACGTGGAACCCGACGTGCCCGTCGACTGGTCCGGCGATGTCTTCCCGCAGCTGATGAAGGAAGGCAAGCCGATCTACGGCTATATCGCCGAGGGCTACTGGGAGGACGTCGGTACGCACGAGAGCTATGTGAAGGCGCAGGCGGACGTCCTCGAACGCAAGGTCGACGTCGAACTCGACGGCTTCGAGATCTCCCCGGGTGTGTGGGTGGCCGAGGGCGCCGAGGTGCATCCCGACGCCGTTCTCCGCGGTCCCCTCTACATCGGTGACTACGCCAAGGTCGAAGCCGGCGCCGAGATCCGCGAGCACACCGTCGTGGGCTCGAACGTCGTGGTGAAGACCGGGGCCTTCATGCACCGGGCCGTGGTGCACGACAACGTCTACGTCGGTCAGCACAGCAACCTGCGCGGCTGCGTGGTCGGCAAGAACACCGACATCATGCGGGCCGCCAGGATCGAGGACGGCGCGGTCATCGGTGACGAGTGCCTGATCGGTGAAGAATCGATCGTGCAGGGCAATGTGCGGGTCTACCCGTTCAAGACCATCGAGGCGGGCGCCTTCGTCAACACGTCGGTGATCTGGGAGTCGCGAGGACAGGCCAATCTGTTCGGTGCGCGCGGTGTGTCCGGGATCCTGAACGTCGAGATCACCCCCGAGCTCGCCGTGCGCCTCGCAGGGGCCTATGCGACGACGCTGAAGAAGGGCTCCACGGTCACCACGGCACGTGACCACTCCCGTGGTGCCCGCGCGCTGAAGCGGGCCGTCATCTCCGCGTTGCAGGCCAGTGCCATCGACGTCCGCGACCTGGAGAACGTACCGCTGCCGGTCGCCCGGCAGCAGACCGCGCGCGGCAGTGCGGGCGGGATCATGATCAGGACCTCGCCCGGTGTGCCGGACTCCGTCGACATCATGTTCTTCGACGGACAGGGTGCGGACCTGTCCCAGGCCAGCCAGCGCAAGCTCGACCGGGTGTTCGCGCGGCAGGAGTACCGGCGTGCGTTCCCGGGGGAGATCGGGGACCTGTACTTCCCGGCCAGCGTGTTCGACTCGTACACGGGGTCGCTGCTGCGGAACGTCGACACGACGGGTATCGCCGAGTCCGGGCTGAAGGTCGTCGTCGACGCGTCGAACGGCTCGGCGGGACTCGTCCTGCCCAGCCTGCTCGGGAAGCTGGGCGTGGACTCGCTGACCGTCAACCCGGGTCTGGACGAGTCCAGGCCGACGGAGAGCGCCGAGGTGCGGCGGGCGGGGCTGGTCAGGCTCGGTGAGATCGTCGCGTCCTCCAGGGCCGCGTTCGGTGTGCGGTTCGACCCGGTCGGTGAGCGGCTCTCGCTCGTCGACGAGAAGGGGCGGATCGTGGAGGACGACCGCGCGCTGCTGGTGATGCTCGACCTGGTGGCCGCGGAGCGGCGCAGCGGCCGTGTGGCCCTGCCGGTGACCACGACCCGGATCGCCGAGCAGGTGGCCGCCTACCACGGGACCCAGGTGGAGTGGACGACGACCTCGCCCGACGACCTGACCAGGGTCGGGCGGGACGAGACGACCATCTTCGGTGGGGACGGCAAGGGCGGATTCATCGTTCCCGAGTTCAGCAGCGTCTTCGACGGCACCGCGGCCTTCGTACGGTTGATCGGGCTGGTGGCGCGGACACAGCTCACGCTGAGCCAGATCGACGCGCGGATTCCGAGGGCGCACGTCCTCAAGCGGGATCTGGCGACTCCGTGGGCCGTCAAGGGACTGGTGATGCGTCGTGTGGTCGAGGAGGCGGGAGACCGCTTCGTGGACACCACGGACGGGGTGCGGGTGGTGGAGACCGACGGGCGTTGGGTGATGGTGCTGCCCGATCCGGCCGAGGCGGTCACCCATCTGTGGGCGGAAGGGCCGGACGACGCCTCCGCGCAGGCCCTGCTCGACGAGTGGGCGGCGGTGGTGGACAGCGCCGGCCGCTGAGGGCCCGGTACGCGGCGTGCCGGACAGGTGTCCCCGAGGGGGCCTGTCCGGCACGTCGGAGGGGCCGTTCGGAGGTACGGGTCGCGACATGCGACGATGTGCGGCATGCCGCAGGAGCCCCCCGTTCGGAGTACATTCACGCGCCCGTCGCGTCCGGACGCGTCCATGTCGCTGCTCACCAACGTCATGGATCACAGCCTGGACGACGGATACGCCGAGGCAGCCGCCCGCAAGAAGGCCGAGGGCGGTGGCGGCCTGCCCCGGACGCTGAGCGCGAAGCTGGGTCTCGCCGCCGGTCTGGTGCTCGCCGCGCTGGTCGTGACGGTCGGAGCGGCGCAGGCGCGGATCGCGGCTCCGGTCGTGGCCAAGGAGCGCCAGGAGCTGATCGACCGTATCGACCGTGAGACCAAGGCGGCGGACGAGCTGGAGGGCACCGTCGACGAGCTCCGGGACGACGTGGGCGCACGGCAGCGGGAGGCGCTCCGCGACGACGGCGGCGACAGCCGGGCCGAACTGGTGGGCATCCTCTCGGGTGCCTCCGAGGTGCACGGGCCCGGTGTGAAGCTGGTCGTGAACGACGCCAAGGAAGCCACCACCGGAGGGGACGGCGACCCGCGCGAGACCTCAGGGTTCTCCGACACCGGGCGGGTGCGCGACCGGGACATGCAGCGGGTGGTCAACGGGCTGTGGGAGTCGGGCGCCGAGGCGATCTCCATCAACGGACAGCGGTTGACGGCACTGTCGGCGATCAGGGCCGCGGGGGACGCGATACTGGTCGACAACAGGCCGCTGGTGCCGCCTTACACGGTGCTCGCGGTGGGGGACGGGAAGCGGCTGAGCACCAAGTTCCAGAACAGTGCAGACGGCCTGTATCTGAACGCCTTGCAGGAGAACTACGGCATCCGGACCGCCATCTCCACGGAGGGCGACCTCCGGCTGCCGGCCGCACCGAGTGTGATCGTACGTACAGCACAGCCGATATCCGAGAAGGGCACATCGTGATCGCCGTACTGGGCCTCATCGTGGGAGTCGTGGCCGGCCTTTTGGTCCGCCCCGAGGTTCCGGCGGTCGTCGAGCCTTATCTTCCGATCGCCGTCGTGGCGGCTCTCGACGCCGTCTTCGGCGGTCTGCGGGCCATGCTCGACGGGATCTTCGACGACAAGGTGTTCGTCGTGTCGTTCCTGTCGAACGTGGTCGTGGCGGCGCTGATCGTCTTCCTGGGCGACAAGTTGGGTGTGGGCGCCCAGCTGTCCACGGGTGTCGTGGTCGTCCTCGGCATCCGCATCTTCTCCAACGCCGCGGCCATCCGTCGGCACGTGTTCCGGGCGTGAGACCGACGATGAGCAACCAGGACGAACAGCCTGAGCCGCGCCGACCCGAGCCCGAGCGGCCCGAGCCTGAACGACCCGAGCCCGAGGAGCGCCGGCCCGAGCCCGAGCCTGAGCAGCGGCGGCCGGAGCCCGAGCCTGAGCGGGTCGAGCCGGAGCAGCGGCGGGTCGAGCCTGAGCAGCGTCGGGTCGAGCCTGAGCCCGAGCGGCCGCAGCCTGCGCAGCAGCGGCCGGAGCCGCGTCGGCCCGAGCTTGAGCGGTTGCGTCGGCTTCGGTCCGAGGTGGAGCGGCGGCAGCCTGAGCAGCGACGCCCCGATCTTGAGCCTCAGCGGCCCCAGCCTGAGCGGCCTCAGCCCGAGTCGCGTCGACCGGAGCCGCTCGAGTCGGAGCGGCCTCGGCCCGACTGGCGGCAGCCTGAGCAGCGTCGGGCCGTGTCCGAGCCCGAGCGGCCGCAGCCTGCGCAGCGGCGGCCGGAGCCGCGCAGGCCCGAGCCCGAACGCCCCCTGGCGCAGCGGCCCCAGCCCCAGCCGGAGTGGTCCCGGCCGCAGCCGGAGCGGCCGCGGCCTCAGCCCGAGCCGCCGCGGCCGCAGCCGGAGTGGTCCAGGCCCGAGCACGGGCTGCGCAGGGAACTGCCCGACGAGGTGCCCCCGCAGCCTGCCCAGGCCGAGCAGCCGGCCGACACGGCGGCCGAGCCCGTGCTGTCCGGTCGGCAGCGGCTGGTGCAGGGGCTGTGGCCGCCGCGTCTGTCGCGGGCCCAACTCATCGTGGCCGTCCTGCTGTTCGGCCTCGGCTTCGGGCTGGCCGTGCAGGTGGCGTCGAACAGCGACAGCGACAGCGCGCTGCGCGGCGCACGCCAGGAAGATCTTGTTCGGATCCTCGATGAACTGGATGACCGTACTCAGCGTCTTGAGGACGAGAAGCAAGGTCTCGAGAAGCAGCGCGACGAGTTGGAGAACAGCTCCGACGCGGCCGAGGAAGCCCGCAAGCAGACACTCGAGAAGGAACGGCAACTCGGCATCCTCGCGGGCACGGTGGCCGCGCAGGGGCCCGGCATCACGATGACGGTCGAGGACACGAAGGGGACGGTCCAGGCGGACATGCTGCTCGACGCGATCCAGGAGCTGCGCGCGGCCGGCGCGGAGGCGATCCAGGTGAACGGGGTGCGCGTGGTCGCAAGCACGTATCTGACAGAGTCCGGGAAGAGTGTGAGCGTCGATGGGAACAAGATCAACGCTCCCTATCGTTTCAGTGTCATCGGCAAGCCGCAGGATCTCGAGCCGGCGCTCAACATCCCTGGAGGCGTGGTGCAGACACTGGAGAAGGAGCAGGCCACGGTGACCGTCGAGCGTTCGGGCAAGATCGTCGTGAACGCCTTGCGGGCGGCGGAGCGGCCTGACTACGCTCGGTCGTCCTCCCAGTGAACCGGGGGTGCATGGGGGTCGTCGCCCCAGGGCATGAGGTTGCGGGGGGTCGGCGCACCGAATGGGTGGTGCGTGGTGGAAACTGTCTGGTGGATACGGACGTTGTG
The DNA here is from genome assembly GCF_055657365.1 of Streptomyces sp. NPDC107559. NCBI lineage: Bacteria > Bacillati > Actinomycetota > Actinomycetes > Kitasatosporales > Streptomycetaceae > Streptomyces > Streptomyces sp. NPDC107559. Next base: position 241,116 of record NZ_JBVKBD010000014.1, on the reverse strand, counting down.
AAGATGTCCGGGTCGACCGGTGTATTGAGTCAGGGTTCGTCCTGCCCCACGGGCGGGTCTGTTTCGGTCAAGGGGAATCGCCCGTGAAGTTGTTTGCGAAGTTGTTCGGCAAGAGTGCTCGAGAGGGTAACGACAACGCGACCGCTCGTCACCGCGCACAGCCCGACGCGGACGGCCAGCGGCCGTTGTTCCGGGACCAGGTGGCTGGTCCGGGTGGTGACCTCTCCGGGGGTCAGGGCGCGGCGTCAGTTGACCCTGCCCAGTCCGGCGGCATAGGTTTCGGGCAACCGTCAACCTCAAGTTCGGGTGGAGGGTTTTCCGTGTCGGCCCTGGTGTGTACGAGGTGCGGTCACCGCAACGGCGAGAACAGCCGCTTCTGTTCCAACTGTGGCGCACCGCTGCGCCCCGGTCTGACGCCCGAGCGGGCGTCCGAGACGACGTCGACGATCTCGATCTCGGGGATCGAGGCCTACGACGCCGAGGTCACCGGCCAGACGTCGGTGCCGACGCTGTCGCCCGAGGCGCAGGCGGCTGTCGACGCACTGCCGCTGGGTTCCGCGCTCCTGGTGGTGCGCCGGGGCCCGAACTCGGGCAGCCGCTTCCTCCTGGACGGCGAGCTGACCACGGCCGGGCGGCACCCGCAGAGCGACATCTTCCTCGACGACGTGACGGTCTCGCGTCGGCATGTGGAGTTCCGGCGTGGCCAGGACGGCACGTTCACGGTCGCCGACGTGGGCAGCCTCAACGGCACGTACGTCAACCGCGAGCGGATCGACGAGGTCCCTCTGGCCAACGGCGACGAGGTGCAGATCGGCAAGTACCGGCTGGTCTTCTACGCGAGCCAGCGAGGCTACTGACCCTCCCCCGGACTGTGTCCGGGGGGGACCCCCAGGGAAGGTCCATGCTTCGAACACCGGGCGGCGGTGCCGGGCACGGCACCGCCGCGGCGGACAGTGGGCTGATGAGTATCGGCTCGGTGCTGAACGCGCTGCGCGAGGAGTTCCCCGAGGTCACCATCTCCAAGATCCGATTCCTGGAGTCCGAGGGCCTCATCGAGCCGCAGCGCACCCCTTCGGGGTATCGCAAGTTCAGCATCAAGGATGTCGAGCGTCTCGGCCATGTCCTGAGGATGCAGCGCGACCACTATCTGCCGCTCAAGGTGATCCGGGAGCACCTGGACGCCATGGAGCGCGGGGAGGCCGTACGGTTGCCCGCGCTGGGGCGCCAGCGGGAGGGCGAGGCCGTCCCGGAGGTCTCCGACGGCTCCACCGCGGCCCGGATCGGGCGGGCCGAGCTGCTCGCCGCCGCGGAGGTCGGCGAGCGCGAGCTCGAGGAGTGGCAGTCCTACGGGCTCATCACCCCGCTGGAGGGCGGCGTGTACGACGCCGAGGCGGTCACGGTCGCCTCGCTCGTCATCGAGCTTGGGCGGTTCGGGATCGAACCCCGCCACCTGCGGCTCATGAAGGCCGCCGCCGACCGTGAGGCCGGCCTGGTGGACCAGGTGGTGGCCCCGCTCAAGCGGCACCGCAACCCGCAGACCAGGGCACACGCCGAGGACCGTACCAAGGAGCTCGCGGGGCTCACGGTGAAGCTGCACGCGGCGCTGGTACAGACCGCTCTCGGGGTGCGGCTGCCCTGAGAGCGGGGCGGACCCAGGGCCTTCCGGACGGCGTGATCGGGCGCCCGTTCCCGGCCCGACTACCCAAACATCCCGGGCACGGCCTAGGGTTGCTGTGTGAACGAGCTCGATGTCGTAGGTGTCCGGGTCGAAATGCCCTCCAACCAACCGATCGTGCTCCTGCGCGAAGTGGGAGGCGACCGTTACCTCCCTATCTGGATCGGGCCGGGGGAGGCGACGGCGATCGCTTTCGCCCAGCAGGGCATGGCCCCCGCGCGACCGCTGACCCACGACCTGTTCAAGGACGTGCTGGAAGCCGTCGGCCAGGAGCTGACCGAAGTGCGCATCACGGACCTGCGTGAGGGCGTCTTCTACGCGGAGCTGGTGTTCGCGAGCGGGGTGGAGGTCAGTGCCCGACCGTCCGATGCCATAGCGCTGGCACTGCGTACCGGGACGCCGATCTACGGCAGCGACACGGTCCTGGACGACGCGGGGATCGCGATCCCGGACGAGCAGGAGGACGAGGTGGAGAAGTTCCGCGAGTTCCTCGACCAGATCTCACCCGAGGACTTCGGCAGCAGCAGCCAGTAGGCGCTGCACGGGCGCGTCGCGCGGATCGGGTGGCGCGGCGCGGCGCGGCGGCGGCAATTGCCAGCGGCCAGTGAGTGCGTCCTGCGGCTCCCCCCGAGAGCATTCGGCTAGCCTTTCCCCGCGGTGGGGTACGGGAAACCACTCCTAGGGTGATTATCACTCGGCGTGCCGAGTGTGGCGATCGTTGACGCACCCCTGGTGACTGCCTACCGTCGAGGAGGCAGGTCAAGGACGGAGGTCGGCGTGAGCAGCAGCGGCGGCGGTATGGCTGGGGGTGCCCCGGGACGCGGTTTCGGGGCGAGCGGTCCGTACCCGCTTCACGGCGACGCGGCCGACCATGCTCCGCACCGACCTTCGGCAGTGCCGAGCAGCGGAGGGGCGACGTCCATGACGTCCGAGCAGATCGGCTACCGGGGCCCGACGGCCTGCGCGGCCGCCGGCATCACCTACCGGCAGCTCGACTACTGGGCCCGTACCGGCCTGGTCGAGCCGAGCGTGCGGCCTGCCCACGGGTCCGGGACACAGCGGCTGTACAGCTTCCGCGACGTGGTCGTCCTGAAGATCGTCAAGCGGTTCCTCGACACCGGGGTGTCGTTGCAGAACATCCGTACCGCCGTGCGGCACCTGAAGGAGCGGGGCTTCAGCGACCTGGAGCGCATGACGCTGATGAGCGACGGCGCCACGGTGTACGAGTGCACCTCGCCCGACGAGGTCCACGCGCTGCTCCAAGGCGGGCAGGGTGTGTTCGGGATCGCCGTGGGCGTGGTGTGGCGGGACGTGGAGAGCGCCCTGTCACAGCTGCACGGGGAGCGGATCGACACCGGGGAGACCCTGGTCCGACCCAATCCGGCCGACGAGCTGGCGCGGCGGCGCAACCGGGCCGTCTGAGGTCCGCCCCGGCGCCGCGCGAGGGCATTGTCAGTGGCGTAGGGCAGCATCGGAGATGTGAGAACCGCGCCCACGATCCTGCATCTCGACATGGATGCCTTCTTCGCCTCGGCGGAGCAGGCGTCCAAGCCGAGCCTGCGGGGAAAGGCCGTCGTCGTGGGCGGGCTCGGGCCGCGCGGGGTGGTGGCGACCGCTTCGTACGAGGCACGGGTCTTCGGCGTGAACTCGGCGATGCCCATGGCCCAGGCCCGTCGGCTGGTGCCGAACGCGGCCTATCTCGTGCCCCGCTTCGGGTTCTACCGTTCGATCAGCGAGCAGGTGATGGCGCTGCTGCGGGCTCTGTCGCCGCTGGTGGAGCCGTTGAGCCTGGACGAGGCGTTCGTGGACCTGGAGGCCGGGGGAGCGGCCTGGGACGCCGGGTCGGCCCGCTCGGCGGGGGTGAAGCTGCGTGCCGACATCCGGGCGGTGACGGGGCTCACGGGGTCCGTGGGGGTGGCCGCGTCGAAGATGCTTGCGAAGATCGCCTCCGAGCAGGCCAAGCCGGACGGTCTGGTGCTGATCGAGCCGGGCACCGAGCGGGCGCTGCTCGGGCCCATGTCGGTACGGACCCTGCCGGGCGTCGGTCCCGCCACCGGCGACCATCTGCGGCGGGCCGGGATCACCACGGTCGACGAGATCGCCGGGGCCGGTGAGGACGAGCTCGTCCGGCTGCTGGGCAAGGCGCACGGCCACGCGCTGTACGCCATGGCGCTGGCGCGCGACGACCGGCCCGTGGTGGCCGAGCGGGAGGCCAAGTCGGTGTCGGTCGAGGACACGTACGACGTGGACATCCACGACCGGCTCAGGGTGGGGTTCGAGGTGGCGCGGCTGGCCGACCGGTGCGTGGGGCGGCTGCGCGGGGCGGGTCTGTCCGGGCGGACCATCGTGCTCAAGGTGCGGCGGTACGACTTCTCCACCCTGACCCGGTCCGAGACGCTGCGCGGCCCCACCGACGATCCGGCCGTCGTGCGGGAGGCGGCGGCCCGGCTGCTCGACTCCGTGGACACCACGGGCGGCGTACGGCTGCTCGGGGTGGGGGTGACCGGACTGGCCGACTACACCCAGGAGGACCTGTTCGCGCAGGCGGCCGGCGAACAGGCGGGCGCCGTGGAGCAGGAGGCGGCCGCGCACGAGTCCGTGCCGCAGCCGTCGGAACCGGTCGAGCGGCACTGGCCGGCCGGACACGACGTACGGCATGCCGAGTACGGGCCCGGGTGGGTGCAGGGCAGCGGCCTCGGCCGGGTCACCGTCCGGTTCGAGACGCCCGACTCGGCCCCCGGCCGGGTGCGGACCTTCCGGATCGACGACCCCGACCTGGAACCGGCGGATCCACTGCCACTGGTGCGGCGAAGACCGGTGGAGGCCGAGATCTCGGGAGCGGTCCGCGGCGCCGAGGAGGAGGATACGGCGGCCGAGGGGGAACCGCTGGACGAGGAGCCGTCGAGCGCTGGCGCTGCGGAGCACGCGGTCGGCTGACGGCGGGCTCGGGGGACCTGACGGGCGACGGGACGGAGTTCCGGCTGTCCGGAACGTCACGGGCCGGCCGGAGGCTCGGGGGAGTGCCGGTGCGGTGCGATCTCCGTCACCGGGCATCCGGTGCACGCCGATCGCCGTCGACGGCGACCAGGCAGGTCGGCAGGGGCGCCGAGGGGACCGCCTGTCTCCGGCGGGCGTGCCGGGCCTGGCTGCGGCAGCTCTCCAGGGGAACCGTGGGCCGGCGGGGTGCGGGCGGTGGCGTCAGGACTCGTCCGGGCCGGCCAGCTTGCCGAAGTCGTGGTCCGGGAAGGGGGGCGGGGCTGCGATGTCGAGGCCGTAGTGGTGGTAGAGCTGGAGTTCCTGTTCGGGGGAGAGGTGACGGCCGACGCCGAAGTCGGGGGCGTCCTTGATCAGAGTGCGGTCGAACGGGACGCGCAGTGCGCCCTCGACCAGTTCGCTGGGTTCGAGCGGAACGAAAGCGTCCCTCGAGAACAGACCGGTACGTATGGCTGCCCACTCCGGTACACCGGTGGCGTCGTCGAGGTACACCTCGTCGACGGTTCCGATCTTGGTGCCGTTGCGGTCGAACGCCTTGCGGCCGATCAGGTTGCGCGGATCGACATCGGTCTGCACGGTCCCTCCTCCAGGTCGCAAACTCATCCGTAAGCACTACAAAAGAGCACATTCAGGAAGGTGGCCACTCGAAAACTCCCGTGTTGAGGTCGCTGGTACTCTGGCAAGCGGCTGCTGACCCCGTGCGGGAGAGTCCTCCGGACAAAACCGGAGGCGCCGAAGGAGCAAATCCTCCCCGGAATCTCTCAGGCACACGTACCGCACGGACGAGGTCACTCTGGAAAGCAGGACGGGTGTCGACGACCCGCGTCCTCACCGACGGTGAAAGCCGGTGACCCCACTCCGGGCGATCCGGTGAAGCTCTCAGGTTGAGATGACAGAGGGGGAGGCCGTCGGGGTACCCACACCAGGGTGCCCCTCGCAGGTCGCGTCAGACCAGGAGGCCTCCGCAATGACCGCCCACCGTATTCCGCTCTCCGAGCTCGAACAGGGGATCCCGTTCGAGCAGCGCCACATCGGGCCCGACCTCGAGGCACGGGCCAAGATGCTCGCCCAGGTCGGGTACGGCTCGCTGGACGACCTCACGGCAGCCGCGGTACCGGATGTGATCAAGAACGCCGACGCCCTCGACCTGCCGGGCGCGCGCACCGAGGCCGAGGTGCTGGCCGAGCTGCGCTCCCTGGCCGATCGCAACCAGGTCCTCGGCTCGATGATCGGCCTCGGCTACTACGGGACCTTCACGCCGCCCGTCATCCTGCGCAACGTGATGGAGAACCCGGCCTGGTACACGGCGTACACGCCGTACCAGCCGGAGATCTCGCAGGGCCGCCTGGAAGCGCTGCTGAACTTCCAGACGACGGTCGCCGAACTCACCGGGCTGCCGACCTCGGGCGCCTCGCTGCTCGACGAGGGCACGGCCGCCGCCGAGGCGATGGCGCTGTCCCTGCGCATGGGCAAGAACAAGAAGGGCCTGTTCCTGGTCGACGCGGACGCGCTGCCGCAGACCATCGCCGTGATCGAGACCCGCGCCGAGCCGACCGGCGTCGAGGTGGTCGTCGCCGACCTCAGCGACGGCATCCCGGCCGAGATCGCCGAGCGCGAGATCAACGGCGTGCTCCTCCAGTACCCGGGCGCCTCCGGTGCCGTGCGCGACCTCAAGCCGGTCATCGACCAGGCCCACGAGCTGGGCGCGCTGGTCACGGTCGCCGCCGACCTGCTCGCGCTGACGCTGCTCACCTCGCCCGGCGAGCTGGGCGCGGACATCGCGGTCGGCACCACCCAGCGCTTCGGCGTGCCGATGGGCTTCGGCGGACCCCACGCCGGCTACATGGCGGTGCACGAGAAGTTCGCGCGCAGCCTGCCCGGCCGTCTCGTGGGCGTCTCCGTCGACGCCGACGGCAACCGGGCCTACCGCCTCGCCCTTCAGACCCGTGAGCAGCACATCCGCCGGGAGAAGGCGACCAGCAACATCTGCACCGCGCAGGTGCTGCTCGCCGTGATGGCGGGCATGTACGCGGTCTACCACGGGCCCGACGGTCTGAAGGCGATCGCCGGCCGCACCCACCGCTACGCCACGCTCCTCGCCGCGGGCCTCACCGCCGGCGGTGTCGAGGTCGTGCACGGCGCGTTCTTCGACACCCTCACCGCGCGGGTCCCGGGCCGGGCCGCCGAGACCGTGGCCGCCGCGCGCGAGCGGGGGGTCAACCTGCACCTCGTCGACGCCGACCGGGTGTCCATGTCCTGCGACGAGACCACCACGCGCGCGCAGCTTGCCGCCGTGTGGACGGCGTTCGGGGTCGAGGCCGACATCGAGGCGCTGGACGCGGTCACCGAGGAGGCCCTGCCGGCCGCGCTGCAGCGCACCGACGTCTACCTCACCCACCCGGTCTTCCACCAGCACCGCTCGGAGACCGCGATGCTGCGCTACCTGCGCAGGCTCTCCGACCGCGACTACGCGCTCGACCGGGGCATGATCCCGCTGGGCTCCTGCACCATGAAGCTGAACGCGACCACGGAGATGGAGCCGGTCACCTGGCCCGAGTTCGGCCAGCTGCACCCCTTCGCGCCCGCCGAGCAGGCGCAGGGCTACCTCACGCTCATCCGTGAGCTGGAGGAGCGGCTCGCCGAGGTCACCGGCTACGACAAGGTGTCCCTCCAGCCCAACGCCGGTTCGCAGGGCGAGCTGGCCGGTCTGCTCGCGGTGCGCGGCTACCACCGGGCCAACGGTGACGACCAGCGGACCGTCTGCCTGATCCCGTCCTCCGCGCACGGCACCAACGCCGCCAGTGCCGTCATGGCCGGCATGAAGGTCGTCGTCGTGAAGACCGCCGAGGACGGCGAGATCGACGTCGAGGACCTCCGGGCGAAGATCGAGCAGCACCGTGAGCAGCTGTCGGTGCTGATGATCACGTACCCCTCCACGCACGGCGTGTTCGAGGAGCATGTCGCCGACATCTGCGCGCAGGTGCACGAGGCGGGCGGTCAGGTCTACGTGGACGGGGCCAACCTCAACGCGCTCGTGGGGCTCGCCAAGCCGGGGCACTTCGGCGGCGACGTCTCGCACCTGAACCTGCACAAGACGTTCTGCATCCCGCACGGCGGCGGCGGTCCCGGCGTCGGCCCCGTGGCCGTGCGGTCGCACCTCGCGCCGTACCTGCCCAACCACCCGATGCAGCCCGCGGCCGGTCCGGAGACCGGTGTCGGCCCGATCTCGGCGGCCCCGTGGGGTTCCGCGGGCATCCTGCCGATCTCGTGGGCGTACGTCCGCCTGATGGGCGGCGAGGGGCTCAAGCGGGCCACGCAGGTGGCGGTGCTCTCCGCCAACTACATCGCCAAGCGCCTGGAGCCGCACTACCCGGTGCTCTACACCGGCCCCGGCGGTCTGGTCGCGCACGAGTGCATCATCGACCTGCGGCCGCTGACCAAGGCGACCGGCGTGAGCGTCGACGACGTCGCCAAGCGGCTGATCGACTACGGCTTCCACGCGCCGACGATGTCGTTCCCGGTGGCCGGGACGCTGATGATCGAGCCGACCGAGTCCGAGGACCTGATCGAGCTGGACCGTTTCTGCGACGCGATGATCGCCATCCGCGCGGAGATCGAGAAGGTCGGCGCGGGCGACTGGCCGGCCGGCGACAACCCGCTGAGCAACGCCCCGCACACCGCCGCCGCGCTCGGCGGGGAGTGGGAGCACGCCTACAGCCGCGAGGAGGCCGTCTTCCCGGCCGGTGTCTCGGCCGCCGACAAGTACTGGCCGCCGGTGCGCCGTATCGACCAGGCCTTCGGCGACCGGAACCTGGTCTGCTCGTGCCCGCCGCTGGACGCGTACGACGACTGAGCACCCGGCCGGCCCATGGGCCGGTGAAGGCCGGTCCGCCCGGTCCCCACGCCCCCGTCGAGGGGTGCGGGGACCGGGCGGACCGGGTTCGGGACTTCGGCACCGCCGCTCGGCGGCGGGCGCCAGGGGGCTCCTGTCCGGCCGCTACGGCCGGGCAGGAGCCCCTTCTGCGTCACACGGACGCGAGGGACACCTCGGTCGACTTGATCAGCGCGGTGACGGCCGAGCCCGCCGACAGACCGAGATCGGCCGCGGAGTCCCGGGTGATCGCCGCGGTCAGCACGGCACCGTCGACGGCGACCTTGACGGTGGCCATGGCGCCGCCCGCGGCGACATCCCGTACCGTGCCGGGCAGCCGGTTGCGGATGGACAGGCCCTCGACCGGCCCGGTGGCGAGGGCGACCTCGGTGGCCTTCACCAGGGCGTGCACCGTGGCGCCCGTCGTCAGGCGGAGCTCCTCGACGGCCTCCCGGGTGATCGCCGCGGTGAGGTCCTGGCCTCCGGCCAGCCGGATCCTCACCGTCGCCATGACCTCGCCCGGGGTGACGGCGGTGACGGTGCCGGGGAGCTGGTTGCGGATGCTCAGGCTCATGGGGGATGCCTCGCAGACGGTGGGTTCGTCGGGCGCTGGGCCTCGGGTGGCCCCACCGTAACCAGACGGGGGCGTCAGGCCGGGTATGCGTGCGTCTGCGTCGCCTTCACCGTCGCCCAGACCGATGCGCCCGGATGCAGATCGAGCTCGGCCGCGGCGACCGTGGTGACGTCCGCGGCGATCGGGAGTTCCCCGGTGAGGTCGGCCCGGATCCGGTCCCCGTGCGTCTCCAGGCCCGCGACCTCGCAGCGCCACAGGTTGCGGGCGCTGGCGCCGGTGGGACGGTCCCGGTACAGGGTCACCGCGTTCGGCGGGAACGCCACGAAGACCTCGCCCGACAGGATCTCGGTGGTGGTGACGGCGGGGCCGGCGTCCAGGCGGACCGTGTGCCCGTCGGACCGTCCCCGGTAGAGGTTCAGGCCGACCAGCTGCGCGATGTAGTCGGTACGCGGGTGACGGGCGATGTCGGTCGGGGCGCCTTCCTGGACGACGCGGCCGTGCTCGACGACGACCAGCCGGTCGGCCAGCACCATGGCGTCGAGCGGGTCGTGGGTGACCAGTACGGCGACGGCCTCGAACTCGGCGAGATGGCGGCGCAGCCGGCCCCGTACCTCCAGCCGGGTGCGGGCGTCCAGGGCGGCGAGGGGCTCGTCCAGGAGCAGCAGGCGCGGCCGGGTGGCCAGCGCGCGGGCCAGGGCGACCCGCTGGGCCTGACCGCCGGAGAGGCGGCGGGGCTTGGCGCCGGCGTGGTCGGCCAGGCCCATGCGGTCCAGCCACTGCGCGGCCAGGGCGCGGGCCTGCGCCTTGGAACTGCCCTGACAGCGCGGGCCGAAGGCCACGTTGTCCAGGGCCGTCAGGTGCGGGAAGAGCAGGTAGTCCTGGAAGACCACACCGACCGGGCGGGCCTCGGGGGGCGTGCCCTCCAGCGGGACGCCGTCCAGGCGCAGATGGCCGCCGGAGAGCGGGACGAGCCCGGCGAGCACGCGCAGCGCCGTGGTCTTGCCCGCGCCGTTGGGGCCGAGCAGGGCGACTACGTCACCGGGCGCGGCCGTCAGCGCGACGTCCAGGCGGAACGTGCCGCGGTCCACGAGGAGACGGGCGTCGAGGCCCTGGCCGTGTGTGCCCACGGGGGCGGGATGGACCCGGTCGGCGTCGAGGTCGGTCATGAGGCAATCGTCCGCCGGAGTCGGGGGAGATGGCAGGGGCGGGGTGGTGCAGGGCGGGGCCCTCGTGTCGCACGTCCCGCCGGCCCCACCGGTGTCGTCGCTGTCATGACGCGGTGATCCAACGGTCCCGCAGACCCGCCAGCACCGCGATCGACACGGCCAGCAGCACCAGGCTGAGGGCGATCGCCGCCTCCGGGTCGCTCTGGAGGGCCAGGTAGACCGCGAGCGGCATGGTCTGGGTGCGGCCCGGGAAGTTGCCCGCGAAGGTGATCGTCGCGCCGAACTCGCCGAGGGCGCGGGCCCAGGCGAGCACGGCGCCCGCCGCGATGCCCGGGGCGATCAGCGGCAGGGTGACCCGGCGGAACGCGGTGAAACGGGAGGCGCCCAGCGTGGTGGCCGCCTCCTCGTAGCGGGGGTCGGCGGCCCGCAAGGTGCCCTCCACGCTGATCACGAGGAACGGCATCGCCACGAAGGTCTCCGCGACGACGACGCCCGCCGTGGTGAACGGCAGGGTGATGCCGAACCAGGCGTCCAGCCACTGCCCGACGACCCCGTTGCGGCCGAGCGCGAGCAGCAGCGCGACACCGCCGACGACCGGGGGCAGCACGAGCGGCAGGGTGACCAGGGCCCGTACGAGGCCACGGCCGGGAAAGTCCGTACGGGCCAGTACCCAGGCCAGCGGGACGCCCACGACGAGGCTCGCCGCGGTCGCCGCCGTGGCGCACAGCAGGGACAGCTGGAGGGCCTGCCAGACCTCGGGGCTGGTCAGCTGCTCGGGCATGCCGCTCCAGGGCGCCCGGACGATCAGGGCGACCAGCGGCACCAGCAGGAACGCGAGGCCGAGCAGGGCGGGCAGCAGCAGGGGCAGGGGGACGCCCCGGGGGGCCGTCCGGACGCGGGCGGGCCGCGGACGCCCCCGAAGGGTGTCGCCCGCGGCACCTGCCTTGTCGCTCGGGGTCACGGCTTGAGGAACCCGGCCTCGCTCAGGACCTTCTGCCCCTCGGCGGACTGCACCAGCGCGATGAACGCCTTGCCGGCCTCCGCGTTGGGAGCGTCCTTGAGCAGGGCGATCGGGTAGTCGTTGACGGCGCCGGCGGACTCGGGGAACTCCACACCCTCCACCTTGTCACCCGCGGCGTGCACATCGGTCTTGTAGACGACCGCCGCGTCGGCCTCCTTCAGCTCGACCTTGGTCAGGGCGCTCTTGACGTCCTGCTCGTAGGAGACCGGGGTGAGCTTCAGCCCGGCGGCGTCGAGGGCCTTCTGGGCGGCGGCACCGCACGGCACCGTCTTGTCGCACAGGACGACCTTCAGACCGGACTTGGTGAGGTCCTTGAGGGAGGCGACCTTGTCGGGGTTGCCCGGCAGGGTCGCGATCTCCAGCTGGTTGCGGACGAAGGTGGCGGGCGTGGTGGCCGCGTCGTTCTTGTCCGTCACGATCGCCATGGTCTTGGGGCTGGCGGCGGCGAACACGTCGGCAGGGGCGCCGCCGGTGATGCTCGCGGCCAGCGTGTCGCTGCCGCCGAAGTTGAAGGTGACCTTCGTGCCCGGGTGCTCCTTCTCGAACTGCTCGCCCAGGGCCGTGAAGCTCTCCTTCAGCGAGGCGGCCGCGAAGACGGTCACCGTGCCGGAGAGCTTCGGCGACGCCGACGTCGAGGAGTCGGACTTGGCGGCCGAGTCGGAGTCCGAGCCGGAGGAGCAGGCGCTCAGTGCCAGCAGCGCGGCAACGCCCGCACCGGCGATCTGCAGGGTCCGGCGGGTCCGGCGTGCGGGACGGGTCATCACGGGTCTACTCCCTTGGCTGCTTCACGACAGGGTCCGGTGGACCCCTCCACGGTCTCTTTCGGACCGTGCCGCGATGATACTGCCGCATATGCGAGGCATAAGTCTCCTGTTGCATCGCATGATCTGTTGCGATACGGGGTTGTGCCGGGCATGTGCGTTTCCACAGGGCCCTGCGCCGGGTACCGTCAAGCGGGAGGTGGTGGCACGTGACGCTCGCGGAACTCTCCCTGACCGGCGACCTCGCCCGCCCGTCCCGGCTGACCGTGCCGGATCTCCTCCGCTGGCCCCAGCACCGGGTGCGGGTCGCCTTCGAGTGCTCCACCAGCGGTACGCAGTACCACCGGTTCACCGGCCCCCGCCTGTACGACGTGCTGTCCGACGCCGGTCCCGGCTTCGACCCGGTCCGGCGCAAGGACCGGCTGCGCTTCCTGATCGCCGTCACCGGTTCCGACGGGCACCACGCCCTGCTGTCCTGGGCCGAGATCGACCCCGACTTCGCCCACGCGCCCGTGCTGCTCGCGGTGAGCGTCGACGACGCCGCCCTGGACCGCGCCGGACCCCAGCTCGTCCTGCCGCAGGACCGCTGCGGGGCCCGGCACATCAGCGGCATCAGCGCGATCCGTGTCGACGGGGGCTACGACTGGCGGCAGCCGGTGCCCGCCGCACCCGGCCCCGGGTCGGCGGCGGCTTCGTGAACCGGACGCCCGCCGCCCGGCGGGTCAGGCGGAGGAAGGCCGCGCATGCTGCTGCGTCAGCTGGAGTACCTCGTCGCGCTCGCGCGTGAGCGCCACTTCGCGCGGGCGGCGGCCGCCTGCCATGTCTCCCAGCCCTCGCTGTCCGCCGCGATCCGCCGTCTGGAACACGTGCTGGGCGTGCCGGTCGTACGGCGGGGGCGACGGTACGAGGGCCTGACCCCGGAGGGGGAAGTCGTCCTGGCCTGGGCACACCGCATCCTCGCCGAGCGCGACGCGCTGCACCAGGAGCTGTCGATGCTGCGCGGTGGGCTCGCCGGCACGCTGCGGCTCGCCGTCGTACCCACCGCACTGCCCGTCGCCGCCCTGCTGACCACCCCGTTCTGCGACCGCCATCCGCGAGCCCGGGTCGCGCTGGAGTCGCTGTCCTCGGCCGACATCACCCAGGGGCTGAGCGGGTTCGAGCTGGACGCGGCGATGACGTACCTGGAGGACGGCGCACTGCGCGACGTGCGCCGGATTCCGCTCTACGAGGAGCGGTACGTGCTGCTCACCCCCGTCGGCGGCGCGCTGGGCGAGGCGCGCACGGCCCGCTGGTCCCAGGCCGCGACGCTGCCGCTGTGCCTGCTCGGCCCGCGGATGCGCAACCGGCGGATCATCGACGAGTGTTTCGCCGCCGACGGTGCCACGGCCGCGCCCGCGATCGAGTCGGACACCGTCGCCGGACTGTACGCGCACCTGCCCGGCGGCCGCTGGTCCAGCGTGATCTCGCACGCCTGGCTGCACATGTTCGGCGTCCCGGACGGCATGCGCGTGGTCCCGCTGGAGGGACCCGCGCACGGGCCGCGGGTCGGGCTGGTCGTCGCCCGCAGCGAACCCCCGTCGGTGCTGGCGGACGCGCTGGTCGCGGTGGCGCGGGAGGCCGGACTGCGCGGCGCGCTGGACGCGCTGCTGCACAGCTACCTGGGCCGGTCCGGCGCGGGGAGCCGTTGACGGCAGTCGGCTGTCCCGACGTGGCAATGGTGGGTTGTTGCCCGTTCAGACCCGGTCGATGTGCACGTTCGTCGACTTCACCCGGGCGGTGGCCTCCATCCCGACCTCCAGGCCCAGTTCCTCCACGGCCTCGCGGGTGAGCAAGGAGACCAGGCGGTGCGGGCCCGCCTGGATCTCGACCTGGGCCGCGACATCGCCGAGCTTGATCGCGGTGACGATGCCGGGGAACGCGTTGCGGACCGAGGTGTACGGGGCGTCCTCGTCGCCGCCGCCGGGCCTGGCCAGCGCGACGGAGAACGCGGCGAGGTCCTTCCCGTCGATGAGCCGGCGGCCGCTGTCGTCGCGGTGCGTGGTCACCCGGCCCGCGTCCGCCCAGCGCCGGGCGGTGTCGGGGCTCACGCCGAGCAGCCGTGCCGCCTGGCCGATTGTGTAGGACTGCATAGGCGTCACGATAGGGCCGGGCACCCGTCCCGGTGACCTGGGGTCGGCCGGCGGGCACGACGCGCCGTGCCGTCCGTGGCCGTCATCCGGTCCCGGCGCACCCGGTCAGAGGATTCCCGACCGTCTGAGCACGGCCCGCGCGGTCTCGTCGTCGATCTCCCGGCCCAGCCGCGCCAGCACCTCGGCACCCTCGCGCAGCGTGCCCCGTTCGAGCGACCGGCGGGCGCCGGTGTCCAGGTCGTGCCAGAGCAGCGGGTTGGCGGCCAGCACGCGGGGGTCGAGTTCCACCCGATGGCCGAAGGCGTCCCGCAGGACCAGGCGCGCGGAGACTCCCGGGCACTGCCGTACGTCCGTCAGCGCGTCGGTACGGACCAGGTGCCCGCGCATCGGGCCGCGCACCGCCAGCCAGCCGCGGCCCGCGGTGACGCGCTGCGGCAGGAGGGCCAGCAGGAGCACCGTGGAGAGGGCCGGCCACAGCAGGGCGCGCGCCGGTGTCAGGGTTCCGGCACCCCAGTCGAGCAGGAGGGACAGGCCGCACAGGACCAGGGCACAGCCCACCGCGTACCGGACGTCGGCGTGCCACCGCCGGTCGCCGTCCGGGAGCAGGGGCCGGAGGCGGGACGTGGTGAGCGGGGTGGTGGGAGCCATGAGGCCCACGGTAGGCGCGCGTCCCCGGGGGTGGGACCTGCGCTGACGCGGCCCTGACGCCGTACGGCCGGGTCCTTACGAGGTCCATACGCGTCCCCGCGGGACACGGGCGTCGGCGCGCGCCGCGCTCAGCCGGTGTGGACCCGGGGCCGTCGGTCGCGGTCCGGTTCGGCCTCGCGCAGCACCTCACGGGTGACCGGGGCGACCTCGCCCTGGCCGAAGAGGAAGAAGCGCAGGAAGTTGGCGAACGGGTTGCCCTCGGTCCACTCGAAGTAGATGTGCGGGGTGCACCCGGTCGAGTCGCGGACGTGCAGCAGCAGCGCGGCCAGTGCGTTGGGGATGGAGGCGGACTCCAGGGTCAGCACCCGGTAGCGGTTGTGCAGCACCTCCCCGCGGACGTTCAGGCCCGCCTCGAACTCGGACGGGTCCGTGACCGTGACCTCGACGAAGACGAAGTCCTCCCGGCTGGGGATGTCGTTGTCCTGGAGGATCTGCTCGATCTTGTCGCGGTACTCGGCCTTGTCCCGCCGGTCGGGCTCGTTGGCGATGAACCGGATCTTCCGGCTGGCCATGTCCCGGACGAAGCGGTCCGCCATGTCGTCCAGCGTCACGCTGGTCACGCGCAGCTCGAAGGCGCGCGCCAGCCGGGACAGCAGCGAGACGAGGATGATGCCGACGATGAAGCAGGCACCGATCTTGACACCGTCCGGACGCTCGATGACGTTGACGACCGTCGTGTAGAGGAACACCGCCGAGATGACCGCGAACCCGATGGTCCAGTTGCGCTGGCCCGCCTTGCGCGCGGCGATG
Source organism: Streptomyces sp. NPDC107559 (assembly GCF_055657365.1). NCBI lineage: Bacteria > Bacillati > Actinomycetota > Actinomycetes > Kitasatosporales > Streptomycetaceae > Streptomyces > Streptomyces sp. NPDC107559. Next base: position 225,467 of record NZ_JBVKBD010000014.1, on the reverse strand, counting down.
GTCACGGCGATCGCCGCGGAACTGATGAGCACCAGCACACCGGTGGCGTACGCGCCGCCCTGGGCGTCGACATCGGCGTCGAAGATCCAGGTGACCAGGAAGCCGATCAGGGTGAAGACGATGACCATGGGGCGCACCGCGCGGGCCCAGTGCGGAGCCATGCCGTAGCGGGGCAGGTAGCGCGGCATCAGGTTCAGCAGGCCGGCCATGGCGGAGGCGCCGGCGAACCACAGGATGCAGATGGTCGAGGCGTCGTAGACCGTGCCGAAGGCGTTGCCCAGGTACTCGTGCGCGATGTACGCCAGGGCACGTCCGTTGGCCTGGCCGCCCGGCTGGAACTCCTTCTCCGGGATCAGCAGGGTGGTGATGAAGCTGGTGCAGATCAGGAAGCAGCTCATGATCAGGGCGGCGGTGGTGAGCAGCTTCTTGGTGTCCCGGATCCGGCCGGTCGGTCGTTCCTCCGTGTCGTCCGGGTCGCCCGAGACGTGCGGCATCACGGCCACTCCGGTCTCGAAGCCGGAGAGGCCGAGCGCGAGCTTGGGGAACACCAGCAGGGCCACGCCGACCATGGCGAAGACGTTGCCGTGCTCGGCGGTCAGGGCGTGCGTCCAGTCGGTGACCACGTGTCCTGCGGTGGCCACGTGGTAGAGGCCGGAGATCACGACGACGACGTTCAGGGAGAGGTAGATGCCCACCAGGACGACGGCGACGCCGATCGCCTCCAGGAAGCCCTTGAGGAACACCGCGCCGAGCAGCGCCAGCAGGAACAGGGTGATCACCATCTGCTTGTCGTGCAGGGCGCTGTTCAGATGCGGGTTCTCGATCAGGTGGGTGGAGGCGTCCGCCGCGGACAGGGTGATCGTGATCAGGAAGTCGGTGGCCGCGAACCCGAGCAGGGTCAGCACGAAGAGCTTGCCCTGCCAGAACGACAGCAGCCGCTCCAGCATCGCGATCGAGCCCTCGCCGCGCGGGCTCTCCTCGGCCACCCGCCGGTACACGGGCAGCGCGCCCGCCAGGGTGACGATCACCAGCACGATGGTCGCGATGGGTGACAGCAGACCGGCCGCGAGGGCGGCGATGCCGGGCTGGTAGCCGAGGGTCGAGAAGTAGTCGACACCGGTCAGGCACATCACGCGCCACCAGCGCTGGCCCTTGTGCGAGGGCTCCGACTGGGCGTGGGACCCCTGGTGGCCGCCGCCCTTGCCCATGTCGGACAGGCCCTCCAGCATCCAGGCGCGCAGGCGGCTGGGCGGTGGGTGTTCGGTCGTGGCCATGGGTGTGCTCCTGAGGTGCGGCCCGGCGTGTGGTGTCGGCCATCACGCGGACGGCCGCACCAGCGTATGCAGAGCGTGACGCCAGGGCCCACGGATCTCGGGGTGGAGGGCGTCAATTCTCCGTTAAGACTGACCGGGCGGGCGGGGGCTCGCACCACGGAGACGTCCGTACGACTGTCCGGGACCGCCTGGGCCGTCCGGGGGAGGGAGCCGGACGGCGACCGTCGGCGGGCACCCTGGGTGATGTGCCGTGATGTGCCCGCAGGGGGCGCGGGGTACGGGTCGAGGCCTCCGCGGCCGGCCGGGAGAGGTCGTGAACTGCGGGGCGTAAGGGACCCGTCAAAGGCGCACTGCGCTCCATCAGGGACCCGTCAACGGCGGTCGCATCCGGTCATTCGCGGCGGCGGGACGCCTTGTCCGCGTCCCGCCGCCGCCCTACAGTCCGCTCCGTAATGTTCGTCGTAGAAGCCGAAAGTTTCGAATGGCTTCCCGCGGAGGAGCTGACACGCATGGCGACCCGGACGTACGACAACCCCGTGATCCCCGGCTTCCACCCCGACCCGAGCGTCTGCCGGGTCGGGGCGGACTTCTATCTGGTCTGTTCCAGCTTCGAGTACGTGCCGGGCGTCCCGCTCTTCCACAGCCGCGACCTGGTGCACTGGCGGCAGATCGGCAACGTGCTGGACCGGCCCGGGCAGTTGGGGATTCCGCCGGACGCCCCGGCCTCCGCCGGCATCTACGCCCCGACCATCCGGCACCACGACGGCCGGTTCCACGTCATCACCACCCACGTCGGCGGCGGGGGCACCTTCCTGGTCCACAGCGAGCGGCCCGAGGGCCCGTGGTCCGATCCGGTCCGGATCGATCTGCCCGGCATCGATCCCGACCTCGCCTGGGACGACGACGGCTCCTGCTGGTGCGCCCTGGCCGGGGTCCGGGTGGCCCGCATCGACCCGGTGACCGGCAAGGTGCTCGAAGGGCCGCTGCCCGTCTGGTCCGGGACGGGGATGCGGGATCCGGAGGCCCCGCACCTGTACCGGATCGGCGGATGGTGGTACCTGCTGCTGGCGGAGGGCGGCACCGCGCTCGGTCACAGCGTCAGCGTGGCCCGCGCCCGGTCCCCGCGCGGGCCGTTCGAAGCGGCGCCGGACAATCCCGTGCTCACCCACCGCGGCACGGACCTGCCCGTCCAGTGCACCGGCCACGCCGACCTGGTCGAGGCGGCCGACGGCACCTGGTGGATGGTGCTGCTGGGCACCCGTCCGGGCGGCTTCTTCCCGGAGTTCCATGTGCTCGGGCGGGAGACCTTCCTGGTGCCGGTGGAATGGGTGGACGGCTGGCCGCGGGTGGGGCCGGTCGCCGGGCGGCACCCGGCACCCGCCGCCTGGCACCCGCTCCCGCCGGAGCCGGTGCGCGACGACTTCGACGCCCCGGTGCTGGCGCCGTGCTGGATCTCCCCGCGGGACAGGCCGGACGGCTCCTGGTCGCTGACCCGGCGGCCGGGCTGGCTGACGCTGACCGCGACCGGCGACAGCCTGGACCGCCCCGGGCACACGTTCGTCGGCCGCAGACAGCAGCACCCCGACAGCCGGACGGCGGTCCGGCTGGACGCGGGCCGGGGACGGGCCGGACTCTCCGTCCGTCTGGACGAGGCCCACCATTACGACCTGGAGGCGCACGACGGCACGGTGAGCGTCCACGCCAGGATCGGCCCGCTGCGGCAGTGCGTCGCACGGCACGCCGTGCCGCCGGGACCGCTCACCCTGACCGTCGAGACCCGCACCGACGACGTCCTGCCGCCCACGGTCACCGCCACCGGCCGGGAAGCTCCCGGAGTCAGGGCCGGCGGGCCCGACACGATCGCCTTTTCCGCCGAGAGTTCCGAAGGCGTCCTGCGGCTCGCCGCGCTCGACGGACGCTATCTGTCCACCCAGGTCGCCGGGGGCTTCACCGGCCGCGTGATCGGGATGTACGTCACCGAGGGCAGTGCTGCGTACGACTGGTTCGACCACGGTCCGCGCCCGACGGAGCCCGGCGTCGGGCCGCGCTGATCCCAACTGCAGTGCATTGCAGGGGGCTTGGCGGCGGATTCGCCGCGTACAAGGGGTTGCCACCCCTCCGGGACTGTCTCTAGGGTGCGGCAGCAACGAAGGTTTCTGGATCTATTCCGAAATTTTCGGAATCTCGGACGGACAGGGCGAGCCGTCCCGTACCCAAGGAGCGCATCATGGGCGACCTGGCACTGTCCCGCCGCGGCTTCCTGGCAGTCTCCGCCGCGGCCGGTCTGGGCATGACGGCACTCAGCGGCTGTGGCGGAGACTCGGACGGAGGGTCGTCGGGGACGACCACGATCGAGTGGTGGAACATCTCCACGACCCAGCCCACCAAGGACGTCTGGGCAGGCCTCGCCAAGAAGTTCGAGGCGCAGAACCCCAAGGTGAAGATAAAGATCGTCCAGTTGGAGAACGACGCCTACAAATCGAAGATGACGGCGCTGACCGCCTCCGGGAAGCTGCCGGACATCTTCCACACCTGGGGCGGCGGCGTCCTCAAGCAACAGGTCGACGCAGGGCTCGTCGAGGACCTCACCGACGGCACCGAGGCCTGGGCCGAAGGGCTGCTGCCGGTCGCGAAGCAGCCGTACCTGATCGACGACAAGACGTACGGCATCCCGTTCGACATCGGCATGATCGGCTTCTGGTACAACAACGCGCTGTTCAAGCAGGCGGGCATCAGCGCGCCCCCGACCACCTGGAGCGGCTTCCTCGACGCCGTGCGCAGGCTGAAGTCCGCCGGCGTCACCCCGCTCGCCCTCGCGGGCAAGGAGAAGTGGCCCGGCATGTACTACTGGGCCTACCTGGCGATGCGTACCGCGGGCGTCGACGCCCTGCGCAAGGCCGCGGACGACAAGGACTTCACCGGGGCCGGGTTCGTGCAGGCGGGCGGGCACCTGAAGGAACTCGTCGACCTCCAGCCGTTCCAGAAGGGCTTCCTCGGCGCCGCCTACTCCACCCCCACCGGCCAGGCCGCCACGGTCGGCAACGGCAAGGCGGCGATGGAGCTCATGGGCCAGTGGGCCCCGGTCGTCGAGGCCGACGCGGGCAAGGGCCTCGGCGCCGACCTCGGGTTCTTCCCGTTCCCCGCGGTCGAGGGCGGCCGGGGCTCGATCACCGAGGTGTTCGGCGGAGGCGGCGGCCACGCGCTGCGCAAGGGCGCCCCGCAGGCCGCCGTCGACTTCCTGAAGTTCTTCGCCTCCCAGGCCACCGACCAGGAACTGGTCAAGAAGACCGGCGTCCTGCCGGTGGTCCCGGCCGCCGAGAGCTCCCTGACCGACCCCAACCTCACCGCCGTACAGGCACAGTTGAAGGCCGCCACCGGCTTCCAGCTCTACCTCGACCAGGCCTACGCGCCCGCCGTCGGCCAGGAGATCAACGACAGCGTGGCCGCGCTGATCGCCGGCTCCAAGTCGCCCGAGCAGGTCACGCAGTCGGTCACGAAGACCGCGAAGGAAGAGCAGTAGCCCGCGATGACCTCGACCTTCCTTCCGGACCGGCGGTCGGGCCCGGACCTCGCCCTCCCGCCCCCGGCCGCGTCCGCGGCCCGGGGGCGGGCCCGGCGCCGCCTGCTGAACTGGCTCACCGCCGTCGGCTTCCAGATCCCCGCGCTGGTGCTGTTCATCGGCATGGTCCTGCTGCCGATGCTGTTCGCGCTGTACGCCGCCTTCTTCCGCTGGGGCGGCTTCGGGATGCCCTCCGACTACGCGGGCGCGGACAACTTCACCCGCCTCTTCCAGGATCCGGTATTCCTGGGCGACCTGTGGCGCTGTCTGCTCCTGGTCGTCCTGTCGCTGCTGATCCAGCTGCCCTTCGCGCTCGCCATGGCCGTGCTGCTCGACCAGCGGCTGCGCGGCCGGGCCGTCTACCGGATGCTGTTCTTCGCGCCGTACGTCCTGTCCGAGGCCATCACCGGCGTGCTGTTCAGCATGGTCTTCGCGCCGGACGACGGACTCGCCGACCACGTCCTGGGCGCCGTCGGCCTCGACGGTCTGGGCGGCGAGTGGTTCGCCGACCCCTCCTGGGTCCTGGCCACCCTCTTCCTGGTCATGACCTGGAAGTACTTCGGCTTCCACATGATGCTCTACCTGGCCGGACTCCAGGCCGTCCCGGCCGAGTTGACGGAGGCGGCGCTGATCGACGGCGCCGGGCCCTGGCAGCGTTTCCGCAACGTCACCCTGCCGCTGCTGGCCCCCACCCTGCGCATCAGCGTCTTCCTGTCCGTCATCGGGGCGATCCAGCTGTTCGACCTGGTGTGGGTGGTCACCCAGGGCGGTCCCGACCACCACTCCGAGACGATGGCCGTGACCATGTTCCAGTACGGCTTCAAGCGCTACCAGGTCGGCTACGCCAGCGCGATCAGCGTGGTCATGTTCGGCATCTGCCTCGTCTTCGCCCTCGCCTACCAGCGGTTCGTGCTCCGCCGCGACCTGGAAGGCGCCACCACGACGATGAGGGGGAACGGCCAGTGACCCGCAAGACCCTGCGCACCCTGCCGCTGCACCTGGTCCTCCTGGTCGTCGGCGCGGTCATGGTCGTACCCCTGGTGTACGCCGCCCTGTCCGGCTTCAAGTCCACCGACGAGCTCTCCCGCAACCCGTTCGGGCTGCCCGAGCGGTGGCTGACCGGCAACTACACCGACATCCTGCGCTCCGGCGACTTCTGGCGGCTGCTCGGCAACAGCACACTGATCGCGGTGGCGACGACCGTGCTGGTGGTCGCGGTGTCCGCGCTCGCGGCCTTCTCCTTCGCCCGGTTCGCCTTCCGCGGGCGGGAGACGCTGTTCACCCTCTTCACCCTGGGGCTGATGTTCCCCTTCGCGGTGGCCGCCCTGCCGCTGTTCCTGCTGCTGCGCTCGATGGATCTGCTGGACAACCCGCTCGGGGTGATCCTGCCGCAGGCCGCCTACGGACTGCCGATGACGATCATCATCCTGCGCGGCTTCTTCCGGCAGATCCCCGGCGAGCTGGAGGAGGCGGCCACCCTCGACGGATGCAGCTCCTTCGGCTTCCTCTGGCGGATCCTGCTGCCCATGGCGCGGCCGGCGCTGGGCACGGTCTCGGTCCTGGCCGTGGTCACCAGCTGGAACAACTTCTTCCTGCCGCTGCTGGTGTTCACCGACGGCACCTGGTGGACCCTGCCCATCGGCGTACAGCAGTTCCAGGGCCAGTACTCGGCGGAGTACGCCCGCGTCTTCGCCTACCTCGTCCTGGCCATGGTGCCCGCCCTGGCCTTCTACTCCGTCGCCGAGCGCCAGCTCGTCGGCGGCCTCACCGCCGGCGCGACGAAGGGATGACCCGCGCCCGCGGACGTACGGCTCACTCTGCCCCCGGCTCCCGGACTCCGGCCGAGCCGGGGGGACCCCGTCCACGACCGTGAGGAGTCGCACCATGCGCACCACCGGATCAGTGACCAGCACCGGACCAGTGAGTACCACCGGATCAGTGAGCACCACGAGTGCCCTACCCGGCATCCGTCCGTCCCGCGCCCGCCTCAGACTCGCCGGTGTCCTCGCCGCGATGCTGGTGGCGGCGGGTGTAGTCGCCGGCCCGGCCGCCCAGGCCGGCGAACGGCACGGCGGGGACCGCGGCGGCCGGCCCGCGGGGCAGTCCACCCTCGCCGACCTCGCCCGGCGCCACGGCCGCTACTTCGGCAGCGCCACCGACAACCCCGAACTCACCGACACCGCCTACACCGCGCTCCTCGGCAGCGAGTTCGACATGATCACCCCGGGCAACGGCATGAAGTGGTACGCCACCGAGCCCCGGCAGGGCGTCTTCGACTGGACCGCAGGCGACCAGATCGTGAACCTCGCCCGCGCCCACCACCAGAAGGTCCGTGCCCACACCCTGGTCTGGCACAGCCAGTTGCCCGACTGGCTCACCGGGCGGACGTGGACCGCCGACGACCTGCGGGCCGTGCTGAAGAACCACATCCTCACCGAGGCCCGTCACTACCGGGGCAAGGTCTACTCCTGGGACGTCGTCAACGAGGCGTTCAACGAGGACGGCACCTACCGCGAGACGGTCTTCTACAAGACGCTCGGTCCCGGCTACATCGCCGACGCGCTGCGCTGGGCCCACCAGGCCGATCCGCACGCCAAGCTCTACCTCAACGACTACAACATCGAGGCGACCGGCCCGAAGAGCGACGCCTACTACCGGCTGGCCCGGGAACTGAAGGCACAGGGAGTACCGCTCGACGGCATCGGCCTCCAGGCGCATCTCGCCCTCCAGTACGGCTATCCGGCCACCCTGGAGGAGAATCTGCGCCGGTTCTCCCGGCTCGGTCTGGACACCGCGCTGACCGAGGTCGACGTACGGATGCTGCTGCCCGCCACCGAGGAGAAGCTGGCCGAACAGGCGGACTGGTACCGGGACATGACCCGGGCGTGCCTGGCGGTGCGCCGGTGCGTGGGCATCACGGTCTGGGACTGGACCGACAAGTACTCCTGGATCCCGGCGTTCTTCGAGGGGCAGGGCGCCGCGCTGCCGTGGGACGAGCAACTCCGGCCCAAGCCCGCGTACTTCGCACTGCGGGACGCCTTGGCATGACGCGGCCCGGACGCCCGGGAACAGCGCCGGGGCGGGCAGCCGTTGGCGGTTCCGCCTCCAGGTCACTACGGTGAGTGAACACCCCCGGACATGCGTCGGGGCCGGTTCGCAGTAAGTCCGCGGTCCGGCCCCTCATGTCCCTCCGGCGTCGCGCGGTGCCGCCGGGGTGTGTTTCCTGTCGGCCCTAGGCGGCCGTCACGACCCGGCCCGACTCCAGCGGGCGGTGCGGGGCGATGATCTGGCCGTCGGGCAGGAGCTCACCGGTGTCCTCGAAGAGGAGGACGCCGTTGCACAGCAGGCTCCACCCCTGCTCCGGGTGGTGCGCCATCAGGCGGGCGGATTCCCGGTCGGCGGAGTCGGCTGTCGGGCACGGTGGCTGGTGCTGGCACATGGGTGGGATCTCTGTCTCTGTCGTGGTCATGTCCGTCCCCCGTGACGATAAGTCGGTCGGAACCCAGTGTTGCCCTACGGGCGTCAATCCGCAGGGATTTCGGTGCACCGCTTCTCACAGGTTCATGACGCATCGCTCGGGCAGACGGTTCATTCCAACCGAGTGGTCCCTTCGGGGGGTTCACTGTGGTCAGGCAGGGCTAGTCACTGTGCGGACATGCGTACCCCGCTGCCGGAAAGGGGTGCCGGCAGCGGGGTACGAGAGGCGGATCCCGGGGGTCAGACCGGCTGACTCAGCAGCGGTGCCGGTGTCGCCCGGTGGGTCAGCACCGGGAGCAGCTCCGCGACCCGGTGCGGGCGATGGGCCGCGATGCCGGGCGGGGCGGGGGCCAGCGGAACCAGCAGGTCGGTGGCGGCGGGGTGGCCCTCGGCGCCGTCCGCGGCGCAGTCGCCGTGCAGCCACAGGGTGAGCATGTACAGGCCGGGCACGGACAACAGGCGTGCCTGGTAGGGCTGCTGCACCGATTCGGCCTGGCGCAGCGCCCGTTCGGTGGAGGCGATGTAGGGACCCTCGAAGAAGTGCGAGAAGGCCCAGCCGTCAGGGGTGAGCCTGGTCTCGGCTGCGGCCACCGCGCGGTCGCCGCAGCGGATCAGGAACCGCCAGCCGGCCAGCCTCGTCCCGGACATGCCTTCGGGAGTGATCCGGTCCAGTACATGCACGGGCAGCGGGAGTTCGGGGGTCGCGGGTCCCTGGGCCGCGCGCAGGGAGGGGGTCTGCGCTTCGTGGACGGCGGTGGGGGAACCGAGTGCCGTGAGGACGGAGCGGAGGGCAGGCGCGGGAGCCGGGGGCACATGCAGCGGCATGGTGGGTCGCCTCTCATTCGACAGGCATGGTGGCACGAGGGCGGGGCGGTGCGGGGCGGACGGCGCTGTCAGCTCTCGAGGGTCGGAGAGGCAGGGGCCGGGGTCTGTGAACCGGGGGTGTGGGTGTGCCTGCCGTTCGTCACCTCGACGACAGGTTCCTTCGACCGTGGGCGCCAACCTTCTCCGCCTTGTTCGCGAAGTTTATACGACGAGTGTTCATCCTGTGATTCGTCTAGCCGTTTCCGGCGGTTTCGGCAAGGGTTCATTCAGTCGGCGGTACGCGGTAATCATCCCGATTCCGAACCTGCCGCGAGGCGGTGACCTCGGCTTTTGTCGACTCGGCGGTCGGCCAATTGTCGTCGGCGTTTTTCACGAGGAGCGCGGGGTACCCGAAAGTGCACGCCGTTTTATGCCCCGTGAATGTGCCGCCGGTCACGTCCGACCAATGTAGCGGCTGTCCGGCCCAGTGGGGGCGTTATCGATCGCCTTCGTTGGGCATCATCCCACCTGACCCCGGACACCGGCGGCCCGGAACCAGCGAGTCGCCCGACAAGGAGGGACCCTTCCATGGGGGAGAAGGTCGTGGCAGGTCGGTTCGATCTGTCCGATCGCCAGCGCTACCGCGACAAGCTCCGGCGGTGTCTGGCGGGGCTGGAGCGGCTTCTGGCGGAGAAGCGGTTCGATCGCCCGAAGAACCTCATGGGGCTGGAGATCGAACTGAATCTTCTCGGTGCCGACGGCATGCCGAGAATGCTCAATGCGCAGGTGCTCGAACGCATCGCGAGCCGCGATTTCCAAACAGAACTCGCCATGTTCAATCTGGAAGTCAACATCGCCCCACACCGGCTGGGCGGGCGGGTATTCGACCGGCTCGCCGAGGAACTCCGTACGTCACTGGCATATGCCGACCGGAAAGCGGGCGAGCTCGACGCCGGAATCGTGATGATCGGTATTCTGCCGACCCTCGACCGGGACGACCTGGTGTCCTCCAACCTTTCCGCCGTCGACCGCTACACCTTGCTCAACGACCAGATCGTGGCCGCCCGGGGCGAGGACTTCGCGCTCGACATCGAGGGCGTCGAGCGACTGACCTGCACATCCAAGTCGATCGTCCCCGAGGCCGCCTGCACCTCCGTGCAACTGCACCTCCAGGTGACCCCGGGCCGGTTCGCCGACGTGTGGAACGCCGCGCAGGCGGTCGCCGCCGCGCAGATCGCCGTGGGCGCCAACTCGCCCTTCCTGTTCGGCCGTGAGCTGTGGCGGGAGTCGAGGCCCCCGCTGTTCCTGCAGTCCACCGACACCCGTCCGCCCGAGTTGCAGGCGCAGGGGGTGCGGCCGCGGACCTGGTTCGGCGAGCGGTGGATCTCCTCGGCGTTCGACCTGTTCGAGGAGAACCTGCGCTACTTCCCGGCGCTGCTGCCCATCTGCGCCGACGAGGACCCGCTCGACGTCATGGACGCGGGCGGCATCCCGAAGCTGGGCGAACTCGTCCTGCACAACGGCACGGTGTACCGCTGGAACCGTCCCGTCTACGGCATCGCCGACGGCTTCCCGCATCTGCGGGTGGAGAACCGGGTGCTGCCGGCCGGTCCCACCGTCACGGACGTCCTGGCCAACGCGGCCTTCTACTACGGTGTCGTGCGCGCGCTGGCCGAGGACTCGCGGCCGGTGTGGACCCGGCTGCCGTTCGAGGCGGCCGCCGCCAACTTCGACGCCGCGTGCCGGTACGGCATCGACGCCCGCCTCGAATGGCCGCGGCGCGGCCGGCTGGGCGGTACGACGCAGGTCGACGCCGTCGGCCTCGTACGCGACGAGCTGCTGCCGCTGGCCGAGGCCGGTCTCGACGCGTGGGGTGTCGATCCCGCCGACCGGGATCTGTACCTCGGGGTGATCGAGGAGCGCTGCCGGCGGCGGACCAACGGAGCCTCCTGGCAGGCCGCCACCTTCCACCGGGCCCTGGAGACGGGACTGTCCCGGGAGGCCGCGCTCGCCGCGACCACCCGGCGGTATCGCGAGCTGACCCTGCTGGGCGAACCGGTGCACAGCTGGCCGGTGGGGCTGCCGGAGCCGGTGCCGCTGGGCTGACGGGCCGGGCGGCTCCGCCGTCGGCCATCCGTCATCCGCCTTCGGGCCCGCGCCGCGTACGCGTGGTCCGGGCCCGTATCAGTGCGCCGAGCCCCGCGCACCTGGGCCGGACCCCGTGTCGACGGGCGCCCCGGGCGCCCGCGCGGGGGGTCGGCCGCGACCTCTCCATGCCGATCGGGCAAGCTGTGACGACCGTCGACAGGAGGCAGGGGTGCAGGTGGAGGCAGGCTCGGTGGCCGAGGCACATCCGTCGGAGCGGCCCTCGCGGCGGACACTCCGCGACGAGACGCTGCTCGTGCTGGCGGTGTCGCTCGGCGCGAGCGCGCTGGCCGCGCTGATCAGCTTCGTCGGCTCGGTCACCAAACCGGGGGGACTGAAGGACCAGGCCGCCACCCTCAACGCCTCGGCCGCGCCGGGCCGGCCCTGGCTGGACCTCGCCTGGCAGCTCTTCGGGATCGCCTCGGCCCTGGTGCCGGTCGCCCTTGTCGCCCACTTGCTGCTGCGTGAGGGCGAGCGGCTGCGCACCCTCGGCTTCGACCGCACCCGGCCCTGGCCCGACCTGGGCCGCGGCGCGGGCGTCGCGGCGGTGATCGGCAGCGCCGGGATCGCCTTCTATCTGGCGGCGCGCGGTCTCGGCTTCAACCTCACCGTGGTGCCGGAGGCGCTGCCCGACGTGTGGTGGAAGTTTCCGGTACTGATCCTCTCGGCGATGCAGAACGCGATCCTGGAAGAGGTCATCGTCGTCGGCTATCTGCTGCGCCGGCTGGGGCAGTTGGGCTGGACCCCGGGCAGCGCGCTGGTGGCCAGCGCCGTACTGCGCGGCTCGTACCACCTCTACCAGGGCATCGGCGGGTTCATCGGCAACATGGTGATGGGCGTGGTGTTCGTCTGGCTCTACCGTCGCTGGGGCCGGGTGGGTCCGCTGGTGGTGGCGCACTCCCTGCTCGACATCGGGGCGTTCGTCGGCTACGCCCTGCTGGCGGGCAAGGTGGGGTGGCTGCCGACGGCCTGAGCGGCCACCCGGGCCACCCCGGTCCCACCGGACTCACCAGGCGAGCAGCTCGCCCTCGATGACGGTGACCGCGCGGCCGCCGAGCAGGGTGCGCTCGCCGCGTACCTCGGTACGGACCCGGCCGGTGCGGGGCGAGGCCTGGAGGCCGGTGAGCGCCGCCCGGCCGAGGCGCTCGGACCAGTACGGCGCCAGCGCGGTGTGGGCGCTGCCGGTGACCGGGTCCTCGTCGATGCCGACGTTCGGGAAGAAGCAGCGGGAGACGTAGTCGTAGCCCAGGGCGGGGTTCTCGGCGCGGGCGGTGGCGATGATCCCGCGGCGGGAGTGGGCGCCGAGCGCCTTGTGGTCCGGCCGCAGGGCGTGCACGGTCTTCTCGTCGGGGAGTTCGACCAGCAGGTCCCCGATGTTCGGGCCGGTGTCGAAGGCGGTGAGCGGCTCGGCGCCGAGCGCCTGCGCGACGCCGTCCGGCAGGGCGACCGCGGTGAGCGGCGCGGTCGGGAAGTCCAGGGTGAACGAACCGTCCTCGGCGGGCGTGGCGACGAGGACGCCGCTACGGGTGGCGAACCGTACCGGGCCGGTGTGGGCGCCCGTGGTGTGCAGGACGTGGGCCGTGGCCAGTGTGGCGTGGCCGCACAGGTCGACCTCGGTGACCGGGGTGAACCAGCGCAGCGCCCAGTCCGCCTCGCCTCCCGGCGGCAGGGGGTGGGCGAAGGCGGTCTCCGCGTGGTTGACCTCCATCGCCACGTTCTGGAGGCGTCCGTCGTCCGGGAAGGAGTCGAGGATCAGCACGCCGGCCGGGTTGCCGGCGAAGGGGCGGTCGGCGAAGGCGTCGACGATACGAATACGCATGCCGCGACGGTAGTTGGCCGCATGGCCCCGCGGCCAAGGCCAATCCGGACCGAGTGGACCGACTGGACCGTCTGGACCGTCTGGACCGGTGCGGGGCGGCTGGTGCGCGACGGGGCGACGCCTTCCGCCGTGGTCGTTCAGGCCGGATGCAGCACGGCCGTGGCGATCTCGCGCACCCGGTCCCGGGTGATCCCGTTGCGCTGTTCGACGGCGAGCGGGTGGTCGGTGGGCTCCAGCTCGATGACGTGGTGCCGGCCGACCGGCCGGGTGTGGGCGTTCGTCTTGAGGTCGGTGGTGCTCTCGGGGTAGAGCGCGAGCTCGGTGCTGAGCCAGCCGAAGTAGGGCCGCTCGGCCTCGCGGCCCGGGGTGTTCCACACCTCCACGGCGCGGTTGAAGTTCTCCCTGCTCAGCGAGACCCAGACGCCCCAGGTGAAGACGTGGCCGCTGCCGATCACCGGTATCTCGATCAGACCCTTGACGAAGAAGTGCAGCCCCCGGATCACGCACCGGTCGGACGTCAGCAGGGAGTCGGGATCGGTCTCGAAGGCGGGGCCCCAGACGTCGGGGGCCGTGGCCGAGTAGCTCAGGGGGGATTCGGTCTGGTGCTCGCCGCAGCAGGAGCACGTGAATCCGGCGGTGATCGACATGGCGGGAGCCTAGCGCCGTGGCGCACCGACAGCCGCACAGTGCACAACAGTCCCAGGGCGCGGCAACTGTCCCAGGGTGAGCGGCAGTTCCACGGCACGACAGCAGTCCCATGGCGAAGGGGGGCTTGTCGGTAACAGTATTCCGATATATCGTTGAGGCATCGCGACAGATCAACGACTGGATGGAGTGATGGCGATGCGTTCCCATGGATTCGAGCGTGGACATCGACAGGACGACCCCTCCTGGCGTGGCCGGGGCGGTTTCGAGGGGCGGCGCGCGGCTTTCGGGCCGTTCGGCCCCGGTGGGCCGGGCTTCGGCCCCGGCTTCGGGCCGGGCGGCGGGCCCTGGGGTGGGCGAGGGCGCGGCGGGCCCAGGGGGAGGGCCCGGCGAGGTGACGTACGGGCGTCCATCCTGGCCCTGCTCAAGGACCGGCCCATGCACGGCTACGAGATGATCCAGGAGATCGCCGAGCGCAGCGGCGGGGCGTGGAAGCCCAGCCCCGGCTCGGTGTACCCGACCCTCCAGCTGCTGGAGGACGAAGGCCTGATCGTCAGTGAGACCGAGGGCGGCAAGAAGCTGTTCGCGCTCACCGAGCAGGGCCGCGCGGCCGCCGAGGAGGGCGCCGACGCGCCCTGGGAGGAGGCCTCGCGCGGAGTCGACTGGGAGGCTCTCAGCGAGATCCGCCAGGCCGGCTTCGGACTGATGGAAGCCTTCGGGCAGGTCTGGAAGACCGGCAGCAAGGAGCAGCGCGAGAAGGCGCTCACGGTGATCAACGAGGCCCGCAAGAAGCTCTATCTGATCCTCGCCGACGAGCACTGACGACAGGGCGGGTGGCGGGACTGGCGCAGGACCGGTGGCATGACCGGCGGCGGGACTGATGCCGGACCGGCGGCGGGGTGCCGACCCGGGCGCCCGGCGGAACGCTCCGCGGGGGCCCGGGTGCGGATGTCCTCAGGTGACCAGCCCGGACAGCTTGCGCAGCGACTCGTCGAGCGCCGCCGTCGCCGAGTCCTTGAGCTTGCCCGCCATCAGCGAGACGGCGGCGCCCGTGAACTCGCCGTCCATGCGGAGTGTGGTGGCGTCGCCGTCGGGGGTGAGCGTGTACCGGGTGGCGACGGTCACCGCCATCGGCCCCTTGCCGCGGATGGCGAGGACACGGGCCGGCTCCAGTTCCTCGACGGTCCACTCGACCTCCGCCGGGAAGCCCATCAGCTTCATGTTCTCCTGGAACGTGGCGCCCACTTCGAGCGTCTCGGGCCCGCCCTTGGGGAAGCCGGTGTGGGTCGCGTTCCACTCGCCGTAGGCGGACCAGTCCGTGAGCTGTGCCCACACCTTCTCCGCGGAGGCCTGGATACGTGCCTCCGCGCTGACTTCGGCCATGCGACCACCTCTTCGTGTCGGGCTACGGTGTCGCGGAACGTAGTCCCGGGGTCCCGAACATTCAATACTGATGAACCGTCAGGAAATGTGGAGGTGGGCTCCGCCGGGGGGCGCGAGGCAAGGCGGCGCGCGCCGTCGTGGGGCGAACGGCGTGATCTCATCCCTGGGGAGGAGATTCCGGCCCGCCTCGTCCACTTTGCGTGGGACGCGAAAATGCTTCGCACCGGGGATGCCCGGATCCGTCAGGGCTGATGAGCTGGGACCTGTGCAACCCCGAATTCCCCGTCAGTCCACCGGCGGCCAGGACCTCCGCGCCGGCGACCGGGACATCCGCGCCGACGGCGAGGCCGGACTCGGTGCCGAGCTCGCGGCGGTGGTCGCCGGTGCCCGGCGCAGGGCCCTGCGGGACGGGGACCGCCACATCGACACCGCCCATCTGCTGCACTCGGTGCTGGAGAGCGACTCCGAGGCACGCGCCGTCTTCGGCGAGGGGCCGCGGCTCGCCCGGCTGCTCGGCTATCTCGTCCAGCGCAGCATCGGCTACGGCCTGCGCTGGCAGGAGGGGGCCGAGGACTCCGGGCCGCCCCGGCCGGTGATGCCGCGGGCGGCGGTCGAAGGGCTCTCGCCGCTGGCCGCGGGCGCCGTGGCGCACGCCTGGACGCGCGCCCGTACGCGCGGCGACGAGCCGCCCCGCTGCGTCGACCTCCTGGCGGCGATCCTCGTCGACCCCCGGGCGCGGGCCGTGGAGGTGCTGGTCCGCGCCGGGCTCGACCCGAGCGAGATCACTGCCCGCATCGACGCCGGCGCGGAGCACCGCGAGATCACCGACCCCGTCGAGGGCGGCGCGGAGCACCGCGAGATCGCCGCTCGCATCGACGGCGGCGCGGAGCACCGCGAGGGTGCCACGAACCACGGAGGTGCCGAGGAGGGCCGGTGACGGCGGGTGTCCCGGCGGCGCCCGCGGGCACGTCCAGCCGGTGAGACAGGTGCCATGGGGGGTGACGCTCATGTCGTCGCCTGTAATCATGTGCCGGTGCATATGACAGACAGCAGTCCGACCGGTCACGGCAAGGGCGCCGGGCTGGGGCTCGCGATCGCCTCGGCGCTGGCCTTCGGCGGATCCGGGGTCGCGGCCAAGCCGCTGATCGAGGCAGGCCTCGACCCCCTTCACGTGGTGTGGCTCAGGGTCGCCGGAGCGGCTTTGGTGATGGTGCCGCTGGCGGTGCGCCACCGCGCGCTGGTGCGCCGCCGCCCCGCGCTGCTCGCCGGGTTCGGGCTGCTCGCCGTGGCCGGCGTCCAGGCCTGCTACTTCGCCGCGCTCTCCCGGATACCCGTGGGGGTCGCGCTGCTGGTCGAGTACCTCGCGCCCGCCCTGGTGCTCGGCTGGGTGCGGTTCGTGCAGCGGCGGCCGGTGACCCGCGCCGCGGCGGTCGGTGTGGTCCTCGCGGCCGGCGGGCTGGCCTGCGTCGTCGAGGTGTGGTCGGGGCTGAGCTTCGACGCCCTCGGACTGCTGCTCGCGCTCGGTGCAGCCTGCTGCCAGGTCGGCTACTTCGTCCTGGCCGACCAGGGCAGCGACTCCGCGGAGGACGCCCCCGACCCGCTCGGCGTGATCGCCTACGGCCTCCTCGGCGGCGCCGCCGTGCTGACCGTGGTGGCCCGGCCCTGGACCATGGACTGGTCCGTGCTCACGCACACCGCGCGGATGGACGGCACCCCGGTCGCGGCCTGGGTGCTGCTGGCCTGGATCGTGCTCGTCGCCACGGTGGTCGCGTACATCACCGGCGTCCTGTCCGTGCGCCGCCTCTCCCCGCAGGTCGCCGGTGTCGTGGCCTGTCTGGAGG
Organism: Streptomyces sp. NPDC107559; assembly: GCF_055657365.1. Classification (NCBI taxonomy): domain Bacteria; kingdom Bacillati; phylum Actinomycetota; class Actinomycetes; order Kitasatosporales; family Streptomycetaceae; genus Streptomyces; species Streptomyces sp. NPDC107559. Next base: position 208,520 of record NZ_JBVKBD010000014.1, on the reverse strand, counting down.
CCGTCATCGCGACCGTCCTGGCCTGGGTGCTGCTCGGCGAGCACCTCTCCGCCCCACAGTTGGCGGGCGGCGCGCTGGTGCTGGTCGGCGCGTTCATCGCGCAGTCGTCGACGCCCGCCAAGGGCGCGGCGGAGCCGGTGGCGGGCAGCCTGCCGGAACGGGAACTTTCCGTCCGCGAACCGGTGGCATAAGGTGCGGATCATGCCTTTGGACGCACTCGTTCTTCCGCCCCCGGCCGCCTGAGGCGGGCCTTTCCGTCGATCCCGCCCGGCATGCCGCCGGGCGAGACGGTGCTGCCCGCAGACGAAGTCCGCGGACCCCGCAGAGCCGGGGTCCTTTCCCGAACTTCCGCGCAGTGTCGCTGCGCGTCTGCGGAGAGAACGCATGTCCACAGCTGTCTCCGGCCTGCCCGTCGGGCGAGGCCTGCTCTATCTGATCGTCGCCGGTTTCGCCTGGGGCACGGCCGGCGCGGCCGCCTCACTGGTCTACCGGTCCAGTGACCTGGGCGCCGTGTCGCTGTCCTTCTGGCGCTGCGCCGTCGGGCTCGTCCTGCTGCTCGCCGCCCGCCGGCTGCGCCCGCGGCCCGCCCGCACCGCCGTGGCCGCGGCACTGCCCCTGCGGTCCAAGGTGCTGCGCGCCGGGGTCACCGGGCTGGGGCTCGCGGTCTTCCAGACCACGTACTTCGCGGCCGTCTCCGCGACCGGTCTCGCCGTCGCCACGGTCGTCACCCTCGGCGCCGGTCCGGTCCTCATCGCGCTCGGCGCGCGGCTGACCATGGGGGAGCGGCTCGGCCGGGCCGGGCTCGCCGCCGTCGCGGGGGCGCTCGCCGGGCTCGCCGTGCTCGTGTCCTGGGGCGGCGAGACGACCGTGCGTCCGGCGGGTGTGCTCCTCGCGCTGGTCTCGGCCGCCGGCTACAGCACGATGACCCTGTTCACCCGCTGGTGGGGGCGCGACGGCGGAGCGGACGCGGCCGGTACGTCGGTGGGCGCGTTCGCGGTCACCAGCCTGTGCCTGCTTCCGTTCGCGCTGGCCCAGGGGCTGGTCCCGCACACCGCCGAACCGCTGCGGACCCTGTGGCTGGTGGCGTACATCGCGGCCGTCCCCACGGCCCTCGCGTACGCCCTATATTTCGCGGGCGCGGCCGTCGTGCGCTCCGCGACGGTCTCCGTGGTCATGCTCCTGGAGCCGGTCGGCGCGGCGGTTCTCGCGGTCGCCCTGCTCGGCGAACGTCTCACCCCCGCGACGGTCGTCGGCACCCTGCTGATGCTGGGCTCGGTCACCGGGCTGGCCCTGGCGGAGACCCGGGGCGCCACGGCACCGGCCACGGCCTGAGCGGCGCGGGGCCGGCCGGTGAGCGGCCGCTCACCGGCCGGCCCCGGGTGTTAGTCCGTCCCTCTGCGCAGCAGGTGTGCGAGGGCCGCCGGGTCTCCCGGGCCGCCGCGGGCCGCGAGCCGGGCCGCGATCCGCTCCCGGACCTCGCCGGTGTGCCGGCCCGCGTACTTGAACTTCGCGCGTACGCCCGTCACCTCCAGCCGGATCCCGCGGATACCGGACAGCCGTCGGCCGTACGGCTCCGCGCCGACCGCCACCGGTGCGGAGCCGCCCTCGGGCTGGAAGTGGCCCATCTGCCGGTTCAGCAGCTCGGCCTTGCCGGCCGGATCGTCCACGACATGGGCCGTGCAGCGCAGCTGGACGGCCGCGTAGAAGCTCGTCGGAGTGCCGTGCTCGGCGGGGCCGTCCGGTGCCGCCTGCCAGGGGCCGGGCACGAAGACGTAGTCGTCGACGACGCTCAGCACCACCTCGGGGTCCGTCTCCAGCGCCTCCCACAGCGGGTTGGGACGGGCCAGGTGGGTGACGGCCTCGCCGCGGCCGGGGTCGTAGGCGAAGTGCAGGGGCTGGACGTGCGGGGGCTCGCCGGGCAGGCCGTTCACCGCGAGCTGCCCGAAGTCGTGGGCCGCCAGCCAGCCCTGCCACTCTGCGTCGTCGCGCGGTGCGTCCCAGGGGTGGATCAGCATCACAGGTCCGTCAGGTAGTCGGGGACGGTGGTGCCGGGGGCCAGAGCGGGATCGGCGAGCGGAGTGTCGTAGCCCTTGCGCAGCGGGACCACACCCGCCCAGTGGGGCAGGCCGAGGTCTTCGGGTTCGTCGTTCACACCGCCGGTGCGCAGCTTGGCGGAGACCTCGTCGAGGTCCAGGCGGATCACGGCGGTGGCGGCCAGTTCCTTCTTGTTCGCGGGCCGGGAGTCGGCCGCGCGGCCCGGTACGACGTGGTCGACGAGGGCGTCCAGGGCCTGCCGCTTCTCCTCGGGGTCGGTCACGTCGTGGGCGATGCCGTGCACCACCACCGAGCGGTAGTTGATCGAGTGGTGGAACGCCGAGCGGGCCAGGATCAGGGCGTCGACGTGGGTGACCGTCAGGCACACCGGCAGCCCCGGGTCGGCCTGCCCGGTCATCCGCAGCGGACGCGAGCCCGTCGAGCCGTGCACGTACAGCCGCCCGCCGACCCGCGCGTAGAGCGTGGGCAGCACGACGGGCGCGCCGTCGCGGACGAAGCCGAGATGGCAGACGTAGCCCTCGTCGAGTATCGCGTGCACGACCTCCGGGTCGTACGAGGCCCGGTCCGGGGAGCGGGTGGGGACCGTGCGGTCGGTCGGCTGATAGGCGGCTGGCTCCGACGGTGTCTGCCTGGTCCCCTGCATGGCGTTCTCCATTGCACTAGTGCATAATTGTCTTTGTGCTAGGAGAATATCCGATCCAGGGTCGGCGTGCGGCGGAGATTTCGGCGAGCGTCGAGCGCGCGGTGGGTGACGGCGAGCTGCGCCCCGGTCAACTGCTGCCGCCCATGAGGGAGTTGGCGGAGACGCTCGGGGTGAACCCGAACACCGTCGCGGCCGCCTACCGCACCCTGCGCGAGCGCGGGGTCATCGAGACCGCCGGTCGGCGGGGCAGCCGGGTGCGGGCCAAGCCGGCCACCACCGGACGGGACCAGATTCGGGTGGAGGTCCCGGAGGGCGTGCGCGACCTGTCCGACGGCAACCCGGACCCGGCGCTGCTGCCGCCGCTCGCCCCGGCGTTCGGCGCGGCCGCCGCGCAGGGCGACCGGGATCCGGTGCTGTACGGCGACGATCCCGTGGAGCCCGGGCTGGCACGCGCCGCGCGGGCCGACCTGGATGCCGACGGGGTGCCGGACGGCCCGGTCGCCGTGACCTCCGGCTCGCTGGACGCGGTGGAGCGGGTGCTCGCCGCGCACCTCAAGCCCGGCGACACGGTCGCCGTCGAGGATCCCGGCTGGGGCAGCCTGCTCGACCTGGTGCCGGCCCTCGGCCTGCGCACGGCGGCCGTCGCCGTCGACGACGAGGGTCCGGTCCCGGACGCCGTTCGCCGGGCCCTGGACGTCGGGGCCCGCGCCCTGATCGTCACGGACCGGGCGCAGAACCCCACGGGCGCCGCGGTGAGCGCCGTTCGGGCGCGCGCGCTGCGGGGCGTGCTCCGCCAGTACCCCGACACCCTCCTGATCGAGGACGACCACGGCCACCGCATCGTCGACCTTCCCCTGCACCCCCTCGCCGGCACCACCCGGAACTGGGCCTTCGTCCGCTCGGTCGCCAAGGCCTACGGCCCCGACCTGCGGCTCGCGGTGCTCACCGGGGACGCCGTCACCCTCGACCGGGTCCTCGGCAGGCAGCGGCTCGGGCCCGGCTGGGTCAGCCGGATCGTCCAGCGGGCCGTGCTGCGGCTGTGGAACGACGGAGCGGTGGACGCGCCCGCGGTCGCGGCGGCCTACGGCCGGCGTCGGGACGCGCTGATCGGCGCGCTCGCCGACCGGGGGATCGCGGCCCATGGGCGCAGCGGGATGAACGTCTGGATCCCGGTTCCGGACGAGACCGGGGCGGTCGCCCGGCTGCTGCACGCCGGCTGGGCGGTCGCGCCCGGCGCCCGCTTCCGGCTGAGCGCGCCCCCCGGCATCCGGATCACCGTCTCGGCCCTGGCCGCGCACGAGACCGGACCGCTCGCGGACGCGGTCGCCTCGGCGGTGGGCCCGGCTCCGGCCCGCCACCATGTCTGAACACCCGCCACCGCCGCCGACGCGCAGGCCCCCGGCGTGACACCCGGGGCGCCGGAGGCCCTCGCCCCTCGGGTCCCGTCCTGCGTCCCCGTCCCCCCGTCCTAGGACTTGCCGCGGGCCTGGGTCAGTGCCGCGCCCGCCAGGACGACGACCGCGCCGACCGGGGTGGTCCAGGCCAGCGGCTCGCCGAGGATCGCGACGCCCGCGGCCGTGGCGATGACCGGGATGAAGTACGTGACCATCTGGGCGGTGGTCGGGCCGACCTCGGCGACCAGACCGTACTGGACGAGGACCGCGAATCCGGTGCCGAACGCGCCCAGGGCGGCGATCGCCAGCAGGGGCAGCAGCGCGAAGTGGGTCGGCAGCGTGGTGAACAGCGGTGTGACGACGGCCAGTTGCACGGTGGCCAGCAGCAGCTGGGCCCCGGTCAGGGACAGATGGGAGATGCCGGAGCCGGCCAGCGTGCGGCGTACGTAGATCCAGCCGACCGGGTAGCTCAGCGAGGCCAGCAGCGCGAGCACGGTGCCCCTGGCGTCCAGGCCGTGGAAGCCCTGCCAGGCGCCGAGCACGGTCAGCACGCCCAGGAAACCCAGGCCGAGCCCGGCGACCCGGAGCCGGGTCGGCCGGTCCTCGGAGAGCGCGACCAGGGACAGGGCCATGCCCCACAGGGGTGAGGTGGCGTTGCAGATGCCCGCCAGTGTGGACGGGATCGTCAGCTCCGCGTAGGCGAAGAGCGAGAAGGGCAGCGCGTTGAGCAGGAAGGCGGCGACCCCCAGATGCGCCCAGGTCCGCCGGCCGCGCGGGAGCCGTTCGCCCTTGACGGCCATGGCCGCCGCGAGCACCGCGGTGCCGAACACCAGCCGGCCGAGCGTGACCTGGAAGGGGGCGTACCCGTCGGTGCCCACCTTGATCAGCAGGAAGCTGAAGCCCCAGATCAGGGACAGGGCCGCGAAGCGCAGACGCCAGTCCCGGATCCGGCGCGGGCGGTGGGCGGCGGCAGTGGCTCGAAGGGGCTCGCGGGTGACGGTGCTCATGCAGGCAACGATGAGGGAGCAGACGTCGTAGCACAATCGAGAATTCGCAAGCGTTATCTCGTAGTATCGCTTACATGTTGAACCTGGAGCGGCTGCGCACGCTCGACGCCCTGGCCCGGCACGGCTCGGTCAGCGGGGCGGCCGAGGGGCTGCACATCACCACGTCCGCCGTTTCGCAGCAGCTGGCCAAACTGGAGCGGGAGGTCGGCCAGCGGCTGCTGGCCCGGCACGGCCGGGGGGTACGGCTGACGGACGCGGGCCGGCTGCTCGCCGACCACGCGGCCCGGATCCTGTCCCAGGTGCAGCTCGCCCAGTCCGACCTGGAGGCGCAGCGCGGACAGGTGGTCGGCGAACTCAGGCTGTCGGCGTTCCCGACCGCCGCGCGCGGACTGTTCCCCACCGCGCTCGCCGCCCTGCGCACCGAGCACCCGGTGCTGCGGGTGCGCTCGTGCGAGCTGGAACCGGAGGCCGCGATCGCCGCCGTGATGCGCGGGGACCTCGACCTCGCGGTGGTGCTCGACTGGTACAACAAGTCGATCCCGCTGCCCGACGGGCTGACGAAGGCGCCCATCCTCGACGATCCGGCGGACCTCGCCCTGCCGGCCGGCCATCCGCTCGCCGGACGTGACGCGGTGGACCTCGCGGAGCTCGCCGAGGACGAGTGGATCACCTGGGGCGAGGGCGAGTTCTGCCACGAGTGGCTGATGTACACCCTGCGCTCGCAGGGAATCGAACCGGTCGTCGGCCACCGGGCGGGCGAGACGCACACCCAGCTCGTCCTGGTCGCGGCCGGACTGGGCGTGTGCGTCGCGCCCCTGCTCGGCCGCAGCCCGATGCCGCCCGGGGTCGTCACCGTCCCGCTCACCCAGCGGGTGAGCCGTCACGTCTACGCCGTCTGGCGCACGGACGCCGACCGCCGCCCGTCGATCCGCGCGGCGGTCCGGGCCCTGCGGGCGGCCGCGGAACAGGTCGGCTGAGCGCGCGGGGCGGGCGCACCGGCCGAGCGCATGGCCGGGTGCGTCGGCCGAACGTGCCTACGCGCCACCGAGTTTGCGGAAGTCCCAGGACACGGTCTTCTCGGGGGTCAGCCGTATCCAGGCGTGCCGGCCGTCGTGCGGCATCTCCTCCAGGCCGAAGTTCTTGCGGGCGAACAGGATCTCTGGAACGTCGAGTTCCGCGCGCAGCTCCCCGGTGCGCGGGCTCTCGCCCACGAAGTCCACGGTCCCCGACAGCTCGACGCCGCGCAGCTCGTCGTACGCCTCACCGGTGTCGACCACGATCGCCACCCGGGGGTCGTGGCGCAGATGGATCCAGCGCTTGCTGCGCACCACCGAGTACAGCCACATCGAGGTGCCGTCCCAGGCGAACCACAGCGTGCTGACGTGCGGCGCGCCGTCGGCCGACACGGTGGCGACCCGGCAGGTGCGCTGAGTCGTGAGGAACTCGTCCAGCTCCCCCGGTGTCATCATGATCTTCCGGCCCCGGCGCTGAGTGGCGGTCATGCGGCCCCCTCTTCTTGTCCCACGTCGTGCCAGAGGGCCGTTCTCCCGGAGCGGGGAGATCCTCTGACATCACGTCAGAAAAGAATGGAACGTCTTCCGTCGTCGCGCAATGGTGGCTAGTGTCACGCCCCGCCGGTCCGTGCCGAGGAGAGCGAGGACGTGCCATGCCGTCGCCGGAACAGCTCGTCCACCTCCTCGATCCGGCGAGCACGGTGCTGCTCACCGTGGAGTGCCAGCAGGGCGTCGTGGGCCCCGGCAGCGCGCTGCCCGAACTCGCCCGCGAGGCCCGCTCCTCCGGCGCCCTCGCCAATGTCGCCCGGCTGGTCGCCGCCGCGCACGGCAGCGGGATGCAGGTGATCCACGCCGTCGCCGAACGCCGGCCGGACGGCCGCGGCGCCAACCGCAACGCCCGCCTCTTCCGCGCCGCCGAACGCCTGCCCGTCCAGCAGCTGACCGGCACCACCGCGGTGCGCGTCGCGCCGCCGATCGAGCTCGCCGAGGACGACCTCGTCGTACGGCGGCTGCACGGCCTGTCGCCCCTCCAGGGCACCGATGTCGACCCGCTGCTGCGCAACCTCGGCTGCCGCACCCTGGTCGTCACCGGGGTCTCCGCCAACGTGGCGATCCCCAACGCCGTCTTCGACGCGGTCAACCGCGGCTACACCGCGGTGGTGCCGACGGACGCCGTCGCGGGAGTGCCCGCCGACTACACGCCCATGATGATCCGTCACACGCTCGCCCTGGTGGCGACCCTGGTGACCACCGACGAGGTGCTCGGCGCCCTGCTGCGGCCCCGGCGGGCCGCAAGCGGGTGACCGTGCTCAGGCCAGCTTGATCTCGTCACCGGACACGGTGATCTCCACCGCGGGCAGCGGCTGCGTGGCCGGGACCTGCTTCACGCTGCCGTCCTCGATGGAGAACTCGCTGTGGTGGCACGGGCAGACGATCACCCCGTTGGCGACGCTGGTCACCGGACACCCCTTGTGCGTGCACTTCGTGGAGAACGCCTTGAACGTGCCCGCCGTCGGCTGGGTCACCACCACGCCCGGCTCCGTGAAGATCTTGCCGCCGCCCTGCGGGATGTCCGAGGTCTTCGCGATGACGGTGCCCGAGGCTCCCGCGGCTCCCGCGGAGCCGGAGCTGCCCTTGTCGCCCGAGTCCTGCGACCCGCACGCGGTCAGCGCGACGGCGACCCCGGCCGCCCCGACGGTCGCCACGACGGTGCGGCGGCTGGGGCCGGTGACGGGCTGAAGCGATTCGCTGGTCATGCTGACGTTCCCTTCCCTGGATCTCACCTGATCTGCACTTCAGTACGGCCGGGGCGGACGCGCCGTTCATCCGGGCGGAGCCGCTTTTCTCCGGATGTGCCGGACGTGGAGCCGGGAGGACGCCGCCGTGGCGGCAGCCGGGGACCGTCGGCGCGGGTCCACCGCCAACATCCCAGTAACCTGGGGCGATGCTCAAGGAAGTCATCGCGACCCGCTACATCACGCCGCTGCGTGAGGGCGGCTCGCTGCCGGGGCTCGTCGAGGCCGACGACCTCGGGACGTACGTCATGAAGTTCACCGGCGCGGGACAGGGCCGCAAGACGCTCGTCGCCGAGGTCGTGTGCGCGGAACTCGCCCGCCGGCTCGGCTTTCGTGTCCCCGGCCTGGTGACGCTCGAACTGGACCCGGTGCTCGGACTCGGCGAACCGGACCAGGAGGTGCAGGAGCTGCTCAAGTCCAGCGGCGGGACCAACCTCGGCATGGACTTCCTCTCCGGCGCCGTCGGCTTCGACCCGCTCGCCTTCCCGGTGAGTCCGCGGGAGGCCGGGCGGATCGTCTGGTTCGACGCGCTCGTCAACAACGTCGACCGCTCCTGGCGCAATCCCAACCTGCTGATGTGGCGGGGCGAGCTGTGGCTCATCGACCACGGCGCCACCATGATCTGGCACCACAACTGGCGCGGTGCCGAAGCCTCCGCGGCCCGACCGTACGACATCGGCGACCACGCGCTGCGCCCGTTCGGGCCGGATGTCGCCGCTGCCGCCGCCGAGCTGGCGCCCCTGGTCACCGAGGAACTGCTCGCGGAGGTCACCGCCGCGATCCCGGACGTGTGGCTGGCCGACGAGCCGGGCTTCGACTCGCCGGACGAGCTCCGGCGGGCCTACGCACGGCCCCTGCTCGCGCGCGCGGGCCGCATCCACGAACGCATCCAGGGGGGACAGTGAGCGAGCGGAACGTCTTCGAGTACGCCGTGCTGCGGGTGGTGCCCCGCGTCGAGCGCGGCGAGTGCATCAACGCCGGAGTCCTCGTCTACTGCCGGGCCGCGTCCTTCGTGGGCGTGCGTACGCACCTCGACGAGCGCAGGCTGCTGGCGCTGGACCCGGCCGTGGACGTCGACGCCGTACGGGCGGCGCTGCGCGCGGTCGAGGGCGTGTGCGCCGGGGGCACGGCGGCCGGGCAGGCCGCGGGCGACGACGCGGGCCGGCGCTTCCGCTGGCTGATCGCGCCGCGTTCCACGGTCGTCCAGCCGGGCCCCGTGCACACCGGTCTGACCCTCGATCCGGCGGCCGAGACCGAGCGGCTGCTCGATCTGCTCGTCAGGTAATGGATCACACCCCCGCGGTGCGCCGTTGACACCGCGTGCCAGGGCTTCTAGCGTCACGTCTGCTGAAGGTACTAAGCGGTCGCTCACCTCAGGGGCGTACCGTGGGAGCCGCATCTCAAGCGCGAGGAGAACCAGCAATGTCCACCACTGAGCAGCGGGTCGCCGTAGTCACCGGCGGGGCGCGCGGCATCGGCGCCGCCACCGCCGTACGGCTGGCCGCCGAAGGCCGTGCCGTCGCCGTGATCGACCTCGACGAGGCCGCCTGCAAGGACACCGTCGAGAAGATCACCGCGGCGGGCGGCAGGGCCGTGGCGATCGGCGCGGACGTCTCCGACGAGGCGCAGGTCGAGGCCGCGATCGCGCGTGTCGTGGAGGAGCTCGGCGCCCCGACCATCCTGGTCAACAACGCCGGTGTGCTCCGTGACAACCTGCTGTTCAAGATGACCGCGTCCGACTGGGACACCGTCCTGAACGTGCACCTGCGCGGCTCGTTCCTGATGACCAAGGCGGTCCAGAAGCACATGGTGGACGCGGGCTTCGGCCGGGTCGTCAACCTCTCCTCGTCCTCCGCCCTCGGCAACCGCGGCCAGGCCAACTACTCCGCCGCCAAGGCCGGTCTCCAGGGCTTCACCAAGACCCTGGCCATCGAGCTCGGCAAGTTCGGCATCACCGCCAACGCCGTCGCCCCCGGCTTCATCGCCACCGAGATGACCAAGGCCACCGCGGACCGCGTCGGCATGGGCTTCGACGACTTCAAGGCCGCCGCCGCCACCCAGATCCCGGTGCAGCGCGTCGGCGAGCCCGAGGACATCGCCAACGCCATCGCCTTCTTCACCAACGAGGCGGCCGGCTTCGTCTCCGGCCAGGTGCTGTACGTGGCCGGCGGGCCGCTCGACTAAGGACGAGGGAACATGACTGAACTTTCCGGCAAGGTCGCCCTGGTCACGGGTGCCAGCCGCGGCATCGGCTACGGCGTCGCCGAGGCCCTGGTCGCTCGCGGCGACCGGGTCTGCATCACCGGTCGCAACGAGGAGGCCCTGAAGGAGGCCGTCGACGCGCTCGGCGCCGACCGGGTCATCGGCGTCGCCGGCAAGGCCCACGACATCGAGCACCAGGCCGCCGCCGTCGAGCGCACCATGGAGGCCTTCGGCCGAGTCGACTTCCTGGTCAACAACGCCGGTACGAACCCGGTGTTCGGGCCGATCGCCGACCTCGACCTCGATGTCGCGCGCAAGGTGTTCGAGACCAACGTGATCTCGGCACTCGGCTTCGCGCAGCGCACCTGGCACGCCTGGCAGAAGGACAACGGCGGCGCGATCGTCAACATCGCCTCCGTCGCGGGACTTTCGGCCTCGCCCTTCATCGGCGCCTACGGCGTCAGCAAGGCCGCGATGATCAACCTGACCCAGCAGTTGGCGCACGAGTACGCGCCGAAGGTCCGGGTCAACGCCATCGCCCCGGCCGTCGTGAAGACCAAGTTCGCCCAGGCCCTGTACGAGGGCCGGGAGGCGGAGGCGGCCGCGTCCTACCCGCTCGGCCGGCTCGGCGTGCCCTCGGACATCGGTGGCACCGCCGCGTTCCTGACCTCGACGCAGTCCGACTGGATCACGGGCCAGACCCTCGTCGTCGACGGCGGCATCTTCCTCAACGCGGGCGTCGGCTGACCTGCGCGCATCCGATACGGGCGCTGTTTCCTCCTCGCGGATCCTGCCGGATCCATACGGGACTTGACGGAAACGGCGCCCGTTTCGTCGTACAGGAGACCTGCCGGCTTTTGCCGACTCCCTTGAACACAGGTTGATCTCGGGCCTCCCGGGAAGCAGGTTCAACTCCCGTCACTCTGCGGTATGGTCTGCCGACCCTTGGTATGGCAGATCGAGGAGCGTGCGCGTGTTCAACCGGAAGCGAAGCCTGCGCCAGGTTGCGGCGATCGCATCCATATCCCTGGTGACTGGATGCAGCTACTTCTCGGCAAGCGACTCCGCGGGGAAGGGACCGATCGTGGTGGGGACGACCAGCGCCCCCAGCACCCTGGACCCCGCCGCCTCCTGGGACGGCTCGTGGGAGCTGTTCCGCAACATCTACCAGACGCTGCTGGCGTACCCGAACGGCGCGACGACGCCTCAGCCGGACGCCGCCCAGAGCTGCGACTTCACCGACGACACCAACACCAAGTACCGGTGCAAGCTGCGCGCGGGCATGAAGTTCTCCGACGGTGACGCGCTCGACGCCGCCGCGGTCAAGTACTCCATCGACCGGATCAGGAAGATCAACGCGGCCAGTGGTCCGGCCGGGCTGCTGGGCAGCCTGGACCGGGTGCAGGTGCTGGGCGACCGCGAGATCGTCTTCCACCTCAACCAGGCCGACGCGACCTTTCCGTTCGTCCTCGCCACCCCGGCCATGTCCATCGTCGACCCCGACGACTACCCGGCCGACTCCCTCCGCAAGGACGGCAAGGTCTACGGGTCCGGGCCCTACCGGCTCCAGTCCTACGACGAGGGCAAGAAGGCCGCCCTCGTCAGGAACGAGAACTACAAGGGCTTCGCCGACATCAAGAACGACGGGGTGACGATCCGCTACTTCCAGGACTCGGCCACCATGGTCAAGGCCCTGCGCGACCACGACATCGACGTGACCTACCGGGGTCTCGCCGCGGGCGACATCATCGGCCTGGAGAGCAAGGACGAAGGGAGCACGCTCCAGCTCGTCGAGGGCGCCGGCACCGACATCAGCTACCTGGTGTTCAACCCGAAGGACAAGTGGGCCGGCAAGCTGGCCGTGCGCAGGGCCATCGCACAGGTCGTCGACCGGTCGGCGATCGCCCACAAGATCTACAAGGACACCGTGGACCCGCTGTACTCCATGGTCCCCAAGGGTCTGACCGGGCACAGCACGGGCTTTTTCGACGACTTCGGCGACCCGAGCACCTCCAAGGCCCGCGCGCTGCTGACCCGCGCGGGCATCACCACGCCCGTCCCTCTCACCTTCTGGTACACCACAGACCGCTACGGCTCCGAGACGGCCCGTCAGTTCGCCGAGCTCAAGCGCCAGTTGGAGAGCACGGGCCTGTTCACCGTGACGCTCAAGAGCCGGCCCTGGAAGACCTACGTCGAGGGCTACCAGAAGGGCGAGTACCCGGTGTTCGGGCGCGGCTGGTTCCCCGACTTCCCCGACGCGGACAACTTCATCGCGCCCTTCGTGGGCAAGCAGAACGCCCTCGGCACGCCCTATCCGGAGCCGAAGATCGCCCAGGCGCTGGCCCACTCCCGCCAGCAGAGCGACCGCGGCGCCGTGATCAAGGACTTCGAGGACGCCCAGCAGGTCCTCGTCGACGACGCGCGACTGCTGCCGCTGTGGCAGGGCAAGCAGTACGTGGCCGCGAGCGTGGACATCTCGGGCGGGGAGCGCGCGCTGGACCCCTCGACGATCATGATGATGTGGGAACTGTCCCGCAAGACCAGCTGGTAGAGCCGTTCGCCGGGCCGGTTGTCAGTGGTCGCCTGTAGGTTCTGAAGCCTGCAAGCGACCGTACGACATAAGGACATCGACGTGACCGACACCGCCATGCTGCCCGAGTCCTGGCGCGGCGTCCTGGGCGACGAACTCCAGCAGCCCTACTTCAAGGAGCTGACGGAGTTCGTCGAGGACGAGCGGGCGAAGGGGCCCGTCTACCCTCCGCGCGAGGAGGTGTTCGCCGCGCTCGACGCCACGCCGTACGAGCGGGTCAAGGTCCTGATCCTCGGCCAGGACCCGTACCACGGCGAGGGCCAGGGCCACGGCCTGTGCTTCTCGGTCCGGCCCGGGGTGAAGGTCCCGCCGTCCCTGCGCAACATCTACAAGGAGATGCACGAGGAACTGGGCACGCCCGTCCCGGACAACGGCTATCTGATGCCGTGGGCCCAGCAGGGCGTGCTGCTGCTCAACGCGGTGCTCACCGTCCGTTCCGGCGAGGCGAACTCCCACAAGGGCAAGGGCTGGGAGAAGTTCACGGACGCGGTGATCCGCGCGGTGGCCGACCGGCCCGACCCGGCGGTCTTCGTCCTGTGGGGCAACTACGCCCAGAAGAAGCTCCCGCTGATCGACGAGACCCGGCACGTGGTGGTCAAGGGCGCGCACCCCTCGCCCCTGTCGGCCAAGAAGTTCTTCGGTTCCCGTCCGTTCACGCAGATCAACGAGGCCGTGGCGGCGCAGGGCCACGAGCCGATCGACTGGACCGTGCCGAACCTGGGCTGATCCGCCGCCGGGCCGGTTCCTTCACCGGCCGGCCCGGTGCCGCCTGCCCCGGATCCCGGGTCCCTGCGGTTAGCGTCGGTCGGCAAGGGCCGGCACGGACCGGTGGGGACGCCGACGAGCACGCGGAGGACGCGGTGACGGAGCGACAGGGGCAGACGGCATCCGATGCCGTGCTGACGCGGATCGGGCAGGTCGTGATGCTGCATCACGCGGGTGACCGCGAGGAGGCCCGCCACCGGTTGCTGGAGCTGTGGACGGAGATCGGCGAACACGGCGACCCGCTGCACCGCTGCACCCTGGCCCACTACCTCGCCGACACCCAGGACGATTCGGACGCGGAACTCGCCTGGGACCTGCGGGCGTTGACCGCCGCGGAGGAACTCACGGACGGGCGGCGCGCGGAGCACGACCAACTGGCCGCCGTGCGGGCGCTGTACCCCTCACTGCACCTGAACCTCGCGGCGGACTATGTGAAACTCGGCCGCCGCGAGGCCGCCCGCAGCCATGTCCGCCGGGCCCGCGGGGCCGCGGGGGCCCTGGGCGACGACGCCTACGGGGACGGGATCCGGGCGGCGATCAGCCGGATGGAACTGAGGCTGGGGGAAGGGGCGGGGGAGGGGGACGGCTCCGGCGGGGGGACCTGGGGTCCGCCACGGCAGCGCCCCTGAGGGGCCCGAAGGCTGTCGCCTCAACGCCCGTAGGTCTGCTCGCAGATCGCCGACTCCGCGACCCGACGAGCTCCAGCGCCTCCGCGCCGGCGCCTGCACCACCTGGGACGGCGAGTCACCGTCCGCCCGGGGCGTGGGTCCGGACGCGGGCACCGCCGCCGGAGGGCCGGCCGTGGGCGGACGCTGGACCGTCACACAGCCGGTGAGGGCCGACACGGCCACGGTGACCAGGAGCGTGGCGAGGGTCGTCGTTCGATGCACCCGCGCAACTCTGCTGGCTCGGGCTCCGTGAGGCACGGCGGACGAGCGGAGCTTGCCCCGCACGGGTGATCCCGCACCCCCTGCGAGCGGTTCGCCCGCCCGGGCTGACGTCAGTCGCCCGTGACGCCGTCGATGCGCTCACGGATCAGATCGGCGTGACCGTTGTGACGCGCGTACTCCTCGATCATGTGCGTGTAGATCCAGCGCAGGCTGAACGGCTTGCCGTCGGTCCTGCTGCGCCCCGCGGAGAACTCGTCGAGGCCGAAGCCGGCCGCGTTGCGCCGGGCGATCCCGATCTCGGCCTGCCAGCCGGCGTAGGCGTCCTGCCAGGTGTCCGCCTCGGTGAGATGGAACTCGCCGTCCGGGTCCTCGTCGCTGTAGTGGATCGGTCCGGGGTCGTCGCCCGTCAGCACCCTGCGGAACCAGTTGCGTTCGACCTCGGCCATGTGCCGTACCAGCCCCATCAGGGACAGTTCGGACGGGGGCACGGAGGCGGTCCTGAGCTGCTCGTCGGTCAGATCCCGGCACTTCACGGCGAGCGTCTGCCGGTGGTAGTCCAGCCAGCCCTCCAGCATCGTGCGTTCGTCGGCGTCCTGGGCCGGTTCCGTGCGCTCGGTCGTCATGTCCTCATGCTCGCCCGACCCGTCCCGATCCACCAGGGGTTTTCGGCCGGGCCCTGCGTATGCTGCCGTGCAGGCAGGCACGGACAGGCAGGCGCGGACAAGCAGAGAAGGAGCCCCCGTGAAGGTCGGCTGCATCGGACTCGGTGACATCGCGCAGAAGGCCTATCTGCCGGTGCTCGGGGTCCAGCCCGGGATCGAACTGCATCTGCAGACCCGCACCCCCGCCACCCTCGACCGGGTCGCCGACAGCCTCCGGGTGCCCGGCCCACAGCGCCACCCGGACCTGGAGTCCCTGCTCGCCCAGGGTCTCGACGCCGCGTTCGTGCACGCGCCCACCACCGCGCACCCCGAGATCGTCACCCGGCTGCTCGAAGCGGGCGTACCCACGTACGTCGACAAGCCGCTGGCCTACGAACTCGCCGACTCCGAGCGGCTCGTGGCGCTCGCCGAACAGCACGGGGTATCACTCGCCGTCGGCTTCAACCGGCGCCACGCCCCGGGCTACACCCAGTGCGCGGAGCACCCGCGCGAGCTCATCCTGATGCAGAAGAACCGCATCGGGCTGCCGGAGAAGCCCCGCACGATGATCCTCGACGACTTCATCCACGTCGTGGACACCCTGCGCTTCCTGGTGCCGGGCACGGTCGACGACGTGAGCGTCCGGGCCCGCGTCCGCGACGGCCTGCTGCACCACGTCGTGCTCCAGCTCGCCGGGGACGGCTTCACCGCGCTGGGCGTGATGAACCGGCTCAGCGGCTCCGCCGAGGAGATCCTCGAGGTCTCCGGCCAGGACTCCAAGCGGCAGGTGATCAACCTCGCCGAGACCGTCGACC
Source organism: Streptomyces sp. NPDC107559 (assembly GCF_055657365.1). NCBI lineage: Bacteria > Bacillati > Actinomycetota > Actinomycetes > Kitasatosporales > Streptomycetaceae > Streptomyces > Streptomyces sp. NPDC107559. Next base: position 192,709 of record NZ_JBVKBD010000014.1, on the reverse strand, counting down.
ACCGGGGCCAGCCCACCCTGCGCCGCCGCGGCGACTGGGTTCCGGTGGCCCGCCAGCGTGGCATCGAGCAGGCCGTACTGGCCTTTCTCGACGCGGTACGGGCGGGCAAGGTGCTCAGTGCCCGGGATGCGCTGGCGACTCATGAACTGTGTGAACGCGTGGTGCGTGCGGTACAGGAGAGCCCCGGCGCAGTCTGACCGCCCGCGCGCCCTCGGTCAGGCACAGCGCCGCCAGCACCAGCAGCGACACCTGGGCCGGCCAGTCGCCGAACCGGACGTACGGCGTGACGCCGGTGGCCAGCGGCACCTCGTACACCCGCGTCGCGCTCGCGTCCGTCCCCAGCCACGGACCGATCCGCTCCCCGCTCGGTCCGTACACGGCGGAGACCCCGGTCAGCGTGGCGTGCACCATCGGCCGGCCGGTCTCCGCCGCGCGCAGTGCCGCCAGCGAGGCGTGCTGCTCGGGAGCCCAGCTCCGCTGGAACGTGGACGTCGAGGACTGGCCGACCAGGACATCGGCACCGTCCTCCGCGAGATGCCGGGTCATGTCGGGGAACGCGGTCTCGAAGCAGACCAGCGGGCCGATGTGCAGCCCGTGCCCGGCGTTCATCACCACCTGCTCGGTGCCGCGCCTGCGGTCCTCGCCGGCCGCCCGGCCGACCGAAGTCGCCCAGCCGAGCAGGGAGCGGGCCGGGATGTACTCGCCGAAGGGGACGAGCCGCATCTTGTCGTAGCGGTCGCCGGTCGGGCCGTCCGGGCCCACCAGGATCGAACTCTTGTAGATGCCGGGCCGGTCGGAGCGGCGCGCGTCCACGTTGACCAGGATGTCCGCGCCGCTCTCCCGGGAGAGCGCGGTGATCCGCCGGGCCAGATCGGGGCGCCGGCCCAGGTCGAAGCCGACGCTGCTCTCGCCCCAGACGACCAGATCGACGTGCCGGCCGGCCAGTTCGCGCGTCAGCTGTTCCTCCCGGGCGAAGCGGCGGTCGCCGCTGTCGGTGCCGCCGACCACCCCGGGCTGGACGACGGCGATCCGCACCTGTGAGTCCGTCTCGGGGCGCGGTGACCACACCCAGGCCGCCGAGGCGGTCGCGGCCGTCGCGACCAGACCGGCCACGGCCGGTATTCGGGCCCGCGGGAGCGCGGTGAGGACGGCGAACGCGACGTTCAGGGCCACCACCAGGAAGCTGAGCAGCCACACCCCGCCGACCGAGGCCAGCCGCAGAGCCGCCGTCACCTGCCACTGGCTGGCGCCGAGCATGCCCCACGGGCCGCCCAGGCCCTGCCAGGAGCGCACCAGCTCGATCGCCAGCCAGCCCGAGGGCAGCACGACCAGGGCGGCCAGGACCCGGCCGCCCGACGGTGTTCCGGCCAGGAACCGGCGCACCAGCCAGGCCCACGGCGCCCACAGCGCACCCAGCAGAGCCGCGAGGACCAGCAGGAACACATGCAGGTTCGGCAGCAGCCAGTGGTGCATGGCCAGCATGAACCCGAAACCGCCGCACCAGCCGTCGTACGCCGCGCGCCGCCCGCTCGGCGCCGACCGCGCCAGCAGGATCCACGGGACCAGGGCGGCGTAGGCGAACCACCACAGGGAGGGGGCGGGGAACGCGAGCACGGGCAGGGCCCCGGCGAGTGCCGCGAGCGTTCCACGGCGCCAGGGGGAGACGAGCCGGCGGTCGGGCACCCTCATCGTCGGTCCCCCCGTCCGGTTGCGCAGGCCGGCACCGCTTCGAGCAGCCCGGGGCCGGTGTCGACCCCGGCCGGCCGGGGCGTCGGACTGGGCTCGGGCTGTGGCAACAGGACTCACTCCCGCTCCGTCTCCGGGGACGGTTCCAGTGTGCGCGCCGGGCAGGGCAGTGCGACAGGGTGCCTCGGGTCAGCCGGCCGGGGCCTGGTCGTCGGGGCCGGCCGGCGGGCCGGAGATACGGCGCCATTTCTCCTCGACGACCACCTCGCGCAGCCGCCAGCCGTCGTACGTGCGCAGCAGCCCGAAGGTGTAGCGGCCGCCGCACACGAAGTCCGGTGCCGCGGCGCCGTCGCCGCCGGGTCCGGCGAAGCGCATGGGGTTGATGTAGTCGGCCTGGATGCGGGCGGTGTCCCCGGTGTCCTGCTCCAGGATCCCGAAGCGCACCCGGCGGTTGACGATCAGATGCTGCCGCATGGCGAAGAGCCGCATGCTGTCGGCGAGCCAGCCGGCCACCGTCCGGGCGTCGCCCTCGATCCCGCCGGCCGAGCGGTAGTCGGCGCGCCCGTCCGGGGTGAACAGTTCTCGGTAGGCCGCCCAGTCGCCGTCGTCCACCGCCACCGCGTAGTCGGTGACCAGTCCGTCCACCGCCAGCCGGTCCATCACGGTCGCGAGCTCCACACGCTGCGTCATCGGCTCAGTGTTGGGCATGGCACGGGCCGCGCCAAGGGGCGTGCGGTGATATTCGGTGCCGCGCGGGCGGGAGCCGAGCCTGATCGCCCGGCAGCGGTGCCGCGCGGGGCAGTCGTGCGCCGGACGCGTCCGCTGTCCGGGGTCAGCTGTTCTCCGGGCCCTTCCCCGGGTCTTTCGCCGCACCCTGCCCCGGTCCCTTATCCGGGCCCTTCGCCGGGCCTTTCTCCGGGCCCTTGGACCGCCGACGTGAGACCTGTTCGCGCGCGGTGTGCCAGCGGGAGCGGGCCTGCTCGACCACCAGGTCCCACTGGCGGCGGACCTCGTTGTCCGAGGGGCGGTGGCCGTGCTTGATCCGGTCGAGTTCGTCGCTCACCTCGCGGCCCACCGCCGCCGATCCGACGATGACGAGCATGGCCGTGAAGAGGGCGGAGATCATGGCGAAGACGGCGCCGATCGACCCGTAGCGCGAGGCGTAGGAGTTGAACAGGCGCGGCAGATACACGGCGGCGCCCACCGAGTAGACGGCCGTGAGGACGGCCGCGGTGATCCCGAAGGGCAGCAGGTCCGCCCAGCCGATCCGTTTCGAGGACAGCAGCCGGCCGCTCCAGAGAAGGAAGGCGGCGGTCAGCGGTACCTCGGACACCGCCGCCGTCAGCTCCAGACGGCCGCCGTCGAGGACCGCATGGAGCCATCCGGTGACGGCCATGTAGGCGCCGAGCGAGATGATCCACCACAGGCCGTTGCGCGTGTTGCGGACACTGAGCGGCTTCAGCTGCCAGGTCTGTTCGAACAGCCGCTGCGAGGCCCGTGCGAAGCTCAGCGCGGAGATCGTCAGGAACACCACCCCGAAGACGCCCACGCTGGTGACGCCTTCGTCGGCCGGGGTGAAGAGCGACCGGACGGAGGTGGCACCCGCTCCGGTGAGGCCGTAGCGGCTGATGATCCGTTCCGCGGCGTCGTAGTCCGTGGCACTGTTCAGCACGGCGCTGGTCAGGATCGCGAGTGGGATGACCGCGGTGAGCGCGCTGGAGGCCAGGGCCATCGCGCGGTCGAAGCCCACGATCTTCTGGAACCTGTTGACGACGCGCAGAGCGAAGGAGGGACGCAGCCAGAACGTCAGGGTCCTGGTGATGCGCTCGCGATTGATCTCCGCGGTTCTGTCCTCCGTAGCGATCGTCACCTTTGTGGTGATGTGACCTTAGTGGACGACCCGGTGGGCGGGGCAGGGCGACACGGCCGGCCCGGCCCCGCGGTGGGGAGGGCGGCCGTGGATCGGCCTGCCCCGCGGTGGGACGGGCGGTCGCGGCCCGGCCGGTCAGCCGGGGTGGCCGTCGAGGTGGGCGGTGGGCTGCGTCCGGGCGAAGTGCCGGGAGCGGATGCGCTCGATCACCAGTAGGGCGACGTCGTCGCCGGGGTTGCCGCCGACGTGGCGGAGCAGGTCGTGGTGGATCTGCCGCAACAGGGAGTCGGGGCCGCTCGCGGGCAGGAACGAGGTGATCCGTTCGACGAGCGGATAGAAGGCCCCGCCCGGCGACCGGGCCTCGACGACCCCGTCCGTGTAGAGCACGAGCAGATCGCCGCCCTCGACGGTGAACGTGTCGGCGGAGCGGGGCGGACCGGCCGTTTCGTACACGCCGAGCGGCGGTACGGGCTGCCGTACGGAGAGGGCGGTGACCTGTCGGCCGCGTACCCGCAGGGGGGCAGGATGCCCGAAGTTGATCATCTCGGCCCGTGCGGTGTCGTCGGGGATGTCGACCATGAGGGCGGTGATGAAGTGCTCGCCGAGTTCCTGGTCGGTGTCCACCACCTCCGCCAGGTTCCGGTGGACGCTGTCCTCGACCGCGCCGACCAGTTCGGGCAGGGTGTCGTACCGGTGCGCGCCCTCGCGGAAGGCTCCCAGGACCAGGGAGGCCTCGGCGATGGCGGCCAGGCCTTTGCCCCGGACGTCACCGATGATGACACGGGTGGCGGGCCGGTCGGCACGGGCGACGGCGAAGAGATCGCCCCCGATCTGGGTCTCGTCCTCGGCGGACAGATACAGCCAGGCCACTCGCAGCGGGCCGACCCGCCGCGGCGGTGGCCGCAGCAGCACGCGCTGTGCCATCTCGGCCACCGACCGCGCCAGGTTCAGCGCCCGCTCCCTGCGCGCCTGGATGTGGCGCAAGAAGACCGTGAGCCCGGAGAGCAGGGTCAGCGCGACGATCTGCGCGAGATGGTTGGGCGTGGTCAGTCCGCCGTGGAACACCGCGATCAGCGTCTGTGCCGTGATGGCCAGGAACCCGGCCAGGGCGGTCATGGCGGTGCCGCCCAGCGAGGCGGTGAGCGCGGGGGCGATGACCAGCAGGGGGCCCAGGTGCACGTCTTCGGGGACCTGGAGGTCCACCGCGGTGATCGCCACGATCAGTCCGAGTGGAATCGCCACCAGTCCACGGCTCAGCGACTGCTCGAGGAGGTGGTCCACCGAGGCATGCCGGAGACCCATATATCCATTTTGCTCTCTGGCTGAAATATCGCCCCGTATTGGGGGAGGCCGGGAGTGGCGCGTGCACGTAAACCCGGAGGGAGATGTCCGTCCGGCGGCGACCTCCCCAGGTGCCGCCGGACGGAGAGCGGGGGTGGTGCGACTCAGGCCGCCTTCACTACCTCGCCGCGGATCGCCGCGGCCCACTCGACCACCAGCAGCTCGTACTCCGTCCGCTCCTGGGTCGACAGCGAGCCGCCCGCGCGCATCCAGAGCGCCCGGATCTGCTCGTTCACCTCGGCAGCGCAACGCACGGAACCAGGGGTCACGGATTCGGGGGACATGGGGTCAGCCTAGGGGCAAGCACTGACAGTGCGCTACCGGGTCGCTACACAGATCGTATGCCGTAGGTCACGGGCGCGGGATCGCCGGCGCGCGCCGACGGCGGACCGGCCGGGAGTCGAACGGCCTTGAGTGGACCGGGTGTTCGCGTGGTGCGACGACGGACGGGCTTGTCACGGCGGACGATCGCGGGCTCCCCCTCCACGTCTTCCGGAGGGAGAGCCCGGTTGGCGTTCCGCGGGCTGCGTCGTGCGCGGGACTCAGCCCGCGGACTCCGCCGCGTGCGGGCTCAGCACGCCCGTGGCCACCAGGCCGATGACGAGGATGCCGAGGGCGACGCGGTAGTAGACGAACGGCATGAAGGACTTGGTGGAGATGAACTTCATGAACCAGGCGATGACCGCGTAGCCGGACGCGAACGCGATCACCGTCGCGAACAGCGTCGGACCCCACAGCACATGGTCGCTCTCCAGCGCGTCCTTGGTCTCGAAGAGGCCGGACGCGAGCACCGCAGGCATGGCGAGCAGGAAGGAGTAACGGGCCGCCGCCTCACGCCTGTAGCCCATGAAAAGGCCGCCGCTGATGGTGGCGCCGGACCGGGAGACGCCGGGGACGAGGGCGCAGGCCTGGCAGAAGCCGTAGATCAGGCCGTCCTTCACGCCGAGGTCCTCGAGCGCCTTGCGCTGCTTGGGCGCCCGGTGCCGGCCGCCCTTCTCGTCGCGGTCCGCGAGGCGGTCGGCGATGCCTATGACGATGCCGACGACGATCAGCATGGTCGCCGTGACCCGCAGATCACGGAACGGACCCTCGATCTGGTCCTTGAGCGTCAGGCCGAGCACACCGATCGGGATCGAGCCGACGATCACCAGCCATCCCATCTGCGCGTCGTGGTCGCTGCGCATCGCCTTGTCGAAGAGCGAGCGGCACCATGCGGAGATGATCCTGCCGATGTCCTTGCGGAAGTAGATCAGCACGGCGGCCTCGGTGCCGATCTGGGTGATCGCGGTGAACGCCGCTCCCGGGTCCTTCCAGCCCGAGAAGGCGGCGGTGAGCCGCAGATGCGCGCTGGAGGACACGGGGAGGAACTCGGTCAGCCCCTGGACGAGGCCGAGGACGAGGGATTCGAACCAAGACATGAAGTGAGGAAGTCCAAGTGCCGATGCGGAAAGGGGCGAGGGTCCGCCGGGTCCGCCCGGTCCGCCGTGCGGGGGCACGGACACGCGTTCCGTCGCGCGCGTTGATCACGTGCGCCGTGATGCAGCGTAGCGTCCCCGGGTGACAGGCCCGTCAGAGGGGTTTCGAACACGGCCGGTGAGCAGCCGCTTCGAGGTGTTGACCGGCCCTGGCGCGTCCGCATACGTTGCCAGGAGGGAAAGCGCTTACCGTCGTGCGCGCCGGCGTGCTCGACGCCAGGGCCACCGCCGTGCCCGCCGTCCTGTCCGCCGCTTCGGAGGAGTGCTGATCACGCCGATGCCCACGTCCGCCGCCCGTCCTGGTACGCCCATGTCTGCACCTGGCGCCCGTCCCGGTACGTCGACGCCGACATCCGCGGCCCGTCCCGGGGCGTCCCGGGCCCGTTTCGCTCCGCTCGACGGGCGACCTGTCCGTGCCGCCGTCGTCGGCACCGGCGCGATCGCGCGCGGGAGCCATCTGCCCGCGCTCGCCCGGCTCGCCGAGGAGGGCCGGACGGAGGTCGTCGCCGCCGTCGACATCGACCCCGGTGCCGTCCGTGAGTTCTGCGCCTCGGGCGGGATCCCGCACGCCTACACCGACCTGGACCGGATGCTGCGGGAGCAGCGGCCCGACCTGGTCACCATCTGCACCCCGCCCACCCTGCACCGTGAGCAGACGGTGGCCGCGCTGCGCGCCGGGGCATGGGTGTGGTGCGAGAAGCCGCCCGTGCCGACGCTCGCCGACTTCGACGCGGTCGAGGCCGCGGCGGGCGACGGGAGCGGTCCGTATGCCTCCATCGTCTTCCAGCACCGCTTCGGCTCCGGCTCCCGCCATGTCCGACGGCTGCTCGCCGAGCGGGCCATGGGGCGGCCGCTCGTGGCGCACTGCCAGACCACCTGGTACCGCGACGCCGCCTACTACGCCGTGCCGTGGCGGGGCCGCTGGGACACCGAGGGCGGAGGCCCGGCGATGGGGCACGGGATCCATCAGATGGACCTGCTGCTCGATCTGCTCGGACCCTGGAGCGAGGTGCGGGCCATGGCCGGGCGGCTGGTGCACGACGTGGAGACGGAGGACGTCTCGACGGCCCTGGTCCGCTTCGAGAACGGGGCTCTGGCGACCGTCGTCAACAGCGTCCTCAGCCCCGACGAGGTCAGCCGCATCCGCATCGACTGCGAGCACGCCACCGTCGAACTCACCCACCTCTACGGGCACGGCAACGCGAACTGGCGCGTGACCCCGGCCGCGCACGTGCCGGACGACGAGGCCGCCGCCTGGCGGGACTTCGGCCCGGACGTGCCCAGTTCGCACCTGGAGCAGCTGCGTGAACTGGTGGCGAGCATGCACGCCGGGCGACGCCCGCGCAGCAGCGGCGAGGAGGCGCGTACCGGCCTGGAACTGATCAGCGCGCTGTACAAGTCGGCGTTCACCGACGTCACGGTGCGGCGGGGCGAGATCGGGCCGGGCGACCCGTTCTACACGGCCCTGCACGGGGGTGTGCCCGGCTGGGCACCCGCGACCGCCGTCTCCGGAGCCCGGCCGGGCGACGAGGTCTCCGGGGCCCACGCGGGCGAGGAGGTGACCGCATGACGAACGGACTGCGGGTCGTGCACACGCACGGCGAGCGCATCACGGTGACCGAGCCCGCCACCGGCGTCGAACTGCTCGCCTACGTCTACCGTCCGGAAGCGGCCTGGGAGGCGCCCAAGCCGTACATCCACCCGCTGCGTACCCTGGCCGGCGACATCGTCACCGGCTACCGGCCCAACGACCACCGCTGGCACAAGGGCCTGTCGCTGACGGCCTCCCATCTGTCCGGGGCGAACCTGTGGGGCGGCAACACCTACGTCCACGGACAGGGGTATCTCGAACTCCCGGAACGGGTCGGCTCGATGGCGCACGTGGCCTTCGACGAGGTAGCCGCCGACGGTGACCGCGCCGTCATCGCCGAACGGCTCACCTGGCACCCGTACGGCGGGGAGCTGTGGGCCGAGGAGCGGCGCCGCGTGGAGATCCACGACGTGGACCCGGCCGCCGGCTCCTGGGCGCTGACCTGGACGACCGCCGTCACCAACCGGCGCGAGTCGGCGCTGCTGTTCGGCAGCCCGACCACCGCAGGGCGCGAGATGGCCGGCTACACGGGGCTGTTCTGGCGCGGTCCGCGTGCCTTCCGGGACGGACTCGTCCTCGGACCCGAGGGCGAGGGACCGAAGTTGATGGGCAGTCAGTCGCCCTGGCTGGCGCTCCGCGGCGAGCACGACGGCACGGACGGCCACGCGACCCTGGTCTTCGCGCACGCTCCCGAGAACGACCACGCCGGAGCCCGGGGCACCCACCCCGCCCACTGGTTCGTGCGCAACGACCCCTTCGCCGCCGTCGCCCCGTCCTGGGCCTTCCACGACGAGCTCGCCCTCGCCCCCGGCGCCACCCTCACCCGCCGCTACCGGGTCGTGGTCGCCGACGGGGCCTGGGCGCGGGAGGAGATCGCCGGGTACCTGGAGGCGCACCCGTGGTGAGCCCGGCGCAGTACGCCGGACCGCCGGGCGGGGTCGGCCTGTCGCGGCTGTCGGTGTACGACTGGCCGGCGGCCGACGGCCTGTGCGGCGGAACACCCCATATGCATCTGGCCTGTTCGGAGGCGTACGTGGTCACCGGCGGCCGGGGCGCGGTGCAGACGCTCACCGCGTCCGGGTACGAGGTCACACCGCTCACGCCGGGCACCGTCGCCTGGTTCACGCCCGGCACGATCCACCGGCTGGTCGACGAGGGCGGCCTGCGCATCACCGTCCTGATGCAGAACGGCGGGCTGCCGGAGGCGGGCGACGCGGTGCTCACCCTGCCGCCGCCGTATCTGGCCGACCCGGGGACGTACGCCGCCGCAACGGCGATCCCCGCCGACGCGCCCGAGGCCGAGCGGGAGCGGATCGCCCGTGCCCGCCGGGACCTTGCCCTGGAGGGCTACCGGGCCCTGCGGGACGCCGAGGGGCCTGAGGCGCTGGCCGCCTTCCACCGGGCCGCCTGCGCGCTGGTGCGCCCGCGGATCGCCGAGTGGCGCGAGCGCTGGCGGCGCGGCGCCGAGGCCGCCGCGAGGGCCACGGGGGAGCAGCTCGACCGTCTGCAACGGGGCGATCCCGCCCATCTCGGCGGGGCCGTCGTACGGTCCGAACAGCCCTTGGAGACCGGGAGGTTCGGGATGTGCGGACGGCTCGACGTGTACGAGTTCCGGGAGGGAGCCCACGGGTGAACCGGCCGGCTGCGGCCCCGTCGCGGCCGCAGCGGAAGCCTGGTGACGTTCCGTCAACTCGACCGCAGGTGGTGGCGCTTGCGCCAGGCCACCACCGCGCCGGCCAGCGCCGGTACGGTGATGGCGGCCATCGCGACAAGGAACGCGGGGGACGTCGGCGCCGAGGCGCGGGCCCCCGCGACGACGTACGCGGCGGTGTTCGGAACCGAGCCGATCGCCGTCGCGAGCAGGAACGGCAGCCAGCCCATGCGGGACACCGCCGCGCAGTAGTTCGCCGCCCAGAACGGCACCCCCGGGAACAGCCGGGCCGCCATCATCGAGCGGAAGCCGTGCCGGCTGAGCTGGCCGTCCGCCGCCTTCAGCCAGCGGCCCCGCAGCAGCGGGCGCAGCGCGTCCTGCCCGAGCATCCGGCCCAGACCGAAGGCGATCCCGGCGCCGAGCACGGTGCCCGCCAGGGTCGAAGCGGTGCCCAGCTGGGAGCCGAACAGTGCACCTGCCGCCAGGTTCAGCAGCGGCCGGGGGACGAACGCCACCGTGCACAGCCCGTACGCCACGGCGAACACCAGGGCCGCGGTGGCGCCCCCGGCGTGCGGCGGCCAGCCGTGGGCCAGCAGCTTCTGCGGCTCGAAGAGCAGCACGCTCGACGCGGCCGCCGCGAGCAGCAGGACGAGCAGGGCGAACCGGGACCAGGGGGAGAGCAGCACTCTCGTGCAGCGTGTGGTGAGACCGACGGGCGTGGACAGGGGGACGGCGAGGGCGAGCTCCGTGGCGGCGGCCCGGGGAGTGGCCGTGGCGGTGCCCCCAGAGCGGGTGGTGGCATCGAGCATTCGGTGACAGTAACCGACGCACGCGTGTGATCGCCGTACGGCCCTGGACAAGGCGGCTGCCACCCGCGCGTGCGGACGGACCACCGGGCCCGACGCGTGTGGCGGCAGGTGAACCACGGGATTCGAGTGGGAGGAGGGCCGGTGAACCACGGGCTTCCGGCGAGGTGCGAGGCGGTGACCACGGGCTTCCGGCGAGCTGCGAGGCGGTGGGACAAGGGTTTCGGGTCGGCTCGGGCCGGGAGCGGGTGGACGCGGGCCGGAAAACCATTCGACGTGCGGTGACGCGTCGGCGAGGATCGGCGTCATGTTCCGGTACGCCTTCCACTTCGCAGCATCCGCAGTCGCGGATGCACCGAAGGCTGCCGTTCCCGTCTTCGTCGCAGCAGTCGACGGCGCCCGAAGCTGACCCTCTCCGGACATTCCGGCGGACCCCGCAGGGGGAGGGTCGGCCAGTCCCTCGGGGTCCCCGTCCCGCCGCGCCCACCGCATCGGGACCTTCGCTCGGTTCACTGAGAGGCTTCCAGGTACCGCCATGCCCAAGACGGCATACGTGCGCACCAAACCGCATCTGAACATCGGCACGATGGGCCACGTCGACCACGGCAAGACCACCCTGACCGCCGCCATCACCAAGGTCCTCGCCGACCGCGGGACCGGCACCTTCGTCCCGTTCGACCGCATCGACCGGGCGCCGGAGGAGGCCGCCCGCGGCATCACCATCAACATCGCGCACGTCGAGTACGAGACCGACACCCGGCACTACGCGCACGTGGACATGCCGGGCCACGCCGACTACGTCAAGAACATGGTCACCGGGGCCGCGCAGCTCGACGGGGCGATCCTCGTCGTCTCCGCGCTCGACGGGATCATGCCGCAGACCGCCGAGCACGTGCTGCTCGCCCGTCAGGTGGGCGTCGACCATGTGGTCGTCGCGCTGACCATGGCCGACCGGGCCGACGAGGAGCTCGCCGACCTGGTCGAGCTGGAGGTCCGCGAACTGCTCACCGCGCAGGGCTACGGCGGCGACGCCGTCCCCGTCGTACGGGTCTCGGGACTCGGGGCGCTGGAGGGCGACCCGCGCTGGACCGCGTCGATCGAGGCGCTGCTCGACGCGGTGGACACCTATGTGCCCATGCCGGAGCGGTACGTGGACGCGCCGTTCCTGCTGCCGGTGGAGAACGTGCTCACCATCACCGGCCGCGGGACGGTGGTCACCGGTGCCGTCGAACGCGGCACGATCCACGTCGGTGACCGGGTCGAGGTGCTCGGCGCCGGTGTCGAGAGCGTCGTCACCGGCGTGGAGACCTTCGGCAAGCCCATGGCCGAGGCGCAGGCCGGCGACAACGTCGCGCTGCTGCTGCGCGGTGTGCCACGGGACGCCGTCCGGCGCGGGCACGTCGTCGCCGCGCCCGGCAGCGTCGTGCCCCGGCGTCGCTTCACGGCGCGGGTGTACGTGCTGTCGGGGCGCGAGGGCGGCCGCACCACCCCGGTGTCGAGCGGCTACCGGCCGCAGTTCTACATCCGTACCGCGGACGTGGTCGGCGACGTCGACCTCGGCGAGGTCGCGGTCGCCCGCCCCGGCGACACGGTCACGATGACCGTCGAGCTGGGACGCGAGGTCCCGCTGGAGCCGGGGCTCGGCTTCGCCATCCGCGAGGGCGGCCGGACGGTCGGCGCGGGGAGCGTGACCGCGGTCGAGTGACGGCACGCCGTCCCGGCACGGGGACGGAGCCTGTCCGGGCACGGGGACGGAGCCTGTCCGGGTACGGGGACCGAGGGTGTCCCCGTGCCCGGGTCCGGGGCGGTCCCCGTGCCAGACGCGCCATCCGGGGCGGGGACGGGCCGGTCGGGGTCGGTGGCGCGGGCACAATGGGACGGTGAACGAGCCCATACCCGTAAGCCGAGCCGTCGACCACGGGTTCGCCAAGCTGATGCCCGACGTCGACCGGGAGCGGGCCTGGCTGCTGACCGTCGACGGGGCACCGCAGTCGTACGTCGACCTGGACGAGCCGACGCACCTGGAGTTCGAGTACGCGCGCCGGCTCGGGCACGTCCTGGACACCGTCACCCGGGCCGGGCGTCCGCTGGACGCGCTGCACCTCGGCGGAGGCGCGTTCACCCTGCCCCGCTACCTGGCCGCGACCAGGCCCGGATCCCGGCAGGACGTCGTCGAGGCCGACCGGGGTCTGCTGGACCTGGTCGCCGAGCATCTGCCGCTCCCGGACGGCGCGGGCATCACCCTGCACGCCGCCGACGCCCGGCGCTGGCTGGAGGCCGCCCCCGACGACTCGGCCGACGTCCTGGTCGCCGACGTCTTCGGCGGCTCCCGCGTCCCCGCGCATCTCACGTCCCTCGGCTACGCCCGCGAGGCCGGGCGGGTCCTGCGCGACGGCGGTGTCTACCTGGCCAACCTCGCCGACGCCGCTCCGTTCGCCTTCCTGCGCTCCCAACTCGCCACCTTCGCGGCGGTGTTCCCGGAACTCGTGCTGATCGCCGAACCGGGCGTGCTGCGCGGTCGCCGATTCGGGAACGCGGTGCTCGTCGCCGCGCGGCACCCGCTCGACACGCTCGCCCTGGGCCGCCGGACCGCAGCCGACGCCTTCCCGGCGCGCGTCGAACACGGGGCGGCACTGCGCGACTTCATGGGCGACGCGCGCCCGGTACGGGACGAGGACGCCGTACCGTCGCCCGTACCCCCCGACGGCGCTTTCGGTATCGGCTGAAGAACCGGCGGAAAATCGAGATGCACAGAATGGCGCGATGCGCAAAGGGAAGTGCGCGGAACAGGGTTGACACCCCCCTGATTTCCCCTCGAATTCGGCTGTCGGACCGGGGTGCGGAAATGCCGCCGTCGCGCCCGGAAGTCCTGGCGACGGTAGTATGACCCCCATCGGAGGGAGGGGATCCAGCGCTCTTCGGCGCCTCGGATGACGGTCTTGACGACGGTCTTGGAGGAACCATGGCTGCGGAGATCTCGCCGCTGATCAAGCCCTCCCGGCTCAGACGTCGGGGTGGTCTGTGGGGCGAATGCCTGGCCGAGTTCCTGGGGACGCTCGTCCTCATCTCCTTCGGATGCGGTGTGGTGGCCATGACGGTCGCGGCGCTGCCGGGGTCGGGCCGCACGTCGGGGCCGACGACGTTCTTCTGGGGGGCCGGGGACTGGCTGCTGATCACCTGGGGCTGGGCCATGGCCGTGGTCTTCGGCGTGTACGTGGCTGGCGGGGTGAGCGGCGCACACCTCAATCCGGCGGTCACGCTGGCGTTCGCGGTGCGACGCAAGTTCGCCTGGGTCAAGGTCGCCCCGTACATGCTGTCGCAGCTGATCGGGGCGTTCACCGGGGCCGCGCTCGTCTACGCGGTCTACCACGACGCGATCAACACCTTCGACGGTGCCATGAAGGGCCCGAAGACCAACGGGCATACGCTCGCGTCGTTCTCCATCTTCGGGACGTTTCCCGCGCCGTATTTCCATGGCGGAATCTGGGGACCGCTGATCGACCAGATCGTGGGCACCGCGTTCCTGGTGATCATGATCGTCGCCGTCGTCGATATGCGCAATACCGCCGTGCAGGCGAATCTGGGTCCGCTGATCGTCGGATTCGCCGTCGCGGCGATCGGCATGTCCTACGGGGCGAACGCCGGATACGCCATCAATCCGGCCCGTGACCTCGGTCCCCGCCTGTTCACCTGGGCCGCGGGTTGGCAGGATCTCGCGATGCCGGGGACATTGGCGGGGTCGTTCAGCAATTACTTCTGGATCCCGATCGTCGGCCCCCTGGTCGGCGGGGTGATCGGAGTTCTGGTGTACGACCTGTTCATCGGAGACATCCTGCACATACGCACCCAGGCGGCCACCGAGCTGGAAGTCGGCCTCACCCGCGCCCAGCGGGGCACGGACGAGGACTAGCGCCGGCGCCGCGACAGGCGGCGTTCTCCCCGTCGTGACGCCCGGCGCGCCCTCTCGCCGCACGGGCGGACCCGGACCGGCGGGTGAACGCCGGGCGCGGGCAGGCGCCGTGACGTCACCCGTCGGCCGTGGGCGTGGAACACCGGGGCCGCGGCCGGGCCTTGCCGGTCAGCTGCGGGTCGGGTCCCCGTGCAGCCGGACCGTGCTGAGGATCTTCATGATGGTCGCCTTCGGGACCTCCTTGCCGACGCCCGTGGCCCCGTACAGGTTCCAGGAGACGAAGTCGTCGGCGGAGTTCTTGAACCCGAAGGTGATCGCCTTGCCGTCGCTGGCGCACTTGCCCTTCTGGGGCGTCTTGGCGGACTGTGCCCAGGCGTAACTGCCCTGGACGCCGGAAGTGGTCGTGTACGGCGTGGCCTTCTTGTCGAACGTGATCGACTTCTTGTCCGGCTGGGTGTAGCCGCCGTACACCCACCACGCCGGGGTGTTGACCGCCACCTCGTCGGTGCTCTTGGCTCCGCCGCCGCCCTTGGTGCCCACCACGGCCAGCGGGGTGTCCTCGGTCCGGCCGTCCTTGTCGTCGTCGGACGTGCACCACTTCGACTGGTACTCGGCCGTCCCGGACATGATGATGATCGGCTTGCCGTCGTCCGAGTTGTCCTCCTCGAAACCGATGCTCAGACCGGGGGACTGGACCTCCCAGTCGGCCGGCACGTCGAAGGCGATGCCCCACTTGGGGTTCACCACGACCTTCCAGCCCGCCACCGTCGGCTTCTCGGTCTCGTTGCCGCGCGGGTTGTCGTCTGCGCCGGACGCCGTGGCACTCGGGTCGCTCGGCGTCGTGGACGCGGAAGCGCTGGGCTTCTTGTCCTTGCCGTAGACCTCGACCTCGTCCTTGTCCTTGCCCAGGACCAGGTACCCGGTGACGCCGGCCGCCACGACGACGGCCGTCGCGGCCAGGATCGCGACCAGCTTGGTCCGGTTGCCGCCGCCACCGCCGCCGCCCGGCTGCGGCTGGGGCGCGCCGGCGGGTATGGGCTGACCCCACTGGGGCTGCTGCTCATACGGGTTGGGCTGCTGATAGCCGGGCTGCTGATACGGATTCGGCTGCTGGTACCCCGGCTGCTGGTACGGGTTGTTCTGCCCCTGCGGGTTCTGTCCCTGCGGGTTCTGCTCGCCCCCGGGCGGCTGCTGTCCTGGCCACATGGCGAGCAACCCTAGTGCCGCCCGGGACACGAATCGGTCACCGCCCTTTGTCAGGCACGTACCGATGACGGAGCCCCGGATCTGGCCAGCGAAGCCTACCCGTGGGTAACATCTGACTCATGAGCGCAGACCAGATGCCGATCGGCGAGATGCTCGCCGCCACGGTTCCCATGGTTCGGACCCTGAACCTGGAGTACCTGGAGACCACCCCTGAGCGGGCCGTCCTCGCCCTCCCGGACCAGAGCGAGTACCGCAACCACGTCGGCGGGCCGCACGCCGGAGCCATGTTCACCCTCGGCGAGTCGGCCAGCGGCGCGATCGTCCTGGCCGCCTTCGGGGACCAGCTCGACCGCGCCGTGCCGCTGCCGGTCAACGCCCAGATCGCCTTCAAGAAGATCGCGCTCGGCCCGGTGCGGGCCACGGCCACGCTCGGCCGCCCGATCGCGGAGGTCGTCGCCGAACTCGACGAGGGCAAGCGTCCGGAATTCCCCGTCACCGTCGCCATCCAGCGCGAGGACGGCGCCGTGACCACGGAGATGACGGTCCTGTGGACCCTGCGCCCCAACAGCTGAACACCGACCCGTTCGGCTGACCCGGTAGGCTTCCCGGCGTGCGCCCTTCCCGGCGCGCGCCGGAAGACACGGGACACAACGGGAGGAAGCCGCGGTGCACGTGCAGGAATGGCTCGACACGGTGCCCGCCGGTGCCGTCTACGCCGTGGTGGCCCTGGTCATCGGAGTGGAGAGCCTGGGCATCCCGCTGCCGGGGGAGATCGTCCTGGTGTCGGCGGCCCTGCTGTCCTCGCAGCACGGGGGAGTCAACCCCTTCGTGCTCGGCGCCTGCGCGGTCGCCGGTGCGGTGATCGGCGACTCCATCGGCTACGCCATCGGCCGCAAGGGCGGACGTCCCCTGCTGGCCTGGCTCGGCAACAAGTTCCCCCGGCACTTCGGCGAGGCGCACATCGCCACCGCCGAGCGGTCCTTCGAGAAGTGGGGCATGTGGGCCGTCTTCTTCGGCCGCTTCGTCGCCCTGCTGCGTATCTTCGCCGGCCCGCTCGCGGGCGTGCTGCGGATGCCGTACTGGAAGTTCCTCGTCGCCAACGTGCTCGGCGGGATCGCCTGGGCGGGTGGCACGACGGCCGTCGTCTACTACGTCGGGCTCGTCGCCGAGGACTGGCTCAAGCGGTTCTCGTACCTGGGGCTGGCCGCGGCCGTGCTCGTCGGACTGACGTCGATGCTGGTGATCAAGCGCCGCGCGAAGAAGACGGCGGCGCGGCAGACGGCGGACGAGCGTGAGGCCGTTCCGGCCGCCGAATAGACGGAGGCCGAGAGCCACGGACAGAAGCGGGGCCCGCCGGGCCCCGCTTTCGCTCGGAGCGCCCTCAGCTCTCGTGCACCTCGCGGTGGGCCTTGGCCAGTTCCGCGTACATCGTGCCGTTCAGGGTGATGCCCTGCCGCTCCTCCTCGGTCAGCACCCGCCGGACCTTCGCGGGGACGCCCGCGACCAGGGAGCCAGGGGGCACCTGCATCCCCTGCGGCACCAGGGCCTGCGCCGCGACCAGCGAGCCGGCGCCGATCACCGCGCCGTTCAGCACCGTCGCGCCCATGCCGATCAGACAGTCGTCGCCGACCGTCGCCCCGTGCACGACGGCGTTGTGCCCGACGGACACCCGCTCGCCCACCGTCACGGGGAAACCGGGGTCGGCGTGCAGGGTGCAGTTGTCCTGGATGTTGCTGCTCGCGCCGACCGAGATCCGCTCCACGTCGCCGCGCAGCACCGCCCCGTACCAGACGCTCGCCCCGGCCTCCAGTGTCACGTCGCCGATCACCGTGGAGGTGGGGGCCGTGAAGGCCGCCGCGTCCACCCTCGGTTCCCTGCCGCCGATGCCTGTGATCAGCGCCCTGTGCGTCATCGCCGTCTCCTCGTGTCCGTGGTACACCGGCACCGTACGCCACCGGTGGGGTGAAGATCACAGGGCGCGGACGCCATGGGCACGGCAGGCGCCGACTACGGTGAGCGGGTGCCGAAGCGCAAGAACACGTTCTCATCCTGGTGGCGCCGCGTCGCGCAGCGGACCGTCCACGCGGGCTGGGCCTGGGCGCAGCGCGCGGGCTCCGTCAGCGCCGAACACCCGGGGCGCTTCCGCTTCGGCTCGATCGGCCCGGCCACCCGGCTCGCCTTCCCGCTCGGCACCGTGTTCGGCGAGCCGTGGATCCATCTCGGCTCCCACTGCATAGTCGCCGAACAGGTCACCCTCACCGCGGGCCTGATGCCCGACCTCGATCTGGGCCCGGATCCGATCCTGCGCATCGGCGACGGCGTCGTGCTCGGCCGCGGCAGCCATGTCATCGCCGACACGACGGTCACCATCGGCAGCGACTGCTACTTCGGGCCGTACGTCTACGTCACCTCCACCAACCACTCCTACGACGACCCGCACGAGCCCATCGGCAAGCAGTGGCCCCGGATGGAGCCGGTGGAGATCGGGCCGGGCTGCTGGATAGGCACCGGGGCGGTGATCCTGCCGGGTGCCCGGATCGGACGCAACGTCGTGGTGGCCGCGGGCGCGGTCGTCCGGGGGGTCGTGCCCGACCACGCCGTGGTGGCCGGGGCGCCCGCCCGGGTCGTACGGCGCTGGACGCCGGTCGAGGGCTGGCAGCCGCCGCTGCGCACCCCCGCGCCGGTGCCGGTCCCGGACGGGGTCACCTCCGACCAGTTGGTGGCGCTGTCGGGCCTCGACGAGGAGACGGTGGCGAAACTGGCCCGGCTGGAGCCCTGAGCCCTTCGGGGAGCGGGGAGCGCGATGCCGCGCGACTGCCGCGCCGGACCGGGTGCGTACCCGGACCGGCCCGTCGGCTCAGCCGGTCGCCAGCAGCAGCGTGCCCACCAGGGCCAGACCCGCGCCCGCCGCCTGGACGGCACGCAGCCGTTCCCTGAGGAAGCCGCGCGCGGCCAGCGCGGTCACCACCGGATAGAGCGAGGCGAGCACGGCGGCGATCGTGATCGGCCCGTGCTGGGCGGCCACGGAGTACGTGCCGTTGGCCGCGACGTCGGAGAGGCCGACGAAGGCGAGCGCCGGGAGCGAGGCCCAGGGGAAGCCGCTCGCCGGAAGGGCCGGGCTGCCGCGGCGCACGGAGGCGTACAGCGCGGCGCCGCCCACGGCCACGTTCGTCAGCCGCTGTACGAACAGGGCCAGGAACAGGCCGGTGACCGTGGTCGACGCCTCGGCGATCAGCGCGAAGACCGTGCCGAAACCGAGTGCGGCGACCAGCGTCAGCAGGATCGCCCGGCGCTGCACACCGGCGCCCCTGAGCTGCGGACCGCCCGCGAGCACGACACCGGTGACGGCGACGGCGATCCCCGCGGCCTGCGTCAGCCCGGGGCGCTCGCCGAGGAAGAGCCCCACGCCGACGGGGACGGCGACGCTCAGGGTGGCCAGCGGGGAGACGACCCCCATCGGCCCAAGGGCGAGTGCCTTGTAGAAGGACAGCAGCGCGACCGGGCCGACCAGACCGGCTGCGAACGCGAACCACAGCTGTGGTCCGGCCTCGCTCCAGCCTCCGGTGGCCGCCACGATCGTGCCGAGCACGACCGCGGCGATCCCCTGGGAGACCGCGACGACGGTCAGCGCCGGGATCCGCCGGGTCAGCACCCCGCCGCCGAAGTCGGCCAAGCCCCACAGCAGGCTGGTGGCCAGGGCGAAGAGTGCTGTCACGGGGTGCCTCGCAGTACAGTTCGGTGAACGATCGGGTGCACCACACAGTAGTTCAATGAAGTGAACCCTGTCATTCAACATACTGAACCCCGGGTGCTCTCCGGATATCCGGTCACACCAGATATTGGACGGAACGTGTCGGACCTCGACCTGCTGACCCAGTCCCTGGCGCGCAACGTCAAGCGCTGGCGCACCGAGCGCGGCTTCACCCTGGACACGCTCGCCGCGCGGGCCGGCGTCAGCCGCGGCATGCTCATCCAGATCGAGCAGGCCCGCACCAACCCCAGCATCGGCACGGTCGTCAAGATCGGCGACGCCCTCGGCATCAGCATCACCACCCTGCTCGACTACGAACAGGGCCCGAAGGTGCGCGTCGTCCCCGCCGAGCAGGCGGTGCGGCTGTGGCACACGGACGCGGGCAGCTACAACCGGCTGCTCGCGGGCACCGAGGCCCCGGGCCCGCTGGAGATGTGGGACTGGCGGCTGATGCCCGGGGAGGACAGCCTCTCCGACCCGCATCCCGTCGGCACGGTCGAGCTCGTCCATGTCACGGCGGGGGAGCTGACCCTCACCGTCGACGGCGTGGACCACGTCGTCCCGACCGGCGCGAGCGCGTCCTTCGAGGCCGACACCCCGCACACGTACGGCAACCGGGGCGACGTCCCGATGGAGATGCTGATGGCGGTCTCCGTCCCGCCCGTGCGCTGAGACGCCCCCGGGGCCGCTGCCGGACGGCTGTTACCGTGCGGCCATGCGCGCACCCATCGGAGACTTCGACCACGCCACCCCCGCCCCCGACTGCCTGGACGAGCTCACCGGTCCGGTCGCCGACGCCGTACGCCGCTGGAGCGGCACCGTCCCCGCCGACGAGATCCTCTACGTCGAGACCGACCCGCGGTGGGCCGACACCGCCGTCTTCGTGGAGCACTACGGTCGGGACCTGCTGGAGCGGTCCGCGAACTGTGTGGTCGTCGCCGGCAAGCGCGGCAGCGAGACCACCCTGGCCGCCTGTGTGGTCCTGTCCACCTCCCGCGTCGACGTCAACGGCGTGGTGCGCCGGCAACTCGGTGCGCGCAAGGCCTCGTTCGCGCCCATGGACACGGCGACGGGGGAGACCGGCATGGAGTACGGCGGGATCACCCCGATCGGACTGCCCGCCGACTGGCCGGTGCTCGTGGACTCCGCGGTCGTCGACCTGCCGTACGTGCTGGTCGGCAGCGGCCGCAGGCGCGGCAAACTGCTGGTGCCCGGCAAGGCGTTCGCCCAACTGCCCAGCGCCGTCGTGCTGGAGGGACTGGGCGCGGCCTGAGGTCACGCCTGTGCATGGTGGGCCAGCGCCAGATGCGGGTCGGCCTGGCCCGCGACCGGCGCCGGGTCGGCGTGCACCAGGGCCGCGGTGAGCCGGGGAACGGCGTGCAGCAGGGCGTGCTCGGCGTCCACGGCGATCGCGTGCGCCTGCCGCACGGTCGCCTCGCCGTCCACCACCACGGCCACCTCGGCGCGCAGCCGGTGCCCGATCCAGCGCAGCCGCAGCTCGCCGACCTCGCGCACCCCCTCGACCGCCGACAGCGCTCGCTCGGCCCGGTCCACCAGGGCCGGGTCCACGGCGTCCATCACCCGCCGGAACACCTCGCGCGCGGCGTCCCGCAGCATCAGCGCGATCGCGGCCGTGATCACCAGCCCGACCACCGGGTCGGCCGCCTGCCAGCCGAGCGCCGAGCCGCCGGCGCCGGCCAGCACCGCCAGTGAGGTGAAACCGTCGGTACGGGCGTGCAGTCCGTCGGCGACCAGCGCGGCCGAACCGATCGAGCGGCCGACCCGGATCCGGTGCCGGGCCACCCACTCGTTGCCCGCGAAGCCGGCCAGAGCGGCCAGGGCGACCGCCGGGACGTGCTCGACGGGCCGCGGGGACAGCAGCCGCTCGAACGCCGTCCACCCCGCGAAGGCCGCCGACGCGCCGATCGTCAGCACGATCGCCAGGCCCGCCAGGTCCTCGGCGCGGCCGTAGCCGTAGGTGAAGCGGCGGGTCGCGGCCCGTCGGCCCAGCACGAAGGCGATGCCGAGCGGTACGGCGGTCAGCGCGTCCGCGGCGTTGTGCACCGTGTCGCCGAGCAGCGCCACCGACCCGGAGAGCACCACGACCGCCGCCTGCACCACCGCCGTCGCCGCGAGCACGGCCAGCGACACCCACAGCGCGCGCAGTCCCCGGGCCGAGGACTCCAGGGCGGGGTCGAGCCGGTCGGCGGTCTCGTGGGAGTGGGGCGTCAGGAGATGGGAGAGGCGGTGCCCCAGCCGGCCGGCGGGACGGGCCCGCTCGGGGCCGGGGAGGTGCTCCCGGCGGTGGGGGTGTCCGTGGTCGTGACGGGCCGCCCCCCGGTCCTGACGGCGGGCGGGGCCGGGCCCGTGCCCGCCGTGATGCACATGACCACGACCGTGCCCGTGCCCGTGGTCCTGCTCAAGTCCCTTGTCGTGACGGTCGCTCACGGCGGTCCCCTTCCGGTGCGCCGGGCGCAGGTGCGCGGGAGTGGACGCGACCCCGCCCTCGACGCCATTATGTGCGCATGAGCGCACACATGCACCTGTCGTCTGCGCATCACGGTCATCCGCGTACCCCGGGCGAGGAACATTTCGCCCTCGCGGCCGAGATCCTCGCCCTGCTCGGCGACCGCACCCGCCTCACCCTGCTGCACGCGCTGGCGGCCGGGGAGGCGGACGTCACCACGCTCACGGAGGCGTGCGGCGCCGCGCGGCCGGCCGTGAGCCAGCATCTGGCGCGGCTGCGGCTCGCCGGACTGGTGAGCACCCGCAAGGAGGGCCGCCGGGTCGTCTACGCGCTGCGCGACGGCCATCTGCGCCGTCTGCTGGACGAGGCGCTCGACGTGGCGGACCACCGCCTCCGCGACCAGCCCGTGCACGAATGACCCGCGGCCGGCGCACCGGTCGTACTGGCGGGAGGGGCGCTCAGCCCAGCCTGGGGATCTCGATCGCCGGGCAGCGGTCCATCACCATCTCCAGGCCCGCGGCCCGGGTACGGTCGTACGCCTCCTCGTCCACGACGCCGAGCTGGAACCAGACCGCTCGCGCCCCCTTGGCGACCGCCTCGTCGGCGACCGCCCCGGCGAGGTGGCCGTTGACGAACACGTCGACCACGTCCACGTCGAAGGGGATGTCCGCGAGCGACGCGTAGCCGCGCTCGCCGTGCACGGTCTCCGCCTTGGGATGCACGGGGACGACACGCTTGCCGAAGCGCTGGAGCACCTCGGCGACGCCGTACGCGGCGCGGCCGCGGTTGGACGACAGGCCCACCACGGCCCAGGTGTCACCGAGCTCGGTGAGTATCTTGCGGATCGTTGCCTCGTCGCCGTACACCGGCGGCCTCCTCGACGCAGACGGGGAAAGAGCTCTCCCGGGGACAACAGCACGGTACGCGGTGGGATTCCGGCGGCCCCGACCCGCCCGCCGTACCGGTTCGATGTCCTGATTCCGCGCAGCCTGTCTGCGCGAGGGCCTCCACCCGCCTACGCTCACCTCGTGCTCCGCATCATCGACGCCCGTATTGGCGAACTCGTCGACGCCGCCCCGGTCCGCCGGGGCCTGACCCGGGTCGAGGCGCACGTGCCCGGGTTCGACATCACCGCACTGCGCCTGCTGCTCGTCACCGACCTTCTCGTACGCGCCCTCGAACTCGGCGGCACGCCGGTCTGGGCGCTGCTGACCGCACCGCGCGAGGCGGCCGAGCTGCGCGCGGGCGCCGCGGCTCTCGGGATCCGGCCCTTCGAGGACGCGCGGGACATCGGGACCGGACTGGGCGAGGCCCAGGTCCTGCACGTGGTGGGCACGGGCGGCACCGTCCCCGACGGCGTCCGGGTCGAGGTCGCGCCGGTCCTCCCTGACGGGGCGGGGGTCCCGCAGGGCACCGACCCGACCGTGTTGCGGCTGGCGCTGCTCGGCCACCCGCGTGGCGCGCCCCTCCACCTCGAACCGGCTGTGCTGACGGACGCCGAGCACACCCTCGGGCGCTGGCGCCGCGCGGTCGCCGGCTGGGCGACCCGCCCCTCCCGGCCGGTCCCCGACGAGGTGCGGGTACGGCTGCGCACCGCCTGGGAGGACGACCTGGACGTGCCCGAGGTCCTGAACGTGCTGCGCTGGGTGGAGCAGGCCGGGCCGGACCTGCCGGACGGCGCCCGCTTCGAGACGTACGCCTATGCCGACCGGCTGCTGGGCCTGGAGCTCACCCGCGACCTGGGAACGCTGCTATGACCGCGCGCGCCGGGGCGGGACCGCTGCGCCGCCTGGTCGTGCTGCGGCACGCCAAGTCCGCCTGGCCGGAGGGCGTGCCCGACCACCGGCGGCCGCTCGGGCCGCGCGGCCGCCGGGACGCCCCGGCCGCGGGCCGGGCCCTCGCCGAGGCCGACTTCCTGCCCGACCTCGCCCTGTGCTCCCCCGCCCTGCGGGCCCGGCAGACCTGGGACCTGGCCGCCGCCGAGTGGGGTACCCCGCCGCCGGTGCGCTACGAACCGCGGCTGTACGGGGCCGATGCGACGGAACTGCTGGACGTGGTGCGCGAGACGCCCCCCGAGATCGAGACACTGCTGCTGGTCGGCCACAATCCCGGCCTGGAGGAACTCGTCCTCGACCTGGCCGACGACGGCCTCGACGGCGCGCTCGACGAGGTCCGGGCGAAGTTCCCGACCTCGGCGATCGCGGTCCTCGCCTGGTACGGGAGCACCTGGCGGGCGCTCGCCCCGGGCTCGGCCCTGCTGACGTCGATGACGGTGCCGAGGGGGCGGCGGCTGAGCTAGGGCCTGTCGTTCGGATCAGTCCGGCGTCGCGCAGTCAGGCCGGTCATGGCCCGCCTGATCCGAACGAAAGGCCCTGGCCCCGCGGCACCGGCTCTGCTCCGGTGATCCGGCCTCAGCCCACATGGACGTAGGGCCTGCGCTGCGGGGACTGTTCCGCGCGGCGCAGCACCTCCCGGGTGACCGGCGCGACCTCGCCGTCGCCGAAGACCAGGAACCGGATCAGATGGCTGACGGGGTTGCCCTCCGTCCAGCTGAAGTAGGCGTGCGGCACCTCGCCGGTGCGGTCGCGCAGGGCCAGCAGCACCGCGGCGATGGTGTTGGGCACGGTCGGGCCCTGCGCCCGCAGCCGCCGTACGCCGTGCATCTCGTCGCCGCGCACGGTGACGTCGGCGCTGAAGTCCGAGGAGTCCCGTACGAACACCTCCAGGAACAGCACCGGGCCGCCCTTCGGGATGGGGGTGTGTCCGCGCTGCTCGTGCTCCTTGGCCCGGTACTCCCGCCGGGTGTGCTCCACCGGTTCGTTCGCGATCAGCCGCAGGGGGCCGGCCCGGGCCGCCCCGTCGACGATCCGCCGCGCGCGCTCGTCGAGGACGACCTCGGCGACACGCAGTTCGAAGGCACGGTGCACCCGCGAGACGAACGAGGTCACCAGGATCGCCACGATGAAGATCGCCGCGATCTTGATGCCGTCCGGCCGCTCGATCACGTTCGCCACCAGCGTGTACGCGAACACGGCGGTGATCGCGCCGAACCCGAGCGCGGCACGGCGACGGCCACGCCGGTGCACGGCGACCGTGGAGGCGAACGCCGCCGACAGCATCAGCACCAGCACACCGGTCGCGTACGCGCCGCTCTGCCGGTCCACGTTCGCGTCGAACCACAGGGTGATCAGCACCGCCGCCGTCATGTAGACCAGCACCAGCGGACGCACCGCCCGGGTCCACTCGGGGGCCATGCCGTAGCGCGGCAGGTAGCGCGGTACGAGGTTCAGCAGCCCGGCCAGCGCGGAGGCGCCCGCGAACCACAGGATCGTGATCGTCGAGACGTCGTACACCGTGCCGAACACCTGGCCGAGATGCTCGTGCGCGAGATAGGCCAGCGCGCGGCCGTTGGCCTTGCCGCCGCTCTTGAACTCCGACTGCGGGATGAGGATCGTCGTGGCCAGGCTGGACAGCAGCAGGAAGCAGCTCATGATCAGCGCGGCCGTGGTGAGCAGCCGACGGGTGCCGTGGATACGGCCCGCCGGGTTCTCGTACGTATCCGTCGGAGCGCCCCTGACCTGGGGCATCACGGCCACACCTGTCTCGAAGCCGGACATGCCGAGGGCCAGCTTCGGGAAGACCAGCAGCGCCACGCCGACCATCATCAGGGGCGAGGAGTGCTGCGCGCTCAGCGCGTCGATCCAGTCGTCGATGCGCACCGGCTCGGTGAACACCTCCCACGCGGAGACGCCGAGCACCACCAGATTCATGGTCAGATACGTCGCCACCAGCACCACCGCGATGCCGATCGCCTCCCGGAAACCCTTCAGGAACACCCCACCCAGCAGACCCACCAGCACCAGGGTGATCCACAGGTTCTCGCCCTGCAGCCACGGCGGCGCGAACGGGTTCTCCACCACGTGCGCGGCGGCGTCCGCCGCCGACAGCGTGATGGTGATGATGAAGTCGGTCGCCGCGAAGCCCAGCAGCACCAGCACGAAGATCTTTCCCGACCACCACGACAGCAGTCGCTCCAGCATGGCGATCGACCCCTCGCCGTGCGGGCTCTCGCGCGCCACCCGGCGGTACACCGGCAGCGCGCCGAACAGGGTCAGCGCGATCAGCACCATGGTCGCGAGCGGGGAAAGCAGACCGGCGGCGAGCGCCGCGATGCCCGGCTGGTAGCCGAGCGTCGAGAAGTAGTCGACACCGGTCAGGCACATCACCCGCCACCACCGGTGGCCCTCCTGCCCGGCCCGCGCCTTCGCGTGCGGGCCGGGGTGCCGCGCGGTCTGCTCGCTCAGGCCCTCCAGCAGCCAGGCCCGCCAGCGGGCCGTGCGCGCGGCGCCGCCCGACGCGGTGGGGCTCGACGGGGTGGCCCCGGCACCGCCGGTGCTCCCCACGTGCGTGCCGGTCATGCCGGTGTCTCCCGTCTTGCGGACCTCCCCACATCGTCGCCCGCACCCGCGACGCGGGCGACCGCACGGGCGGCCGTACGAGCAGCCGTGCGGGCGCTCTCCTGGGCTCCGTCTAGGCTGGCCGGATGCAGGACCAGTACCGCACCGTCGCCCACCCGGGTGTGCACGAGACCGAGGTCAACCGCTCCCGCTTCCTGTGCGCGCTCGCTCCGGCGGCCACCGAGCAGGAGGCGCAGGACTTCGTGGCCGCCGTCCGCAGGGAGCACGCCGACGCCTCGCACAACTGCTGGGCCTACGTCATCGGAGCCGACGCCTCCGTCCAGAAGGCCAGCGACGACGGCGAGCCGGGCGGCACGGCCGGGGTCCCCATGCTCCAGATGCTGCTGCGCCGCGACATGCGGTACGTCGTCGCCGTCGTCACCCGCTACTACGGCGGCGTCAAGCTCGGCGCGGGCGGACTGATCCGGGCGTACGGAGGCGCCGTCGGCGAGGCCCTGGACACGCTCGGCACCCTGACCCGGCGCCGCTTCCGGGTGGCCACGGTGACCGTCGACCACCAGCGCGCGGGCAAGGTCCAGAACGACCTGCGCTCGACCGGGCGGGAGGTACGGGACGTGCGGTACGGGGAGGCGGTCGCCATCGAGATCGGGCTGCCGGACGC
This sequence comes from Streptomyces sp. NPDC107559, assembly GCF_055657365.1. NCBI lineage: Bacteria > Bacillati > Actinomycetota > Actinomycetes > Kitasatosporales > Streptomycetaceae > Streptomyces > Streptomyces sp. NPDC107559. The sequence continues at coordinate 165,876 of NZ_JBVKBD010000014.1, read as the reverse complement.
GGACGTGGCGGCCTTCCGGGGATGGCTCGCGGACGTGACGGCCGGCACCGCCGGGTTCGAACTGGGCGGCGAGGCGTACGGGGACGCTTGAGGGCTGAGGGCTGAGGGCTGAGGGCTGGGGGCCGTCGTTCGACGTCGGACGCCTGACGCTCCGGTGGTGCCGGGGACGTATCTCGTTGCTCACCTCGGCGGTGGCCATCCGTCCTCCCAATGTGGATATATCGGGCAATTGACTGTTGTGCGGGTGTGACGGACCGGGATCCGTGGGGGATCGGTTGCCGAAAAGCGTTAGCGTGGTGAACGCCGACCGGAGGGTCCACACCGGTTCGGCCCGAGTGCGCGCCGGTGCCTTCCGCCGCGCGCCCGCGAGTACCGGTCCAGAAGGCGCAGGTGGGGGAGACGTGCAGGTCGGAGCGGTTTCTTGAGGTTGCTGCACACGTCCGACTGGCATCTGGGCCGGTCGTTCCACCGGGTCGGCATGCTCGGCGCCCAGGCCGACTTCATCGGTCACCTCGTCACGACCGTGCGTGAGCACGCCGTGGACGTCGTGGTCGTGTCGGGAGACGTCTACGACCGGGCGGTGCCACCGCTCGGCGCGGTCGAGCTGTTCGACGACGCCCTGCACCGGCTCGCCGGTCTCGGCGTGCCGACCGTGATGATCTCCGGCAACCACGACTCCGCCCGTCGGCTGGGGGTCGGCGCCGGGCTGATCGACCGCGCCGGCATCCATCTGCGCACCGAACCGGCGGCCTGCGGCACACCGGTGGTGCTGGCCGACGCGCACGGCGACGTCGCCTTCTACGGCCTGCCGTATCTCGAACCCGCCCTGGTCAAGGACGAGTTCGCGGTGCCGAAGCCGGGGCACGAGGCCGTGCTCGCCGCCGCCATGGAGCGGGTCCGCGCCGACCTCGCCGGACGGGCGCCGGGCACCCGTTCCGTCGTCCTGGCCCATGCCTTCGTCACCGGGGGAGAGGCCAGCGACAGCGAGCGGGACATCACCGTCGGCGGAGTGGCCGCCGTACCCGCCGGAGTCTTCGACGGCGTGGACTACGTGGCCCTGGGCCATCTGCACGGCTGCCAGACGATCACCGAGCGCGTGCGCTACTCCGGCTCCCCGCTGGCGTACTCCTTCTCGGAGGCGGAGCACCGCAAGAGCATGTGGCTCGTCGACCTCGACGCCGGCGGCGCGGTCACCGCCGAGCGCGTCGACTGCCCGGTCCCCCGCGCGCTGGCCCGCATCCGCGGCCCGCTGGAGCAGCTTCTCGCCGACCCCGCGCTCGCCCGGCACGAGGAGGCGTGGGTCGAGGCCACGCTCACCGACCCGGTCCGCCCGGCCGACCCCATGGCCCGGCTCGCCGAGCGCTTCCCGCACACCCTCAGCCTCGTCTTCGACCCCGAGCGCGCCCCGGACGACCCCGGTCTGTCGTACGCCGCACGGCTCGCCGACCGCAGCGACCAGCAGATCGCGGAGGACTTCGTGGCGCATGTGCGCGGCGCAGGGCCCGACGAACGGGAACGGGACGTCCTGCGGGACGCGTTCGACGCGGTCCGCGCCGACGACGCCGCGCGGGAGGTGGCCCGGTGAGGCTCCACCGCCTGGACATCACCGCCTTCGGGCCGTTCGGCGGGGCGCAGACGGTCGACTTCGACGCGCTGTCCGCCGCCGGTCTCTTCCTGCTGCACGGCCCGACCGGCGCGGGCAAGACCTCCGTCCTCGACGCGGTCTGCTACGCGCTCTACGGCGCCGTCCCCGGCGCCCGCCAGGGCGCCCAGGGCCTGACCCTGCGCAGCGACCACGCCGCGGCAGCCGTCCGTACCGAGGTGCGCCTCGAACTGACCGTGGCCGGGCGCCGGTTGGAGATCACCCGGCAGCCGCCCTGGGAGCGCGCCAAGCTGCGCGGCTCGGGCACCACGGTCGACAAGGCGCAGACCTGGCTGCGCGAGTACGACGCCGCCGCCGGCGCCTGGAAGGACCTCAGCCGCTCGCACCAGGAGATCGGCGAGGAGATCACCCAGCTGCTCGGCATGAGCCGCGAGCAGTTCTGCCAGGTCGTCCTGCTGCCGCAGGGCGACTTCGCGCGGTTCCTGCGCGCCGACGCCGAGGCCCGCGGCAAGCTGCTCGGCCGCCTCTTCGACACGCGCCGCTTCGCCGAGGTCGAGAAGCGTCTGACCGACCGCAGGAAGGCCACCGAGGCCCAGGTGCGCGAGGGCGACGCCGCGTTGCTCGCGGACGCCCACCGGATGCAGCAGGCGGCGGGCGGCGCCCTGGAGCTGCCCGAACTGACCCCCGGACAGCCGGGGTTGGCCGACGCCGTGCTGAGTGCCGCCGCCGTCGCCCGCAGCACCGCCCGCGAGGAACTGACCGTCGCCCAGTGCCGCCTCGCCGCCGCCGAGAGCGTTCAGCACGCCGCCGAGCGCGCACTGTCCGACGTACGCGAAGTGGCCCGGTTGCAGCAGCGGTTCGCCCAGGCGCGGCAGCGGGCCGCGCTCCTGGCGGAGCGGGCCGACACGCACCGGGCGGAGCAGAGCCGCATGGAGCGCGGACGCAAGGCCGAGGCGGTCGCACCGGCGCTGGAGCTGCGCGAGACCGCCGACACCGAGCACCGCAGGGCGTCCGCCGCCGAGACACACGCACGCGCCCAGCTGCCCGGTACCTTCGCGGACGCGGGCGCGGCCGGACTCGCGGCCGCCGCGCGCCGGGCCGCCGAGGAGCTCGGCCGGCTGGAGTCGGCCCGCCGCGCGGAGCACCGCCTCGGTGAACTCACCGCCGAACGCAGCGGCCTGGACCGCCAGGAACGCGCCGACGACGACGTCCTCGCCGAGGCCGAGAGCTGGCTCGGCGCATGGGAGACGGCCCGGACCGGCCTCCAGGCCCGGATCGCCACGGCCCAGGCGGCCGCCGGCCTCGCCGAACAGCTCGCCGTACGACGCGAGCCCGCGCAGGCACGCCTCGACGCCGCCCGCACCCGCGACCGGCTCACCGTGGACGTCGAAGCCGCGCGCCGACGGGCCTTCGACGCGGACAAGGACGCGACGCAGGCCCGCGCCGACTGGCTGGACCTGAAGGAACAGCGGCTGAACGGCATCGCCGCCGAACTGGCCGTGGGCCTGCGGGACGGCGAGCCCTGCGCCGTCTGCGGGGCCACCGCGCACCCCGCGCCCGCCCGCAAGGTCGCCGGACACGTCGGGCGGGAGGCGGAGGAACGCGCCCTGGCCGCCCACCGCGACGCACAGGAACGCCACGCGGAGGAGGAACGGCGGCTGGCCGCCGTACGCGAGGCACGGGCCGCCGCCACCGCCGAGGCCGGCGACACCCCGACCGAACAACTGGTCCGAGAGGCCGACGAGTTGGAGCGGCAGTACGCCGAGGCCCGTCGCGACGCCTCCGGACTGCACCCGGCCAACGAGGAGTTGAGGCAGGCCGAGCAGGAACGCGAACGGCGTACCGCGCTGCGCCAGGAGGCGGCCGTCCGGGCCGCCGCCCGGGTCGGTCACCGCGACCGCCTGGAGCGCGAAAGGGCCACGCTGGAGGCGGAGTTGGCGCAGGCCAGCGGCGAGGCGGGCAGCGTCGCCGCGCGCAGCGCCCAGCTGGAGCGGCAGGTCGGCCTGCTCACCGACGCGGCCGACGCCGCCCGCACCGCCGAGGACACCGCGCGCCGGCTCAAGGACGCCGACGCGCGCCTGGCCGACGCGGCCTTCCGCGCCGGCTTCGACACCCCGGCGGCCGCGGCCGCCGCCCTGCTCGACGACACCGCCCACCGCGAGCTGCAACGGCGCCTGGACGTCTGGCAGTCCGAGGAGGCGGCGGTACGCTCCGTGCTCGCCGAGGCAGACACCGCGGCCGCCGCCCAGCAGCCGCCCGCCGACGGCGACGCCGCCGAGCGGGCCGCCGCCCTGGCCGGCCGCCGGCTGCGGGAGGCCGCCTCCGCACGCGACGCGGCCGCCCGGCGCTGCGCCGAACTCGACCGGCTCTCCACCCGTGCGGCCACCGGGGTACGGCGGCTGGCCCCGCTGCGCGAGGAGTACGACCGGGTGGCCCGCCTGGCCGGCCTCGCCGCGGGCACCTCGGCCGACAACGAGCGCCGGATGCGCCTGGAGTCGTATGTGCTGGCGGCCCGGCTGGAACAGGTCGCCGCCGCCGCGAGTGCCAGGCTGGAGCGCATGTCGTCCGGCCGCTACACCCTCGTCCACTCCGACGACCGGGCCGGCCGTGGCCGCAGCGGGCTCGGGCTGCACGTGGTCGACGCCTGGACCGGGCGGGAACGGGACACGGCGACCCTGTCGGGCGGCGAGACGTTCTTCGCCTCGCTCTCCCTGGCGCTCGGCCTCGCCGACGTCGTCACCGACGAGGCCGGCGGGGTCCGTCTGGACACCCTCTTCATCGACGAGGGCTTCGGCAGCCTCGACGACCAGACCCTCGACGAGGTCCTCGACGTCCTCGACTCACTGCGGGAGCGGGACCGCAGCGTCGGCATCGTCAGCCACGTCGCGGATCTGCGGCGGCGCGTCCACGCGCAACTGGAGGTCGTGAAGGGCCGCTCGGGCTCGACGGTGCGGCAGCGGGATGCGGGGCGCGCGGGCTGAACCCGGGGCTCCGGGGCCCTGCCGGGTCACCGGCCGAGCGGGCGCCGGGGCAGGGGCGAGGAGTAGACGACGCTGGTGGTGACCGAACCCAGCGTGCCGATCTTGCCCGAAACCTCCTCCAGATGACGCATCGAGCGGGCCGCGACCTTGATGACGAAGCAGTCGTCGCCCGTCACATGGTGTGCCTCCAGGATCTCCGGCGTCACCGCGACGAGGTCGTGGAAGGGCTTGTAGTTGCCGTTCGGGTAGCGCAGGCGGACGAACGCGAGGATCGGCAGGCCGAGCCGCTCGGGATCGACGACCGCCGTGTACCCCTGGATGACCCCCGCCTCCTCCAGGCGACGCACCCGTTCGGTGACGGCGCTCGCGGACATCGAGACGGCGCGGGCGAGGTCGGCGAAGCTGGCGCGGCCCTCGTGCTGAAGGGCCTCGAGGATCCGCCAGTCGGTGGCGTCCGGGGAATACGTGGTCATGACCGAGAAATAGCAGGGGAATCCCCGGCCGATCAAGTGGACGGCCGGGGATCACCACTTCAGGACGGTGATCAGCGCCCGTAGATTTCCGGGTGTCGAGATCCGCCGCACTGCCGACGCGGCGGCCCGAGGGAAGGCCGCACCATGACCGCCACCGCCACCGCCACCGCCACCGCCACCGCCACCGCCACCACCGTCAACCCCGTCCTGCGTGTACCCCCGGCGGCCCCGGCCGAGGCCGCCGCCTACTTCCGCGCGAGCCTCGTCTTCCACGCAGACGTCTCCGATGTCGCCGCCGCGCTCGCGGCCGAGGGCGACCCCGGCTTCGTCGTCCTGGACTCCCGCTCCACCGAGTCCTGGGACCAGGGCCACATCCCCGGCGCGGTCCACCTGCCGACCGGGCTCATCGCGGAACAGGCCGCACGGCTCCTCGACAAGTCGGTGCCGGTCGTGACGTACTGCTGGGGACCCGGCTGCAACGGTGCCACCCGGGCCGCCCTCGCCCTCGCCGAACTCGGCTACCAGGTCAAGGAGATGCTGGGCGGCTTCGAGTACTGGGTGCGCGAGGGCTTCGCCTACGAGACCTGGGAGGGCCCCGCGCGCCGGGACGCGGACGCCCTGACGGCACCGGTGGACGCGCAGGACTGCGGCTGCTGACCTGATGGCCGCGTGACCGGCGGCTGAGTGACGTGGCGACTGCGTGGACCGGCGCCCGCGTCACCTGGTGTCCGCGTGACCCGGCGGCTGGGTGACGTGGTGTCCGCGTGACCCGGCGGCTGGGTGACGTGGCGTTCGCGTGACTCGGCGGGCCGACGTGTTCCGGTGGGCCGACCGCCGCGGGAAGATCCGATATTCGTGTGCGCCGTTTCCGCAGGGGCTCCATCATGGTCGTCCATGACCCGCACCCCGCACCCCGCGCCCGAGGAACTCCGTCGCGACCCGCTGCCCCTGCGCGGACGGACCGCCCTGGTCACCGGGGCCAGCCGCCGGGCCGGCATCGGGCACGCGGTGGCCCGGCGGCTCGCCGCGTACGGCGCGAGCGTCTACCTGCACCATCACGTCCCGCACGACACCGCCATGCCCTGGGGCGCCGACCGGCCCGAGGAGGTGGCCGCCTCCGTACGCGCCGCACTCGGCGACCCGCGGGCCCGGGTCGTGGCGGGGCCGGGCGACCTGGCCGACCCGGCCGCGCCCGCCGCGCTGGTCGACACCGCCGCCGCGGCGCTGGGCGGACGGCTCGACATCCTCGTCGCCAATCACGCCCTCAGCGGATCCGACGGCACTCTCGACACGATCGACGCGACCATGCTCGACGCGCACTGGGCGGTCGACGCCCGCTCCGTGCTGCTCCTCGTCCAGGCGTACGCCCGGCTGCGCGCCGCCCTGCCGCCGCGCACCGTGGGCGGACGCGTGGTGATGATGACGTCCGGCCAGGACCACGCGGGTGGGATGCCCGACGAGATCGCGTACGCCCTCCAGAAGGGCGCCCTGGCCTCCGTCACCCGCTCACTGGCGACCACGCTCGCCGAGCACGCCGTCACCGTCAACACCGTCAACCCGGGCCCCGTGGACACCGGTTACGCGACCGGCGACGACCACGCGGCCGTCGCCGCCCGCTTCCCGGCCGGCCGGTGGGGACTGCCCGACGACCCGGCCCGCCTCATCTCGTGGCTGGCCACGGACGAGGCGGAGTGGGTCACCGGTCAGGTCATCGACTCGGAGGGCGGCTTCCGCAGTTGAGCCCCGCGGATCACAGCCGCGACAGCTCGTCCACCAGGTCGTCGAGGCCCAGCGAACCCTGCGACAGGGCCGCCATGTGCCAGGCCTTGAGGTCGAAGGCGTCGCCGTGCCGCTCGCGCGCCTTCTCCCGGCCCAGCAGCCAGGCCCGCTCGCCGAGCTTGTAGCCGATCGCCTGGCCGGGGATCGTCAGATAGCGGGTCAGCTCGCTCTCCACGAAGTCCGCCGGCCGGCTGCTGTGCGCGCCGAAGAACTCCTCGGCCAGCTCCGGGGTCCAGCGCTCGCCCGGGTGGAACGGGGAGTCCGCCGGGATCTCCAGCTCCAGGTGCATGCCGATGTCGACGATGACACGCACGGCGCGCATCATCTGCGCGTCGAGATAGCCGAGGCGCTGTTCGGCGTCGGTGAGGAAGCCCAGCTCGTCCATCAGGCGTTCCGCGTACAGCGCCCAGCCCTCGGCGTTGGCGCTCACCCCGCCGAGCGTCGCCTGGTAGCGGGAGAGGTCCGCCGCGACGTGCGCCCACTGCGCCAGCTGGAGGTGGTGGCCGGGGACGCCCTCGTGGTACCAGGTGGAGACGAGGTCGTAGACCGGGAAGCGGGTCTGGCCCATCGTCGGCAGCCAGGTACGACCCGGACGGGAGAAGTCCTCCGTCGGCGCGGTGTAGTACGGCGCCGCCGCACCGCCCGGAGGCGCGATGCAGGACTCCACCTTCCGCACCCGTTCGGCGAGTTCGAAGTGCGTGCCGTCCAGGGCGTCGATCGCCTGGTCCATCAGGCCCTGCAGCCAGTCGCGGACCTCGTCGACGCCTTCGATGTGCTTGCCGTGCTCGTCGAGGTGGGCGAGCGCCACCCACGGCGTCGCGGCACCCGGCAGGATCCGCTCGGCCTCCTGCTGCATGTCGCCGAGCAGCCGGTGGTACTCGGCCCAGCCGTACGCGTACGCCTCGTCGAGATCGAGGTCCGTGCCGTTGAAGTAGCGCGAGAAGCGGGCGTAGCGCTCGCGGCCCACCGTGTTCGGCGCGCCCTCGATCGTGGGCGCGTACACATCACGCATCCAGTCCCGCAGCTCCACGACGGCCGCCGTCGCCCCGCGCGCCGCCTCGTCCAGCTCAGCGCGCAGCGCCTGCGGCCCGTCCGCCGCGAACTGCTCGAACCAGCCGCGACCGCTGCCGTCCGGGTCCGACCACTCGGTGAGCTGGCCGATGAACGTGGCCGTCGGGCGCGGCGCCGCGTACAGCTTGCGCTCCAGGCCCAGGGCGAGGGACTCGCGGTAACCGCTCAGCGCGGCCGGCACCGCGCGCAGCCGCTCGGCGATCGCCGCCCAGTCCTCCTCGGTCTGCGTCGGCGTGATGGTGAAGACCTCGCGCACCGAATGCGGCGCGGTGTGCAGGTTGCCGACCGCGCGCAGATGCTCGTCGGCCTCGTGCACGGCGAGCTCCGCGGTCAGCCGTTCGCGCAGCAGCCGTCCGCAGCGGCGCTCGATGTCGCTGTCCGCGCCCGGCCGGCGCTCGGCCTCGTCGAGCCGGGCGAGCGTGGTGCGGGCCAGCGCGGCGAGCGCCTCCTGTCCCGCGGGCGAGGTGTCGGGCAGGCGGCTGGAACTCTCCTGCACGCCGAGATAGGTGCCGGTGATCGGGTCGAGGGCGATCAGGTCGTCGACATAGGCGTCGGCGACCTGGCGGGGCAGCGGGCTCTTCGTCTCTGACATGCGGACATCCTCGTACGGATACCGGTGCCGCGTCAGCCCGGTTTATCAGGCAAGGTACGGCGCGGCCGGGTTGCGTCAGCCGGGCTTGGACGCGCCCGGCTTCTCCGGCGGCAGCAGCGGGCCGCACTCCCACTGCTGGAAGATCAACCGGGTCTCGACCCTGGCCACTTCGCGCTGCGAGGTGAATTCGTCCAGCACCAGGCGCTGGAGGTCGGCCATGTCCGCGACCGCGACATGGACGAGATAGTCGTCCGGACCGGTGAGGTGGAAGACCGTGCGCGCCTCCGGCAGCGCGCGGATCCGCTCCACGAACGGTCCCACCAGCTCCCGTCGGTGCGGCCTGACCTGCACCATCAGCAGCGCCTCCAGCCCGCGACCCAGCTTCGCCGGGTCCACCTGCAGCCGGTGCCCGAGGATCACCCCCGAGCGGCGCAGCCGCGTCACGCGGTCCAGACATGTCGACGGTGCGACCCCGACCTGCGCGGCGAGATCACGGAACGTGGTCCGGGCGTCGTTCTGCAACAGCCGCAGCAGATGAAGGTCCACCGGATCCAGTACGACAGATTCGGCCATGACCCGAACGTAGCACGGTGTTCGAATCCATTGCCCCGGCCGCTGTTCACCCTTCGGTCCATGGACTCAGCGAGCACGTTCGCGCCGTACGACGACGTACGCATTCCTTCGAGGGCACTGGCCACCGAGGCCGTGCATGCCGGCCGGGACGACCTCGCCCGCCAGGGGCTCCACGCCCCGCCCATCGACCTGTCCACCACCTACCCCTCCTACGACAGCAGGGGTGAGGCCGCCCGCATCGACGCGTTCGCGCAGACCGGCGCCGAGCCGGACGGCCCGCCGGTCTACGCCCGGCTCGGCAATCCCACGGTCGCCCGGTTCGAGACGGCCCTGGCGCGGCTGGAGGGCACCGAGAGCGCGGTCGCGTTCGCCAGCGGAATGGCCGCGCTCAGCGCCGTGCTGCTGGTCCGCGGCTCGATGGGCCTGCGGCACGTGGTGGCCGTGCGCCCGCTGTACGGATGCAGCGACCATCTGCTGACCGCCGGACTGCTCGGCTCGGAGGTGACCTGGACCGACCCGGCCGGCATCGCCGACGCCCTGCGCCCCGACACGGGCCTGGTCATGGTCGAGACGCCGGCGAACCCGACCCTCGCCGAGGTTGATCTGCGGGCCGTCGCCCACGCCTGTGGCTCGGTACCGCTGCTCGCCGACAACACCTTCGCCACGCCCGTCCTGCAGCGCCCGGCCGAGCAGGGTGCGCGGCTGGTGCTGCACAGCGCCACCAAGTACCTCGGCGGACACGGGGACGTGATGGCCGGCGTGGTGGCCTGTGACGAGGAGTTCGCCGGGCGGCTGCGCCAGGTGCGGTTCGCCACCGGCGGGGTGCTGCACCCGCTGGCCGGCTATCTGCTGCTGCGCGGCCTGTCGACGCTGCCGGTACGGGTGCGTGCCGCGTCCGAGAACGCCGCCGAACTCGCCCGCCGCCTCACCGCCGACCCGCGCGTCGCCCGCGTCCACTATCCGCGGATAGGCGGCGCGATGATCGCCTTCGAGGTCCACGGCGACCCGCACGAGGTCATCGCCGGCGTCCGGCTGATCACTCCGGCCGTGAGCCTCGGCAGTGTCGACACGCTCATCCAGCACCCCGCCTCCATCAGCCACCGGATCGTGGACGCGGTGGACCGGCACGGGGCCGGCGTGGGCGACCGGCTGCTGCGGCTCTCGGTGGGCCTGGAGGACGTCGAGGACCTGTGGGCCGACCTGGACGGGGCACTGGGCGAGCCGGCCACGGCCACGGGTACCGCCGACCGGACCGAGGCGGCAGACCCGCAGCCGTCGGCCGTCTGACCCGAGCGGTCAGGAGCGGGCGCCCGAACCGGACCGCCCGATCCGGGGACTTGCAGGTCCGTCACGGGGTTGCGGACCTGTGAGTAGTCCCCCGGGGCACGCCGTCGGGCAGCGACGGTGCGCCGTCGCTGCCGCGAAGGGCGAGGCGGGCCGGTTCCGGGCTCCGCCGAGCGTGCGGCAGGCCGCCGGCCGCTCGGCTCCGCCGGAAGGGCTACTCGCGGGTGATCCGCTCTCCGTGCCGGTCCTGGTGCTGCTGCCGCGCGGTGGCCGACGCCGTGTCCAGCCGGGCCGTGATCACCAGGGTGCCCTCCTCGATCTGGTAGTCGAGGGGCAGTCCCAGGCCGCGCATCGCGGCGACCATGCCGGTGTTGGAAGCCTGGGTCACGGCGTACACGCTCTCGCAGTGCGCCTCGGCGGCCATCGCGACCAGACGGCCGAGGAGCTCGGCCCCGATACCGCGCCGCTGCCACTCGTCCTCGACGAGCAGCGCGACCTCCGTCTCGTCCCCGTCCCACAGCAGGTGGCCCAGGCCGACGATGCGCCCGGACGCCGTCTGCACCGCGAGCGTGCGTCCGAAGCGCGGGCTGAGCAGGTGGTTCAGATAGCGGTCCGCGTCCTTGACCGGGCCGTGGTAGCGCATGGAGAGGGTGCGCGGCGAGCACCGCTCGTGCATGTCCTTCGCGGCCTCCAGGTCTCCGGTGTCGGCCCGGCGCACGGTGATGTCGTTGCCCTCGGGCAGCGTCAGTACGTCCTGGCCGAGCGGAACGCGCGGGCCGAGCCGGGCGTCCAGTTCCACCAGGGCCCGCGCCCGCGCGAACTCGGTCGGCGTGAACGGCAGATACGGACGCTCCACGGTGATCACCCCGCCTTCCGGTGCCCGCAGCCGCATCACGGTGTCCTCCAGCACTCCTTCGACGGGTACGACGTCCGCCCCGCGTCCCTGGCCGAGCGGCCGGGCGGGCAGCGACCGGATGGTGCACCGGCCCAGCAGCTGGCGCAGCGCGAGGGGGAGTTCCGCCGCGTCCAGTGCGGTGCGGGTGGCCAGTCCGAGCACTCGGGTCGGGGCATCCACCAGGTCGTGCGCGTCGGCCCGTTCGATCCAGGTTGCGGTGCCGCCCGCGTGCGCCACCGCGCGGGTGATCTCGGTCGCGGGCAGCTCGGCGGGGGCCCGCAGCAGGAACTCGTCGACCGTCCCCTCACCCAGCGGATGCGTCTGGAGGCTGAGGATGTCCACCCGCTGTCCGGCCAGCGCGGTGCACAGGGCCGCGAGTGATCCCGGCGCGTCCTTGACCGTCGTCCTCATGCGCCAGAGGGTGCTCGCCCCGCCCTGGGACGGAACGGTCGCGTGCGACGGGTCGAGCGGCCCGGCCTGCTCGGCGGAGCGAGGCCGGGTCCCGGTATCGGTCTCCGGAGGTGCGTGACCGTGGCGGCGTGCCCACCAGACGTGGAAGCCCGCCGTGGCCGCGAGCGCCGCAGAGGAGATCACCAGCAGGACCGGGCCGTCCGGGCCGTGCCCGATCAGGTTCGCCACGGCGTCCGCCACCGCCACGGCCGTGAAGACGGCGGCGAGTTCCACGACATCCCTGCGCCAGTGGTGCACGGGCCGACCGTGCTTCGCGCGCGTCACATCAGACATGTCTCGATTCATGCAGCCACTGTGAAGGATGTGTGTTGCGTGATCACGAACGCTTTGTGACTGAGTGGTAAAGACAGAATCTGTACCTTTTACTGCTTTTTTGATTGCTGCGATGCGCCACCAGACCGCCCGCCCATCGAACCAGTTCACCCCCGGTCGGCGCCCGGCCGGCCCGGCCCACCGACTACGTCAGGCGGCCACCCCCTCCGTCAGCGCACTGCGCAGTCGCCGGGCCTGCGTCACCAGCCGGGAGGAGCCGCGCCGGGCCGCCGCCTGCGCCAGATGCGGCAGATCCCCGCGCGCACCGGACCGTTCGGCGCACTCCGAGGCCACCGTCAACAGCTCCCCGAGCCCCCGCCCGGCCGCCCGGTCGGCCGGCAGATCGGCGAGCAGGGGCGGCAGCGTCCGGCCGAGCACGCCCCAGACGGTGGCGTTGGCTCCGGTGGCCGCCGCCGTCCGCAGCGAGTCGGCCAGCCGCTGCGGCTTCACGGCCGCACCGCGCATCAGCTCCGCGAGGTCCGCGCCCAGCCCGGCCGCGTCCAGCTCGCCCCGGGCCGCCAGCACCAGCAGCGCGTCCACGGCGGCGAGCCGGTCCTCCGCGTGACGGGCGCCGAGCCCGTAGGCCAGGCACAGGCGCACGGCGTCCCCCGCCTCCCCGCCCGACTCCGCGAGCAGCGGCAGGACGGCGGTCCCGCGCGCGTCGTCCACCGCGACCGCGGACAGGTCCCGCAGCAGCCGCATCGCCACCAGCTCGCGCCGCTCCGGGAGCAGGGCCAGCCAGTGCGGGCGCAGCTCGTCGCTCCAGTGCGGGCAGTACTGCCGTCCGTCGAAGGCGCCCACCGGGCGGCCCAGATGCGCGAACTCCGCCGGGAAGTCCTCCTGCAACTCGGGCAGTTCCGCGGACTCGACCAGGACCCGGGGGCCCGAGGTGCGTCTGCGCCGCGGCGGCAGCGAGGGCCCCTCGGAGGTGAGCCAGGCGGCGAGCCGTGTTCCCTCGGGTGTGCCGAGCGCCGCCGCCCGGGTGGCGGCCGCCGCGCCCGCCACCCGGTCCGTGCGGCGCACTCGCAGCAGCGCCTGGGCGAAGTCGGCCGTCGCGACCCTGGCACCCAGCCGTCGGTAGGAGTCCAGGCGCTCCACCAGCTCGTCCGGCTCCAGCAGGCCGGTGCTCCAGGTGGGCGTCGACAGCAGGAACGGCAGCGGGTCGGTCCGTATCCGGTACGCCACCTCCCACACCCGGGCCTCGAAGGCGCGGGCGAGCGCGCTGTGCGCGCAACGCCGCTCCGTCGCGCCCTGCACGACGGCCCGGTGCAGCCGGGCGGTCGTGCACTGTCCCGCCAGCGTCGCCAGGACGAGGTCGAGGGCGTCCTCGGCGTCGTGGAACGCGTGGAAGGACGCCCCGTAGTGGTGCTCGGCCGGCAGGTGATACTCGCGGTCGGGGTGGGCGCCGCTCCACCACCGGCGGGCCGTCACCGGGGCGAGCGCCTCCAGCAGGCCCTCACGGTCGCTGTACACATGCCGTACCAGACCGTCGAGAGCGCGCTCGAACGCGGCGACGTCCCCCGAGGACGCCAGTACGGCGCCCAGTTCCGCCGTGAGTTCGACGGCCGAAGCGGGCGTCGGCGCGAGCCGCGGCGGCACGGGCACCGGCGGGAGCACCTCCGGGTGCGCCAGGGCATCCCCGGCCCCGGGCGCGGCGCCCAGCGACCGCACCGCCCGGGTGCGCAGCACGGGGATCAACCCCGCCGCCGCATCGGCGACTTCGGCACGCACCCCGGCCGAGGTCACCTTCCCGAGGTGCCGCTCGGCGAGCTTGAGCGCCCGCTCCTGGACATCCGGATCGTCGTACCCGAAGGCCTGCGCCACCACGGGCAGCAGCTCACCCGCCGAGGAGGCGTCCCGGGCGAGCACCTTCCCCAGCAGCACCAACTGCGCCCGTACGAGCTTCTTCTCGGTACGGAACAGCACGGCGGCCGACATCTCCGACAGCCGGCGCGTGGTCAGCTCGCCCTCCACGGCCAGCGCGCCGAGCACCGACTGGGCGTACGCGGCCACCACGGAGACCGCGTTCGAGGCCAGCGCCAGCCAGTCGGCCGTCCGCTCCCGCTGCTCGTCGCGGGTGAGCGCCAGGGCCTTGAGCAACCGCAGGAACACCCGGTGGTCGGCGGCGGTACCGCCGCGCAGGAGCCGGGCCACGCACGCGTCGACGGTCGCCGTCCGGTCCAGGGCGCCCTCGACGGTCAGCAGGGCGAGCGCGTCGGTCCAGTTGTTGGGCCCCTCCGCGGCACCCCATTGCATACGGCTGCCGATGTCGTCCGTCTCGAACAGTGCCGCCACCAACCGCGCCAGGTGCGGATCCCTGCGCAACTGCTCCAGCACCGAGTCCCCGCGGTACCAGGTGGAGCCGATGCGTTCCACCCAGCCTCGTACATAGGCCTCGGTGGTCGGGACCGGGTGGCCCGAGAGCCGGACCAGTCCCGCCATCAGCTCGTGCGGCACACCCGAGGCAGCCGGGCGCTCGGCCAGCCGGCGGGTCACCTCGGCGAGCCAGGCGGGGTCACGGTCGCCCAGGACGTGCAGCAGCAGGTCCGACCTGGACGACGACCACTGGAGGTCGGAGGCCGCGATCCAGCCCGCCACACCCGCCGCCCCGGTCTGACAGGCGGCGCCGGCCAGATGCAGCGCGGGGTAGGCGCGTAGCGCGTCCGGCTCCCAGCGGCGCGGCCGCAGCTCCTTGCGGAGCTGCTTCAACTCGGGGAAGGCCGCCCGCCGCTCGGTGTCCGTCATGCCGTCCAGCAGACGGACCACCTCGGCCGTCCGGCCCGTCCGCACCGCGTCCGTCAGTCCACTCATCGCGCACCCCCGTCGATTCCGGTCCCGCTCAGCACCGCGGCGGTGCCCCGCCGCGCCATCCGTACCGCGAGCGCGTGCTTGCACGGCCCGCGCCCGCCCCGGTACGCCGCCCACCACTGACAGCTGCACGTCAGCACCCCGGCCTCGTCCCGCACCCGGTGTATGTGTCCGTCCTCGGCCGTCACCGTCCCGGTCGCGCCGTCCAGGACGACCGCCCCCGCCGCCACCAGGGCCCGGGCGGATCGCAGCCTCGGGTTGTGGCGCTCCACCCGCCGCGCGTCGTAGGGCAGTTCACGATGGAAGTAGGCCGCCTCCGCGGTGTCGTACCCGACGCGGCCCGAGGTGCCCAGCCGGACCAGGGCCGCCCGGACCCGCTCCATCGTCAGGCCCGAGGCGGCGGCGAGGTCCGCGACGTCGACACGGGGCTCCCAGGCCAGCAGCACCGACAGGAGTTCGGCGTCCGTCGCCGCCTCGTCCGTGGCCAGGGCCTCCAGGACCCCGCCCTCCCCGGAGAACCCGCGCGAGGCGTCCGGCGACAGCGTCAGGGTCAGCCGCATACCCGGCAGGACCGCCTCCCAGGCACTCGCCGTCGCGGCGACGGAGCCGCCCGGGGCGATCGCCGGCCCGTACACCCGCAGGGCCGTCGCGTGCCGCAGCACCCGCTGGAGTGCGACCAGCCGCTCCGGGCCGGGCAGACACACCGCGCCGGACACCGCGCGGGTCGTCGGCCGCAGCCCACGGCCCGCGGGCACCACCCACAGCGGGCCGCCCGAGCCGCCGCGGCCCGAACCCCGGGGCAGCGCGCGCAGGAACCGCACCGCCTCGGCGGCGGGCAGTTCGGCCCGCAGATCGAATCCGGCCGCCACCACCTGGGCCTCGGCGAAGCCGCGCAGCCAGCGGTCGGGCAGCGGCACCTTCTTCTCCACGACCGGGCCGTCCAGCGTGGTCACGGCGAGTTCCTCCGGTCCGACGCTCAAGTGCAGCGGATCGTCCCCGCCGAGCCGGGACAGGGCCTCGCGCAGCGGGTTGTTGACGTCCACGTTCGTCGTGCCGTGCCCCACCGCGCCGCCGTCCAGGCCGCCCCCGAGGACGTCCAGCCGCGCGTACACCCCGCCGCAGCCGGAGAAGGATTCAAAGCGCAGCCGGTCGCCGTTGCCCGTCACCACCGGATCCAGCGACGCGGGCAGCTGCCGCTGGTAGTAGCGGGTGGCCGCGACGTCCGCCACCGCCAGCAGCCCCGCCGCGGCGACCTGCGGAGCCGTCAGGAACCCGGCGAAGAAGCGCGGATGCGCCTCGGCTCCCACGGGTGTCAGTCCTTCGGACGTCTCCAGCGCCAGGCGCCGTCCGCCCGCGGCGGATTCCAGCACGGAGGGTCGTCGATAGGCCACGGCCTGCAAAGATCGCGTCATGGGAAAACCGTAGAGGCGACCACTGACAATCGGCCTGACCTGCGAAAACGTCGTCCTGCGACGCCTGTTGGGCAGGCGGGGACACAACCTGCCCAACAGGCCCGGGGCCGGGAGCTACTGCCCGACCCGACCCGGCTGGAGGACCTGGGTGAACAGCACGGTGCCGTCCTGCTCGCGCAGCCGCACCGTCAGTTCCCCGCTGCCGCCGTCGATGTCGACCTCGCCGAAGAACTGGTAGCCGCCCGCGGGCGAGACGTTGGACGCCGTCGGCGCCTTCACGAACACCCGCTCGGGACCGAAGGTGCCGTCCAGCGCACTGGCCGGGAAGGCACCGGCGTTCAGCGGGCCCGACACGAACTCCCAGAACGGCTCGAAGTCGGAGAACGCCGCCCGCGACGGCTGGTAGTGCTGGGCCGAGGTGTGGTGCACGTCGGCCGTCAGCCACACGGTGCCGGTGATCCGCCGGTGCTTGATGTACCGCAGCAGTTCGGCGATCTGGAGCTCACGGCCGAGCGGCGCGCCCGGGTCGCCCTGCGCCACCGCCTCGAAGTTCGCCCGGCCCTCGGTGGCGTCGGGCACGACCAGCCCGATCGGCATGTCAGCGGCGATGACCTTCCACACCGCACGCGAGCGCGACAGCTCCCGCTTGAGCCATTCCAGCTGTTCGCGACCGAGGATGCCCTGGGGGTCCACGGTCTGGTCGTCGGGCGAGTTGGCGTTGCGGTAGGTCCGCATGTCCAGCACGAACACGTCGAGCAGCGGTCCGTGACGCATGACCCGGTGGACGCGGCCCTGCGCCGCGCCCGGCCGCAGCGTCGAGACCGGGAAGTACTCGCCGAACGCCCGCCGGGCGCGGGCCGCCAGGGTGTCGACGCTCTTCTCGGTGTAGCGGGTGTCGGAGTCCGCGATCACCTCGCCCGGGTACCAGTTGTTGCGCACCTCGTGGTCGTCCCACTGGATGACCGACGGCACCTGGGCGTTGAACCGCCGCAGGTTCTCGTCGAGGAGGTTGTAGCGGAAGTTGCCGCGGAACTCGGCCAGGGTCTCGGCGACCTTCGCCTTCTCCTGGGTGGTGATGTTGCGCCAGGTGCTGTCGTCGGGCAGCGTCTGGGTCGCCGCGATCGGGCCGTCGGCGTAGATGTTGTCGCCGCTGCACACGAAGAAGTCCGGATCGAGCGCGGCCATGGCGTCGTAGATCCGGTAGCCGCCGAGGTCGGGGTTGATGCCCCAGCCCTGTCCCGCCAGGTCACCGGACCACAGGAAGCGCACCCCGTGCCGTCGGCCGGCCGGCACGGTGCGGAAGGTGCCGGTGACCGGTTCGCCGGTGCGGCGCGGGTCGTCCGGGTCGGCGAGCACCACCCGGTAGTGGATCTGCTCGCCCGCGGGCAGCCCGTGCAGCCGGGTGGTGCCGGTGAAGTCGGTGTCCGGGCCCAGCAGCGGACCGTGCCAGGTGTGCGGGTTGCGGAACGACTCCGTGGCGGAGGTCTGGACGGTCATCCGGGCCGGGCGGTCGGAACGCACCCACACCAGCCCCGAGTCGGACGTCACGTCGCCGCTCTGCACGCCCCAGTCCGCCCGGGGGCGCCCGGACCGGGCGAACGCCGGTGCGGCACCGAGGCCGAGGGGCACGGTCAGGGCCGCCGACGCGGCCAGCGAGCCGCGCAGCACGCTGCGACGACCGGGGAACGGACGGTGTGACATGGATGCGCCTCCAGTGACGGGAACCGGCCGGTGTGCGATGTCACCCCACACCTACTGGCACGCCGCAGCGCACACGCAAACCAGGAGTGAACAACGGACCGCGCCGCCGGGACGCGCGAACCGGCCGACGGCGCGGCCCGGTTCACCCGCCGGCCGCCAGGGCCATCCGGTGAACCCCGGCGCGGATCCGGGCGGATGGCAGATGCGCGTACCCGAGGACCAGCCGCACCTCCCCGGACGGATCGGCAGCCGGACCCCGGCAGGCGGGTGCGCGCAGTGCGTGGGGGTGCTCGTGGGCTGCGCGCCGGTGGTCGTGGCCGTCGTCGTACCCCTCCTGGAGGGACGCCGTCCCCGACGGGCCGTCCCGTACGGGGCGTTGCTCGTCGCCAGGCGGTGATCGTCACCGTCGTCGGCTTCGTGTGCTGGTACATGGGCATGCGGCGGATCGGCGCGGAGCGCGCCACGCTGTTCTCCGGGCTCATCCCCGTCGCGGCCGCCTGCACCGCGCCGCTCGTCGGCACCGGCTCCTACGGTGCCGCCCAGGTCGTGGGCAGCGTCCTGGTCGGCGCCGGGGTCGCCCTCGGCTCGGCGGCGCCGACCGCACGCGCGCGGGGATCAGCGGCTTCCGTCGAGGATGACCCGGGCGACCAGGGCCGGGTCGTCGTTCATCGGGCAGTGCCCGCAGCCGGGCAGCCGCACCAGCCGGGCCCGGGGGATGATCTGCTTGGCGCGCACCCCCTGGCGGCGCACGAGCAGCAGGTCCCGGGTGCCCCAGGCCACGGTGACCGGGATCCCGGGGATGTCGTCGGTGAATTGGACGTCCGCTCCGGTCCGCAGGGTCGCGTCGAAGCCCGTGGCGTGGGCCAGGGCGAGGGTCTCGGCGACCACGGCGTCGGGTGAACGGCGTCCGGGGCGGGCGTAGATCGTGCTCGTCAGCGCCGTACGGCCGGCTGCCGTGCGTGCCAGGCGCTCGACCAGCGGCAGCGGCATCCGGCGGGCGATCCGCCGCATCGTGACCAGGACACCGAAGGCGTAGCGCCGTTCGGCCTCGGACCAGAACCCGGCGGGGGACAGCGCCGTGACGGACCGTACGAGCTTCTCGCGCCCCAGGTCGAGGGCGAGCAGGCCGCCCAGGGAATTGCCCGCCACATGCGGACGGTCCAGCTCCAGCGCCTCGCAGAACGCGCCGAACACGGCGCTGGTCGTGGGCAGGTCGTAGGTGAGGCCGTCCGGCAGGCCCGGGGACGCGCCGAAGCCGGGCAGGTCCACGGCGATCACGTCCCGTTCGGTGGCCAGGATGTCCACCACGGGGTCCCAGGCCTGCCGGTGGTGTCCTATTCCGTGCAGCAGGAGCAGTGGTTCGCCCCGGCCCACGCGCGCGTACGAGACGGTCACGTTCTGCGGGCCCCGGGGGGACGGGACCGGGAAGGAGACGGTGGTGGACATGGGGGTGCTCCTCGGCTGGACTCGCTGACGGACGCCGTAGACAGCTTGTCAGCAATTACTACCGGCGGGTAGCCCTTCGTCGCCGTGCGTGTCCCGGCCGGCCCGGGCCTCAGCGGGCCCTGCGCGCCTCCGGGTTGAGGATCGGACGCCCGACCTCCGGAACGTGGCCGGCCGGAGCCCGCCCGGCCCGCGCACTGGACGGATCGTCACCCGGCGGTCTGTGGTCGTCACCCGGCGGTCGGCGGTCGGCCGTACGGGGAGGTGGGGTGAGCGGGCCCCTGACCGGGGGGTTTCGCTCGGATGTCACGAATGCGGCCCTGTGCGAACGCCTTGTGAACGCTCCACGGCGACCGGCCCAAATCGGGTCGGAAGGATCGAGGATTGGTATTGACCAAGGGTGGAGCCCGCCTTATCGTCGCAGAGAAGTGCAACAACCTTTAATAAACAAGGGCGCTTAAACGCCGCCGGAGCACGGCGATTGCGGAGGACAGGGTGGGGACCACGCAGCTGGAATCGGTGCCGGAACCGAAGTACTGGCATCTCAGGACCGTACTCAGCGAGGCACTGGACTCCGAGTTCGCCGTGGGCGAGATCCTGCCCAACGAGCGAGACCTCGCCGCCCGCTTCGGCGTCGCCCGCGCCACCCTCCGTCAGGCCCTGGAGCAGTTGGAGCTGGAGGGCCGGCTCCAGCGCCGTCGCGGCGTCGGTACGACCGTCGCCCCGCCCCGGGTCGGTGTGGCCGTCGGCACCGGACAGCACGCCTGGCCGGGATCGGCCGAGGACGCCTGGCAGCCCGTCGACTGCACCCTGGACGTGCCGCCTGCGGCCGTCGCCGAGGTCCTGGGCACCGGCCCGGACGAGGCCGTGCACACGGTGCGCCGGTCCCGGACGAGCCAGGGGCAGCCCGTCGCCGCCGAACTCCTGCACATCCCGCGGGCCTCGGTCCCCGACCTGTCCGCCATAGACGCCCCGTCCGGCACGGCACGCGCCCGTGCCGTGCTGCGTGAGGTGCAGCGGCTGGAGCTGGAGGGCCGGGAGAACTCCGTCGAGCTCGGCTCGGCCCGCGCCGACGACGCCAAGGAGCTGGACCGGCTGCCCGGCGCCCCCGTCCTCGTCGTCACCACCCGCTTCCTCGGCGGGGGCCGGGTCGCCGCGCTCTCCGTGGCCACCTACCGCGCGGACACCTGCCGGCTCACCTTCGGCGCCTCGGGCGTGGAGATCCACCACGGACCGGAGCGGCGCGCCTCCTGACCGACGTCCCGCCCGCGCCCCGGAACTCCACCGGGGCGCGCGGCGTTCTCCATGACGACACCCCGCGACGAACCGTCAGCTCCCGGTTGCGCGCCCGTCCGCCGCGCCCGTCCGCCGCGCCCCTCCGCCGGGCTCGGCGTCCGTGCGCCGCCCGCGGCTCCCGCCCGCCGGGCCGGCCGCAGGACGGTCCGTGCCCGGCGTCGGTCGGTCAGTCCCGCGCGGTCGCCGCGCCCTCCACCGCGAACAACTGCTTCTCCACATGGTCCAGAGCCAGCCGCAGCGCCCCCGTCGCCACGGCCGCCTCGCCGAGCAGGGACAGGGTCACCTTCGGCGGCCGCAGACAGTAGCGGGCCAGCTCGCGCCGCAGCGGCTCCAGCACCCCGTCCAGACCGGCCGCCCAGCCGCCGATGACCACCAGTTCCGGGTCGAGCGCCAGAGCGAGCGCCGCGACGTCGTGGACGAGCCGCTGGATGAACCGGTCGACGGCCGCCAGCGCCCGCTGGTCGCCCTGGCGCGCCTGCGCGAAGACCTGCGCGACCGCCTGCTCGTCCAGCGGGTGCAGCGGCTCGTCCGTGGTCGACAGCAGCGTCTCCGGAGTGACCTCCCGGCCCAGCAGATGCAGCGCGCCGATCTCGCCGGCCGCCCCGCCGAACCCGCGGTGCAGCCGCCCGCCGATCAGCGAACCGGCTCCCGGGCTCAGCCCGGCCAGCACGAACACGATGTCGTCCGACTCCCTGGCGCAGCCCTTCCAGTGCTCGGCGACGGCCGCCGCGTTCGCGTCGTTCTCGACCAGCACCGGACACTTGAAGGAACGGCTCAGCCGTTCACCGAGCCGCAGCCCGGTCCACTCGGGCAGCGCGGTGCCCAGCCGTACGGTGCCGTCCGCCTCGACGATCCCGGGCGTCGCCACCCCCACCGCGCGCAGCGAGTTCCGGGGCACCCCCGCCCGCCGCAGCAACTCGGCGACCGCGGTGCGCAGCCGCTCCAGACGGTCGTCGGCGGAAGCCGTCTCCTCCACGTCCTTGGCCTGCGCCCCTATGATCCGGCCGTCCAGGTCGGCCAGGAGCGCGGCGACCCGGTGCGGGCCGATCTCCAGCCCCAGCAGATGACCGGCCTCCGCACGGAACCGGAACCGGCGCGCGGGCCGCCCCTGGCGCCGCGTCGCACCCTCCTCGGCGGCCGTCTCGACGACCAGGCCGCCCACGATGAGGTCCTCGACGACGCCCTCGACCGTGGGCCGGGACAGTCCCGTCACCCTGGTGATCTCGGTCAGCGTCGCGCAGTCCGTGGCACGCAGCGCGTGCAGCACCACTGCGGAGTTGATCCTCCGCAACAGCGAGGGATCCCCGCCGGTCAGCCGCCCCAACGTCCGTCCTCCCAGCTCGTGCGCGTGTTGGCCGGATCGTACTCGGCGCGGACGGGCCCGGCGAGCGCCGGGCACCCGGTCCCGCCCCGGAGGTACCGTTTCAGCTCGGTGTCACGAACCCCGACTCGTACGCCATGATCACCGCCTGGGTGCGGTCCCGCGCCCCCAGCTTGGCCAGTACGGCGCTGACATGCGACTTCACCGTCTCCGTACCGACCGTCAGCCGGGCGGAGATCTCCCCGTTGGACAGGCCCCGGGTCATCAGGCGCAGCACCTCCGCCTCCCGTTCCGTCAGCCGGGCCCGTTCCAGGACCGCCCGGGCCTGCACGTTCCCGGACCGGCCGCCGTACTCGGCGGCCAACTGCCGTACCGTCGCGGGGAAGAGCAGCGAGCCGCCCTCGGCGACCAGCCGCACCGCGTGCACGATCTCGGCCGGCCGGGCCCGCTTGAGCAGGAAACCGTCGGCCCCGGCGCGCAGCGCGTCGTACACGTACTCGTCGTTCTCGAACGTGGTCACCACAATGATCTTCGGCGGTTCCGCGACCGTCCGCAGCACCGCGCGGGTGGCCTCGATGCCGTCCATCAGAGGCATGCGCACGTCCATGGCGACGACATCGGGCCGCAGTTGCCGCACCAGCGGGATCACCGCCGCGCCGTCCGCCGCCTCGCCGACCACCACGATGTCGGGCTGCGCCTCCAGGACGGCCTGCAGACCCGCGCGTACGAGGGGTTCGTCGTCGACGAGGAGAACGGTGATCGCCACCCGGCCAGCGTAGATCAGTGCAGCGGCAGCTCCGCGTGCACCTGCCAGTCGCCGTCGTCGACGCCCGTCCGCGCCCGGCCGCCGAGCAGCGCGGCCCGCTCGCGTATCCCCCGCAGACCGCTGCCCCGGCCGGACCGCACCGCACCCGCCGGGAGCGGATTGCGGACCTCCAGCGCGAGAGCGCCCCCGGCGGCCTCGACCCGCACCCGGACGGGTACGGCACCCGCGTGCCGCAGCACGTTCGTCAGGGCCTCCTGGAGAATGCGATAGCCCTCCCGGGAGACGGGACCGGGCAGCGTGTCGAGCGGCCCGCTGAGCTCGGCGTCGACCTCGGCCCCGGAAGCACGCGCGGAGTCGAGCAGCCGGGCGGCATCGGTCAGCGTCGGCCGGCTGCCGACGGGCCGCTCCGACTCGCGCAGGACGCCGAGGACCCGCTCCAGATCGTCGAGGGCGGCCCGGCCCGTCTCCTCGATGGCACCGAGCGCCCGGTCGGTGAACGCCGGGTCCCCCGCGGCACGGGCGGCCCCCGCCTGCACCACCGCCACGGTCAGGGCGTGACCTATCGAGTCGTGCAACTCCCGCGCGATCCGGTTGCGTTCCAGGAGTTGCTCGGTGCGCTCCTCCAGAGCGGCGAGACGTTCGGCGGGGGAGGGGCCCAGCAGGCGGGGGGCCAGCGCGCTGACGACCCGGCCCGGGACGACCACCGTCACCGCCAGCGCGACCAGCACCGGCGGCAGGAGCAGCAGGTGCCACGGGGACCGGCCGTCGAGGGAGGACAGCGCCCCCTCCCCGACGTCGCGGCCGACGACCGACAGCACCAGGTCCACCGACGTGAGCAGGAGCCG
Organism: Streptomyces sp. NPDC107559; assembly: GCF_055657365.1. Classification (NCBI taxonomy): domain Bacteria; kingdom Bacillati; phylum Actinomycetota; class Actinomycetes; order Kitasatosporales; family Streptomycetaceae; genus Streptomyces; species Streptomyces sp. NPDC107559. The sequence continues at coordinate 142,250 of NZ_JBVKBD010000014.1, read as the reverse complement.
GGCGAAGGACAGGGTGGTCGCACAGCCCAGCAGCAGCCGCGTCTCCAGCCACACCACGAGCCGCGCCCGGTCGCCCCAGGAGACGGACGGCGCGACGACGATGCCCGTGCCCTTGCCGTCGTGCCCGTGAGCGGTCAGCAGCAGCCTGGCCTGGAGCCCCTCCACGGTACGCATCGCGGGCACCAGCCCGACCGGGACGAGGACCGCGGCCGCGGCCACCCAGGTCCACCACGCCTCCTCGACGAACAACCACAGGCTCGGCCACACGATCGCGATGAACAGGTGCAGCAACCGTGTGTACGTGACCACCCGTCCGAACGGGCGCAGCAGTCGGGCCATGGCGACATCGTCGCAGCCCCCACCGACAACGGACCTCCCCCGGGCGGGGGAGACGCTCTACCCCCACGGGGGAGGACCCGGCCCCGGCCGGACGGCCAGGCTGCTGCCATGACCAGCATCGACATCCAGAACCTCACCAAGGAGTTCGGACACCGGCGCGCAGTGGACCAGCTCACCTTCCGCGTACTGCCCGGCCGGGTCACCGGCTTCCTCGGCCCCAACGGCGCGGGCAAGTCCACCACCATGCGGCTCGCGCTCGGCCTCGACCGGCCGACCTCCGGAACCGCCACGATCGGCGGCCGCCCCTACGCCACGCTCACCGACCCCCTGCGCCGGGTGGGCGCGCTGCTCGACGCCGGGGCCGCGCACGGGTCCCGCACCGGCCGCGACCATCTGCGCGCCATCGCCGCGAGCAACCGCATCCCGGTGCGCCGGGTCGACGAGATGCTGGCGGAGACCGGGCTGACGACAGTGGCGCGGCGCAGGGTGAAGACGTACTCGCTGGGCATGCGCCAGCGGCTCGGGATCGCCGCCGCACTGCTCGGCGATCCGGAAGTGGTCCTGCTGGACGAGCCGTCCAACGGTCTGGACCCGGAAGGCATCATCTGGATCCGCGGGCTGCTGCGCCGGCTCGCGGCGCAGGGCCGTACCGTCCTCGTCTCCAGTCACCTCATGACCGAGACCGCCTCGTTCGCCGACCACCTCGTCGTCCTCGGACGTGGCCGGCTGCTCGCCGACACCCCGGTGCGGGACCTCATCCACGCGCACGTGCAGCCCCGTGTGCGCATCCGCACCTCGGACACCGACGCACTCCGGAAGGTGCTCGCCGCGCACGGTCATGACGCCGCCGAGCACGAGGACGGCCGCTGGAGCGTGGAGCACGCGCACGTGGCGGACATCGGACGCCTGGTGTCCGCCGCCGGGGTACCGATCCTCGAACTGGCCGCGGAAGAGAGCACGCTGGAACAGGCCTACCTCGATCTGACGACATCCGAAGCCGAGTTCACCGCACCGTCCAAGGAGGCCTGACCATGCCGTTCGCACCCGCGCTCCGCTCGGAGTGGACAAAGATCCGGACGCTGCGGTCACTTGTCGGCAGTCTCGGCGCGGTCGTCCTCGCCACCGTCGTGTTCTCCGCGCTCGCCGCACTCGATCCAGGGGACTCCGGCTTCGACCCCCTGGCCACGGCCTTCTTCGGTGTCGTCCTCGGGCAGATCGCGGCGATCGCGTTCGGCACCACGGCCGTCTCCGCCGAGTTCCGGGGCGGAGCGCTGCGGCTGTCGCTGTCGGCGGTGCCGCGCAGGGGCCACTGGTTCGCGGCCAAGGCGACGGCGATCGGGCTGTCGGCGCTCGCCGTCGGGCTGGTCACCGGCGTCGCTTCCCTGTCGGTGGGCCGGGCGGTCCTGGGGACGAAGGCCGACGGGCCGGTCTGGACCGAGTGGATCCGCGGCGCGGTCGGCTGCGGTGTCTACCTGGCGTTGATGGCGCTGTTCGCGGCGGGACTCACGGCCCTGCTGCGCAGCGGCGTGGCGGCGATGGGCCTGCTGATCCCGTTCCTGCTCATCGTCTCCTTCGTCGTCGGAGACGTCTCCGGCGGCGTCGCCGACTTCCTGCCCGACAAGGCCGGCCAGGTGGCCCTGCACCGCACCTGGGACGGCACCCTCGGACCGTGGACCGGACTCGCGGTGACCGCGCTGTGGGCGGCGGCCGCCCTGCTCGCCGGGGCGTGGCGGCTGTGCCGCAGGGATGCCTGACCCCGCGGCAGGACTGATACCCCGCCAATTGTCAGTGGTCGCCGTTTTACTGGACCCATGGACATCGCACGGTGCCTCACCACGATCGACCTGCTGTGCACCCGGGACCTCCACCCGCGGCACGGCAGGACGGACGCCGGCACGAGCGGCCCCGGCTACCTGGTAGCCGTGTTGCAGACCAGCGGCGAATTCTGGGAGGACGACGGCACGGAACGCGACGAGACGGGCGCGCAGTACGAACACGACAGGGACGGCCTGACCGAGCGGCTGACCGCACGCTGGGGAGCACCGCAGAGATTCAGCCTGGCGAGCGTTTTCGACCGGGGCATGACCGGCGAGGAGATACCCGAGCCCTGGGCCCTGCTCGCCGGCCACGTACCGGACCTGCACCTGTGGCGGCCGACGGGGACGGAACGCTGGCTGGCGCTCGGTGTGTCCCAGTGGGACAAGGAACTGCCGTACCAGCTCATCGCCGTGGTCACCGACGTGGACCCGCCATGACGCGCCGGGCCCGCGTCGGGTGCGCCGAACGGACCGGGTGCGCCGTATGGACCGGGTGCGCCGGACGGCGACCCCGGTGGTGTGCCACGCGCGTCAGGCCTGTGCGGCCTCGCGCAGCCGCGCGAACTCGTCCGCCATGGTCGCCGTCGTCCAGTGCGCGTTCAGCCCGCTGGGATTCGGCAGCACCCATACGCGCGTCTGACCGATCAGCCGCTCCTGGGGCCCCACCTGCGCCTTGCGCTCCTCGAACGCGGCACGGTAGGCCGTGACACCCACGACCGCGAGCCAGCGCGGCCGCAGCCGCGTCACCTTCGCGGTCAGCAGGGTCCCGCCCTCGCGGTACTCCCCGGCGCTCAGCTCGTCGGCCCGCGCGGTGGCCCGCGCCACCACGTTGGTGATGCCGAGCCCGTACGCCGGCAGCTCACCCTGCTCCGCGGGCTTCATGAGGCGCGGGGTGAACCCGGACAGATGCAGCACCGGCCAGAAGCGGTTGCCGGGGCGGGCGAAGTGGTGGCCCGTGGCCGCGGTCATCAGCCCGGGATTGATCCCGCAGAACAGCACACGGAGGCCGACCGCTACCACGTCCGGGACGACACGGTCGCGGGCGGCCTCCAGTTCCGCCTGGGTGAAGCGAGTCAGAGGATCGCTCCGGGGGTGTAACCGGCCGCCTCCGGACGCTGCTTCACGATCTCCTCGACCCGGCCCACGACGACGCCCACCTGGGCCGCCGCCGCGCCGGTGAAGGACAGCTTGTCCGCCATCAGCGCGTCGAGCTGCGCGCGGTCGAGCGGGAGGCGCTCGTCGGCGGCGAGCTTGTCCAGGAGTTCGTTGCGCTCGGCGCCCTGCTCACGCATCGCCAGCGCCGAGGCGACCGCGTTCTCCTTGATGGCCTCGTGCGCGACCTCGCGGCCCACGCCCGCGCGCACGGCGCCCATGAGCACCTTGGTGGTGGCGAGGAACGGCAGGTAGCGGTCCAGCTCCCGGGCGACGACCGCCGGGAACGCGCCGAACTCGTCCAACACGGTCAGGAACGTCTCCAGCAGGCCGTCCAGCGCGAAGAACGCGTCCGGCAGCGCGACCCGGCGCACCACCGAGCAGGACACGTCGCCCTCGTTCCACTGGTCGCCCGCCAGCTCACCGGTCATCGAGGCGTAACCGCGCAGGATCACCGTCAGGCCGTTGACGCGTTCGCAGGAGCGGGTGTTCATCTTGTGCGGCATCGCGGACGAGCCGACCTGGCCAGGCTTGAAGCCCTCGGTCACCAGCTCGTGCCCGGCCATCAGCCGGATCGTCTTCGCCAGCGACGAGGGCGCGGCGGCCAGCTGCACCAGCGCGGTGACCACCTCGTAGTCCAGCGAGCGCGGGTAGACCTGGCCGACCGAGGTGAACGCCTGCGAGAAGCCGAGGTGCCGGGCGATCCGGTCCTCCAGTTCGGCGAGCTTCGCCGCGTCGCCGCCGAGCAGGTCCAGCATGTCCTGGGCCGTGCCGACCGGACCCTTGATGCCGCGCAGCGGGTAGCGGCCGAGCAGTTCTTCGACCCGGGCGTAGGCGACGAGCAGCTCGTCCGCGGCGGTCGCGAAGCGCTTGCCGAGGGTGGTGGCCTGGGCGGCCACGTTGTGCGAGCGACCGGCCATGACCAGCTCGCCGTACTCGGCCGCCAGCTTGCCCAGCCGGGCCAGGACGGCCACCGTGCGGTCGCGCACCAGCTCCAGCGAGAGCCGGATCTGCAGCTGCTCGACGTTCTCCGTGAGGTCGCGGGAGGTCATGCCCTTGTGGACGTGCTCGTGCCCGGCGAGGTCGTTGAACTCCTCGATGCGGGCCTTGACGTCATGCCGGGTGACCTTCTCGCGCTCGGCGATCGACGCGAGGTCGACGGTGTCGAGCACGCGCTCGTAGTCGGCGATCGCGGCGTCCGGCACCTCGATCCCGAGGTCCTTCTGGGCCCGGAGCACGGCGAGCCAGAGCTGACGCTCCAGCTTCACCTTCTGCTCGGGCGACCAGAGCGTGGCGAGCTCGGTGGAGGCGTAGCGTCCGGCGAGGACGTTCGGGATGCGGGGCTTGGCGGGCGCAGAAGTCACGTGTACGGAGTTTACCCGTCGTCCAGAGCGCCTTTGGTACGTCCATACAGTCCAGAGCACCCCAGGTCATCAGCGCTTTAGACAGGACCCATCTGCCGGTCTGTGAGACGAGTGTGAGACGGCCGCCCCCTTAGGGCTCGGTGGTCGTCTCAGGCTTGTCGGCCTCGGTGTCGCCGGCGAGCACGATCCGCCGGACCTGCTGGCGGGTGTACCCGGTCGCCTCGCAGATGTCCTTCTGTGCGACCCCGTCGGCGTCCGCCTGCCGAATGGCCGCGGCCAGCTCTTGCCGAAGGATCTCCGCTCGCTGCTCGGCCGCCCTGAAGCGCTCAGCCACCTGCGTCAGTGATCGCTTATCCATGGCACACAGTGTTCCATCAGTCGTCATGGAACATGAGGTTACTCAATCGCGGTCGATTGTCCATGTCTGAAGCGCTTGACGATGGAACACGATGTTCCCTAGAGTGGAGGTGTCGGCAAGGGAACCGGTCGACAACGCAAGCGGCCCCCGCCCGGTGTTGGAGCACCGAACGAGGGCCTTACGGAAGCACCTGACTTCACCAGGAGATCCGCTGTGACGCATCTTTCCACTCGCCGCGAGCGCCGCGCCAACCGCCGCACCCTCCGCTCCGTGCTCCGCACCCGCGCCGCCGCCACCCGCCTCGCCTCCAGCTGCCACCGCCGCCCCCGTTCCCTCGCCACCGTGGCCATCGCCGCGGGCGTCGCGAAGGACACCGCGGCCGGCATCGCCAACGGCCTGCGCACCGTGGCCAAGCGCCTCGGCCTTGCCCCCGCCGCGACCGCCCGCACCAAGCGGACCGTCGCCGGCGGCCGCGCCCGCCGCACCCACACCGTCGGCCGCTGGACGCTCGCGCAGGTCGCCCGCCTCGTCGCCGCGTACAAGCCGCGCAAGCCGGAGTTCAAGGCCGCCGTCGTCCTGATCGCCGCCCTCGCAGGGGGTGCCGCGTGATGGCCGCGACGCTCGTCCCGGACGCCACCCGGATCATCGACCAGCTGCGCGCCGACCAGGCCGCCGGTACCGCCGCCGGTCTCGGGGGCGCCGACTGGGACGCCTTCCACGACCTGGTGGTCCAGTTCGTCGCCGAGGCCCCGGACCCGCAGGCCTGTATCTGCGCGATCGCGGATCTCCTTGACGACCACGCTCGGACCGGCCACCCCTCCGGGGGTGCCCGGTGACAGAGCAGACCGAGGCGGCCCGCATCGTGCGGGCCGCCCCCGGCCGGCGACTCATCGCCGCCGGGTTCATCAGCCGCAAGATCGACGTCCGCGTCACCGAGGCCGGCGTCACCGGCGCCATCCGCAAGGGGGCCCGGCGATGAGCGACATCCGTGAACCCCTCTACGGCCAGGCCGCGGCGAACGTCCGCGACCAACTGCGCGAGGGCACCACGATCCCCGAGCCGGTCCGCGACATCCTCGCCGCGATCAGCGAACTGCTGACCCTGCCCGACCCGGGCCACGACCTCTTGGACCTGGTCCGCTACGAGAGCACCGTCTCCGAACGCCTCCACCTGGTCCGACTCACCATCCGCGACACCCTCGCCGGTAAGGACGACCTGGAGTGGGAGGCCGCCTACCTGCGCAAGCACGTCACGGAGCGCCCGCTCCGCTACCGGACGGCCGAGCAGGAGCTCGCCGACCTTCGCCGCATCGCCAACGGCGGTGAAGCCCAGTGAGCACCGAGCCCCGCACGATCACCTTGCCCACCATCGACCACGGACCGGTCACCCTGCCCGAACCGTCGTGGTGTGTCGGGCACGCCGACCACAACCCCGGCACGATGCGGGCCGACATCATCCACACCGGGCCCGGCGTGCACCTCGTCTTCCGCGGCGAAGAGATCAGCGTCGCCGAACTCGTGCAGTCCCCGTTCGCGACCGAGGGCGGCAACCCGAAGATGGGCGGCCGCACCATCGGCGTCTCCGTGAGCCTGGTGTGCCGCACCCTCAGCCCCGCCAGCCTGTACGAACTCGCCGCCGACCTCGACCGGTTCTCCGACGAACTGCGGACGGTCGGCGACCAGCTCGACCGGATCCTCGGCGGTGGCCAGTGAGCCGGCCATCGCGTATCCGCCGCCCGACCGAGCACGCCGCACTGCGCGCGGTGGGCCGGTCGGCCCGGCCTCTTCCGTCTGTCCCGGCCTTGATGGCCGCGCTGCTCGTCGCGAACGAGCGCCGTGACCGCGAAGGCGTCCAGCTGTGCGCGCACCGCGTCGTGCGCGCCTCCGAACGAGGAGTCGGCGAATGAACTCCCTGATCACGTGGGCGCAGACCTACCCCGTACCGGCAACGGCCGCCGCCGTCCTGCTGCTGGCCACCGCCGCCCTGCTGGCCAAGGCTGGCCGTAAGGCCGTGGGCCGTACCCCGGCGGCCGTCCTGGTCGCTTCGCTCGCCGCGATGGCGTGCACCGCGTACAGCGCGGACACGTCCTGGCGGTTCGCCGAGCACCGCCTCGGCATGACCTCAGCCACCGAACGCAGCGCGATGTTCGCCGCAGCGGAACTCGCCTTGTTCGCCTGCGCGCTGATGGCCAGGCAGAACCTCCGTGGTCCGCAGCAGGCGCCGGGCACGCCCGGCACCTTGGTCTGGGTCATCACCGGAGTGCAGGTGATCCCCGCCTACTCGGAGTCCGGGATCGTCGGCGGGACCGTGCGGTCGGTCGTTGGCCCGGTCATGGCCGCGCTGCTCTGGCACCTCGCCATGGGGATCGAGCTCCGCCACACCGAGCCGGGCGCCGACTCCAACTCGCTGCCCGCCCTGCTTGCCCGTGAAGGCCGTGAGCGGCTGCTGTCCTACCTCGGTCTCGCGACGCGGGACCGTACCGCGGAGCAGATCACCCGGGACCGGTGGACGGTGAAGGCCGTGGGCCTGGCCGCGAAGCTCGCCGACATGGCGCCGGATGCCCGCGGCCGCGCCCGGGTCGCCCGCCGGCTGTCCGTCGCGGTGGGCAAGGCGCAGGCCGGTGCGAGCGCAGAGCAGCGGGCGAAGCTGCTCGACCTGCTTGCCGCCCGCCGCCACGCTGCATCCCTGGCCACGATCGACCTTGCCTCGCCGTGGGAACACACCGTCGAGGTGGCCATCGAGCAGGTCCCCGAGGAGCGGAAGGAGCTGCCGCCCGCACCGCGCCCACTGATCGTCCCGGCCGGCGTCCGTCTGCTGCCAATGGTGGCGCGCCCCGAGCCCGAGAAGACGTTCGTGTTCGACCACTCCCGGCAGCAGTACATGCCGTCCGGCACGACCAACGGCTACGCCGATTGGCCCGACCCCGAGGACCTGAAGTCGGTCACCGGGTCGGGAGAGGAGCGGTCACCCGATCCCCAGCCAGAGGGGTACACGCTGGCGGGTACCCCGGGCGACGAGGTGACCGGCGCGGTGACCACTTCCGTGGGTGCCGAGACCCCCCGGCAGGTGGTCACGGAGGTCATCACGCTTACCCCGGCCGAGCTGCGGCGCAGGGCCTCCAAGCTGAACCGCGAGCTGGTCGCCTCAACGAACCGGCCGGTGACCATCGAGCAGCTCCGCGACGAGTTCGGTCTGTCTCGCCGCGACGCTGCCGAGTTGCGCCGAGAAGTGGTCAGCGTGGCGCTCGTCCCCCGGGGGGCCCAGTCATGAAGCCGCTCATCGTCGGTGCCGTCCTCGGCCTGCTGTGGCTGCTGTTCGGCCTCCCGGTCGCCGCCCCGACGGCGGTCCTCGCCGCGGTCGTCCAGCCGGTCACCGTCGCCTTCGCCCTCGGCACCCTCGCCCGCCCGCACCTGCCCGGCGGGAGGTGGACGCGATGACCGAGCCGACCCCGCTCAACAAGGCAGAGGCCGCCGTGCGGGCCGCCGAGACGGACACCGTTGCCGTGCAACTGGCCCTCGCTGCCGTCGAGCTGGCCAGGGCCGCGACTGCCCAGCAGCAGACCGTCCCGCCGCCCGCCTGTGGGCATGAGCACAAGTCCGGGCGCAGCGCTGGCGAGTGGCTCGGGATTGCCTGCGCGGTGTGCGTGGGCGGTGTCGGCGTGGCGTTCGCGTCGCTCGCCCTGGCCATCCTCGGCGGTGTCGCCGCGATTGTCGTGCTCGTCCTCCGGGACATGTGGCGCGACCTGCGAAAGGGTCGCTGACCTGCCCTTCCGTCCCGCCAGAGCAAGAGGAACAACGTGCCTCTTACTCCGGCGGGCGCGGTGGGGCCGGACAGCCCGGCCCACTACCAGGAGGACCACATGCATCGCGCCTACGTCAGCGGCACCGGCCGAGGTTCGTACACCTGGACCTGCTCCTGCGGACGACCGGGCGGCAGCTACGGCAGCCGCTCCGCCGCGCAGGCCGCCGCCGGCAAGCACGAGAAGAACGGGAAGTGACCATGGCCGCGACCAGCCAGGACCCGCACAGCGTCGGCGAGCTCGTCCGAGTCGTCGTGCTCGGCGCCCGCATCACCCGCCGCGAGAAGAAGGGCAAGGCCACCGGCCGCCTCGAACGCCGGGTGGACGCCATCCGCGAGGCCGCGCAGGCCCGCGAGGACGCCCGCGGCAAGAAGCAGTAGCTACGCCCCGGGGCGGCCGTCCTACCGCCAAGCAGCCGGCCGCCCCGGGCCCCTGATCACCCATCGAGTAACCGGAGATGACCAGCATGACCGAGACCGCCCCGGAGCGCGTAAACGGGCACGTCAACCCGCAGGTGCCCCTGCTGAAGTTCGCACCCGAGACGCCGACCGCCGAGCAGCCGGCCAAGGAGTCGGCCGCCCCGCGCCTCCGGGTCCGTATCGACTCGCTGCGCCGCGTCGTCGTCGAGACCCGCAGCAACCCGGCCTACCGGTTCACCGTCCGGCATGGCTCCTACCTCTGGGGCGGTACCCGCATCCTCGCCCGGCGGACGTGGGACGGCCGCACAACGGCCCGGTACGAACGGATGATGCGCATCGCCGAGGCCGGCGGGAACGAGGAACTCGTGCGCGAGTGGGAGCAGCGCATCAGCTCGTACCGGGCGGCCCGGCAGAAGCGGCGGATGGAGCTGCTGCAACTGGCGTTGAACGCGCCCAAAGCCCTGTTCACCTCGGCGGTCGCAGGCTCCGGGCTGCTGCTGATGCTGGGCTTGATCATGGCCTGGGCGAACCACGACGCGCACGACATCCTCGTGCCGCTGCGGGCGGTCGTCGAGTTCATCGGCGTGGTCGCCTGGCTGGTGTCCGTGGTCTGGGATCCGCTGCTGTACACGCTGCCGTGGCTGGCCCTCGGCGGCGCGTGGGCGGCCGGCCGGAACCAGCACACCGCCCCGTCCTGGGCGCTGCCCGTCGTCGAGGGCGAGCAGGGCGCCGTGCCGGACGAGGGCGCCATCCTGCGAGCCCTGGGCAGCCTGGGCATCGCCCCGCTGAACAAGGCCATCAAGGAGGGATGGCAGCCGCGGTGGGTGCAACCGACGACCCGCTCCGGGAACGGCTGGCACACGCAGTTGCAGCTGCCGCTCGGCGTCACCGTCGAGATGGTCAACGGGAAGAAGAACGTCCTGGCGCACAACCTGCTCAGGAAGCCGGTCGAGGTGTGGCCGACCGAGCCGCCCAATCAGCCCGGTGTCCTCGACCTGCGGGTGGCTGACCAGGGCTCTCTGTCCGGCAAGGTGCCGCCGTGGCCGCTGCTGAAGGAGGGCGTCACCGACTACTTCAAGGGCGTTCCCGTTGCCATCTCTCAGCGGGGCGAGCCCATCATCGGCCAGCTCATGGCGAAGAACTGGATCGTCGGCGGCATCATGGGCTCCGGCAAGACGTCCATCGTCGTGGCCCTGCTGCTGGGCGCGATCCTCGACCCGCTGGTCGAGGCCGAGGTGTACGTGATGGCGGCGAACGTCGACTACGACCCGCTCCGCCCGCGGCTGCGGACGCTGGTCAAGGGCGACGACAAGGAGCAGCTGAAGGCCGCCCTGGACCGCCTGCGCACGCTGACCAGCGAAGTCACCGAGCGGGGCAAGCTGCTGGAGGAGCTGGGCGGCGAGTCGCCCAAGCTGACCCGCGAGATGGCGCTGAGGGACGCACGGATGCGGCCCCGGGTTGTCGTCTTCGACGAGTGCCACGAGCTGTTCATGGACAAGGACTACGGCAAAGAGGCTGCTGAGCTGGCCATTCGCGTGATGAAGAAGGCTCGCAAGGTAGGCATCACCCTGATCTGGGTGACCGTGTCCCCGACCGCGGACAGCATTCCTCGGGATGTCACCCGCAACACGTCGCATCGTGTGGCGTTCGCGGTCGGCGACCAGGTCGCCAACGACGGCCTGCTCGGCTCCGGCAAGTACAAGGCTGGCATCCGCGCGACCGAGCTGGTGCCCGGCCAGGACATCGGTACCGCCGTGACCTACGGCTTCACCGCGAAGCCGTTCGAGGTGATCCGCTCGTACTACGTGGAGCGGGACGCTGAGAAGGGAGTCGACGAGGTCACGCCCGTGGTCGAGCGGGCTATGGGCCTGTACGACGGGACCGGCCCGGTGGATGCGCCGACGTTCGAGCCGGCCGACCCGCTCGCCGACACGGCCGCGGTCCTCGGCGACGAGCCGCGCGTCCTCGTACAGGAGGTCCTGCACCGGCTCGCCGCGAAGAACCCGGACGCGTACCGCAGTTGGGGGCCGACCGACCTGAAGAAGGCGCTGGAGCCCTACGGGGCGCAGCAGTACAAGTCCAACGGTGTGATGGTGGTCGGCCGCGACCGGGTCCATGACGCGGTCCTGGAGCGCCTCGCCGAGGATGCCGAAGCCGTCGATGATGAGTAGGGAGGCATCCGGATCTTGGGGAGTTCTCCCTACCCGTCTCCCTGCGTCGCCTCCCTGTACATGACCTGCGGAAATGGCCAGTCAGGGAGGCGGGGGAGGCAGCCTCTGGAGGGAGCCTGGAGGCCGGCATATGGGCTGCCGGGCTCCCCTTTTTGCTTCCCTCCCCGTGCCGTAGGTGGCTGGCCATACACTCCGCGACATGGAGGGGTGGAAGTTCTGGTGGGGGATCGCGGCCTTCTTTCTCGGGGGCCTAGCGACGCAACTGAGCGGCTGGCTCACCTATCGACGGCAGCGCAAGGACCGGGCCGAGGACGCCGCCGACGCGCTGCGACAGCGCCGTGAAGCATTCGAACTACAACACCTGATCGAGGTCAACCAGCTGCTTCGCGCCTTCTGCGAGCAGGCCAACAGTGTGCTCAACCACCGGATGTGGGCCCTTGCCACACAGCCCGACTTTGCGGAGCCGGAGTTCATAGCGGCGCAGCGAGACATGAAGGGCGCCGAACTGGCTGTGGCTGCGGAGGTCGGGTTCATCCTTGACGACCGCATCCGACAACTCGTCGAGGACGTCATCAACGAGACAGCCGAAACGGCGTTGATGAGGCCTGTCGGGAGCGCAGGCATACCCGATGTGCTTCCGATGGCGCGGGCGCAGAAGGCAGCCTATGACGCCGTCGGGGAGCGAGTCCGTGAACTGTACGCAGGCAGGTCCTGAGGTCAATGCGATGACCGGTTGGGGGCGGAATTCTCAAAAGCGGGGTCCGTGTGCGCATCCGTAGGCCATCCTGTGCGCCATGTACACGCAGGGGGAGCCCACAGCGAATGCCCACTTGACCTACGCGGCGCGGCCCCGCATGTTCCACGCTCCATGGCAGCGCTGGGTGTGGGCCGTGGTGCCGTTCGTCAGCCTGTCCGTCTTGGCGTTCCTGCCGTTCGCGGTGGCGTGGAGGCGTCGCGTCGTTCCCGCCTGGGTTGCCGCCGTGTACTCCTTGGGCAGCGCGATCGTGTGCGGTTTCGCTGTGGTGAAACCGGAGGTGAACGCCCTTTTCCCTATCTCGGTATGGGCCTTCATGATCACTGCTGCTGTTCACGTCCTGCTCCTCGACCGCCCCAAGCGGCAAAGCAAGTAGACGGTGCCGCTAGTTCCTCAGGGCACGCGCTGATGCCAGCCGACGGCCCGGCGGCAAGCGCCGGGCCACAATCCTCTACTGCGCGTGAGCGATCCCGATGGCCTGGTACAGGAACGCCGTCCGTTCCTCCTCCATGGCCGTCAGTTCTTCTTCTACGTCCACTCCGAAGAAGGCACCGAAGACCCGGACGACGGTCTCCATCGCTCCCATGGCCACCATGACCGCGGCCATCACGGTGGCCGCTTCCCCCACGAGGCCCTCTCCACCAGCCAAGTCCTTGGCGCGGCCGATCGTCCAGGGGCGACTGTGCGCGGCGCCGGAGGGCAACCGGTACGGCGCCGGGAGCCAGGACGGCATCGCTGACGCAGCGCGCTCGGTGATGTTCAGGTCCATAGGCGCCGACTCGCCGCCGATGGTGTAGCCGATCAGCTTGCCCTGCGTGTTATGCCGCTCGATGGCCTGACACTTCTGCAAGCAGTCCTGGACGTAGGCGACCAGGTCAGCGGCACCCGCCTGGTCCTCGGGTTCCAGGAACTCGGCGAGCTTCAAGGTGTGGTTGGCATCGGTCATCCATACGCCGGCGAGCCGGGCGAGACGCTTGTTCAGACTGATCGTGGGATCGAAGAGGTACTCGGAGAACAGGACGCCCTCAAGTACGACGCGGCAGAGCGTGAGCGGCGACCACACCGGCGGCGGCTCCATCAGGATGTCGTGCTCCAAGGCGCGCACATGGTCGAGAGCGTTGTCCTTCGTGAGGTCCGCGGTCTCGAGAAGCAGGCCATGAAGGCGGCTCCGTTCGCCACGGAGAGGTTCTGCGAGTGCCTCGATCTCGGCGCATTCCCTGCGGAACAGGGAGGTCGTGCTCTGATCGAATGCCTCCACGTCCTTCACACGCAGGGCGCAGTCCACAAGCTCCCGGAACCGTGCCAGGATCGCGGCGGCCGACTGGGCGAGTTCCTCAGTGATCGGCACAGTGAAGAGGCGTACCGCCTCGCCCTCAGGCATGACGTCGTTCATGAACGGAACGGTAAGCAGCGGGCGCGCTCAGGCATACCCGTTTTCCGCGGTCAGACAGTGCAGCGCGTTCGCCAGGTCAGCGCTCCCAGGTGCCCGCCCCGTTGCCCCGCCACTCGATCAGAGGGGATGACTCGACGAACGTCTCGTCCGCCTCCTCGATCCCCGCCCGGCGCAGAAACTCGGCGACGTCGCGCAGCCCGAAGGCGCGGCCGAGGATCTCCCCATCGGCGCGCACCCGCCGACCGCCGTCTTCGTCGGGCGGGTACACGATCACAGGTCTTGCAGAGGCCATGACATCAGCGTGCCCCGATCACCCGATCCCAGCATCCCGGAGATCCTCCGGACGCCAGCCCCCGGCAAGGCTCCGTGCAGGTCGATGACCCGCGAAGAAAAGTTGAGATTCCGTACTGTCTCAGCGCTCGCCCGGAGCTATAGGGGGTGACAGTACCCAGCTATCGGGAGGACCCCGTGACCGACTTCGCCACCGTCGTCGAGGCATGCGCCTGCGGCGGCCACCTCGTCATCACCCCAGCCCGACCCGGCGTCGAGCTCAAGTCCGTGCACCACGACACCAACGGCAACGAGGCGCCCTGCCCCAAGGACGTCTGACCGGATCAGCCCGACCACTCCGAGCACAGCCCCCAGCACGACCACACAAGGCCGTCTGGGGGCTTCGCTCTCCACTTTCTGGCGCCCTGTCGCGGTCGGCCGTCCGGCGGCTACGGTGCGCGCCAACTTCACCTCACCGAAGGGACACACGCCATGACCAGGCGCCTGTGGAAAGTCGGCACCAACTCCGGCAACGACGGTTGCCCCACCCTCTACACCGAGCCCGGCACAGACACATACGTCGTGCAGGGCGACCCGGTCACCGACCCCGCCGAGGTCGCCCAGCTCGACCTCGCAGCCGGCGAGGCCGCGGTGACCGTGCCCCGCGAACTCCTGGCAAACTTCGGCCCGAAGGAGCCCATCCACGTGCCCCAACCCATCACCTTCGCCGAGTTCGGCAGCATGTTCACCACCCTCCGGCACTCCGCCTGGAGGCTGGAGACCCGCCGCCGGTACGCCGAGGACGAGGTCACCGACACCTACCGCCAGTTCGCCGCAGGTGAGCCCGTCAGCTGGGACCTGGACGACCCGTGGTGCACCAACCGGCGCGAGCAGACTGCGGCCGGTAAGCGGTTCGAGCGGGTACGGATCCTCGACGAGCCCCCGACCCTCGGGCAGCGCTACCTCCTCGACAACGCCCGCCGTAACACCGCCGTCGGCGAGACCATCCGCGTCCTGCCCCGCGGCCGGGCCGACGAACTCGGTCTCCCCCGAGAGGACTTCTGGCTCTTCGACGCGCGCGTGGTCGCCCTGCTGGGCTTCGACGAGGAAGACGTCATGACCAGCGTCGAGCTGATCACCAACCCCGTCGAGGTGCTCCGCTACGCGCAGGCCCGCGAGGCTGCGTGGCACTTCTCCCTGCCATACGACCAGTTCAGCGGGTAGCTTCCCTGCTGTGGCAACGGACTTCCAACAGGCCCGCGAGGCGCTCGGCCGCCGGCTCCGTGAGCTGCGCGGCCAGCGCACCCAACGCGATCTGGCGGGCCTGCTGGAGTGGCCGCAGGCCAAGGTCTCGAAGCTGGAGACCGGCCGTCAAACCGCCACCGCCGACGACGTCACCGCGTGGGCTGCGGCCGTAGGCGCCCCTGAGACGGCCGCAGAACTCACGGCTCGACTCCAAGGCCTGGAGTCGCACACTCGGTCCTGGCGCCGCCAACTGCGAGCCGGGCACCGGCCCGTACAGGACGTCCTCACAATCGAGTACGAGCGGTCCACCGAACTCCGGGCGTGGCAGGGCTCCATGGTCGTCGGGATGCTCCAGACCCCGGACTACGCCCGGCACGTCTTCACCCGGTTCGCCGAGCTCCAGCAGTCTCCCAAGGATGTCGAGGACGCCGTGCGGGCGCGCGTGCGCCGCCAGGGACTCCTGTGGGAGCCGGGCCGGGTGTTCGACATCCTGCTGTGGGAGGCGGCCCTGCACACCGCTGTAGCGCCCCGTGAAGTCCTTGCCGCGCAGATGGACCGGCTGATGTCTGTCATCGGCCTGGACACCGTCCGGTTGGGCATCGTGCCCCTCGGCGCGCAGCTGCGGGTCCCGCCGGCCAACGCGTTCTGGCTGTACGACGACCGGCTCGCGATCGTCGAGGACTGGCACGCCGAGCTGTGGCTCGACGACGCCGACACCGTCGCCGTGTACCGACGGGTATGGGACGCGCTCGAGGACGCGGCGGTGTACGGGACGCACGCCCGGCGCCTGATTGCGAGGGCGCGCGCTCAGGTCTCCGACCTCGCGTGAGCATCACCGCGAATCAGCCGATCCTCTGGGCAAATATTCGCGAATCAGACCGGCCAGTGATTCTCGCTCGTCCCTAACTTGCTGGTCATGGCCCCTCGGATGCGATTCGCCGAACTGTACGAGGCTGGGGACGCGTGGCTCGCCGACTGCTCCGCGCACCCGGACTCCGTGCGCGAGGCATGGAGCTGCGAAGCCCTCGCCCCCATCCGCGGCGGGGACCACTGGCTGGCCGGCGAGATGCGGCTCGTCACCGGGATGCAGCTGCTGAACCGCATCGGCGAGCAGCAGCGCGGCCCGGTCCTCGCCGACCCGTCCCTGGACACGGTGTGGTGGCTGCTCCCGCCGGCCGCCGCCGAGGAGCTGGCCGACATCCGCGCCGTCCGCGTCCACCCCGCCGGTACCCCTCTGCACTGTCCGCCTACGGGCTGGCAGGCCTGCGGACGCTTCTGGCTGTCGCGGCCCGACGGATCCGGCCAACTCACCGACCCCGCCGTCCTGGGCGCTGCGTGCGGCCCCGGCGGACTCCGACTGCCCACAACGGAGGCATCAGCATGACGACCACGGAACCTGAGACCGAGGCCCGCGCCGACTTCGGCGAGGACCTGGAGACGCTGGGCGAACAGCTGGTCCGTGCGGCGAGGGGATCCCGGTACCGGGCGGCGGCGCAGGCCCTGGCAAGCGAGCGCACCATCCTCGCCGTCCCGCAGGTCCGCAAGGCGCTCGTCGTCGAGAAGGACCGGCGGCCGACATGCGAATGGGAGGGACTGATGGGGAAGCTGTACACCCTGCCCCTCGACGAGGCGCAGCGCCGGTTCCTGGGGCTGGTGCTGTCCATGGTCGGGATCGGGCACGTGTCGCTCGGCACAGTGGCGGACCTCGACGAGGAGCGCGTGCGAATCATCGCCCAAGCCGTCCTCACCGCGGCGGGCAGCGACAGCATCGCCATCGGCACCCGCCTGTAGACCTCCGGTGTCGGCGACGGCCGAAGAGGCCGGCACCGGAGTTGACGGCCGCTCCTCCTCCCCCGAGGGGAGCGGCCGTCCCACGTTCGCCCGCCCGTCCTCAGCACCCCATCTATTGAGGGCGGGCGGGCTCCCCTGCGCCTGACTGAACCAGGTCGGGGAGGGCCCGCCCGATTCCCTAGGCGGTTGCAGCCGTCACCGCAGCGGGTGGCCAGAGCGGGACTCGCGCGGTGAGATCGACCGCCTCGACCCACTCGGCAGCAGGCAGCGCCCGCTCGACGACGTACCAGAGTTCCGGGTCCCCGCCGAACCGAGTCGAGGTCAACGTCGCGTAGGCGCCCGGCGGTAGGTGCTTGCGGGCCCACGGCTTCCACTGCAAGGCCTCGGCGTCGGGAACCTCGATGGCGATGCGTATGGGCCTGGCCGCGTGGTTCCCGGGGAGCGATGCTGGATCCGGGCTGGCGGTCAAGTGGACGGTCCGCACGAGATCCGGCAAATCGTCAGGGTCCTGGGGCCAGGTCGCACGGATCTCGCAGGCCGCCAAGATGTCCGGCCAATGGTCGGCCTCGGTGAAGTGGTAGAGCAGCATCGGCGCACGATACGGGCTGGCCCTACCGATTCGGCAATCGTCCGGGTCACAACAGGGAGAAACCGGCTTCGTGGCCCGCCTGCGGCGCGCATGATGCCGTCTCAGTGCCAGAACCTCAGGGGGACCCATGCACACCCGCAGAACCGCCTCAGCTGCCCTGCTCGCCCTCGCCGCCCTCGCAGCTGGCTGTAGTAGCAGCGCCGACGACAAGCCCGCGAAGCCCGCCCCGACGGTGACCAAGACGGTCGACCAGGCCGCGGCCCGCGCCGCCTGCGTCGACGGGTGGGCCAAGGCCATTGCCGCCCGGCCGGCCGACTTCGACCCGGAGACGGACAACGATCCCGAGCCGGCCGAATGCAAGGGTCTGCCCGAGGACGGGTCCGTCGATCGCTACATGGAGGCCCTGAACAGGGTCAGCGAGGAGAACCGCAAGAAGTTCGATGAGGAGACCGACAAAGCCGCGTCTGAGGCGGCGCAGCAGCCGTAGAACGGCGAGGCGCCTGGGCAGCGCCGCCGATCCGGTCCGACCCCAGCAGACGGCCGCCCGCCCTCATACCTCGGACGGTCGAGGGCGGGCGAGCCTGGCAACCTACCTGCGTCGCGAACCCAGGGACTGCTGTACGTCGCCGCCGGTGATGCGCACGTACTTCCGGAGCTCTTCGACCAGAAGTTTGCTGTAGGCGTTGGTATCGCCGGCCCGGACTTCCAGCACGACCGTGACCGGCTGCGGGCCACGCCCAGTTGAGCCGCTACCGGACGACGAGTCTCGGCGGGGGCCGTTGAGCATCGACGCCCACGGAGCCGACGCCTTCCGCTGCGAGTCCGCGTGCGACCACACCCGCGACCCGGCCGGGAGATCGAGCAGCTCCGGTCCCTGCTCGCCCACCCATGTGAGGTTCGAGCGGATCCCGCCCGCCGCCGCGCCGCCAACGATCCCGCCGGCGGCCTTCTTCCCGATCGCCCGGGACACGGCGCGCTCCATGGTCTTGGCGAGGCTGGCCATGGTCCGCTCCAGCCGGTCCTGCGAGGCCTGGAGCTTCGACGTGGCCGCGGTCTGCGCCTTGATCGCCGCCCCGTACACCGCATCGCTCGTCGCCGCGCCAGCAGTCCCAGCAGCAGAGCTGATCTGCGACTGAAGACTGTTGATCGCGGCGATGTCGCCCGAGCCTGCGGACATCAGCGCGCCTGCGGTCTCCAGCCCGCCGCCCTCGATCCCTGCCTCGGCGATCTGCTGGATCAGCGCCCCAGCGAGGCCCTTGCCCTTCAGTCCCTTCAGCGCGCCCGCGAACGCCGTGCTCTTGTCCCGGCTGTCGGTGAGGCCCTGCACGATCGAGCCCGCGGTGACGTTCGTCCCGGATGCGCCGCGCGTGATGTTGGCCGCGGAGAGGACGCCGCTCTTCACGCTGCTGGAGAGCTGCGCCGCGCTGTTCTTCAGGTCGGTGAGCTTGTCCTTCGCCTTGGCGAGCGCGTCGTTGACCTTGGTGAGAGCCTTCTCCTGCCCGATCAGCTTGCGGCCCACCGAGTCCAGCGTCCGCACCAGACCCGACTCCGTCCTGCCCGACGTTGCCGCCCTCGCTTCCGACTTCAGCGTGTTCAGCGCAGACACGAGACTGTTCAGGTCCGACGGCGCGCCGAGCGACTTCTCCATCGACGTCCGGGAGTAGCCGGCGGACCGGCCGAGTGCACTGATCGACATCTGGCCCCGCAGCGACGAGCGCGCCGACTTCATCGCATCGGACATGCCGCCCTTCGCGAACCACTCCACCTCGCCGCCGAGGATCCCCACCGTCTCCTCAGCAATCGCACGCGAGCGAGGCCGCTTCGCCGGGCTCAGCGGGATGTACGCCTCGCCGCCCGTCTCCGGCTCCGCCCACATCCGGTACGTCGGCTGCGCGATCTGCGCGACGTGGTCCTCCATGCCGCCGTCCGCATATGAGCGGCCGCGGTAGATGTTGCCGAACGCCGACCGGCCCGCCGTAGAACCCAGATAGGTACCGGACGCCGGGCCACCCGGCTTCCCCTGGATCTTGTACTTCGTGACGACGTAGGTTGTGGCGGTCTTCCCGTCGAGGTGCGCCAGCGCCCCGGACACGTTCTGCACCGCAGCCAGCGCCGTACCCGTCCGCGCCGTGACCTTCACGGAGCCGTCCTTCAGGTGCTGAACCTTCAGCCCGAACGCCTCCAGCGTCGCCTCCGCCCCCTGCGAGAGCGTCTTCAGCGTCACCGACTTCGCGCCCGGAGTCTTTCCCACCGCAGTGTTGAACGCCTCCAGCCCGGCCTGCGCGTCCTCCTTGTTCATCTTGATCGTCATCGCCTTGCTAGGCGGGATACCGATCATCTCGTCGGCCAGGGCCTTCGCCGCCGCCGTGGTCTGACCCATGTCCTTCGCGCCGGCGATGAACTGCTCGCGCCCCCGCTTGAAGACCTCGTTCGACGCCTCCCACGTGCCCGTGTTCTGCCGGGCCTGCGCCGCGGCCTCCCTCGTCGATGCCGCCAACTGCGAAAGGGTGTCCCGGTTCGCACGGCCGGCATCCGTGTGGATGTCGAGCGTCTTGCCGTTGTCCTTCAGCGCCTTGCCGACGGCGTCGATCGCCGACTCGAACTTCGTCTCCGAGTCGAACGCCGACTGATGCGCCTCGGCCAGCGCAAAGATGCTCTGCCGCAGTCCGTCCGCCGCGGTCTTCTGCGCCGCCAACTTCTCCTGCGCCGCCTGCGCAGCCGACCCGAACAGGCCCATCGACTGCGCGGCCAACTCCTGCTCGTACTTGGCGTCGGCGATGGCGCCCTTGTAGCCGGTGGTGGCCTCGTCCAACTCCTTCAGATCACCGCCGCCCGCAATCCACGCCTTGCGGAGGATCTCGTACTGGGCCGCCGCCTCCTTGGTGTTGCCCGAGCGGACGTTGTCCGCCATGACCTTGTCCCAGGCGGCGACGTTTTCTTTGGCCTCGGAGATGCCGGGCCCGGTCGCGATCCCGATCCAGCTGCCGAAGTCGCTGACCATCGTCAGCAGCTTGTTATCCGACGACGACTTCGACACCATCGCGATGCTCGCGGCCATGTCGTCCATGTGCGCCGACAGCTCACCCGTCACCCTGCCCGACGACGCCAGGGTGTTCAGGCTCGTCGCCAGCTTGTCGACCTCAACGGTCGCCCCGGTGTCCGTCAGCTTGTGCATGGCCAGCGCCAGCCCGCCGACCACACCCAGCGCCAGCGCCGCCTTACCGCCGGTGGACAGGCCGCTGAGCGCCGCGTTCATGCCAGCGATACCGCCACCCGCCGCGACTGCTGCCGTGCGCAGCGCCGTTACCCGGCTGGCCAGGTTCGCGAAGCCGCCAGCCATCGCGCCGACCCCTGCACCCGTCAACTTGATCAGCTTGAACGCGGCATACACCTGCATCAGGTTGCCGATCAGCTCCGGCGGGACGCTGGCCACCAGCTTCGCCATGGAGTTGACCAGGGTGAGCAGCCCCGGGCCCGCCTGCGCCGCCCCCTGCATCAGGTTCGACACGGCCTCGGAGACGCTGGTCAGCAGCTCCTTCACCGCCGGGCCCTGCTGCCGCGCATACTCGAAGAAGCTCGCGATCGGGCCCGAGGCGTTGCCCTCGGACATGACGCGCATCAGGTGGATGGCCTTGTCTGTGGCCCCCTTCAGCGCGTTGTTGGAGAAGTCGGCAACCTTGCTCGACAGGGTGTCGAACGCGGCAGTGTTGACCCCGCCGCCGACCGCGTCCATGAACCGGTCCAGCTGCTTCGATGCGCCCTCGACCATGGGCGACAGCTTCGGCAGCGCCGCACCGAGCACCGCGAACGACTTCTCCACCGGCGCCATGGTGAACTTCGCCATCGAATCGGACCAGGCCGACGACGCCTCGCGCAGGTTCTGCCAGCCCGCGGCCGCCCGCTGCGTCGCCTCGGGCATCCCGTCCAGCGCCTGCTGCTGTGCCAACGCCGCGGCGGCCGCCTGCTTCGACCCACGCCCATACTGCCGAACCGCATCGCTGAACTTGTCATGCGCCTTCGCCGCGTCCGCCAGGTTCGAGACCTGCGCCTTCGCCGCCACACCGAACGCCCCGAGGGACAGCCCGGCCGCGCCCGCCTGCACCGCGATCGGCGCCAGCGCTGCCGCCACCGGCACCGCAGCCGGCGCGAGGGACAGCAGCGACGCCTTCACGTCGAGCAGGGAGTTCGACATCACCGACCCGGAGCGCCGCATGTCCCCGGCCGCCGTCGCGAACCGGCCGTTCATATCCCGGATACGGCCGTTGATATCCCGGAAGCCCTGCGCCGTCTGGTTGTTGACGGTGACTGTGATCCGAACGTCGTCGCTCACGAGCCGCCCCCCGTCACGTAGGCCAGCTCGAAATCATCGAGCGCCGTCCACTCGGAGGCCGGCACGACGTTCAGCCAGCGCAGGAACAGCACCGTATCCACGTCGGTCCAGGGCACCGGGGCGTTGTCGATGTCGTGGCCGACCACCGCCGCGAGCGCCCGCACGAACCGCATGACCAGCGGGTCGGAGAACAGTCCCGCGGCCGTCAGCTCCGTGATGCGCTGGTACTCGGCCGAGGTGCAGCCCGGCACCCTGACCAGCATCCCGTCCGAAGGTCCGCCCTCGAATCGGAGATACACATCCCCAGGACGCCGCGCACGCTGCTGCCTGCGCCGGCCGCCGCCCTTCCGCCGGCTCACCGGATGCCCCCACCGGGCCGCGTGCTCACGGCCGCGTCCAGCAGGCGCAGCCGCACCCGGCGGATGTCGGCCCGCATCTCCGGCCGAGCCCTCCACCGGCGCACCGTCCGCCCGCTGACCCCGATCTCCGGCCCGATCTCCTCCGTCGGCCGGCCCATCGCCAGCAGCACCGCCGCCCGCATCCGCGGCGGAAGATCCTCGC
Source organism: Streptomyces sp. NPDC107559 (assembly GCF_055657365.1). Lineage (NCBI taxonomy): Bacteria > Bacillati > Actinomycetota > Actinomycetes > Kitasatosporales > Streptomycetaceae > Streptomyces > Streptomyces sp. NPDC107559. The sequence continues at coordinate 119,898 of NZ_JBVKBD010000014.1, read as the reverse complement.
GTCCAAGACTGTCCATTCCTGTCCACCTCCTCCAAAGATTTTACGGCCGAGTAGGCAGATTCATGCAAAAACTCCGGCACTGAATTACAGGAACCAAACAAACAACGGCGCCCGACCCTCCCCGCAGGAAGAACCGGACGCCGCCCTCGCCGTGCCGCTCAGCGGCCCCGCTTCGCCCGCACCAGCGCAAGCACCTCATCTCGGCCCCGCGCCGCCGTCACACCCCCATACGGAGGCACCGAGACCCGCGACAGCGGATGCCGCGGCCACCCCTCCGTCACCGCCTCGGCGAGCAGCTGCACGAGGACACCGCCACCATCCGTGAGCGGCCACAGCGACCCGTCGACCCGCGCGCTCCCGTCCCGGCCGGCCCCCGTCGCCTCGTCCTCGTGGCACAGCAGCCCCCGACCCGACAGCGACGCCGACAGCGCACGCACCCGACGATCGTGGTCACCGATCGCCCCCAACGCCGCCCGCATCGCCGCCACCGCCTCAACGACCGCATCCACGGCCGCCGCACGGGACGCAGCGAGACCCGCGACCTCCCCGGCCACCTCCCGCGCAGCCGCCTCGCCCGCAGCCACACGCGCGTCCCGGACCGCCTGCTGCTGCTCCCAGTCCTCCCGCAGCACCCGCACCCGCACCTGCGCCTGGTCCGCCGCCGTGATGGCGTCCTGGTGCTTCGCGTAGGCCGTCGTCGACGCCCGGTTGGTGGCGTACTCCCGCTCGGCCTCCCGCAGCGCACGCTGCGCCAGCTCGGCCTCACGCTCGGCCTGCCCGAGATCCTCTGTCGTTACCACGATCATGCTGTCTCCTCCTCTGAACTCGCTGTTGTCACTGATCAGTCGAAGCTGGGCATCCGCAGCCGCGGCAGCTCCGGAAACTTCTTCGCCGGCGGCAGGGGCACCCTCTGCTTCAACTCCGGCTGAGCGTCCTCGACAGAGCGCCGCAACCACTCCAGCTCCAGCGCCAGGTAGTGATTCGGCGACAGCCGGGCCTCGGCGACCCGCTGCAAAATCCACGACGCCAGCGAACCCGGATCGATCGGATGGAACTCCCGGCCCTTCACCTTCAGCCGGTCGATGCCGAGGATGCTCCGCTCGCCCCCGCTCTCACCCCCGCCGAAGTCCAGCCCAGCCCCCGCAAACACCTGCACATGCGCCGCCAGGCCCTCGTTGTACGAGACCCCCGCATCCGCCAGCACCATCAACGCAGCCTGCGCCGCCGCCAAAGCCTCGACGAGCGCCTTCATCCGCCCGTCCATCTCACGGCCGGCCTCGCGGATCTCCGCCGCCGCAGCCTTCTCCAACTCCGGCCGCGACGCCCGCCGCCGCTCCTCCTCGACCTGCTGCTCCCACGCCAGGCGCAGCTCCCGCGCGTTCGCCCGCATCTGCGCAGCCAGACGGGAGGCCTCGCTGTGCTTCATGGCCGCGACGTCGCTGTACGGCGACGACTCCAGCCCGCGCTCCGCAATGTCCCGCTCCTCCTCGGCGGCCTTCGCCTTCGCCTCGGCCTGCTGCACCTGCTCCTCGGTGATGTTCATGCCGCTCCTCGTTACTCCTTGATCCGATCTACCGGTAACCGGGTGGGTACACGTCCGCCCGGAACCGTTGGTCCACCTAGGTCGAGGCCGCTCCATGCGGCCCCTTCAGCGCCCCGCTACGGGGCTGCCAACCGCCGCCGCAGGGTCACCCGCTCCAGCCGCGTCGTACCGCCCCACACCCCCCACAGCGACGGCCGCGCCACCGCGAAGTCGCGGCACGCCTCGAGGTGTACGCACCCCGCACACAGCAGCCGTGCTGCCGCCGGCCGCACCGCATCCTGGAAATACGCCTCCGGATCCGAGCGGCACCGCACCTCCGCCCCCGCCACGAGCGCGAACTCAGGCACCCCCAACGCCAGCTTCGGCCGCGGGCCCCGACACCCGTTCACTCGCTGCCCTGCTCAAGACGCCAGTTGAAGCCGAGCACCGCCACACCAGCCGCCACGAACCCCGCCGTCATCGACCACGTGAACGCCGCTGTCGCCAACAGCCCCAGCCCCGCCGAGTCCAACAACTCCGACCGCACCCCCAACACCCACCCGCCCAGCCTTCGAACCCTTGCCATCAGCCACTCCCTTCGCGCACCAACCGGCCACCGCACCAAGCCCGACATCCGGACCAACCCGCCACCACACCAACCGCACAGGCGCCGGACGTCAGCCCGCCCGCGGCGCAGCGCCCGAGGGCGGGCGGTCGTCGTCCTTGCGTTCGGCGTTCTGGCGGCGTTCGGCTTCGGCGAGGTTGCGGAGCTTGTTCGCGTGTCGTGCGGCGAGGCCGCGGCGGCGGGCTGCGGAGAGTTCGGCACGGCGCTGTGCGGCTGCCTGGACGCGGGCTCGGGCCGCGGCGATGCGGGCCTGCACCTGCTGTTCGACGTGCGAGACGGTCTCACTCACGGGGTCCTCAGTTCTGGTTGGGAATGTGGTGGGCGCGCAACTGCGCGGCGACGTGACTTTCCGTGGTGTCGGAACTGGGGTGTCGGAACTCGGAAGTTCCGACAGGGATTCGCTAACCGACCTGGCCTTTCGCGTGTCACGTGAGTCTCAACTCGATTGTTTTGTCTAGTAATGTCCATTTCTGGAGAGAGGGACTGTCGGAACTTTGGTTCCGACGTTCCGACATTCCGACAGCACCCCCTGTCACCGTGGTCACTCCGGAGCGACCGATCCCGCAGTGAGCGCAGCTCCGTCAGCCAGCACCACCAGCCAGCCCTGATCGCACCCGTACTGGAGCGCCGCCGACCACAGGGATTCGGTCGCGCCAGAGGCCCGGAACTTCTCGCGGTCCTTCGTTGCCACACACGACCGGTTGACGTCGCGCGCAGAGATCTCCTCGCCCTTGCGAGTCAGGTAGCGGTGCGCCCGCTTGGCAACGTTCACGACGGAGGGGTGCACGCCGTTCACGACCTCGTACACCGCCGCCTGAGACTCCGCGGCCGTCAGGACAGCCTCGGCCCGCCGGGCGTCCGCATCGGCCTGCGTGCGCCGCCTGGCCGCCTCCTGGACGTGGTCGCGGACCTTCCGCGAGGTCTGCCACATCACGGTGGCCATGTCCCAGTCGTCGGCCGTGACGGCGGTACGCCCGTGGAGGAGGGCGACCAGCGCAGCGCACTTCACCCGCCATAGCGGCTCGTGCGTGTCCAGCGGTGCTTCGGCACCCCGGCCGAATGAGATGGCGAGCGCCAGGTCGTCGAGCTCCTGCGTGACGTCTTCCGGCACCGGGATGGTGAGGTTGCGCAGCGTGGAGACCCAGGTAGTGACGGGAGTGTCCTCGCCGTTCCTGGCGGTCACCATGACGGGGCCCGTCGTGGCCGGCCGGTACTTCGGGGTGTCGGGACCGAGCGCCGCGTGGGACCAGGCGAGGCGTTGCGGGAGGCCGATGGACCCCATCTCCAGCAGCTTGGCCGCAGGTTCTTCCTGCACCCCGAGCGACATCGACAAGGTGTAGGAGCCTTTGGGGAGAGACCTGCGCCGCTCGACCTCGGCGTTCGATGTACCTTGCCGCTCGCTCATCCATGCCTTGCAGAGCACGCCGTTGAGGGTCGCTGCCGCGGACATCTGCGCCATGGCGTCGAGGACGCTGCCCTCGGTTGCGAGGGCGTAGCCGCGGCTCCTCTTCTGCACGAGGATCTTCTTCTTCCCGGAGTCGTCGTCAGGGTCGATGTCGAGATCGAGGTAGGCGGCGATCAGCCCTTGCCCGGTGGAGATGTCGATGTACGCGAGGTCGACGTGCGGGAAAGGGGTGAGCTCCTCGGCGGTGTTCTCGGCATTGCCCTTGCCGCTCCCGGACGGGCCGAACAGTCCGCAGTACCAGCCGATCGTCGCGGGCTGCTGGATGCCGCTGTCGACGCGGACGGTGGGGTCGGCCATGGCCGCGGTGCGGGCGAGCACGGCGTGCAGGACAGCGTCCGGCGAGGCGCGGCGAGCCTGGGCCATTTGCCGGATCTGGCCGAGGGTAGGAGTGCTGGTCCAGAAGGTATCGGGGAGCCGGTCTGCGGGCCCCTCGGAGGTCTCGCCCTCGTCGTCCGGGGGTTCGTCCCGTGGCCCGTCCCACGGATCGTCGGCGATCAGTGCGCGAAGGTTCGAAGCGTCGTCGCGGTCGAGCGGACCATTTGGCAGGCATCGGCGTGCCACCTCGGCGAGGACTGCTGCGGGCAGCCGGCTGGCGGCGCCGTGGGCCTGCCTTCCCGCCGCTGCCCGCAGGATGTCGCTCGCGGCCTCAGAGGCATCCCCGCTGTAGTGCAGGTGCGCGTACAGCCTCCCGACCGTGAGCTTCTGGCCCGGGGGCTGCGCCCCGACAGGGAGATCAGAGCGCTCGGACCAGTTGACGGCGACGTGGTCGTCGCACAGCAGGCTGTACTCGCTGCTCGGCGCGTCGCCTCCGGAGGTGGGGCGCAGCCACTTCTGCCGGCCGCCGGTCTGTCCGGCGTAGGTCCACCCCTCGGGTTCGAGGAGGTCGCGGAACTCCAGCATGTCCGCGAGGACATCGAGGGGGCCATCGCCGCTCCGCAGCCCCGTCGCCCGCTCTCGCCGCGGAGTCGGGACAACGGCGCCGGTGCGCTGCGCCTTGCGCTCCTGCTTCTCGCGGGCCGCCTGCTCCAGCAACTGACGGGCCGTGGGAACAAGGCTGGCCACGCGGTCTGCGATCTCGGCCAGATCGAACACCTCGCCCGTGCCAGGCCCGATCGTGGCCGAACGCTCCAGCCCTGCCTTCCGGTTGATGGTGCCGGGGATCTTCATTAGCCGGTCGAGGTTGCCGACCTCGATGTCCCACGACCAGCCGTGCCGGTAGGCCTCGGCCGCGAGGATCGCCTGAACACCCCGGGTGACTTCCTTCACCCTGGCCCGGTCTTCCGTGTTCTGGATCAGGTAGTTCTCGGTGAGCATCCAGATCGGGTTGTATCCGCCGCCGGTGTGCGACCAGCCCGAGGGCGCGGGCAGTCCCGACTCGGCGACGACCTTCGCCACAGCGTCTGCGTCCGGCGGTGCGGGCAGGTCGTCGGGGCCAGGCTTGTGACCGATCGTGCCGAAGTCACCGTCGGCCCACACGTGGCTCACGCCGTAGGCCAGCTCCTCGCCGCCGCGCCCCTCCGCGGGGCGTTCGAGGAGGGTTGTGGTCTGCGCGTACACGCCCTTCGCCACCCGGCGGTCCAGCGTCGAGGCGTACTGGACCGCCGCCTCGATGCCGGCCTCGTCAGTCGCGAAACGCTGCCCGGCCCATCCGTCCTTGTCGGAGCAGATGCTGATGAACCCAGGGCATCCGCCGTACAGGTGCGTCAGCCAGCCCCGCACGACTCGGGGGTCTGCGGTGAGCGGCTGCTGCTGGTCGTTCACTCGTCGCGCTCCGGGGGGTGTGCTCCCGCCCCCGCACGACGGCGGGAGCAGGGGAAGTGAGGGGAGGTCAGCACGCCGCTTCGGCTCTGCGCGCAGCGAGGCGGTTGATGGTGAGCCGCATGAGGTGCAGGACACCGTCGGCGTTGTATGCGGTGCCGTGCTCGATGTGCGGCGGCCCGCCATAGGCGGCGGTGCTGACCAGGTAGACAGCCGAGCAGTTGGCCACTGCCTCGGCGATGAACTCCGCGTCGTAGCCGATGAGCACCCTGCCCCGACCGAAGTCGAGTTCTACGGTCGTGCCGGGGGCGTAGGTGTCGAAGCAGCCGGAGCGGTGGTCCGCCGTTCGGGGTTGCACGAAGCCGTGCTCGTCGACGCGGAGCCGGAGCCGGCAGACCGTGTGCACCGTCGGGCCGGGGCCCCGCCCGGCCGCCGAAGCAACCGGACGGGGGTGGCTGTAGCCAGCGGGGGAGGTCATGCCCGGCCCTGGTCTTCGGCCGCAGCGGCGGTCTGCTGGTCGCGGAGCCGCTGCGGCGTCTCCGCGGCGGCCTCCCTGACGGCGCGCGGGTCGGCACCGGCACGCAGGTTCTTGATCAGCCAGTCGAGGAGGTAGTGGTAGTCGGGGTCCATCTCCGCGCGGGCGTGCTCGATGGCCGCACACGCGAGGAGCGGGGCGAGGGCGGCGGCCCGCAGGGCTGCGGCGAACTCGGCACCGCCCTTGGCTGCCACGGCCTTGATGACGTCCGGCATGACCTCGGCGACCGTCGCGCACATCCGGTCGAGGGTGGCCGCCGGGTTCGCCGTGCGGAGTGCCTCGTCGTAGGCGGAGGTCGCCATGTAGAGGCCAGCGGCCCGGATGGTGAGGTGCTGCTCGGTGTGCTCGGCGGGCGCCGCCTCGACACGCGGGCGCACCTCGGACGGCTCGGCGAGCTGGCTGGTGCTGGGTGCGATGGCCGTCGTACTCTTCACGTGAAGCTCCTTTCGACGGCGGCGCAACGGGTGTAGGGCCCGCGCCGCCGTTGTGCTGTTCTGGACTGGACGGCTGGTGCTTCCGGCCCCCGGCTCACAGGTGTTTGCGCACCTGCTGGGGGCCGCTTTCATGCGGCTTCGAGCAGGGCCACGAGGGATGCAGTGATCACCTTGTGTCGGCTGCCGAAGGAGAGGACCCGGACGGGCGACTCGCCCCGCCTGATCAGTTCGTAGAGCTGCGATCGGCTGCACCCGAGGGCGAGCGCGGCCTGCGGCACGTTGACCGTCGCGGGCCACTTCTTCACCTCGGCGAGCGTTGGCGGCTTGACCGCCCTGCCAGCCATCAGGCGGCCTTCGCGCAGCGGCCAGCGGTAATCCACGCGTCGACGTCGCGGCGTCGGTACCGGACGGGGGCGCTGTTCCCGTGACCGAGCTTCAGGTACGCCGGCCCTGCCCCACGACTGCGGGCGTTTGCCAGTGCCTTGACTGAGAGCTTCGTCCAGGCGCTGACCTGTACAGGCGTCAGGAGTTCGTCGGCCGCGTCGACGCTCAGCCCCGCCTGAGGGGCTGGAGCGAGTGAAGTCCTCGCAGACATGCGCATCCCTTCGATCGTCGTGCGCATCACTTCGATGCGTCGACATATCAAAGAGTAGCGCTGGGGCTCGAAGGGATCAAGTGGGATTGCTAAGGCATCATTTTGATGCGAAGCTGTGGCTCGTGATCGAGGAGAAGAAGAACCCCCTAGGCCCCACCGGTGAGCGTCTGCGCCTTGCGATTGCCCGAGTTCGCGAGGCGCGCGGCATGAGTAAGAAGGAGCTTTCGGACCGCGTTGTTGCCCTAGGGCGCCCCATTCCGCCGCTAGGTATCTCACGCGTCGAAGCTGGCACCCGGCGCGTCGACGCCGACGACCTTGTTGCGCTTGCCCTAGCGCTCCGCGTCAGCGTGAACGCCTTGCTACTGCCTACCGCGGGTGATGGCAGCGAGCCGGTCGAGCTGACCGAGCGGACAGAGCTCACCGCAGCCGAGGCCTGGCAATGGGCCGACGGCGACAAGCCGCACGCCAAGGCTGAGTTGGACGAGCAGGGTGACCTGCTTCGCTACCGCCTCGACTCCCGGCCTGCATGGGATAGGGACCCGATCCGCAAGATCTACAACCAAGCTCTCGAAGGTGCCGCCCGGAACTCTGCCATCGGCAATCAGACCGCCGAGTTTTCCAAGGAAGAAGGGCAGTGGGTGCTCCGCACGCCGACGGGCTTCGAGATCTGGCGGGGGCCGCGTCCCGAGGGTGCTGAGTAGTTGTCGTACTGACCAGGGAGGGGATATGGCCGAAATCAAGAAGGTGACGCTCAGGAACGGTGCAGTCCGTTACCGAGCTGTGGTGGACGCCGGTCGCGACGAGAACGGCAAGCGGATCCAGCTCACCATCACGAAGGACAGGAAGAAGGACGTCGAGGCCGAGCGCGACCGTATCCAGCACCAGAGGAAGAGCGGAACGCTCATCCTCCCCAGCGCAATCACGCTGGGGGAGTGGCTTGACCAGTGGCTGGCGTACAAGAGGCGCGACGTCGAGGAGACGACGATCCGCACGTACCGTCTCGCCCTGGTCCACGTGTACGACCGCATCGGGCACGTCCGGCTACAGGAACTCACCGAGGACCAGGTGACGGACTGCATCGACGACATCGTGGCCAACGGGCGCAGGAAGGGCGGTGAAGCGGGCACCCGGCTTGCCGTCTCCACGGCCGAGGGAGTGCTCACGCGGCTCCGTGAAGCGCTGAAGCGCGCGGTCGTGCGCAAGCTGATCGCCGAGAGCCCCGCTCAGTCCGTCCGGGTCAGCCTTGCCGACAAGAAGGCCGACAAGCGCGATCGCCCGCAGGTGAAGCCCTGGTCCGTCGCCGAGGTGCAGCGGTTCATCGCGGGCATCGAGCGCGACCGCCTGTACGCGCCGCTGCTCCTGTCCCTGATGGGGTTCCGGCCGGCCGAGGTCGTCGGCCTGCGCTGGGCTGACCTCGACCTGAAGCTGGCCACGCTGGAGATGGTCAACACCCGCACGATGATCGGCAACGTGCAGGTGCTGGAGAAGGACGCCAAGACGGCGGCCGGCGAGCGCGTACTGCCGCTGCCCGGCCCGGTGCTGGACGCCCTGAAGAAGTTCCGCGCCGCGCAGGCCCGCGAGAAGCTGGCCGCGGGCGAGGGGTACACCGACTCCGGGTACGTCGTCGTCGACCAGCTCGGGATGCCGCGGAACACACGGCACCTGCGCGAGCACGCCTACCGCCTCATGGGCGAGCTGGAGATGCGGCGCGTGCGGCTCTATGACGCGAGGCACTCGTGCCTGTCCTACCTCGCGGTGAACGGCGTCCCTGACGTCGTCCTCGCGGCGTGGGCCGGCCACACCAATGCGAGCTTCACAAAGCGGAAGTACGTGCACGTCGATGTCGAGGACATGAGGGCCGCGGCGACCGCGTGGGACGCCTTCCACGGCGGAGATCAAAAAGCCCCTGTGTGAGAAATTGTGAGACAAGGGCTCTTGGTGACCATGAAATATGGCCACTGACCTGCACAGATCTGATCGACGGTAGAACAGTGTACGGATTCTACTGGCGAATCGTGCAGGCCAGCGCCACGGGCTTCTTCGTCGGAACCTACGAGAGCGGAACCACGGAGCCGTCGGAGTCCCCGTGGCCCCCGGAGCCGGTGACCCCGGGGGTGCCGCGGGGGCGGGAGACCCTACGCCGCCGGGCCCTCGTAGGGCAGCAGGTCGGGGCGCTTCGGCGGGAGGCCGTCGCCGGAGGAGCGGCCGGTCAGCCGACGGCCTATCCAGGGCAGCAGGTACTCCCGGGTGAAGCGCACGTCCGCCACGCGCCGGTCGATCCAGCCCGGTGGGGCGGTGGCCGGCATGGGCGTCTGCCACTCCGGGTCCTCGGCCGGGTGGCCGAGCCGCTGCCAGACCGCCTCCGCGACCCGGCGGTGGCCCTCCGCCGTCAGGTGCAGCCGGTCCACGTCCCACAGCCGCGGGTCGCCGAGCGAGGGCGCCCCGTACAGGTCGACGACCAGCGCGCCGTGCAGCGCCGCGAGCCCGTCGATGCACTCGAACAGCTCCTCCATACGCGGCCGGAACCGGTCCAGGACCGGCCCCTGCCGACCCGGGCTGCGCATCAGCACGAGCTGCTTGCACGACGGGGCGAGCTGTTCGACGGCCTCGGTCAGCAGGCCGCGGACCCGGCCCATGTCGCACTTGGGGCGCAGGGTGTCGTTGAGGCCGCCGACCAGGGTGATCACATCGGCGCCCATCGCGGCGGCGACCGGCACCTGCTCGTCGACGATCTGGCCGATCAGCTTGCCGCGCACCGCGAGGTTGGCATACCTGAAGTCGGGCGTCCGGGCGGCCATCCGGGCCGCGAGGAGGTCGGCCCAGCCGCGGTAGGAGCCGTCGGACACGCGGTCCGACATGCCCTCGGTGAAGGAGTCGCCGATGGCGACGAGGCTGGTGTACAGGGGAGTGGGGTTCGTCTGCATGGCGTCAGAGATGGTATCCCGGGTCCATACCCGCCGGTCGGTCGCCCTTCTCACAACCTCCACGCTCCCCTGCGCTCCCGGCACGCGCCCCCGCGCCACCTCCGTACGGCCCGCGCGTCCCCGTACGGCCGTACGGCCGTACGGTCCACGCGCCCCCGCGCCACCTCCGTCGACCCGTACGGCCGACGCGGCCCGCGCCGCCTCCGCGCGGAGGCGGCGCGGGAGCCGCTCACGTCAGCTGGCCGAACAGCTCGCGCAGTACGTCCTCCATGGTGACCAGGCCCGCCAGCCGCCCGTCGTCGCCCAGCACGACCGCCAGGTGGGTGCGGCTGCTGCGCATCGCGGTGAGCACGTCGTCCAGCGGGGTGTTCTCCCGCACGCGCGCGATGGGACGCATCTCCCGCAGCCGGAACGGCAGATCCCGGGGCGCGGCGTCCAGCGCGTCCTTCACATGCAGGTAGCCGACGATCCGGCGGCCCTCGTCGGCGACCGGGAAACGGGAGAACCCCGACTCTGCCGCGAGCCGCTCCAGTCCCTCCGGGGTGACGCCCACGCGCGCGTAGACGACGCTCTCCAGCGGCAGGGAGACATCACGCACGGGTCTGCGGCCCAATTCCAGGGCGTCGTGCAGGCGCTCCTGCGCGCGGTCGTCGATGAGACCGGCCTCGCCCGCGTCCTTGACGATCTGGGCGAGTTCGGCGTCCGAGAAGGTCGCCGCGACCTCGTCCTTCGTCTCGATCCGCAGCAGCTTCAGCAGACCGTTCGCGAAGGCGTTGACCGTGAAGATCACCGGACGCAGCGCGCGCGACAGCGTCACCAGCGGAGGGCCGAGCAGCATCGCGCTGCGCGCCGGCTCCGCGAGCGCGATGTTCTTGGGCACCATCTCGCCCAACAGCATGTGCAGATACGTCGCCACGGTCAGGGCGATCACGAAGGACACCGCGTGGCCCGCTCCGGGCGGGACGCCCAGCGCGTGGAACACCGGCTCCAGCAGATGCGCGATCGCGGGCTCGGCGACCACACCGAGCACCAGGGTGCACAGGGTGATGCCGAGCTGCGCGGCCGCCAGCAGGACGGACACGTGCTCCAGACCCCACAGCACGCTCCTGGCCCGGCGGTCGCCCTGTTCGGCGTACGGCTCGATCTGGCTGCGGCGCACGGAGATCAGCGCGAACTCCGCGCCCACGAAGAAGGCGTTCACGACCAGGGTCGCGAGGCCGATCAGCAGCTGTGCCACGGTCATCGTCCCGCTCCCTTCGACGGTGCTGCGGCGCTCATCGGTCCGCCCTCTTCTCGTCGGCCGCGTGGTCGAGCGGCGCGTGCAGCAGCACGCGCGCGGCCCTGTGCCCGGACGCGTCCACGACGTCCAGGCGCCATCCGGCGACCTCCACCCGGTCGCCGACCTGCGGAATGTGGCCGAGTTCCGCCGCGACGAGACCGGCCAGCGTCTCGTACGGTCCCTCCGGCGAGCGCAGGCCGACGCGCGCGAGCTGGTCGGTGCGGGCGGCGCCGTCCGCCGAGTACACGGCGCGGCCGTCCCCGTCGGTGCCGGCCGGGGCGAGCTCGGGGGTCTCGTGCGGGTCGTGTTCGTCGCGGACCTCGCCGACGACCTCCTCGACGATGTCCTCCAGGGTCGCGACGCCCGCCGTACCGCCGTACTCGTCGATCACCACGGCCATGGTGCGCTTCGCGCCCAGCCGGTCCAGGAGCCGGTTCACGGTGAGGGACTCCGGTACGAGCAGCGGCTCGCGCATGATCGTGGAGACGGGTGTCCGGGGCCTGTGGCCCGCGGACACCGACAGCACGTCCTTGATGTGCGCGATGCCGACCACCGCGTCCAGGCTGTCCCGGTACACCGGGAAGCGGGACAGGCCCGTCGCCCGGGTGGCGTTCGCGACGTCCTCGCAGGTCGCCTGGCAGTCGAGGGCGATGACCTGCACGCGTGGGGTCATCACGTTCTCGGCGGTCAGGTCGGCGAGGTTCAGGGTGCGCACGAACAGTTCGGCGGTGTCCGCCTCCAGGGCCCCCTGCCGGGCGGAGTGCCGGGCGAGGGCGACGAGTTCCTGGGGGCTGCGCGCGGAGGCCAGCTCCTCGGCGGGTTCGATGCCGAAGCGGCGGACGACGCGGTTCGCCATGTTGTTCAGGTGGGCGATGAAGGGCTGGAAGGCGGCGCTGAACCAGCGCTGCGGGGTGCCCACCCGCTTGGCCACGGCCAGCGGGGAGGAGATGGCCCAGTTCTTGGGGACCAGCTCGCCGACGACCATCAGGACCACCGTGGACAGGGCCGTGCCCAGGACCAGGGCGGCCGACCTCGCGGTGGTGGCGGGGATGCCGAGGGACTCCAGCGGGCCGGCGATCAGCTTGGCGATCGACGGCTCGGCGAGCATGCCGACCACCAGGTTGGTGACCGTGATGCCGAGCTGGGCCCCGGACAGCTGGAACGTCAGGTTCCGTACGGCTTTCAGGGCGCCCGCGGCGCCGCGCTCACCGCGCTCCGCGGCGCGCGCCAGTTCGTTGCGGTCGACGGTGGTGAGCGAGAACTCGGCGGCCACGAAGACGCCGCAGACGACGGAGAGCAGGATCGCCAGCAGCAGGAGGAGCACTTCGGTCATCGGGTCACCTCCGTCCCATGATCCGGCAGGGAGGAGGGATGTGCGCGACGGCAGGTACTGGGAGGCTCGCCCATGGGGAGGACGCTCACGCCTTTCGGTAGAGGAACAGGAACGCCCCTCAATGGTAAAGGAAAGGCAAAGGGCCCTCCCCGGGCAGGGACGCGATCAGTCGTCGAGCGGCTTCACCCAGCGCCGCCACTGTTCCTCGGGCGTGTACCCGGCCGCCCGCCAGGCATGGTGCGCGGTCTCGTTGCGGGTCAGCACCATCGCGTCGAGACGCCGGCCGCCGAGCTCCACGAAGCGTTCCTCGGCGGCGGCCAGCAGTGCCGAGCCGATGCCCTGACGCCGGCGTTCCGGATCCACCGCGAGCCGGTACAGATGGCAGCGCCAGCCGTCGAAGCCGGCGATCACCGTGCCGACCAGCAGGCCGTCCCGTTCGGCCAGGATCAGCGCCCCCGGGTCGCGGGCGACCAGCCGCTCCACCCCGTCCCGGTCGTCGGAGATGCTCGTGCCCTCGGCGGCCGTCTTCCAGAAGGCCAGCACGGTGTCCAGGTCGGCGGGCGTCGCGGGCCGTATGCGTAGATCGGTCATGGGGTCATCGCAGCACGGACGGTGGGGCGGAGCGGGGAATTCCATCATCCGGACAGCCCCCCTGCCCCGCCCTGAGCCTTCCGGTCCGCCCTGAGCCTTCCGGTCCGCGCCGGGCCTTCCGGTCCGCGCCGGGCCTTCTGGTCCGCGCCGGGCCTTCTGGTCCGCGCCGCGCTTTCCGGTCCGCGCCGCGCCTTCCGGCCCGTCCGAGCCCTCCGCCTCGCGCTGTCACTCGTGCGCGATGGCCGCCAGCACGTTCATCCGGGACGCGCGCAGGGCCGGCAGCAGGGCCGCCACCACGCCGACCACCGCCGAACCGATCACGACCGCGACGATCGTGCCCCACGGGATCGCCAGGGCCTTCATGCCCTGGAGCGCCAGCACCTGCTGAGTGCACACGCCCCACACGAGCCCCAGCGCGAGTCCCAGCACCGCCCCGAACACCGCGATCACCACCGACTCCAGCCGGATCATCCGGCGCAGCTGCCGCCGGGCCAGCCCGATCGCACGCAGCAGACCGATCTCCCGGGTGCGCTCCACCACCGACAGGGCGAGGGTGTTGACCACACCGAGCACCGCGATCACGATCGCGAGCCCGAGCAGCGCGTACACGAGGTAGAGCAGGACGGCGATCTGGTCGTGCACCAACTTCTTGTAGTCGGCCTGGTCGCGCACCTGCACCTGCGGGTACGGGTCGAGCGTCTTCTCCAGGCGGGGCCGCAGCCGGTCGGCACCGGTGCCCGCGGCCGCGTTCACGTACAGCGCGGAGTCCTGGCCGCCGGGGACGAACCGCTCGACCGTGCCGAGACCGAAGAACAGGCCGCCCTGGGTACCGAACCCGCCGGACGACTCCTGGTCGGTGAGCGCGCCCACCTTCAACTCGGTCCTGCGGCCGCCGGGGAACTCGACCGGGACCACACTGCCGAGCCGTACGCCGTGCTCCTCGGCGAACTTCGCGTCCATGCCCATGGCGCCGTCCGCGAGCGCGGCCGCCGAGCCGCCCCCGGCGTACGTCACGTGCGCGACCTCGTCCACCTGGGCGTCGTAACCCGCCGCCGTCGTCTCGACCCGCTTGCCGTCCGGCAGCCGTACCGCGACCGGCGCGAACCGCTGCCGTACGACGAGCCCGACGCCCTCGGTGGCGCGCACCCGGTCCGTGACCTCCTGGGAGAACGGCGTGTAGTTGCTGTTCTGGATCACGAAGTCGGCGCCCAGCGTCCGGTCGATCTGCTGGTCGAAGGACCGGGACATGGAGGCGCTCGCCACCGACATCCCGCCGACCAGGGCGAGACCCACCATCAGGGCGGACGCGGTGGCGCCGGTACGGCGGGGGTTGCGCAGGGCGTTGCGCTGGCTCATCCGGCCGACGGAGCCGAACAGGGCCGGGAAGGCCCCGCCGAGCACCCGGATCACCGGACGCACCAGCAGCGGGCCCGCGATCACGGTGGCGACCAGGGTGAGGACGACGCCCAGGCCCAGCAGGGAGGCGGCCGAGGCGGTCTTCGTCGCCGTCGCGCACCCCGCCAGCGCGGCCGCGCCGACCGCCCCGACCACCGAGCCCACCACCGCGCGCACCTTCAGCGGCCGTCCCACCCCGGCGATGTCGGCGTCCGCGAGGGCGGCCATCGGCGACACCCGGGCCGCCCGCCGGGCCGGGAGGTAGGCGGCCACGAACGTGACCCCGACACCGACGACGTACGACGCCACCGGCGTCGCCCAGCCGACGACCATCTCCGTGGCCTTCAGGTTCATGCCGAACGCGCTCATGAGCTTGATCAGTCCGGCCGCCAGCCCGATCCCGGCCGCCAGGCCCAGCGTGGAGCCGACCAGGCCGAGCAGCACCGCCTCGGTGAGCACGGACCGCCGTACCTGCCGCCGGTCGGCGCCCAGGGCCCGCAGCAGGCCCAGTTCGCGGGTGCGCTGGGCGATGAGCATCGAGAAGGTGTTGACGATCAGGAACACCCCGACCAGCACGGCGATCCCGGCGAATCCGAGCATGACGTACTTGATCACGTCGAGGAATCCGCCGAGGTCGGCGGCGGCCGACTTGGCCTGCTCGTCGGCGGTGCGCACCTCGTAGGAGCCGGTGCCGACCGCGGCGGTGACCCGGCGCTTGAGCTCGGTGTCGCTCACCCCCGGCGCCGCGTCCAGCGAGATGCTCGTGACGCGGTCGGCGGCGCCCAGCAGCTCGGTCCGGGCCACGGCGGGGTCCAGGAAGACCAGCGCCGCGCCCGGGTTGGTGGTGGTGAAGGTGGCGATGCCGACGATCTCGACCTTGAAGGTCCCGGGCTGCGCCAGCACGGTGAGCGTGTCGCCGATCCGTACGTGCTTCTTGTCCGCGGTGTCCGCGTCGAGGAGGGCCTCGCCGGCGCCGTGCGGGGCATGGCCGGAGGTCAGCTTCACCGGGCTTCGGTCGGTCGGGTTCCAGTCGTTGGCGATGGTGGGAGCGCCGGTGGTCGGTCCGACCGACTCGTTCCTGCTGTCGACGACCGTGATGTTCTCGACGCTCACGTCGGGGTGGACGGCCGCGACGCCGTCGACCGTGGTCACCCGGTCCGCGAGCGCGGCGGGCACCGTCTGCACCGCACCGGTCGGCACGGCCGACTTGAGGTCCTGCTTCGCCTCGATCGTCACATCGGCGGAGGTGGACGCGAACAGCCGGTCGAAGGTACGGGTGACGGTGTCGGAGAAGATCAGGCTGCCCGCGACGAAGGCGACGGACAGGACGACCGCCAGGGCGGACAGCAGCAGCCGCCCCTTGTGCGCGAGGAAACTCCTCAGGGTCGTCTTCAGCACCGGCTCAGTCCTCCCCGCCGGGACGGCCGGGGGCACCGGGATCGCCTGCGCCGCCCGGACTCGGGGGCGCGGCGGGCACCGCGGACGCGGACGCTGCCGTGGCGCCGGCGCCCACGCTGGCTCCCGCTCCGGCTCCGGCGGTGGTGAACAGGCGCATCCGCTCGAGCACGGCCTCCGCGGTGGGCCGTTCCATCTCGTCCACGATCCGCCCGTCCGCGAGGAAGAGCACCAGGTCGGAGTGGGCGGCGGCGCCCGGGTCGTGGGTGACCATGACGACCGTCTGGCCGAGGTCGTCGACGGCCTCGCGCAGGAAGCCGAGCACCTCCAGGCCCGCGCGCGAGTCCAGGTTGCCGGTCGGCTCGTCGGCGAAGATCAGTTCCGGCCGGGAGGCGAGCGCGCGGGCGCAGGCGACGCGCTGCTGCTGACCCCCGGAGAGCTGGGCTGGCCGGTGCCGGAGCCGGTCGCGCAGACCGAGCGTGTCGATGACCTGGTCCAGCCACTTCGGGTCGGGCTTCTGGCCCGCGATGTCCATGGGCAGGGTGATGTTCTCGGCCGCGTTCAGCGTCGGGATGAGGTTGAACGACTGGAACATGAAACCGATCCGGTCCCGGCGCAGCCGGGTCAGCTCGCGGTCCTTGAGCCCGGTGATCTCGGTGTCGCCGAGCCACACCTGTCCGGCCGAAACGGTGTCGAGCCCCGCCAGACAGTGCATCAGCGTGGACTTCCCCGAACCCGAGGGGCCCATCACCGCGGTGAAGCGGCCGCGTGCGATGTCGACGTCGACCGAGTCCAGGGCGAGCACCGATGTCTCGCCCGAGCCGTACGCCTTGGTCAGACCGCGGGCGCGGGCCGCGACCCCGCCGGCCGGTGCCCGGCCGGGGGCGTGCTCCGCAGCAGGTGTGGACAAGGCTGCCTCCTCGCTCGCGTGGACGTGCCGACTCCTAGTCCCGGCCGAGCGTAGTGTGACCCGCCCCACAGCCGGTATCCCCCCTGGGACCGAGGCGCTCTCCGCCGGAGGTCGGGCGACCGATACCGATGTAAGGGGCATGCTCTACCCACCACGACGGGACGCGAGCGCGACGCAGGCGGGGCACGAGCGGGACGCAGGCAGGGCCTGAGTGGGACGCAGGCAGGGCGTGAGTAGGACGCGAATGGGACGCGAGCGGGCCCGTGAGGGGCGAGGGTCGGCCGAGGCCGGGAGTGGGGCCGGACGAAGCGCGGCGAACGCGGCGGCACTTGCCGGTGCTAGCGTTCCGGCGCTAGCGTCGAGACATGGCGAAGACCCAGCTGAACGTACGCGTGGACGAGGGCACCGCCCGCGCGGCGCGTGAACGCGCCCTGGCCCGTGGCGTGAGTGTCAACCGCTATATCGAGGAACTGGTCAGACAGGACACCGGAGAGGCGGGCCACGCCTTCGTGGAGGCCGCCGCGGACTTCATGAAGCAGTACGAGGCCGTCTTCGCCGAGGACTTGAGCACGGACGGCGACCGCCGGACCGAAGGCCGCGGCTGATCCGTTGTCCGACCTCAGGATCGACCTGGCCTGGCTGCTCATGCTCGCCGAACAGCGGACACCGGGCGATGCCCGGGTCACCGACTGGGGCGCTCTCGTCGCCGCGGTCGCCCGCCATCGGGCCGAGATCTTCGACGTCCCCGTCTACGACAGCCCCCACGCGCGGGGCGCGGCGCTGCTCCAACTCCTCATCCACATACCGGCGCTGGAGCGTTCCAACGCGCTGTTCGCGTCCGCGGTCGCCTACGGTTACCTCGTCGCCAGCGGCCTCAAGGTGGTCACCACGCCGGAGCGGGTACGTGATCTGGCCCGCCTGGTGAAGAGCGGAGAGGCCTCCGTCGACGACATCGCGCGCGAACTGCGGCAGTGGAGCGCCTGAGGCAGCTCTGAAGCCCGCTGTCAGCCCGCCGGTCCAGGGCGCCAGGCCGTGCCCAGCGCACAGAACGAGGTGGGCAGCCGGGGTCCCTTCTCCGGCAGCGCCAGGCTCCGGTAGGGACCGATCAGGAACCCGGCGTCACGCAGCGCGCCGACCGGGTCCCGGGCCAGATGGCAGCCACCGGCCAGCCGCGGCCACACCGTACGGTCCAGCAGGCGCTGGGTGGCCGTCATCACCGGGCCGCCGCCCCTGCCGTGCTCGAAGAACCGCACCTGGCCGCCGGGCCGCAGGACCCGCCTCGCCTCGGCCAGCGCCCGCTCCACATCGCGCACACTGCACAGCACCAGGCTGAGGACGACCGCGTCGAAGGCCTCGCTCTTGACCGGCAGCGCCTCCGCCGCGCCCGGTACGACGTCCACCGGGACCTCGCAGCGCAGCGCCGCCTCCATCGCCGCGTGCCGCAGCAGCCGCTCGGGTTCGATGGCGACGACCTCGGAGACGGTGCGCGGATAGTGGGCGAAGTTCAGCCCGTTGCCGGCGCCGATCTCGATCACCCGCCCCGACAGCCCGGCGAGCAGCCGTTCCCGCAGGCGGCCCATGCCGAACCTGGTCTCGGCGGTGACGCTCACGCGGGCGTAGTAGCGGGCGAACAGCGGGTGGTGGACGGGATCCCCGGCCACCTGGCCGGAGTTGACGACGGGCCGTGCGGGCATGGCGACCTCCCGGGCAGGACGGGGCCCTACGGGGGGATTGTCCCCCGCGGAGCCCCTTCGCACCCCCGTCCGCGCCGATCCGCGCGGACGGACGGCCGCGTCCCGCACCGGCCTCAGGCGATGAAGTCCCGGACCTGCTCGTACCACGCGACAACGCGACAGCCCCCGGGGCCGGACCCGACCTCGGCCCGCGCCGCGACCGGCCGCCTCCGCCCGTCCTCAGCCGTCGTTGCCGTCCGCCTCCCGCGTGCGGAACGCCTCCGCGTCCCAGCTGCCGTCCAGGCGTGGCGCCAGCCAACCCGGCGCCACCCGGCGGAAGTCGGCGGGTGCGAGCGCCCCGGCACCCGCGGGCAACGCCCCGAGCAGCGGTGCGCCCGAGACGACCGGCAGGTCCGCCACATTGCAACGGGACGCGAGATCGGGCGATTCGGGCCAGCTGCCGATCACCACACCCAGCAACTCGATCTCACGCAGGCGCAGTTCACGTGCCGTCAGTTCGGTCGTGTTCAGCGTGCCCAGGCCCGCCGAGGCCACCACCAGCACCGGGGCGCGCAGCAGCCGTGCCACGTCCGCCAGCGTCCCGCCCGCTTCGTCGAACCGTACGAGCAGCCCGCCGGCGCCCTCGACGAGCACCAGGTCGTGTTCCGTGGCCAGCTTCTGGGCCGCCTCCGCCACGTCCTGCGGACGTACCGGTGCCAGCCCGGCCCGCCGGGCCGCCGTGCCGGGCGCCAGCGGCTCCGGATAGCGGGCGAGTTCGCCCGCCGTCAGCACACCGGCCAGCCGTACGACCTCCTCGGCGTCGCCCGGCTCGTCGGGCCGCACGCCCGTCTGGGCGGCCTTCAGCACGGCCACCGAGCGGCCGGCGGCGAGCGCCGCAGCGGCGACCGCCGCCGTGGTGACGGTCTTGCCGACCTCCGTGCCCGTCCCCGTGATCACCAGTACCGGCATGTGTCATCCCTCCCGCGCCGCGGCGCACACCGCGCGCGCGATCCGTGCCACGTCCGCGTCATCGGTGACGTACGGCGGCATCGTGTAGACCAGGTCGCGGAACGGGCGCAGCCACACGCCCTCGCGCACCGCGGCCGAGGTGGCCGCCGCCATGTCCACCGGACGGTCGAGCTGGACGACCCCGATGGCTCCGAGGACGCGTACGTCCTTCACCCCGGACAGCGCGGAGGCCGGCTCCAGCCCCTTGCGCAGCCCCGCCTCGATCCGGCCGACCTCGGCCCGCCAGTCCTGGCCGAGCAGCAGCTCGACCGAGGCGCAGGCCACGGCCGCCGCCAGGGGGTTGCCCATGAACGTGGGGCCGTGCGCCAGCACCGGTACCTCGCCGCGCGAGATGCCGTCGGCCACCCGGGTGGTGCACAGCGTCGCCGCCATGGTCAGGTAACCGCCGGTCAGTGCCTTGCCCACGCACATCACGTCCGGCGTCACCGCCGCGTGCTCCGCCGCGAACAGTGCGCCCGTACGGCCGAATCCGGTCGCGATCTCGTCGAAGACCAGCAGGACGTCGTGCGCGTCGCACGCCTCGCGCAGCACCCGCAGATAGGCGGGGGAGTGGAACCGCATACCGCCCGCGCCCTGCACCACCGGCTCGACGATCACCGCGGCCAGGTCGTCCGCGTGTTCGGCGACGGCCGCGCGCAGCAGTTCGGCGTAGGACTCGTCGTACTCCGCGGGCGGGGCGTCCGTGAAGACCTGACGCGGCAGCACACCGCTCCAGAGCTCGTGCATCCCGCCCTCGGGATCGCACACCGACATCGGCTGCCAGGTGTCACCGTGGTAGCCGCCCCGCCAGGTCAGCAGCCGCCGTTTCGCGGGGCGGCCCAGCGAACGCCAGTACTGGAGGCACATCTTCACCGCGACCTCGACCGACACCGAACCGGAGTCGGCGAGGAAGACATGCTCCAGGCCGGCCGGGGTGATGTCGACCAGGAGCTTCGCCAGCCGTACGGCGGGCTCGTGGGTGAGCCCGCCGAACATCACATGGCTCATCCGCGACAGCTGCTCGCGCGCGGCCTCGTTCAGCACCGGGTGGTTGTAGCCGTGGATCGCCGACCACCAGGACGACATGCCGTCGACCAGTTCGCCCGAACCGTCGGCGAGGGTCAGCCGCACTCCGCTCGCCGACGCCACGACCAGCGGCTCCTGGCGGCCCGGCATCGGGCCGTAGGGGTGCCAGACGTGGCGTCGGTCCAGTTCGAGCAGTTCGGGCACGTTCAGGTCAGGCATTGGGCGCGAGGTCCGTACCGGCTCCCCGGCGGCGTACGGCGACGAGGTCCGGGCGCGGCTCGTCGACCCGCGGGGCGGGGGCGGCGGCCGCGGGGGCGGAGCCGCAGACGCCGGCGCCGCCGTGGCAGCCGGTGTCGCCGTCGTCGTGGCAGCCGCCGCTCTCGCCGTCGTGGCAGCCGCCGGACCGGTGCTCGGGCAGTGTCACCTGGTCGGCGCCCTCCACCTCGAACCCGGCGTCGGCGATCATCTCCAGGTCGGCCTTGCCCGCCTGGCCCTCACTGGTGAGGTAGTCCCCGAGGAAGATCGAGTTGGCCAGGTGCAGGGCGAGCGGCTGCATCGTACGGAGATGCACCTCGCGGCCGCCCGCGATCCGCACCTCGACGTCCGGGCACACGAACCGCACCATCGCCAGGATCCGCAAACAGCGCTGCGGGGTGAGGTTCCACTCCTTGGCCAGCGGGGTGCCCTCGAACGGGATCAGGAAGTTCACCGGAACGGAGTCGGGGTCGAGCTCGCGCAGCGAGAAGACCACGTCGACCAGGTCCTCGTCGCTCTCGCCCATGCCCGCGATCAGCCCCGAGCACGCCGAAAGGCCGGCCGCGTGGGCCTTCTGCACGGTGTCCACCCGGTCGGCGTAGGTGTGCGTGGTGGTGATGTCCGCGTACGTCTCCTCGGACGTGTTGAGGTTGTGGTTGTACGCGTCCGCACCCGCCGCGCGCAGCCGCTCCGCCTGGCCGTCGGAGAGCAGGCCGAGACAGGCGCACACCTCCACGCCCTCGTTCTCGGCCTTGATGGCCTTGATGGTGTCCGAGACCCGCTCCACGTCCCGGTCGGTCGGACCGCGCCCGCTGGCCACCAGGCAGACCCGCTTGGCGCCGCCGGCCAGTCCGGCCGCCGCGGCCTGGGAGGCCTCGTCCGGCTTGAGCCAGGTGTACTTGAGGATCCCGGCCGTCGAGCCCAGCCGCTGCGAGCAGTAGGAGCAGTCCTCCGGACACAGTCCGGACTTCAGGTTGACGAGGTAGTTGAGTTTCACCCGTCGGCCGAACCACTGCCGACGCACCTTGCCGGCGGCGGCCACCACATCGAGCAGTTCGTCGTCGGAGGTGGCCAGTACGGCGAGTGCTTCCTCACGGCTCGGCAGCTCGCGCCGAAGCCCCTTCTCCACCAGCGTGTTCAGCAGGTCCATGAGAGCCGATCCTGTCGTAAGGACCTGCTCGGGGCCAAGGTGACTTCACACAACAGAGACACTTCACGGTGTGTGGATTGCCACATCCTGGCCCGACGGCCGTCCGGCTAGGGTCTGTCCACTGCCTACAAAATCCCCGGAGGACCCATGGCGTTCGGCTGGATCGACGAGCAGGCGGATCTGCGCGGCCGGGCCGGACTCGTACGGACCCTGCGCCCGCGCCCGGCCGGCTCGCCGCTCCTCGACCTCGCGAGCAACGACTACCTCGGCCTGGCCCGCCATCCCGAGGTCACCGAGGGCGCGGCGCGCGCGGCGCGGACCTGGGGCGGCGGCGCGACCGGCTCCCGGCTCGTCACCGGCACCACCGAACTGCACGCCGAACTCGAACGGGAACTGGCCGCCTTCTGCGGCTTCGAGGCGGCCCTGGTCTTCTCCTCCGGCTACGCCGCCAACCTCGGGGCCGTCTCGGCCCTGGCGCCGCACGGCTCGCTGATCGTCTCGGACGCGGGCAACCACGCCTCGCTGATCGACGGCTGCCGACTGGCCCGGGGCGGCACCCAGGTCGTCGCGCACGCGGACCCGGACGCCGTGCGCAAGGCGCTGCGGACCCACGAGGGGCCGGCGGTGGCCGTCTCCGACACGGTCTTCTCGGTCGACGGCGACGCCGCACCGCTGGCCGCGCTCGCCCGGGTCTGCCGGGAGCACGGCGCCGGACTGGTCGTCGACGACGCGCACGGGCTCGGCGTGCTGGGCGACGGCGGCCGGGGAGCCCCGTACGCGGCCGGGCTCGCGGGTACCGACGACGTCGTGGCGACGGTCACCCTGTCCAAGTCGCTGGGCAGTCAGGGCGGTGCCGTGCTCGGCCCGGCCCGGGTGATCGACCATCTGGTCAACGCGGCGCGGACGTTCATCTTCGACACCGGTCTCGCCCCCGCGGCGGTGGGCGCGGCCCTTTCTGCCCTGCGGCTGCTGCGCCGCGAGCCCGAGCGCGCGGCACGGGCCCGCACGGTGGCGGGCGAACTGCACGCGCGCCTGACGGCCGCGGGCCTGGAGGCGGTACGTCCGGACGCCGCGGTCGTCTCCGTGCGGGCACCGTCCCCGGAGCAGGCCGTGCAGTGGGCGGCCGACTGCCGGGCGGCGGGTGTCGTGGTGGGCTGCTTCCGTCCTCCTTCCGTGCCCGACGGGATCTCGCGGCTTCGGCTCACCGCGCGCGCGGACCTCACCGAGGAGCAGATCGCGCACGCGGTGCGGGTGATCGACGAGACACGACCATGAGTCGGCGTGACACGGCCCTGTTTCGCCTGTTCGTCAATTGCCGCTGAATGACGGATTTTTGACACCGTTGCGGTGCCGATGTGATGCCGATCGGTGTCGGACCGATGTTGGCCGGAGTGGACCGGGAATGACCGGAATTAGCGGAATGTGGCCGTGAATTTCGCCCAGCTCTCGGGGGAGAAGAGCAGCGCGGGTCCGGCCGGATCCTTGGAGTCGCGTACGGCGAGCAGTCCGGCCCACGGCCCTCGGCCGGGCCGTGCCGTCTCGACGCAGTTGTTCGCTCCCGTGCTGTAGCTGCTGCGCAGCCACATCGCGCCGTGCAGTTGCGTGGCGGGGACCGTGTTCCGAGGCAGTGCAGTCATGGTGCCTCCTTATGTGTCGTCACCTATCCCGGCGATGAAATCCAATGAGTCCTCGGGTGAAAGGGCGTGTGTCCTGAGGGTGTTGAAGGCCTCTGAGTACGCCTGGAGGTCTTCTCTCCGTTCGAGGTAGAGGCTACTCGTCATGTGGTCGAGAACAACCACATCCAGATCAGAAGTGCTCGGAAATGACAAGATAACGAAAGGTCCGGTGATGCCAATGTGTGCTCCCGCCCGGAACGGCAGGACCTGGAGCCGCACTTGGGGCAGCCGACCCGCCTCCACCAGACGCCGCAACTGACGCGCCATCACCTCGGGTCCGCCGACCTCCCGGCGCAGCACCGCCTCGTCCAGGACCGCGGTCAGCTCCAGCGGGCGATGGGCGCGCAGCACGTCCTGCCTGGCCAGCCGCACCTCGACCAGCGCGTCCAGCCGTTCCTCGTCCAGTCCTTCGACCGCGGCGCGGGTCACCGCGCGGGCGTACTCGGGCGTCTGCAACAACCCCGGGACCACGGAAGTCTCCAGCGTGCGCATCGCGCTCGCCTGTGACTCCAGACTGATGAAATCCCGGTAGGTGGGCGGGAGAACACCACGGTACGCGTGCCACCAGTGGTCCCGGCCGCCGTCGTGGGAGCCCGCCAGTATCAGCAGCAACTCCCGCAGTTCCGCCTCGGCGACGCCGTACGCGTCCAGGAGCAGCCGCACATCGGCCGGTTTCACTCCGCTGGCGCCGGTCTCGATCCGGCTCACCTTCGACTGATGCCAGCCCACCAGGCGGGCCGCCTCACCACTGGTGAGCCCGGTGCGGGCGCGCAGTGCGCGCAGTTCGGCGCCCAGTTTCCGACGGCGCACGGCGGGACCGTACTGCATGGGAAAACTCCCTACTCCTTCCGAGCCGCCCAAATACGGTCTGCCGTCGCAGAGTTCACCGCTTCGAGCGACAGATATATGCATATCTCGGTGGATCGGCACCGCGACCGGCCCGGTAATGGCAGTCTGGCGAAGAAGCACCAGTCCGGGACCGTACTCGAATCCGCTCCTTGTCGGACTGCGGTCCCGTGGGAAGGGACGACGTCGCCATGGCAGACCATCTGGAAGCATCCGTCACTCTGCCGAGCGATCCAGCCTCGGTCTCCGCGGCCCGCAACTTCGTGGCGAGCGCCCTCGTGGAGTGGGGCCTGCCCGCGGAAGCCGAAATGGCCGACACCGTCCGACTGATCGTCTCCGAACTCGCCACCAACGCCGTACAGCACACATTCGGGCAGTCCCCGACGTTCACGGTCGATCTCACTCTCGACCGTGACGAGCGGCTGCGTGTCGGTGTCACCGACAGCCATCCGCGCTTTCCCAAACGGCTGCCGGCCGCTGTCCAGCAGGACAACGGCCGGGGCATGGTGATCGTCCGCTGGCTCACCACCGAGTGCGGCGGACGGCTGCACGTCCGTCCGACCGCCGAGGGGGGCAAGACGGTCTGCATCGAGCTCCCGTGGTCCGTCCCGGCCCGGCCGGTGCCTGCCGCGGGGCAGCAGGAGCCTTGAGGGCCGGGCGCCCGGCCGGGGAGAGGGCCCGATGCGGTGGCGGCGTGCCGGGCCGCCGCCACCGAACCGGGCGGATCAGCTCACCCGGCCGTACCAGACGCTCTTCGTCCAGATCTTCTGGAGCCGCACCACGTCCCCCGTCTTCGGGGCGTGCCAGATCTTTCCCTTTCCGGCGTAGATGCCGACGTGGTAGACGCTGGAACCCGAGTGGAAGAACACCAGGTCTCCGGCCTTGCGGTGGCGGGCCGACACGTGGTGGGTCTTGTTGTACTGCTGGGCCGCGGTGCGGGGCAGCTTCTTGCCCGCCTTCTTGAACGCGTACAGCGTGAGCCCCGAGCAGTCGAACCTGCGCGGCCCGGTGGCGCCGTACCGGTACGGCGAGCCCTTCTTGGAGGCCGCGACCTTGAGAGCCTTCGTCGCGGTCGTGGCGGCCGCCGCGTCCGCGGAGAGGCCCGGAACCACGATCGAGCCGCCCACGGCGGCGATGGTGAGCGCCGAGGCCGTACCGGCCCGGACCATCAGCGACGGGACACGATTGAGCGCAGTCATGCGCAACCCTTCGTCAGCCGCCTGTGAAGGATGACCTGTCGGATTCGGGCTGGCGAAGTTGCCCGGCCGCGATGCGGCTTCACCCCAAGGGCTGCTCGGTCCGGCCATGGCTTGACCGTTCCGGCGAACCCGTCGTGCCTGGGTCCTCCACTCCTGCCGATGCACTCCTGTCGACCGGTCATCCGGGCGGCGGCAGGACTCGGCGTCCGCCCGGACCGCCCCGCCGCTGTGGCGGGGGCTTGTCGTCAGACAGGGATCTTCACTCACAGGTGAACGAAAATCCCAACGGAACCGTGGATTTGTGTTGTTACTCACCACTCACCCGTTCGGGTGGACGCCTGTTTGTTCGATCGGCCGTCCAGGGGAACGACGGGCCCCGGACCAGCGGCGGAGCGCTTCATCCCGCCGTCGTGCTACGCGCGTTGCGCAACCCTGGAGGCCCGAGAAAACGATTCGCCGCTACTGCATCAGGGGGTACGTCGTTTGGGGCGTTTGAACTCAGCCCCGGACGCTTCGCGCGCCGCGCGGAACGTCCGGGGCGGCCGAGGGCGGGTCAACTGTCGGAGCGCGCGGGCACGGTGACACGCGCCGTGCGGCGCTCCCCGTCCAGGACGCGCAGCGCCCGCGCGAGCGTCGGCGCGTGCAGTTCGGCCTCGCCCCGCTGGTGCATCAGCGTCAGCGCGTCGCGCAGCGCGGTCGCCCTGCCCACCAGCGCCTGGGCGGCGCGCAGTCCGCGGTAGGTGTCCCCGTGGTGCGCGGGGTTGATGCGGCCGAGCAGGTCGACCACCTCCAGGTAACGATCGATCAACTCGCCCTCGGCCCGGGTCAGGGCGGGCAGCGGCGGGAGCTCCGGCGGCAGCATCCGCGGCTCACCTCGCGCCGGGAGCGGTGGGTGCGCCGGGTGCGCCGGGGAGGGTGGGGGTGCCGGACGTGCCCGGTGCGGCGGGCGGGACGTCACGGCCGTCGATGACGCGGTCCACCAGGCCGAACTCCAGCGCGCCCCGTGCGTCCAGGACCGTCTCCCGCTCGATGTCCGCGGTCACCTGCTCCGGCGTGCGGCCCGTGTGCCGGACCAACATCTCCTCCAGCAGGGCCCGGGTGCGCGCCAGCTCCTCCGCCTCGACGGCGAGATCGCTCACCTGGGCCTCGATCGGCCCGGGAAGCGCCGGCTGGGTGATCGTCACCCGGGCGCCCGGCAGCGCGTGCCGCCTGCCCGGCGTGCCCGCGGCCAGCAGCACCGCGGCGGACGCCCCGGCCCGGCCCATGCAGAACGTCTCCACGTCGCAGCTGACGTAGCGCATGGTGTCGTAGACGGCGGTCATCGCGCTGAACGAGCCGCCGGGGGAGTTGATGTACAGCGAGATCGCCCGGTCCGGTGCCGCGTGTTCCAGGTGCATGAACTGCGCGATCACGTCGTTGGCCGAGGTGTCGTCGATCGGTGACCCCAGCAGGACGATCCGTTCCTCCA
Organism: Streptomyces sp. NPDC107559; assembly: GCF_055657365.1. Taxonomy (NCBI): domain Bacteria; kingdom Bacillati; phylum Actinomycetota; class Actinomycetes; order Kitasatosporales; family Streptomycetaceae; genus Streptomyces; species Streptomyces sp. NPDC107559. The sequence goes on along the minus strand of NZ_JBVKBD010000014.1, from coordinate 92,836 downwards.
GCAGCTTCGCGTACGGATCCAGCGTCCGTTGCCCGAAGCCCGTGCGTTCGGTGAACTCCGGCAGGACATGGCGGGCGGACGGTCGGGTCATGGTGTACCCCCTCCTCGCGACAAGGTGTCTCTGTAAAAAATGTACAGGACGTACGTGACGTTATGATGGGGGTATGGCCTACGAGATTCCGGTGACGCAAGCCAGGGCTGAACTTGCCGACCTGATCAACCGCGTGGTGTACGGCGGTGAGCGCGTCGTCGTGACCCGGCACGGCAAGCCCCTCGTCGCCCTCGTCTCCGCCGCGGACCTGGAGCGGCTCGACGGGCTCGACGGCCCCGACGAGGAGCAGGTGATCAGCTCGGTCTCCGCGGTCCGCGAGGCCGCGGCCGCTCCCCGGGAGCGTCAGCGCTTCGGGATCGCCGCCGAGCACCGGGGGACCGGTCCCGCCTGACCGGACGCGCGACCGGGCATCCCGCCCCGCTCGATGCGGGATGCCGTTCAGGCGAGCGGCGCGAGGTCGCGCTCCGCGACGGTTCCGTGGTCCGCGCGTGCTCCTTCGGCGCGCTGCCGGCCGGCGGCGCGGCCGGAACCGGCTGTGGACGACGGATCGCGCGGCGGTCTGCGCGTGCGCCGGGCCTCGGACTCGATCACAGCTTGGTTAACTTGCTCGAAACTCGCTCCAACTAGCCTGCCGATCCACGCCATCAGGGACGCTGCCCCGGGGCTGCGGCAACCGGACCCCGCACGGTCCGGAGCGAGGACTGTGAGGTGGGACGTGCAACTGACCCCGCACGAGCAAGAGAGGCTGCTGATCCATGTGGCGGCCGACGTCGCCGAGAAGCGCCGGGCCCGTGGCCTCAGGCTGAACCACCCCGAGGCGGTCGCGCTCATCACGTCGCACATCCTCGAAGGTGCGCGTGACGGCCGTACCGTCGCCGAACTCATGTCCTCCGGACGCAAGTTGCTCACCAGGGACGACGTCATGGACGGCATTGCCGAGATGATCCACGACGTCCAGGTCGAGGCGACCTTCCCGGACGGCACCAAACTCGTCACCGTCCACGACCCGATCGTCTGACGGGGGCGCGCCATGATTCCCGGAGAGATCCTGTTCACGGACGACCCGATCGTCTACAACGAGGGCCGTGAGGTCACCCGGCTCACCGTCCTCAACGCCGCCGACCGTCCCGTCCAGGTCGGCTCCCACTACCACTTCGCCGAGGCCAATCCCGGCCTGGAGTTCGACCGTGCCGCCGCGCGCGGCAAGCGGCTGAACGTCGCCGCCGGCACCGCCGTGCGCTTTGAACCCGGGATCCCCGCCGAGGTCGAACTCGTCCCGCTCGCCGGTGCCCGGATCGTGCCCGGGCTGCGCGGGGAGACTGGAGGCCCCCTCGATGCCTGAGATCTCACGCGCGGCGTACGCCGACCTGTTCGGCCCGACGACCGGGGACCGCATCCGGCTCGCGGACACCGATCTGCTGATCGAGATCGAGGAGGACCGCTGCGGCGGGCCCGGACTCGCCGGTGACGAGGCCGTGTTCGGCGGCGGCAAGGTCATCCGCGAGTCCATGGGGCAGGCGCGCGCCACGCGCGCGGAGGGCACCCCGGACACCGTCGTCACGGGCGCGGTGATCGTCGACCACTGGGGGATCGTCAAGGCCGACATCGGCATCCGCGACGGGCGGATCACCGGGATCGGCAAGGCGGGCAACCCCGACACCATGGACGGGGTGCACCCGGATCTCGTGATCGGTCCGGAGACCGAGGTGATCGCGGGCAACGGGCGGATCCTCACCGCGGGCGCCGTCGACGCGCACGTCCACTTCATCTGCCCGCAGATCGCCGACGAGGCGCTCGCCTCCGGCGTCACCACACTGGTCGGCGGCGGCACCGGACCGGCCGAGGGATCCAAGGCGACCACCGTGACGCCCGGCCCCTGGCATCTGGCCCGGATGCTGGCGGCGATGGAGTCCTACCCCCTGAACATCGGCCTGCTCGGCAAGGGCAACACCGTCTCGCAGGAGGCGATGCTGTCCCAGATCCGCGGCGGCGCGCTCGGGCTGAAGCTGCACGAGGACTGGGGTTCCACCCCGGCCGTCATCGACGCCGCGCTGACCGTCGCCGAACGGACCGGCATCCAGGTCGCGATCCACACGGACACCCTGAACGAGGCCGGGTTCGTGGGGGACACGCTCGCCGCGATCGCCGGGCGCGGGATCCACGCGTACCACACGGAGGGGGCGGGCGGCGGGCACGCGCCGGACATCATGACCGTGGTGTCCGAGCCGCACGTGCTGCCGAGCTCGACGAACCCGACCCGGCCGTTCACCGTCAACACCGCCGAGGAGCACCTCGACATGCTGATGGTGTGTCACCACCTCAACCCGGCGGTACCGGAGGACCTCGCCTTCGCCGAGTCCCGGATCCGGCCCTCGACGATCGGCGCGGAGGACATACTCCACGACCTCGGCGCGATCTCCATCATCTCGTCCGACTCCCAGGCCATGGGGCGCGTCGGCGAGGTCGTCCTGCGGACCTGGCAGACGGCCCACGTCATGAAGCGGCGCCGGGGCGCGCTCCCCGGCGACGGGCGGGCGGACAACCACCGGGTACGTCGCTATGTCGCCAAATACACGATCAACCCGGCCCTCGCCCAGGGACTCGCCCGCGAGATCGGCTCCGTGGAGAGCGGCAAGCTCGCCGACCTGGTGCTGTGGGAGCCCGCGTTCTTCGGCGTCAAGCCGCACCTCGTCCTCAAGGGCGGACAGATCGCGTACGCGCAGATGGGCGACGCCAACGCCTCGATCCCGACCCCGCAGCCGATCCTGCCGCGCCCGATGTTCGGGGCGATCGGGCGGGCGCCCGCGGCCAACTCGTTCAACTTCGTGGCCCCGGCGGCCGTCGAGGACGGGCTGCCGGAGCGGCTCCAGCTCGGCAAGCGGTTCGTCGCGATCGACTCCACGCGCGGGGTGACCAAGGCGGACATGCGCGAGAACGACGCGCGGCCGCGGGTCCGGGTCGACCCCGACAGCTTCGCCGTGCACATCGACGGGGAGCTGGTCGAGGCGACTCCGGCCGCCGAACTGCCCATGGCCCAGCGTTACTTCCTCTTCTGATGTCCCGGGCGGCACTGCTCGTCCTGGCCGACGGCCGCTTTCCCGCCGGAGGGCACGCGCACTCCGGCGGGGCCGAGGCGGCCGTCCGGGCCGGGCGGATCACGGGAGCGGCGAGCCTGGAGGACTTCGCCCGGGGCCGGCTGCACACGGCGGGACTGGTGGCGGCGTCCCTCGCCGCCGCGGCCGCACTCGGGGTGGATCCGCCGGTGCTGGACGCTGCGGCGGACGCCCGTACGCCGTCCCCCGCGCTGCGTGCCGTCGCGCGCAGGCTGGGCCGGCAGCTGTTGCGGGCCGCCCGGGCGACCTGGCCGTCACCGGAACTCGACGCCGTGGCGGGCGAGTTCCCCAAGGGGATGCACCAGCCGGTGGTGCTGGGGCTGCTGGCGCGGGCGGCCGGGCTCGGGCCCGTCGACGCCGCCTACTGCGCCGCGTACGAGAGCGTCGGCGGGCCGGCCACCGCGACGGTGCGGCTGCTGAGCCTGGACCCGTTCGACGCCACGGCGGTACTGGCCCGGCTGGCGCCGGAGCTGGACCGGGTGGCGGACCGGGCGGCCGAGGCGGCCCGGCGGGTGCTCGACGAAGGGGTCGACGCGCTGCCGGCGGCCTCGGCTCCCCTGCTGGAGATCGGCGCGGAGGCCCATGCCGTCTGGCCGGCCAGGCTGTTCGCGTCCTAGGGCCGCGGTACCAGGGAGAACAACCGCAGGGCACACACGCGGACCGCTCGACAGGGCACCGCAGAACAATGGTAGGAGCCGCCTCATGCATCTCGACCACCTCCACGACGGCCCGTCCGCCGTCGGCGCCGACGCCCGGCGTCCCGACGGCCGCCGCCGGGCCCTGCGGATCGGCCTCGGCGGGCCCGTCGGGTCCGGCAAGACCGCCACCGTCGCCGCGCTCTGCCGCGCCCTGCGCGCGGAGCTGTCCCTCGCGGTCGTCACCAACGACATCTACACCCGGGAGGACGCCGAGTTCCTGCTGCGGGAGGCCGTACTGCCGCCCGAGCGGATCACCGCGGTGGAGACGGGCGCCTGCCCGCACACGGCGATCCGGGACGACATCTCCGCCAACCTGGAGGCGGTGGAGGACCTGGAGGACGCGGTGGGGCCGCTGGACCTGATCCTCGTCGAGTCCGGCGGCGACAACCTCACCGCCACCTTCTCCAGGGGACTGGTCGACGCGCAGATCTTCGTGATCGACGTCGCCGGGGGCGACGACATCCCGCGCAAGGGCGGCCCCGGGGTGACCACCGCCGACCTGCTGGTCGTCAACAAGACCGACCTCGCCCCGTACGTGGGGTCCGACCTCGGGCGGATGGCCTCGGACGCGAAGGTGCAGCGGGCCGAACTCCCGGTCGTCTTCCAGTCGTTGCGCGGTGAGGACGGAGTGCGGGAGGTCTCCGCCTGGGTGCGGGCGCGGCTCGCCGCCTGGACGGCGTGCGCGTGAACGGGGTCAGTGCCACCGCCGGGATCGTCGCGCGCGACGACGGCCGCGGCGGCACCGCCCTTCCGGTGCTGGAGAGCGCCGGGCCGCTCGCGCTCCGGCGGACCCGGGCGAGCGGCCGCGAGGCTCACGTGATGCTCGTCGGCGCGATGAGCGGGCCGCACGGGGGCGACCGCCTCGCCGTCCGGGCCGAGGTCGGGCCCGGGGCCCGGCTGCGTGTCGGATCGGCGGCCGCCACCATCGCGCTGCCGGGCCAGTCCAAGGCCGAGGCCCGCTACGACGTACGGCTCGATGTCGCCGACGGCGGTGAACTCCACTGGCTGCCGGAGCAGCTGATCTCGGCCGGCGGGAGTGAGCTGTATGTGACGACCCGGGTGGATCTGGCCGGCGCCGCTCGGCTCGTACTGCGCGAGGAACAGGTGCTGGGGCGGGTCGGCGAGCAACCCGGACGGCTCACCAGCCGTCTCACTGTCCGGATCGACGGGCGGGTGCTGCTCGACCAGGAGCTCGGCTGCGGGCCGGGCGCACCCGGCGGCTGGGACGGTCCCGCCGTGCTGGCGGGTCATCGGGCCGTGGGACAACTGGTGGTCGTCCGGCCGCGGTTCGCCGCCGAGCCGGTGGCGGCCCGGATGCTGGGCGAGCAGGCCGTGCTCGTTCCGCTCGCCGGGCCGGGCGCACTGGTGACCGCGGTCGCCGCGGACGCCCTGCGGTTGCGCCGGGTGCTGGACCGGGCGCTCGCGGACCTGGACTGAGCCGGCTCCGGCCCGAGCTGTTTGCGGGTCAACTCGGGCTCGGACCAGGCTGGTTCGGCACCAGGATTCCGGTAACCGGAACATGGCACCCGGTTATCGGATTGGCAAAGAAGGTCAACGAACCCTGTTCTCAGGGACCTCACAGCCGAAATGATCCCTCTGCAGTCAATAACCAGATACGGAGAGTGCCCACTTGAGGGACATCAGACCGAGGAATCGAAAGACCGCGCTCGGTTCGGCCGGAGCGCTGGTCACCGCGACCCTGATAGCCGGCGCCTTCGCGGCGCCCACGGCGAACGCGGAGAGCCGCCCCGGCCAGGACCGCGAGGCCCGCGGTGCCGCGATCGCCGCGGAGCGCGCCGCGAAGGCGGGGATCGACTGGAAGGACTGTCCCGCGGACTGGGGCTTCGAGAAGCCGATCCAGTGCGGTTACGTCACGGTCCCGCTCGACTACGCCCGGCCCGACGGCAAGAAGATCAAGCTGGCCGTCGACCGGATCGGCAACACGGGTACCAAGGAGGAGCGCCAGGGCGCCCTCGTGTACAACCCCGGCGGCCCCGGCGGCTCCGGTATGCGCTTCCCGCGCCGGGTCACCACGAAGAGCGCGCTGTGGGCCAACACGGCCAAGGCGTACGACTTCGTGGGCTTCGACCCGCGCGGCGTCGGCCACTCCGCGCCCATCTCCTGCATCGAACCGCAGGAGTTCGTCAAGGCGCCCAAGGCCGACCCGGTGCCGGACTCCGAGGCGGACAAGCGTGCCCAGCGCAAGCTGGCCGCCGAGTACGCGGACGGCTGCTACGAGCGCAGCGGCGAGATGCTGCCGCACATGACCACGCCGAACACCGCCCGCGACCTGGATGTCATCCGGGCCGCGCTCGGCGAGAAGAAGCTCAACTACCTGGGCGTCTCCTACGGCACCTACCTCGGCGCCGTCTACGGCACGCTCTTCCCGGGCCATGTCCGGCGCATGATCGTGGACAGCGTCGTCAACCCGTCGCGCGAGAACATCTGGTACCAGGCCAACCTGGAGCAGGACATCGCGTTCGAGGGCCGCTGGAAGGACTGGGAGGACTGGGTCGCCGCCAACGACGCCACCTTCCACCTGGGCACCACGCGTGCCGCGGTCCAGGCGAAGTGGCTGGACGTGCGGGCCGCCGCGAAGAAGAGCCCCATCGGCGGGGTCGTCGGCCCGGCCGAGCTGATCTCCTTCTTCCAGAGCGCCCCGTACTACGACTCCTCGTGGGTGCCGGTCGCCGACGTCTTCGCCAAGTACGTCGCCGGTGACACCCAGGCGCTGGTCGACGCCGCCGCTCCCGACCTGTCCGACACCGCGGGCAACATCTCCTCGGAGAACGGCAACGCCGTCTACACGGCCGTCGAGTGCACCGACGCCAAGTGGCCCACCAGCTGGAAGAAGTGGGACCGCGACAACACGCGGCTCAACAAGGACTACCCGTTCATGACGTGGGCCAACGCGTGGATGAACCTGCCTTGTGCCACCTGGCCCGTCAAGCAGCAGACCCCGGTGAACGTGAAGACCGGCAAGGGTCTGCCGCCGGTGCTGATCGTGCAGTCGCAGCGTGACGCCGCCACGCCGTACGCGGGTGCCGTCGAGCTGCACCACCGGTTCAAGGGCTCGCGTCTGATCACCGAGAAGGACGCCGGCTCGCACGGTGTGACCGGCCTGGTGAACCCCTGCATCAACACCCGGGTGGACACCTACCTGCTCACCGGCAAGGTGGACGCCGCGGACGTGACCTGCGCGCCGCACGCCACGCCGAAGCCGTAACCGGCTGCCGTACCGGGGGGAGGGGCGGCGGGGACACGTCCCCGCCGCCCCTCGCTCGGGACCGGACGTCCGGCCAGGCGTACTCCGCCGCGCCGATCCCGGCGATCGTCAGCGGCTCGGGGCCGCGGGCGTCGAGCACCCGGGAACCCGGCCGCGCCGCCGCCGGCCGCACCAGCTCGGCGATGTTGCGGGCGGCCGCCACGTGGAAGAGGCTCAGGCCCCAGGTCGCAGCCGTCGCCGACCACCGGGGCCGGCGCCCCGTCGTCCTCCCGGTCGAGCCGGACCGGATCCACCTCCCCGGGCCGGCGGATCGGCCGACAGCAGAGCACCGGGACCGGCTCAACTCAGCGGCATCCTCGGGAACCTGGGCTGCCGGGCCGTCGTGTCTCCCGCCAGTTCGGCCTTGACCTCGGCCGCGTACCGGTCGACGTACTCCTGCTCGGACAGCGCCAGGATGGCGTACATGAGCTCGTCGGTGACGGCGCGCAGGATCGCCTTCTCGTTCTCCATCCCCGCGTAGCGGGAGAAGTCCAGCGGCTTGCCGAAGCGGATCGCCACGGGGTGGATGCGCGGCAGGACCCGGCCCGGCGGCTGTGCCTCGAAGGTGCCGATCATCGCGCACGGCACGATCGGCACACCGGCCCGCAGGGCCATCACCGCCACGCCGACCTTGCCCTTGTACAGCCGCCCGTCGTGCGATCGGGTGCCCTCCGGGTAGATGCCGAGCAGTTCGCCTTTGCGCAGCACGCCCAGGCCCTCGCGGATCGCGGCCTGCCCCGCCTCCTTGCCGGTGCGGTCCACCGGGATCTGCCCGATGCTGTGGAAGAACGCGGCGGTCAGCCGGCCCTTCAGGCCCGAGCCGGTGAAGTACTCGGACTTCGCGAGGAAGGTGATGCGCCGCTTGAGGATCGCGGGCATCAGGAAGTGGTCGGCGAAGGAGAGATGGTTGCCCGCGACGATGGCCGCGCCCGACGCCGGTACGTGCTCCAGGCCTTCGATCCGGGGACGGAAGAGCACTCTCAGCAGGGGGCCCAGCACCACGTACTTCAGGACGTAGTAGATCACGGCTCGCCTCTCACCCCTCCACGGTCGACCGGCGTACTTCTTCGCAAGCTTCCCGCGATGCGCAGGCCCAGGCAATCTCGTCGACATGTCCGTGCGCGGGGGACGCGCGAGGGCGGCGGCGGCCTCCGGCAGAGGCGCGACCCGTCACCCTGTGTGCCCCGTCAGGGACTGCTCGGCCCAGATGATCTTGCCGTCGGGGACGAAGCGCGTCCCCCACCGGTCGGCGAACTGGGAGACCAGCAGCAGCCCGCGCCCGCCCTCGTCCGTGGTGCGCGCATGGCGCAGATGCGGCGCGGTGGCGGAGCCGTCGAAGACCTCGCACACCAGGGCGTGCCCCCGGATCAGCCGGAGCCGGATCGGGCCCGCCGAGTGCCGGATCGCGTTGGTGACCAGCTCGCTGACGACCAGTTCCGTGCTGAACGTCAGCTCCTTCAGCCCCCACTGGGCCAGTTGCCGGGTGGCCGACCTGCGGGCCTCGGCGACGACCTCCGGATCGGCCGGCAGGTCCCAGGACGCGACGTGCCCGGCGTCCAGCCGCCGGGTCCAGGCCATCAGCAGGGCGACGTCGTCGTGCGGCCCGGCCGGCACCAGCGCCTCGACCACCTCACGGCAGCGCAGCTCCAGGCTGGGCGACGGACGCTCCAGGGCCGTGCGCAGCCGTTCGCGGTCCGCGGCGGCGAAGTGCTCCTGCGTACTGTGCGCCAGCAGACCGTCGGTGTGCAGGACCAGGGTGCTGCCCTCCTCCAGGGTCAGCTCCACCGCCTCGAAGGGCGGGCCGCCCACCCCGAGCGGCGGCCCCTGGGGGAGCTCGATGAAGGTGATGCCTCCGTCCGGCGCGATCACCACCGGCGCGGGATGGCCCGCGGCGGCCATCCCGCAGCGTCCCTCGACCGGGTCGTAGACGACGTACAGGCACCCGGCGCCCAGGGTCCCGGCCTCGTCGCCCCCCTCGGGGTCCGCCCCGGCCACCTCCTCGCACGCCGAGCGGGCGACCAGGTCGTCCAGATGGCCGAGCACCTCGTCCGGCGGGAGGTCGAGCGCGGCCAGGGTGTCCACGGCGGTCCGCAGCCGCCCCATGGCCGCGGCGGCCTGGATCCCGTGGCCGGGCACCTCGCCCACCACCAGGGCCACCCGCGCGCCGGACAGCGTGATGAGGTCGTACCAGTCGCCGCCGAGGCCCGTCAGCTCGTCGGCGGGCCGGTAGCAGGCGGCCGCCTCCACCGCGTCCTGCTCGGGCAGCCTGCGCGGCAGCAGATTGCGCTGGAGGACGAGCGCGGACAGGCGCTCGCGGGTGTAGCGGCGGGCGTTGTCGACGCAGACGGCCGCCCGCGAGACGATGTCCTCGGCCAGGGCCAGGTCGTCCTCGTCGAAGGGCTCCTGGCGGTGCCGCCGGTAGAACAGGGTGATCCCGAGGGTGATGCCGCGCGCCCGCAGCGGCACGATCAGCACACTGTGCAGCCCCAGCTCCACGAACGTGGCTTCCTTGCCCGCCGGGATGTTCGTCGCCCACTCCCGGGCCAGCGGGTCGAGGCGTTCCTCGTGCCACGAGGTGCCGGTGGACAGGCACCGCACCGGAGGGGACCCGGCCGCGTAGGCGGCGGTCTGCCCGATGGCGACGACGGCCTCGGGCATGTTCGCCTGTGCCGACCGCTGGGCGACCCGGCGCAGCCGCAGCGGATCCACGTCGCGCAGGGGTCCGGGCGCGAGCTCGGCGCCGCGCAGCACCGGCTCCAGCAGGTCCACGGTGACGAAGTCGGCGAAGGCGGGGACCACCACGTCGGCCAGCTCCTGCGCGGTGCGCATGATGTCCAGGCTGCGGCCGATGTGCTCGCCGCACCGGTCCAGCAGCGCCTGCCGCCGCCGAGCCCGGTGCAGCTCGGTGATGTCCACGACCGTGTAGTACACGCCCACCGGGTGGCCCTGCTCGTCCTCCAGACGGGTGAACGACATCATGTGGGCCGTCTCGCGGTGCGGCGCGGACAGTACACGGCCCACGTGCTCGTAGCCGGTCACCGTCTCCCCGGTCTCCAGCACCTGCCGCATCCGGGCTTCCATGCGATCGGTTTCCAGGCCCGGCTGGATGTCCGAGATCCGCAGGCCCAGCCGCTGCTGTGGCGCCCCGCCGCCGAACTGCGCGAGGGCCTCGTTGGACCATACGTAGCGCAGGTCCCGGTCCACGATGGCGAGACCGATCGGCGACTGGACCAGCTGTTCCAGCATGCCGCGGCTCAGGTCCCAGCCCGCCGCCCCGGACAGCTCCGACAACAGCATCAGCAGTCGGGCCGGGCCCGCGCCGTCCTGGGCCCGCACCAGCCGGGCCATGACGCTGACCGGCCGCCCGTCCCCGGTTCGGACGGTGAGCAGTCCCGCCCAGGCGCCGTGCGCACGGCACTGCTCGACCAGCTCCGGCACCCGCGCCGCGTCCCGCTCGCCGAGCAGGTCGGCCAGCCCCCGGCCGACCGCCTCCGCGGCCGGGTACGCCAGCAGCCGCCGGGCACCGTCGGTCCAGCCGGTCACCACGCCCTTCGCGTCGAGCAGCAGGGGCGCGGCGTCGGCCACGTCGAAGCGCGGGCGAGCCACGTCGTGCCCCTCGTGTGCGCTCACGGCCGGCCTCTCTGGCGTATGAGTGTGGTCCACCCCCACTCGACAGTCTCACCCTGCGCAACCGCAGGCGCCCGCGCCACCGCAGGACGCGACGACCCCGTCCGTACGAGCCGGACGGGCTCGTACGGACGGGGTCGCGCGGGCCCGGATCAGGCCGCCTGCGTGAGCACCTTCGCCAGGGCGGTGAGCGCTCCGGCCAGTTCTTCGCCGGTGATCGTCAGCGGCGGTGCCAGCCGGATCGTGGAGCCGTGGGTGTCCTTGACCAGGACCCCCTCGCGCATCAGGCGCTCGCTGATCTCGCGTCCGGTGCCGATGGCCGGGTCGATGTCGACGCCCGCCCACAGGCCCCGGGCGCGGAAGCCGACCACGCCTTGGCCGGTCAGCGCGGTCAGGCCGTCGCGCAGGGCCGTGCCCAGCTCGGCGGCCCGGCGCTGGAACTCTCCCGTCTCCAGCAGCTCGACGACCGCCGTGCCGACCGCGGCGGCGAGCGGGTTGCCGCCGAACGTGGAGCCGTGCTCGCCCGGCCGCAGCACGCCGAGGACCTCCCGGCGGGCCACCACGGCCGACACCGGCACGATGCCGCCGCCCAGCGCCTTGCCCAGCAGCAGGACGTCCGGGACGACCCCCTCGTGCTCGACCGCGAGGGTGCGGCCGGTGCGGCCCAGCCCCGACTGGATCTCGTCCGCGACGAACAGGCAGTTCTCGCGCCGGGTCAGCTCCCGGACACCGGCCAGATAGCCGTCGTCCGGGATCACGACGCCCGCCTCGCCCTGGATCGGCTCGATGAGCACCGCGGCCGTCGTCTCGTCGACCGCCGCCCGCAGCGCCGCGAGGTCGTTGTACGGCACCACCCGGAAGCCCGGCGTGAAGGGGCCGAAGCCGGCGCGCGCCGTCTCGTCCGTGGAGAAGCCGACGATCGTCGTCGTACGGCCGTGGAAGTTGTCCGCCGCGACCACGATCGTGGCCCGGTCGGCGGGCACGCCCTTGACCTCGTAAGCCCACTTGCGGGCCACCTTGATCGCGCTCTCCACCGCCTCCGCGCCGGTGTTCATGGGCAGCACCATGTCCAGACCGGTCAGCGCGGCGAGCCGCTCGGCGAACCCGGCGAGCATGTCGTTGTGGAACGCGCGCGAGGTGAGGGTCAGCCGGTCGAGCTGGCGGTGCGCCGCCTCGATCAGCGCCGGATGGCGGTGGCCGAAGTTGAGCGCCGAGTAGCCGGACAGCATGTCGAGATAGCGGCGGCCCTCGACGTCCTCCACCCAGACGCCCTCGGCCCGGGCCACGACCACGGGCAGCGGATGGTAGTTGTGCGCGAGGACGGGCTCCTCCGCGCGGATCAGGTCGGCCGAGGTGCGGCTGTCCGGGAGCGTACGGGCGGGTGCGGTCATCAGCGGATCTCCTGGGTGCAGCACTTGATGCCGCCGCCGGCCTTGTGGAACTCGGACAGGTCGACGGGGACGGGGAGGTAGCCGCGCTCGGCCAGCCGGGCGGCCAGCGCCTCGGCCTGCGGCGCGATGAACACGTGACGGCCGTCGGACACCGAGTTCAGGCCCCACGCCAGCGCGTCCTCGCGGGTGGCCAGGACGGCGTCCGGGAACAGCCGCTCCAGTACCTCGCGGCTGCCCGGCGAGAACGCCTGCGGGTAGTACACGATGTCGGCGTCGCGGCCCTCGCCGAGGACGAACAGCGCCGTGTCCAGGTGGTAGAAGTACGGGTCCACCAGCGTCAGGCCGATCACCGGCCGGCCGAAGAACTCCTGCACCTCCCGGTGCGCCTCCGGGGTCGTGCGGAAGCCGGTGCCGGCCAGCAGGTACCGGCCCGTCCAGACCAGGTCGCCCTCTCCCTCGCAGACCGACTCGGGACGGTGCACGGTGAAGCCCGCGGTCTTGAACCACGTGTCGTAGTGCACGGCCTCGGGGCGCCGTTCGGGCGCGTGGAACAGCGAGCCGAAGACCCGGCCGCCGACGACGACCGCCGAGTTCGCGGCGAAGACCATGTCCGGCAGCCCGGCCACCGGCTCCACCGTCTCGACGGTGTGGCCGTGGGCCCGGTAGGCGCCGATCAGCGCCCGCCACTGCTCCTGGGCCAGATCGACGTCGACATGGGTGTCGGGATGCATCCAGGGATTGATCGCGTACTGCACGGCGAAGTGTCTGGGTTCGCAGACCAGGAAACGCCGGGAGCGTGGCACACGGCTTTCGGACACAGAGGGGTTCCTCCGCTTCCTACGGGTGGCGACTGAGGGTATACACCAAGGTAAGAAGTGACAGAACCGCACGACAAGGAACGAAGCCTGCGTGTTCACGCAGCATCGCTGCGTCTTTACGCCGGTCGGCGCATGTCTGCTGCGTCCTGCGCGGGATCGGTGGGAGCCGGCTGGCTCGCACCCGCCTCCGGGCTCTCCGGCAGCAGGTGGGAGAGCACCATCACGCTGATCGTCTTCCGGATGAACGGCTCCACGCGGATCCGCTCCAGTACCTCCTCGAAGTGGTCCACGTCCCGGGCCCGCACATGCAGCAGCGCGTCCGCGCCGCCCGTCACCGTCATCGCCGCGGTGATCTCCGGATGGTTGCGCACCACCTCCGCCAGCCGCCGCGGCGGCGCCGCGCCCTCGCAGTACACCTCGACGTACGCCTCCGTGCTCCAGCCCAGCGCCGACGGCTTCACCGTGGCCGTGAACCCCGTGATCACCCCCGTGTCCCGCAGCCGGTCCACCCGGCGCTTCACGGCCGTCGAGGACAGACCGACCGCCGCGCCGATCTCGGCGAAACTGGTCCGGGCGTTCGCCATCAGCGCGGTGAGGATCTTCCGGTCGAGCTCGTCGAACGACGTGGGCCTGCTGTTCATGGCCGCACTGTATCCAGCGCGAACCCACACGCAGGGCACATGTCCAGACGTACCGATTGCTCCTACACTCCACCTTCATGCTGCGCGCCCTCGCCGTCGACGACGAACGCCCCTCGCTGGAGGAACTGCTCTACCTGCTCAACGCGGACCCCCGGATCGGCAGCGTGCAGGGCGCCGGCGACGCGACCGAGGCGCTGCGGCGCATCAACCGGGCCCTGGAGTCCGGCCCGCACGGCCCCGAGGCCGTCGACGTCGTCTTCCTCGACATCCACATGCCCGGTCTCGACGGCCTCGACCTGGCCCGGCTGCTGACCGGCTTCGCCCGGCCGCCGCTGATCGTGTTCGTCACCGCCCACGAGGACTTCGCCGTCCAGGCCTTCGACCTGAAGGCCGTCGACTACGTGCTCAAACCGGTCCGCAAGGAACGCCTCGCCGAGGCGGTACGACGGGCCGCCGAACTGCGCGGCACCACCGCCCGGTTCCCCGTGCACGAACCCGACCCCGACCAACTCCCGGTCGAACTCGGCGGCGTGACCCGCTTCGTCGCGGTCGACGACATCACCCATGTCGAGGCGCACGGCGACTACGCCCGGCTGCACACCGGCCGCGGCAGCCACCTCGTCCGCATCCCGCTGTCCACCCTGGAGGAGCGCTGGCGCTCGCGCGGATTCGTCCGCATCCACCGCCGCCACCTGGTCGCCCTGCGCCACATCGGCGAACTCCGCCTGGACGCAGGTACGGTGAGCGTCCGGGTCGGCACCGATGAGCTCCAGGTCAGCCGCCGCCACGCACGCGAGCTGAGGGACCTGCTGATGCGCCGCCCGACCAGCTAGGGAGGAATCCGTGCCCCAGGACCCCGCCGAGCGCCGCGTCGTCGTCACCGGCCCGCCCCGCCGCACCGGACGAGCCTCCGGCTACTACCGTCCCCGCACCGAGATAGCCGAGCAGACCACCCTCGGCCACACCTACGTCCGCTCCCTGATGCGCACTCAACTACGTGCCGCCCTGGCCGTGTTCGCCGTCCTCGTGCTGCTCGTCGGCCCGCTTCCGCTGCTCTTCGCCGCCATGCCGGACGCCCGCCGCCTCGAATGGGCCGTCCTGGGCTTCTGCCTCTACGTCCCCCTCGTGCTGCTCGCCCGCTGGTACGTACGCCGGGCCGAACGCAACGAGCGGGACTTCGTGCTCCTGGTGGAGGACCGCTGAGCGTCGTGAACTCCGGCTACGCCGTCCCCGCCGTCGCCCTCGTCGTGGTCGCCACCGTCCTCGTCGGCGCGTTCGGGCTGCGCATATCGCGCACCACCTCGGACTTCTACGTCGCCTCCCGCACCGTCGGCCCCCGCCTCAACGCGGCCGCCATCAGCGGCGAGTACCTCTCCGCCGCCTCCTTCCTCGGCATCGCCGGGCTCGTCCTGGTCCAGGGCCCCGACATGCTCTGGTACCCCGTCGGCTACACCGCCGGATACCTGGTCCTGCTCCTGTTCGTCGCCGCCCCGCTGCGCCGCTCCGGCGCCTACACCCTCCCCGACTTCGCCGAGGCACGGCTCGCCTCCCAGGCCGTGCGGCGGCTCGCGGGCGCCTTCGTCGTGGGCGTCGGCTGGCTGTATCTGCTGCCCCAGCTCCAGGGCGCCGGACTGACGCTGACCGTGCTGACCGGAGCGCCCGGGATGCTCGGCGGGGTGATCGTGGCGGTCGTCGTGGTGGCGACCGTGGCCGCCGGCGGCATGCGCAGCATCACGTTCGTCCAGGCCTTCCAGTACTGGCTGAAGCTCACCGCCCTGCTGGTCCCCGCCCTCTTCCTGGTCCTCGCCTGGCAGGGCGACGGCGCGCCCACGCACGCCTTCGAGGAACCCGCCGCCTTCCGCAGGCAGGGCGTCGTGCGCTTCGACTCCACCCTCGACCTGATGCTGGACCGGCCGCTGACGGTGACCGTCAGCGGCACCGTCGACGGGCGGCCCCTGGAAGGCACCCGGCTCGCCCTGCCGGCCGGCGTCCACCGCATCGAGCGGGGCACCCGGCTGACCTTCACCGAGGGCAGCACGGTGCCCGCGGCCGACCGCGGCGGCCGGGCCGGCATGTCGACCTCGCTGGCCGCCGGCCGCGAGGAGCGCCCGCTGTACGCCACGTACGGACTGATCCTCGCCACCTTCCTCGGCACCATGGGCCTGCCGCACGTCGTCGTCCGCTTCTACACCAGCCCGCACGGGGTCGCCGCCCGCCGCACGACCGTCGCGGTCCTCGTCCTGATCGGCGCCTTCTACCTGCTGCCCCCGGTCTACG
The DNA here is from genome assembly GCF_055657365.1 of Streptomyces sp. NPDC107559. NCBI lineage: Bacteria > Bacillati > Actinomycetota > Actinomycetes > Kitasatosporales > Streptomycetaceae > Streptomyces > Streptomyces sp. NPDC107559. The sequence goes on along the minus strand of NZ_JBVKBD010000014.1, from coordinate 76,954 downwards.
GCGCGCTCGGCCGGCTGTACGCCCCCGAGCTCATCCTCACCGGCGACGCGGACGCCGCCGTACTGCTGCTGCCCGAACGGCTGATCGGGGGCCTGGGCGGGGAACTGCTCGGCGCGCTGGTCGCCGGGGGCGCCTTCGCCGCGTTCCTGTCCACCGCGTCGGGGCTGACCATGGCCGTGGCCGGTGTCCTCACCCAGGACGTCCTGCCCGCACGCGGCGTCCCGCACTTCCGGCTCGGCACGGTGCTCGCCATGGCCGTACCGCTGGCCGCGAGCGTCCTGGTCGGCGGCCTGCCCGTGGCCGACGCGGTCGGGCTCGCCTTCGCCGTCTCCGCGTCGTCGTTCTGCCCGCTGCTGGTCCTCGGCATCTGGTGGCGGCGGCTGACCCCGCCCGGCGCGGCCGCCGGGATGCTGGTGGGCGGCGGCTCGGCGTTCGTGGCGGTCGCCGCGACCATGGCGGGCTTCCCGGGCACCGGCGGACCCCCGCACGCCCTGCTCGCCTGGCCCGCCCTGTGGTCCGTACCGCTGGGCTTCCTCACCATGGTGCTGGTGTCCCTCGCGACCCCGGGGCGGGTACCGGCCGGCACGGCGGCCGTGCTGGCGCGCTTCCATCTGCCGGAGGAGCTGCGCGCCGAGGAACTGCGGCCGGAGGCGCGGGCGTGAGCGGATTCCTGGCGGGCCTGTGCGTGGCCGCGCTGCCCCTGCTGGCCGCCGGATTCTGGCTGGGACGGCGCACGGCACGCCCGGAGAGCCAGGGCGGCCTCGGCACCCCCGTCGAGCACGCCACCTTCCAGACCCTGCACACCGCCTCCCTCGCCGCACCCCCGCTGCGCGAGGGCCTCACCGGGGAGACGGCCCGCAGATCGGCCCGCACCCTGCGCTCGCTGCTCGGCACGGACGCGCTGTGCCTCGCCGACGACCAGGACGTCCTCGTCTGGGACGGCGCGGGCAGCCACCACCGGGCCGAGGTCAGGGAGCGGCTCGCCGGCCCCCTCCAGACCGGCCGGGGCGAGGCGTTCCGGCTGGACTGCGACGCCCCCGACTGCCCGGTGCGCTGGGCCGTGGTCGCGCCGCTCACCGTCGACGACCGGGTGCGCGGCGCGCTCGTCGCCTGCGCGCCGCGCGAGTCCGCGGTCCTGGTCCGGGCGGCCGGCGAGGTCGCCCGCTGGGTGTCCGTGCAGCTGGAGCTGGCCGACCTCGACCAGTCCCGGACCCGGCTGATCGAGGCCGAGATCAAGGTCCTGCGGGCCCAGATCTCCCCGCACTTCATCTTCAACTCGCTCGCGGTCATCGCCTCCTTCGTGCGCACCGACCCCGAGCGCGCCCGGGAGCTGCTGCTGGAGTTCGCCGACTTCACCCGCTACTCGTTTCGCAGGCACGGCGAGTTCACCACCCTCGCCGACGAGCTCCACGCCATCGACCACTACCTGGCGCTGGTCCGGGCCCGCTTCGGCGACCGGCTCTCCGTCACCCTCCAGATCGCCCCCGAGGTGCTGCCGGTGGCGCTGCCCTTCCTCTGCCTCCAGCCCCTCGTCGAGAACGCCGTCAAGCACGGTCTGGAGGGCAAGGCCGACGCGTGCCGCATCCAGATCACCGCGCAGGACGCGGGCGCCGAGGCCCTGGTGGTCATCGAGGACGACGGCGCCGGCATGGACCCCGCCCTGCTGCGCCGCATCCTCGCGGGCGAGGTCAGCCCGTCCGGCGGCATCGGACTGTCGAACGTCGACGACCGGCTGCGGCAGGTCTACGGCAACGACCACGGTCTGGTCATCGAGACCGCGGTGGGGGCGGGCATGAAGATCACCGCCCGGCTGCCGAAGTACCAGCCGGGCGTGCACACGGCGGGCCGGCTGACCGGCACGTGAGCCCCCGGCGTGCGCCGGACAGGCCCTAGGCCGGCCGGCCGTCGGTGATGATCATGGCGAGGGTGAGCAGTCCCAGCACGACCCAGCCGAACCACAGCCAGCCGTTGCTGCCGAGCGCCACCGTGTAGGCCGTCACCACGACGAGCCCGCCGAGGGTGAGCACCCCCATTGCTCTCGTGGAACCGTCCGTGGAACCGGGCATCGCGACACCCTCCTCAGGACACCCTGCTCAGGGTTCGTCCTCCTCCATGGTGCCCCGGATCCGGCCAGGTCGTACCGCCCGTGCGTCCGCCTCAGCGTCCCTGTGCGTTCAGGGAGGCCAGATAGGCGTTGTACGCCTCCAGCTCCTTGTCCCCGTCGCGCTCCGCGGCCCGGTCCGAGCGCTTGGCCTGCCGCTGCTCGGACCCGTACCACTGGAACAGCAGTGCGATCAGCACCAGCACCGAGGGGATCTCGCTGAACGCCCAGGCGATGCCGCCGGCCGCGTTCTGGTCGGAGAGGGCGTCGATGGCTAGCGAGGCGGGCGGGTTGCGGAAGCTGTCGACCATCGGCGTCGAGGCCATCATCAGCGCGATGCCGAAGAACGCGTGGAACGGCATGCCCGCGAACAGCTCCAGCATCCGCATCAGATGATTCGGCCGGTTCGGTCCCGGGTCCACGCCGATGATCGGCCAGAAGAACACCACGCCGACGGCGAGGAAGTGCACCATCATCGCGATGTGCCCCGCCCGGGAGCCCATCAGGAAGTCGAACAGCGGGGAGAAGTACAGGGCGTACAGGCTCGCGATGAACATCGGGATCGTGAACGCCGGATGCGTGATCACCCGCATGTAGCGGCTGTGCAGCAGCGCCAGCAGCAGCTCGCGCGGCCCCTTGCGGCCCCGGCCCGCGACCGGCAGCGCGCGCAGCGCCAGGGTGGCCGGGGCGCCGAGCAGGATCAGGATCGGCGACAGCATGCTGATCACCATGTGCTGCACCATGTGCACGCTGAACATGACCATCCCGTAGTCGTTCAGCGCGGTGCACATCACCGCCATCACCGTCAGCACCCCGACGGTGTACGACACGGTCCGGCCGACCGGCCAGGCGTCCCCGCGCCGCCGCAGCCTGACGACCCCCCAGCCGTACAGGGCCAGTGCCAGCAGGCAGGCCACGAGGAAGAAGGGGTCCGCCGACCACTGAAGACCTCGTCCCAGCGTGAACGGCGGCAGATCCATGGTCATGCCGTGCCCGCTGTGATCCATCCGCCGGCTCCTGGTTCGTGGGGGTTGCGCGCTGTCTGTCCACAGCTGTCTGTCCGCACCCAGACTAAAGCCGCCCCCGGCCGCCACTGCGGCCGGGGGCGGCTGAAGCCGCAAAAGCGCCTAGAGCACGCACTCCGCCTCGGCGTAGCGCTCCTCCGGGACCGTCTTCAGTGTCTTCACGGCCTCCGCCAGCGGCACGGTCACGATGTCCGTGCCGCGCAGCGCGGTCATCATGCCGAACTCGCCGCGGTGCACGGCCTCCACCGCGTGCCACCCGAAGCGGGTGGCCAGCACGCGGTCGTACGCGGTGGGCGTGCCGCCGCGCTGGACGTGCCCGAGGATGACCGGCCGGGCCTCCTTGCCGAGGCGCTCCTCCAGCTCCACGGAGAGCTGACGGGCGATCCCGGCGAACCGCTCGTGGCCGTAGACGTCCTTGCCGCCCTCGTCGAAGTCCATGGAACCGGCCCTCGGCTTGGCGCCCTCCGCGGCCACGACGATCGCGAACCGCTTGCCGGCCTCGAAGCGCTCCCCGACCCGTCGCGCCAGCTCGTCGATGTCGAAGGGGCGTTCCGGCACGACGATGGCGTGGGCGCCGGCCGCCATGCCCGAGTGCAGCGCGATCCAGCCGGTGTGACGGCCCATGACCTCCACGATCAGCACGCGCTGGTGGGACTCGGCGGTGGTCTTCAGCCGGTCCAGGGCTTCGGTCGCGACCCCGACGGCCGTGTCGAAGCCGAAGGTGACGTCGGTGACCGCGATGTCGTTGTCGATGGTCTTCGGCACGCCGACGATGGGCAGACCGTTGTCCGACAGCAGACGGGCCGCCTTCAGCGTGCCCTCACCGCCGATCGGGATGATCGCGTCGAGACCGAGCTCCTCGACATGACCCCGGGCCCGCTCCACGCCGTCCCGCAGATGCTCGGGGCGGACCCGGGAGGAGCCGAGGATGGTGCCGCCGCGGGCCAGGATGCCGCCCACCGCGTCGAGGTCGAGCTTGAGGTAGTCGCACTCCAGGAGACCCCGCCAGCCGTCCCGGAAGCCGATGACCTCGTCGCCGTGGTCGACCACGGCACGGTGCACGACGGACCGGATGACGGCGTTCAGGCCGGGGCAGTCGCCGCCGGACGTGAGGACACCAATGCGCATAGCCCGAACAACCTTCTCCACGTGGGCCGGGGGCCGAACCACGCTGTCCGGCACGGACGTCGCCACCCTAGCGTCAGGAGGGGGCGGGACCGCACCGTGCGTCCGCCTGCTGGACGGGCCCGCTCACCTGTGCGGACGGGGTGTCAGACGGGCCCGCTCACCTGTGCACAAGGCCCGTCGGACGGGCATCGGACGGGTGTCCGAAAGGTGTCCGACGGGCCTGTGCAGAGACGTTCAGGCAGGCTGCTGCGCGGCCGCGATCCGCTCGTTGCGCAGCGCCTCGTACCAGTGGTCGTCGATCGGCGGCAGCGCGTTCACGTCCAGGGCCAGCTTCAGCAGCAGGTCCGCGACCTGAGGGTTGCGGGCGAGCACGGGCCCGTGCATGTAGGTGCCGAAGACCGTGTCGTTGTACGCGCCCTCCGTGCCGTCCCCCGTGCCGTTGCCCCGGCCGATCCGCACCTGGGCGAAGGGACGGGCGGTGGGGCCGAGCTGGGTGACGCCCTGGTGGTTCTCGAAGCCGGTCAGCGGGGGCAGACCGAGGCGCGAGTCGATGTCCGCGAGCACGTCGCCGACGCAGCGCTCGCCGGTGCCGCGCACCGTGGTCACGTCCAGCAGCCCGAGACCCGGCTCGCGCTGGCCCAGGTCGTTGACGAACTCCTGGCCGAGGATCTGGTAGCCGGCGCACACCGAGAACACGATCGCGCCGTTCTCGACGGCCCGGTACAGGTGCCCGTCGCGGCGCAGCCGCTCGGCCGCGAGCCGCTGCGGCCGGTCCTCGCCGCCACCGATGAGGTAGATGTCGCCGGAGGTCGGGATCGGCTGGTCGCTGCGTACGTCCATCCGGGCCACGTCGAGGCCGCGCTGGCGGGCCCGGCGTTCCACGACGAGGACGTTGCCCTGGTCGCCGTAGGTGCTGAGGAGGTCGGGGTAGACCCAGACGATCCGCAGTTGGTTGTCGCTCATGAGATGACCGTCCTTGGTGGTCAGTTGCCGACGCGGCGGCGCAGGTCCTGGAAGGCGGTGTAGTTCGCGATGACCTCGATCCGCCCGGGAGGTGCCATCTGCACGGCCTGGTCGACGCTCTCGCACACCTGGAAGTGCTGGTTGGCGACCTCCAGACGCACCGCGAGGTCCAGCTTCCGGTCGCCGATCACGAAGATCGGGTGGCCGGACAGCCGGGTGTAGTCGACGTCCCACAGCCACGAGGTGTCCGTGCCGTCGGCGCCGCGCGCGTTCACCGACAGGATCACCGGGGTCGGCGGCGGGTCGATCAGGGAGAACGTCTCCAGCCAGCCGGCCGGGTTCTTGGCGAGCAGCAGCCGCAGGTCGCGCTGCATGAACTGCACGACGTCGTAGCGGCCGGCCACGGCCTGCACCTGGTACATCCGCTCCAGGGCCACCTGCGGCGGCACCCCGAAGACGGCGGCGACCGCGGCCGAGGAGGCGGCGTTGGCCTTGTTGGCGCGCCCCGGCAGCTGGAGGTGGATCGGCCAGGCCGAACCGTGCGGGTCGAGGACGTGGTCGCCGGACAGCGCCCAGCTCGGCGACGGCCGGCGGAAGCCGCAGTCGCCGCAGAACCAGTCGTCGCCCGGACGCTGCATCACACCGCCGCAGGACGGGCAGGACCAGGCGTCGTCCTTCCACATCTGCCCGGCTGCGACCCAGATCACATTGGCGGACGAGGACGCGGCCCACACGACCAGCGGGTCGTCCGCGTTGGCGACGACGACGGCCTTGGAACCGGCCAGGCCCTCACGCCAGTTCTCCGCCAGCATCCGCGTCTCGGCCGCGCGGTCGAGCTGGTCGCGGGAGAGGTTGAGCAGCGCGATGCACTTCGGGTCGGTGTCCCGGGCCACGCCCGCGAGGTACTTCTCGTCGACCTCTATGACCGCGTAGCGGGCTTCCGAACCGCCCGCGAGCGCCGAGGTGATGCCGGCCGGCATGTTCGCGCCGAGCGCGTTGGACACGACCGGGCCCGCGGCGCCCAGGGCCTCCGCGATCAGCCGGGTGGTGGTCGTCTTGCCGTTGGTCGCCGACACCAGGACGACGTCCAGGTTCTGGGCGAGCCGGGCGAGAAGGTCGGGGTCGAGCTTGAGCGCCACCCGTCCGCCGATCACCGAACCGCTGCCGCGCCCCGCTGCGCGCGATGCCGCCGCGACCGCCTTGCCCGCGGTCACGGCGATCTTGGCCCGCGGCGTGAGCGGGTCCGAGTTGCCTGCCATCAGTTCTCGATCCTCCTTGCGTACGCGCCGCGCCTCAAGCCGTTCGGCAACGTGGTGTGGACCTCAGCCTATCGAGATCCATTCACGCACCCGAACCCTGGCACCCCCGCGGCACCCACGCGACATCCGCGTGGCTGTCAGGACCGTACCCTTGCCGCCATGCGACACGGTCCGATCCCGGGCGCCCGCGGGCGCGTCCGGCCCCTCACCCTGCTCGGCGACCCGGTGCTGCACAGCCCCTGCGCCGAGGTCACCGACTTCGGTCCCGAACTGGCCCGGCTCGTGGAGGATCTGTTCGCCACGATGTACGCGGCGCAGGGGGTGGGACTGGCCGCGAACCAGGTCGGCGAGCCGCTGCGGGTGTTCGTGTACGACTGCCCGGACGACGAGGAGGTCCGGCACCTGGGTCACGTGGTCAACCCCCGGCTGGTGACGGCGGACGGACTGGTGCTGCGCGGGCCGGAGGGATGTCTGTCCCTGCCGGGCCTGGAGGCGGGCACCGAGCGCCACGACCACGCGGTCGTCGAGGGGTTCACGGTGACGGGCGAGCCGGTCACCGTGCACGGGACCGGCTTCTTCGCCCGCTGTCTGCAACACGAATGTGATCATCTGGACGGTACGGTGTACGCGGACCGGGTGACGGGATGGCGCGGCCACCGGCTGATGCGGCAGGTGAAGCGGGCCCCCTGGCACCGGTGACACGTCCGCGCGCACGTGGCGTCGGTGAGCGGCCACACGCGCGAGCGGCTCGGCCCCGACGTCGCGGTGCGCGTCCGTACGGGCGGGCGGACCGGCTTCCGATGTCGCGGTACGCGTACCCACGCACGGGTGTGGCCGGGCCCGTCCGCCGCGTCGCGCGAGGACGGACTCCGGTGGCGCGGGGTCTCAGAACCCTGGGCCGCCCACCTTGTCGCCGGCCGCCGCCAGCCGGCCCCACAGCAGGTCGGCGAGGCTGCGTACGAGTTCGGCGCGTGAGCACGGCCGTTCACCGAGCCACCAGTCGCCGGCCGCGTGCATCATGCCGACGATCCCGTGTCCCCAGACCCGTGCCAGCTGCTGGCTGCCCGGACCGAGATCCACCCGCTCCTCGATCACCTGGGCCAGTTCCTCGCCCATCCGGCGCAGCAGCGGCGCGCTGTGCTTGCCCACGTCGAAGCCCTGGTCGCCGGTCTGGCCGCCCTCCGCGGGGTGCATCAGGAACCGGTACACCTGGGGGCGTGCCTCGATCGCCGCGAGATAGGTGTCGAGGGTGGCCTCGACCCGCTCGCGCCGTTCGGCGGGCGCGTCCAGCGCGGCCCGCAGCGAGGCGAGCAGGGCGTCCGTGTGCCGGGTGGCCAGGGCGGCGTACAGTCCGCCCTTGTCGCCGAAGTGGCGGTAGAGGATCGGCTTGGTGATGCCGGCCTCCGCCGCGATGGCGTTCATCGACGCCTGCGGGCCGTCACGGAGCACCACGCGGTCGGCGGCCTCCAGCAGCTCGCGCCGTCGACGGTCGGCGGCCCGCTGCTGATCGGTCCGCTGTGTGGTGTCCATGAGCTCTCCCCACCCGTGCTGGTTCGGTGACGCCTGCGCAAACTAACACTCAACACCCCCCTGACATCGAACGGGCTGCCGACCGGTCATCAGGAGTTGACATGACCTACCCGTCGGTAACAGACTCGCGTTACCGCAAGTAACATGCACGTGCGCCGCCGCTGGAGGGGACATGGCCGAGTTCACCATGGAGCTCAACGACGAACAGAAGGAGGTCCGGGACTGGCTGCACGGCTTCGCCGCCGACGTCATCCGCCCCGCGGCCGCCGAATGGGACGAGCGTGAGGAGACTCCCTGGCCGGTCATCCAGGAGGCCGCCAAGGTCGGAATCTACTCCCTCGACTTCTACGCCCAGCAGTACTTCGACCCCACCGGCCTCGGCATCCCCATGGCCATGGAGGAGCTGTTCTGGGGCGACGCGGGCATCGCCCTGTCGATCGTGGGCACCGGCCTCGCCGCCGTGGGCGTCCTCGCCAACGGCACCGAGGAACAGATCGGCACCTGGATCCCGCAGATGTACGGCGACCCGAACGACGTGAAGGTCGCCGCCTTCTGCTCCTCCGAGCCCGACGCCGGCTCCGACGTGGCCTCCCTGCGCACCCGTGCCGTCTACGACGAGGCCAAGGACGAGTGGGTGATCAACGGCACGAAGACCTGGGCGACCAACGGCGGCATCGCCAACGTGCACGTGGTCGTCGCCGTGGTCGACTCCGAGCTCGGCTCCAAGGGCCACGCGTCCTTCATCGTCCCGCCGAACACGCCGGGCCTGTCCCAGGGACAGAAGTTCAAGAAGCACGGCATCCGCGCCTCGCACACCGCCGAGGTCGTCCTGGAGAACGTCCGCGTCCCCGGTTCCTGCCTGCTGGGCGGCAAGGAGAAGCTGGACGAGCGCCTCGCCCGGGCGCGCGAGCGGGCCAAGGCGGGCGGGGAGCGCGTGAAGAACGCCGCGATGGCCACCTTCGAGGCGTCCCGCCCGGCCGTGGGCGCGATGGCCGTGGGCACCGCCCGCGCCGCCTACGAGGTCGCCCTCGACTACGCCAGGACCCGCGAGCAGTTCGGCCGGCCGATCATCGACAACCAGGGCGTGGCCTTCCAGCTCGCCGACATGCGCACGTCCATCGACGCGGCGCGGCTGCTGGTGTGGCGGGCCTCCTGGATGGCGGTCAACGGCCGGCCGTTCACGTCGGCCGAGGGGTCCATGTCGAAGCTGTTCGCGAGTGAGACCGCGAAGAAGGTGACCGGACAGGCCATTCAGATCCTGGGCGGCAACGGCTACACCCGGGAGTACCCGGTGGAGCGGATGCACCGGGACGCGGCGATCTACACCATCTTCGAGGGCACCAGCGAGATCCAGCGCCTGGTGATCGCCCGCACCCTGTCGGGGATGCCCGTGCGCTAGCACGGCGGCGGGGCGTGGACCGGTCCGGCCCACGCCCCGGAAACCCGCGCCCCGGTGGCTCAGCGGTGCCTCAGCGGGGTCAGCTGCTCGATGTCGTAGCGCATCCTCAGTTCCTCGATGGCCTCGTGGTCCGGCGGGCCTCCGCCGTCCAGGATCGTCAGGAGTTCCTCGAAGTAGCGCTCGTGGTCCGGCGGCGGCGACGCCTGGAAGAACATCTTCGCGGGCGTCTCCGTCGGATTCGCGAACGCATGCGGGCAACCGGGCGGTACGACGATCACCGTGCCCGCCGTGGCCCGCACCACCCGGCTGCCCGAACTCGACTCCCAGGTACGCCAGTTGTCGGGGGTGCGGACGCGGGGCTCGAAGGCGAGCACGTCCAGCTCGCCCTCGAGGACGTAGAACAACTCCTCGCTGCGCGCGTGCACATGGGCACCGACGTCGAAGCCCGGGGGGACCACCACCTCGAAGGTGGAGGCCGTGCGCGAGTGCGAGCCGGTCACCTTGAACGTCACGTGCTGCGCGGGACTCTGGACCACCCGGCCGTGGCCGGGCGGCACCAGCAGTCCCTCGGTCGTCGTCATCGGGGGCTCACCAGGTGACGGGCAGGGCCTCGGGCCCGCGGATCAGCGCGCCCTTGCGGAACGGCACCTTCTCCGGCGGCACGGCCAGTTCGAGCCCCGGTATCCGGTCGAGCAGCGCGTCGACGAGCAGCTCGGACTCCAGGCGGGCCAGCATGCCGCCGGGGCAGTAGTGCGGACCGAAGCCGAACGCGACATGCGGGTTCGGCGACCGCGAGAAGTCGATCGTCTCGGGGTACGGGAAGACGTCCGGGTCACGGTTGGCGGCCAGGTAGGACACGTAGACCGGATCACCGGCCCGGATCCGTACGCCTCTGATCGCCACGTCCTCCAGCGCGATCCGGGACAGACCGACCGCGTTGCGGTGCGGGATGTACCGCAGGAGTTCGTCGATGGCCTGCGGCCGGATCTCCGGTTCGGCACGCAGCTGCCGGGCCAGGTTCGGGCGGGTCAGCAGGATGTAGAACATCTGCCCGCTGTTGTTGGTGACCGCCTCACCGCCGATCTGGAGCAGCACCGCGAGCCCCACGGCCTCCTCCAGGGTGATCTCGCCCCGGCCCACGGCGGCGCCGAGCAGCGAGGTCACGTCCTCGGCCGTGCCGTCCTGCCGCCGGCCGATCAGGTCCGCGAAGTACGCGCCCATCTCGGCCTTGGCCTTCTCGCTGACGTGTGCTCCGTGCGAGGAGGAGAGGATCAGCTGGGTCCAGGCGTGCATGCCGTGCCGGTCGGCCGCCGGGACGCCCATCAGCTCGCAGATGACCGCGATGGGGAACGGGCTGAGCACCGTCTCGGTGAGATCCGCGGGCGGGCCGTCCTGGAGCAGCTCGTCGACCAGCTCGTCGAGCAGCAGACGGGACTTCTCCCGGACCCGTTCGACCCCCTTCGCCGTGAAGGCGGCGGCCACCGACCGGCGCAGCCTGGTGTGGTCCGGCGGGTCCAGGAAGCCGACCGCGCCGCGGGCCGGGATGAAGTGCGGGGCCAGCCGGGTGACCTGCTGGTCCATGACCGCCTCGCGGCCGAACCGGGGGTCGTTGGTCACCGTGCGCACATCGTCGTGCCGGGTGACCAGCCATGCCCACCCCTCGCCGTTGGGCAGCTGGATGCGGGTGACCGGGCCCTCGTTCATCAGCTCGGTCAGGACCGGGTCGAAGTCGACACCGGTCAGATCGAGGGCCGGCCAGTGCCGGACCGGGGGCAGGGTCTCGGTGATCGTCTTCTCGGTCATGACGCCCCTTCGCCACTGATCCACCGGCCCAGCGCCATCTCGGCCGTGATGCCGGGGCCGAACCCGGCGAGCAGCCCGCGCGCCCGGTGCTCGGCGCCGCCCTCGTCGAACAGCCTGCGCAGCGCGTCCAGGACGACGGCGCTGGCGATGTTGCCGTACTCGGTGAGCGTGGCCCGGCTGAACCGGAAGGCGTGCGGATCGACCTCCAGGAACTTGCTGAGGTCGTCGAGTATTCGGGGCCCGCCCGCGTGGACGATGTAGAAGTCCAGGTCGGCCGCGTTCCAGCCGTGCAGGTTCGCGAGGTCGTGGAGTGCCGGGGCGAGCGGCTCCATGGTGGCGGGCACCCGCTTGTCCAGCAGGAAGTGGAAGCCGGTCGCCCGGACGTCGTACATGATCCACTCTTCGGTCTTGGGGATCAGGTACGAGCCGTTGCGCTCCAGCTCGATGCCGGTGCCGCCCCTGCCGCGGACCGCGGCGGCGGCGATGCCGTCCCCGAACAGGCCGTTGGACAGCAGCGATCCGATGCCGAGGTCGGTGGGCTGGTAGCACAGCGAGCAGAACTCGCAGGCCACGATGAGCGCGTTGGCGTCCGGGTACGCCGTGCAGAAGTCATGGGCCCGGTTGATGGCGGCGCCGCCCGCCGCGCAGCCCAGCTGGGCGATGGGGATCTGTCGGGTGGTGCTGTCGAAGGCCATCTCGTTGATCAGCCACGCCGTGAGCGAGGGCATCATGAAGCCCGTGCACGAGACGTAGATGATCACGTCGATGTCGGTGGTGAGCAGTTCGGCCTCGTCGAGCGCACGCTGGATGACCGCGGGGACCCGGGCCTTCGCCTCGGCCTGGTAGAGCTTGTTGCGTTCCTCGAACCCCGGGTGTTTGAGGGTCTCCTCGATCGGCTGCACGATGTGCCGGGTGCGTACACCCGTGTTCTCGATCAGACGGAGGGCCAGGGGCAGCTGCGGGTGGTCCTCGTGGTGGCTGCGCGCCAGCTCGAGCGTCTCCTCCATGGTGATGACGTGCTCCGGGACCGACACCGAGGGTTTGCACAAAGTCGCCATGACCGTGCCTGCTTTCGCCGTCCGGAGGACCCCTTCGCAGGCCCTCCGGTCAGAAGGTGGTTCACCCGTGAGGGTGGTCCACCCACGATCACCCGACAGGGCGACGGTCACTCGCTGGACTACTCCAATCGGGGGCCCCGAGGCGGAGCGGGCGGGGCATGGCGAGTGCGTCCCGGGACGGCGTCGGCCGCGGGGGCGGTTCACCCGGCGCGGGGCACACGGATGCGCAGCCCCGCAGGGGGCGAGCTGTCCCCGCGACGCCGGACCGATCCAAACGACAGGTCCTAGCCCCGCTGTCCGCTGCTGTGCGCGATGCACGCCACGTCGATCCGGTCGGCCAGCTTGGCCAGTTCGATGGTCAGCGCCGCGACCGTGTCCTCGTCCAGGCCGTCCTGACCGGCCTCCACCAGATGCAGCCAGCGGCCGCCCACCGTGCGCAGCAGCTTGCTGACGTCGGACGCCGACACCTGCAACGTGCCGCGGTCGTCGACGATCAGCGGCAGGGTCACTTCGCGGTTCACAAAGGGGATCGTAGCCGCGGAAGGCTCACGCTCCCTGCCATACGGTGGTGATGTTGCAGAACTCGCGGATTCCGTGCCCGGAGAGCTCGCGCCCGTATCCCGACCGCTTCACCCCGCCGAACGGGAACGCCGGATGGGAGGCCGTCATCCCGTTCACGAACACACTGCCCGCCTCCAGGTCCCGTACGAACCGGTCGACCTCGGCCTCGTCCCGGGTCCAGACGTTCGAACTCAGCCCGAACGGGGAGTCGTTGGCGATCAGCAGCGCCTCCTCCAGATCGCCCGCCCGGTACACCGTGGCGACCGGCCCGAAGGCCTCCTCGCGATGGATGCGCATCTCCCGGGTGATCCCCGACAGCACGGTCGGCGGGTAGTACCAGCCCGGTCCCTCGGGCCGTTCGCCGCCGCACAGCACGGCGGCGCCGCTGCGCCGGGCGTCGTCGACCAGTTCCTCCAGATCGGCCCGCCCCTGCTCGTTCGCGAGCGGCCCGACCTCGGTGCTCTCCAGCAGCGGGTCGCCGACCTTCAGCGCCCTCATCGCCGCGGTGAAGCGCTCGGTGAACTCGTCGTGGACGTCCGCGTGCACGATGAACCGCTTGGCGGCGATGCACGACTGCCCGTTGTTCTGCACCCGGGCGGTCACCGCGACCTGCGCGGCGCGCTCGACGTCGGCGGACGGCATCACCACGAACGGGTCGCTGCCGCCCAGTTCCAGCACCGTCTTCTTGATCATCTCTCCGGAGGTGGCCGCGACCGCCCGGCCGGCCGGCTCGCTGCCGGTGAGGGTGGCCGCCTTGACCCGCTCGTCGCGCAGGATCCCGTCGACCGCGCCCGCGCCGATCAGCAGGGTCTGGAAGCAGCCCTCGGCGAAGCCCGCGCGATGGAAGAGGTCCTCCAGGTAGAGGGCGGTCTGCGGGACGTTCGAGGCGTGCTTGAGCAGGCCGACGTTGCCCGCCATCAGGGCGGGCGCCGCGAAGCGGACCACCTGCCACAGCGGGAAGTTCCACGGCATCACCGCGAGCACCGGGCCCAGCGGCCGGTAGCGGACCAGGACCCGCGAGGCGCCGGAGTCCTGCACGTCGGCGGCGGCGGGCAGCTCGTCGGCGAGCAGTTCCTCGGCGTGTTCGGCGTACCAGTGCATCGACTTGGCGCACTTGGCCGCCTCCGCGCGGGCCTGCCTGACCGGCTTGCCCATCTCGGTGGTCATCACCCGCCCGATGTCCGCCTGGTCCGCCTCCAGCAGGTCGGCTGCCCGGTGCAGCAGGCGGGCACGCTCGGCGAACGTCGACGTGCGGTACGTACGGAAGGTGGCCTCGGCGAGCTGGAGCCGCCGTTCGATCTCCTCCTCGCCCATGGCCTCGTACGTCTTCAGCGTCTCGCCGTTCGCAGGGTTCACCGTTGCGATGGGCATGACCGACCTCCCTGGGAACAGGCTGTGTCTCGACCTTCCCGCGCGCCGCGGGGGACCGCAACGCGTGCGCGTCCGCTCAGGCAACACCCGCGCCCGCGCCCGGGCCACGCGTGCGCGTCCGCCCGGGTCACGCGTGCGCCCGCGCTCAGGCCGAGTGCTCCGTCAGACGGTCGAGAAACGCGGTCTGCGCCCCGACGACCAGCTCCCGGGCCCGGTCGAGCCCGAACCATTCCACCCGGTCCAGCTCGGGGAACTCCCGGACCTGCCCCGACCGCGGCGGCCACTCCATCCGGAAGGTGCCCGGACGGACCGCCGAAGGGTCGAGGTCGGCCTCGACCGCCCAGGCCGTCACGGTCTTGCCGCCGGTCTGCCGGACCTCCCCGAGCGGGATCGCGGCGCCGTCGGGCGGCGCCAGCCCGAGCTCCTCCCGGAACTCGCGCCGGGCGGCCTCCCAGGCGGGCTCCTCGGGCCCGTACTCGCCCTTGGGGAGGGTCCACGCCCCGGCGTCCTTCCGGGCGAAGAACGGACCGCCCATATGTCCGAGCAACACCTCGACGCCATGGTCGGTGTGCCGGAACAACAGCAGTCCGGCGCTGCGCCGGCCGCGGGCGGTGCTCACGGGCGTACCTCCGGGTGCGCGGCGAGCAGCGTCGACACGGTGTCCGCCTCCTCGGGGCGCTTGTCCGGCCGGTAGCGGACCACGCGGGCGAAGCGGAGCGTGACACCGGCCGGGTAGCGGCTGGAGCGCTGGAGGCCGTCGTAGGCGATCTCCACGACGAGTTCGGGGCGTACGGTGACCACCTGGCCGTCGTCCTCGACGGCCAGCCCCGCCAGCCGCTCGGTCTGCCAGGCGAGCATCGCGTCGGTCATGCCCTTGAAGGTCTTGCCGAGCATCGCGAAGCCGCCGTCGGCCGTGCGGGCGCCCAGATGCAGGTTGGACAGCCTGCCGGTGCGCCGCCCGTGGCCCCGCTCGACGGCCAGCACCACCAGGTCCAGAGTGTGCACGGGCTTGACCTTCAGCCAGGCGGCGCCGCGCCGCCCCGCGCTGTAGGGGGCTTCCAGGGCCTTGACCACCACGCCCTCGTGGCCGCGCCGCAGCGTCGCGGCCAGGAACTCCTCCGCCTCCCGGACGTCCTCCGGAGCCTGGGAGGCCTGTGTCCGCCGCACCCGCATCGGCTCGGGAACCAGCCGGGCCAGCTCCGCGTGCCGCTCGGTCAGCGGCAGGTCGAGCAGGTCCCGGCCGTCGACGTACAGCACGTCGAAGAAGACCGGGGAGACGGGCACCGCCTCGGCGGCCGTGGCCACGTCCACCCGCGAGCCGACCCGCCCGGCGGTCTCCTGGAAGGACCGCGGCCGGCCGTCCGGGCCGAGCGCGATCACCTCCCCGTCCAGGACGAACCGCTCGCCCGCCAGCCGCCTCGCGGCCGCGGTCACTTCGGGCAGGCGGTCCGTGATGTCGTCGAGGGTGCGGGTGTGGACGCGCACGGTGTCGCCGTCCCGGTGCACCTGGACCCGGATGCCGTCCAGCTTCTCCTCCACCGCGCAGGCGCCCAGCCTGCCGATCGCGTCGGCGACCGAGGCCGCGCTGTGCGCGAGCATCGGCAGCACCGGGCGTCCGACGGTCAGCCGGAACCGGTCCAGGGCCGCGGGCCCGTCGGCGAGCAGCGCCTGTGCCACCGCCGGGAGCGAGCCGGCCAGCATCACCGCCCGCCGTACGTCCGCCGCGGGCGCCCCCGTCGCCGCCGCCAGGCCCTCGACCGCGACCGCGTCCAGCGCGCCCTGCCGTACCTCGCCGGTGATCAGGCCGAGCAGGAACCGCTGCTCGCCATCGGTGGCCGCGCCCATCAGCGCCTCGACCAGACGGGCCCGTTCGGCCTGCGAGCCGGGGCCGGACACCGCGGCGAGCTCGGTCAGCCGGGCGTCCACCTCGCGCACGGTCAGCGCCGGCCCGGCAGCCGGCGGGACCGGGCGGGACAGCACCTTCCAGCCGACGCCCAGCCGGCCCTGCGGCAGCCGCCCGGCCAGGTACGGGATGACGAGCGGCACGTCGTCCGGGTCGGCGTCCCGGAACAGCCCGGCGAGCAGCGCGGTCTTGCGGGACCGCGCCGAGGCGGCGGCGACCTCCCGGGACACCTGGGCGAGCCGGCTCAGCAGCATGCAGCCATGGTGCACCGCGGGCCCGGCGGCTACACCCGCACGCCCGCGCCGACGACGGGGGTGCTCCGCCGGGCCCGGCGGAGCCGACGACGAGCGTGCTCCGCCGGGCCTGGCGGAATTGACAAACGGCTTTGCCGAATCTGCAATACGGGGATGAGTACCGACGACGTTCTCGCGGCGGTGGGCCCCAGGCTGCGCCGGATCCGCAAGGAGCGGGAGGTGACCCTGGCCGCGCTGTCCGAGTCGACCGGCATCTCGGTCAGCACCCTCTCCCGGCTGGAGTCCGGCCTGCGCAGGCCCAGCCTCGAACTGCTGCTGCCGATCGCCCAGGCCCACCAGGTGCCGCTGGACGAACTGGTCGGTGCGCCGCCGGTCGGGGACCCGCGGGTGCGGGCGAAACCGATCATGCGGGGCGGGCGTACCCACTGGCCGCTGACCAGGCAGCCCGGCGGACTCCAGGCGTTCAAGGTGTTCGAACCGCAGCGCAGCCTCGACCCGGACCCGCGCACCCACGAGGGCTACGAGTGGCTGTACGTGCTGTCCGGGCGGCTGCGGCTGGTGCTGGGGGAGCACGACGTGGTGCTCGGCCCCGGGGAGGCGGCGGAGTTCGACACGCGGGTGCCGCACTGGTTCGGGTCGACGGGCGAGGGGCCGGTGGAGTTCCTCAGCCTGTTCGGACCGCAGGGCGAGCGGATGCACGTACGGGCGCGGCCCTCGCGCCCGTGAGCCGGGGGCGGGTCCGTCACGGCCCCGGCGGCCGGTTCCGTGACGGACGTGACTGTTCCCTGATCGGCAAGCGACCGCTTAGTATGCGATCGACCGGTCGAGGACGCAGTCCCGTGGAGGCTTCGCATGCAGGCATGGCAGGTGCACGAGAACGGCGAGCCGAGTGAGGTGATGCGGCTCCAGGACGTCGAGCGGCCCACGCCCGGCGACGGCCAGGTCCTGCTGAAGGTGCGCGCTGCGAACATCAACTTCCCGGACGCGCTGATGTGCCGCGGCCAGTACCAGGTCCGGCCCCCGATGCCGTTCACGCCGGGCGTGGAGATCTGCGGCGAGACCGAGGACGGACGCCGGGTGATCGCGAACCCCGCCCTGCCGTACGGCGGTTTCGCCGAGTACGCCGTCGCCGACACCGCCGCCCTGCTGCCCGCCCCCGAGTCGCTCGACGACGCCGAGGCCGCCGCGCTGCACATCGGCTACCAGACGGGCTGGTTCGCACTGCACCGCCGGGCCCGGCTGGAGGCGGGCGAGACGCTGCTCGTCCACGCCGCCGTGGGCGGGGTCGGCAGCGCGGCCGTCCAGCTCGGCAAGGCGGCCGGTGCCACCGTCGTCGGTGTCGTCGGCGGGGCGGACAAGGCGGCCGTCGCCCGCGAACTGGGCTGCGACGTGGTGATCGACCGGCGCACCCAGGACGTCGTCGCCGCCGTCAAGGAGGCCACCGGCGGCCGGGGCGCCGACGTGGTCTTCGACCCGGTGGGCGGCGACGCCTACACCCAGTCCACCAAGGTCGTCGCCTTCGAGGGCCGGATCGTCGTCGTCGGCTTCGCCAGCGGCACGATCCCGTCCGCCGCGTTGAACCACGCCCTGGTGAAGAACTACTCGATCCTCGGCCTGCACTGGGGCCTGTACAACACCAAGAACCCGAAGCTGGTCCAGCACTGCCACGAACAGCTCACCGAGCTGGCCGCCCGGGGCGCGATCAGGCCGCTGGTGAGCGAGCGCGTGCCGCTGGCGGAGGCCGCGGCCGCCGTCCAGCGGGTCGCCGACGGCGTCACCACCGGCCGCGTCGCCGTGCTGCCCGCTCTGGAGAACGGAGCCGCCGCATGACCGACGCAGCCGAACTGCGCAGCCTCACCCAGGAGTTGCTGACCGCGTACCCGCCCGCCACGACGGACCGCACGGACTTCCTCAAGGCCCGGTTCGACGCGGGCCTGGCCTGGGTGCACTACCCGGTGGGCCTCGGCGGACTCGGCGCCCCCCGCTCCCTCCAGGCCGTCGTGGACGCCGAACTGGAGGCCGCGGGCGCCCCCGACAACGACCCGCGGCGCATCGGCATCGGCCTCGGCATGGCCGCGCCGACGATCCTGCGCTACGGCACCGACGAGCAGAAGCAGCGCTTCCTGCGCCCGCTGTGGGTGGGCGAGGAGGTCTGGTGCCAGCTCTTCAGCGAGCCCGGCGCCGGGTCCGACCTGGCCGCCCTGGGCACCCGGGCGGTCCGGGAGGGCGACGGGGACTGGGTGGTCAACGGGCAGAAGGTGTGGACCTCCAGCGCGCACCTGGCCCGCTGGGCCATCCTGATCGCCCGCACCGACCCGGACGTGCCCAAGCACGCGGGCATCACCTACTTCCTGTGCGACATGACCGACCCCGGCGTCGAGGTCCGGCCGCTGCGCCAGATCACCGGTGAGGCCGAGTTCAACGAGGTGTTCCTCACCGACGTCCGCATCCCCGACTCGCGCCGGCTCGGCGAGGTCGGCGACGGCTGGCGGGTCGCGCAGACCACCCTGAACAACGAGCGCGTCGCGATCGGCGGGATGCGGCTGCCCCGCGAGGGCGGCATGATCGGCCCGGTCTCGAAGACCTGGCGCGAGCGCCCCGAACTGCGCACCCACGACCTGCACCAGCGTCTGCTCGGACTCTGGGTGGAGGCCGAGGTGACCCGTCTCACCGGCGAACGGCTGCGCCAGCAGCTCGTCGCGGGCCAGCCCGGCCCCGAAGGCGCGGGCATGAAGCTCGCGTTCGCCCGCCTCAACCAGCAGATCAGCGGCCTCGAGGTGGAACTGCGCGGCGAGGAGGGCCTGTTGTACGACGACTGGACCATGCGCCGCCCGGAACTGGTGGACTTCACCGGCCGTGACGCCGGCTACCGCTATCTGCGCTCCAAGGGCAACAGCATCGAGGGCGGGACCAGCGAGGTCCTGCTGAACATCGTCGCCGAGCGGGTGCTGGGACTGCCGTCCGAGCCGCGCACCGACAAGGACGTCGCCTGGAAGGACCTGGCCCGATGAGCACCACGCCGGACCTGCTGTACTCGGAGGAGGAAGAGGCGCTGCGGTCGGCGGTGCGGGACCTGCTGACCGACCGCTGCGACCCGGCCGCGGTGATCGCGCGCACCGAGTCGGACGCCCCGTACGACCTCGCCCTGTGGAAGACGCTCGCGGACGGAATGGGCCTGGCCGGACTGCTGGTTCCGGAGGCACTCGACGGCCAGGGCGCCACCCACCGCGAGGCCGCCGTCGTACTGGAGGAACTCGGGCGGGCGGTCGCTCCGGTGCCGTACCTGACGAGCGCCGTGGTCGCCACCGAGGCGCTGCTGGAGTGCGGCGCCGACGACCTGCTCGCACGGCTGGCCTCCGCCACCTCGATCGGTGCGCTGGCCGTCGGACTGCACACCGCCCCGGGCGCCGCCTTCGCGACCGTTCGGCTGGAGAACGGCGCCCTGCACGGCGAGTTGACGGGCATCGCGGACGCGGCCGTCGCCGACCTGCTGCTCGTACCCGCCGACGACGGCGGGCTGTACGCGGTGGACTCCGCCGCGGTGACCGTCACCCCGCAGGTGTCCCTCGACCTCACCCGCCCGCTCGCCACCGTGCTGCTCGACGGCGTCGCGGGCCGCCGCGTCGGCGATGCCGGACCGGCCGTGCGGCGCGCCCTGCGGGCCGGTGCCGCACTGCTCGCCTCCGAGCAACTCGGCCTGGCCGAATGGACGTTGACGGAGACGGTGCGCTACCTCAAGGAGCGCAAGCAGTTCAACCGGCCCGTCGGCGGGTTCCAGGCCCTCAAGCACCGGCTCGCCGGGCTGTGGCTGGAGACCGTCGGCCTGCGCGCCGCCGCCCGCAACGCGGCCGACGCCCTCGCCACCGGTGAGGACGCCGACGTGGCGGCCGCCGTCGCCCAGGCGTACGCGGCCCCCGTCGCCGTGCACGCCGCCGAGGAGGCCCTCCAGCTGCACGCCGGCATCGGCATGACCTGGGAGCATCCGGTCCACCTGTACCTCAAGCGGGCCAAGGCCGACTCGATCGCGTACGGCACGGCGGGCGCCCACCGATCCGCGCTGGCCGAACTCGTCGACCTGCGCGCCCCCTGACCGGCCCCGGTGAAGCCCGCCCCACCCGGACGCGAACCACTCGCCGCGTCCACCGGGGCGGGCTTCGCCGTGTGCCCGCGCGCAAGGAGTGAACGAGCGGCGGCGGTCCGGCCAACTCCTGGCATGTACAGGCCTGCCGAGGTCCGGGCCGCCGCATACTCCCTGTGGTTCGGACCCGCCCCACAGGGAGGAACGACATGGCCCCCGTCACCCGCCGCAGCGCCCTCACCGCCTTCGGTGCCACGCTCGCCACGGTGCTCGCCCCGCCCGCTGCCGACGCGTTCGCCGACGGTCGAGGGCACGGCCCCCGCCCGCTGTGGCACGCCCACGCCCACAACGACTACGAACACCCCCGCCCCCTCCTCGACGCCCTCGACCACCGCTTCGGCAGCGTCGAGGCCGACATCTACCTGGTCGGCGGCCAACTCCTCGTCGCCCACGACCCGGAGGACCTCGACCCGTCCCGCACCCTCGAATCCCTCTACCTCGACCCGCTCGCCGCCCGCGTCCGGGCCGGCCACGGCTCCGTCTACCGCGGGCACCGCGCGCCCCTGCAACTCCTGATCGACATCAAGACCGAGGGCGCGTCGACCTACCTGGAACTCGACCGCAGGCTCCGGCGGTACCGGCACCTGTTCACCACGTACGCCGGCGGCGGCCGGGTGCACCCCGGACCGGTCACCGCCGTCATCTCCGGCGACCGCGCGGCCCGGTTGCCGATGGAGGCGCAGACCGTCCGCAGGGCGTTCTACGACGGTCGGCTCGCCGACCTCGGCAGCGCCGCGCCCGCCTCCTTCATCTCGCTGATCTCCGACAACTGGACGCTCAACTTCGGCTGGCTGGGCGAAGGCGCCTTTCCCGACGTCGAGCGGCAGAGACTGAGGGACATCGTCAGCACGGCGCACGCGCACGGCCAGAAGGTGCGGTTCTGGGCCACCCCGGACCTCGCCGGACCCGCCCGCGCCGCCCTGTGGACCGAACTCCTCGCGGCCGGGGTCGACTACCTCAACACCGACGACCTGGCGGGCCTGGAGGCCTTCCTCGACTCCTATCGCCCCGCCGCGTAAAACCACTCGTTCGGCGGACAGGTCAACCGCCCGGACGGACCCTCCGCTACGCCACACTTACGGCCGAACGCCGCGAAGCGGACGTGGCGGAGGAGGTTGACGATGGCCATTTCCATCTCTGCGGTGCTGTTGCTGCTGATCCTGGCAGTGATCTTCCTGCGCCACGGCGGACTGAAGATCTCCCATGCGCTGATCTGCGCACTGTTCGGCTTCTGTCTCGCGAGCACCAGCATCGCGCCCGCGATCAGCAGCGGGATCACGGCGACGGCCGACGTCATGAGCGGCCTGCGGCCGTGATCCCGCCCGGGGTCACCCGACGGTGAAGACCCCGATCCCGTTGGCCACGGCGCGTTCCGCCCCGCCCGAGGGGTGGTTGCGCACCGAGACCCGGGTCGCGCCGGGGGCCCTGGCCACCAGCGTCGACGAGCCGCCGCCGTCCAGGCTGAACCCGTCGACCGCGCCCAGGTTCCGCAGCGCACCCGCCACCTCGGCGATCGTGAGACCGCTGCGATAGGCGGGCGCGCCGTCCAGGGCCAGGAGAATCACGCGCCGCCCACCGCCCGCGATGCCCACGGCGGTGCGCACCGCCGACGTCGCGTCGTTGAGGCCGGCCAGCGGAACCCCGCCGCGCAGGACCGGGTAGCCGCCCAGCGCGAAGCGGTAGGGAATCCGGCTGCCCGAGGCCACCAGCCGGTACCGGACCGAGACCGCCTCGCCCCGGAAGAACCTGCGCAGCTGCTGCGCGCCCGCCTCACGGCCGACGAGGACGGTCGTGCCGGGGGCGACGGCGCCGCTGCCGGGCCGGCCGGCGAGCGCGACGACCCTGCCGTGACGGAGCGTCACCTCGTAGGTGTCCGCGCTGCACGACGCGGCCCGCTCGGTGTCCGTGCCGCAGGTGGCCCGCACCCGCGAGACGCCGCCCCAGTCCGAGGTGAACGCGCCGATGGCCCCCACCGGCAGCGCGTACTGATTGAGCCCGCCGAGCGCGAGCGTGCCCGCGGGCGTGCGGACCGACCCGACGAGGCGCAGCCGGTCGAGCCGGGCGCGCCAGTCGGCGCCGACGCCGATCACCTCGGTGGCGTCGGTGCCCGGCGGCAGTCCGGGGCCGAACCGCTGCCCGTCCGGCACCGCCGCCTTGAGGGCCCGGCCGGACACGATCGTCGGTCCCACGGCGGCACCCGTCGCCCGGACACCCGGATGCTGAGTCTCGGTGATGTTGAAGAAGTCGCCGTTGACGCCCGCGACCGCGCCCTGTGCGTCGGCCAGCGCGGAGATCCTGGCCCGTCCCGCCACCGCCTTGGGCCGGAGCAGGCCGAGGCGCACCCCCCGGCGCAGGTCGACGCTCAGCACATGGGCGTGCGTCACCCCCCTGGCTCCCCGGATGTCGAACTGCCGGTACACCACACCCGGCGCGACCGCCGTGCCCTGCGCGGCACCGGCGGGTGCCGCCCCCACCACGGTCGCACCGGCCAGCGCCGTGAACGCCGTGAGAACCGTCAGTGCCGATCTGCCTCTGCCTGCCCCGAACCACGTCCGACGTAAGGTCACCTGATCCCCTGAGGTCGCGTCAACTCACTCGTACGTCGGAAAAGTTCAGCAGAACCCCTTTCGTCACGGGGTGGCCTGCGGGCTACTGCACGAGAACGAGTGAGGGAACGCCTGCCATCGGGTGAATCCCCTCGGCCTGGGTATCAGTGCCGCGGTCGGACGCCGCCGGGCGGTGCCGGATCCGTCACGTTCCGTGCGCGTTTTGCCCGTGCCGGGCGCCGGGCGCAGGCTGGTGGTATGAGCGCTCAGGACGGCCCCACGCTCATCACGTCCGTCCAGCGGGCCTTCCGCCTGCTGGAAGCGGTGAGCGGGCACGTGAACGGTGCGCCCGCCAAACAGCTGGCGCGGGAGACGGAGCTGCCCCTGGCCACCGCCTACCACCTGCTGCGGACGCTGGTGCACGACGGTTACCTGCGCAAACTCGACGACGGCGGCTTCGTCCTGGGCGACAGGATGCAGGCGCTGCACACCACCAGCCGCGAGCAGGCACTGCTGAGCCGGGTCCGGCCGGTGCTCGCCGCGCTGCGGGACGAGCTCGCGACCGCCGCCTACCTCACGTTCTACGAGGAGGGCGAGATCCGGGTCGCCGAGATCGTCGACGGCCCCCGCGCACCCCGGGTGGACCTCTGGGTGGGGTTCGAGGACGCCGGGCACGCCACCGCCCTGGGCAAGTCCGTCCTGCGGGAGCTGGACGAGGACGCCCGCCGGGACTACCTCTCCCGGCACCTGCTGGCCGACCTCACCCCGCGGACCGTCACCAGCTCCCCGGAACTGCTCCGGCGGATCGACTGCTCACCCGTCGCGCCGGCCGTCACGGACCTGGAGGAGTACGCCCTCGGCACCGTCTGCGTCGCCACGCCCGTCTACAGCGGGGACACCCTCGGCTCGCTCGGCGTCTCCATGCCGGCGGCGCGGGCCTCCCGGATCACGGAGGTCCTCGCACGGCTGATCCCGACCGCGGACCGGGTGACCCGGAGCCTGTCGCTCACTATGTGAAATCCCGGTCCTTGTGGCACCTGCCCTCGACGCCTTTACCTGGACATAACGGACATGCCGGGAGTTCCAGAGCGCACGTGAGGACAACGGACGCAAGATGACCCAGGCCCGAGGATCCACCTGTCGGCCCGCCGCGGCCCGGCCGACCGCCAAAGCCGTACTGCCCGTACTGCTCGTCGCCGTCGTGGTGTTCGCCGAGCTGATCGAAGACGGGATGATCTGGCTGCCCCTGCTCGCCGCCGGGCCCGCGCTGGCCGCCACCACCAACCGGCCGCGCGGGGTCCTCCTCGTCGGCTTCCTCGCCCTGGTGTTCGGTTCGATCCTCGGGGCCCGCGCGGACGTCCCGGACGGCGAGCTGGCGGCCGTACTGGCGGGCCTGCTGGCCGTCACCCTGGCGAGTGACCTGGCCAGCGCGCTGCGCGCACGCCGGGAGCGCGTGCTCGCGGCCGTCCGCTCGGTCGCGGAGGCCGCGCAGCACGCCCTGCTCAGGCCCGTACCGGAGACCGTCGGCCCGTTCCGGGTCGCGGTCCGCTACAGCGCCGCCGCGGCCGAGGCCCGGATCGGCGGGGACCTCTACGCGCTGATCTCCACCCCGTACGGGATCCGGATGATCGTCGGTGACGTGCGCGGCAAGGGCCTGCCCGCCGTGGGCACCGCCGCCCTGGTGCTCGGTGTCTTCCGCGAGGCCGCCCACGACGAGCCCGACCTCGTCGCCGTGGTGGACCGGATCGAGCGGAGCCTGGAGCGCAACCTGGACTGCGACGACTTCGTCACCGCCGTGGTCGCCGGATACCCGGGCGCCGGCCGCCTGGAGCTGGTCAACTGCGGCCACGCGCCGCCGCTGCTGGTCCGCGCGGGCGGTGACGTCGTACCGGTGGAGCCCGCCGATCCGGCCCCGCCGCTCGGGCTGCGCGCCCTGTCGGGACAGACTCCCGGTCTCCAGGCGCTGACCTTCGCCGACGGTGACCAGCTGCTGCTCTACACCGACGGGGTGACCGAGGCCCGGGACCGTGACCGGGCGTTCTATCCACTGGCCGAAGGGCTGGCGCGCCATGCGAGCGACGAGCCGGAGCGTACCCTGACCGCACTGCACACCGAGCTGCTGGCGCACGTGGGCGGGCGGCTGGACGACGACGCGGCGCTGCTCCTGCTCCACAAGCCGGCACACGGTACCGGTCTTCCCCTGCGGGGCCGGGTCCGACCGGCGAAGGACCGGGTCTGACCGGTGTGCCGCACAGCACCGGGCCGGCGTCGGCGGTCGCGCCGCGCGTTCGCGGGACCGGGCCGGTCGGCCGGGTGTCGTACGTGTCGTACGTGTCGTAAGTCGGTGCGCGAGAGCGCTCAGGCCGCGACGAGATCGGCCCACCGGGACACGCCGCCGGAGTGGATCCGGATGCCGTGCCGGGTTGCCAGCGCGTGCACGATCTGCTCGCCCCGGCCGTGCTCGTCCGGGTCGATCCCGTCCTGCGCCCGTCCCGTGCCATAGGCGGGACCCGCGTCCGTGACCTCGATCCGCAGGGTGTCGAGCCCCGCGTCCCGGACCCAGGTCAGGCGCAGCTGCGCCGGGGGGAGGGCGTGCACGACGGCGTTGGTGAGCAGCTCGGAGACGACCAGGAGGGCGTCCTCGACGATCTCCGGGCAGACGTCCCAGGCGGCCATGACGTCCGCGGCGCTGCGCCGTACGGCCGAGACGGCCCCGGGCACGGGCGGCAGAGGGCAGACGTGTTCGCATGTCTGCCCGAGCATCGTGTTCAGCTGTGCCGCCATCTGTACTCCTCCGGGACGAACGCTGCCGGACTCCTCCGGTGGACGCTGTCGGTCTGGCGCCGGGGTCCGGCATGGGTGCCGGGCCTCAGAGCACCGTAGGAAGCCGCACGAAGGGGGTCAATGAACACAGGTCGCCATTACCGAACGCAAGCACCGTATCCAGGGGCGAAGCCTCCATCTGTACGTGAAGCGGGCGTCTCCGGGCAGTAATAGGCTCGCCTCATGGCCGGGCCGGTCCAGTCGATCGAACGGGCGGCGGCGATCCTGCGGCTGCTCGCCGGCGGACCCCGCCGGTTGGGGCTGGGTGAGGTGGCCGCCTCGCTGGGTCTCGCGAAGGGCACCGCCCACGGCATCCTGCGCACCCTCCAGCACGTGGATTTCGTGGAGCAGGACGCGGCGACCGGGAAATACCAGCTCGGAGCGGCCCTGCTGCATCTGGGCACCAGCTACCTCGACGTGAACGAACTGCGGTCGCGCTCCATCAACTGGGCCGACGCCCTGGCCGCGCGCAGCGGGGAGTCGGTCCGTCTGGGCACCCCCCTGGAGGGCAGGGTCCTCGTCGTCCATCACGTGTTCCGGCCGGACGACACGCTCCAGAGCCTGGAGGTGGGCTCGCTGCTGCCGCTGCACGCCTCCTCCCTCGGCAAGGTGCTGCTGGCCTTCGGGGCCGCGCCGCTCGAGGAGGCCCTGGAGCCCGCTCCGGAGGCGTACACCCGGCACACCCTGGTGACCCGGGCGCAGCTCACCCGGGCGCTCGCCGACGTCCGTGAGAACGGCTGGGCCGCCGAGGTCCAGGAGATGGACATGGGCGAAGCCGGGGTCGCCATGCCGATCCGGGGGCACGGCGGGCTGGTGGTGGGGGCGATCGGGCTCTCCGGCGCGGTCGAGAGGATCTGCGACGGCCAGGGCCGCCCCCGGCCGGAGCTGGTCACCCTGCTCCGTGACGCCGCCCGGGCGATCTCCCGGGATCTGGGGGCCGCCCGCTGGTGAGCCCGCCCGCCTCCTCGGACCGTCGGAAGGCAGACCCGATCATGGTTGAACGGTATGTGATGTCCATCGACCAGGGCACCAACTCCACCCGATGCATCCTGTTCGACCATCACGGACGGCTGGTGTCGGTCGCCCAGCGTGAGCACCGGCAGCACTTCCCCCGGCCCGGCTGGGTCGAGCACGACGTCGTCGAGATCTGGCGCAATCTGCTGCGTGTCGTGCCCGAGGCCCTGTCCGCCGCGGAGGCGGGCCCGGACGAGATCGCCGCCGTCGGCATCGCCAACCAGCGCGAGACGACGGTGCTCTGGGAGCGGCGCACGGGCGCCCCGCTGGGCC
Source organism: Streptomyces sp. NPDC107559 (assembly GCF_055657365.1). Taxonomy (NCBI): domain Bacteria; kingdom Bacillati; phylum Actinomycetota; class Actinomycetes; order Kitasatosporales; family Streptomycetaceae; genus Streptomyces; species Streptomyces sp. NPDC107559. The sequence goes on along the minus strand of NZ_JBVKBD010000014.1, from coordinate 49,805 downwards.
GGGCGATCGTCTGGCAGGACACCCGCACCGCGCCGCTCGTCGAGGAGCTCAGGATCCGGCCCGGTGACGGCTTCTTCCTGGAACGCTGCGGACTGCCTCCGTCCACCTACTTCTCCGCGCTGCGCATCCGCTGGCTGTTCGACCATGTCAAGGGGCTGGAGGAGCGGGCCAGGGACGGCGAGGTGCTGTTCGGCACCATGGAGAGCTGGCTGATCTGGAACCTCACCGGGGGAGTGGACGGCGGGCTGCACATCACGGACGCCACCAACGCCGGCCGCACCATGCTGATGAACATCCGCTCGCTGACCTGGGACGACGAGCTGCTGGCGTTCTTCGGGGTGCCCCGCCCCATGCTGCCCGAGATCCGTTCCTCCGCCGAGAGCTACGGCGAGGCCCGCGCGGCACTGCCCGGCGTCCGGATCACCGCCGCCCTCGGCGACCAGCAGGCCGCACTGTTCGGGCAGACCTGCTTCTCCCCGGGCGAGGCGAAATGCACGTACGGCACCGGCAGTTTCCTGCTGCTCAACACCGGCACCGATCTCGTTCGCTCCCGGCACGGGCTCCTGACGACCATCGCCTACAAGGTCGGGGACGGATCCACGGTCTACGCCCTGGAGGGCTCGATAGCCGTCACCGGCGCCCTGGTCCAGTGGTTCCGCGACCGGCTGGGGCTGATCAGCAGTGCGCCGGAGATCGAGACCCTCGCGCGGACGGTCGAGGACAACGGGGGCTGCTACATCGTCCCCGCCTTCTCCGGCCTGTTCGCACCCCGCTGGCGCAGCGACGCGCGCGGGGTCATCGTCGGCCTCACCTCCTACATCACCAAAGGGCACCTGGCCCGGGCCGTCCTGGAGGCCACCGGCTGGCAGACCCGCGAGGTGGTGGACGCCATGAACGCCGACTCCTCGGTCGGCCTGCGGGAGCTCAAGGTCGACGGGGGCATGACCGCGGACAATCTGCTGATGCAGTTCGTGGCCGACGTGCTCGACGTGCCCGTGGTGCGCCCCATGGTCGCCGAGACGGTCTCCCTCGGCGCCGCCTACGCCGCCGGGCTCGCCGCGGGGTACTGGCCGGACCTGGAGGTCCTGCGGCACAACTGGCACCGGGCGGCGCAGTGGCTGCCGGCCATGGACCCGGCGCGCCGCGTGGCGGAGTACGAGAACTGGCAGCGGGCCGTCGAGCGGTCACTGGGGTGGATCAGACCACCGGGCGTCCTGTGACGGCGGGCCCGGAACCTCGCGCGGCTCTTTTCCCTTCAGGAAAACCGATGATCGGAAATGCTTTGTTCGTGATCGTGTGATGGCATTCTGATTTCGAGCTCCGGGCCGTTCCCCGTGCGGAATTCCCATCGCGCGCCGGGCGTGGCACGCCGTGGAGTATGGTCGCCTGCCTTGGCGTGCGCGGTGCCGTCCGTCGGGTCGTCGGGAAATATTTCAGCGGGGGAATCTCAGCGGGGGAATGCCGTGAACGGTACGCGGACGTCCACCGGGCCCGTCCTGGTGCTGACCGCCCTGCCCGTGGAGTACCGGGCGGTGCGCGAGCTCCTGGTCTCCGTGCGCAGGGGCCCGAGCCACCAGGGCACGGTGTTCGAGGTGGGCTGGCTCAACGGCACGCCGTGGCAGATCGTGCTGGCGCAGACCGGAGCCGGGAACCACGTCTCCGCGGTGCTCGCGAGCCGTGCCATCGAGGCCTTCGGCCCCCGCGCGCTGTTCTTCGTCGGCGTCGCGGGCGGGCTGCGGCCGGACATCGCCCTCGGCGACGTGGTCGTGGCGACCAAGGTGTACGCCTACCACGGCGGCAAGGAGACCGGCGAGGGATTCGCGGCGCGGCCCGTCTCCTGGCAGGCCCCGCACGAGCTGGAGCAACTGGCCCGCTTCGTCGGCCGCGACGGCACCTGGCCGGGGGCGCGGCCCCGGACCGGCGGCGGACACGCCCCGCCGGCCGTCCACTTCAAACCGATCGCCGCAGGCGAGGTCGTCTCCGACGCACCGCAGTCCGCGCTGCGGCGACAGCTGGACCGGCACTACCAGGACGCGGTGGCCGTCGAGATGGAGGGCGCGGGGGTGGCGCACGCGGCCCACCTCAGCAACCGGCTGCCCGCGCTGATCGTGCGTGGCATCAGCGACCGGGCCGACGGCACCAAGCAGCTCAGCGACGAGGCCGACTGGCAGAGCGCCGCCGCCCGCAACGCGGCCGCGTTCGCCCTGTGCGTCGTGCGCGAACTGGCGGCCGGGGACGAGCAGCCGGACGCGTCCCCCGGCTCCTGCGCGTCCCCCGACCCGTACGCCTTCCTCGACCCGTACGCCGCCTCCGACCCGGACGGGTTCCTCGTACCCGACGGATTCTTCGTGCCCGACGGGTACCGGGTACCGGCCGCTCCCTCGGCCTCCCTGGTCCACCGCAGCGAGTCCGCGCCGCCCCTGCCGTCCGGCGCACCGGCGCACCCGGCGCCGTCCCCCTGGCCGCCCTCACCACCACCGTCGCCCCGGCCGGGGTCGCCGTACCCGCCGACGCCGTCGGCCGCGGGGGCGGACGGGCAGCCGTGGGCCCCCGGGCAGCCGTGGACCGGCGGACGCCTCCTGGCCACCCCGGCCTGCCGCTATCTGCTGCACGACGAACTCCTCGACGAACAGCCCTCCCCGGACCACGCCCTCGTCCGGCACCAGGCGGTGGCCTGCCGGCTGGAGCCGTCCGAGGCGGGCACCGCCTCGCCCTACGTCTGGCTGCGGCACGCCGAGGTACGGCAGCCCACCCCCGACGCCCTGGAGGCGCTGGCCGCCCTCGGCCGGGAACACGACCTCCTCGGCCGGATCCACCGACGCGCCCGCGGCCTGCCGGGCCCCGGACGGTACGAGCGGATCGGCGACCGCCGGGCCGTGCTCACCCTGCCCTGGCCGCCGACCCGGTCCGGCCGCCGCTGCGGGACGCTGCACAGCGGCTGGCTCGCCGGCCGGCCCGCCCCCCTGAGCGCCGGCCGTCTGGCGCGGCTGCTCGGCGCGGTCGCGGGGCTGTGCGACACCCTGGCCGCGCTGCACCGGGCCGGCGCCACCCATCGCCGGCTCGCCCCCACGGCCGTCCTGGAGCACGACGACGGACGTCTGGTCCTGCGCGACCTCGGTCTGGCCGCCCACGCCCCGCGCCCCGGCGAAGGACCCACCCCCTACCGGGCGCCCGAACAGTGGCGCGGCGGCCACCGGCCGGGCCTCGTCGGACCGCCCGCCGACGTCTACCAACTGGCCGCCCTCACCTACCACCTGGCCACCGGCCGGCCACCGGAGCCGCAGGGAGCCCCGCCGCCGAGCTCCCGGCTGGAGCGCGCCCCCGGCAGCCTGGACCGCGCGCTGCGCGCGGCGCTGGCCGAGGACCCCGGCGAGCGTCCCGCCGCCCGCGCCCTCGGCACCGCCCTGCGCGCGGCCCGCGACGACCTGCTCGGAGACGCCTGAATGCGCCTGCGCACCGTGGACGTGCCCGGGAACCTCGTCCTGGTCCCGGGCGCCGCCCTCGAAGCCGAACTGCTGCGACGGCGCACCGACCACCTGCCCGAGGACGTCCACGACCTCGCGGCCGATCTCGGCGGCCGGGAGCGCGGCGTACCCGCGATCGTCGCCGAACCCCGACGGCCCGGCGGGGACCGCAGCCTGCTGCTGTACGGCAGGTCCTACGTCGCGCGCCTGTACCGCAGCAGGAGGGAACAGGGCGCCTACCGGGTGGCCGCCGTCCTGCCGCTCGGCTTCCGCCACCATCGCGACATCGAGCGCGGCTGCCTGCTGGTGCGGCCCGGCGGCTGGCTGGCCCGCCACCCCGACGCCGGGACCCCCGCGGGCAGCGACACCCACTGGTCCCTGCTGGAGGACGCGTGGCGACGGCTCACCGAGGAGCTGGCCGCGCGGCACGGCGCACCGGGACTCGCCGAACGGCACGCCCGCTTCCTCGACACCGTCGAGCGGGCCGTCGACACCGTCGAGGAGATCACCGCCGACCGGGCGCGCGAGACCGGCGACTTCCCCTACCGCGCCGCCCGCGCCGCGGGCGAGCGGCGGCACGGCACCCGGGCCGTCTACACCTTCGACCTGGCGGTCGACCGCCTGCCCGACGAGGGCGCCTTCGTGCAGATCAGCGGCGAACGAGACCTGCGCGGACAGGTCGTGCGCGCCCCCGCGGGCGGCACCTCGGTCACCGTGTCCTTCGACCGGGCCGTCGGCTGGGACAGCGTGCCGCGGCAGGGCGCACTCCAGCTCCCCACCGCACAGGCGGTCCACGAACGACGGCGCGAGGCGGTACGGATCCTGCGTGAGCGCCGGTCGCTCAACCCGCACCTGCTGGACGTCCTGGTGGACCACCGGGTCCGCCCCTCGGACCCGGCCCCGGACGTACTCGGCGCGACACGCGACCCCGCCCAGACGGAAGCCTTCCGCAGAGCCCTGTCGGCCGAGGACCTGATGCTCGTGCTGGGGCCGCCCGGCACCGGGAAGACCCGGGTGATCAGCGAGATCGCCCGGGCGGTCGCCGCCCGGCCGACCAGGGAGCGCGTGCTGATCGCCTCCCACAGCAACCGGGCGGTGGACAACGTCCTCGGCCGGCTCCCCAAGGACCTCGTCGTCGTCCGGGTCGGCAACGAGGCCCGGGTCACCCCCGAGGGCCGGCCCTACCTCCTGGAGGAGCAGGCGGCCGGGCTGCGGCAGGAGATCCTCGGCCGGCTGGAGACCCGGCTGGCCGCCCGGGGCGACATCGAGGCGGTCCAGGAGTGGTCCGAGACCCTGGGCCGGCTGCTGGACCGGCTCGGCACCCTGGCGGCCGAGGAGACGGCCCGGCGCGCCGCCCTCGCCGAGGCCAGGCGGGCCGCGGGCGGACCCGCCCTGACCCGGGTGGACGAACTGCTCGCCGAGCGCCGACGCCTCGACCGCGAGGAGGAGCGCAGCACCCGCAGGACCGAACGGCTCACCCGCTCGCGCGACGCGGCCCTGCGCCGCACCGGTCTGCGGCCGGTCGGCTTCGTCTTCCGGTTCCTCGCCCGGAGCCGCGCGCGCCGTCTCGCCCGCGCGGAGGCGGCGGCCGCCGCGCTCGCCGGGCGACGGGCACGCCACCGGCGGGACCTGGCCGAGGCCGAGCGCGTCCTCGACGAGGCCACCGCAGGCATCCCGGCCGTGCGCACGACACTCCGCGCGCTGGAGGAGGCCGCCGGGCGCGCCGCGGCCTGCCGCGCCGAGGCGCGCCACGCGGCCGGCCGCTGCCGGACCCTGCTCGCGGCCGCCGGGGAGCCCGCGCCCGACATGGCCGGGCCGTCGGCGGAATCCGGTGGCGCCGAACCGGAACCGGCCCTGCTGTACGACAGCCTGACGCGGCGGCTGCCGGGCCTGCTGGCCCGGCACACCCTGCTGACCGAATGGCACGACGAGGTGGCGTCGGCGACCGGGCAGCTGCACACGGAACTGATCCGCTACGCCCATGTGGTCGCCGCCACCTGCATCGGGGTGGCCTCCCGCCCCGAGCTGACCGGCCTCGGCTTCGACCTCGCCGTCATCGACGAGGCGGGCCAGATCGCCGTCCCGGACCTGCTCGTCCCGCTCGTCCGGGCCCGCCGCGCGGTACTCGTCGGGGACCACCGGCAACTGCCGCCCTACCTGGACGCCGAGGCCGGCGGCCGGGGCGGGCGCCGTACCGATCCGGACGTCACCGCCCTGCTGGCCACGAGCGCCCTGGAGATGCTGCAACCGCACCTGCCCGGCTCGGCCGTCGTGTCGCTGACGAACCAGCGCCGGATGCCGTCGGCCGTCGCCGACTTCGTCTCGGGCGCGTTCTACGAGGGCAGGCTGCGGACCCCCGGACCCGACCTGCCGCACGACTCCCTGCTGTTCCGTGCCCCGATGGTGTTCGTCGACACCTCGCGGCTGCCGGACGGCCGACGCTTCGAACAGGACGCGGGCGACCCGTCGGGCGGAGCGCGCACGGGATACGTCAACCCGGCCGAGGCCCATCTGCTCACCCTGCTCGCCGCCCACTACGCCGCCCGGGGCGAGGAGTGGGCGGTGATCGTGCCGTACGCCGCCCAGGCCGCGCTGATCGGCACGGCCCTGACCCGGCGGACCGGCCGGGCGGAACACGTCGGGCAGAACCTCGGCACGGTCGACTCGTTCCAGGGCGGCGAACGGGACGTGATCCTCTACGGCTTCACCCGCAGCAACCCCGCCGGCCGGGTGGGGTTCCTGGACGAACTGCGCCGGGCGAACGTCGCGTTCACGCGGGCCCGCCGCCAGCTCGTGCTGGTGGGAGACCTGTCCACGTTGGCCCGGGCCCGGGACCCGGGCTTTCGCGACCTCGTCCGCGCGCTGCGCGAGCACGTCGCCGCCCGCGGCGAGCTGCGGTCGTACGACGAGCTCCGCGCGCTGCTGGACGGTATCGGGACGGAGGGCGGCGGCCGGTGAGCGCGGGGACCCTGCAGGCGCCGTGTCCGCCGTACCTGGCGCTGGAGAACGCCGCGTACACCCTGGGCGTGCGGCCCACCGGCATCCACGCGGTGCTGCTGCCCGTGTGGTGCGTGCAGGTGCGGGCGACGGTCACCGAGGCGCAGCCCTACGACCTGATCGACCGCTTCGTCGAGCGCGGCATCGCCGAGGCAGGGCTCGCCACCGCCGGAGAGCTGGCCTCCTTCCTCGCGCTCGACCCCGCCCTGGTGGCCCAGGTCCTGGCCTTCCTGACCGCGATCGGCCATGTCACCGAGGACGCGGGCCGGCTCGGGCTCACCGCGCTCGGCCATCGGTCGGTGCAGGACGGCAAGCGCTACACGGTCAGGCACGACGACCGGCGCAGCCTGTACTTCGACGGGTTCCGCTCCGGTCCGCTGACCACCGCCCACTACCGCAACGACACCGTCGTCCGCGTCCCGCACGACGGCACGGCGCCCGGGTGGCACCGCGGCAGCCGTCCGCACCGGCTGATGGCGCACCCGTTCCGCGACGAGGCCGTGCGGGAACTGGCGGACGCCCCCGGACGGGAGGGCTTCAACCTGCCCGCGGGCATCGACGACCTCGAACGCGTGGGCGAGCCGGAGTGCCTGCACCTGCCCGCGTACGTCGTCCGCGCGGCCGAGGACGACGGACGGACCCGCCATCTGGTGTACACCCGGGCCCACGACGGCGAGCACGACGTCCTCCTCTCGGCCGCGTGCGAACAGACGCCGGAGTGCGTGCACGCCCTGCGGAACGAGGAAGTGGCCGTCGCCCGGTCGGTCGAGCAGCGGATCACGGGCTGGCTCAGCGATCAGGGCCTCGGGCAGTACCCGCCGGTACGGGACCCGCAGGGGGCCTGGCGCGTCACGCTGCCGCGCGACCGGGTCGGGGCGGGCGGCCCGGTCGGGCTGCACCGGATCGGCGGGTTCGTCGTGCTGGGCGGCTCGTTCTTCCGGTTCTGGTGCGAGGACCGGGACACCAGGGCCTGGGCCCTCGTCGAACGCCTCGACCGGCGGTTCGGCGCCCGGCTGCGCCACGATCCCGTCGGTCTGCGCGCCCGGGTCGACTCCCTCTGCCGGCAGCTGGAGCTGGGGCAGGTGGACCTGGAGGCGTTGCGCCGGGCCGCGGTCGCCAAGGGCAAGCACGGGCTCGCCGAACGGCTGCGCGCGGCCGGGCTTGCGGAGCCGACAACAGGCGATCGGAAATAGGTCATGAATGAACAGACAATGATGGCGAGCGTGCTCGAAAAGGCGAAATATATTTTCGGATGATCGCTAATTAAGAGTGGTCGCTTTATCTGTCGGGGAAAGAGGGGATTCCGGCCAAAAGCGTGGCCCGGTGACACTAATCTCTTCGTGCAGGACGCCACCGAAGGGATGTCGTTCCGGCAGTCGTCGGAATGCGGGGAATTTCGGGGGCTTCGGAATGTGTGGGGGAGCCAAGCGTGACGTATACAACGGGGGCGGTCGGGCGTGCGTGCGCACGCGCCTCGACGACGAAGGAGCACCCCCTCCTCGCGGTGCGCGCAAGGGCGTACCGCCTCGCCGCCGTGGCGCTCGCCGCGGCCGCGCTGCCCGCCGCGGCACTCCCGGCGGCGGCGCTCCCCGGCACCGCGCCGACGGTCCTCGGCACGGACGCCGCGGGACACGGCCGGCCCGCCGCCGTGGCCCCGGCCGCGACGGGCGCCGCCGACGACCCCGTCGACTACGCCGTCGCGGTCGACGAGTCGGCGAGCCTGGGGGCCGGGGAACTCGACCGGGAGAAGGACGCGGTGGCGGCGATCGCCGTCAGCGACCCCTCGCCCCGGTCGAGGATGGTGGTGTTCGGCTTCGCCGACGCCAGGACCGCCACCCAGTCACCCGTCGACGAGGTCTGCCCGATGCGGCAGCTGGACACCGTCGGCCGGGAACAGATCGCCGAGTGCGCGGGACAGCTGCGCGAGCGCACCCCCCAGGGCGGCTCCGGCACCGACTTCATCTCCGCCGTCCGCCAGGGCGTCACCCGGCTGAAGGAGGCACCGGACTCCGAGCGGCCCCGGGTGCTGTTCCTCCTCACCGACGGCTACCTCGACGTCAAGGACAGCTACCGCTACCGGGGCCTCGACGACCGCACCCGGGACGAGCAGGCGAACGAGGACCTCACCCGCGCCCTGCGGGAGGCCGCCGACGCCAAGGTGCAGATCCGGCCGCTCGGCTTCGGCAGGGCCGTCGACCGCAAGCGCCTCGACGAGATGGCCGCCGGCGGCTACCGCAACGGCTGCCGCGACCTGCCGCAGACCAGGCCGCAGGCGGAGGTCGTCGACGCGGAGAACCTCGGCAGGGCCCTGGAGACCGCGTTCGCCGCCGCCCGCTGCCTCTACCGGGACCCGGGCTCGCGGACCAGGCCCCCCGGCGACCTCAGCGTGCGCGTCTCCCCGCTGGCCACCGAAGGCACCATCGTCGTCTCCAAGGGCGACCCCCTGGTCACCGCCACGTACTACGACCCCGAGGGCCACAAGGTCACCGACTCCGGTGACGGCGCCGGGGACGGGGAGTCGTCCTTCGAGTTCACCGGGCGCGGCAAGCCGGTCGAGTCCCTGCGCATCACCCGGCCCCTCGCCGGGACCTGGCGGGTGCACCTCGACGCACCCGCCGGACACCGCGACGGCACCGCCAGCATCAGCGTCCTCTGGCAGGGCGCGGTCCGCTCCGACATCCGGCTGGAGAAGCCCTCCCCGAGCGCCGGAGAACGCACCCGCGTGGAGGTCGAGGTCCTCACCAGGGCCGGCGTCAAACTGGACGAGCGGGACCTGCACGGGATCACCGTCTCCGGACAGCTGACCGGCAAGGGGTTCACGCAGAAGGTCCCCATCACCCTCACCGACGACGGCCGCGGCCAGGACGAGCACGGCCTCGACGGCGTCTTCTCCGGGACCGTCACCGTGCCCCGCGACGCCACCGGCGACCTGCTCTTCTCCAGCACCGTCGAATCCGTGGGCCTGCGGCCCGACACCCGCTCCTACCCCACCGGCATCGCCCCGCTGAACGCGAAGTTCGGCGCCGTCCTCGACATCCCCGCCGCCACCGTCCACCCCGGCGGCCGGGTCACGGGCACGCTCAAGGTCAGCAACAAGGACACGGCGGCACACACCGTGCGGCTCGCCGTCGCCGACGCCGAGGGCACCGGCCTGAGCGTCGACCCCGCCGAGGTACCCGTCGAACCGGGCGCCGCCCGCACGCTCGACGTCACCGTGCGGGTGGCCGACGCCGACGGGCTCGGCGCGCCGGTCGACGACGACGGCACCGCCCTGGGCGGCAAGGTCACCGCCGCCGACGGCACCCGGGTCCTCGACGACGCACCGCTCAGCATCACCGTCACCGCCGTACCCAGCCTCCCCCGGCGCATCTGGGACGCCTGGTGGCAGCTCATCGTCCCCGGGGCGTTCGTCCTCGTCGCCGTCGTCGCCGGGCTGCTCTCCCGCCGTCGCGTCAAGCGCCTGCGGCTCGCCCCGGGCGGACTCCTCCTGGAACTCCTGGACGCCGACGGCACCCCCGTGTGCAGCCGCAAGGCCAAGACGGGCCGGGGCAACCGGTACGAGTTCGACCTCGTCGACGCCGCCACCGACAACCCCCGGATCGAACGCCGCGACCGTGGTACCTACGCGGTCCGGCGCGACCTCGCCGGGGGAGTGGTGCTGCGGGCCGGCGGCCAGGGCGAGCGGACCCTGCGCCTCGGCGAACAACTGGCGCTCACCGGCACCCTCTCGCTGCGGATCGCCGACGGCCGGGGCCGCCGCCCCGTCACCGGCCGTCGCGGCGGCCCGTCCGCCGCGGGCCGGTCACGCACGCCCGGCCGCCCCACCGCCAGGGCAGGCGCCTCCGCCGCGACGGACCACACCGGCTCGTACACGGCGAGCGCACCGGAGCAGGAGCACCCCGACATCTGAGGGACCGCCCTGGACCACCGCGGCAGCCCCGCACATCCCACCGGGCGGGCGGCACCCCGAGCCGCCGCCCGCCCCCACCGGACCGCGCGTCCACGACCGCGGTCCCCCCACCCGTACTCGACCACCAGCGACCGGAACGCCCCGCGTCCCGGCGGAGGACCACCATATGAAGATCTTCCAGCCGATGCTGTTCGTCGGTCTGGGCGGCACCGGCGGACTGGTCGGAGCCGAGCTGGAGCGACGACTGCGGGCCGAACTGTGCGGACCCGACGGAACCGCGCTCAACCGACTCGGCATTCCGCTGCGCTACCAACTGCCGGAGTGCCTCCAGTTCGTCTACGCGGACTTCAGCGAGTCCGAACTCGCCCGACTGCCCCACCTCAGCGCCGACAACGCCCTGCGCGCCGCCTACGGCCGCACCGCCCGCGCCACCCACGACCTGCTGCCCGACCACGACAGCTCCCCCGAGGTCACCCGGGAACTGCGCGCGGTGATGCGCGACGAGGTCAGCGGCTGGCTGCCGCCGCGCACCGGCGAACCCAAGGTCACCCCGCTGCGCAACGGCGCCGGCCAACTGCCCACGGTCGGCCGCGCCGCCCTGTTCGGCACCCTGCGCAACGGACTCGACCCGGTCATGGGGCCGCTGCTCCAGGCCATCGACGCCATCAGCCGCTCCGGCGGCGAACTCAGCCAGCTCGGCGGCGGACCGATGTCCGGCTGCGACGTGTTCGTGGCCTTCTCGGTGGCCGGCGGCACCGGCGCCGGCATCTTCCTCGACTACCTCCACCTGATCGGGGAGGCGTTCCGGGCGAAGAACTTCACGGGCGCCCGGATCTACCCGCTGGTCGTCATGCCGTCCGCCTTCCCCACCTCCTCGGGCGGCGGCCGCGAGGCCGAACTCAACGCCGCCCGCGCCGCGGTGGACCTCTTCCGGCTGGTCGACGAACAGAACGTGCCGACCGCCGAGTCCGACCTCGGCGACACCGACCTGGACGCCGCGACCCACATCCGCTACCCGGGCGTACACCCGATCCGGCTGCGCACCGGCATGGTGCCGACCGCCTTCCTGTTCAGCCGCACCGCCGGAATCCGCCCCGACGACCTGCGCCGCTCCATCGTCTCGCTGGTGATGTCGCTCGTCGGCACCGAACTGGGCGACGGCAGCGGCCCGCGTGCCCGCGCCGACGACGACTACCAGACCTTCGCCGCGAGCTTCATCAACCGCGGCCTGCACCGCGCCGTACGCGCCGCCTCCGGCATCGGCCACCGCGGGGTGTCCACCAGCCTGGTCGCCTCGATGACCGCACCGCTCGACGAACTGGCCGCGCTGGTCTCCTCCCGAATGCTGGCCATGTCCGTACGCCGGCTCACCGAACCCGTCGCCAAGGCCAGCCACGAGTACGCGGGCACCGTCCGCAAGATGTTCGCCGACTCGGGTCTGGACGAACTGTGGACCCGCGAAGCCCTCCCCGTACCCGACCCCGACCCCCTGCCCCGGGGCGGCATCGCCATCGAGCAGGCCCTGCGCGACCGCATCAGCGACATGCAGGGCCTCCTGGACGACCTGCGGCGCAAGGTGGACCGGCGCGCTCCCGCGCTCGCCGAGCAGTTCGCGCCCCGCGCCGCACTGGAGCGGGTGCTGCGCTCCGCCGACCTCTTCCAGGCCGAACGGATCGTCAAAGGGGTGCCCGGCGACCAGGACCCGGTGACCGTGCTCGGCTTCCTCGGCATGCTGGACAACCGCGGTCGCCAGCCCGCACGCCCGGCGGGCGTGGACGCGCAGCCGCCCCCGGTCCCCCGGATCAAGGGCCGGATCGGCGGCCTGTCCAAGGCTCACTGGGGCGATGCCGACGTGGTGGCGGCCGTCGAGGCGCAGGACCGCTGGTACCAGTGGCGCAGCCGGGTCGTCTGGCACGAGGGGTGGCGCCGCCAGGAGCAGCGCTGGCGCCCGGCCGCCGCGGCGCTGAACGCCGAACTGAGCCTCCTGGTCGAGGCGTTCCGCAAACACGTGGAGGAAGAGCCCAGAGCCTTCCAGGAACAGGTGCAGGAGCTCTACGACGACCGCACCGGCGTCTCCTACCTGCTGCCGCCGCAGAGCAACCTCCGCGACTTCTACGACGACCTGCGCGAACGCCTGATCAAGCGGGTCGGCCTGCGGGACAACGACGACGAGTCGGCGCTGCTGCTCAAACTCGTCGACGCCGACTGCTGGCAGTCCTCGTACACCGCGGGCCGGCGCAACCCCGCCGCTGCCGTCGCGACCGTCAAGGCCGCGGTCGAGCAGCGGGTCAAGACGCTCTTCGCGGAGAGCGGCATGCAGGCCGACGAGCGTCCGCTGCTGCCGTCCATGGCGATGCTGCTGAGCGCCGCGGCCGGGGTCGGCGACGCCGCTGAGGAGGTCGGCAAGACCGCGCTGGAGCAGTTCCGGTTCAAGATCGCCGGTCTGCTGCCGCACGGCTTCGTGCCCGAGGGCGGCGGACCGCTGAAGGTCCTCATCGTCTACCCGCGCATCCAGAACAAGGACGCGGTCGAGGAGTACCTGCGCAAGTCCCTGCTGCTGCCCAGGGACGGCAAGCGCTCCATCGAGTTCCGCGGGGTCGAGACGGACTCGATCACCGTGGTGCTCTTCCGCAGCGAGATGAGCCTGACCGAGGTGCCCGAGGCCCGCAACGTGCTGCGCCGCTGGGCCAGGGCCCGTGACGTGGAACAGAGCGAGGACGTGCTGAGCTGGCGGCAGCGGCTCGGCTACCGCGACGACTGGCTGGCCAGCACCGAGGAGGACCGCCGGCACATCCTGCACCGCCTGTTGTGCGCGATGTGGAACGGCCAGCTCACCGTCGTCGAGGGCGACACCGACTCCCCGTCCCGGGTCCGGGTCCGGCTGTACGAGGAGGACGGCCCCGACGTCCCCGGCATGACCCTGCGGCTCGACGACTACCAGGGCGACATCTCCGGCTGGGCCGGACTGCTGCGCTCCTACGAACGCTGGGCGCTGCTGGACGAGGGCCGCATCGTGGAGGACTACTGCGGTGTCCTGATGCGGGTCCAGCCCAAGGGCCTGTCGCTCTCCGGCAGCACCCCCGACCCGCTGTTCGCACGGTTCGTGAACGAGATCGCGCCGCGTCAGCTCCAACTGCTGGAGAAGCTGGAGCAGCAGTCCGGGCACTGGTCCGCCGAATGGATCGGCCCGCTGCGCCAGTTCTGGGCCGAGACCCTGCCCGGCGCCTTGGAGGTGACGTTCACCGAGAAGCGGGCACTCCAGCCGAACCTGCGGTCGCTGGCGGCCACGATGGCCAACGAGCGGTTCACCACGGTGGATCCGGGGCCACCTGGGCCGCCGCGGGCGCCGCGGCGCACGGACACGAAGGACGACTGGGGGACCACGCGGGTGCCCCGGGCGCGCTCCGACGGGGCCGACGAGCCGTACTCCACCGCGGCCCGCAAGGACCGCGCCGCGCCCCGGTCCACCGCCGGACCACGCGCCGCGGAGCCGCGCACTGCCGAACCTCCCCCTGCCGGGCCCCGGTCCGCCGCGGCGCCTCCCCCTGCCGGGTCTCGCGCTGCGGAGCCTCCCGCATCGGAGTCTCGCCCTGCCGGGTCGCGCGCTGCGGAGCCTTCTGCCGCGGAGCCTCGCGCTGCGGAGCCGCCGGCCGCGGAGCGGAAGCCGCCCGCCACAGGCCGGTACGACCTTCTCGACTGGCCCGAGCAACCCCCCTGGCCCGAGCGGTTGACGGGCGAGCCGGACCCGGGCCCCCGGCACGCGCCCGCCGAGCCCCGGCCGGCCGGTGGCGCGTCCTCCGCCTGGGCGGAGCCCCGGGACGCGGACCGCGTCGACGCGGTGGACGACCCGGCGGCCGAGGCGTTCCCGTGGCTGGACGCCGACCTCGACAAGTCCCCATCTCCTGAAGTGGGTTCGGGTTCGGATTCGGCGGGAGGCTTTCACCGGAACCCCACCGGCGGTGATGCGGCCACGGAGCCTTCCGCCACGGGAAGTCCGGCGTACGCCGACGACGACGGCCGCCACCCTCACCCGCAGCAGGACTTCCCCTGGACCACGTCGAACGACTCCGCGTCCGGCGACTTCACCGTGGACCGGCCCGCCGCCGACCCGACGCCGGGCGACTCCGTCTGGCGGGACACCACGTGGAGCGAGTCCACGTGGAGCCAACCTCAGTGGAGCGACTCCGGCAGCGGGGCCGGGCCGGACCACACACCCGACCGTACGGCCGACAACCGTACGGCCCGCGACCCCTGGGAGCGTGACCCCGAGTGAGCGAGGTCAGGGACGGGGCACATGCGGTGATCGTGCTGGACCTGCGGTCCGGAGCGCACCGGCTGACGCCCCCCGGCGCACTGCGCAGAGCCGTCCAGAAGCAGCTCAGGCACGAGGGGCTGCCCGAACCGGGCGACGGACACTACCGGTTCCTCCTGCTGGACACCCCGCGCGGGCTGACGGACCACCACAGCCTGTACGAGCAGGTCCTCGGCTACGGAACCAAGGCCTGGATGCTCGGCCTCGTGATCGGCGATCTGCCGGGCACGGCCGACACCGACGCACCGGGCGGCCCGTACGACGACTTACCGGCCGCCCTGGAGACGGACCCCGACGCCGAGCCCGGCGCCGGGCTCAGCCGCCGCCTGCTGCGGCCCGCGGCCCTGCACGGCCCCGACTCCGGGCTGCTCTGGGCCGGGGACCTGCGGGCCGCCCGCACCGCGGGCGACCCCGTCGGCGCCGACGACCCGGAGGCGCTGGCCGTCCTCGTGGACCTGCTGCGGGCGCTGTTCGACGAGACCCTGGACACGCTCGCCGGGTTCCCGGACGCCGTGGCGGTCCCCGGCGTCCGCGTGCTGGAGCATGACCTGTCCGGCGCCGCCCGGGCGCGCGCCTGGCGCGAGGCACTGAACCGGTTCGCCGGTGAACGGTCCGCCGGCACCCCGCTGTCGACGGACGGCGAGGACACCGCCCGGATCGAACTGCCCAAGCCGGTCGACGAACTCGCCGCGGGCCGGCCCACCGGACCGGTCCCGGGCCATCGGGTCCCCGGCGGCCCGGCCGACCGGGCGTACACGGGCTGCGCCGACGCCCTCGACGACGCCTGCGCGGGCTGGGCGCAGCTCGGCAGCGGCAGCGGACTGCTCCTCGGAGCCGGCCGACGTGCCGTCGCCTCGGCACTCGACACCGCCTCGCGCACCCTCGGCAGCTACCGCGCACTGGTCGCCAGAGCCCTCCAGGAGGGTGCCGCGGGAGCCTCCCCGGCCACCCCCGAATCGGCGCTGGCCCTGGCCGATCTCGGGGTCCGGGTCCCGCCGTACACGGGCAGCCGGGAGGCCGTGGGGGACGGACTGCACCGGCTCGCCGAACGGATGCTCGCCGAGCGGCTGGCCCTGCGCAGTGTCGCCGAACGCTTCGCCGCCCTCTCCGAGCAGGTGGCACCCGCGTCGAGCGCGGGGCTGCTCGCCGAGGCCGACCGGCGCTGCCCGCCCGAACTGCCCGGACTCGTCTCGGCCGACCAGGACTTCGCGGTCTCCGCGACCAGCCCCGGACAGCTGGCCGGCGCCCTGGCCGCCTGCGCGCTCGCGGCCCTGTGGCCCTGGCCCGGGACCCTCGCCGCGCTCGCCGTCCTGCTGGTACTGGTCGGCGGCAGCCTGCTGACCGGTCTGCGGCAGCCCGGCCGCGCCGCCACGGGCTCGGGGGCGGCCGCGCAGGCCGCGGCGGGAGCCGTGGGCGCCCTGGGCGGGGCGCTGCTGAGCGTCACGGGGGTGTCCGTACCGCCCTGGGCGGGGCTGCTGGGCGCCCTGTGCGGAGTGGCCCTGGCCGTCGTCCTCGTGGTCCTGCGCTGGCGCCGGGCCCTGGACCGCTGGTGGGAGCTGACCGGCGCGGACGACGCCCGCCGCGCCCTGGACGGCCTCGACGCGCTGCTCGCGGAGGCGGTGCTGCGCCAGCGCTGGGCCGCCGACGAGCGCCTGCACTGCGCCAACGCCGCCCGTATGGTGGCCGGCGCGCTGCGCGGCGCGGCGGCCACCGTCGAGGAGCTCGAACACCGCCGCGGGGAGCCGGACTTCGTCGCGGCGGCGACGGCCGGGGGCTGGCAGGACCCGCTCCGTGCGGCCTCCGGCTCCGACGGCCGGTACCCCGGCCGGTCCGCGGACCCCGACGGCGGCTTCGCCCGGCCCGGCTGGATGCCGGAGCCGGATCCGCCCGCCAGGCCGGCCACGTCCGGCGGCACCGGCGACGGGTCGCCGGCCTTCGGGCCGGACGGCGCGGACGGCTACGGTCCGCACGCCCCGCGGACGGACCGGGCGTCCGGCGACGGCCCGCGCTGGCTGGACCGGGAGGCGGGCGAGGGCGGACCCCGGCTCGTGGACACCCTGGTCGGCGACCTCACCGACACCCTGGTCGGCGCCCTGGACCCCTACTGGGGCGCCGTGGCGCGGGGACAGGCCGCGGGGCCCGCGCTCAGCAGGGTCGAGGAGCGGATGCGCCTCATGCTGGAGGTGACCCGCCGGCATCTGTTCACCCAGGGGGTCGTCTCACCACCGCCGTACGCCAGGTCGGTGGAGCGCCGGGGCAACGCCGAGGGCCTGCTCGGCATCGGGCACCAGCGGGTGGCCGACGCCATCGAACCTGACCCGCAGGGCCGGCGCATCGTCGATCTCGCGTCACCGCGTCAGACACCGCTGCTCAGCAAGGATCCCACCAGCGTGGAGTGGATCAGGTTCGCGCCCCAGGCGGTCTGGAGCGGCACGGAGGGCCGCGCCGGGGCGGGCGAGGGTGCCGGGCCGGACGGCCGGACACCCGGGACGACGCCGCCCGGGATGCGCAGCCGCTCGGTGTGGACCTCCACCGGGCGCTACGCCGGACTGCTGAAGCTGGTTCCGCTGCGGACCGGCGTGGTGCGGCCGGTCCGCCTGCGCGAATGGGCCGACGACCGGTCCCCGGCCCGGGACCGAAATGGCGACGGCGCCCGGGACCGAAATGGCGACGGCGCCCGGGACCGAAATGGCGACGGCGCCCGGGATCGCCACGGCGACGAGGGGGGCGAGTGAGCGAGCGTACGGACCTCGGTCCGCGGGCCGGCGCCACCGAGATGCCGCCCGACCTGTCCTTCACCACCCCGGGCGGCCTGCGCCACCGCGCTCCCGCCCGCTTCGGACCCGAGCTCAGAAGGGTCGTCCGCCCGCCCCTGCTGGCCCGGGAGCTGCTGCTCGGCGACGCGTGGAAGGGCGTACAGGTGAGACTGTCGTCCGCCGACGTCCGCGACCCGCACGAGTACCTGGCGCTGGAGGCCGAGGTCGGTGCGGCCCTGACGATCCACCGCGCCTTCCTCGGGAGCCCGTACCAGGGGCTGTTCCCGGTCCCGGTCGGCTACGACATGGACGCGGCCGAACCGTTCCTGATCTACGCCACCCCCCGGGGCGAGCCGGCCACCGGCCTCACCCACGGCATCTCCACCACCGACCAGCGGATCATCGAGCGCGATCTGGTGCTCGTGGTCCGTCTGCTGGAGGGCCTCGGACTGGTCCACCGGGGCATCGTGCCCGCGGCCGTCCGCTGGGACGGCGAACGGGCGCAGCTGTGGGACCTGGGCACGACGGCGCGGATCGGTGCCCCGAGGACACCCTGGGGCGCCGCGCCGTACGCGTCGCCCGAACAGCGGGCCGGGGTCGGCGAGGCCGACGCGCGGGACGCGCTGTGGAGCACGGCCCAGCTGATGTACCAGCTCGTGGCCGGCCGCCAGGGCCGGCCGGACGGCCCCCCGGCCGACCTCGACGCCTACCGGTCACTGGCCCAGAGCCTGGGCGACGCGTTCGCCCCCCGGGCCGAGGACCGTCCGACCCCCGCCCGGCTGCTCGGCCTGCTGGTGCCGGACCCGGACCCGGCGACCGTCCTCATGGCCGGTCCCGACCCGCTGGAGCCGTACCGCAGGGAGTTCGACGACACGCTCGCCCGCAGGCGCGAGGCCGTCGGCATCGACGGACACGCCGATCACATGCAACACATCGAGCACATCGAGCACACCGAATACATCGAGTACCTCGGACCCACCGGTGCCGGCGGCCAGGGCGGTCCGGGCAGAGCGGGTGGTCCGGGCGCGAGCGTCGCGGACGGGTACGGCGGACCCCCGGACGGCGGACCGCAGGACGGCGGACCGCAGGACGCACCGAAGCCGTCGGACCAGGAACGGGGCTGGCTGCGCGGCTGGCTGGGCGGCAGCACCGATCGTGAGCGCGGCAGAAACGGAAGGGGACGCCGGTGAGCGTCACGACGGCACCGTCGGTACGGCTCGAACCCGGGCAGATCTTCTGCCCGTACTGCCTGGAGATCGTCGTCTACGACGAGCGGGCGCTGCATGTGCGCAACGAGAAGTCGCAGTACGAACGCCTCGACACCAGCGGCCTCAGCAACCCGCTGCGCCGTGCCGACGTCCTGCGCGGGGCCTTCCAGCTGTGCCGGAACACCGTGGGCGTCAGCCAGCACTACATCCCCGTGCCCTATCTGACCCACGGCCGCCCGCTGACCGTCGCCATGGTCGGCACGTCGGGCACCGGAAAGAGCCATCTGCTGGCCCAGATGGTCGCCGAGATCACCGACGGCTGCCTGGCGCCCTTCGGGGTGCGGTGGCAGTCGGTGAATCCCGCCGACCACTCGGTGTTCCTCAAGGAGCGGGTGGCACCGCTGCGCGCGGGCGAGCAGCTGGAGGCCACCGGGCAGACGCCGTTCGCCGAGTTCGTCGAGGCCCTGCTGCTCACCGGCGCGGACGGCCAGGTGCGGCCGGTGGCCTTCTTCGACCTCGGCGGCGAGGACCTGGTCCGGACGGACGCGCTGCTGAGCTTCCTGGTGGGCGTCGACGCCCTGGTCTTCGTCGTCGACCCGCTGCTCGCCTGCGGCCTGCCCCAGCTCGACGAGCCGCGCGAGCGGTACCGCCTGCGCGTCAGCCGGAGCGACCCCGCGTTCGAGACCGTGCTCGACCGGCTGCCCCGGCAGGGGGCCTACCTCGACGTGGCGACGGCCCTGGTGGTCGGCAAGGCGGACCTGCTGCGCTTCGAACCCCCGGTGGACCGCTGGCTCAGCCGGCCGTCCACGGCCCCGTTCGACCCGCGGGCGGTGCGGGAGGAGAGCCGCGACGTGTACGCGTTCCTGCGTCATCATGCAGCGCCCGCCTGGCTGCGGCCGTTCGACAGCGCCCTGCGCTGCACCCTGCACTTCGCCTCCGCGACCGGGGGCCAGCCGACCAACGGCCGCTTCCCGCACGGGGTGCGCTCCCGGCGGGTGCTGGGCCCGCTGCTGTCGATCCTCGCCATGTGCGGGCTGCTGACCGAGGACCCGGCGCACCGGCCGTCCACGATGGGGATGTGAGCTGACGTGGACCAGCGCAGTGAAGAGTGGCTCGACCAGATCGTCTTCCGCTGGGAGGGCAACCGGGACCGCAACGGCACGGGCATCACCGCGGTGGCGTACTCGTGTGCGGGGGAGCGTGCCGAGGAGCTGAGAGAGGAACTGGCGCCGCTGCTGCGGGTGGAGGGGAGCGAGCGGCCGAGCCAGGTCCGTCAGCTGAGCAGGAGCGGTGAAGTGGTCGTCGTCAACCGCAGGAGCGGCCTCGACGCTCATGGCCGCACCAGTACGGAATCCCACGCCCTGGTCGGCGGGCGCACTGTCCTCAAGCCCCGGTTCTGTCTGACGCTCAGTGAACTCCCCGTGCCTGCGGCGGGTTTGGCCGGTGCCGACCTCCGCGGGCTGCGTCAGGTCGCGCCCGGCGCGTTCGACGAGACGGCGGAGCGGGAGTGGCGGCGGTTCAGCGCGCGGGTGGACACGGTGGCGCGACCGCTCACCGTGGTGACGGCCCAACTGCTGCGCACCCCGGAGCGCTTGATGTCGGTCCGGATCCCGGACCTCTCCGCAACCGGGGCGAACGAGACACCGCTGCTCGTCTGGGGGCTGTGCGGCATCTTCGGCGACTGGCTCGGACAGGACTACTGGACGTACGCGACCTGCGACACCTCCGACACCCATGGGCTGCGCGTGGTGGGTGTACCGGCCTGGCGCAGGTCGGCGACCGAGGACGCGCGGGTGGAGCGGATCACGCTCGGAAACGCACCGCGGGACGAGGCCGACGCGGTCGCGAGGGAGCTGGTCCGACTGTTCGTGGCGGACCCGGACTACCCGGCCGACCTGCGGGCGCTGTTCAAGCAGGTGCCCTTGGAGGCCGAGCTTCCGGCGCCTGAACGACTGCTCGCGCTGGGCCGATTGCTCGGGACGGCCCGCGGCCCGCGGCACCAGCCGACGGCACCCACGAGTGCGCCCTCGCCTACGCCTACGCCCGCGCCTACGAGTGCGCCTACGCCCGCGCCCGCGAGTGCGCCCATGCCCGCGCCCGCGAGTGCGCCTAGGCCCACGAGTGCGCCTCCGGCCACGCTGACGGAGCAGACCGCGCTGACCGAGCCGGACCAGGGACCCCGGCCCGGACTCGAACCCGAACCCGGCTCTGGCGTCGAACCCGGTTATGGCGCCGAGTCCGGCTCTGGCCCGGGTGCCGGTCCCGGACCGGAGACCGTTCGCGGACCGGAGACCGTTCGCGGACCGGAGCCCCGTCCCGGACCAGCGCCCGGACCAGAGCCCGGTCCCGGTCCGGCCTCCGTTCGCGGTCCGGCCGCGAAGACCGTACACGGGCCGGTCGGCCCGGCTTACGGCCCGGTCGGCGGTCGGGTGGGCGGTCCGGTCGGGCGGGGGACCGGCACGGCGGCGGTCCGGTCGCCGGATCCCGCCGATCCGTACGCCGGTGCCCACCACCCCACGTTCCCGGGGGCACGGCGGCCGGACACGGGGACCACCGGCGGCCCCGGCCCGGCCCACGGGACCGACGGATACGCCGGGCCCGACGACGTATCCGGTCCCGGTGCGGACGCAGGACCGTACCGGGACCAGCTGTACGGGCATCAGCGTGAGCGACGGCCGCGCATCCAGCCGCATTCCCCGCCCGCGACGGGCCGTACCCGGTCCACACCCGCTCAGGAGCCGACGTCCGCCACGGCACCGCCGTCGTCCCGGCCGGTGCCGTCCGCCCGCCCGGCGACGGATGCCACCCGGCCCGCGCACACCCGGCAGCAGTCGTACACCGAGCCCCAACCGCTCACCCAGCCGCACCCGCGACCCCGCGGTCCGGTACGGGCGGAGGGACCGCAGCAGGCGACCCCGGAGCAGTCCCCGGCGCACTCGCCGGACGGGCGGCCGCCCTGGCCGACCGGGTATCACTGGGCGCTGCCCGAACTGCCGACCAGAGGTGTGCGCCTGGCGCGCAGGCTCGGCCTCGGCCGCCGGCGGCACGAATCGCGGACGTCGTCGTCGAGTGGCCGCGACCGGATGCCCGACAGCGAACTGCTCGAACGCCTCGCCAAGCAGGACGTCCCGCGGGAGGAGGCCGACCTCATGCTCGCCGCGCTGGCGGTCAAGGCGGGCCGGCGCACCCTGCGGGAGGCGGACCGGGTCTGCCGCCGCCTGCTGAAGCACAAGCTGTTCCTGCGCCACCGCCGTACCGCCGCCGCCGGGGAACCGGGCGAACACGAAGACCACCTCACGGCGGAGACAGCCGTCTGGCTGCTCCACTGGGCCGTCCTCCCGTACGCCGGACACCGGGGCATCCAGGACAGCCTGGTGGTCCTGTTCCGCCGGCTGTGCGAACAGGGCGGCCCGGTGGAGCACCGCTTCCTGGAACTGCTGCTCGACTCCCCTGTCCACGGCATGCCGAAGCTGCCGGACCAGGTCTGGTACGAACTGGTCCGGCACCTGCGCAAGGCCCCCGGCGAGACGTCGCGGGAGGCCGCCCACCAGTCGTCCGGGCCGCCCGCGCCGGTCGTGGCGCGTCGTACGCCCACCGGTGACGGACACCGGGCGGACTCGTCCGACGACCGGTGGCTGATCTGCTTCCTCGCCGTGAGCTGCGTGGCCGTCGTGCTTCTGCTGCTGCTCATCGACCGATGGTGAGCCGGCCGTGGGCGGTGCGATCAGAACGCGCGGGACGAGCCCGGTGCGACGTCCGTGTCGCGCCGGGTGACGGCGAGGTAGCCGACGAACCCGATGATCGCGACCGTCCAGGCGAGGGTGACCGGCGCCAGCCCGAGCCCGAGGCCGCCGCGGGTACGGCCGAGCGCCATCCAGTCGGCGAGGGAGGCACCCAGGGGCCGGGTGACGACGTACGCCGTCCAGAAGGCGGCCACCGCGCCCAGGGCGCCGAAGCGATGGGCCAGAGCGGGCACGCAGATCGCGGCGGCGAAGAGGACGACCGAGCCCAGGTAGCCGAAGCCGGTGGTCGCGGTGAGGTCACCCGCGGCGGTGCCGAGGGCGAAGGTGGCGAGCACGGCCGCCCAGTAGAACGCCTCGCGACGGCGGGTGCCGATGCTGTGGATGGACAGCGTCCGCTCGCTCGCGTACCAGAGGACGAAGACCATGGCCAGCACGGCGAGGAAGGCGGGGGTCGAGACCGCGTACGGCACGCCGAGGCCGACGTGCAGCACGTCGGCGGCCATGGTGCCGAACACGCTGACCATGACGACGGCCGTCCAGTACGCCCAGGCGACGTAACGGCGGAGCGCGAACTGCACGGCGAGGGAGGCCACCAGGGCGAGCCCGCCGAGCCCGACCGCGGGGACCGGGCCGAGCAGCCGCGCGAGGAGGTCCGACGCCGTCTCCCCCATGCCGGTGGTCAGCACCTTGATGATCCAGAAGTAGACGGTCACCTCCGGCACCTTGTTCGCCATCCGATGTACGGGCGGTATGCGGGGCCGGTCGTCGAGGATGTGCTCTGCGGTCATGATCCGCACCCTGGCACCCCGATCCTGAACGCATCCTGAACGGCCTTCCGCGTAGGGATCCGGCCCCGCGCAGGGGGAGTCAGGAGGAGATCAGGAGGCGCTCAGGAGGTGCTCGGACGGAGCTCAGACGGAGTTCAGGGGGAGCTCTCCCCGAGCAGTTCCCGCAGTACGCGCTCCTCGGCCGGGCTCAGCCCGGTCACGAAGTGCTGGAGAGCGGCGACCGGGTCCGGGCCGCGGTCGAGGGCGTCGCGCATCGCCGCGGCGGTCAGCTCGGCCGCGTCGCGCGTGGGCCGGTAGGCACCGCGCCGCCCGTCGGCGTCCCGCAGCACGAGTCCCTTGTCGTACAGGCGCTTGAGGATGGTGTGGACGGTGTTGTAGGCGAGGTCGCCGCCGAGCTCCGCCTGGATCTCGGCCGGGGTCCGGGGCCGTTCCGCCGCCCACAGGGCCGCCAGGACCGCGCCCTCCAATTCGCCCGCACTGCGCCGTCCGGGTCTCTTGTGTGGGCCGGTGCCAGCCATGTCGGCCACCTTACCGAGACGCGCGGATATCTTCTCACCTGCCTTTAACCCTACAAAATGTAGGGTGCGGTGCGACCCTACGGACTGTAGGGGAGTCGATCCCGTGGCGCGCTACGACGAGAGGTGCACGATGGCCGACGGCTCTCCCTTCGTCCGGCGCGCGCGAGGACCGGCGTGACCGCGACCGACCTGCCGGTGGCCGCGGGCCGACGCCGGTACTGGCAGCTGGGGGTCACGCTCGCGGTACTCCTGGCCGCCTGCGGGTTCCTCGTCTCGCACCGGGACGTCCTGGACAGCGGGGCGGACCGGCTCGCCGCCGCCGACCGCGCATGGCTGCTGCTCGCCTGCGTCGCCGCCGTGTCGACCTGGGTGTGCGCGGCTGTCGTCCAGCAGGGCGCGGTCGCCGAACGGTTGCCGCGGCGACGGCTCGTGGCCGCGCAGTTCGCCGCGTCCGCCGCCAACCATCTCCTGCCGGCCGGGGCCGGGGCGACCCTGGTCAACCTGCGCTTCCTGACCCGGTGCGGACTGTCCACGGCCCGTTCGGCGACCGCGCTCGCGGTGAAGGCGGCGGCGGGCGGGCTGGTCCGCTGCGCACTGGGCCTGACCCTGCTGCTGACCTCGCCCGACACCGTACGGGTGCCGGCCCGGGTGCCGCAGGGGCTGGTACTGCTGCTGCCGGTGGCGGCCGGGACCGTGGTGGTGGCCGTCGCGGCGAGCCCACGGCTGCGGCGCGCCGCGGGCCGGGCCCTCGCCGAGGTGCGGGCGGTGCACCGGTGCCGGGCGCGGGCCTGGGCGCTGTGGGGCGGCTCGGCCGCGTTCGTGCTGCTGCACGCCGGGGTGGTCGTCGCCGTCGTCCACGCGCTCGGCCTCGGGCTGTCCACGGGCCGTGTGGTCATGGCGTACCTCGTCGCCAGCGGCGCGGCGGTGCTGCTGCCCACGCCGGGCGGTCTCGGTTCCCTGGACGCCGCGCTCGCCCTGGCGCTCACCGCGGACGGGGCGCCGGGCCAGGCGGCGATCTCGGCCGTCCTCGGCTACCGCCTGCTCACCGCATGGCTGCCGATGGCCCCGGGGCTGCTGGTCCTCCTCCTGCTCGCACGACGCTCGGTGCTCTGAGGACGCCCGTGATCCCGTGCCCAACAGGGCGCGGGATCACCCCTGCTGACGCGCTATTGGCCCTGCATACGTCACACGGTACTGTCGTGCTGATACGACGACGGGATCACGGAAGCCGGTGAGAATCCGGCACGGTCGCGCCACTGTGGACGATGCCTCCTCGACGGGAGCGCATCGCGAGTCAGACCCGGGGCCGTCGTCCTGTGCACCACCGAGATGGGACGCGAACTCCCAGAGGAGGCCCTGCCATGGCGCAGCACGTCGCTCAGCCGACCGCCACCACCCCCGTTGTCACCGGCAAGCTGCCGCTGAAGGACATTGCCCCCTGGGCGGTCTTCTTCGGCATTCTGATGCTGGTCCTGCTGTACTTCGTCGGCGCCGAGCAGGGCGCCACCTCCGTCGTCTCCGGCGAGGACGTCCACGAGTGGGTGCACGACGCCCGCCACCTGCTCGGCTTCCCCTGCCACTGACGAGGGGCACCGAACTCCCGTGAACTCCGCAACAGTCAGAAACCTGCTCGTGCGGGGCATGCTCGCCGGCCTCGCGGCCGGCCTGCTCGCCCTGGTCGTCGCCTACTTCCTCGGTGAGCCGAGCGTGGACAGCGCGATCGGCTTCGAGGAGGCGCACGCGCACGCCCACGAGCACGAGGTCGAACTCGTCTCCCGCAGCCTCCAGTCCACCGCCGGCCTCGCCACCGGCGTGCTGATCTACGGAGTGGCGTTCGGCGGCATCGCCGCTCTCGCCTTCTGCTTCGCCCTCGGGCGCGTCGGCCGCTTCAGCCCCCGCGCCACCGCGCTGCTGCTGTCGGGCACCGCGCTGCTCGCCGTCTACGTCGTGCCGTTCCTGAAGTACCCGGCCAACCCGCCGTCGGTCGGCGACGCCGACACCATCGGCAGGCGCACCACGCTGTACTTCCTGATGATGGTGCTCAGCGTGCTCCTCGCGGTCGCCGCGGTGATCGCGGGCAAGCGGCTCGCGCCGAGACTGGGCACCTGGTACGCCACCGTGGTCGCCGTCCTCGGCTTCATCGCCGTGATCGTCCTGGCGTACGCGTTCCTGCCCGTCGTCAACGAGGTCCCGGCGGACTTCCCGGCCACCCTGCTGTGGCGGTTCCGGCTCTCCGCCCTCGCCATGCAGGCCACGCTGTGGGCGGGCTTCGGCCTCGTCTTCGGCGAACTGGCCGAGCGGCTGCTGCACCCGAAACCCGTGAGGGTCCCATCGGGTTCGGCGGTGGCCGCCCCGTAGCGATCCCGTCGTCACGCCGAGAGGGCCCGCGGAACCGTCCGCGGGCCCTCTCGGCGTCCGGTGCGGTCAGTCCTCCGTGTCGGCGGAGGTCGCCGGACCGAGCGGCCTGCCGAGCCGGAGGTTCCAGCGGTGCGCACGTCCGGTGAGCTCGGTCGCCGTCAGCGGCGGCACGTCGAGGCGCCAGAAGGCGGCCTCGGGAGCGGCCAGCGCATGGATCACCGCGGCCCGTACGATCTCCGGCTCCACCACGGCCAGCACTCTGCCGTCGTGCCCCGCCGACGCCTCCAGCCAGCGGGCGACCCGCTCGCACACCTCCCGCACCGACTCCCCGCCGTGCGGAGCGGCCGCCGGGTCGGACAGCCAGCGTGCCAGTTCCGCCGGCTCCGCGGCGGCTACCTCGTCCAGGGCCAGGCCGCGCCACCGTCCCATGTCCCCGCCCGCGAGCGCCGGTTCGCCGGTCGGGTCGAGACCCAGTTCCGCGGCCGTCTGGCGGCAGCGCACGCTCGGCGAGGCGAGGACCCGGACGGCCGGCGGCAGCGAACCGGCCGCCGCCCGGGCCCGCGCCGCGCCGTGGTCGTCGATCGGGTCACCGTCGTCGAAGCGAGCCCGGCGCATCGACGCACTCGTCGCGGGCGTGATGAAGGTGACACGGCTCGTCACGGGGTCGCTCCTCCGGTACGGACCCCGGACCGCCGGTCCGGGGCCCATGAGCGTATCCGGCTCGGCGTCCTCGTACGCGAACAGTCGCGCGGGAAGGCGATCGAGGTGCCGTGGAGACGGTCGCGGTGAGTGGCGCGTGGGCCGCCTCACCTTTTTGCCCTTATGCGCGCGCCGCCGGACGGTGCGCATCCTCATGAGTTCGAGTTGCGGAGCGCCATCCATGTCGCTGAACACCCTGCCCGCCACCCAGGGACTGCACCTCGTCGGCGGCCGCCGGCGGTCCCGTGGAACGAGGCGGAACGGGATGGAACGCCGGGAGAGGGAGACGAGTTCGACCTTTCCTGGGAGACATGGCGTGGGCATCTCGCGAAGAAGGCTACTGACGACGACCGGAGCGGGTGTGGTGGCGGCGGCCATCGACGCGGGCGGTTTCCGCGCCGCCGCCGAGGCCGCCACCTCGATCGCCGCGGGACAGGCGGCGGCCGCCTCCGCGGCGGACGCACGGGTGCCCACCACGTGGGACCAGACGGTGCAGCGGGCGAGCTACGCCCAGGGCACGGGCTACCAGCGGCTCGTCGCCGGACCGGGGGAGCCGCACACCATCCGCACCGACCTGTGGAACCGCTTCGGCCCCCCGACCCTGGCGCTGGCGGCGTTCGCACAGATGACCGACCTGCACATCGTGGACGACCAGTCGCCCGCCCGCCTGGAGTTCATGGACCGGTACGCCGACGCCGGTGCCCCGCACTACGCCTCGTACCCCACCGATTCGGCCTACCGGGGCCACGAGTTCCTGTCGACACAGGTCGTCGACGCGATGTGCCAGGCCATCGCCGGGATCGGCAAGGGCCCGCGGAGCAGGAAGCCGCTCCAGTTCACCATCGTCACCGGCGACGCCATCGACAACTGCCAGCACAACGAGAACCGCTGGTACATCGACCTGCTCGACGGCGGCCAGACCATCGTCCCGGACTCCGGCCGCATCGGCCTGGACCAGAGCTTCGCCGGCGGCGCCCTGACCGGCGGCGGCACCACGGACGACCACTACTACTACCCCTCGGTGCCCCCGCAGCAGGTGCCGGGCAACCGGTACACCGGCACGTCGGGACTCGGATTCCCCTACGTCCCGGGCCTGCTGGACGCGAGCGGCGTGGTGGGCGCGGCCCGCCGGCCGTTCGTCTCGCACGGCCTCGGCATGCCCTGGTACGCGGCGTACGGCAACCACGACGGCCTGTGGCAGGGCAACGAGCCCATCGACAACAACCTCGTCGACGTGCAGGGCATGACGGTCGGCTCGACCAAGACCACCGGCACCTCGGCCGACCTGCCGGACGACTACGACGACCTCGGCACCTTCGGCAAGCTGATGGTCGCCTGGGAGCTGGAGGGCACCCGGGTCGCCGCCGACCCCAACCGGCGGCTGCTCAGCCGCAAGGCGTTCATCCAGGACCACTTCAACACCGCGGGCCTGCCGGTCGGGCACGGCTTCCAGGGCGTCGGGATCGACAAGGCCTACTACGCCGTCCCGTCCGCGCCCGGCGACCTGATCCGCTACATCACCCTCGACTCGACGAACACCAACACCGACGGCTTCGGCTCGGGGGCCGCGGGCGGATCGATCGACACCGACCAGCTCAACTGGCTGGAACAGCAGCTCAGGGCCAACAGCTCCCGCTACATCGACACCAACAACCACGTCGTCACCCAGAGCGGTGTGCAGGACAGGATGTTCGTCCTCTTCTGCCACCACACGCTGGCCACCATGGACAACCTCGACGACGGCATCCTCGGCGGCATCTTCGGGGACCGGCACACCGGCGACGAGCTCAAGGCGCTGCTGCTGCGCTACCCGAACGTGATCGCGATGGTCAACGGACACACCCACGCCAACAAGATCGTCCCGCATCCGACGCCCGCGGGCAGCCCGATCTACGGCGGCTTCTGGGAGATCTCCACGGCCTCGCACATCGACTGGCCGATCCAGAGCCGCATCATCGAGATCATGGCGAGCCCCGACGCGCAGAACGCGGGCGAGTTCGGCTCCGCCGCCGGACCGGCCACCCTCTCGATCTTCACCACCATGGTCGACCCCGCCGCGCCCCTCTCCTTCGGCGGCGACATCAGCACCCCCGCTCAACTGGCGTCCCTGGCACGGGAGCTGGCCACCAACGACCCGCAGGAGGTGAGCCGCGGCATCACCAACCGCATGGGCGGCAACCAGGACCGCAACGCCCAGCTGCTGCTGCCGGCCCCCTTCCCGCTGCACGCCCCGCACCCGCTCGGCT
Organism: Streptomyces sp. NPDC107559; assembly: GCF_055657365.1. Classification (NCBI taxonomy): domain Bacteria; kingdom Bacillati; phylum Actinomycetota; class Actinomycetes; order Kitasatosporales; family Streptomycetaceae; genus Streptomyces; species Streptomyces sp. NPDC107559. The sequence goes on along the minus strand of NZ_JBVKBD010000014.1, from coordinate 20,806 downwards.
CCCCGATCGCCGCGGCCCGCAACAAGGACGGACGGCTGGAGCTGTTCGGCACGGACGCGCAGGGCAATCTGTGGAACACCGGTCAGCAGACCGTCGGCGGAAGCCTCCAGCCCTGGACCAAGCTCGCCACCGGCCCCGGCTGGCAGTCCGTCACCGCGAGCACCCACCAGGACGGCCGGGTCGAGCTGTTCGCCCTCGACCAGAACGGCTCCGTGAACCGCCGCGCGCAGACCGGCCCGGGCAGCAGCAGCTACACGGCACCCCAGCAGTTCGACTCAGCCTTCACCTCGGCCACCGCGGTCCAGGACCAGTGGGGCGGCATGCAGGTCTACGCGACCCGCAGCGACAACGGCATCCGCCACCGCTGGCAGGACTTCCTCAACGACGACACCGCCTCCAACGGCTGGTTCACCCCCTGGACCCAGCTCGGCGGCACCGCCGTGCAACTCGCCGTCGAGACCGGTTCCGACGGGCGTGCCGTGCTGGTCGCCATCAAGGAGGACGGCCTGATCATCCAGCGGAGGATGAACGTCGCCAACGCGCAGACGGAGAGCGAGTGGGGCGGGGTGCAGCCGGTCGACGGCATCCTCGACTCCGTCGACATGGCCCGCAACGCCGACGGGCGCCTGGCGATCTTCGGCACCAATGTCGACGGGATGCTCTGGCGCCGCTTCGAGACCGCCCCCGCCGCCGGCACCTGGCAGTCCTGGGCCCAGATACCGACGCAGTCCGGCGGCGTCACGCTGCGGATGCGCCACGTCGCCGCCGAACGGAACGGGGCCGGGCAGATCGAGCTGTTCGCCGTCGACGACACGGGCACGCTCTACCGCTGCACCCAGACCGCCCCCAGCGGCACGACCTGGTCGGCCTGGGAGTCCTGCCAGATCCAGCTCCGTTCCACGCACACCTCCGCCGGGCTCTGACCGCCCCGGCGGTACCGGATCCGTCCCATTGCCCCACCTGAACGCAGGTGTCGGCCCCGCCGCCCGACAGCGGGGCCGACACCCGCGCAGGTTCCGGCCTCCCGCACGGCGGTCCCGTCATTCCGGCCAGTAGGAACACCGCACCCCGGTGTGAACCGCCTGCCGCAGGTGCCCGCCGATCACCGGATCGGCCGCCGTGATGCGGTCCAGCGCCCGCCGGACGGCCTTGCTCACCGCGACCCGGGAGCGCTCCTCCGCCTCGGGGAAGCGCCGGGGCCGGCCGCCCAGACCGGTGGCGCCCGCCAACTGGGCGATCAGCCAGTCGTGTTCGCCCCGGGCCACGGCCGCACGTTCCTGGTCGTCGGCCGCCTCCAAGGCCTCGAGTTCGGAGCGCAGCCCGGCCAGACGGTTGCGGTACTCCTGGGCCGCCACCCGGTCGAGCACCGGCTGCCCGGACAGCGCCGTGTGCTCGGCGGCCCCGTTGAGCGCCGTCAGCCCCGCCACGAGGTCGACGGCCCGGATCTCCTGGCGCGGGTTGGCGATCAGCACCACCAGGTGCAGCATCCCCACGCTGTGTTCCACCAGGACGCTGCGGCCGCCGAATCCGATCCGCCACTTGCGGCCCAGCCGGGTGCAGAACGCCGCGTGCCGTTCCTGTCCGTCCAGGCCCCCCGACGCGCTGCCGCCCGGTCCCCCGGCCCCGGCGAGCGCCGTGGCCTCGTCGGCGGCCACGGTCAGCTCCTCCCGTACGGCGTCGGCCTCGGCCTGACGCCCCGCCCGTACGAGCGCCAGCGCGAGCCGGTCGCGGGAGGCCGCGACCGCGGGCCAGTGCGCGAGGGAGAGGTTCTGCCGTACCGCGTCCCGGAGGTGGGTCACGGCCCGGTCGACGTCCCCCGTGGTCAGCGCGGCCACCCCCAGCGCGTGCTGGGCCGAGCCGAAGCAGGCGACGGCGAGACTGCCCACCATCGGCAGATGGCCGTACGGGCTCAGCAGGTCGTAGACCCGCGCCGCGGTCGCGGTGTCGTCGAGGAGATAGGCGGCCTCCGCGACACCGTGCATGGTCACCATCCAACTGCTCGACCGCGGCAGGTCGCCGAGGTCGCGGCCGCACAGCGTGGCCAGCGCGCCGGCCGCCGTGCGCCGGTCCCCGGCCGTCACCGCGGCAACCGCCAGCGCGGCCAGGGCATGGTCGTCCACCGCGCTCAGCGTCGGGGAGTTGACCACTTCGCGCAGCAGCGGCACGAGCTCGACCACCCGGCCCTGGTACCAGCGGATGGTCACCATCTGCGCGGCCTGCCACACCGTGGCGTTGACGTCCCCGGCGGCGATCCCGCGCTCGGTGCAGGCCTCGGCCAGGCGTTCGGCCTCGTCGAGACGGCCCGCGCGGACGGCCAGCATCACCTGCATCGCGCTCACCACGAAGCCGACCGCCTGATGGTCCCGCTCGGCCAGCAGGCCGCGCAGTTCGGCCAGGCAGCGCTCCGCGTGCGGATCGCCGTCCAGGAACATGTCGACCGTCTGCCACAGCAGGCCCATCAGCAGATCGCTGCGGCGCGAGGTCCGGAAGCTCTCCGCGACCAGCTCGGCGGCCAGTTCCCGGCGCAGCGCGCCGTGCTCCGGACCGACCAGGCAGTGATGGGCCAGGCTCAACGCCTCCGCGCGCGCCATGGGACCGGGCCGCGACCTCGCCAGCTCCAGCAGCGCCAGGACCGCCGTGGTGTCGCCGCTGCGGTAGCCGCTCTCCCCGGCCAGCCGGATCCGCAGCCGCAGTGCCAGCGAGGACTGCGGGTCCAGCAGTTCCAGCGCCCTGCGGATCCGCGACTCCAGGAGCACGGACCCGGCGACCGTACGATGCTCGTGCACCCACAGGCCGCCGAAGCCGAGGGCGGCCACCGCCATCGCCCGTTCGTCGCCGGCCGACTCGGCCATGCGGTAGGCGCGTTCGAAGCGGTCCCGGCCGACGCGCAGATCACCGTCGTCGACGACGGCACGGGTGCCCTCGTCGAGCAGGGCCTGCAGGTCACCGGTCCGCGCGGCGTCGTGCCCGGCCGGGCCGGGAGCGTCCCGCACGGGCGCATCGACATCGTTCACGGCTGTATTTCTCTCCCGAGTGCACTCGACAGCGCCAGGGAAAGCCGCCCGGACCGCCGTGCCGGTCGTGATCGGTGGCCTTGCCACAGGCGGGGAACGGCGAGTGAGCCTATCGCAGCGCCCGCGGCGGGGGAACAGCCGTACGTTGCACGGAAGATGGACACCGCATGATGCCCACGGGCCGGCGCCCACGGTGGACGGCCCGGGGAACGCGATGGCACGGGACGGCACGGCCTGGAACGCCCACCTGTCAGTGACGCATTCACGCGTCCACTTTTTCGAAGGGGAGTCAGGCGTGGGCATCTTCGGGCATCGGCGCTCGGCCCTGGGCGGCGTGCTGACGCTGGCCTTCGGGCTTCTGCTGGGTGGGGGTCCGGCGGTGTCCGCCGCCCCGGCCGCGGCGCCGGCCTTCTCCATCACCTCCAACGGCCAGCAGGACCTGTTCGTGCAGGCGATCGACACACCGGACGCGGTGGTCCGGATCGCCGGGAACGTGGATCTGGATCTGACCGGGCGGGAGTCCCTGCCGGTCGCCCCGGGTGTGCAGATCCTGGGTGACCGGACGCAGCGCGCGCGGGGTCCGCGGCTGTTCACGACGTCGTTCCCGCGCATCCTCTTCCGGGTGGGGAACGACGGGGACGGCACGCACAGCGACAATGTGCGCTTCAGCGGGCTCCGGGTGCAGGGCGCGGAGAGCGACGATCCCTACTCGGCGGTCGACACCAGCGATTCCGACGGGATCCGGGTGGACTCCGGCGTGAACGTGGAGATCGACCACAGCGAGATCGACCACTGGCGTGGCTCGGCGGTGAACATCCAGGACGGACAGAACCGGATCAGCCTCCAGAACGCCTCCACCGTGTGGGTGCACGACAACTACATCCACCACAACCAGCACCCCACCGGCACCATCTGCTGCGGCCACGGCGCGGGCTACGGCGTGGTGATGGGGCACGGTGCCTACTCCCTGGTCGAACGCAACGTGTTCGACTTCAACCGGCACGCCATCACCGGCGACGGCTCGGCGGGGGACGGCTATCTGGCGTACCGCAACCTGATCTGGGGCGGTGGCGGGGACAATTCCCACGTCTGGCACACCCATGAGATCGACATGCACGGCAACGACTCGTCGTGCAGCTACGAGTGCGGCTCGGCGGGCGAGTACATGGACGTGGAGTACAACACGGTCTGGTACACCAACGGCACCGGCGTCAAACTCCGCGGCACGCCCAGTGTCGGCATGACCGTGTCGCACAACGTCTTCCAGCACTCGAGCCTGTGGGTGGGCTCGATCCTGCCCCTGCACGCCGCGCTGGACCAGACGGAGACCGGGCTGCACCAGTCCGCCAACACCCTCGACTCCTACACCGGCGGCCAGCGCAAGTACTGCGACTTCGACGGCGACGGCGTGAACGACGCCTTCATCGCCACCGGCGTCACCTGGTGGTACCAGTCCAGCTCGCTCGGCGGGCGATGGAGCTACCTCGACCAGTCGGCCACGCGCATCGCGGACGTCTCGCTCGGCGACGTCGACAACGACGGCCTGTGCGACGTGGGTTACCCGGGCGGGGTGTTCGTCAACCCGGGCCCGGACGCCTCCTCGAACACCGCGACCGTGGCGGTCGGCACCGGCGACTTCGACGGCGACGGCCGCACCGACATGGCGCTCGGCGGCTCGGACGGATGGCAGGGCCTGCCCGTCAACTCCTCTCAGGGCGACGGCCGTTTCTCGCCGGAGTTCGACGTGGCGGGGGACTTCCCCCGGCTGGCCGCGACTCCGGGTGCCCGGACCTACAGCGGGGACTTCGACGGCGACGGCCGCACCGACCTCGTGGCGACGGGCGCCGCGGGATGGGACACCCTGCCGGTGGCCCTGTCGGCCGGCAACGGGACCTTTCGTGCCACTGATGCCGGCGTGGGCGACTTCGCCGCATGGGCGTCCCTGCCCGGCGTGAAGCCGCAGGTCGGTGACTTCGACGGGGACGGCCGGGCGGACATCGCGCTGGTCGGCGGCCCGGGCTGGGGTTCGGTGCCGGTGGCTTTCTCGAACGGAGACGGCACGTTCCGCATCACCAACGCGTCGGTGAACGGCTTCGCCGGCTGGGCACAGATGCCGGGGGCGCAGGTCGTAACCGGTGACTTCGACCATGACGGCCGTGCGGATGTCGCGCTGGTCGGCGGGAGCGGCTGGGCTTCGGTGCCGGTGGCGTTCTCCAACGGGGACGGGACGTTCCGCGTCACCAACGCCCCGCAGGCCGACTTCGCCGGCTGGGCGTCCGTGGCCGGGGCGAAGACCAGGCTGGGCGACTTCAACGGGGACGGCCGTACGGACATCGCCCTGGTGCCGGGCCCCGGCACCCCCTGGTGGTACACGCTGCCGGTCGCGTTCTCCAACGGCGACGGGACCTTCCGCGTCACGAACACCCCGCTCTCCGACTTCGCGGGGTGGGCGCAGGTGTCCGGAGTGCAGGTGATCGGCGGTGACTTCGACCATGACGGCCGGGCGGATGTCGCGCTGGTCGGCGGGAGCGGCTGGGGTTCGGTGCCGGTGGCGTTCTCGAACGGCGACGGCACCTTCCGCGTCACCAACGGGTCGTCCGTCGACTTCGCCGGCTGGGCGTCCGTACCAGGCGTGAAGGCACAAGCGGGCGACTACGACGGCGACGGCCGCACGGATGTCGCCCTGATCAGAGGCCCGCACACCCCCTGGTGGTACACGCTGCCGGTGGCGTTCTCCAACGGCGACGGCACCTTCCGCGTCACCAACACACCCGCCGACCGCTTCGACCGCTGGGCGTCGATCCCGGCCCACACCCCGGACCCGCCGAGCCCGGACGCACAGGCCGTGATCGGGCTGTAGCCGGAGGCTCGGCGCCCGCGCCGCCGACCGCGATCTTGTCGTTGCCGTGGGGGACGACGAGGTCGAGGGAACGGCGGTGAGCCTTGAGCACCTTGCGCGCGCCTCGGGAAGTCAGCAGATGACCGGGTCGGGCCTTGCGCAGCTCCCTGCGCAAGGCCCGAACGCTGAGGTGCGGGGCCAGCGCGCAGACTCTGCGCAGCGAAGCGGGCCACTGATCCCCGTTCCGTGCGCAGTCGGGCGGCGAATGCGCACAGTCAGGAACGACACCGACGCCAAAGTATCCCGTCTCTACCGCCCGGTTGCGCCCCCGCAGTCCGTCGCAGCCTCGGCGAGCGCGCGTACCAGTGGTGTCGCGCGGTCCGTGCGCCAGACCAGGGCCCACTGGACGGGCGGGGCATCGTGGAGGGGGAGGTAGACGACGTCGGTGTGCGCGTTGTAGCGCCGCCCCTCGTCGGGGACTGTGCAGACCACGTCGCCTGCCGCGACAAGGGCAAGGATCTCGTGGAAGGTGGCGACGGCCGGGCCGCGGCGGACAGGGCGCCCGCTGGGAGTGCGGGCCGGCAGGACGGCGGTCTCCCAGTAGGAGGGAAGGGAACCGCTCAGGCGCGGCACGATGTGGTCGCCGAGGACCTCCAGGCTCACCGACTTCTGCCTGGCGAGCGGGTGATTCGCCGCCACCACCAGGTGGAGCGGTTCCTCGCGCAGCACCACTCCGACGGTCAGGTCCGGCTCGCGGACCGGCAGCCAGGTGGTCACCGCGTGGACCTCGCCAGCCCGCAAGGCTCCGAACGGATCGCTGAAAAACACTTCCCGGAACCGGAGTTCGGCGGACGGGTGCCGAGCTCGGAAGCGGGCCAGGACCGGGGCCATGTCGTGCATCTGCGCTCCCATGACCCCCAACGTCAGCGTGCCGGCCGATTTGCGGGCGACGGTGGTCGCCTCCGCCATGGCTTCCTGAATGCCCTCGTATGCCGGCTTCAGTCGCTGGAGCAGCACCTCTCCGATGGGGGTCATCCGCACGTGGCGGCTGGTTCGCTCGAAGAGCTGGGCGCCGATGACGCGTTCCTGTTTCTTGATCGCCTGGCTGACACGGGCTGGGGAGATATGCAGGCGTTCGGCGCTGCGGCCGAAGTGGAGCTCCTCCGCGAGCGTCAGGAAGATCTCTATGTCCCGCAGTTCCATCCTGTCCCCGGTTCCATCCTGGTCGCCCGGATTCGTAAACCCCTGGGTTAACGACCATATCAAGATCAGCCGTTGTTCCCGGGCTGCCCGGTACGCATGCTGGGTACCGGGCCGGGGGGCCACCTCCCGCGGGTGACATGAGCCGGCATGAGGCTGCAGGACCGGCCCGCTCAATTCGGCCGACGGACCCGAAAGGCGCGGACCGCGCGCGGAAGGCGCGTACCTCATCGGTCATGGGGCCTCGCCGCCCGGGCTCCGCCCGCCGAGCATGAACTCCCACGGAGAGATTCCCGCGTGACATCTGACCCGAGCGCCGCCCAGGCACCTGACCCGGCCACCATCCATCCACTGCCTGCCCACGAGCGGGTCGTCTTTCTCAAGCCACTGGTTGCCGGGACGAACGTCGTAGTGGGTGACTTCACCTACTACGACGACCCCGACGGGGCGACCGACTTCGCGCAGCGCAACGTGCTGTACGCCTACGGTCCGGAACGGCTGATCATCGGCAAGTACTGCGCGATCGCCACAGGCACCCGGTTCCTGATGGCGGGCGCTGACCACCCGTCGATGGGGGTGTCCACCTTCCCCTTCACCATGTTCGGCGGCGAGTGGGCCGAGCAGACCCTCGACCTCGTCACCGGCATGCCCAGCCGCGGGGATACGGTGGTCGGCAACGACGTGTGGTTCGGATACGGAGCCACTCTGATGCCGGGGGTTCGGATCGGCGACGGCGCAGTGATCGCGGCCGGAGCGATGGTCACCGCCGACGTGCCGCCGTACACCGTCGTGGGCGGGAATCCGGCCCGGACGATCAGACAGCGCTTCGACGACAGCGACATCGAACGGCTCACACGGGCCGCTTGGTGGGACTGGCCCGTCGAGCTGGTGACTGCGCACGCCCGGACCATCATGGCTGGATCCCCGCAGGACATCGAGCGCATCGCCACTGCCGAAGGTCTGGGGCAGCGGTGACGCCCCCGGCCATCGAGGAGTACGCGGTGTCCGGTCGCGACAGCGGCCCGTACGCGATCACCACAGGCCCGGACGAGGCGCTCTGGTTCACCATGGTGCACAGCGGCAGGATCGGCCGGCTCGTCCCGGGACAGGAGCCGACCAGTCATCAACTCGCCCCGGACAGCGGCCCGACCGTCATCTGCAACGGGCCGGACGGCGCGCTGTGGTTCACGGCGTACCGGGCGCACCGGGTCGGGCGGATCACGACGGCCGGCCGGGTGACCGAGTTCACGCCGCCGACCGCGGAATGCGGGCCTTTCGGCATCGCCGCAGGGCCGGACGGCGCGCTGTGGTTCACCGAGACCGCCGCCGACCGCATCGGCCGCCTCACCACGAACGGAACGGTCACGGAGTACCCGCTGCCACGCACCGGCGCGTTCCCCTCCGCCATCGCCGCGGCCGGGGACGCGATGTGGTTCACGATGAATCAGGCCAACGCCATCGGCCGTATCGGCATGGACGGTCGCATCACGGTCCACGCGCTCCCCACCGAGGCGGCCGCACCGGTGGGGATCGCCGTGGGCCCGGACGAAAGCGTCTGGTTCACCGAGATCGCGGCCGGTCAGATCGGCCGGATGGCACCCGGTGGCCGGATCACCGAGTACCCGCTGCCCGACCGTTCCGCCCGGCCGCACGCCGTCACCACCGACGCCGACGGCACGGCGTGGTTCACCGAGTGGGGCGGCAACAGCGTCGGCTCGATCACCTCGGACGGCACGGTCGCCGTCCATGACCTACCCACCCCGGCCTCCGAGCCGCACGGGATCACAGTGGGCCCGGACGGCGCTGTGTGGACGGCCCTGGAGACAGGCGCACTGGCCCGCATCGAGCCGGCCACCAGAACCACCACCGATGACACCGAACAGAGGAACGCCTCATGAAATACGCCCTTGTGATCTTCGAGACGCACGCGTCACGCGCCCGGATCCAAGCCGACCGCGACGCCTACCGGAAGGCGTACGAGACCTGGATCGGCGAACTCGCGGCAGCGGGCAAACTGGCGGGAGGTGACGCCCTCGACACCGAGCACCAGGGCCCCGTCACCGTGCGCAAGACGGCGGACGGGTCCGCAGCGGTGACCGAGGGGCCCGTGCACAGCGGCGAGGAGACCCTCGGAGGCTGGTTCGTACTGGAAGTCGCCGACCACGCCGAGGCCATCGAGCTGGCCCGCGGCTTCCCCACCCCGGAGGCGCTCGAGATCCGCCCGATCCTCGAATCGGCCTGAGCCCTGAACTCGACGGCCACGACGAATGCGGTGAGCGCCGCGTACGGCACCACGGACAGGACGTGCGCGACCGCATGCGGCCCTCACCGCCCTCTGCCCGGACACCCTGCGTGCCTGACCAGCACGCCATACCGGGACCGGAGCGCTGTATCCCTTCACAGGAGTCGACTTGCAACCGACATCGGTGGACTACCGGCCTCTGACCGGCCCCGAGGAGATCGATCTCTTCTGTCGGCTCTCCTACGTCCTCGACCACGAACTCGACGAGGACTTCGCCGTCGGCTGCCGCCGCCCCGAGTGGGCCTGGGTGGCCCTGGACGGCGACCGTCTCCTCGCCCGGCTCGCCTGGTGGACGACCCCGGGCGGTGACGTCCCGCTGCAGTTCGACTTCTTCGACATCGACGACACGCTGCCCCGGGCCGACCGCGACGAGATCGGCCTGCGGCTGTTCGAGACGGCGACGACAGCCGTCTTCCCGACGGGCGCGAAGCTGCCTGAGTACGGCCGCTTCGTCCCGCCCGATTGGCACGAGGACCCCGCGGCGCGCGAGGTGGTCGAATCCCGCACGCGCGTGCTGGAGAGCACCGGAGCACGGCTGCTGGTCGAGCGACTGCGGTTGCAGTGGACCCCGTCGTCCCCGCTTCCGGAGTCCAAGGGGCGTCTCGTCTTCCGCCCGGTAGCCCACCGTGCGGACCTCCTCGCCCTGATGACCCCAGTCATGGAGGGCACCCTCGACGCCCACGGCCAGGCGGACCTGGCATCCGGACTGAGCCCGCGCGAAGCGGCGGAACGGCACTACGACGGAGAGTTCGCCAGGTTCAAAAGCCCGCACGAGTGGTGGTGCATCGCCGAACTCCCCGAGGGTGGCGGTCCGGTGGGCTTCGTGGTCCCGGCCCGCAACCGCTACCACCCGATCATCGCGTACATCGGTGTCCTGCCCGCACACCGAGGCAATGGCTACATCGACGAGATCCTCGCCGAGGGCACGCGCATCCTGGCTGCCGAGGGTGTCGACCGGATCAGGGCATCGACGGACCTCGGCAACGTCCCCATGGCGAAGTCCTTCGCCCGCACCGGATACGTCAACTTCGAACGCTCCCTCAACCTGGTCTGGGACTGAACCCGTATCGCGTCGATTGCTGAGGGCGTCCACCAAGTCGGGGTGCCCGGAGCCCAACCAAGCCTCCAGGCACCCCGACTTCAGGCTCTAGAAGAAGCCCAGCTTCTTCGGCGAGTACGACACCAGGAGGTTCTTCGTCTGCTGGTAGTGCTCCAGCATCATCTTGTGGGTCTCACGGCCGATGCCGGACTGCTTGTAGCCGCCGAAGGCGGCGTGCGCGGGATAGGCGTGGTAGCAGTTCGTCCACACGCGGCCTGCCTGGATCGCCCGGCCCGCGCGGTACGCCGTGTTGATGTCGCGCGTCCACACACCGGCCCCGAGGCCGTACAAGGTGTCGTTGGCGATCTTGATGGCGTCGTCGAAGTCGTCGAACGAGGCCACCGACACCACGGGACCGAAGATCTCCTCCTGGAAGACTCGCATCCGGTTGTCGCCTTCGAAGATCGTCGGGCGGACGTAGTAGCCCCCCTTCAGGTCACCGTCGTAGTCGGCGCGCTCGCCGCCGGTGAGGACCTTGGCGCCCTCCTGCACACCGATGTCGATGTACGACAGGATCTTGGTGAGCTGCTCGCTGGACGCCTGGGCGCCGATCATCGTGTCGGTGTCCAGGGGGTGGCCCGGCTTGATCAGCTCGGTGCGGGCGACGGCCGCGTCCAGGAAGTCGCCGTAGTTGCCGCGCTGGATCAGCCCGCGCGACGGGCAGGTGCACACCTCGCCCTGGTTCAGCGCGAACATGGTGAAGCCTTCGAGCGCCTTGTCCCGCAGGTCGTCGTCCTTGTCCCACACGTCGTCGAAGAAGATGTTGGGCGACTTGCCACCGAGCTCCAGGGTGACCGGCTTCAGGTTCTCCGAGGCGTACTGCATGATCAGCCGCCCCGTCGAGGTCTCACCCGTGAAGGCGATCTTCGCCACACGCGGGCTCGACGCCAGCGGCTTGCCCGCCTCCTCGCCGAAGCCGTTGACGATGTTCACCACACCCGGCGGCAGCAGGTCGGCGACCAGGCTCATCCAGTAGTGGATGGAGACCGGGGTCTGCTCGGCCGGCTTCAGGACGACCGCGTTGCCCGCCGCCAGCGCCGGGGCGAGCTTCCAGGTGGCCATCAGGATGGGGAAGTTCCACGGGATGATCTGCGCCACCACGCCGAGCGGCTCGTGGAAGTGGTACGCCACCGTGTCGTCGTCGACCTCGCTCAGCGCCCCCTCCTGAGCGCGGATCGCGCCCGCGAAGTACCGGAAGTGGTCGATGGCCAGCGGGATGTCCGCCGCCAGCGTCTCCCGGACCGGCTTGCCGTTCTCCCAGCTCTCGGCGACCGCCAGCTGCTCCAGGTTCGCCGCCATCCGGTCGGCGATCTTGAGCAGGATGTCGGAGCGCTCGGTCGCCGACAGCCGGCCCCAGCCCGGCGCGGCCGCGTGCGCCGCGTCGAGCGCCCGCTCCACGTCCTCCGCCGTGCCCCGCGCGACCTCGGTGAACGGCTCACCGTTCACCGGGCTCGGGTTGTCGAAGTACTGTCCTCGGGCCGGCGGCACGTACGCGCCGCCGATGAAGTGGTCGTAGCGCGACTGGTAGGAGACGATCGCGCCTTCGGTGCCCGGCGCCGCGTAACGAGTCATGCCGGTCGGCCTCCTTCACTTGCACTGCCCGCCGTTGGGCAGCTTTCGGCGCGAGGCTAGGGACGCGGACGTTGCGACCACGTTGCGTCCTTGTGGAGCGGACGCGGACCGCGCTCGGCGCCCGACGGCCGTACGGGCGCCGCCAGTTCGGCCTCCAGCGCGGACAGCCGTGCCCGCACCGCCGCCGTCGGGCGCACCGCGGCGAGCGCCCGCCATATGTCGAGGTCGTCCTCGCCCCATGGCGTGTGGGCCCAGTCCGCCAGCAGATCGGGATCGCGGCGGGCGATCAGCGCCGCCCGCAGGCCGTCGGCCAGGAGCCGCCGCAGCCGCACCACCGCCGGGGCCTGCGAGCCGGGCAGCAGGGGTCCGGTGTACGCCGCCGCGGCCGCCGTGACCGCACCGGTCTCCAGTCGTCTTTCGACGGCGGCGACATCGGACTCCACCGGGACGGTCAGCCGATAGGGGCGCGACACCAGCAGCCCGGGGCCCAGAAAGCCGCGCAGCCTGGCCAGTTCGGCGCGCAACGTCACCGGTGTGACCGACTCGTTCTCGTACAGCGCGCACAGCAGCTCGTCACCGGTCAGTCCCTCCGGGTGCCGGGCCAGCAGCACCAGGATCTCGCTGTGCCTGCGGCTGAGCCGCACCTTGCGGCCGCCGGCGAACAGCCGTGCCTCGTCGTGCCCCAGCGCGGTCAGTTCGGCCGTGTCCTCGGCCGGTCGCTCGGCGGTCAGCAGGGCCAGCTGGGATTCGGCGGCGCGCGCGACGGCCTGGACGAACCCGAGGCTGTGCGGATGTGCGAGCCCGTCCCCGCCGGTGATGTCCACGGCGCCGAGCAGCCGCCCCGTGCGCGGATCGTGCACCGGGGCCGCCGCGCAGGTCCAGGGCTGTGCCCTTCGGCTGAAGTGCTCGGCCGCGAAGACCTGCACCGGCCGGTCCACGGCGACGGCCGTGCCCGGTGCGTTCGTCCCGACCGCCGTCTCCGCCCATCTGGCGCCGGGTACGAAGTTCATCAGTCCGGCCTGCCGCAGTGTCGCCGGGTGGCCCTCGACCCACAGCAGCCTTCCCTGCGCGTCGCACACCGCCAGCAGATGCCTGCCGTCGGCGGCGAACGTGCCCACCAGCTCGCGGATCAGCGGCATCACCCGTGCCAGCGGGTGCTCGGCGCGGTAGGCGCCCAGTTCACCGTCCATCAGCTCCACGCTCGCGGTGTCGTCGGGCCCGACCCCGGCCCGCGCCGAACGGCGCCACGAGTCCGCCACCACGCCACGCACCGGCCGCGCCACCGTGCCCGCCTCGGTGAACGTGTCGTGCGCGCGGCGCAGCAGCTCCGCGCGCACGACGGGGTCGGCCCCCGGTTCCAGGGCAACCCAGGGATCGGTCAACTCGGCCTCCCGGAAGGCGATGCGACCGCGTTCATGCGACCGCGTTCATACGGCTCGGGCCGTGCGGCTCAGGACATGCGGCTCAGGACATCGTTACTCCGGGTGTGCGTGCCGACAACCGTTTCGACGTCGGCGACCTGAGGAGCGCTCGCCCCGCACGCCCACGGGATGGGCCGGCCGGCCTGACGGCCGGACGGATGAGGCAGGTGAGGCAGGTGGAGCGGACGGGGTCAGTCGGGCGCAGGCGCCGAGCCGGGCGGGTCGGCCGGCCGGTCGGTCGGTTGGTCGGCCGGCCGGTCAGGCGAAGTTGACGAGTCTGATGTAGCGGGTCCAGTCCCAGTTCGGGCCGGGATCGGTGTGGTCCGAACCCGGTACCTCGTAGTGCCCGATGATGTGGGCGCGGTCCTTGGGGATGCCGTACGCGGTGCAGATCGCGGCCGTCAGCCGCGCCGACGACTCGTACAGGGCGTTCGTGAAATAGGCGGGCCGGTCCACCCAGCCCTCGTGCTCGATGCCGATGCTGCGGGTGTTGTAGTCCCAGTTGCCCGCGTGCCAGGCCACATCGTGCTCACGGACACACTGGGCGACGTGCCCGTCGGCGGAGCGGACGACGTAGTGCGCGGACACCTGCTTCGCCGGGTTCCGGAAGATGTCGAGGGCGTCGGCGTAGGTCTCCTGGGTGACGTGGATGATCACGCGGTCGAGGCGATAGGACGTGGGGCGGTTCGACGCCGTGTAGTTGGCGATGCTCGCCGGCTGCCACTCGGCGAGCGGGTAGTCGACCGCCTGGGCCTGCGCACCGGCCCGGGTGGCGGGAAGCAGGGTGTAGGGGACGGCGGCGAGGGCGGCGCCCTGGAGCAGCCTCCGCCTGCTGGGCAGTGGTCTTGCCCGTTCCATGCTGTGTCGCCTTTCGGTGGGGGGAAGGGCCGGCGGTTAAGCCGCGGCGTCGTCAGAGCCGGAGGCCCGACGCGCTCTCCCGCAGTCGCGCGTGCAACCCGCGGTGAGTCTCGCGCGTCGGAAGCCATTCCTTGCGGAGCTTGGCCACGCACGTGTAGTTGGTGTCGCAAACGTTGGCCAACGGTGATTCGACGGCCTGGGTCGCGAACTGGTACGCGTCCAGCTCGCTGAATCCGTAGTCCCGCACCAGCCACTGCACCAGGTCGAGCTGGGATATCCGGAACGCGTCCTCCAACGGGCGGGCGGAACCCGTCGAGATGATGTGCGTGTCCGACTCGATGCGTGGCCACGGCGTGGCGATCCCCTTCAGCAACTCGACGATCACCACGGTGTTCATGGCGCACTCCACCGCGACCCCGCAGGTCTCGCCCTCGCCCTGGCGGGCATGCCCGTCGCCCAGACTGAGCAGCGCGCCCTCGACGTTCACCCCGAGGTAGCAGGTGACGCCCGCCCGCATCTCGGGCGTGTCCATGTTCCCGCCGTGGGCGTCGGGCACCAGGGCCGAACGCACCTCCAGGTTGGCGGGGGCGACCCCCACTGTCCCGTGCATGGGGTCGAGGGGCAGCTCGACCTCGATGTCGCTGTCGTGCGCCCGGAACAGCGCGGTCCTGCGGGTCCGGTCGAGCTGCCAGATCCAGACGGTCTCCGGCAACGGGGGTTGCAGCGTGGCCGTGGTGTGCGTCGAGGTCAGCGCGCCGAACAACGGGACCGTCGTCGAGGCCGCCCAGTCCCGGGCGGGCTCGATCGACACGAAGTGCACCGCGACCGTGTCCCCCGGTTCGGCGCCCTCCACATGGAAGGGGCCCGTCTGCGGATTGAGGAACGGGAACTCGCACACCTCGGACACCAGATCCTTCTCGGATCGCACCCGCCCGGCGAAGCAGTCCTCCGTGTACAGGTCGAGGACCGTCCCGGGCGCGATCCGGGCCAGGGGCGGCGCCCCGCCGAACGTCCAGGCGTATGCGTCCGGTTCGGGCCGCACGGTCAGGATCCGGGGGTCGCTCATCGCGGCACTGCTCCGTTCTGCGCGGGGGCGGCGGGCTCGGTCTCGTCGAGGTGGACACGGGCGGTCTCGGATATGCGCTCGGGATGGCGGCGCAGCAGCACCAGCAGCACCACGACCCCGGCTGCCATCCAGCCGCCGACGACGGGACCCGCGTACGACACCGGGGCGGTCAGCGGGGTCACGAAGTCGAAGACGGGCAGTCCCGCCGCGGTCAGCAGGGCCGGTCCGAACGCGGCGATGCCGAGCAGCGGGAACACCAGGTGCCGTACCGGCTTCAGCGCAGGGCGTCCGCGGCGCAGGAAATAGCCGGCGCAGGCGAGGTTCACGACGATGTACACGCCGATCACGACCGTGACGATCACTGTGGCCAGCAGCAGGAACGCCGTCACGGGGTCGTAGGCGAATCCCAGGCCCAGTACGGCGCCGACCGCCACGACGGCCTGCACGGCGACACCGGCGACGGGGGAGCGGTACCGGGGGTGCAGCGTGGCGAGCACGCCGGGCAGTACACGGATGCGGGCCAGGGCGAAGGCCGTGCGGGTGGAGACGTTGGCACACGCGTTGGCGTTGGCGATCGTGGAGTTGACCACGGCGAGGAACACCAGGACCCAGAACAGCCCGAACGACGCTCTTGCCACTCCCTCCCAGGATGCGGCCCCGGAGGCCCCGAACTCCGCGAAGCGGTCGGGGCCGAAGTACACCGTGATGGCGTACGTCGTGACCACGTAGAACACCCCGATCGCCAGGGCCGCGCCGAGCACCGCGCGGTGCATCGTGCGGCGCGGGTCCCTGGTCTCCTCGGCCAGCGGGGCCGCCGCCTCGAACCCGGCGAAGGCCAGCACTGTGTAGACCGAGCCGGCGAACACCCCGCCGACACCGCCGTAGCCGTCGGCCGTGTGGGACGTCCCGAACACCGACAGGGTGTTGTCGGCGCCGGCCCTGCCGATCAGCCAGACGGCGAACACCAGGAAGACCAGGACCTCGAAGACGCCGAGCACCGTGCCGAAGCGGGCGGAGGCACGTACACCCAGGTATCCGGTCACCGTGATGACGGCGGCGCCGGCCAGCGACCACGGCCACCAGAGGTCGGCCGGATACGAGGACCACTCCTGGTGCAGGGTGCCCGCCGTGGTGAACCCGAGTTGGAGCAGCAGCAACGGCGGGACCAGGGCCTCCACGAACACATAGCCCCATCCGACCAGGAAGCCGAGCGCCGGGCGCAGGCCCTGCGCTGCATAGGTGGCCACCGAGCCCGCGGCCGGTAACTCCCTTGCCAGTTCCGCCACGCAGGAGGCGGTGAACAGACAGGCCACCAGCGCGATCAGGACGGACAACGGCAGGCTGCCACCGGCGAAGACCGCTCCCGACGGAATGGACGCGGCCACCGCGGCGGCCGGAGCCATGGCGGTGACGCTCTGGAAGAGGACCTCGCGCAGACCGATGGCGTCGCGCCGCAGGCCGGCGGAGGCTGGTGGTTGAGCCGACGATTCTCCGGACATGTGTGCATCCCCCGTCCACCCGACAGAGCTGCCGTCGTCACGACGAGACGGCTGCGCCTCGCGTGAATCACGGTACGGCGCCGACGGGTTGGGCAGAAGAGCCCGGCGGGCTTCCGTGGACGGCGCAGACGTTGTGGACAACTCGGCCACCCGAACGGGTGAGTTCGTTCTCGAGAGCCGCAGTCGGCCGGGGGGTGCCGGCCGCCCGAAGGCCCGGCGGGCAGGCGCCCTGTCGGTCGGCGCGGGACCCGACCGGAACCGACCGAGCCCGACCGGACCCGACCGGCAGGCGCGGGGCTCAGCCCCGCTCCGCCACCGCCGCCGGATCGTCCAGCACCGTCCGCACCACCGAATGCGCCGCCCCCAGCAGCGGCCCTTCGGGACCCAGGCGCGAGACGGACACGGCACAGGCCGGACCGGCCGTGCGCCGCGCCAACTCCTCGCGCAGGGACGGCAGCAGCCAGGGGGCGAGACCGGCCAGCGCACCACCGAGCACGACACTCTCGGGGTCGAGGAGGTTGACCGCTCCGGTCAGCGCGATGCCGAACGCCGTTCCCGCGTCGCGCAGCGCCTGCCGTACGGCCTCGTCGCCCGCCGCCGCCCGCCCGGCGAGCAGTCCTACCCGGTCCCCGCCCGGCTCCAGGCCTGCCGCGCGCAGCACCGCCTCCTCACCGGCGTACTGCTCCAGACAACCCCGCCCGCCGCACGCGCACTCGGGCCCGTCCGGCCGGACCGGAACATGTCCCAGTTCGCCCGCGAACCCCCGTGTCCCGCGCAGCAGCCGCCCGTCCACCACGACCGCCGCGCCGATGCCGATCTCGGCCGACACATGGAGGAAGTCGCGCGGGGTGCCCTCGCCGAGCCACAACTCGGCCAGACCGCCGAAGTTGGCCTCGTTGTCCACGGTCAGCGGCAGTCCGGCGGGCAACGACGCCCCGAGGTCGAGGTCCTGCCAGCCCAGGTTCGGAGCGCGTACGACGGTCCGGGCGTCGGGCGCGACCAGACCTGGCACGGCTATGGCCAGTCCGGCCGGCCACAGCCCCTCACGTTCCGCGTCGGCGACGACGAGGCGCAGCAGCGAGCCGAGCTCCTCGAGCACCGGCCCGGGCGCGCGGCCGCGGTTCGTGCCGTGCCGCACCGCCCGCGCCCGCACCTCCCCGCGCAGGTCCACCGCACAGACCGCGAGGTGGTCGACCCCCACCTCCGCGCCGATCCCGGTGGGACCGCGCCCGCTGACGGCCAGGGCGGACCCCGGCCGGCCCACCCGGCCCGGCCGCTCCGGGCCCAGTTCCTCCAGCAGCCCGGAGCGGATGAGTTCGTCGACGAGCGTCGACACCGCCGCCCGGGTCAGTCCGATGCGCGAGGCGACCGAGGCACGGGAGAGCGGGCCCTCGGCGCCCACGGTGTGCATCACCCGGGCGAGATTGCGCCGGCGCATGCCCTGCTGGGTGTCGGGCAGGGCCCGACCGGGTCCGGTCGGGTGTCCCTCGTGCAGCGGTACGGTCATCCTTGCGGTCAGTCCTCGTTCGTCGTCCTTCAGCGGGCGTTCGGCTCTCGTTCCAGCAGCGTGGCCGCGTCGGAGAGTACCCCGGAGATCCTTGCCAGCGTCTCCTCGTCCCGCTCCACCGCTTCCAGTACCGGTCCCTGCGCGGTGTTCCAGCGCCGGGCGACCGCCGCCGGGTCCTCGCCGGTCAGCAGGCCGGCGGCCTGGGCCGCGGCACCGAGCGCGACCAGTTCCCTGGCCTCGGGGATCTGGACCGGCCGCCCGGAGAGCCGGCGCACGGTCTGCTGCCACGCCTTGCCCCGGGCGCCGCCGCCGATCAGCAGCAGCGGCGCGGTGCGGTCCGCGTCCTCGTCGAGCACCAGGTCCAGCGCGCCCAGCAGGGAGTGGACGGCGCCGTCGTAGGCGGCCTGGAGGAGTTGGCCGCCGGTCGTGTCGTGACGCAGACCGTGCAGGAGCCCCGACGCATGGGGCAGGTTCGGGGTGCGCTCGCCGTCCAGGTAGGGCAGCAGCGTGACCCCGGTGGCGGGCTCCACCGCCTCCCGGTCGAGACCCAGCAGCGCGGCGAGGCGGTCGACGGCGAGCGTGCAGTTCAGTGTGCAGGCCAGCGGCAGCCAGTCGCCGTGGGCGTCGGCGAAGCCCGCCACCGTCCCGGTCGGGTCGGCCGGACGCCGCTTCGACACCGCGTAGACGGTGCCCGACGTGCCCAGACTCAGCACCGGGGTGCCCGGGCGCAGTCCCAGTCCCAGCGCCGCGGCGGCGTTGTCGCCGGTGCCGGGGGCGACCAGGGTGCCCTTGGAGAAGGGCAGGTCGTGGCTGTCGCGGACGGTCCCGGCCACCTCGCCCGGCCGGACCACCCGGGGCAGCAGTGCTGCGTCGAGCCCGACGTGGGCGAGGATCTCCTCGTCGTACGCCTCGGTCCGCGACGACCACCAGCCGGTGCCGGAGGCGTCACCGCGGTCCGTCGTGCCCTGCCCGGTCAGCCGCTCGGTGAGGTAGTCGTGGGGGAGGCGCACGGCCTTGGTGGCGCGGACCGCCTCCGGCTCGTGCTCGGCCAGCCAGGCCCACTTGGTCACGGTGAACGACGCGCCGGGCACGCTTCCCGTGCGGTCCGCCCACTCCTTCGGTCCGCCCAGTTCCTCGACGAGCCGGCGCGCCTGCGGCGCCGAGCGGACGTCGTTCCACAGCAGTGCCGGACGTACGGGCTCGCCCTGGGCGTCCAGGGTGACGAGCCCGTGCTGCTGCCCGCCGATCGACACCGCGGCGGCCTCGCGGGCGGCGTCGCCGCACTGACGCAGGGCCCTGTGCAGCGCGTCCCACCACTGGCGCGGATCGCTCTCACGGCCCGCTCCGGAGGAGACGGTGTGCGGCGCCTGACCGCTCGCGACGACCTGTCCGGTGGCCGCGTCGACGACGAGCACCTTGGTCGACTGGGTGGACGTGTCCACGCCGACGACGAGCGGACCCTCGGCTGCTGACATCGGGCTCTCCCTGCTTATTTTCCGCGGCTCTGCGGGGGCTGACCTGCTGTTTTTCTGAAATCCGAGGGTCTGGAGACCTGGATCTCACCCTTCGGGGACGTCGTGTCCCTTCCCAGGGATGTGCTGGCATACTAATTTGTAAACGGCCATGACGAAATAGTTCAGCTAGCAAGGAGCCGCCGTATGAGCTACCAGCCCACCCCCGAGGACAGGTTCACCTTCGGCCTGTGGACCGTCGGCTGGCAGGGACGGGACCCGTTCGGTGACGCGACCCGGCGGGCCCTGGACCCGGTCGAGACGGTGCAGCGTCTGGCCGAGCTGGGTGCCTACGGAGTGACCTTCCACGACGACGACCTGATCCCGTTCGGGTCCTCGGACAGCGAGCGCGAGTCGCACATCAAGCGGTTCCGCCAGGCGCTGGACGCGACCGGTCTGACCGTGCCGATGGCCACGACGAACCTGTTCACGCACCCGGTGTTCAAGGACGGCGCGTTCACCGCGAACGACCGTGACGTGCGCCGTTACGCGCTGCGCAAGACGATCCGCAACATCGACCTGGCAGCGGAGCTGGGCGCGAAGACGTATGTGGCCTGGGGCGGGCGCGAGGGTGCGGAGTCCGGCGCCGCGAAGGACGTGCGCGTGGCGCTGGACCGGATGAAGGAGGCGTTCGACCTTCTGGGCGAGTACGTCACCGGGCAGGGCTACGACCTGAGGTTCGCGATCGAGCCGAAGCCGAACGAGCCGCGCGGTGACATCCTGCTGCCCACCGTCGGTCACGCGCTGGCGTTCATCGAGCGGCTGGAGCGTCCGGAGCTGTACGGCGTGAACCCGGAGGTCGGTCACGAGCAGATGGCGGGGCTGAACTTCGCGCACGGGATCGCGCAGGCGCTGTGGGCGGGCAAGCTGTTCCACATCGACCTCAACGGTCAGTCCGGGATCAAGTACGACCAGGAC
>NZ_JBVKBD010000013.1:0-249803 GCF_055657365.1 Streptomyces sp. NPDC107559 | reverse complement strand
GGCCTGAGTCTCTACCGGATCGTCCGCGAACTGCAGACACTCCTCGCCACCTGGACCGGCGCCTGCCCCACCTGCCACCGCAACATACCCACACCATACGAACCTGACCAAGCCCTACTAGTGCCGCGGCAGGCAACGTTTGCCCGTCAAGGAGCGGCGTCCGGTGCGTGCTCTCGGCGTGCCGGCCGGAAGTCCTCGTACTGGACGTACTTGGGCTTTCGGCCGGTGCGGCGAGAGTGCGTGCCGGGCGTCGCGACGGGGCGAACGTTGTCTGCCGCGGCACTGGTGCGGTCCGGATGGCGTCCGGCGGGCCGCCCGTTCACATCCCGGCCATGCCGCCGCCGCCGGTGAGGCCCGGGGCCAGCGCCGGGAACCAGAAGACCGCGACGGCCAGGGCGATCGAGACGACCCCCACGACCCGGGCCACCAGGCGGCCGGCCGGGGCGAGCTTCTCGGCGGTGATCACGACGGCCAGCGCCCCCATGGCCCACAGATTCATCACCCCGAAGGCCGCGAGCAGCACCATCAGGGCCCAGCAGCAGCCCAGGCAGAAGGCGCCGTGGTGGGCTCCGGCCCGCAGATCGCGCGAGGTCCGCGGGTACGAGGCGTAGCGCAGGATCAGCCCCAGCGGCGAGCGGCACTTCGCCAGGCAGCGGTCCTTGAGGGGGGTGAACTGGTAGAGGCCGCCGACCGCGAAGACGGCCGCGGCCACCGCGGCCCGCGCCGCCGCCGGGAGGTCGGCCGTCCGGCCGAGGCCGGCGGCCAGCGCGTACGCCGGCAGCCCGGCCGCGGCCCAGACGAGCAGGTAGGCGACGGTGAACACGGCCATGCGCGGCGCCCGGTGGGCGGTGATGGTGCGTGCGTACAGCGCGGCGACGGCTGCCGTGGCGGGCAGCATCATCGCGGCCGTCATCAGCGTCCACACGACCAGGAAGGCGGCCGGGTCCAGACCCATGGTTCCGGACATCGGCTGCATGCCGCCCCAGCGCGCCACCAGCCACACCCAGGCGGCGGCAGCCGCGACCAGCAGCAGCGCGGCGGGGCCCGCCCTGCGGCGGACGGTGACCGGGCCACTGCTCACGCGGACCATGCGAACGGCGCCGAGTGCCCGTTGGCGCCGGCGAAGTCCCAGGACCGGCCGTAGACGCCGTCGCCCGTGGCACGGATGGACCGGGCGACCGTCAGATTGCTGTTCGCCGGGTGGAAGACGCCGGTCAGGCCCATCACGGGACCGTCCTCGCCGAACTGCGGGGCGATCTGGTCCTCGATCTCGATGTCGATGGCGTCCCCGACCCGGACGGCGTGGCGGCGGCCGTCGTCGCGGTAGTCGATGGGGACGCGCTCCACCCCGAGGACCTCGCCGACGAGCGGAGTGAGCGCCGCCATCGGTCCGCCGGCCTGGCCGGAGAAGATCCTGCCCAGCGCCTGCGCCTGGCCCTCGTCGGTCGACGCGTCGACGTACAGGGCCACCTGCCAGCCGCCCTCGGCCATCGCCTGCGGCGCGTCGATGAAGACGGCGACGCTGTGACCGGAGACGTCCACGCCGTCCACGTTCCCGGCGTCCACATGGAACGCGAAGGTCACCTGACACCGCTCGTGGTCGGCCGGGGCGGCGAAGCCCGAGGTGGTGCAGGGACACACCACGTCGCAGTTGCAGCTCTCCAGGTACGTGCCGTTCAGATTCCAGGACATGGCTCTTCCTCCCTGTCGCATGTCCCCGTTGTGCGTCCCCCTGGGGCCTGCCCGGGCAGGCCGTCCCGGCGCCCCTGCTCACCACGCTATTCCCGGCGGTCGGGGCGCGCAGATCCGCGCCGGTCGGGCAACTGCTGCCGGTACGGGTGACGGAAGGCCGCGAGCATTGTCGGTGGTGGCTGGCAGAGTGTCACGCATGACTTCAGTGACTGCGGCCGACTACGCCTGGATACGTTCCTCCCCGGTGTTCCGCCACGCGATGGACACCGGGTACACCCTGACCGCGGTGCGGGGTGTCGCCCCCGAGGAGGTGCTGCGGATCATGGATGCGGAACCGCAGGGCACCTGTGTGGGGGCGCAGGAGCTGATCGAGCGGCAGCACGAGTTGCTCGACCCCATGGACTACTGGAGCGAGTCCTTCCTCGCAGGCGCGTTCACCGTGCCGGGCGCGGACGGCGACTGGACCCTCGTCCTGCAGTTCGACAGCGGCACAGGGATGCGGCCACGCTTTCTCGAGGCCCTGTCCGCGGGCGGACGCGCCGTGGTGCACTCCACCAACGGGGGCAAGCCCATCGACCTCTTCCACTGGTACGCGGGCGGCGAGTGCCGCACCGGCTTCGAGTCGCCCTGGGCCAGGGAGGGCAGCAGTCCCGACGAACTCAACCCCCTGCTGCGCGAGGTCGGTCTCGAGCTCACACAGGACGAGGACGGCACCGGTGCGCACGTCGATGCCAAGGCCGCCGTCCTCGCTCTCGCCGAGCGGCTGACCGGGGTGCGGGTGACGGAGGAACTGCTGCGTGACGCCGAGTACCGGCTCGGACTCGTGCCGGAGGAGCCCGCCGAGAAGTGGACCACGGTCGTCGTCGACATCACCGACGCCCAGGGCGAGCGCTTCCACCGGGAATTCGCCCGCGAGGACGTCGAGGCCTCCATGGAGCGCGCCCGCGCTCGGGCCGAGGCACCGACGGTCATCCCCGGTACGCTGTTTCCTCCCCCCGCCCCCTGACATCGCGACGGTCCCGGCCCGGGCCCGCAGACGGAAGGACGACGCAGACGATGGCGACAGCGCAGGAGGTCCGGACACTGGCGCTCTCCCTGCCGCGTACGGAGGAGGCGCTGGTACGGGACCAGGTCAAGTTCCGGGTCAACCGGATCGTCTACGTGGCGTTGTCCCGGGACGAGTTGTCCATGGGGTTCGCGTTTCCGAAGGAGGAACGGCTCGCGCTGATCGCCTCGGAACCGGAGAAGTTCTTCATGCCCGCGGCCTCCGACGAGCGGTACAACTGGGTGCAGGTACGGCTGCCCGCGCTGGACGACGACGAGATGACCGAACTGGTGGTCTCCGCCTGGGCGATGGTGGTGCCCAAGCGTCTCTCGGCGGACCGGCTGGCCCGGCTGGACGTGAAGGCGGCGGGACGGCGCAGCGAATCCGCCGACGCTCCCCAGGAGGAGCACGGCACGGACGACGGCTGAGCGCGACCTCTGCCGATCTTGCCGCGCGAAAACCGCCCCGTCGGCGCGACGCGGCTGGAAGGGTAGGGGTGTTCGCGTCCGCAGACCGGAAGAGATGCTCTCGGCATGGCTGTCATCCACCACACCGTCCTCACCCCGACCAAGCTGGAACTGCTCGCCTCCTGGCTGCCCGCACGGCCGTGGTACCGCGGCGGCGCGGGTGAGCCGGACCTGGCCAAGGCCGGCGGTTTCCGGCTGGACGACCCGCAGGGCGAGGTGGGGATCGAGTTCCTGGTGGTCACCGATGCCTCCGCCGCCGACCCGGCCGCCTATCTGGTGCCGCTCACCTATCGGGGCGCCCCCCTCGACGGGGCGGAAGACGCCCTCGTCGGCACCATGGAGCACGGGGTACTGGGGCGGCGCTGGGCCTACGACGGCGCTCACGACCCGGTCCTGGTCGCCCAGTTGCTGGCCCTGATCGAGGGCCGGTCCCAGGCGCAGGACCAGAACGCCAGCGACACCCCCGACCGGGAGGTCCTGCGCGCCTGCACGGACGAAGTCCCGCTGAAGGCGGCGGACTTCACCACTGCCGAGGACGGCCCGGACGGTACCGAACTGACGGCACCGCACGGTTCGGTGCTGCGTCTGCACCGTCTGCTGCACCCCGCCCCGCAGGGCGCTACGCCGCTCCCGCCGGGCGGGGCGGCCGGCCATGTGGCGGGCTCATGGCTGCTGCCGGACGGCACGCGGACCCGCGGTCTGTTCGCCGCACTGCTGCACACCGACCGCCGCTCCTGAAGCGGCGCACCGAGCGTCGTTCCTGACACCGCACACCGACCGTCGTCCCTGAAGCCGCGTACCGAGGCGCGCGGCAGCGCGGGCGGCCCTCGGCCGCGCCCCGGGTCACCGTCCGCCGCGGGCCGGGCAGCCTGCGGCAGGACGGGGCCGGGGCACGGACGGGCCCGGCGTGCTTCAGAGTTGGGTGGCCGGTTCCAGGGCCTCGACGGCCGCCGCCGCGGCGGCGGAGTCCTGACCGTAGAAGATGTCGATGTCGACCTCCTCGCCGCCCATGGTGAGCGTGTCCCAGGCGCCGCTGAGCACCAGCATGCGCAGCGTGCTGCTCTCCAGGGTCCCCAGGCGCTCCAGGATCGCCTCGTCGTCCGGCAGGCCGGGCATGCGCTTCGCCAGTCGGGTACGGATCCCGCGCAGCCGTTCCAGGAGCGTCGCGGTGTCCGCCTCGCGGTCCGGTTCTTCGGCGATCCCGTCGATGCCGTGCGCGATGATGTCCTTGATGGCCCAGGTGGCGCCCTGGTCGTCGGTGGTCACCATAGCCTTCCAGGCGCGGCTCTTGTGGCGGTACTGGAGCATCGACATCGCGGCCTCGTGACGCAGGAAGTCCGCGTCCCGGAAGGGCTTTCCGTTCCAGGCCGCGTTGAGGGACCGTGCCAGCGAGATCGCGGAGGCCAGGCCGCTGTTGAGCCCCCGGCCCGGCCAGAAGTGGATGGCGTTGGCGGCGTCGCCCAGCAGGAACCCGTACGTGCCCGGGGTGTTGGCGGTGGGCGGCAGCAACTCGGCGGTGAACCGGGGGCGTTGCACCATGTCCAGGCGGAACGAGGTGACCGCGCTCAGGTCTTCCGGTTCGACGCCGAACAGCCGCAGCCCCTCGCCCACCCGCTTCCACAGGGCCGAGCCCCTGATGAGCGCCGGGAGGAACAGGGTGCTGTGCGTGGAGCACTGGAAGTCGCCGTGTTCGTCGCGCGCCATCAGGCAGGGGCGGGAGGCGATGCACTCCTCGAAGACACGGCGCACCGGGTCGATGCCGACGACCTCCGCGACCTCCGCGTCCGTCAGACGCATGTTGAGGAAGCCCTCGCCGCGCAGGGAGTTCAGCAGGAACCGGTTCTGTCCGACGGTCAGCAGTACCGCCATGGGGTCGGTCAGGCCCGACTTCACGCGCAGGCCGAGGACCACGTCCTGGAGATGGCGGCCGTCCAGCGAGTAGATGGACTCGTCGGCCTTGCCGAACTTGGCGGCGAAGTGCTCGCGGGTGTGCGACCGGCCGCCGTCGCAGATCGCCAGTACGTGCTGGGTCGCCAGCGCGTCCTGCTGTTCGTCGATGCTGAACCGGGTGGGCACGAGCCGGATGCGGCCCTGCTTCTCGTTCGCCACCTCCAGCAGCCGGTCCTCGATGTAGGCGATGCGCATGTTGCGCGGGTGGTGGTCGCCGATCGAGTCGGGGCCGGACGGCCACATCTCGGTGTAGTGGTCCGGGTCGAACAGCCGGGCCTGGGTCTCCTCGGGCAGGCTCAGGTACTGGCGGCTCTGCACGGTCACCACCTGCTGGCGCCGCACATTGCCCTGGCTCGCGTCCTTCCAGACGATCTTGCGGCCCTGCTTGCGCCACCGGCCGTCGTAGACGGTGATGCTCACCTGGGCACCGAGGAGACGTTCCAGCAGCAGCGCCAGGGACAGGCCGACGGGCCCGCCGCCCGCGATGGTGACCCGCAGCACGGGTCCGTGTTCGGTCTCCTCGTCGCCGTGGGTCAAGGACCTCGGCAGGGAGAGCGCCATGATGGTCTCCATGGCGTCCGCGACCTCGAAGCGGAACTCCTGGTCGCCGATGGTGATGGCGTCACCGGGTTCGAGGAGTCGGGAGTCGATCTCCTCGCCGTTGACCAGGGTTCCGTTGCTGCTGCCGCAGTCGCGCAGCACATAGCCCTGGGTGTCGTCGAGGATGAGTTCCGCGTGGAAGCGCGAGACGCTCAAACTGGAGATGACGACCGTGTTCTCGGAGTTGCGTCCGAAGGTGACCCGGGTGCCGATCACCGGTATGCGTTCTCCGGCCAGCAGTCCTTCGTGCCCAACAAGCACCGGCGCCACAGCACTTCCTTCCAAGGGTTGACCACATTGCCGCTGCCGCGGTGCCACCGGAACGCACCGCTGCGCGGGCAGGACCGGGCAGCGTGTGACAGGTAGGGCGGAGGAACTTCCGCTCGACGTAATTGAATTGTGAATGGTTCGGTTCTGGCGACAGCCTATCGTCGCCTGACCGGTACAGATGACTCATCATGCCCGATTCCGAAGCCGTTCGGGAGAGGCCTTCCGACGGCCCGGAGTGGACCTCACCAGGGGCGAGTTGGCCATCCTGCCTCCCATGCGTCACTCGCGGACGCGCAGCGGAGCGTGTCGCAGCGGATATTGACGAGCAATGGCGGATTCCGCATCTTTTCGGGCAGTTATGCGGCTCGATTCCGACCGCTCGCACTCCGGAGGAACGGCCGGGTACACACGACCGCCGATCGACTGTGACCGCAGCAGTCGTCGACCCGACCGCGGCGGCCGTCGACCCCGGCATGGATCAGCAGGGATCCGACAGCAGGGGCTTCAACAGCAGGGGCAGACAGGGTCGAATGGATGTACGTTTGAACGTACTGGCTGCGTGACCGCCCGCGGCGGCCGGGCCCGAGCGCCCGGTCCGCCGTCGGCGTACCGGAAGGGGCTCCGTATGACTTCGCAGCAGGCACCTTCGCACGGTCCGCGGGCCGGGCGGGCGCGCTGGCCCGTACCCCTGCTGACGCTCTCGCTGGCGGCCACGGGCCTGGGCGGCGCCGGCGTCTCACATGCCGCGCCCCTGCCGGAGGGACCCGCTCCGGCGGCCGTCGGCGCGAGTGCGACCTGCGCCGACAAGGTCTTCACCGCGATGTCGGGGCCCCAGCGGATCGGTCAGCTCTTCATGGGCGGCATCAACGCGTCCAAGCCGGACCAGAAGCGGATCCAGGTGCTGCGCCAGTACCACGTCGGGTCGGTGTTCCTTGCGGGGCGGAGCAGCGCCGGCACGAAGGCGGTCAAGTCCCTCACCGACGGCCTCCAGGCGAAGGCCGACACCGTGTCGGGGCATCGCGTGGGCCTGCTGGTCTCCACCGACCAGGAGGGCGGCAAGGTGCAGGTGCTGTCCGGTCCCGGATTCTCGACCATACCGAGCGCGCTGGTGCAGGGAGGCTGGTCCACGTCGGCGCTTCGCAGCGCGGCCGCCGGGTGGGCGAAGCAGCTCAAGTCGGCCGGGGTGAACCAGAACCTCGCGCCCGTCGCCGACGTCGTCCCGGCCAGCCTGGGCACCGGCAACGCGCCCATCGGCAAGTACGGCCGCGAGTACGGCCACACCGCCGCGACCGTGAGCACCCACAGCGTCGCCTTCGCCGCGGGCTTCACCCAGTCCAAGGTGCTGACCACGTTCAAGCACTTCCCGGGACTGGGCTACGTCCGGGGCAACACCGACACCACGGCGAACGTGGTGGACTCGGTGACGACGACCAAGAGCGCGAGCCTCACTCCGTTCAGTGCGGGCATCAAGGCGGGTACGCCCTTCGTCATGGTCTCGCTGGCCACGTACAGCAAGATCGACGCGAAGCACCAGGCCGTCTTCTCCCCCACCGTGATCAACGGACTGCTCCGCAAGACCCTGGGCTTCAAGGGTGTGGTGATCTCGGACGACCTCGGGAACGCGGTGGCCGTGAAGTCCGTGGCGGCGGGCAACCGCGCCCTGAACTTCCTGTCCGCGGGCGGGGATCTGGTCCTGACCGTCGAACCGAACCTGGTCCCGGCCATGGCCAAGGCCGTACAGACCCGGATGACACAGAGTTCGGCCTTCCGTGCCCAGGTGGACCAGAGCGTCCACCGCGTCCTGGCCGCCAAGCAGCAGGCGGGCCTGCTGTACTGCGGCTGACCTCGACAGCACTCACGTACCGCGCGGCCCGGACCCGCCGGGGGCGGGAACCGGGGGCGGGAACCGTGCACCGGCTCCCGCCCCGGGTCCGCCCCCGGCGGCCGGTGTCAGCTCGCCGCGGTGAAGGTGTAGGTCCCCGCCGGCAGGTGGTAGCCGGTCCCGCCCACCGGGACCGCCTGGGGCGGTGCGACGACCGACTGCGGCCGTGAGGTGGGGACGGTCACGGCCGCACAGGTGTTGACGGGCACGGTAACCCGCAGTTCCAGTCGTCCGGCGGAGATCGACCAGCTGCTGGACGCGCTGCCGTAAGGCGTCTCGTACGTGCTGTTCGCTGAGGTCAGGCCGCCGCCGGGCCGCGGTGCGACGCGCAGGGAGGCGTAACCGGGACTCCCGGGGCCGAGGCCGCCGACCTGGCGGTAGAGGAAGTCGCCGACCGAGCCGAGACCGTAGTGGTTGAACGAGTTCATGCCCGGGTCGTTGAACGAACCGTCGGTACGGATGCCGTCCCAGCGCTCCCAGACGGTGGTGGCACCGTGATCGATCATGTAGCCCCAACCGGGGAAGCCGCGTTGCAGCAGGATCCGGTACGCGGTGTCGACGTGCCCGTGGTCGGCCAGTACGGGCAGCAGGTTCTCGACGCCGAGGAAGCCGACGCTGAGATGCCCGTTCGTCGCGGCGACCTTCGCCGCCAGTTTGTCCGCGGCCGGCTGGACCAGGGACGCGGGCAGCAACTCGAAGGCCAGGGCCAGCACATAGCCGGTCTGGGTGTTGCCGCGGACACTCCCGTCGGCGGCGACGAAGCGCGTGGTGAAGGCCGCCACCACCTGGTCGGCGAGCCGCCCGTAGGAAGTGGCCTCGGCCGTACGGCCCGTGGCCGCCGCCATCCGCCCGACCAGGCGCGCCGACCAGGAGAAGTAGGCCGTGCAGATGAGGTCCTGCGCCGTGTTGTCGTTGACGTTGAGCCAGTCGCCGAAGGTCTGCCGGTCGCGTATCAGGTCGCTGCCCGCGGTGCCGCGCAGATAGTCGACCCAGCGCGCCATCGCCGGGAAGTGCCGGTCGACGACGTCGAGATCACCGAAGCGCTGCCACAGCGTGTACGGGACGATCGTGCCCGCGTCGCCCCAGCCGGCCGTGCCGGAACCGCCGATCACCGCCGGGGCGACATCGGTGAAGGCGCCGTCGGCCTGCTGGGCGTCCGTCAGGTCGTCGGCGAACTTGGCGAGGAACGCGTGGGTGTTCAGGTTGAAGGTGGAGGTGGCGCAGAAGGCGGCGATGTCGCCCGTCCATCCCAGGCGCTCGTCGCGCTGGGGGCAGTCGGTCGGGATGGAGAGCATGTTGCTGCGCTCGCCCCAGACGATGTTGTGCTGAAGCTGGTCGATCAACGCGTCGGAGGTGTCGAACGTGCCCTGCTGCGCGGCGTCGGTCCACACCGCGCGTCCGGTGACGGTGCCGCCGTCCGGGCTGAACCCGGCCGGCAGGCCGCTGAGTTCGACGTACCGGAAACCGTGGACGGTGAACCGGGGCTCGTACGTCTCGGCACTCCCGGTTCCGGCGAGGGTGAACCGGTCGGTGGCCTGGGCGGCACGCAGGTTGGCGGTGTAGAGCGTGCCGTCGGCGTCGAGGACCTCGCCGTGCCGGACGGTGACCGTGGTGCCCGCGTCGCCGCGGACCGCGAGACGGCACCAGCCGGTGAAGTTCTGGCCCAGGTCGAAGATCCACACCCCTGACCGCGGCTGCGTGATCGACACGGCACGGAACTCGTGCTGGACGGTCACACCGTTGTCGACCTGGGCGACCAGCGGGGGTGCGGTCCCGTCGCGGACGACCGCGCCGGCCCAGCCGCTGTCGTCGAAGTCGAGACCGTCCCAGCCGTCGAGGTGCAGACGCGCGTCGTAGGTCTCGCCGTGGTACAGGTCGTCGGCCGTGATCGCGCCCGTGCCCGCTCGCCAACTGCCGTCCGTCGTCACGAGTTGAGTGCTGCCGTCGGTGAAGGCGATGTGCAACTGCGCCGCGTACCACGGCCGGTCGCCGTAGTGCCGGCTGCCGGCGAAGCCCAGACTGCCGGAGTACCAGCCGTTGCCCAGCCAGGCGCCGAGCACATTGGTCCCCTGCCGGATCGCCGAGGTCACGTCGAACACCTTGTACTGAAGGCGTTTGCTGTAGTCGGTCCACCCGGGGGCCAGCACGTCATGGCCGACCTTCGCCCCGTTGAGCCGGGTCTCGTGCAGCCCCAGCGCGGTGGTCAGCAACCGGGCGGAGGCCACCTGTCTGCCCACGGTGAAGCGCTTGCGCAGGAGCGGCGCGGGTCCGACGACGCGCACACCGGACCCCCAGGGACCGGCTCCGTACGAGGCGACCACGCGCGCGGCTGGCCAGTCCCCGTCGTCGAACCCGGAGGCCTGCCAGCCCGACGGAGCGCTCCGGTAGGACTTCCACGACGCGTCGGTGACGACGGTCGGGCCGCCGGTCACCGTCAGCTTGGCGATGAGCGCGGCCGGCGACTCGCTGGTGTTGCGGCTCTCGATCGCGATGGTGTTGCCGCCGCTCAGAAGGTGGGCGGTGACATCGACGAGGGCGGCGCTCTTCCACGAGTCGGTCACCCGCGGCGAGGCGCTCACCAGGGTTCCGTTGATCCACACGTCCGCGGTGTCGTCCCCGGTGACGACCAGGGTCGCGGCGGCGGGCGCGCCGGACAGGGTGAAGGTCCGCCGGAAGCTGCGGGTCTCCACGGGACGTCCTGCCGCGGGATCGCCCTCGGGGTACCAGATCCAGTCGGCCCCGGACAGATCCGGGCCCTCGGGCCGCCCGATGAACGCGGCACGCCACTCGTCGGCCGCGGCCAGCAGCCCGGTCTCGAACCACTGCGGCGCGCTCCACGCGCCCGACCGGCCCTGGGTGTCCCAGACGCGCACCTGCCAGAAGTAGCGCGTCAGGCTCGCCAGACCCGGGCCGGCACAGGCGACGTCGATCTGCCGCTCGGACGGGACACGGCCGCTGTCCCACACGTCGCCGGCACCGCCGGCCGCGGCCGAGACCTGAATCTGGTAGGCGGCCTGCCGTTGCTGCGGCTCCGTCGAGTCGAGCCGCCAGCCGAACCGCGGCCGTGCGCTGTCGACACCCAGCGGGGACGTGCGGCGCTCCACGGTGCAGGCGGCCACGCTCAACGGCGACGGGGCGGCGAGGTCGGGGGCACCGACGTCGCGGTACCAGGGGGCCACACCGTAGGCACCCAGGTCGCGGACGGCGGGCCAGCCTCCGTCGCCGAAGCCGGGCCGCTCCCAGCCCTCGGGCACGTCCTTGCCGGCCAACCAGGTGCCGTCGGTGACGACGTCGGTCGTACCACCGGAGGACTGGACGCGTACGCGCCCGATGACGCCGGCGGGTCCGCCCTGGTTGCGGCAGGCGAGCGCAAGCGTGTTGGCTCCCGCCCGCACAGCGGGACGCAGGTCCACATAGAGGGCCCTGCGCCAGGAGTCGACGACTCTGGGCGATGCCGCCAGCGGCTTCCCGTTCAGCCATACGTCGATCGTGTCGTCGCCCGTGACGACGAGCTGCGCATCGCTCACGTCGCCTTCGGCGACGGTGAAACCGGCACGGAAGTACCGGTGTCCCGCGGGGGCATCGGTGCGCGGATCGCCTTCCGGATACCAGATCCAGTGCGCCGGGGAGAGCCCGACGGGCGGCACCTGCGGGGTGCCGCCGGCCGCCAGCGCCCGGGCGGGCAGGGCGCCGACGGCACCCGCGGCGAGGGCGCCCGCGGCCAGCGCCGATCCGGCGCCGAGGAAGTGGCGTCGGCTGAGCGGGAGTTGGCGGCGGGGGGTGGGCGAGTCGGCACCGTGGGGGGTGATGTGACTGACCAACGGAGTACTCCTTCACACACGTGGTCGGGCGAAGCAGAGCGGCTCGGCTGTGCGGCGGACACGAACGGCATCGGCCGGTCCCGGGCGCAGGCGCGGTGGTCGTCGATCCGGAGACGCGTGCGCACGGTGGAGGCAGCGGGATTGAAACGATTCAATTCATCGGTGCGGTCGCACCATATGAGCGTTGCCCGAGGGGGTCAATAGACCTGGCGGGTCACGGTGACGCATACCGCTCCGGCATGCCGCCGCCCCGACTCCCCCTCCTGGGGCGCTTTCCGGCCACCCCCGACCGGAAGACCGGCTTGCCAGTCGATCACTCCACAGGGGAGACTTCTACAGGACTGTAGATCGTGCTGGGGAAGGCAGACCTGATGTTCGGCTTGAGTGAGCTCGCAGTGATACTCGTCGTGGTCGTCGCGGTCCTGGGGGTCAAGAAGCTGCCCGAGCTGACGCGATCGGCGGGCAAGGCCGCCCGGATCTTCAAGAGCGAGGCCAAGGCGTTCAAGGAGCAGGACGCTCCGGACGGGGCAACCGGATCCGGCCATGAGGCTTCCGGCAACGCGGTTTCCGGCAAGATCGTCGATCGGGACGGGAATCCCCTCTCCTGACGGCACGGGCGCGGGGCGTCGAAGGCACGGGCGCGGGGCGTCGAAGGCACGGGCGCGGTCCGTGGGCATGGGCGCGGTCCGTGGCATGGGCGCGGTCCGTGGGCATGCATGGGCAAGGGCCGCCCCCCTTCCCGAGTCCCGGCCGGACCCCGGCAAGGGTCATGGCCTCATCCCCACCATCACGACCAGCACGGCCACGAGCAGGGCGACATAGGCGACCGATTGACATCCTCCCCTTCTTAAAAGATGGGGATTCCAACCCGGCTGGGTTGAGGTTCACGGGCGCTCGGACGGCTGGTGGCCGTTGTCGCCCCTCCGGCACCGGCTGAGCGCCGGGGGCGGGGGATGCCGCCCTGTCCTGCCGCGACGTTGACTGCTGCGTTGTGGTCGGCGTTGCAGGCGAAACCGCAGGAGGAACAGACGAACTCGGCTTGGCTCTTGCGCGAGTTCTTGTCGATCCAGCCGCAGGCGCTGCACCGCAGAGAGGTGTAAGGCGCGGGTACGTCCTCGACCCGGCCCGGTGCCTTGTGCTCGGTGCGCTGGCGGAGCAAGCCCCAGCCCTGGGCGAGGACCGCCCTGTTCAGCCCGGCCTTGGCGCGGACGTTCTTCCCGGGCTGTTCGGTCGTTCCCTTCGCGGAGACGGTCATGTTCTTGATGTGCAGTTTCTCAAACCGGATCACGTCATAGGTCCGGGCGAGCATCGTCGAGGTCTTCTCGCACCAGTCCTTGCGCCGGTCGACCTCACGCGCCTTGATCCTGGCCGCCTTGGCGTACTCGACGGACTTCCGCTCGCTACCCTTCGGCGCTCGTGTCGCGCGCCGTTGGTGCTTGCGGATCTGTGCCCGTTCTTTGACGGTGAGCTGGGGGCAGTTCAGTCTGCGCCCGTCCGAGAGGGCGGCGGTGATCTTCACACCCCGGTCGATGCCGATGATCTCGCCGGTGCGGGGTGCGTCGAGCGGTTCGGGGACGACGGCGAACGCAACGTGCCATCGGCCGTTGCGGTATGTGACGCGGAAGGTCTTGGCCTTCGGCAGTTCGGTCCGGGTGAGACGGAAGCGGACCCAGCCGCAGCCCGGCACCTTCACGCGCGCCCACCGACGGTTCAGTTTCTGCAGCACGACCGAGCGGCCCATGACCTGTCTGCCGGTCTTCGCGTTCGGTCTCGGTGAGCCGTCCGGCCCAAACTCTGGCACCCGGTCGGTGCCGATCACCCTGAAACCCTCGTGCGTGTGCTTCCTGCGCCAGGTCGGCTCACCGAAACCGGACACGAAGCGGGCGTTCTTGGCTGCGGCGAAGTCCTTCAAGGCCTGCTGCTGCACATCCGCGTTACCGGCGCCGAGCCATTCGTTCTCGCGCCGGGCCTCGGTCAACTGACGGCTCTGCTCTACGAAACCAGGCGCAGCCCCGCGGCCGGGCCGCCAGTGAGTGTGCTGCTCGACGGCCAGGTTCCACACATACCGGGCGTGCGCACAGTGGCCGAGCATGATGGCCACCTGCGCGTTCGTCGGGTACAGCCTGAAACGTGACATGCCGTGAACCTAGCCACCTCGTTCCCCTCTCGCGCACGTCTTCGGCCATCCTCACCCGTGAGAGTGACCGACACACCCCGTCCTCCGGGGAAGCCTCCGGCCACAGCGCCCCGGGTCCACCGTCACCACCGGCTGCGCTCGGTCAGCCTCAGCGCCCTAGCTTTTGTAACGCCGGACCGTCCCGACAGCGCTGTCCGGAACCGGCGTCGAGATCCTGGACACCGGGAGCCGCGGCCGGGAGCAGGACTCCGTTCAGGTCGCACGGGTGAGGCCGGTGGCACGGCGCAGGCTCTCGGCGATCGCGTGCGGGATGTCGTCGACCGGGAACAGCACATGCCGTACGACGCGTTCGGCGTCGACGACCAGGATCAGACGCTTGTGGCACAGGCGGCCGGCGCCTCGGAAGGTGGGCAGTCGCAGCGCAGCCGCCAGTTGATGGGCCGCATCCGAGTGAAGGGCGTACGGGATGTCCTCCGTCCGGGCGAACTCCAGCTGTTCGTGGACGGGTTGGGAACTGATCCCGCGCACGTCCACCCCCGCCTTGCGGAAGTCGGGCCAGGCGTCACGGAAGAGCCGGTACTCCGGCCCGCAGCCGACGGCTCCGGGAATCTCCTCGTCCCACTCCACCCGTGTGCCCGGACAGGTGAACAGCACGGTCGCCGCGGCCTGCGGGGACACCAGCGGCAGGTCGGCACCGTGCGTGCCGGGCAGCACCAGGCCGTCGGGCAGCCCGGTGCCGACCAGGGCGTGGACCCGGGCGTGTTCGGCGCCGCCCTCCTGCACGGTCGCGGTGAGACTCCCGTCGCCCAGCACCCACCGGTCGCCCCAGTCCTGCATCGCCACGAGCAGCGGCAGCAGGGCCGCGCCGGCGTCGGTGAGCAGGTACTCGTAGCGCACCGGGCGCCGTTGGTACAGGCTGCGACGCAGGACGCCGTGGGCGACGAGACGCCCCAGACGCTCCGTCAGAACCTTGCGCGACAGGCCGATCTCGGCGGCCAGCGCGTCGAAACGGACGTGCCCGCCGGCGACTTCGCGCAGCACGAGTACGTTCCACCAGTCCCCCAGGACCAGGGCGGCCTGCGCGATGCCGCAGTTCTCGTCCGCGTTGTGCATCCTCATGCACCCATAGTAAGTTCCTTTTCGGGACTCACTTTGTTTCTGGAGAAAACTTTCCGCCCGCATCAGGCGGGCCCAGCAGGAGGAGTTGCACCGTGACCGTCATCAGCCGGGTCGTCGCACGGGAGATCATCGACAGCCGGGGCAATCCGACCGTCGAGGTCGACGTGGAACTCAGGGACGGATCACGCGGCCGGGCGGCCGTCCCGTCGGGCGCCTCCACCGGCGCCCGTGAGGCGGTCGAACTGCGGGACGGGGATCCGGCCCGGTTCCACGGCAAGGGCGTACAGCGCGCGGTGGACGCCGTGAACGAGACCATCGCGGACGCCGTGAACGGACTCGACGCCGACGATCAGGCGACCGTCGACCGCACCATGATCGAGCTGGACGGCACCGACACCAAGGCGCGGCTGGGCGCCAACGCCCTGCTCGGCGTCTCCCTGGCCACCGCCAAGGCCGCCGCGGCCTCGCACCACCTGCCGCTGTACCGCTACGTCGGCGGGGTGGACGCCCGGCTGCTGCCGGTGCCGATGATGAACATCGTCAACGGCGGTGCCCACGCGGACAATCCGCTGGACTTCCAGGAGTTCATGATCGCTCCCATCGGCGCGGCGACCTTCGCCGAGGCCGTCCGTATGGGCTCGGAGGTCTTCCACACCCTGCGCGGCAACCTCGTCGCCGCCGGCCACAGCGTGAACGTCGGCGACGAGGGCGGCTTCGCCCCCGACCTGCGCACGGCCGAGGAAGCGCTGGACTTCGTCGTCCGGGCCGTCGAACAGACCGGTTACAAGCCGGGCACCGACATCACCCTCGTCATGGACCCGGCCACGTCGGAGTTCTTCCGCGACGGCGTCTACGACTACACCGGCGAAGGCGTCCGCCGTACGCCCGCCGAGCACGCCGACTACCTCGCCGGCCTCGTGGACCGCTACCCGGTCGCGTCCATCGAGGACCCGATGGCCGAGGACGACCACGACGGCTGGCGCGAGCTGACCACCCGGCTCGGCGGCCGCTGCCAGCTCACCGGCGACGACGTCTTCTGCACCAACGAGACCCTGCTGCGCGCCGGGATCCGCGACGGCGTCGCCAACTCGATCCTGGTGAAGGTCAACCAGATCGGCACTCTCACCGAGACGCTGGCCACCGTCTCCACCGCGCACCGCGCCGGCTACACGGTCGTGATGTCCCACCGCTCCGGCGAGACCGAGGACACCACCATCGCCGACCTCGCCGTCGCCACCGGCTGCGGTCAGATCAAGACCGGATCGCTGTCCCGCTCCGACCGCACCGCCAAGTACAACCAACTCCTGCGTATCGAGGAGGAGTTGGGGAGCAAGGCGCGGTACGCGGGCCGGGAGTTCCTGGGCCTGCGCCGATAGCCGCCCTCCCCTGCCGCACACCTCGGCCCGCCGGACACCCGGCGGGCCGAACTGTTGCCGCGGCGGCGGACGGGCCCGCACCGACAATTTTTCTTTTCTTGACAATCGATTCTGTCGGACGCATGCTGGAGCGGCAGCCGGACATCTCCGCGGCAGGACCCCCACCCCCGAAACCGAGGGAATCTCTCATGCGCACCTTGATCAGCACGGCCTTCGTCTCGCTCGACGGCGTCGTGGAGGCCCCGGGCGGCGAACCCGGATACCGGAACTCCGGCTGGGTCTTCAAGGGGGTCGAGTTCGCCGCCGAGGCGCTCGAGATCAAGGGGCGGGAACAGCTGGAGTCCACCGCGATGCTGATGGGCCGGGGCAGCTACGAGGGCTTCAGCCCCGTATGGCCCGGCATGGAGGAGTTCGCTCACTACAACGCGATGCCGAAGTACGTCGTCTCCACCACCCTCACCGAGGACGATCTCGTGTCCGGCTGGGGCGAGACCACGGTCCTGCGCTCACTCGACGAGGTCGCCGCCCTCAAGGAGACCGAGGGCGGCCCGATCATCGTCCACGGCAGCGCCTCCCTCAACCACGCCCTCTCGGACGCGGGCCTGATCGACCGCTACCACCTGCTCGTCTTCCCGCTGCTGCTCGGTGCGGGCAAGCGCATGTTCAGCACCACGGACAAGGACACCCAGAAGCTGAAGCTGGTCGAGCACGAGGTCTACGCCAACGGAGTTCAGAAGCAGGTCTTCGACGTGGTCCGCTGACGGCACGGCGGGGCCGTCGGGGCCGTCGCCACGCGGCTGTCAGTCCGTCGCGGCGGGCAGGTGCCTGGCCGCCGCGAGCCTGGCCAGCACCGCAAGTCCGGTGAAGTAGGAGACGCAGTACTCCTCGTCGATCAGCGGAACGACCTTGTCGAGGTCGGCGATGCACGCCCAGAGAACGGCGATCCAGTGTCCGTCGAGTGCGCCGTCCAGTTCCCTCTGGACGAGACCGGCCACGTCGGCGTCCAGCAGAATCAGTTCCACGCCGTCGATGTCCACGCCGCGGAAGCCGTCGGGGAAGGGCGCACGCCGGTGCGCTTCCCAGAGCACGGCGAGCCGGTCGTCGTGCTGTGCCCCGCCCATGTCGCCTGGGGTCGGCTCCGCCGTGGCAGACGGACGGAGGAGCAGGTCGACGGTGTCGAAGAGGGTGCGCACCATGATCAGGGACCCCTCCGGGGTGACCGCGCCACTGGTCACCGCACCTCGCGCGAGCCTGTCGCGCAGCGCGCGGATGCGTTCGAGGCCGACGGCTCTCTCGGCATCGACGAGCCCCTCGGCGGCCGCCCGCCCGATCAGGTCCTCCAGTGACTCGTCGCAGGCCAGCCGCTCGGCGAGGACCTGCTCCAGGGCGTACAGGGCATGCGTGACGGCGACGGTGGCGAACTCGTACCGGTAGTAGGAGTGGCGGATGAGCTCCCGGGAGGTCTCCAGGGCGCTCTTGACCGGCATGGACGCGGCACCGGGCAGCACGAGCCCGGCGACCGGGCCGTGCATGCCCGAGTAGTCGAGCACGACGTTGCGGGAGCGCGGGTCCGGCAGCGGCAGAGACGGGGGGCCGGACGTCGACCGAGGAGTGTCCACGTGCGCGATCCTGCCGTGAACACAGGCCGCTGTCGCCGGAATTCGCCCACGCCGGCACCCGGCGCACGGCTCGGCACTCCCCCGCACCCCCGCACCCCGCCGCCGGACAGGCCCTAAGTTACGTGGAGGCTGTACGGGCCGGTTGCGTGGGCGGTCAGGCGCCAGCCGCCGGGCCGGGGCGACGGCTGTACGCCGGTGAGGCCGCGTACCTCGGTCGCCGGGCGGCTCGCGCCGGGGATCCACACGTCCAGGATGCCCGTCCCGGTGCCCGACAGCCGCAGGTCGCGGTCGGTCACGGAGGACTTCAGCGAGGTCAGCCGGCCGGGAGCGCTGCGCGGGTACGCCTGGGACAGCGCCGTGGTCTCGAAGGCCGGGCTCGGCAGCGGCCTGCCGTCGGGGCAGGTGTACAGCACGACGCCGCCGCCCGAGGTGGTGGCCGCGGGGTCGTTCTGCGGGTCACCGCAGGCCTTCTTCCACACCCAGATCGCCGAGCCCAGCATGTCGGTGTTCTGCCGCTCCAGGAACCGCTCGAAGCGCGAGCGGAAGTCCTCGGGTTCCCCGAACCATCCCCACTCGCCCGACCACAGCGGAGCCCCGTACGCCCGGGCGGTGCGCTCGGCGGTGGTGTAGCCCTGCTCGATCGAGGTGAGGGTGACGCCCAGTCCCTGGTCCATGGTGATCGACTCGCTGTAGAGGTGCGGCGAGAAGACGAGCAGCGGGTCGTCGGCGAACCCGGCCGGCGGGGTGGTGTCGAAGCCCAGGCCCGACCAGAGGATCGACGGTTCGAAGAACACCAGGTGGTGGAAGCCGTCGGGATCCTTCGCCTCCGCGGCCCGGATCGAGGTGATCGCCTGCTGGTACAGGCGTCCGAGCAGGAGCGAGGAGGTGACGCCCGGAGCGTTGCCCGGGCCGGGCTCGTTGAGCAGGTCGTAGCCGGCGACGGCGGGCTCGTCCGCGAAGGCCTCGGCGAGACGGCCCCAGGTGCGGGCGAACTCGGTGCCGATGCCGTCGGTGTCGTCGTAGAGGTTGGTGAACGCCTGCTGCACATTGGGCGCGAGGTCGCGGCCCAGGAAGCCGCAGGCCTGGGCGCCGTCGGTGCGGGTCGCCCACTCGGGTGCGCCGTCGTTGCCGAACTCCGGTGACGCGTTGGCGCGGCACCGCGTGCCCGGCGCGGCGGTGACGTACTTCGAGAAGGTGTCCTGGTGGATGTCGAGAACGGTGTGGATCCCGTGGGCGGCGGCCTGGTCGACCGCGGTGCGCACCCGTGCGAGGTACGCCTCGTCGAACTCGCCGCGCTTCGGTTCCAGGGCCGACCAGGACAGGGCCAGCCGCTGCACGTCGAACCCGTAGCGGGCCATCAGTGCGTAGTCGGAGTCCTCCAGGGGCCACACCGTGGGCTTGGCCGGGTCGGGCTGTCCGTAGTCGATGAGCTGGTTGACGTTCACGCCGCGGAGCAGCACCTGCCGCCCCTGGCTGTCACCGATCACCGGAGGCTGTCCGTCCCGGCGCAGCACGGTCAGCGGCAGCAGTCCTTTCAGGTCGCGGCCCGCGGCCTGCGTGCGCGCGTCGACGAGCGCCATCGGTGTGGCCGTCGTGCCCGACGACGGCAGGGTGCCGGTGGCGAGCGCCAGCACGGCTGCGACCGCGACGGGCGGCGCCCACCGGGTGGCATGGGCGAGACGGCCGCGTTCGGCCGAGGGCGCCGTCCGGTGCCGCCATGCCAGCTCCGCGGCCCAGGGGACGCCCACGACGCCCGCGCACACGCCCGCGGTCACGCCCTCCGCGACCCGCACGAGCACGGAGGCGACCGGGAACAGCGCCCCGCCGAAACCGTTCAGGCCCCCGTCGAGCAGCCACAGCGGCACGAAGCCGAGAACGCCCGCCGCGGTGAGCGTCGTCGCCAGCGACCACAGCGTCACCCCGGTACGGGCCCGGGACAGCCCGGGCGACACCACCCGGCGCCAGAGCGCGAGACCGGCGAACGCCGCCGCGCCCCCGGCGACCAGCGTCGCCACGGCGAGGCCGCCGGGTGTCGGACCGGCGGCCCAGGCGAACACACCGGCGCCCGTCTGGAGCGCCACGGCGACACCGACGGGCAGCCAGGCGAACCCGGCGATCTGATTGATGCCGACGGCCGAGTCCGCCGCGGCGCGCTCA
Source organism: Streptomyces sp. NPDC107559 (assembly GCF_055657365.1). NCBI lineage: Bacteria > Bacillati > Actinomycetota > Actinomycetes > Kitasatosporales > Streptomycetaceae > Streptomyces > Streptomyces sp. NPDC107559. The sequence continues at coordinate 229,668 of NZ_JBVKBD010000013.1, read as the reverse complement.
GCGACCTCGACGGTGTCACCGGTCTCGCTGGTCTTGCCGGTCTTGCCGGTCTCACCCGTCTTGTCGCCCTCGACGGCCCTGCGGCGCAGGCGCCACACGCCGATCCGGTACGCCGATGCCGCCGGGCCCGCGACCAACGGCCCGAAAGCGGCGTACTTCGCGCCGGTCAGACCGCACTCGGCCAGCAGCGACCCGAGCGTCGGAAGCAGGTGCAGCCCGGCCGTGCCGGCGACCACGAGCAGCAGCACGCTGTAGGCCAGCTTGGCCAGGAACGCCACCAGGATCAGACTCGACCAGACCGCGCCGAGGACCCATCGCGCCCGCGCCCGGGCAGCGGCGGCGCGCACCACCCGGTGGACGGCCAGCGCGCTGCCACCGATCAGCAGGGGCAGGAACACCACCGTGGCCCAGGCGGGACTTGTGGCGTTGCCCGGTACGAAGCCCGCGTCCGGCCAGTTCTCCGGGGCGAACAGTCCGGTCCCGTCGACATGGCCGAGGGCAGCACACAGCACCGCGAGTACGACCGCGGTGGTGAGGGACGCGATGCGGGCAAGCCGACGGCCGCCACGCTGATCATCGAGCATGGATGGAGAAGATAGATCAGCCCGAACACCTGCGGAAGGCCTGTGAGCAGGAATTTCGCCCGGCACACGCGTCCCGGCAGCTCTGGACGTCATGGTGGTGCCGGGCTGCTGCCGGCTCCGGGGGAGAGCCGCCGCGGGCACGGTCCGCACCGTGTAGCGTCCGCGTCATGCCGGACACCTTCGATGTGGCAGCCGCGCTGAGCGACGGGGTGGGCGACCCCTCGCGTGCGTGGGATTTCGTACGCCGGTTCGCCGAGGAGTGGACAGGCGTCCCGCTGCGCCCGAAGGACGGCTTCACCCGGGAGGAACTGGACCACGCAGAGGCGGAGTTGGGCTTCGAACTGCCTGAGGTGCTGCGCGACGGCTACCAGTTGTTCGGGCGCCGCGCCGACCTGACCGCCGGGCAGGACCCGTTGGTGCCGCCGGCCGGTCTCTTCGTGGCCGACGGTCCCGGCGGAGTCCTGGTCTTCCGTCGTGAGAACCAGGACTGTGCCGCGTGGGGGATCCCCCTCGAGCTGATCGAGCAGGACGACCCACCGGTCGTGGTGGAGTCCCACGACGGGTGGATCCCGTTCCTGGACCGCATGTCGACGGCCTGGGTGGAGCTGGTGCTCAGCGAGTCCCTGCTGGGGGCCGGGACGTTCTACGACGCCTGCGAACTGCCCGAGGCGCTCCTGCCGAACCTGCACGACCGCTACACGAGGGTGCCGCTGCCCGACCATCCGATGTGGGTCGGCCCGCAGGACTCACCCCTGCGCTGGTACTCGGCGCCCGGCCGGCTGATCCGCCGGGACGGGGACCTCGACCTGTGCTGGGTCCACGCGCGCGGCCGCACGGCCGACGACCTGGAGACCCTGCGCAGGGACCTGCCCGCGTCCTGGGTGAATTGACACCACGTCAGCGGCGGCGGGTGTCCCGGTGAGGCGGTCCGGAGCGGGCAAATCCGTTGGAGGGATCGTCCGAGGTCGTGGCAGCATGGCCGGCATGACGACGACCCGAAAGGTCCATGCCGCGTAGCCGGCCGGGACACCTGCGGAGCGCCCTTCCCCCGCGGCGCCGCACGACAGATGCGGGACCGGTCATCGACGGCCTGTCCCGACGGACGCTCTCCGAGATCGGCTGCCTCGAACGCACCCGGAACTATCTTCAACCCGGGGACACCGGCCGGGCCGTACGGCTGTGGCAGGAGTATGTCCACCGTAGCGAGCGGCAGTTGTGGCACGACGCCGAGTGGGGCCACCCGCACGGGGACTGCTGCGGCGATCCCCTCGACGCACGCGCGCTCCTCGACGTCGTGGTGCGGGCCCTGCCCGCTCGCAGCGCCCGCGAGCTGCGGGCGGTCATCGCGCGTCACGACGCGGTCTGGAACACGCCCACTCCCTCCTACGACGCCGAATGATCACTTGGCCTCGGCGAGCCGGACGGCGTCCGGGCCGGCCGGGAAGTGCAGTCGGCCGGTGGTGTCGTGCACCGCCTGCCAGACGGCCTCGGCGACGTCGCGCTCGTGGGTGTACAGGTCCTGGCTCATGAAGCCGTCCAGGGCCTTCTTCGCGAACGCCGCGTACGGCGGCGGGACCAGGTCGTCCAGCGACCTGCCGTCCGTCGCCCGCTCGCCGAAGTTCGTCGTCAGGCAGGCGCCCGGCTGGACCGTCTTCGCCTGTACGCCCAGGGGCGCGAGTTCGAGCGCGAAGGACGAGGTGAAGCCCTCGACGGCCGCCTTGCTCGCCTTGTAGACGGCCGAGAGCGGCATGTGGCCCAGCACCACGCTGGAGGTCACGTTGACCACCACGCCGCGGCCGCGCTCGCGGAAGCCGGGGAGCACCGCCTGCGTCATCGCCAGCACGCCGAAGGTGTTGGTCTCGAAGACCTCGCGTACGCGGGCCATGGGGGTGTCCTCGAACACGCCGATCGAGGGGATGCCCGCGTTGTTGACCAGGACGTCGATCGGCCCGGCGGCGTCGAGCGCGGCGGTGATGCTCTCGGGCCTGGTCACGTCGAGCGTGATGACGCGCAGCCGGTCCGACTCGGGCAGGAGGTCAGCCCGCGGGGTGCGCATCGTGGCGACCACGTTCCAGCCCTGTGCGTGGAAGTGGCGGGCGGTCTCGCGTCCGTATCCGGAGGAGGTGCCGGTGATCAGGACGGTCTTCATGCTGGTCTCCTGGGCGATGCGATGGGATGGGTTGGGATGCGCGGAGACAGGCACACTTTCCTGCTCCGCGTAAGAACTTCTGAACCCATTGAATCGCTCTGACCTGGGCAAACGATAGAACTAACCTCGCTGCCGCTTGCACAATCCTCCCACGCCCTCCGGTCCGGCTCAGGGCAGCACGCCCACGGGGGCGGGTGCCGTGCCGCGCAGCCGGGCCGCGTCCCGGCTCGGCGGCGCGCCGAACCGGCGGCGGTACTCACGGCTGAACTGCGACGGGTTGTCGTAGCCGACCCGCCGGCCCACGCCGGTGACGTCGCCCGGGTGCGTGGCGAGCAGCAGCCGGGCCTCCTGCAGCCGGATCTGCTTCTGGAACTGGATCGGGCTCAGCGCGGTCACCGCCTGGAAGTTGCGGTAGAAGGCGGAGACGCTCATGCCGGACAGCCGGGCCACGTCCTCGACACGGAAGGGTTCGGCGTAGTGCTCGCGGATCCAGCGTGCGGCTCGGGAGACATGGCTGAGCCCGCTGTCGGCGAGGCCGAGCTGGCGTACCGTCGCGCCCTGCTCGCCGGTGATCAGGCGCCACAGGATCTCGCGCTTGACCAACGGGGCCAGTACCGGCCGGTCGCGGGGCTCGTCGAGCAGGCGCAGCAGCCGCACGACCGCGTCGAGCAGCGCGGGCGGGGCGTCGCCCACGGCGATGCCCGACGGCGCTCCCTCCCGCGTGCGCGAGGTGTCCGCGGGCCCGGCCTGGAGCAGGAGTTCGGCGACGGCGGACGGCTCCAGCGTCAGACCGAAGCCGAGGGCCGGCTGCTCGGGTTCGGCCTGGGTGAACTGTCCGGTGACGGGCAGGTCGACGGACGCGACCAGGTACTGACCGGGGCCGTAGGCATAGACCCGCTCGCCCAGTGCGAGGCGTTTGGCGCCCTGGGCGATGACCGCGAGCACGGTGCCGGACATCGACGGCGCCGGCGGATCCGCCGAGTCGACCTTCGAGATCAGGACTCCGTCGATGGCGGTGCTCCAGTCGGGGCGGGCGTGCCGGGCCAGCAGCGCACGGAGTTCGTCGAGGCACATGCGTCCATTGCAGCACCGTCGCGAGGCACTCTCGCCGGGCCGGGGCGAGTCGGCGCAGTACCGCCCGGGATGCCCACCGCCGGGCAGGGGTCCGCCCGAGGCCCCGCGCACCGCTCCCCCCGCCCCGGCACGGACGACGGGCCCGGTCGATGTCACAGCTCCCGGATACGCTGCGCACGCTCGACCGTCACGGACCGGAAGGCACGATGTCGCACAAGCCCAGACCGTCGACCGCGGCGATCGTCGCCGCGGTTCCCGAACTCGCCCGCTACGCCCGCCCCGCCGTCGTACTGCATCCCCGACGGGGAACACCCGGCCCTGAACACAGCTCCGTCGGCGGTCCGTTGCTGTGGCCGGGGGACGAACCGTGGCCCGAGTGCTCCCTGCCCGACGAGGAGGACCCGGACGGCGTGCCCGCCACCGCCATGGTGCCGGTCGCCCAGATATTCCGGCACGACGCGCCCGGCCCGTGGTGGCCGGACGGCATCGACATCCTGCAGATCCTCTGGTGCCCCAACGAGCACTGGGATCCCCCGGCGCAGCAGTCGGAGGGCGCTCCGGTGGTCGAGGTCCGGTGGCGCCGGGCCGCGGACGCGACCGGCCGGCCGGCGCATCCTCCGGCGCCTTCGCGGTACGACGAGGACGGCTACCTGCCCCAGGCCTGTCACCTCGACGCCGAGCACCTGACCGACTTCCCCTTCCGCGAGGAACTGCCTGCGGAGCTGCGTCCGCGGCTGGAGGAACTGGTCCGCGAGACCGGCGACGGCGGTGACGTCATCACCCGCGTCCCCGGCTGGAAGCTGGGCGGCTGGCCGACCTGGCATCTGACGCACCCCATGTCGTTCTCCTGCGCGGAGTGCGGCACGGCGATGACGCTGCTGTTCACGGCCGCCAGCGACGCCGAGACCGCGGTGGTCGTCGGCCGGTACGGGGACCTGCGCGTCTTCGTCTGCCCCGCCGACCACCGTCACGCCTTCCAGGTGGACCTGCACTGACCTCGTGGTCGCGGCATGCCCGCAGGTACGGGCGGAGCTGCCGCCGGCCGGTGCGTCTCCGGCCGGCGACGGCGGCCGCGCGTCTCACAGGACCCGGCGCCGACGCCCCAGCCAGGTCTGCGCGACGACCACCACGGCCAGGAAGGCCCCGCTGACGACCTGCTGGTAGGCCGAGTCCAGCGAGCCGATCTGGTTGATGACGTTCTGGATGACCTTCAGCAGCAGCACACCCACGAGGGAGCCGCTGATGAAGCCGAAGCCGCCGCTGAGCAGGGTGCCGCCGATGACCACGGCGGAGATCGCCTCCAGTTCCATCCCGCTGCCGAGGATGGTCACGCCCGACACCAGCCAGGCCGCGTTGAGCGCGCCCGCGAGCCCGGCGCACAGCCCGGACAGCGTGTAGACCGCGACCTTCGTGCCCGCCACCGGCACGCCCATCAGGGCCCCGGCGTCCTCGTTGCCGCCGACCGCGTACACGTACTGCCCGAATCTGCTGCGCCGCAGCACGACCGCGCCCAGCACGAACAGTGCCACGGTGATCCACACGGGCACGCCGACGCCGAGCAGGGAGCCCTGGCCGAGGGTCGCGAAGAAGGAGTGTTTGTCGACCAGATAGGTCGTCGAGCCCTCGTCGGTGATCGCGAGGAGCAGGCCGCGGGCGCCCAGCATCGCGGCCAGGGTGACGATGAACGGGGCGAGCCGGACCCGTGCGATGAGCAGTCCGTTGACGAGGCCGATCAGTCCGCACACGGCGAGCGGCAGCAGCAGGGCCACCGCGCTTCCGTACTGCGATCCCCAGGCCGCGAGCACACCGCCCAGGGCGAACAGCGAGCCCACGGACAGGTCGATCCCGCCGGTGACGATCACGAAGGTCATCCCGAGGGCGACCACGGCGAGGAACGCCGAGGACAGCGCCATGTTCTCCAGGTTGTCGCCGGTCAGGAACGTGTCGAAGCTCAGTGACGCCGCGACCATGGCGATCACCAGGGTCACCAGCGCGCCGTGCTGCTGGGCGAAGGCGCCGAGCCGGTCGGAGCGGCTCGCGCGCGCGGGCGCGTCCGCGGCGGGGTCGTCGGTCGTGACCGGCACGCCGGCCTCCTCGGTGTGCGCGGTCATCGCCTGCCTCGTTCCCGGGCCGCGTAGACGGCGAGGACGATCACCACAGCCTGGGCGATCTGGGTCCACGACGGCGGAAGGTCGTGCTTGATGAGGGTGGTGGTGAGCAGCTGGATGAGTACGGCGCCCGCGACGGTGCCGCCGATGCGTACCCGTCCGCCGCTGAGCGGGGTGCCGCCGACGACCACGGCGGTGATGGCGGACAGTTCCATCAGGGTGCCCAGGGAGGTGGGGTCGCTCGCGGTCAGGCGCGCGGTGGCGAGGATGCCCGCGACGGCGGCCAGCGCGCCGGAGCAGACGTAGACCACCACGAGGACCCTGCTGACCGGCAGTCCGGCGAGCCGGGCGGCGGGTCGGCTGTCGCCGATGGCGAGCACCTGGCGTCCGAAGGTGGTGCGGCGCACCACGAACGCGACCAGGAGCGCGAGCGCGGCGGCGATCAGGACCAGGTAGGGCACGCCGAGCACGTCGCCGGAGCCGAGCGCTGCCATGCCGGGATCGCGTACGTCCTTGAGCTGCGGGAGCAGCACCAGGGCCAAGCCGCGTCCGGCGACCATGAGGGCGAGGGTGGCGACGATGGGCTGGACGCCGACGAAGGCGACGAGCGCGCCGTTGGCCACGCCCACCACGATGCCGCCGAGCACCGCGATCAGCGCAGCGATCCAGGGCCCGTAGCCGAGGTAGAGGGAGAGCAGCGAGGTGGACAGGGCCATCACCGAGCCCACCGACAGGTCGACGCCCTCGGTGCCGATGGCCAGCGCCATGCCGAGCGCGACGACGAGGACCGGGGCGACCTGGACGGCCTGGGTGCGGAAGTTCTCCGTGGACAGGAAGTACGGGGTGAAGGCGAAGTTGAACAGCAGCAGCACCACGACGCCCGCGTAGACGCCGTACTCCTGGAGCAGGTGCAGCAGCCGGGCGCGGTCCAGCGTGCCGCGCGCGAGTGCGAGGTCAGCCATCGTGTCCTCCCGCGGGTGCGGATGCGAGGGCGCGCATCAGACCGTCCTCGGTGACGTCGTCGCCGGTGAGTTCGCGCACCACCACGCCTTCCTTCAGGACGATCACGCGGTCGCTGCCCTCGATGAGTTCCTCGGTGTCGGAGGAGATCAGCAGGACGGCGAGTCCGTCGTCGGCGAGTTCGTCGATGAGGGCCTGTACCTCGGCCTTGGCACCGACGTCGATGCCGCGGGTGGGCTCGTCGAGCAGCAGTACCTTGGGGTGCAGGGCGAGCCAGCGGGCCAGCAGTACCTTCTGCTGGTTGCCGCCGGACAGTTCGCCGACCTTCTGGTGCGGGCCGGCGGCCTTGATGCGCAGCCGTTTCATGAAGGTCTCGACGATCCGGTCGATGCGGGAGTCGTCGACGAGGCCGAAACGGGAGAGCGTGGGCAGCGCGGCGAGCGCGATGTTCTCGCGTACGGACAGGCCCGGCACGATGCCCTCGGTCTTGCGGTCCTCCGGCAGCAGGCTGATGCCGGCGCGGATCGCGGCGGCGGTGGAGCCGGTGCGTACCGGGGTGCCGGCGACGCTCACCCGGCCCGCGTCGGTGGGCAGCGCCCCGGCGATGGCCTTCGCGGTCTCGCTGCGGCCGGAGCCGAGCAGCCCGCCGAGGCCCACCACCTCGCCCGGCCGCAGTGCGAGCGACACGTCGCGCAGTCGATGACGTACCGTCAAGTTGTCCGCACGCAGGATGGGTTCGGCCGTGGCGGTGTGCGAGCCGGAGAACTTCGTCAGGCCCTCCGTGCGCACCTCGCCGATCTCCCGGCCGAGCATCATGGACACCAGCCGCAGCCGGTCGAGGCCGGCCAGCGGGCCGGTGTGCACCACGCGTCCGTCGCGCAGGACGGTGACCGCGTCGCAGATCTCGTACAGCTCGTCCATGCGGTGGCTGACGTAGATCACCGCGACGCCGCGCTCGCGCAGCATGCGGATCACCCCGAACAGGGTCGCCACCTCACGTGGTTCGAGCGAGGAGGTCGGCTCGTCCATGATGACGACCCGGGCGTCGACCGCCACGGCCCGCGCGAGGGCGACCATCTGCTGGGCGCCGACGCCGAGTTCGCGCAGCGGTCGGCGTACGTCGACCCGGATGCCGAGCCTGTGCAGGGCCTCGTCGGCCTCGCGGTGCAGGCGCCCGAAGTCGATCAGGCCCAGCCGGCCGCGCGGTTCGCGGCCGAGGAAGAGGTTGCGGGCCACGCTCATCAGCGGGACGAGGTTGACCTCCTGGTAGATGGTGGAGATGCCCGCCTGCTGGGCTTGCAGCGGGGTGGCGAAGCGCACCGGCGCGCCGTCGTACGACACCTCGCCCGCGTCGGGCCGGTAGACCCCGGTGAGCACCTTGATGAGCGTCGACTTGCCGGCGCCGTTCTCACCGACGAGGGCGTGCACCTGCCCGGCGTGCGCGGTGAAGTCCACGTCGGACAGCGCGCGCACGCCGGGGAAGGTCTTGGACAGTCGGGTGACCGAGAGCACGTCAGTAGGCCTTGCCGAGGTCCGTCTGGGCGTTGCTCTTGGCGTAGGAGCTGTCCTGGATGACGATGTCCTGGCCGACCTTGCCGCCCTGGGTGAAGGTGTCGAGGGTCTGGAAGGCGAGCGGGCCGAAGCGCGGGTTGGACTCGATGACGCCGTAGATCCACCCGTCCACGATGGCCTGGACGGCGTTGCGGGTGCCGTCGATGGTGACGATCTTGACGTCGCCCGCCTTCTTCCCGGCGCCCTTGAGGGCGTTCACGGCGCCGAGGCCCATCTCGTCGTTCTCGGCGTAGATCCCGGTGATGCCGGGCTTGGACTGGATGAGGTTCTCGGTGACCGACTGGCCCTTCTCGCGGGCGAACTCACCGGTCTGCCGGAACACGATCTTCAGGCCGGGGGCCTTCTCCTTGATGCGGTCCTCGAAGCCCTTGGTGCGTTCGGTGGTGACGTTGTTGCCGGCCGCGCCGAGCAGGATGGCGATCTCGCCCTTGCCGCCGGTCGCCTCGATCATCTGGTCGGCGGCCCGCTGCCCCTGCTGGACGAAGTCGGAGCCGATGAAGCTCACATAGTCCTTGCAGGCGGTGGCGTTGATCTTGCGGTCGATCGTCACGATCGGGATGTGCTTGGCGCCCGCGGCGCGCAGCACCGGCTCCCAGCCGTCGGAGTTCAGCGGTGCGATGACCAGCAGGTTCGCGCCCTTGGCGATGAGGTCCTGGACGTCGCTGATCTGCTTGGAGAACTGCGACTGCGCGTTGGCGGTGAGCAGTTCGATGCCGCGCTTCTGGGCCTCGGCCTTGATGGAGGCGGTCTCCGCGATCCGGAAGGGGTTGGCCTCCTTCTCGGACTGGGAGAAGCCGACCGTGGCGCCCTTGAGGTCGAGTTTGCCGCCGCCGTAGGCGTCGACGGTGCAGGTGGGTCCGGAGTCGGTGCTCGGCGAGGCCACCTGCTGCCCGGCGTCGTCCTGCTGGGCGGTGGAGGTGCTCTTGCCCGAGTCGTCCTCGGACTTGGTGCATGCGGTCACGAGCGCCAGGCTCGTCACGAGGCCTGCTGCGAGGAGGTGGCGTGCGAAGGCGGGACGGGCAACTGCGTTGGTCTTCATGGGAGTCCCCCAAACGGCGCGGCCCCGGCGCGTGAGAGCGCTCTCGGGGAGGCTGGCTCTTGCGGTCAACTCGGCGTGCTCGTCGTTCCGGTGAGGTTTTTACATCGTTGGAAGGAGGCTGTAAACCCCTCCGTTCGAAATCCCGTCAGCGCCGCCCCAGCGTGCTCTCCCGCTCAACGAGCTTGAATTCCGCGGTCAGTTCGCGTCCACCGGGCACTTCGCGCCCCGACAGACTGCGCAGCAGCGAGGCCACGGCCATCCGGGCGATCGCCTGCTTGTCGGGCGAGACCGTGGTCAGGGTGACGGCCCCGAACCGTCCCTCGGCGAGGTCGTCGAAGCCCACCACCGCCACGTCCCACGGCACCCGCAGACCCCGCTCGTGCAGCACCCGCATCGCCCCGATCGCGATCAGGTCGTTGTAGGCGAAGACGGCGTCCGGGCGCACACCCGAGTCGAGCAGCTCGGCCATCGCCCGTGCCCCGTCGTCCCGGTCCCAGCCGCCGACCGGCACCACCAGGCTGTCCGGGGCCGGCACCCCGGCGGCGGCCAGCTCCTCCCGCCAGCCGGCCAGCCGCAGGTGGGCGGGCCGGTTCGCGGAGTCGGTGCGCGCGCCCAGGTAGGCGATCCGGGTCCGGCCGCGGCCCAGCAGATGGCGGACCGCGCACCGGGCCGCGGCCACGTTGTCGATCGCGATGTGGTCGTAGGGCAGGTCGTACACACGCTCGCCGAGCAGCACCAGCGGCACGTCGTCGGACCGGCCCTGGAGGTCCTCGGCCTCCAGCTCCAACGGGCTGAGGATGAGCCCGTCGATCACCCGGGCCGGCAGACCCTGGCTCACCAGGATCTCCTGCTCGCGGTCGCCGCGCGTGTGGTCGAGCAGGACGGTGAACTCGTGCTCGGCGGCCGCGTCGATCACGGCTCCGGCCAGCTCCGCGAAGTAGGGGTTGCCGAGCTCGGGAACGGCGAGCGCGATGATCCCCGTACGTCCCTTGCGCAGATGACGCGCGGTCAGGTTGGGCCGGTAGCCGAGCTCGTCGATGGCCGACTGCACCCGGGCCCGCATCGCCGGGGTGACGTGCGGATAGTTGTTCACCACGTTGGACACCGTCTTGATCGAAACGCCCGCGCGTTCCGCCACGTCCTTCAGGCTGACCCGCAAGGGATCTCCTCAGCGTCGATGGGCGCCGCGTCCTCGGAGCCTGTGCTCTGCCCCTGGACAGCGGCCGGGAGCCGTGCTCTCATGCCAACTGCCGTTCCTTCCAACGTTGTACAGACTGAAGCAACGAGCCGCCACCCTTCCTCAGCCAAGGAGGATCCGTGCGCACCAAACCCCTCAGGCAACGCCTCGCCCTGCTGCTCGCCGCGGCCCTGGGCGCCGCGGGACTCGCCGCGACACCCGTCGCGCACGCGGCCGACGACCCCGTCGAGGTCCATGGCCTCAAGGGCGAGTACTACACCCAGTCCGCCCCCGGCGCCTTCGACTTCGACCAGCTCAAGGCGACCGGACTGGACCCGAACCTCGACTTCGACACCCTGGAGCCGCGCCTGAGCTTCGCCACCGGGCAGTCGGACGACGTCAGCGTCCGCTGGACCGGCCGGATCGTGCCGGAGAAGACCGGCCCCACCACCTTCTCGATCATCGGCGACAACGGCTTCCGCCTCTGGGTCGGCGACACCCTGGTCATCGACCACTGGGTCGACGACTGGGACCGCGAACAGACCGGCGCTCCCGTCGAGTTGACCGCGGGCAAGGCCTACGACATCAAGGTCGAGTACTTCGAGCACTACGGGGGCTCCAACCTCCACCTGCGCTGGACCCCGCCCGGCGGCACCAAGGCCGCCGTCCCGTCGTCCGCGCTGCGGCTGCCCGACGGCTACGACTACGACGGCGCCACCGCCACCGCCGTCCGCGCGGACGGCCGCACGCTGCGGCTCGACTTCGCGCAGCCCCTCGCCGCTCCCCCGGCGGACCTCACCGACCACATCGACGCCGTGATCGGCGGCGCCACCTGGCCGCTCGGCGCGGCCCGGCTGGACCCCGCCGACCCCAGGTCGCTCCTGATCACGCTGGAACAGCCCGTGGTCGGCAACAAGGACGGCACCGCGTCCGGCCTCGCCGACGTCCGCTACGACGGCGCGGGCGGCCTGACCGGAAAGGACGGCAACGTTGTCAAGTCCTTCTGGAGCAGCGGTGCCAACCGGTCCACGTACGAACTGCGCACGAAGTGGGCCGACGAGGTCTCCCCGCACAACGCCCATCCCGAATACCCACGGCCGCAGTTGACCCGCACCTCCTGGCAGAGCCTCAACGGCTCCTGGCAGTTCGCCGCCGCACAGGCCGGCGAGCAGCCGCCGGTCGGCAGGAATCTCGGTGAGAAGATCCTCGTCCCCTACCCCGTCGAGTCACAGCTGTCCGGCCTCGAACGGCACGAGGACCGCATGTGGTACCGGCGCACCTTCACCGTCCCGGCCGGCTGGAAGATCGGCTCCGGCCAGCGTCTCCAGCTGAACTTCGGCGCGGTCGACTGGCAGGCCGAGGTGTACGTCAACGGCCGCAAGGTCGCCGAACACCAGGGCGGCTACGACAAGTTCAGCGCCGACATCACCGACGCCCTCAAGCCGGGCCGCACCCAGGAGCTGATCGTCGGCGTGTACGACCCGACGGACGCGGCCGACGGCGAGAACCCGCCGGTGGGCAAGCAGCGACTGGACCCGAGCGGCATCTGGTACACCCCGTCCTCCGGCATCTGGCAGACCGTGTGGCTGGAGCCGGTCGCCGCCGACCACGTCGACACGCTCAAGCTCACCCCGGACGTGGCCGCGGGCACCCTGACGATCGAACCGCAGGGCGTGCGCGCCGGACTGCCGGTCACCGCCACCGCGTACGCCGGCAAGCGGCGCGTCGCCACCGTCGTCGGCCGCAGCGGCGGGGCCCTCACGCTGCGGATCCCCAAGGCCCACCTCTGGTCACCGGACGACCCCTTCCTGTACGACCTGAAGGTGAGCGTCGGGGGCGACCGCGTCGGCAGCTACTTCGGGATGCGGTCGATCGCGGTGGAGCAGGTGAACGGCGTACCGCGCACCATGCTCAATGGCGAGCCGGTCTTCATGATGGCCACGCTCGACCAGGGCTTCTGGCCGGACGGCCTGTACACCGCGCCGACCGACAGCGCCCTCGCCTACGACCTGAAGATGCACAAGAAGATGGGCTTCAACGCGGTGCGCAAGCACATCAAGGTGGAGCCGGACCGCTGGTTCTACTGGGCCGACCGGCTGGGCCTCATGGTGTGGCAGGACATGCCCGCGATGACGGCCGGGGTGAACCCGTCGACCGCCGCCCGCGCCGAGTACGAGCGCGAGATGAAGCAGATGATCGACGAGCACATCAGCAGTCCGTCGGTCGTCATGTGGGTCACCTTCAACGAGGGATGGGGCCAGTACGACATGGCCCGCATCGCCGACCAGGCCAAGGCCTGGGACCCGACCCGGCTGGTCAACAGCATGTCGGGCATCAACCTCGGGGCCGACGGAGGCACCGGCGACATCATCGACGAGCACGGCTACCCCAGCCCCGCGCTGCCGCCCCACCCGGACGGCAGACGTGCGCTGGTCAGCGGCGAGTACGGCGGCCTGGGACTCGCGGTGCCCGGTCACGCCTGGTCGGTCCAGCAGTCGTACGTCGACGTCGACCCCTCGACCTACACGGACGACTACCTCCAGAAGCTGGCCGAGGTGCACGCGCTGGCCTGCAAGGGCGGCAACGGCGCCGTCTACACGCAGATCTCGGACGTCGAGGGCGAGCTGAACGGCCTGCTGACGTACGACCGCAAGGTCGTCAAACCCGATGTCGAGCGGCTCGGCGCGGCCCAGCGGGCGCTGATCGCCGACGCCTCGCGGGCGACGCCCGCCGGCTGCGCCTGACCCGGTGACGGCTCTCGGCGGACGCCTCCCCGCGCCCCGCCGAGAGACGTGCGCCGATCCCCGCACGGCTGCGGTCCGCCTGCCGCCCATGGGCGGCGGGCGGACCGCACCACCGTCCGGCTCCGCCGCTCCCCCACCCCCCCCACTCCCGACTGGAGAAGCCGCATGGCCATCGCCCGGCGACACTTACTGCAGACCGGAGGCCTCGCCGTCGGCGCCCTGGCCGTCGGCGCCCTGCTCCCCGCGCCGCCGGCCGCCGCGGCGGCCGGCCTCGCCCCCGACGCCTTCACCCGGCTGGCGCCCGGCAGCATCACCGCCCGCGGCTGGCTCGCCGGCCAACTGCGCCTGCAACTGGCCGGACTGTGCGGCCGTTACGCCGAACGCTCCCACTTCCTGGACCTGTCGACCAGCGGCTGGGCCCACCCCGACCGGGACGGCTGGGAGGAACTCCCCTACTGGCTGCGCGGATACGTCCCCCTCGCCATCGCCACCCGCGACTCCACCGCCCTCGCCACGGCCCGCCGCTGGATCGACGCGGTCCTCGCCACCCAGCAGAGCGACGGGTTCTTCGGCCCGCGCGCCCTGCGCACCGCGCTGAACGGCGGCCCCGACTTCTGGCCCTTCCTCCCCCTGCTCCAGGCACTGCGCACCTACGAGGAGTACACGCACGACACCCGTGTCGTGCCCTTCGTCGGCCGGTTCCTGCGCTTCATGAACGCCCAGGGCTCCGGCGCGTTCGACTCCAGCTGGGTGTCGCTGCGCTGGGGCGACGGGATGGACATCGCGCTGTGGCTGTACCGCCGTACCGGTGAGCCCTATCTCCTCGATCTCGTCGACAAGATGCACGCCTGGGGCGCCGACTGGACCGGTCCCCTGCCCAGCGCGCACAACGTCAACATCGCCCAGGGCTTCCGGGAGCCCGCCCAGTACGCCCAGCGCTCCGGCTCGACCGACCTGACCCGGGCCGCGTACCGCACGTACGAACAAGTCCTGGGCGGCTACGGCCAGTTCCCCGGTGGCGGGTTCGCGGGAGACGAGAACATCAGGCCGGGCTTCGACGACCCCCGGCAGGGCTTCGAGACCTGCGGCATCGTCGAGTTCATGGCCAGCCACGAGCTGCTGACGCGGATCACCGGCGACCCCGTGTGGGCGGACCGCTGCGAGGAGCTGGCGTTCAACCTGCTGCCCGCCGCCCTCGACCCCGACGGCAAGGGGGTGCACTACATCACCAGCGCCAACTGCGCGGACCTGGACGACGTCCGCAAGACCGAGGGCCAGTTCCAGAACGGCTTCGCGATGCAGTCGTACCAGCCGGGCGTCGACCAGTACCGCTGCTGTCCGCACAACTACGGCATGGGCTGGCCCTACTTCAGCGAGGAGCTGTGGCTGGCGACCCCGGACGGCGGGCTGGCCGCCGCGATGTACGCGCCCAGCAGCGTCACGGCGACCGTCGCGGGCACGGCGGTCACCGTCACCGAGGACACGGACTACCCGTTCGACGAGACCGTCACCCTGACCCTGTCCACCCCGCGGGCCGTCGCGTTCCCGCTGCTGCTGCGGGTACCGGGCTGGTGCGCGGCACCCGTGCTGCGGATCAACGGCGCGGCGGTCGCCGCCCCGGCCGGGCCCGCGTTCGTGCGGGTCGCGCGCACCTGGCGCAACGGCGACCGCGTCACACTGACCCTGCCGCAGCGCACCACGGTCCGCACCTGGTCCGCCAACCGCGACGCGGTGAGCGTCGCGCACGGCCCGCTGACCTACGCGCTGAGGATCGGGGAGCGGTACGACCGGTACGCGGGTGACGACACCTTCCCCGAGTACGCGGTGCACGCGACGACACCCTGGAACTACGGCCTCGTGCCCGGCACTTCACCGGTACTGCACCGCGCCCCCGGGCCGCTCGCGGCCAACCCGTTCACGCTCGGGAGCACTCCGCTCACGCTCACCGCCGAGGCCCGCCGGATACCCGAGTGGGTCGCCGACGACGAGCACGTGGTCGCCCCGCTGCAACAGAGCCCGGCCCGGGCCACGGGAGCCGTGGAGCAGGTCACGCTCGTCCCGATGGGCGCGGCCCGGCTGCGGATCGCCTCGTTCCCGACCGCCTCCCCGGACGGCCGTGCGTGGGTGCCGGAGCCGTCGTACCGGCGCATCCTCAACAAGCACAGCGGGAAGGTGCTCGGGGTCGACGGGATGTCCACGGCGAACAGCGCGCGGGTCGTGCAGTTCGACGACAACGGCACCGGGGACCACGCCTGGCAGTTGATCGACAAGGGCGAGGGCTGGTTCCTGGTGCGCAACGGCCAGAGCGGCAAGGTGCTGGGCGTCGACGGCATGTCGACCCAGAACAGCGCCCAGGTCGTGCAGTACGAGGACAACGGCACCGACGACCACCTGTGGACCCTGGTGGACCGCGGCGACGGCTGGTCCCTGCTGCGCAACCGGCACAGCGGAAAGGTCCTTGGCGTGGACGGCATGTCGACCCAGAACAGCGCCCAAGTCGTGCAGTTCGACGACAACGGCACCGACGACCATCTGTGGCGGCTGCTCTGAACGGACGGCGGCACAACGGACGGCGTCCTGTTCTCCTCCGACTGGAGGAGAACAGGACGCCGTAGGACGGTGGGCCTCAGTCGCTGAGGAACACTCGGCACGTTCCGGATCTCTCGAAGACCGCCCCGACGATCCTGGGCAGCTTCGATCCCTTCGCCCGGGCGTAGGCCGGGCTGTCATCCAGCGTGAATCCCGCCTCCATCGCGTCCACCCGCACGCCGGAGGGGGTTTCCTTGCCTGCGGAGGCGAGTTGGTTGTCCCGGGCGAACGCCGGAACGCCGTCGCACGGCATCGTGAACTCGACCCCGAACGGGTATCCGTCCGCGGCCTTGAGGGCACCGTAGGCGATGTCCTCGGCCGCCTTGGGCAGGCGGACGCGGTAGTCGGACAGCGCCTGCTCAAGGCTGACATCGGCGAGGTCCGACTCGCCCTGGTGAGGGAACGGCTTCCTGTTCTCGCCGGCGTGCAGGCCGCCGGGATCACAGGCAACAACCAGGCCGACGGCGAGCGCCATGCCGACGAACAGCACCGGAGTGCGTGGCAGTCGGTCGAACATGATCTCTCCTAGCCGATGTTGAACGTCTGGTGACCGACGACATCGAAGTCGCGAGCCAGCCCCACCGAGTTCAGATGGGCCATGTCGTTCTGCTTCAGAGGCTTGAACGGACCGTAGCCGAGATCACTCCGGGGCTTGCCGCCCCCGATGTTCCCCCAGTTGTATCTCTTGTACACGTCCACCGTGACGCTACCCGTGAGATGGCCTCGCTGCATCTCCGTGTTTCCTCGCACCCGGTACTGGTAGCCGTTGAGCGCGAAGTAGTAGTCGTCGGCGTCGTGGCCCTTGTTCTCGCCCTTCTTCTTGGTGGCGACGCTGCCGGGCTGCCAGCCGCTGTCGAACGTGCCGAGCTTGATGTACGAACCGACGTCCTTGCGCATGAGGGAGAGGCTGTTCATCATGTCGGCGACATTGAGCTCGACCGTCTCCCCGCTGTTCTCCATCCAGTGTTCGAGGAGGCCGAAGCCGCGCTGCCACCCTCTCATCGCGACGTAGGACAGGGCCATGGAGCCGGCCATGAAGAAGACGGTCTTGTCGTGCGGGGTCGTCTTCAGCGTGCCCCAGCCGGGACGGTTGGCGTCCTCGGCCTGGACCGGGGGGTACTCGTAGGCCGGGCCGCCGGCCGGCATCTTGTTCGGGTCGAAGCCTGAGCAGTTGTTCGGGTTGCACAGGGAGCCGAAGCCCTGCTCGTTGGCGAGGTCCTGGCTGATGGGCGTCCCGCCCTTGTTCACCGGCTTGTTCATGGTGGGGTCGGCCCACCAGTTGTCCTTGCCGTCCGGGTCCCAGCCCATCAGCGGGCTGTTGTCGGCATAGGCGTACCCGTTGAGCGACTGGCCGTCGGAGGTGTCCAGCAGCGGGTCGACGCTGATGAACTGGCCGAGCAGCGGGTCGTACTCGCGGGCGCCGACGTGGGTGAGGCCGGTGACGGCGTCGGCCGCCTTGCCCAGGAACTTCTTGTCGTCGGGCCAGGTGGTCACCGCGGTGCCGCGGTCGGCGCCGAACGGGGTGGTGTAGCGCCTGGTGATGGCCTGGTCGGTGGCGGTCAGGGCGAGGCCCGCGGTGTTGTGCCGGTCGGCGGCGAGCCAGGTGAGGGTGGAGGTGCCGCTCTGGTTGGAACGCACCGCGACGGTGGTGCCGCCGAGGCTGTAGCTGCGCTGGGCCCACTTCTTGCCGGTGACGGCGTTGTAGTGGACCTCGGTGGCACCGAGGTAGAGCACGCTCTCGCCGCCGGTGTTGCGGCGCACGAGGAGGTTGCCGTCGGTGTCGTAGATGTATCCGGTGGTGCTGGTGGTGGAGCCGGACGTCTCCTTCAGGCTGCCGAGCTTGCCTTCGGTGTCCCAGACCAGGGACTGGGTGGCGGTGCCGTCGGGGCGGGCGGTGGTGCCACCGGCGGCGTCGTAGCCGTAGGCCGCGGTGACTCCGGTGCACACGCCCGAGGCGGTCCCGGCGGGAGTGGCGGTCAGGGTGTGCGGCTGGGTGGTGCTGTTGTAGCAGTAGGTGCGTGAGGTCGTGGTGCCGGTGGTGCTGTGGCTGGTCTCGGTGGTGCGCTGGCCGGCGGTGTTGTAGGCGTAGCTGCTCCAGTAGGGAGCGGGACCGCCGAGGTTGGCGCTGGTGCGGCCGGTGGCGGAGCAGTCGGCCGTCTTGGGCGTCCAGGCCTCGGTCAGGCGCTGGTAGCCGTCGTAGGCGAAGCACTGGTTGTCGGCGCTGCTCGTGCCACCGAGGGTGGTGGGGTCGGTGAGCGAGGTGACGTTGCCGGCCTGGTCGTAGTTGTAGTTGAGCTGCTGGAGCTGCCAGGCGTGGGTGTCGTCGGTGACCACCGACTGGGTCAGTCGGTCCGTGCCCTCGTCCCAGGTGTTGGACACGTACGCCTTCTTGACGCCCGCGGCCGCGGAGATCCCGAGGGTGAGCTGCTGGACCTTGTCGGTGGCGGTGAAGTCGCTCGCCAGGACGTAGCTCTGGGTGCCGCTGAGGGTGGCGGGCAGGCCGTAGTCGTTGTACCCGGTGTCGATGATCTCCTTGGGCAGGCCGCCGGCCTCCGGCTGGACGTCCTGGTTCTGGGCGCCGGTGATGTCGTAGTTGGCGCTGAAGGACAGGGTCGCCGACGGTACCGCTCCGGAGGTCACCATCGGGTCGTCACTGGGCAGCGTCAGCGTGGACTCCAGCGGGTTGTACAGGCTGTCGTAGCTGGTGACCTTGCGGGTGTAGGCGTGGGCGGTGTCGGTGGCGCCGTTGGTGTATCGGGTCGACGAGGACAGCCGGCCCTTGTAGCCGGCGGGGTCGTAGGCCAGGGCGGTGAGCTGGTTGGCCGGGGTCTGCTCCTCGGTGGTGGAGGTCAGGTCGGCGTCCGCCGGCGCTTTGTAGGTGGCGGTGGGGCGGCGCAGCTTGTCGTAGGCGGTGATGACCACCCGGCCCGCGCCGTCCTTGGTCCAGGCCGGCAGGTCCCGGTTGTCGTAGCCGGTGGTCTCGGTGCCCTTGTCCGGGTCGGTGGACCTCACCTGGCGGCCGAACAGGTCGTACGTCCAGCTCCAGGCGCTGTTGTCCGGGCCGGTGACGGTCGCCTGCTTGTCGTCCAGGGTGTAGGAGAACTTCGTCGAGCTGTACGCGGTACCGGTGGCGCCGCCGTAGGCCGCGTCGTCGGGTGAGGTGGTGGCGTACTGACGGGTCTCGACCGTGCGGCCGAGGGCGTCGGTGATCACGCGCTTCGCGGAGCCGCCCTGCACGGCCGTGGTGGCCGTGGAGTCACCGGTGTAGCTGGTGGTGGTGGACCAGCGCTGGACGCCGTAGGTGAAGAAGGTGCTGGTAACCGGGCGCTCGGCGCCGTCGAAGGTGGTCGCGGTCTGCTTGGCGGTGCCGCCGTACTCGGCGCGGGCGTAGGTGCCCGAGGGCGCGTTCTTGCTGTCGTAGACGTCCGCGTAGGTCTCGTAGGCCAGACCGCGGCTGTCGTAGCGGGTGTCGGTCAGGATCCGGCCGCCCTCGGGGCTGCGCTTCTGCGTCTGGATCGGCCGCAGCTGGGCGTCGTAGATCGAGTAGCCAGTCTCGTAGGTGTCGCCGTCCGCCTTGATCGCCCCGGTCGAGGTCCAGGAGGGGGCGGTGTTGCTGATGCTGTAGTCGTAGACGTAGCTGGCCGGCAGGTCGCTGGTGCGGTTGGGCAGCCAGACGGCGGTGACGCGGCCGAGGGCGTCGTAGGTGGACTGGGTCTGCTTGTTGTTGATGTCGAAGGAGCGGATGACGTTGCCGCGGGCGGGCTCGTAGTACGTGAAGGTCTTCTGCGTGGCCGCGTTGGTCTTGATGGCCAGAGTCAGTGGACCGGCGGCGGCGGGCGTGTAGGCCGTGGTGGTGGCGTAGTTCGCCGCGTCGGTGACGGTGGTCGGGCGGCCGAGGGTGTCGTAGACGGTCTTGGCCGTGGTCTGCCAGGTGGTCGGGGCGCGTTCCCCGCCGCTGACGGTCGCCGGGTAGGCGGCAGCCCGTCCGGTCCACGAGGCGTCGCCCAGGGTCGGCGTCTGGCTCGCGCTCCAGGCGGTGGCGGCGGTGTTGTCGTAGACGGTGGCGGTGTCGGAGAGCACGTCGCCGCGATCGGCGACCTTCGTGGGCAGGGTCAGCTGGTCCTCGCCGGTGGCGCAGGTGCGCCCGACGGTGCGGGTGCGGGAGACGAGGCTGTTGATGCCCTTGGTGGTGTTGCGGGCGTACCAGGTGCGGGTGCAGATCTCGTCACCGCTCTTGGCGGTGTCGCCGGCGTCGTCCTCGGTGGCCTTCATGCCGTAGGCGTCGAAGGTGGTGGAGTTCGTGTGCGTGCGCCAGGAGTCCTTGGCCGTCAGATACGTCGACGTGGCGGTCCTGCCGGTCCGGACGAAGTAGGCCTCGGTGTCGGCGTAGGAGGCGTGCTGGGTGGAAGTCACCTTGGACCAGGGGTCGTTGACGGTCACTTCGACGGCCCGGCTGCCGTCGTAGGTGACCTGTTGCCGGGTGAAGCCGGCGTACTGCTCGCTGTCGGTCTGGTCGGCGACGGTCAGGCCGGAGACGGCGACCGGCTTCACGCTGACGGACTTGCGGGCGGTGGGGTCGAGCTTGCCGTCCGAGCCCTGCATCCGGTCGCCGTTCATGCCCTGCATGAAGAGGGTCACCGTCTTGGACTTCACGGCATCCGTGCCCTTGACGGCGGTCACCTTGCCGTAGCCGCGCCACTGCGACCAGGTCCGCTCGTCCTGCGGGGTGAGCGGGTTCTCGTCGTAGTGCCAGGCGGGGTCGGAATAGGTGTAGTCGGTCTCCGTGGTGGCGTTCTTGCCGGTGGGGTCGGTGGTGGTCACCGCGAGGACCCGGTACTTGTGGAACCAGTCCAGGCCGGCTTCCGCGGCGCCGTTGATGTGCCAGTACACCGGGTAGCAGGAGGCGTGGTCGTCGTCCTCGTCCGGGGTCTGGCCGCGCACGCACTCCGGGTCGGAGAGGGTCACGGTGGTCACCGCGCCGGTCTCGGAGATGAGCGTACGGATACGGGGCCGGTAGAGCGGCACGATGTCGTCGGTGCCGTCGACGCGGTTGGGCCGCTTGTCGTAGGTGAACGTCACCGGCGGCAGGGCGATGTCGCTGCCCACCTTGCCGGTGCGCGTGATGGAGTCGAGGACCAGCACCTGGTCGGAGGTGTCGCCGAGGTCGCCGCCGTCGTAGAAGTGCTGGGTGAACGCCCAGGAGTCCACGGCGGTGTACGTGCTGTTCGCCGCGTCCCAGGCGAAGGAGTTCACCCCGGTCAGCCGCTTGCGGGTGAAGAAGGAGGGACTCTTGGAGTCGCAGTCGTCGCCGTTCTTGCAGATGGAGTCGAACGGCACGTCGGGCCAGTGGTCGGCGGTGGAGTCCTTCAGGTCCGAGCAGTCCGCGGCGGTGCAGCGCTCGGCGTAGTCGAAGGTCACCTTGTGCGAGGCGGTGCCGGTGAACAGGGCGTCCTTGCGCTGTCCGTAGAGGATCTTGGTGAGGTAGCCGCCGCGGGTGTAGTCGGCGGTGGCCGTGGTCGCCTTGTTCTTGGCGTAGGAGTTGGCCTCGGCGGTGTACCAGTACGACATCGCGTTGCCGTGCACGTCCTCGACGTAGTCGAGGTTCCACCGCCACGCCTGGGTCAGCGCGCGGTCGGCGAAGGCGGTGCCGTTGCTGTAGCCCGGCTCCCCGGAGTCGTCGCCGAAGACCGGGACGGTCCAGGTGGAGTTGGTGCGCTCGGTGCCGGCGCCGTCCAGCTTGTTCTGGCCGAAGACGTACTTGGTGCCGTTGCCGGTGGTGACCGTCCAGTACTCGCCGTCGTCGTCACCGTTGTCGGCGCCCGTGCCGTGGGTGACGGTCGAGGCGTCGTCGTCCTTCAGCCGCCAGGTGCCGGTGGTGTCGTCCTTGACCAGGGTCGTGGACTTGCCGTTCAGGACGAGGGAGGCGTTGTCGTACTTCCAGCACATGTCGAACTTCTCGTCCTGGCCGTCGTCGTCGCAGGAGCCGTAGGAACGCTCCACGTACGAGGCGGACGACAGGTCGAATCCCTCACCGACGACGCTGCCCTGGTTGTTGCTGTTGGCGGTCCGGCCGTCGATGGCGCCGGAGTCGTAGGAGAGGGTGATCGAGGGGGCGGGACCGGCCGCCGGGGCCGGGGTGCCCATGGGGTACGACCAGCTGAACGAGCCCGAGGAGCCGCCGGCCTGCCAGGACGACGACGGGCTCAGCGGGGTGGCGGTGTACGCGCCCGAACCCGACGCCGACTCACCGGCGGCCGCGGCGAGCGCCACGACGGCGGTGGCGGGCGCCACCTGGGCGGTCGTGGCGGCGGTGGCCGTCGGGGTGCGGACGGTCGTCACCTGGGCGGAGACGGTCCGGTCGCCGATGTCGTTGCGCGATCCGGCCAGCGGTGTCTCGGTGCGGCAGGAGGCCTTCTGCGGCGTGGTCAGCGCACACGCCGGCAACTGCACCAGGCGCAGCCGGCCGGCCCAGTCACCGCCGTAGGCCGAGGCGAACGACGAGTAGTCCACGACCAGCCCGGTGGTACCGGCCTGGTCGGCGGTGACCGACAGCAGTACGCCCTTGATGCCGGCGGCGGCGGCCTCCTTGCGGCCGAGCACCTGCACGGTCGCCGCGGTCGCGGCCGGGGCGGCGGCCTTGTCCTTCGCCTTGGCGCCGGCCTTGTCCTTGCCGGACGGCGTGGTCGGCGCGGTGAGGGTGACCGGCAGGCCGCCGACCTCGGTGCGCCTGCCGCGGACGAGGCCGGCGCGGGCGGGGCTGGGCCAGGTGGCGTGCTGGGCGGCCAGGGCCTTGGCGCCCTCCGCCCGGTTGCGGGCCCGGGCCCCGGCCAGACGCGCCCGGGCCGCCTGCGCCGTGGCGGGGTCCGCCGGAACCATGCCGGCGCTGCGGGTCTTCGGTGTGTGGGGCCGGCCGAGCGCGTCGGCGGCCTGTGCAATCGGGGCCAGTCCGATCGGCACGCTCAGGGCGAGCACGAGTGACCCGACGGCCAGACGAAGGGTGCGGCTGACGGTGGCCGCGGGGCCGTTCCGTCGTCTGCGTGGACGCAAGAACATGGTGTTGGTTCCGCTCCAAGGCATACGGAGGTGCACGGATGGTGGTGGAGGAGGCCGGCCCGCACGTGCAGGCCGACGGTGAAGGAGCCCGACGGACCGGCCGGCCGGGGCTGCGGGGCGTGGCACGGACACCCGTCGGGGCGGCCGCGGACACTGCTCGGGGCCCGGCCCGTTCGGCCGGGCCCCGAGCCCGCGGCTAGCCGCCGATCATGTTCTCCACCTGCATGTCGTTGGCGGGCGCCCCGACCCAGATCCGCAGATCGCTGATCTTCTCGGGCAGGTAGTTGCCCCACGCCTTGTTCACGTAGGCCCGGCCCGCGCTGAAGTCACCGCTGCCTGCGACCGCGGTGAAGGCGGTCGGTACGTCGTTGGGTGTGGCGTCCAGGTACAGGCTGATCGTCCCGTCCTGGGCGTTGTAGGCGCCGGTCAGCCGGACGCGTTCGTCGGTCAGGGCTGCGCTGTCGGACGTGACGGCGGTGTAGGTCTTGCCGTCCGCCGCGAGGCGTCCGAAGCGCCAGTACCCGACGGGTACGTCCTTGAGGGTGCCGTCGTCCTGCGGGACCTGCTCGGTGCCGGTCTGGTTGAACCACAGGCCCCAGGCGGATCCGTCGGCGGTGCGCTGGCCGACGACCTGCCCGCTGTAGCCGGTGGCCTTCTTGGCCAGGGCGACGCCGTCGAGTTCCACCTCGGTGGTCACGGTGAAGGAGCCGGTGTCGTCCACGACCGGGCCGGGCACGGTCGCCGCGTCGTCGACGCCGTCCAGCGGGATGGTCTCGCCGTCCAGCGTGGCGCCACCGGTGAGGGTGACGGTCCGGCCGCCGTAGCCGCTGACCGGGTCGGACAGGGTGGTGCCGGTGGCTCCGTCCGGGTTCCAGGCACCGACCAGTTCCACGGCGGTGCTCCCGGTGTCCGGGTCGATCAGTCCGGCTTCCTGAGCCATCTCACCGTCGCTCAGGGCCCGTTGGAAGACGGCGACCTCGTCGACGCGGCCGCGCCAGTAGCGCTCGAACCCGCCGTCGTAACCCGCGCGTCCGACCTCCAGGACGCCGTCGCTGGTGGTGGGCTTGCCGGATGTCCCCAGTGCCATCGGGGAGCCCTGCGGACGGCCGTTGACATAGAGGGTGATGGTGCGGTCGGTGGCGTTGTAGACCCCGCCGACGTGGGTCCATGTCTTCAGGGGCACGCCCGCGGCCGAGGCGTTGGCGCCGACGTACTTGCGCACCCCGTTCTCGTACCAGGACCACAGGAACACCCAGCGCTGGACGCTCGAGGAGTAGTACAGCGACCAGCCGGTGTTGTCGGAGTTCAGCTGGGAGGCGATCGTGCGGAAGTCGGAGCTGTCCGTCAGGAAGGCCCAGGTGGAGACCGAGAAGGAACCCTGCATGTTGATCACGGGTGCCGAGGTGTCGGCCCAGGCGGTCTGGTTGGCGGCGACGGTGGAGTCCAGCCAGAAGGAGCGGTCCCCCTCGCCCCGGCGCGCCAGGGAGGAGAAGCCGGCGCCGGCGGTGTGGAAGGTCAGGGCGTGCCGGGTGCCGGTCGTGGTCGCGCTGTCGGCGGCCGCGGTCACCCCGGAGCCGGGGGCCGCGTCGTCGAAGTGCCAGCGTCCGGTGGCGCCTTCGCCCTCCGCCACCTTGAACAGGAAGCTGGTGGTGGCACCGGGCCGCCCGGAGCCGACGTTGTCCTTGGCCCGGACCTGGAGGATCTGGGTGCCGGGCAGCTCGGGCGTGATCAGCTTGGTCGGCGCGGAGCCCGTGACGGAGTGCCAGGAGGGCCAGGTCGGCAGCCGGTACTCGTAACTGGCGATGTTGGTGTCGCCCGAGGCGGGCTTGAAGTAGAAGTTCCCGCCCATGCCGGGGCCGCCGCCGGCGGCGCAGGCGTTGGCGGTGCACAGGCTGTAGGTGCCGTCGGTGGTGACGGTGGGCGCCTTGGGTGCGGTGGTGTCGACCTTGAAGTAGCACCAGCCCTTGGATACCACCGAGCTGTGCGTCGACTCGATCATGTGGTCGTCGCCGCTCCAGTAGGACCGGGTCCACGACTGCATCCGGGCCAGGGTCCCGTCGGCGAAGGACACCGGCGAGGTCACCTGGACCTTGGCGTTGTCGGTGACGAACCCGCTGGACGGGCGCACCGGTTCGGTGGCGACGCTCCAGCTGCCGTCGGTGTTCTTCTTCTGCACCACGAAGTGGGCGCGCAGGGTCGCGCCGCTCTCACCGCCGGACTCCGTCTGCACGTTGGAGACGAAGTCGGGGGTCGGGTCCGAGATGATCGCCGGGTCCGACTCGGTGGTCTCGCAGGTGGTGCCGCTGCCGGACAGGACGGCGGGGCCGGTGGGCGGCCCGGGGACGCCGACGTAGTTCACGTCCAGGACCGCGTCGTCGTCGAAGCGCTTCCAGCCGTTGGGGTCGCCCTCGTCGCCGGCCTTGAGCATCAGCGTCAGCCGGGACATGTCCCCGGCCGCGAAGGACTGCACGGTCTTGGTCAGGTTCTCGTACGACTGGCTGGGGTCGTCGTTGAACTCGATCGGCTTCGCCGGCTGGCTCGGGTCGCAGGCGGAGCCGCGGCCCGCGGAGACCGTACGGTCGCCCATGACGTCCCAGTTGGCGGTGGGGCCGGGCCAGCGGGTGGAGGAGGAGATGTCACCGGTGCGCACCAGCTGCACCACGGTCGCCGTGCAGGACATCGACCAGCGCTCGGTCACCCGGAAGGTGGCGTCCAGCACCTTCTTGCCCTTCAGCGCGGACGGCGAGAACTCGAAGTACATGCGCTGCTTGTACGGGGTGCCGGTGGTGCAGGGGTAGCCGTAGCCGCCGGTGTAGTAGATGGAGCACAGGCCGACCCCCTTGCCCTCGTCTCCGCCGGTGAAGTTGTAGAAGGCGTCGCCGTCGGAGGAGAGCACCGTGCGCTCGGACTCCGACCAGGAGACGTCCGGGTCGATGTAGAGCGGGTAGACGGTCTTGTCGTCCTTGAGCCGGCCGGCGTCGGGGACGACGGTGATGGCGCTCTGGGTGGCCGACACGTCCAGCGGGACGGCGGTGGCGGCACCGCTCGGGCCCTCGGTGGGGTCGGTGGCACCGGACTCGTCGCCCGTGCCCGCGGAGCCCGCCGCCGGGGTGCCTTCGGACGTCACGGCGGCCCCGGACGTCACGGCGGTGGACTTCACGGCGGTGGACTTCGCGGCGGAGGACTTCACCGGCGGTGACCCGGCGGGTGACTCGTCGGGTGACCCGGCAGGTGCGGGCGTGCCCGTCTCGCCGTCACGGCCGGTGGAGTCCCACTGCCGGGCCGTCGGTGCGCGGAAGACAGTGGCTCCGTTCTCGTCCACCGCCTGGAGCGACTGGCCCGCGCCCTCCCTGAGCACCAGGCCGTCGGCCTGTACCGGCAGACGGAGCTCGGCCAGCGCCGGGTTCGCGGCGGCCTGGGCCGTCTTCACGACGAGGACCTCGCGATAGCCCTCGGTGGTCGCCGTCATCCGCAGGTCCACGTCCGGCAGCACGTCCGCGTAGACGGCCGAGTCGCCCTCCAGCGTGGGAACGGGCAGCGAACCGGTCCAGCCGACCGTCAGGGTGTGGCCGCCCTCGGCCATGCTCACCAGGTCCTTGCCGTCGCCCCCTCCGGAGAAGGACACCCCGGCCACCGCGGCCTTCGGAGCGACGCGGCCGTCGTCACGACGGACCAGCGTGGCGTCCGGCGTCGCCCAGGCGCCGCCGGGCCGGGCCACCCGGACGGGGGTCACCGACTGCTTGAGGTTGAACGTGCTGCCGTCGGGATTGGCGTAGGTGGTCGAGTACTCGGTGCGCTCGGACACCACCTCGACCTGCTTTCCGGACTCCGCCGCCTGGGCGGCCGCCTGCGCCGCCGGCGAGGTGGCGGAGGCGACTCCCTGCGCGGCGGCGCCCTGCGCGGGAGCCGCGCCGGCGGGCGTGGGCGACAGGACGGGAAGTCCCGCCAGCACCAGTCCCGACAGCGCGCCGACGACCGCGACCCGGGTTCTGCGTCTGCGCCGTGCACGCGAGTACGCCGTCATTCCCCACTCTGTCATTCCCCACCGACCCCCTGGTCCGTCGGCGCACGCTTCGCCAAGGCCCCGGACGGGCCTCTTCGACAACGGCGCCATAGAAAACTCAGCAGAGGAAAGCGCGAAGCGGACGGAGCGTCAAATGACTTTGTCCGTAAGGAAGTTGTCCGCAAACAAATCGGCCGGACAGATGCAGACGCCGACTTTCGTTCCATGGACACTGAAACGGACGAAACATTCCGTCACCTCGCATCCGCAGAGGAACCGACACCTCCATTTGACTGCAGGACCTGCCGATCCGACCAAGATCAATCACGTCCGGGTAAAAAGCCGAGTCCGACACCGGACGACCCTCAACGGAACAGAAGTGCAAAGTTCCGCATTTTGACGTGCCGCCATCTCCGAACCGACGTGCGTTCATGTTGAATGCAATCAAATTTCACCCTCGGCACGTTCACCGATCGCGGCCGGACCACCCCGCATCGCGGGTTCACCGGAACGGAAATCGGAGCCAGGTCGGCATCAATGCCTCGGCCGGGCGCAATGGCGGCCCGCCCTGCTGTCACAGCGCGGCAACCGGGCGGCAGCGGCCGGAAAATCGGCCGCAGAACGCCGCCCGGCCCGTGTTCGTGCAACCGGTGATGCGCGTGGGTCGATCCACATGCAGACTGGCCGTAGAGGTCCGACAGTGCTGCGACGGCGCGGACCCGGTCCGTGCCACCGGAGCGGAGAGGTCGCCACGACCTCGAGACGCCGGAGGTGTCCATGTCCCGTCCATCGATCTCCCGCCGGGTCAAGCTCGCCCTGGCGGCCGGTACCGCCCTGCTGCTCGCCTGGGCCGTGCCCACCTCGGCCTCGCCCGCCGCAGGCGACGTACAGGTCATACTCGGCCAGCCCGGGGAGGATTCCATCCTGCTCGCCCCGCGACTGGTCGTGAAGAACCCCCAGGACGGCCACTGTTACACCGTGCTCGAACTGTTCCCCAACGCTCCCGAGGGCAACTACTTCCGTTCGGTGGCCAATTACACCATCAGGCCCGTCTCCGCGTACGAGAACAGCACGTGCACCGGGGCTCCGTGGGGCGGGTCGGCCCTGTCGTACGCCCTAGGTGTGTCCGGCGCCCCGCTCCACTCCTTCAGAGTCGGCTGAACCCTTCCGCAGGAGCTCCGCACCCGACTCCCGCATCCGCGGGTCACGGTCGCAGCCCCGCATGCCTGAGCGTGACCGCGGACAGTGCGGAGATGACCTCCTGATCCCCACGCCGCCAGGCGTCCGCCAGGCCGCCGGGCGGCGCGGGGATCGCGGCGAGCGCACGCTGCGGCCCGGTGAGGGCGCGCAGGGCGAGCAGGTCCGCGCCGCCCGGTGCGTCGAGCAGACGGCGCGTGGTGGCGCTGCGCCTGATCCAGTGCAGCCGCGGCGGGAGCCACAGCACCAGGACGAAGGCCACCGGAAGAACGATCAGGGCCACCGCGGTCAGTGTGGCGACCTGTCCCACGGTGTCCTGCAACGACCGTCCGGCGTCGGACAGGCCGTTGCCGGCGTCGGCTGCGGCCAGGAGCGGCTTCTTCAGGGAATCACCGACGAACGGCACCTTCGAGGCCGCGTCGCCGGCGTCGCCCAGACCGTCGGCGAGGGTGTCGCCCGCGCTCTGCGCCTCCCGTCCGGGCTCCGCCAGCAGCATGATCACGTGATGGACGGCCAGGGCGAACCGCACCGCGGCCGCGATCAGGACCACGGCGATCAGGTCCGCGAGCACCTGGCGGCTCCGACGCACTGGGGTCTGGGCATAAAGACGCATGCGCATGCTCCTGTTCCGGCGGTGACATCGGGACGGTCCGGCTCGGGCCGGGCGGGGTGGGGCGGTCGCGGTGACGGGATCGGGCCGGCGGCCCGGCCGTGCGTGGGCCGAGAGGCGGATCCGGGGCACGGGTGTCCGCGTCCGCGGGCCGGGGCGGTCGAGCGGCGTTGTGTCGGATACCGATGGATGGTCCCGGGGGTGGTGGGAAGGACTCCTCGGACCATGGTGGCATTCCGTCTCAGCGGCCGGAAGTACGGCGCCCGGGGCCGATCCGCAGCACGCGGGGCGGGCGCGCGGCCGGTTCGGGCAGGCGCAGCGGCGAGCGGCCCGGGGTGATGGTGCCGAGCAGTGTCGCCCGCCGGGCTCCGGTGCCCGACGGAAGCGTGCCGGGCAGGCCGTGCACCGTGAGGAATCCCAGGATCGCGAAGGCCAACGCCTCCTTCGCGTCGGAGGGAAGGCCCAGCTCATGGCTGGGGCGCAGCGGCACCCCGGGCAGCTCCTCGGCGATCATGCGCATCAGCACGGGGTTGCGCACCCCGCCGCCGGACACGACGAGCTGGGTGGCGCCATGGGCCCGGCACGCGTCGGCGACGGTGACCGCGGTCAGCCGGGTCAGGGTGGCCAGTACGTCGTCGGGCCGGGGCGCGGGCAGCACTGCCGCGAGGGCCCGTTGCAGATAGGGCAGATGGAAGTACTCCTTGCCGGTGGTCTTCGGGGCCGGCCTGCGGTAGTAGGGGTCGTCCAGCAGGAAGCGGAGCAGCTCGGGACGGGTCCGGCCGGCCGCGGCCCGTCGCCCGTCCGCGTCGTAGGCGTGGGCGCCGCCGGTGAAGTGCCGTACGGCCGCGTCCAGGAGCGCGTTGGCGGGGCCGGTGTCGAAGGCCAGCGGGTCGGTGCCGGGCGCGAGAACGGTGACGTTGGCGATGCCCCCCAGGTTGAGTGCGGCGGGTGTGCCGGGCAGGCCGCGCAGCAGGAGGGTGTCGGTCAGGCCCACCAGCGGGGCTCCCTGCCCGCCCGCCGCCACGTCCCTGCTGCGCAGGTCGGAGACGACCGGGAGGCCGGTGGCCTCGGCGATCCAGGCGGGCTGGCCGAGTTGCAGACTGCCGTGCACGGCGCCGTCCTCGACCCAGTGGTACAGCGTCTGGCCGTGCGAGACGACGAGGTCCGCCCTGCCGTCGCACAGGTCGTGCAGGGCGCGTTCGGCGGCGGCGGCGAAGGCCTGGCCGATGCGGGTGTCCAGGGTGCAGACGGCCCGGGTGGTCGTGGTGGCCGGCGGCAGCGTGGCGGCGATCAGGTCGCGCACGGCGTCGGGGTAGGGGGCGGACAGGTGCCCCAGCGGGCGCAGGTGCAGGACGTCGCCGTCCAGGGCGAGGTCCGCGGCGGCGGCCTCGATGGCGTCGTAGGAGGTCCCCGACATCAGGCCGATCACCCGCACGGCAGCTCCCCCGCCGTCCGCCACCCGGGCCGGGTGACGAGAGCCGGCCGCGGCGCAGGCACGGTCGGCCGTGACAGGATCCTTGAGAGAAGCCTTGGCCGGAGCGGTGGTTGTGAGCGGGGTCGCGGCCCGGGCGGCTGGTGCGGCGCGAGCAACTGGTGCGGTCCGGGCGACTGTTGCGGCGTGACCTGTGGGGCGGGTCGCGGCACGGGCTGCGACGACGGGTGCGGCATGGCGTCTCCGTGGGGGAACGTCCGTGGCGGTCGGGGGAACGTCCGTGGCGGTCGGAGCGGGACGCGGCGAGGCACGACGGGTGCTGTGCCGCGGTGCCCGTCCTGCAAGCGTGCCGTCCCTCCCGGCCGAGGGCCGCCGTGACACGGCCGGGATCCGTGCCCGGCCTGCCGTCTTCGGTGGCCGCCTTCGGTGGCCGCCTTCGGTGGCCGTCTCCGGGGGCCGTCACCGGGGGCCGTCACCGGGGGCCGTCACCGACGGTTGGCCCGAATCCGTGCCGTGCCCTGCCTGCCGTCGTCCGTGGTGACCGCCTCCGACGGTCCCGGTCATCCCCGCGAGGCCGGGACCATCGGCCCGGCGCACTGTGCCCGACGGCCCATGACGTGCGGCTACGGCGGGACGACAATGGAGGTGCGACGCCGGGAGGACGGGCGCGTGGCCCGGGTCCGGCGGCCGCCTGGAAGTGGGTGACGTGATGTTCTGGTACGGCCATGATCCCGGCGGATGGGGCTGGTTCGGCATGTCGGTCGGCATGATCCTCTTCTGGGCCGCCCTCATCACCGTCGGCGTTCTGCTGTTCCGGGCCCTGTCCCGGCCGTCCGGCACCGGCTCGACGAACCACCTCCCCCCGAACCGGCCCTTCCCCGAGCAGCTGCTCGCCGAACGGTTCGCCCGCGGGGAGATCGACGAGGACGAGTACCACCGCCGTCTGGACGTCCTGCGCGGCAGCGGCGGTACCCGGCTCGACAAGGCCTGATCCGGCGTCCGCGCGGGTGCCCGCCGAGGCGCCCGGCGACGCCGTCGGACGGCCGCGCGTGGCCTGATCCCCGGTGCCATAGTGGGAAGAGCGCACAGGTGGAAGGGACGGAAGTCGCCTCTACGTGGACGAACGGTCGGCCCTGGAGGGAGGCAGGTCCGTTGTCGGTACGCACACTCGACGCGAGAACCGTGACGGCCCTGGTCGCGGACGCCACGGCAGCGCCCTCCATGCACAACGCCCAGCCGTGGAGGTTCCGCTTCCGGCGCGCGGACAGCGCCTTCGAGGTGCACGCGGACCTCGACCGCGCCATGCCGCACGCCGACCCCACCACCCGCGCCCTGCACCTGGGCTGCGCCGCCGCCGTGTTCAATCTGCGCGTGGCCGCCGCGCACGCGGGCTGGGAGCCCGTCACCCGGCTGCTGCCCGATCCGGCGGACCCCGCCCTGCTCGCCGAGGTACGGCTGGCCGGCCCCACGCCCGCCGACGACGACCTCGCCGCGCTGCATCCGGCGATCCGCCGCCGCCACACCAGCCGTCACCCGTTCACGGACGAGGAGATTCCGCAGGCCGTCAAGGACACCCTGAGCGGTGCCGCCGTGCTGGAGGGCGCCCAGCTGGTCTTCCCCGGGGCGTGGCATGTCCGGACCCTGCTGCATCTGGTCCAGGACGCCGAGGGGCGCGACGACCGGGACTCCGCCGCCGCCGAGGAACTGAGCCGCTGGACCCGCGTGGGCGCACCGGCGGCCGGACAGCCGGGCGACGGGGTGCCGGAGGAAGCCTTCGGCCCGCGAAAGCGCTTCGGCGCGGCACCCGTGCGTGACTTCGCGGGCCGGCACCCCGTGCCCGGCCGGGAGACCGCCGTGTTCGAGGAAACACCCCAGCTCGCCGTTCTGGGCACCCAGGACGACCGGCCACGGGACTGGCTGGTGGCGGGCCAGGCGCTGGAGCGCGTACTGCTGCGGGCCACCCTCGACGGGCTCGCCACCTCCCTCACCTCGCATGCCCTCGAGTGGCCCGAACTCCGCTGGACCGTACGCGACCCGGAATCCGCCATGGGTTTCGTCCAGATGGTCCTGCGGCTCGGCTACGGCCCCTCGGGGCCCGGGACGGCCCGGCGCCCCGTGGACGAGGTGCTCGACATCGAGGGCGACTGACCGCATGGCGTCGGCCTGCGTGTCCTACGAAGCTGGATTGTCAGTCCGGACGGAGCCGCATCGAGCCGAGGAGGAGAGCGATGTCGCATACGTTGGAATGGAAGGTCCGTATTCATCTGTACGAGGACGACGCGGGAACGACGAAGGCGGAGCTGCTGCTGGACACCGGCGCGGGCGAGCTCACCGCTCTGGGCACCGCGCACTGCAACCCCGCGGACGAGGACGTGCCGCGGATCGGCGACGAGCTCGCCGCGGGCCGGGGCCTGAGCGACCTGGCGCGGCAGCTGCTGAAGGCGGCCGAGCAGGACATCCAGGGCATGGGCACGCCACGGCCGGAGGACCAGCAGGTCGCCGGGTGGCCCGGCTGACCGACGGCGGCGCACCGGCTCCCGGGCTGCGGGTGTCCGGGGCGATCAGCTCCTGCGCGCCGCCGCCGCGCGTGGCACGTTGGAAACAGCACCACTCTCAGGGAAGGGCGGCGTCATGAGGGCTCACGTCGGCGATCGGCTGGTCATCGATAACGTGACGACCGAGGGCACCAGACGCGACGGCGAGATCATCGGACTCCACCACGAGGACGGGACGCCGCCCTACGACGTGTGCTGGTCGGACACCGGCGAGGTGACCCTGGTGTTCCCCGGGCCCGATGCGCACATCCGCCCGCTCGAACACGGGCAGCCTCCACCCGCCCAGGATCCGCACCCGGCCGGCGGGGGCGTCAAGGCAGCCGGGTACGAGGCCGCCGCACTGCGGGTTCCCCACCCCGGTGACATCGGCCGACGCGTGATCGTCGAGCGCCGGAAACGGGGGCTCAGCCGTGAGGAGACGGCCCAGCGGGCCCGGATGTCCCCCGCCTATCTGCGGTACCTGGAGGAAGAGCCCGCCGACCCGGGGGTGGCGAGCCTGATCAGGCTCGCCGACGCACTGGGCACCACGGTGACCGCTCTGCGCGGCGCCGACGCGGATCTGCCTCCCGGCCAGGGTCACGCCCTGCTCCACCCCAAGCTGCAGGACCTCGACACGGAGGAATGCCGTGCGCTGCTCTCCACCCACGGCGTGGGGCGCATCGCGGTGTCGGCACCCGACGGCCACCCCGCGGTCGTCCCGGTCAACTACGCGGTCGTCGACGACGCGATCGTCTTCAGGACCGCCCCGCACGCCACGCCCGCGGCGGCCGTCGGGGCGGAGGTCGCCTTCGAGGTCGACCACATGGACGAGGCCCTGAGCAGGGGCTGGAGCGTCCTCGCCGTGGGTCCCGCGAGCGCCGTGACGGCTCCCGACGCGGTGCGCCGGCTCACCGAGCTGGCCCCCGGCACACCGTGGGCGGGCGGCGTGCGCGAGATGTGGGTGTCGATCCGGCCCGAACGCCTCACCGGCCGCCGCATCACCGCGGCCCCCGGATGACCGCGGCCCCCTGATGACCGCGGCCCCCTGATGACCGGGCGTGGCTCCGCCCCAACCTGCTTCAGGACGCCTCAGGCCGCCCGTACGGCGACCTCGTCGTGCGACGGCTCCCCGAGGACCACTTTGAGGGCGCCGGTGTCGGTGGCGCGGGCGAAGACGTCGTACGCCTCCTCCATCTGGTCCGGCAGGAAGGTGTGCGTGACCAGCTGTGCCGTGGGCAGCCGGCCGGCCGCCGCCATGCGCAGCAGGGTGGGCGTGGAGTGGGTGTCCACCAGACCGGTGGTGATGGTGACGTTCCTGCTCCACAGGTCTTCGAGGTGCAGCACGGCGGGTGCGCCGTGGACGCCGATGTTGGCCACGCGGCCACCGGGCCGCACCATGCGCGTGCACAGCTCGAAGCTCTCCGGTACGCCGACCGCCTCGATGACCACGTCCGCGCCGAGTCCGTCGGTGAGATCGGCGACCAGCTGTTCGGGAACCTCGCCGGCGTCGGCCACGGCGTCGGCGCCCAGCCGTCTGGCGGCCTCGAGACGCGATGCGGCCAGGTCGACGGCGATGATCCGCTCGGGGCCGAACAGACGTGCCGTGGCGATCGCCGCGAGGCCGATGGGACCGGCCCCGACGATGGCGACGGTGTCGCTCGGGCGGACGTGTCCCTTGCGGACGCCCACCTCGTAGGCGGTCGGGAAGATGTCCGCGAGCAGGACGGCGTCCTTGCTCTCGACCACGCCGGGCAGGGCGTACACGGACAGGTCGGCGAAGGGGACGCGGACGTACTCGGCCTGGGTGCCGTCGATCAGGCGGCCGAGGATCCAGCCTCCGCCGCCCCGGCACTGGCCGTAGGCGCTCTCGCGGCAGTAGTGGCAGCGGCCGCAGGCGCTGATGCAGGAGACCAGTACGCGGTCGCCCGGACGGACGGTCCGCACATCGTCGCCCACCTCCACGATCTCGCCGACGGCCTCGTGCCCCAGGACCGTTCCGGGGCGTACCTCGGGCAGGTCGCCCCTGAGAATGTGCAGGTCGGTGCCGCAGATGGTGGTGGTGTCGACCCGCACGACGGCGTCGGTGGGCTCCTTGACCGCTGGGTCGGGGACATCCGACCAGGCGGACTGTCCCGGGCCGTGGAAGACGAAGCCTTTCATGTCGTCCCTCACCTTCCGTCGCTCGACTGACGAAAATGCCCTGCACTTCCATTCTGTCCGGCATTCGCCCGCTTCGTCACTCGTACGGCCTCGGAGGGACCGGAAGCCCGCGGGCAGCGGTCCGGAACTCCCCCGCCGGCCGGTGGGCACAATGAGCGACATGCCTCTGTCGCTGCATCACATCGTCATCGACGCCCATGATCTGCCCTCGTTGGCCCGGTTCTGGGCCGGGGTACTGAACTGGCGGATCCTGTCCGAGCGTGAGCGGGAGGTGGTGATCGGGCCGGAGGAGTCCGGTCCGGTGGGCATCTGCTTCATGCCGGTGACGGATCGCAAGGTCGTCAAGAACCGGCTGCACCTCGACCTGACGTCCGCCGCCGAGGACCGGGAGGCGGAGATCGAACGCATCCTCGCGCTCGGCGCCCGGCGGGTGGACATCGGTCAGCGGGGCGACGAGTCGTGGACCGTACTGGCCGATCCGGAGGGCAACGAGTTCTGCGTGGTCCGCCCGAAGACGAGCCTGATCGCCTAGAACCCCCGGCCCGAACCCGAACCCGAATCAGAGTCAGAACCCGAATCAGAGTCAGAACCCGAATCGGAGTCAGAATCCGAACCCGGATCAGAATCCGGCAACGACGCGTACGGCCAACGGTCTTGCGGAACGGCGATTAGGCCGGTTGCCCCGGTGCGGATGCGCCTCGTCCTCGTCGCGCCGCAGGATCCTGGACATGCGGACATTCCCTGGTACGCGATTTCCGTTTCGGCCGAGGCGGCGCGGCGGTGCGCTTCGGTCCATGTCCGCGGCTCTCGCCTGCGGCGTCCTGCTCGCGGGAACCGTGGCGTGCGCCGGTGCTGCCGAGCGGCCGGGCCCCGGCGGAGCTCCGGGGCGCAGTCTCCCGACGGCGGCGGGTTCACCCCCTCCGGTCACCGCGGACCTGCGCCCCGCGGACCTGCGTCCCGCGGGCATCGGCGAGCGGATGTGGCAACAGGTCCCGGCCGCGACCCGCCAGCTGGTCGTCGTCTACGGCGACGACCGGGACTCGCCGGACGGCCTCGTCGCGCTCTACGAGAAACAGGGCACGACCTGGGAGCGGACGGGCAGTTGGCCCGCCCACAACGGCAGGAGGGGCTGGACGGCGGACCATCGCATGGACGACGAGCGCACCCCCGCCGGGGTGTTCACGCTGACCGACGCGGGAGGCGCGCGCAGGGATCCGGGCAGCCGGCTGCGGTACTGGTACGACGACCACGCCTACGCGTCCATGCAGATCCAGACCGCGGCGCACGCCCATGACTTCGACTACGTCATCGCCGTCGACTACAACCGGCGCAAGGGCGTCCCGCCCTTCGACTGGTCCCGGCCCGACGGTGTGGAGCGGGGTGGCGGCATCTGGCTGCACCTCGACCACGGCGACGGTACGTCGGGGTGTGTCACCCTCCCCGAGTCGGGGATGCGGACACTGCTGCACACCCTCGATCCCGAGAACCTTCCGGTCGTGGTGATGGGAGACCGGGAACGCCTCGGGAGCTGACATCAGCGGGTCCGGACCGGCAGGCGCGGACGCGGTGGCGGGCGCTCACGCCGATACAGTTCCGGCCGTGCTCCCGGCCGATGCCTGCTGGCACTCCTCGCACAGCCCCCACCAGGTGATCTCGGCCTCGTCGACGGCGAAACCGCGTTCCTGCACCGGGGCGAGGCACGGAGCCGACCCCACGGCGCAGTCGATGTCCTCGATGCGGCCGCAGCCGCGGCAGACCAGGTGATGGTGGTTGTCGCCGACCCGGAGCTCGTAGCGGGCGGGGGAGCCCGCCGGTTCGATGCAGCGGACGAGCCGCGCCCCGGCCAGGTCGTCCAGGACGTTGTAGAGACCCTGACGCGAGAGTCCGCTGCCGGACGACCCGCCAGCGCCGATCCTCGTCTCCAGGTCGGCCGCCGTGGAGTGCGGGTGGCCGCACAGCGCGGTCAGGACGGCTCGCCGCTGTGCCGTACTGCGCAGTCCCTTGCTCCTGAGCAGGTCGTCCGCCGACTGCTCCATGCCCGGCTCACACTCCTCGCGTCCGTCGAGTCCCGTTCGTCACCGTACAGCCCGTGTCGCCCCGGCCGGGGCGTCCGGGCGGTCAGCGGGCGAGTTCGGCCGTGCGGCAGGTGGCGCAGACCAGGCGCCGGGCCGCGACGGGGCTGGTCCGCGGCACGACACCGACGGGCCGCTGGACACCGGCGCCCACGATACGGGCGTGATCACGGCAGACGAACAGGCCGCAGCCGGTGCAGGCGCCGATGCCGGCCGTCGTACCGCTCCCGTCCTCGGTGCAGTCGAAGCAGTGCATGGTGAACTCCGTCGGTGGTCGGCCCACGTGAAGTGAGTGGTTCGAGTGACTGGCGCCGCCCGGCGGCAGACCGGGGCGATCGCGCCGGTGCGCACGGGACATGCGGGGAATCGGACACCGATGCGGGACATCTCCCGCCGGCCGTCCGGTGACGACAGCCTAGCCCGCCAGTTTGGACAGAGTCAAAACTAGCCATTGCCCATGGTGTCCGGCGCTTCAGTCCGGACCGCCGACGTGGTGGGCCCGCACATGTTCGGCACGGTGATCGCGCCTCTAGCCTCCCGCCTGTCCCCCACTCGACCCGGAGGAATCGGATGCCCGCAGCGCACACCGTCACCGCCCCGCCCCGTGAACGTCCCGGACGGCCCGGACGGCCCGGACGTCGTACCGTCCTCGGCGCGCTGTCGCTCGCGGCCGTGTGCGCGCTCCTGCCCACGGCCGCACCCGCCGCCGGTGCGCAGGGGACGCCCGAGGGCCACTGCGCGGCACGCGCCCTGATCCGCGTACCGGGCGCGGCCCGCCAGCAGGCCGACTGCCTGGAGGAACTGACCACGGCCGGAACAGTGGCCTCCGGCCATACCGACCCGGCCGACTTCGCGGGACTCACCCCCCGGGATCTGCCCACGCCCCGTGGGGTTCCGGGCATCCAGGTCGACGGCTACTTCCCCGACTCCTCGACCACGAACACCGACCACGGCTGGAACCACGACGCGCAGTTCGTCATCCGGCTGCCCGACCACTGGAACGGCGGACTGGTGGTCTCCGGGACGCCGGGCAACCGCGAGCAGTACGCCAACGACCGCGCGATCTCCGACTGGGTGCTCTCCCGCGGCTACGCCTTCGCCGCCACCGACAAGGGCAACACCGGACTCGCCTTCTACCGCGACGGACGCAGACCCGGCGACGCCATCGCCGAGTGGAACACCCGCCTCACCCAGCTCACCCGGGCCGCCCGCACGGTCGTCGCGCAGCGCTACCACCGGCCACCGGACCGCACCGTCGCCACGGGCATCTCCAACGGCGGCTACCTGGTGCGCTGGCAGCTGGAGAACCACCCCGAGCTGTACGACGGCGGAGTGGACTGGGAAGGCACCCTGTGGCGCGCCGACGGCCCCAACCTGCTCACCTTCCTGCCGTCCGCGCTGCGCGCCTACCCCGTGTACGCCGCCGGCGGCCCCGGCGCCGCGGAAGCGCTGGAGGCCATGCACCGGGCCGGGTACCCGGCGGGCTCCGAGTTCCTGTGGCCGTACCACGAACAGGTCTACTGGGACCTGACCCAGCGCATCTACCGCGAGGAACTCGACCCCGGCTTCGACGGGACCGTCGAGGCGGGCACCCCGTTCTGCGCCCCGGGAACCCCGGACTGCGACGCCGACTACTCCTACGCCACCCGGCCGGAGCAGGTGCGCCGTGCCGTCGGCCGCATCGCCCTGACCGGCCGGATCAGCAAGCCGCTCATCACCCTGCAGGGCACCCTCGACGTGCTGCTGCCCATCGGCCGGGACTCCGACGTCTACGCCCGCATGGTGCACGACGCCGGGCGCGGTGCGCTGCTGCGCTACTACCGGATCGAGGACGGTACGCACACGGACTCGCTCGTCGACGTCTTCCCGGACCGGCTGCGCCCCATGGTCCCCTGCCATCGCTCCGCGTTCACCGCGCTGGAACGGTGGCTGAGCGGGGACGGCCTGCCGCCTGCGGATCACACGGTCCTGCGACCGGCCGGAGCGGATCCCGCGACCCTGCTGACCGACTGCCCGCTGGGCCGGACGGCGTCGTCCGGCTGACGGGCCGACGGCGGACCGACGGCGGACCGACGGCGGGCCGGGGTTCGTCCGGGTCAGACCGGCAGGCGCGGCACGCTGTCGATCAGGCGTCGGGTGTAGGGGTGTTCCGGGGCGCCCAGCACCTGGTGGGTGTCACCCTGTTCGACCAGGCGGCCCCGCTCCAGGACGGCGGTGCGCTCGCACAGGGAGGCGACGACCGACAGATCGTGGGAGACCATCACCAGCGTCAGCTGCCGCTCCTCCTTGAGCTCGGCGAGCAGGTCGACGACCTTCACCCGGGTCGTGACGTCGAGGGCGCTGACGGGTTCGTCGGCGAGCAGCACGCGCGGGTCGCAGACGATGGCGCGGGCGATGGCGATGCGCTGGCGCTGGCCCCCGGAGAACTCGTGCGGGTAGCGCTCGCCGGCGTCGGCGGGCAGGCCGACCCGCTCCAGCGCCGCGGCCACCTTGGGCGCGGCACTCGCCCGGGTGTCCAGGCCGAGGGAGCGCAGCGGTTCCGCGACGATCGCGGCGACGCACCGGCTGGGGTCGAGGGAGGAGTACGGGTCCTGGAACACACACTGGACGCTGCGCCGGAAGCGGCGCATCTGCCGCCGGTCGCGCGGGGACAGCGGCTCGCCGTCGAAGCGGA
This sequence comes from Streptomyces sp. NPDC107559, assembly GCF_055657365.1. NCBI lineage: Bacteria > Bacillati > Actinomycetota > Actinomycetes > Kitasatosporales > Streptomycetaceae > Streptomyces > Streptomyces sp. NPDC107559. The sequence goes on along the minus strand of NZ_JBVKBD010000013.1, from coordinate 189,937 downwards.
CGGTGCCGGCGGTGGGGCGGGCGAGTCCCAGCAGCAGCCGCAGCAGGGTGGTCTTGCCCGCGCCGGACTCGCCGACGAGGGCCAGGGACTGCCCCGGCTCGACGGCGAGGGACACGTCCTGTACGACGTCGGCCGCGGCCCCTCGGTAGCGCACGGCCACGTCCGTCAGTTCCAGCACGGGTGTCATCGCGCGCTCCTCAGGTCCAGGGCGGACTCCAGCTTGCGGGCGCCCGCGACGAGCGCCTTGGTGTACGCGGCCCGCGGCGCGCCGACGACGTCCAGGACGGGACCTTCCTCGACGGCCCGGCCGTCCTTCATGACCAGGGCGCGGTCGGTGACCTCGGCGACGACGGCGAGGTCGTGGCTGACGAACAGCACGGCCATCTCCCGTTCGCGCACGAGCGTGTCGAGGAGTTCGAGCATCTCGGCCTGCACGGACACGTCGAGCGCGGTGGTGGGCTCGTCGGCGATGAGCAGGCTCGGCTCGCAGGCGAGGGCCATGGCCAGGGCGACGCGCTGGCGCTGGCCGCCGGAGATCTCGTGCGGGAAGGCGCGGGCGATCCGCTCGGGCTCGGGCAGCCGTACCCGCAGCAGCGCCTCGGTGACGGCGGTGCGCAGGCTGCGGCCGCGCAGGCCGGTGCGGCGGGCCAGCGGTTCGGCGATCTGGCGGCCCACCCGCATCAGCGGGTCGAGGGCGGTCAGGGGCTCCTGGAAGACCACGGCCGCGTCCCGGCCCCGGACCGCGGTGAGCCGCTTCTCGGGGGCGCCGACGATCTGCGTGCCGGCCAGCTCCACGCTGCCGGTGGCGGTCATGCCGTCGGGCAGCAGGCCCAGTACGGCGAGCGTGGTCAGGGACTTGCCGGAGCCGGACTCGCCGATCAGGCCGAGCCGTTCGCCGCTGTCGACGGTGAAGGAGAGGTCGTCGACCAGGGTGCGCCCGTCGTCGGTGCGCACGGTCAGGCCGCGTACGTCGAGCAGGGTCATGACCGCCTCCGGCGGGTCGCCGGGTCGAGGGTGTCGCGCAGTCCGTCGGCGACGAGGTTGACCCCGACGACGAGGACCACGAGCAGGATGCCGGGGGCGAGCGCGCCGGCGGGGGCGGTGGTGAAGGTGGCCTGCGCCTCCTGGAGCATGCGGCCCCAGGAGGCGTTGGGCGGCGGTGCGCCCAGGCCGAGGTAGGACAGACCGGCCTCGGCGAGCACGGCGAGGCCGAACTGGAGGGCCAGGTTGACCACGAGGGTCGGCCAGATGTTCGGCAGGACGTGTCCGGCGACGGTACGCGGCCAGGAGGTGCCCGAGGTGCGGGCGGCGGTGACGTAGTCCTGGGCCAGGACCCGTTTGACGAGGATCCGCACCAGCCGGGCGACGACCGCGCTCTGGGCGAGGCCGATCGCGAGGACGGCCGAGCCGAGGGTGGCCGAGCGGGCGGCGACGACGAGCATCGCCAGCAGCAGGGTCGGGAACGCGATGAGGATGTCGAGGAACGCGGCGAGCGTGTCGTCGAGCCAGCCCTGCGCGAACGCGGCGAGCACGCCGAGGACGACACCGACGAGTGCGGCGATCGTCACCGAGCCGAGTCCGGCCTCGATCGCGATCCGCGACCCCGTCATCAGCTGGGTGAACAGGTCCCGGCCGAGCTTGTCGGTGCCGAGCAGGTGTCCGTCGCCGGGCCCGGCGAGCCGGCCGCCGGAGGTGTCGTCGACGTCGTAGGGCAGCCAGACCAGCGAGACGACGGCGAGCAGCGCGATCAGGGCGGTCAGTGTGCAGCCGGCCAGCAGGGTGGCGGAACGCCGGCGGCGGACCGCCGCCGGCTTGCGCAGGACGTCCGTGTACGTCACCGGGCACCTCCCGAGAGACGGCCGCGCAGCCGCGGGTCGATGAGCCGCTGGACCAGGTCGGCGGCGAAGCCGATCACCAGCACGGCGAGCGTGGACACGAACAGGACGCCCTGGATCACCGGGTAGTCGTGCTGGGCGATCCCGGTGGCGAGCAGCGAGCCGAGGCCGGGCAGCGCGTACACCGACTCCACGACCACGGCCCCGAGCAGCGTCGAGGCGAGCTCGATGCCGAGGACGGAGATCACCGGGACGGAGGCGTTGCGCAGCCCGTGCCGCCACATGGCCCTGGGGAAGGAGGCGCCCAGGGCGCGGGCGGTGCGCAGGTAGTCGCTGCCCAGCACGTCGAGGGCGGCGGAACGGACGTAGCGGATGAGGGAGGCGCTCATCACCAGGGCGATGGTGACGACCGGCAGCACGAGGGAGCGTACGGCGTCGGCGGGCGCGGACCAGCCGTCCAGCGGGAAGCCGCCGGAGGGAAGCCAGCCCGTGTTCAGCGCGAACACCGCGATGAGGATCATGCCGAGCCAGAACACCGGTACCGCGATGCCCAGTTGGGAGATCCCGCTGAGCAGGGCGCCGTACCAGGTGTGGCGCTTGTGCGCGGCCACGAAGCCGACGGGTACGGCGATGACGACGGCCAGGACGAACGCGGCCAGCGTCAGCGGGACGGTCACGTTCAGGCGGGCTGCGACCTCGGGGCCGACCGGCAGCGAGCTGACGAAGGACGTGCCGAGGTCGCCGCTCGCCAGCTGCCCGAGCCAGTGGGTGAACTGCGCGGGCAGCGGCCGGTCGGACCCGATGGAGTGGCGGGCCGCGGCGATCTGCTCCGGGCTCGCGCCCACCGAGGTGAGCGCGTTGGCCGGGTCGCCCGGGAGCAGGCGCAGCAGGACGAACAGCACCACGCTCGCCAGGGCCAGCGAGACCAGCAGGAAGGCGAAGCGGCGCAGGAGATAGCGCCCCATCAGCCCTGCTTCTTGATGTCGTACGCGTAGAACTGGGAGTTGAGGCCGTTGAGCGGGTAGCCGGAGAGCTTGCTGCCGGCGACGACGATCTGCGGGTACAGGTACAACCAGTCGCTGGCCGCGTCCTCGGCGGTCTGCCGGTTGACCTTCTTCAGCAGTTCGGTCTGCTGCGCGGTGGTGGTGGCTTCCTCGGCCTGCGCCACCCACTGGGTGACCTGCTTGTTGTCGTAGCCCCAGTAGAAGTCGGGGTTGCCGTACCAGACGAGGTCGCGGTCGTTGACGTGCTCCTGGAGCGTGGCCGTGAAGTCGTGGTTCTTGTAGACCTTCGTGTACCACTCGTCCGGGGTGATCGTGTTGATCTCGACGGTGATGCCGACCTTCGCGAGCTGCGACTTGATGAAGGTCGCGGCGGTGGGGTGCGGGTCGTAGTTCGGGGTGTCGAGGGTGAAGGAGAAGCCCTTGGCGTAACCGGCCTCGGCGAGCAGCTTCTTGGCCTTGGTGACGTCGTAGGCGTTGACCTTGGTCAGGTCCTCGTACCAGGGGTCGGTGGGCGGCACCATGGAGCCGATCGGCTTGCCGTAGCCGCCCCAGACCGACTCCAGGAGCTTCTGGTCGTCGATGGCCGCGGAGACGGCCTGGCGGACCTTGACGTCGGTGAACGGCTTGGCCTTGTCGTTGAAGGCCAGCAGCAGCTTGGTGGTGGAGTCGCCGTCGTTGACCTTGTAGTTCTGGTTGCTCTTGAACTGTGCCAGGGCGTCGGGCGACTGCTCGCTGGTGACCACGTCGACGGCGTTGGTCAGCAGCGCGTTGTTCAGCGCGGTGGCGTCCTTGAAGTAGTGGAAGACCACCTGCTTGTTGGCGGCGGCGTCGCCCCAGTACCCGGCGAAGCGGTCCAGGCTCAGCGCGGAGCCGCGGGTCCACTTGGCGAGGGTGTAGGGGCCGGTGCCGTCCTCGCCGGTCTTCAGGTCCTTCGCCTCGGAGTTGATGATCCAGACGTAGGACAGGTTGTAGACGAACGAGATCGACTTCTGGGACAGCGTGACCTTGACGGTGTGCGCGTCCGGGGTGGCGATGTCCTTGACGACCTCGAGGTTGCTCTTGCGGGCGGACTGGGAGTCGTCCGCGAGGACCTTCTCCAGGCTGTACTTGACGTCGGCGCTGGTGAGTTCCTTGCCGCTGTGGAACTTCACCCCGCTGCGCAGGGTGAAGGTGTACGTGAGGCCGTCTGCCGACGCCTGGTAGTCCTGGGCGAGGAGCTTGTCGACCTTGCCGTCGTCGGTGAGCCGGAACAGGCCTTCGTACACGTTGCCGTTGAGGGCCTCGGTGACGCCCTGGCCGCCGCCCGCGGTGTTGTCGAGGTTCTGCGGCTCGTACAGGGAGCCGATGTTGACGGTGGCGTTCTTGTCCCAGGTGCCGGCGGAGGTGCTCTTCGCGCCGGAGGCACCGCAGGCGGTGAGGGCGAGGGCGAGGGCGGCCGTGGTGGCGGTGACGTAGAGGGTCGACGTGCTGAGTCGCATGGTTCGGGGCGCTTTCGTGCTGGGTGGAACAGGAGGGCTGCGGACCGGTCAGTGCTGCGCGAGGAAGCCGTCGCGGAAGACGGGGCGCTTCTCGCCGGCCTCGACCGGCAGGTGGAAGCGGTTCTGCCGCGGCGGCATCGGACAGTTGTACTGATCGGAGAATCCGCAGGGCGGCACGAAGGCCCGGTTGAAGTCCAGGACGACGCGGCTGTCGTCGTCGGTGCGCCGGACGAACAGGAAGCGGCCGGCGCCGTAGGTGGTGTCCCCGTTGGTGGGGTCGCCGAAGACGAGCAGCAGGGTGCCGTCGTCGTCGAAGGCGCTGAGGGTGTATGCGCGGCCGTCGACGGTGAGCGTGATGTCGCCCGGCACCACGAGGTCGCGGGTGCTGCCGTTGTCCCGGAGGTGCTCGAAGGGAATGCGGCGGGCGCCGGGCACGGGCGTGTAGGTGGCCTCCAGGACCCAGGCCGGGTCGTACGGGAAGGCCTCGACGCCCTCGAAGTTCCGGATGGCGGGAGCGTCCGCGTCCCAGAAGCGCAGACCGTGCTCGGGCTCGCCGGTGACGAGGTCGGTGCGGCGCAGTGTGGTGACCGTCACGCTGTCCGGCTGTCCGGCGCGGGCCGCCTCGACGTCGGGTTCCTCGCCGGCCGGAAGCCAACGGGTCTCCACGAGGGCGAGATTCCCGGTCGGCGCGGGGAGCGCCCGAAGACGCCCGGCACGCCAGACGTTCCACTCCTCCCCGGGGTCTGCGGGGGTCGGGACGGCGGAGGACAGGGACACGGCGTGACTCATTCGACTAGACGGGCACGACCATCACGGATCGTTATCTGATGGCCAAAGCATGTTCTATATCAGTCATAAGTTGTCCTAATGTCAAACCGCTTCTCGGCAGGTGAGACGACCGACCACGCGATCGGCACCCCCGGACCACCGTGCCATCGTCACACACGGTGACCGTTCCCCAGGGGCCGGGGCCCTCACGGGGAACCGGGCGGGCCGGAGCCCGACCTCAACAGCCGTGTGCCGTACGCCCGTCGGGATGTTCCAGCGACCGCAACCTCATGACGGCCCGGGGCGTCACCATCAGGAGCGGACGAGGGGGCCGGAGGGGACGAGGGGATGGGGAGTATGCGCAGACGTTTCACATGCGGTCTGGCCGCCTTGGTGATGTCGGTCCTGGCGGCCTGTTCCACCGGCGGTGACGACAGCGGCGGCGCCGCTCCGAAGCCGACGGCGAAGTCGGCCCGGCCGAAGGCCCCGGCCCCGTCGGTCCGGGACGGCGCCGACACCGACGCCGCCGCCCGGGCCGCCTCGGAGAAATGGCTGCGGTCACAGCCGGACCAGCAGGGCAAGGACGCCCCCGACGAGCGGGGCTTCGTGGAGGTGCGCACCGAGAGCGGGATCTCCAGCTTCGTCTGGCAGACACGGGACGAGCGGTTCTGCACCGCCGACGTCGGCGGCTTCAGCGGCTTCAGCGTGGTGACGTGTCTGCCGCACCCCATACCGCTCCGCAAGGGTCCGTACATCACCGTGCTGGGCTACGCCCCGGACCCCGGATGGACCGTGCTGCTGGCCGCGGACCACCAGGAGGTCACGTCCGCGACCTGCGCGGGCGAGCCCGTCGAGGTGCACAGGGTCGAAACGCTGTATGAGGGCAGACGCATCGTGTACGCCGTCCATTTCACGGAACGCCGACTGGGCTCCATGACCCTCGGCCTGCGACGCGGGTCCGCTTCGGCCACCGCGCGTGTGGACGTGAACGGAGTGGTCTCCCAAGGTCCTCGCTGCGGCTAGAACCTGTCCTGCGGATCGAGTCGCGGGAGAGCGGCCGCCGGGCTGCGGTATCGGGGACGGGTCAGGTGGAGGTCGTCCACCGCGGTGCCGTACGGGCCCAGGCGGTGTCCCACTGCGCGAGGTTGCGCCGCTCCAGCCTGCGGGCGGCGCAGCCGTACGCGGCGACACCGATCACGGGAACGGTCAGGGCGGCGGCCATCGTGCGGTCGCGGGTCCGCTCGGTGATCGCCTTCGCCACGGTGGTGGCCGTGGGGTGCCCCGCCACCCTGGAGACGATGCGGAAGCCCGAGGACGGTACCGCCACCCCACGGCTGTCGGCCGCCTCGGAGACCGGCCGCGCTCAGAGCCCCTTTCAGCTCGCGCTCACCGCGTTCATGAGCCATGCGGCGACGCTGCTGCGGGGCTGAGCGGGAGACCGCTACGGGGCGGTCTTCGGGCAGATCCTGATCAGCGTGGTGTCGTCAGTCTCGATGATCCCGGCGGTTCTGAGTTCCGTCACCAGCCGGGTGAAGGCACGCCGGTCCAGGCGCCGTACCACCTGCCACCACACGGCCGCGTCCGGTCCCGCGCCGAAGCCGGCACGCTCCAGCAGCACCCGGGCGAGAGCGTCCGACGCCAGCACCACCATGTCCTGGGAGCCGATCCACCCGTGGTACGGACGGATCGACTCGGCCGCGCTCCACGGCTCGGCGCGCGATGTCAGCAGGTCGGGGTGCGAGTCGAACGCGGCGGGGTCGTCCAACGGATAGGCCGACAGGAGTTGATCCCCTCGAATGTGCAACAGGCAGGTGTCGCCCACCGCGACCGCCTCGTAGCTCCAACCCTCCACAGAAGTGCGGAGCCTTACGCCCAGGAGGGTGGCCGCGGCGACACCCCTCGTCTCCGCGTCCGCCACCCAGAAGCTCACCTCGCCGCGCTGCTTCCGGCGCCGCGACTCCTCCTCGTCCCAGCGCAGGCAGCACCGTTCGATCCACCCGGCCACCGACTCGCGCGAATGGTCGGGGACTTCGTCGAGGTACGCGGCGGCCAGCAGGCGGCCCCAGGGACCCGCCCGATAGGCCGTGCTCGCCCCGTCGCACAGCGCGTACACGGTCCGGTCCGGGCTGACGGCCGGACAGTCCTGGTACTCGAGCGGCCGGTCCGGCGCCGAGGGAACGAAGTAGACATGGGCGTCCATCGCGGTGGCTGCGTACGTCCTCATACGCGCCGCCCGTTGGCCCGCGGCTCGACCCGGGTGCCGACGTTGAGCGCCTTGACCACGGCTTCGAGGTCGGCGTTGCACACGAAGCCCCGCGCCCCGGCGTCGGGACGGGGCAGTCCCGCCAGCTCCGCGTCGGTACCGGCGTACTCCATCATGCGCGCGGGCAGCGCGGAGGAGATGCGGAACAGCCCCGCCGTGTACGGGTCGGGCAGCCCGGAGGCGTCGCTGGGGAAGAGAACGGGGGTTGCCGCCCGCGCGGCAATGGCGATGTTGAACAGGATGAGCGGACCGTCCACCGTGCTCAACTGCGTAAGTCTCGCCGCACGTTCGGCCACGTCGTCGAGCGAGCCGTCGGTCGCCGCGCCATCCGTGACGTTGATGACCACCGGGGCCGGCGAGTCCTGGTGCGACGCGGTCCAGCCGACGGCGAAGTCGTACGCACGGTCCAGCGCGGCGCACATCGCGGTCTGACCGTTGGACTCCGGCTCCAGCCACACGGCCCATTCCTGGCCGCCGGGACCGTGGTGGATCCGTGAGTACGACTCCGCCAGTTGCGGTGAGGCGACCATGGGGTTGCCGAATCCGTCGTTGCTCTTCAGCAGCGGCACCGCGTCGTCCGCGTAGCCGATGAGGGCGATGTCGAAATAGTGCCGCGGGCCCGCCTCGTCCCGCGTGCAGGTACGGATGAGCTGCGTGAGCAGGCGATTGGTCGTGTCCGCCAGCGCCTGGGCCTTCGTCAGACCGTCGGCACCCTGCATGGGGGCGGACATCGAGTACGACTGGTCGAGCAGCAGGACGAAACAGGCGGGGTGCTTCCTGTCGACCCGGATCGTGTGGTTCATGTGTCGCCTCCGCGTCCCCCGAGTCCTCGGGCGATGTGTTCCGGTTGCAGTAGAAGCCGAGGGGGCAGCCCCTGCGCGTCGGGCTGCCACAGTTGGGTGCAGCTCCCGCAGGTGACGGCGGTACGGGTGGAGTTCTCGTACAGGTCGAAGGATCCGCAGCCAGGACACTGCGGCCCGCTCTCGGGCCCGGTGAGGGTGGCGGCGAAGGCCCGGATGTCGAAGTCCCGGGGTGGGGGCGGGCGGTGGTCGCCGGGCGCGGGTGCCGGCGGCCGGTCGTCGGCCGACGGGAGGAGGGGCGGCCTGCCGTCGGCCGGCCGGAGGGGGGCATCGGGGAGAAGGGGCGTCGCCTCATGAGCCGCCGGACCGGCGGCGGTCCCGCCCGTGCCGGTCGCGGGCACGCCGTTCAGGGGCCCACCGGTCAGGGGCACGCCGTTCAGGGGCACGCCGTTCAGGGGCCCACCGGTCACGCTCGTGCCCGCCATGCCCGTGCCGGTCTCGTCCAGGCCGGTCGATCCGGTCGGGTCGGTGCGGGCCGTGCCCGCACCGGGCACGCCGGGATCGGTCGCCCGGTCGTACGAGGGATACCGGGGCGGCGCCGGTCGGCTCCGCTGCGTGGAGCCGGGGCGACGGGCGGGGCCGGGGCGACGACCCTGGCGGATCAGTGCCCTGGTGGTGGGCACGAAGAGCAGTCCCACGGCGAGCAGGCCCATGACGCGCACGGGCGACGGCCCGCGCCGTTCCGGCTCCGGCACGTCGGCGGCTCGCAGCACCGCGCCACTGTCGTCGACGGCCTCCACCGACGGCGGCAGGGCCCCCGCCGCCCCGACGAGGTCCGGCACGGTGGTGAGCGAGAGGACCGCGGGCGGTTTCATCTCGGCGACGCGCCGCGCGAGTCCTGCGTCGGGCGTCCACACCGGCCGGAGGTCGGGCACCAGGGGCGGCAGCACCTGACGCTCAGGGGGGACGAGCAGTACGAGGTCGGCCCGCACCGCCGCGGCCCGCGCGGAGATCGCATCGAGGTCGGCGGCCCGGGGCTTGGCCGGCAGCCTGGCCACCAGGGTCCGCCGGGGCGGCTCGCTCGCCGCTCCCCCGCCCGTGGGCAGCACCGCTGCCAGCAGCGCCCCGGCCAGGGCGAGGAGCAGGATCACGGCTCCCGCGGGCGAGGGCCGGGTTCTCGCGGCGCGGCGTTCGGTGCGGGGCTCGTTCATGACATGACTCCGAAGACCACGACGAGGACGACCACCAGCAGCGTCGCCAGGGCGACCCCGGTCAACAGCACCGACCTCGGCAGCCTGGGCCGCCTCGCGCGCTCGGACACGGGAGACCGCGGAGGCCGGACGGGCGGGGCCGGTACGGTCTCGGACGGACGGGATCCGGGCCGAGAGGCCGGCTTCCGGTCCGGCGAACCGACGGGCTCCGGCCGACGGTCCGGCTTCTGCCACAGGTCCGAATCCGGCTCGGACTCGGTCTCCGGCCGCCGATCCGGCATCGGCTCCGGCAGGCGCTTCATCGGCCACCGGTCCGGCACCGGCACCAGTTCCGACTCCGCCGTGGGCAGACCGACGTCGGTGAGCGCCTCTAAGGAGGGCACCTCGTCCAGGGAGGCCCGGCAGGCCCGGTCGAGCAGTGCCGTCAGTTTCCTGACGTGCAGGCTCCGGCTGGTCGCCAACCGAAACCACAGCGGGCACGCCATGGGCCGGGCGAAGTCCTCGGCGGTGAACAGGAGGTTGTCCTCGTTGTGGAACTCGTCCCACAGCCCGGGGTCCACGGCCACGGCGAGGATCGACAGATGGATGACCAGGGCCGAGAAGCGGTCGATGTTCCGGTCCCAGTGATGTGCCTGCTGCCGCTCGGGGTGCTGGAAGTGCGGATGCCCGAACTCCTGCGGCGAATCCCCGGATATCTCGGCCAACCACACGGCGTCCAGATCTATGAGCCGCAGTCCGCCCCCGTCCGTGACCCGGATGTTGTCGTGCTGGAGGTCGCCGTGGGCCAGGTCGTTCCGGTCCAGATGGTCGAGAACGCCCAGCCAGCCCTCGGCGAGGCTGTTGAGCTCCTCGGGCCGGTCGAGCCGGGATTCGAGGTGGGCCCGCAGACTCCGGCCCGCGACATGCTCCATGACGACCGCGGGCCACCAGCGCCCTTCGATGTTCACCGCCTCGGGCAGCCACACCGCGTCCGCGAGCACGGGCGGCCGGCGCCGGTCCTTGTCCTTCCCCTGGGCTGCGGCCCACCGCGTGAGGGCTTCGTAGCGTCGCTGAAGTGTCGGCGCCGGCCTGTCCTTGAAGCACCGCAGCACCAGTTCGCCCTCGGGCGCCTTCAGTACGTAGGCCGCGGCGTTCGCCCCTTCCATCCGGCGCATCAGGCCGGCGGACCGGTCGACCACGGCCGCGCCCAGTCTGCTCTTCGGCGGGAAGGCTGACGACTGCACCGCCCTGTCGAAGGCCGTGATGTCCGGCCAAGGGGTCGGCGGCTTGCTCACGACTCGGCCCTGTCCGGGCCCACGACACGGCCCGGCCTCGGCGCGCCGACGGCCGCCGACAGCTCGGCTCCCGCGCCGCGGACGTCGTCGGCACGCTTCAGAAGCAAGCTCACCGACTCCCCCAGTACGGCCTCCGCTCCGTCGAACTCACCCGGCCAGATGGTCCGTTGCTCGCCGCGGCAGACCCGCTTCCACTCCAGCTCCACACCCGGAGTTCCGGTCGTCGCGTCGAAGAACTGGTACGCGGCGGCGACCAGAACCCGCACCATCGCCAGGGCCTCGGCGTGGAGTTGGCGTTCCAGCTCGCTCACCGTGTTCTCCACGGCCGCGACCAGGTCGCGGTGCAGTTGCTCCATGCTCGCGGTGGCCCGGGCGGCGTAACCGCCCGGGCCGTCCGCCGGTGCGACCGGGTCGGCCGGCGTCCCGCCCTGTCCGGGGTGCTGCCGAACCGGTGGCTCCTGGCGGAGGGCCGCCTCCGGCCGTGCCCACGCGGGCGGTCCGGCTACGGGGGTGTGGAACCAGCTCGCGCGGCTGACCGGACGCTGCGCATCGCCATGCGGCGGCTCCTGCGGGGATCCCGGGGAGTCGGGCGGCCCCTGCCGGTCCGGGGCCTGGGCGGCCGACTGCTGCCGGTGGGCGGGTACGGAGTGGATCTGGCCGGCCCAGTGGCGTACCTGCTGCACCAGGGGACTGCCGACCCGCAGGAAGAGACTGCCGTAGTCGGTGCGCAGGCCGGTGAAGTCCCGCAGCGCCTGCCGGAGGATGGGCACCGGAAGGCGCTCCACCCGCCGCAGCAGGGTCTCCAGCGGCTGGTCTCCGACGGGCACGAGGGCGTCGGTGAGTTGTCCGCGCAGGGCGTCGGCCATCCGCTGCCACAACAGCGCGACGGCACGGTCGACGGAGGTGTCCACGCGGCCGAACTCCTCGGCCAGTTTGGTGCGGGCGCGGTTGAACCACAGGTCCAGCGCCTCGCCGCCGCTCTGGTACATCGCGGCCTTCGTCTCGGCCCGCCAGGTGGCCTCGTCCGCGGAGTCGAAGCCGGTGCGCGCCCAGGAGCGGACCCGTTCGGCGGCGTCGGCGACCGCCGCCTCGATCTGCGGGATGTGCTCCCTGCGCTGCACCATCCCCTCGTAGTCCTCGTACACCTGGGCCAGGTCCTGGGCGAGCTGGTTGCGCAGCCTCTTGACCAGGTTCTGGAGCCGGTCGGTCTCGTCGGGCACGCCCAGTTGCCACTGCTCGCTCGCGGCGGCCACCTCCTGGGCGAAGCTCACCACGTCGCGGGTGACCTCGGACATGCGGCGCCGAAGGCCGTCGAACACCGCGCGGTCCATCTCCGCCAGCCGGTCGGCGAGATGGCCGAGCACCACAGGCAGCAGCCGTTCCCGCACGGCGGCGTCGGCCGTCTCGATGCTGCGTCCCAACGGGCATTCCACGGTCCGGACCTGGTAGTTGCGCGCCGCATCGCGGGCCTTGTCCAGGAGGTTGCGTGCCGACTCGGATGTCAGCGTGTCGTCGGCGTTCACCACGACCATGGCGAAGTCCGCCAACGGCACGTCACCGCAGGCGAGTTGGGCGAGATGCAGGTCGGCAAAGTCCTCCTGGGCGAAGAACGCCTTGTCTGGCGCGCCCCTCTTCACATGGAGCAGGAAGTCCACTTCGTGGGTGAGGTCGTGCAGGAAGTGCCGCTGTACGTCGAGGCCGGCCTCGCCCGCTCCCGGCAGGTCCACCAGGACCATCGCAGTGGTGTCGAGATGCGGGAAGTCGCAGTGGATGTGGACGTCCCGCACCGCGTGGTACAGCCTCGGCATGCCGTCGTCGTCACGACCACCCGGGTAGCTGACATAGGGCCGCAGCTGCTCCAACGGGACCACAAGCTGCCGGTGTTCACCGCGGCGCCGGCCGATCTGCTCCAGCAGCGGCAGATAGTCGTCAAGCGCCCGCTGCGCCTGCAGCAGCTTCTTGAGGTAGGGCAGGGCCTCGGCGCTCCGCTCGTCGGTGACCGCGCCCTTGCCGTCCGCCTTGGGGTACGCATACGTACGGAACGTCGCCGCGTCCCTGGGCGGCCTTCCGGTGAGCTGCGCGGCGCTGTGCAGGGGCGCGAGGTACTGCTCCGCGAACTCCTCCCAGGTGCGCAGGGTGACCCTCGCCTCCGCCTTGCCCCGCTGATGGTGGATCCAACTGCGGGACGCGGTGGTGGGGTTGTCCTGGTGCGAGGGCAGGACCGTGCCGTCGAGTCCGCTGGCCGCCCGCAGCACGGTGCTCTTGCCCGCCTTGGTACGGCCGACGACTCCGATGTTGACCGTGTCGCGGTTCACGCGGGCTTCCACGGCCGCCAGATGGGCCCCGGTCCGGCGGACCTGCTCGGCCAGCCGGTCGAGCGGATCCGGTCCACCGTCGGCGGCCGGTCGGCGCCAGGCCTCGACCGTCCGCAGCGTGTGGTCCGGGTCGACGGACGGCGCCCCCGCCTTCGTCGCCTCGGACACCAACCGGTCGACGGCTTGCGTCAGTTCCTCGAAATGGGTCCGGAACGCTTCCCACTGCCGGCCGATCTCGCGCACCAGCGGACGGTTCGCCGTCCGGTTGGCCAGCGCACGGTTGATCGACGACTCCAGACGTGACTTTTCCACGCCTTCCCCCTCGGAGTTCTCAGAATGTCCCATCCTGTGATGGGCCGAATATAGCCATGGATTCCCCGGATAGTCCTCATTACGCAGACATCCGACACAAGCGGAAGGCAACGACCGAAGTAGGCCTACCAGGTGGGAAATTCCGGATCTGCGGGAGACGCGGAACGACGCCGCGCGTACGGCGCCGGCACCGCGCGCCCCATGTCGCCCGCCCGGCGGCGGCACTCCGGCAGCACCGATTCAGGTCACGTGGACGTGGTCCACCGCGGGGCCGTACGGGCCCAGGCGGTGTCCCATCGGGCGAGGTTGCGCCGCTCCAGCCTGCGGGCGGCGCAGCCGTACGCGGCGACACCGATCACGGGAACGGTCAGGGCGGCGGCCATCGCGGCGCCCATCGTGCGGTTGCGGATCTGCTCGGTGCTCAGCGGCGGCTCGGTGATCTGCCCCTTCTCGCCGACCCAGACCCGGATTTCGTCGCCGGCACGCAGTGCGGGTTCGACCTCGGCCCTGGCGGTCCGCGTGTCTCCGTGCGGATCGGTGAAGCGGACGGTGACCGGATACCGCGTCATCTTCGCCTCGGGGGAGCCGGGTTCGGGGTGTCGAGGGGCGTCGTGCACGAGGACCGCGGGGATGTGGTGCCGCACGGCGGCCTCGTGCCGCGCGGTCTGCCGGTGGTGCCGATAGGCCGCGTCGCCGACCAGGAACATCGCGGCGGGGGTCGCCGCCGTCACGGCGAGCAACAGGCCGAGCGCGATCCACGCCTCCACGACATCGGTCCGGCGGCGCAGCGGATTGCGCCGCCACCGCCACAGCAGGACACCGGGCGGGGATTCAGGGGGGCGGCGGCTGTTCCGGCGTATTTCACGGGCCACCATGTGTCTCCTTTCCTGGAGGGCGCACGGTCCCGGTGCCCTGTGGGGGCGCACGGTCCCGGCTGTACTACTGCGGGTGCGTGGACTCGGTGAGTCCGCTGGTCGAGGGGTGCGCCTGGGCTGCCTCCAGCAGCCGGCCGGCCCCGCGGACGGCCGCGGTGTGCGGGACGGGCGCCGGTGTGACGGGGGCGTGCAGTTGCCCGCTCAGGCGGTAGACGATGTCGGGACGCAACGCGCCCCCGCCGGCCAGGAGCACCCCTCGGCGCAGCGCGTCGAGCGTCTGGGTGGTGCGGTCCTGTTCCAGCATGGTCGTGATCATCGCGACGGCCGCGTCGGCGATCCGGGCCGGCGGGGTGCGGCTGTCCAGGTCGCTGAGGCCCAGGGCGGTACGGCGGGCGTCGGTCACGAAGCCGTCGGTGAGCAGGACGACCTCGGTGACGTGAGCCCCGAGGTCCACCACGAGCAGCGGCCTGCTCAGATCGGCGCCCACGGCGGTGGCCACGGCTCGCGCCGCCGGGACGGTCAGCACGCCGTGCGGCCGCAGCCGCTCCACCGCCGCGCGGGCCGCCTCACGGAAGGCCGGTCCGCTCAGGACGGGTGTGGTCAGGATGAACATGGGCCGGGCGGCGTGCGGCAGCCGATGGCCGAGCAGACGGTCCAGCATCAGGGCGGTGCCCGGGACGTCGACGATGGTGGCGCGCTGGATGGGGTGCAGCCCGCCGTCCCCGGGGAAGGTCACCGTGGGCACGTCCAGGATCACGCCCCGGCCGGACGCCCAGACCCGGGTGCGTACGCTGCCCAGGTCCAGGGCGACGCCGCAGCACTGCCGGCAGCAGGGCCGGGTACGGTGCCGGGCGCTACGGGAGCGCGGGCGGGGTGTTCCGGTCACCGGCCCGCCTCCCGCACCTGCTGGCAGCGGCCGCAGTAGCGGGCCTGCGGCACGATGATCAGGCGGTCCCGGGCGATGGGCCTGCGGCACAGGTGGCAGGTGCCGTACCGGCCCTGCTCCATGCGTACGAGGGCCGCCTCGACGTCGGCGAGGACCATCCGGGCGGAGGCGGCGAGCTTGACCCGGACCTCCGTCTGGGAGGCGGCGCGCCGGTCGGACAGCGCCTGGGGGCGGTGCGCGGCGGCCGAGAGCTGCTGGAGCTGTTCCAGGCGGAACAGACGCTGCTCGTGCAGGTTCTCCCGCAGGGCGGCGAGGTCCTCGATCGACAGGGTCGTGTTGCGGTGGCGGGTGCTCTGGTGGTTCACCAATTCCCCCCTCGGACGGGGCAGCGGACGGAGACTGGGCGGACGCCGGTCAGGCGGCGGCGCGCTGGCAGGGGACGCAGTACCGCGTGTGCGGCAGGATCTCCAGGCGCTCGACGGGGACGGGCTTGGCGCAGCCCTCGCAGTCTCCGTAGCTGCCGTCCTCGATGCGGGTGAACGCCGCGTCGATCTCCTTGAGGACACGCTGCACGGTGTCCCGCTGCGCGGCCGCCATCGGGTCCCCCGTGCTCGGCCCGGCCTCGGCGATGGCCCGCAGCTGCGTCAGCCGGGAGTTGCGTTCGTGTTCGAGTCGCTGCCGGGCCTCGTGCGCGGTCAGTCGCTCGGGACGAGGCTCGGAACTGGCTGCGGATCGGGTTACGGGACGGGGATCGGTTCGGGGCGTGTCGAGCGACATGACGGGTCCTTTCCTCGACGGAACGGGGACGTACGGAGCTGAAGGTGAGGCGTGAAGCCTTGGACCGGAGAGGCGCGCCCCGGACCGGGACCGTGGGGTCCGGGGTCGAGGGGTCGCGGAGTCACGAAGTCACGGTGAGTGGTCCATGCCCCCACCTTGGTCGAGGCGCCGTACGAAACCCATCGGGCGCGATACCCATCTGTGGCGCCGCGCCGAGCCCGTCGCGACCTGGGCCGGCCCGGCCGCGGAAATGGGCATTGGAGCCCATCGACGGGCCGGGCGGGGCGGAGGGAGGGTGGCCACAGGCCGGTCGGGAACCGCGGCCTCGGCTCGGGCACAGGGTGCGCGGTGACCGACAGCGGTGACCGACAGTGGAAACAGAGCCGTATCGCACGAGGAAGGGTTGTCATCCCGGTGTCGCTGTTCTGGCGGATCTTCGCCCTCAACGCCGTGGTGCTGGGTACCGCCACCGCACTGCTGCTGTGGGCCCCGGTGACGGTGTCCGTACCGGTCGTGCTGACCGAGGCGGTCATCCTCGTGGCCGGCCTCGCCGTCATGCTGGTCGCCAACGCCGCCCTGCTGGGGATCGGCCTGGCCCCCCTGGGCCGGCTCGCGAAGCTGATGACCACCGTCGACCTGCTGCGCCCCGGCCAGCGCCTGCCGGAACGCGGGCACACCGAGATCGCCGAGCTGATCCGCACCTTCAACGCCATGCTCGACCGCCTCGAACACGAACGGGCCGCCAGCAGCGCCCGCGTCCTGCTCGCGCAGGAGGCCGAGCGGCGCCGCATCGCCCAGGAACTCCACGACGAGGTCGGCCAGAGCATGACCGCGATCCTGCTGGCGCTGAAACGGGCGGCGGACACGGCGGCCGATCCGCTGCGCGGTGAGCTGCAACAGGCTCAGGAGATCACCCGCGAGAGCCTGGACGAGGTCCGCCGGCTGGTGCGCCGGCTGCGGCCGGGCGTGCTGGAGGATCTCGGCCTGGTCAGCGCCCTGACCTCGCTGACCACCGAGTTCGCCACGCACGCCGGGCTGCGCGTGGTGCGCCGCTTCGACCCCGGGCTGCCCGCGCTGGACGAGCAGACGGAACTCGTGCTCTACCGGGTCGTCCAGGAGGCCCTGACCAACGCCGCCCGGCACGCCGAGGCCGGCCGGGTGGAGGTGACCCTGCGCCACGCCGACGGCGCGGTGGTCCTGACCGTCGCGGACGACGGCCGTGGGAGCGCCGTCGTCCGCGAGGGCGCCGGGATCCGCGGGATGCGCGAGCGGGCCCTGCTGATCGGGGCGGCGCTCGACATCACCTCCGGGCCGACGGCCGGTACCCAGGTCCGGCTGACCGTGCCCGCCAGCCCCAGAAAGTCGTGACCATGACCGAAACACCGACGATCCGGATCCTGCTCGCCGACGACCACGCGCTGGTACGACGCGGGGTGCGGCTCATCCTCGACGGCGAACCCGACCTCGAAGTCGTCGCCGAGGCCGGGGACGGCGCCGAGGCCGTCGCCCTGGCCCGCACCCACCAGGTCGACCTGGCCGTCCTGGACATCGCGATGCCCCGGATGACCGGCCTCCAGGCCGCCCGCGAACTTCTCGCGGTCAAGCCCGGCGTGCGGGTCCTGATGCTGACGATGCACGACAACGAGCAGTACTTCTTCCAGGCGCTCAAGGCCGGGGCCGGCGGGTACGTGCTGAAGTCCGTGGCCGACCGCGACCTGGTCGCCGCCTGCCGGGCCGCCATGCGCGACGAGCCGTTCCTCTACCCCGGCGCGGTCACCGCCCTCGTCCGCAACTACCTCGACCGTGTCCACGACGGCGAGGAACCCCCGGACCAGGTGCTGACGCCCCGGGAGGAGGAGGTGCTCAAGCTCGTGGCCGAGGGCCACTCCTCCAAGGAGATCGCGGAGTTGCTGTTCATCAGCATCAAGACCGTCCACCGGCACCGGGAGAACCTCCTGCACAAGCTCGGGATGCGCGACCGTCTGGGGCTCACGCGCTATGCCATCCGGGCCGGCCTCATCGAACCCTGACCGCCGGCCCCTTCCGACTGCCTCAAGGCTCCGGCCGTCCACTCCCCCGCCGGGGCCTTGAGGCGCACCGCCCCAGGACCAGCGCCCACCGCAGCCGAAGCGAGGACGACGTATGGCGCGCTCCTCGTACACCCCGGCACGCTTGCGTGCCCCCGGGGCCTCTGCGCTGATCGCGGTCCTTCTCGCCGTACTCACCGCACTCACCGCCCTGCTCACCGAGGCGGCACCCGTCGGCGCGCCACCATCCGCATCCGCATCCGCATCCGCATCCGCATCCGCATCCGCGCCAGCGTCCACATCCGTGTCCGCGCCACTGGCCGTATCCGTATCCGCGCCACCGGCCGCATCCGCGTCCGCATCCGCGTCGCCGACCGCGACCGGACCGGCTGCCGCGACCGCTCGGGCCGAGCGCGGGCACCACGTGGACGACCCGCATCCGGCCCTCCACGCCGGTGCGGCACGCGTCCAGTGCCCCTCCCCCGGCGAGCGCCGCTCGCCGCCGCCCGCGCTCGGCACCCCGGGCCGTACGAGCGGCATGCTGCCGCCCGCGCTCGACGCGCCCGCCCCGGCGGTGCCCGCGGCCACCGCGACCCACCCGACGCACCACCTCCGCCTGCGGGCACCTCCAGGACGGCCGGGCATCTGACCCTGCGCTCGCTGCCCCCGTCTTTCCCCGCCGTGGACCACGCCCTGGCCGCGGCATGCCCGCCAAAGGACCGTCGTGAACCGATCCCTGCACCTCAGAGGGCTGATCGCCCTCGCCGCCATCGCCGTGTCGCTGTATGTCGCGCTCACGGTGCCCGTCCATCTCGGCCTCGATCTGCGCGGCGGCACGCAGATCGTCCTCCAGACCAGGCCGACCGCCGCGGACGGCGACACCGTCGACGCGGACGGCGCGGATGCCGCGGACGGCGACGCCGTCGAGCGCACCGTCGAAGTGCTGCGCGACCGCATCGACGCACTCGGGGTCGCCGAACCCGGCATCGTCGGCTCCGGCAGCAACCGGATCATCGTCGAACTGCCCGGTGTGCAGGACCCGGCGAAGGCCGCCGAGGTCCTCGGCCGCACCGCCCAGCTCACCTTCCACCCTGTCGCCGGCACCGCGTCCGACACCGACGACGTCCCCGCACCGCTGCCCGGTCGGGCCCGCCCGCTGGTGCTGCCCGACGAGTCCGGGGAGCTTCTGCGCCTCGAGGCCGCCGCGCTGACCGGCAAGGACGTCCGGAAGGCCGCCGCGCGCTTCGACCAGCAGAGCGGTGCCGGATGGCACGTCACCGTCGACTTCGAGGGCTCCGGCAAGGACGGCTGGGCCCGCCTGACCGGTGCGGCCGCCTGCCATCCGGCGGGGCATCCGTCCCGCCGGGTCGCCATCGTCCTCGACGACAGGATCGTCTCCTCACCACAGGTCGACCCGTCCGTGGCCTGCCGCTCCGGCATCGCCGGCGGTTCCACGCAGATCACCGGTTCCTTCGACGACGGGGAGGCCAGGGAACTGGCTCTGCTCATCAACGGCGGGGCCCTGCCCGTGCCGGTGGAGATCGTCGAACAGCGCACGGTCGGCCCCACCCTCGGAGCCGCGGCCATCACGGCGAGCGCCTGGGCCGCCGTCATCGGCACGGCGCTGACCTCGCTGTTCATCATCGTCGTCTACCGGTTCCTGGGCCTGCTGGCCACCGTGTCCCTGGCCTGCTACGGCCTCGTCTCCTACGCCGCCCTGGCCGCCCTCGGCGCCACCCTCACCCTGCCGGGACTCGCCGGGTTCGTGCTGGCCATCGGCATGGCCGTCGACGCCAACGTGCTGGTCTTCGAACGCGCCCGTGAGGAGTACGCCTCCCGCCTGCGCGCCACCCCCCGCTCGTCGCTGACCGCCGGGTTCCGCGGCGCACTCAGCGCGATCGCCGACTCCAACATCACCACGCTCATCGCCGCCGGCCTGCTGTTCTTCCTCGCCTCCGGACCCGTGCGCGGTTTCGGCGTCACCCTGGGCATCGGCGTGCTCGCCTCCATGCTCAGCGCGCTGGTCGTCACCCGTGTGCTCGCGGAGTACGCCGCCGCCCGCTCCTGGGCACGCCGGCGCCCCGGCCTCTTCGGTGTCGCGCACACCGGCGCCGTCCGCGACCGGCTCAGCCGCAGAAACCCGCAGCTGATGCGCCACCCGCGCAGATGGCTGGCCGCGTCCGCCGTCGCCCTCGTCCTGGCCGCCTCCGGGATCGCGCTGCGCGGTCTCGACCTCGGCGTCGAGTTCACCGGTGGGCGTCTCGTCGAGTACACCACCGCCACCGCCGTCGACCCCGACCGGGCGCGCTCCTCACTCGCCGACGCGGGCTTTCCCGACGCCGTCGTGCAGACCTCCGGGGACGACCGACTCACCGTACGGACAGGCCCTCTGACGGATGATCAGAAGGCGGGTGCCACCGAGGTCGTCCGCGGCCTGGCCGGCGGTGCCGAGGTCCTCCGCGACGAGAGCATCGGCCCCAGCCTCGGCAAGGAGCTCCGCCGTGGCGCCCTCGTCGCCCTCGCGGTCGCCCTCGGCGCCCAACTCGTCTATCTGGCCGTGCGATTCCGCTGGCTGTTCGCCACCTCCGCGGTGGCGGCGCTCGCCCACGACGTGGTGATCCTCACCGGTGTCTTCGCCTGGCTCGGCAAACCCGTCGACGGCGTCTTCCTGGCCGCGCTGCTGACCGTCATCGGCTACTCCGTCAACGACTCCGTCGTCGTCTTCGACCGGGTCAGGGAACTCGGCCACCATCGCAGAACGCCGTTCGCCGAGATCACCAACCGGGCGCTCCTGCAAACCCTGCCGCGCACCGTCAACACCGGCACGGGTGCCGCGTTCGTCCTGACCGCGCTGGCCGTCCTCGGCGGTGACACCCTCACCGACTTCGCCCTGGCGCTGCTCATCGGCCTTGCGATCGGCACCTACTCCTCCATGTTCACCGCCGCACCGCTGGCCGTCGCGCTGCACGACCGCGGCTGAGGCCCCCCGTCAGGGCACGTTGGCTGCCGGCCTGCCGTCAGGGCGGGGGGTTGGCAGCCATCCGGCAGGCGCCGGTCGCGGCACCGCCCGGCACGCCGAGCGCGGTCAGGGCGTCGGTACAGCCCCGCAGGTCGGCGTGCACACCTCGGGTGCACGCCGTGGTCACGGTGTCGGTGACTTCGACGCCCGTCTGCCGGACCATGTTGGTACAGGCCGGGATGTCCGCCCGGGCGGCGGGTGCGACGAGGACCGCGCCGCCGAGCACAAGCATCAGACCGGTGAGGACACCGGCGGCATGGGCCGAGGTACGCATGGCTGGTACCTGCTCTCCAGGGTCGGTGGAACTCGCGGATCCGACACCGAACAGCGGACACGACGGGTGCGCCGAGCAGCGGACACGACGGGTGTACAACACCTCACCCAGGGCCCGGGCCCGCACCCGCCCGTTCGCCGGGCGGAACCGCCCCTCCTCACCTCCGACGCTAGAACAGCCCGCCGCCACGCGCACCCTGGCCCGGACCCGCCGTCCCCGCTCACCCGGGTCACGGCGCCGGCCGGTGTCTCACTCGCGCTGCGTGGCGAACAGTTCCAGGTGCGCGCAGGCGGGGCAGCGGTAGGCCTCGATCGTCCAGCGCGGGCGGCCCAGCCTCTTGACACCGCCGAGCGGGCCTCGCTGAAGAGCGCCTTCGATCCATCGCGCGTTGCCCCGGGCGCCCTGCCCCGAGTCCTCGATGAAGCCCGGCTCCAGCCCCACCGTGCCGCAGCGGGTGCACTGTATGTCGTTCATCATGTCCTTCATCGGGCGAGTGTATGGACCGGCCGTCGGCGGCGGCCACGAGGGTGGCACGCCGCGCATCCGCACGCTTCAGGACCGCCCCGGGGCCGCACAGCACCGTTACTCACGCGGAGTTGAGTATGTGCGCTCATGTCCGGCAGCACCGCCCGCGGCGAGTATCGATGCAACGGCGCGGTCGAGGAACGGCAGCGCGAAGCAGCTGACACAGTTACGGAGAATCGCATGTCCCGACGTATGGCTCTGTCCGTGGCCACCGGTGTTGTCGTCCTCGGCGGCGTGGGGGCCGGTGCCTTGGCGCTCGCCTACGCCGGGGATCAGCCGCCGGCGATCTCGGACAGCAGCGCCCGTTACACCGCTCCCGTCGGCGGCCGCGACGGCTCGCTGACCTTCGTCGCCGACGTCTCGGCGTCCTCCGGTGTCAGGAGCGTGAAGGTGCTGGCCTGGCCGGAGAACTCCTCCCTCGCCGAGAAGCGGCCCACCGCGAAGGACATGGCCGCCGTGGAGTCGGCGATCTGCAAGCCCTCCGGGCAGGACACCGTGCGCTGCACCTACACGGCCGTGGTCGCCCGGTCGGACGTCCAGTCGTCGCCGCACGGTGTCTGGCACGTCGCCGTGCTGGCCACCGCCAAGGACGGCACGACCACCCTGGACGACAAGGCGGCCGACTTCACCGTCGGGTGAACCGTGCGCGATCGAGGGCACGAACGGGCGCGGGTAGGAGTGGAGCAACGTCCGGCGTGTCCCATGGGAACGTAATTGCATAATTCCGGGACATAACAGAATATTTTCCAGCTACCGCTACGAGATGTCACCGGCGGACGGGGCAGAGCATGAGCACGGACGACCCGTTGACGACCGGTCTCGCCACGCAGTCCCGGGCCGGGATCCGCGGCTTTCGCGTGGGCGACGGCCCGCGGGTGGTGGAGGCGTGGCGGCGGAGTCTGCCGGCCGACCCGGTCACCCGGGACCGTTTCCGCTCCCTGGTGCTGCTCGACGCCAACTTCGATCCGGAGGGGCTGCGGATCGCCGTCGACGGAGACCGGGTCGTCGGCGCCGCCTACGCGGTGCGCCGGCTGACCCCGTTGTGCGGCACCGACCTGGAGCCGCGACAGGGCTGGATCCCGTTCTTCTTCGTCGACCCGGCCGCCCGCGGGCAGGGCCTCGGCCGGCGGCTGCTGACCGACGCCCTCGACTGGCTGCACGGTCACGGCCGTACCCGGGTGGACTTCTCCTCGTACACCCCCAACTACGTCCTCCCCGGCCTGGATGCAACGGCCTACCCGGAAGCGGCCCGACTCCTGTCCTCGCTGGGGTTTCGCACCCGGTACGAGGCGGCGGCCATGGACCTCGGCCTGGTCGGCTACCGCCTGCCTGCGGAGGTCGCGCGGCGCCTGGAGGAACTGGCCGCGCAGGGCTACCGGTTCGCCACTCCGTCCGACGACGACCTGGTGGAGCTGGTCGCGCTCGCCGGGAGCCGCTTCGAGCCGGACTGGGCGCGTGCGATCCGGGAGTGCCTGCTCGCGGGCGCGCCGCCCGACCTCATCGTCGTCGTCCGGGCCCCTTCGGGCCGTCTGGTCGGCTGGGCGATGCACGGGGCTTACGCATCGACGGTCGAGCGGTTCGGCCCGTTCGGTGTCGTGGAGGAGATGCGCGGCAACGGACTCGGCGGGGTCCTGCTCCATCTGGTGCTGGAGCGGATGCGGGCGTGCGGCGCCCACTCGGCGTGGTTCCTGTGGACCGGCGAGCGGTCCCCTGCGGCCCGGCTGTACCGCAGGGCCGGGTTCGAGACGACCCGGGTGTTCCGGGTGATGCGCCGGGAGGCCACCCGGTGACACCGCCCCACCGCACCGCCGATCCGGGCCCCTTGGAGTCGACCGATCGTCAAGCTCCGCCGCACGAACGCGGCTTGAGTCGTCGTCACTTCGCGCTGGCGCTGCCCTCGGCGCTGCTCGCCGCCGGCTGCGCCGCGCCGTACCGGGGCAGCGGACGGCCCGGTGATCCGATCGTGCTCACCCTGCTGTCGCACTACGCGAGCGGCGAGCTCAAGGACGCCCTCCAGGGCCCGGTCGACGAGTGGAACGCCACCCACGACCGGGTCAAGGTGCGTACGACGGCGGTCGAGTTCACGGATCTGCTGACCACGTTCATGGTGCGGCAGGCCGCGGGCCAGGGCGCCGACATCATCCACCCGTACTGTCTGTGGAACGGCCAGCTCGTCCGGGCCGGCGTCCTGCGGCCCGCGCCGTCCGGGCACGCCGAGGAGATCGGGCGCGGCTACGGCACGGCCGCGGTCGACGCCGTGTCGGTGGGGGGCAGGGTGTACGGCTACCCCACCGAGGTGCAGACGTACGCCCTCTACTACAACGAGCGACTGCTGCGCGCGGCCGGCCTCGGCACCCCGCCGCGCACCTGGCGGGAGCTGGAGGAGGCGGCGTACCGCACCGCGCGCCGGGACCGGTACGGCAACACGCTCGTCCAGGGGTTCGGGCTGTCGACGTACGACGACTCCACCACCGTCGGCCAGACCCTCGCGCTGCTCAACGCGGCCGGGGGCTCGTTCGTCTCGGCGGACGGCCGGAGCACCGCCGTCGACTCGCCCGCCGGCCGTGCCGTGTTCGAGCTGGAGCACCGTCTCGTCGTCAACGGCGCGAGCAGTCCCGGCATCAACGTCTACAAGGCGTTCCAGTCCGGGCAGGCGGCCATGGTGATCAGCGCCGGCTGGTGGACGGCGAGTCTGCGGGCCGGGATGGGCCGGGACTACCGCGATGTCGGTGTCGCGCCCGTGCCCGTCCCGCGGGCGGGCGACCGGCCCGGGACGCTCTGCACCGGCTTCATGATGGGGGTCAACACGGCCAGTGAACACCCGCGCGAGGCCTGGGAGTTCCTGCGCTGGCTCAACGCCGAGAAGGTGGGCGCGCGGACCGCCCGGCAGGGCGCGGTGGCGACCCGGATGAGCTCCTTGCAGGTGTCGGTCGGCTCCCTGACCGGCCGGGCCGACGACATGCGGACCCTGCTGGGCACGGGCGGCGATCCGAACCTGCGCCCGTTCCGGGAGGCGCTGGCGTACGCCGTCCCGGAGCCCAACGTACCGGGCGCGCAGCAGGCCAAGTCCCTGTTGCGCAAGAACATCGAGGCGTTGTGGACCGGTCAGCACTCGGTCGACGAGGCGCTGCGCGCCGTCCGCCGTCAGGTCGACCAGGAGGTGTCGCGGTCGTGGTGAACGTGCTGACCCCGGAGCGGGCCGAGCGGGCGCACGGCCCGCGGCCCGCAGCGCCGGCCGTCCCGGCCCGCGGCCGGACCCGGCGCCGCCAGACCGTCGTGGCCTATCTGTTCCTGGCGCCGACGCTGCTGTTCTTCGCCGTCTTCCTGGTCCTGCCGCTCGGCTTCGCGCTGCTGCTGTCCCTGTCGCACTGGTCGGGGTTCGACCTCGGCGACATCCGTCCGGCCGGCGCGGACAACTTCACCGCTCTGTTCGCGGACGGATCGACGTTCCTGGCGCCCGTCCTCACCAACACGCTGCTGTTCGCCCTGGGCACGGTGGTGCTCGCGCTGGCCGGCTCGCTGACCGTCGCCGCCTGCATCGGCAATCTGCGGTTCCAGGGGCTGTGGCGCACCCTGTACTTCCTGCCGATCGTGACGACGGTCGTCGCCGTCGGCAATGTGTGGAAGTACATGTACGAGCCGGGCGGCCTGGTCAACGGCGTGCTCAACGCCCTCGGACTCGACTCGGTGGCGTTCCTCCAGGACCCGGACACCGCGCTGCCCTCGGTCGTGGTCGTACAGGCCTGGGCGTCGGTCGGCACGGCGATCCTCGTCCTGACGGCCGGGCTGAAGTCCATTCCCGAGTCGTACTACGAGGCCGCGGCGCTCGACGGCGCCGGGCCCGTCACCGTCTTCCGCCGGATCACCCTGCCGCTGCTGCGGCCGTCCCTGCTGCTCGTGTGCGTCACCCAGCTCATCACCGGCCTGCAGTCGTTCGCGCTGATCGTCGTGATGACCCGGGGAGGGCCGGGCGACGCGACCGACGTGGCCGCCCTGGAGATGTACCGGCAGGCCTTCTCCTACGGCGACTGGGGCACGGCGAGCGCCGCCGCGTTCGTGCTGTTCGCGGTGGTCCTCGCGGTCACCCTGCTCCAGTTGTGGATCTTCCGGCGCAGCGGGGAGGACGCGTGATCCGCCGCCGCCGTTTCCCGTGGCTGTCGTATCTGGTGGTCGTGACCGGCGCCGTACTGACGGTGGTGCCGTTCCTCGACATGGTGATGACGTCCTTCAAGGGGCCCGGCGAGTCCGGCACCCTGCCGTACCGGTTCCTGCCCGAGGCGTTCGACCTGGACAACTACCGGGCGGCGATGGACCAGCTCGATCTGCCGGTGCTCTTTCGCAACAGCGTCGTCGCCACCGCCCTGATCACCGGTTCGGTGCTGCTCACTTCGTCGCTCGCCGGATACGCGCTCGCCAAACTCCGCTTCCCCGGCCGGGATCTCGTCTTCCGGCTGGTGCTGTCGACGATGATGTTCCCCCCGTTCCTGTTCTTCGTCCCGCACTTCCTGATCCTGGCGCACTGGCCGCTGGCGGGCGGCAACGACCTGTCCGGGCGCGGCGGGGCGGGGCTGACCGTCAGTGTCTGCGCGCTCGCCATGCCGTTCCTCGTCAACGGCTTCGGGATCTTCCTGATGCGTCAGTTCGTCGTCTCGATCCCGGACGAGGTGCTGGAGGCCGCCCGGATCGACGGTGCCGGCGAGTTCGCCGTGTGGTGGCGGATCGTGGTGCCGCAGACCAAGCCGGTCCTGGTGACGCTCGGTCTGCTCACCTTCGTCGACGCCTGGAACGAGTACATCTGGGCGCTGCTGGTCTCGACCGCCGACCCGGACGTGATGACGCTGCCCGTCGGCATCCAGCTGCTCCAGGACTACGTCGACCCGACCCGCACGATGCCGATCGTGATGGCAGGTCTGGTCCTGAGCGTCCTGCCGGTGCTGGTCCTCTTCCTGCTGCTGCAGAGGTACTACGTCCGCGGCGTGCTGCTCAGCGGCCTCAAGTGAGACCGGCGGATCCGCGGGCGGCCCGCGGGTCCCGAAGCGTCCGGGGCCGCCGCGCACACTGGTGATTCAGCCGATGGCGTCCGCGTCCCGCCCCACGACTCTGGTCGGGTCAAGCACCCGCATCCTCGTCTGGAGGGTTTCATGCGTCGTCGTTCCCCACGCCGGCTTCTCGGCGTTCTCGCGGCCTGCGCGGTCGCGTTCACCCTGTTCTCCTCGGCGTCGACGGCCGGCGCGGCCGACGCCGCAACCACGACCGTCTCCGCCACGCGGGCGGCCGACGCGGCCGCGCAGCCGCTGTCGACCAGCACGCCGGTCGTGTTCGTCCACGGGTACACCGGCAACGCCTCCAACTGGGTCACCGCCATGGCCGTCTTCCAGGCCAACGGCTGGTCCAGCTCCGACCTGTTCGCCTACGAGTACGACTCCTACGGCAACAACATCACCAACGCGCAGGGCCTGGCCACCTTCGTCAACTACGTGAAGGCGCGCACCGGCGCGAGCAAGGTCGCCATCGTCAACCACTCGATGGGCGGCCTGGTCAGCCAGTACTACCTGAAGGTGCTGGGCGGCAACACCAGCGTCAGCCATCTCGCCTCGATCGCCGGCGCCAACCACGGCACGACGTACGCGAGCGCCTGTCTGATCTACACGACGTGCCAGCAGATGTACCCGGGCTCCTCGTTCATCGCCCAGATCACCGCGGGCGACGAGACGCCGGGTGCCACCAAGTACGCCACCTGGTACTCGGCGTGCGACGGCGTCATCATCCCGTACACCAGCACGAAGCTGGACGGCGCGACGAACAACAACGTGGCCTGCCAGACCCACATCGGCTATCTCACCGACACGATCGTGCTCGGCCAGATCGCCCGCTTCGTCGCCTCCTGACCCGCCCCGCCTCGAGGCACCCGGGACGAGCCGCCCGGCCGGCCGCCGTCGCGCCCCTCGCCCGTCCCCTTCCCCGGCGCTCGCGCTGCGGGGGAAGGGGACGGGCCGGTGCCGGAAGGGGCGGCCGGCCGGTCCGCTTCGTGAACTCCATCCCCGACCCCTCCCCACACCGTTCGGTGCGTGGAGCGTGCTCCTTCCCGGCGTCGGACCGGTGGACTCCGTGGCACGGAACGGCGTCACCCGCCCGGGTGAATCCGGCGGCCTCCACTCCCCGTAACCGCATGGCCGTTGCCGCTCGGGGGATGAATCCGGCATCCGATGCGGTTCCCGGCGCCACAAGGAGCCCCTGCGTGCGCTCTGTCGTCTTCACAGCTGATTTCAGCTCCGCGCACCAGTGGGTCGCGGGGCGTTCCTGGGCCTATCCCGACGGCGGCCCGACCAATACCGGCGACAACAAACTGGACCACCTCACCGCCGACCCCGAGTACTCCCGCACGGGCACGTTCCGCGCCCGCCGCCGGCCCGACGGACTGTGGGACACGGGCCTGCTCACCACCGAGGAGAGCGCCGAGGGCTTCATGGTCCGCAGCGGAGACCGCCTGGACACCACGGTCCGGCTGCCCACCGCGCCGGGTGCGTGGCCGGCGATCTGGACCTGGCGGGACGGCGGGAACGAGGTGGACGTCTTCGAGTACCACCCGGACAACCCCGACCTGCTGGAGCTCAGCAACCACGTACGCCGCGAGTACACCTACGTACGTGACGCGGCCGTACGCCCCGGCGCTGTCGTCGACCTGAGCGTGACGTTCGGCGCGCGCAGCGTGATCTGGGCGCTGAACGGCAGGCAGGTCTTCGCCGACGGACGCGGCGTCGGCTCCCGGTGGCGCGCCCACCTCATCGTCAACCTCTCCGTCTGCGCCGGGCGTTACCACCCCGCGCCGGACCCCGACGTCACCGAGATGTCGTACGCGGTCACGAGCCTGGTGGTCCATCGACCCCGGGGAATCCTCCCGGAGCCGGAGGGCGAGGAACCCCTGCAGGCCTGCTGAGACGCGGTCCGCGTCGTCGTCCTCCTGCTGAGGACACGCCGGCTTCCGCGCGACGCCGTGCCCGCCCTGGATCGGCGCAGAGCAGATCAAGGGGTCATGGTGGAGGCACCCGCAGGACCGGGGCGCCGAGGTACTGGCAGGCGAGGAGGGCCACTCCCAGGTCCGTACGGCGTTCGTGGACCGATCGCCCCATGGCCTCCTCCGCCTTGCGGATGCGGTAGTGCACGGTGTTCTTGTGCAGGATCTGGTGATCGGCGGTCGCGGTGTAGCTGCCGCCGGTGGCGAGGAAGATCTGCAGCGTCTCCCGCAGCCGCGCGCAGTGCTCGTCGTCGGCCGCCAGTTCCCCGAGGACGCTCCACACCCAGGCCCGGATGCCGTCCACGTCCTTGCACATCAGGGCGATCGGGGCGACCTGGTGGTACAGGGTGACCCGGCTGCCCTGGCCCGCGGCCACCGCCAGGTCCTGTGCGCGCACCGCCTGGCTGTGCGTGCGGCGAAATCCCTCGACCCCGCGCTCCGGATCCCCCGCGCACGCCAGGGCGGTGGGGTCCGCGTCCTCGACTAGGCGGGCCAGTGCCTCCCAGGGGACGTCGCCACGCGCACCGAGCGGCAGCCAGACCCAGGCCAGCGCCTCGTCCCGGGCGACGAACAGCGGTCTGCCGCAGTCCAGCTCAGCCGCGAGCCTGGTGGCCAGCCGGTCGAGCCGGGCCAGCGCCGCCCCGCGGTGGGACCGCTCGGGCAGCCAGAGCACCAGCCCGAGGTGGCCCTGCCCCAGCCGGTAGCCGAGGACCGACTCCGCCCAGTCCAGGTCCACGGCGTCCCCGCCGAGGATCTCCCGCACCCGTCCGGTGCGGGCCGCGGTCTGGCCCAGCAGCCAGCGGTCGCGTTCGAGCTGGTAGACCTCGATGACCCGCTCACTGACCTGGTCGATGTAGTCGAAGGTGACCGCCAGCATCCGGCGGGTGGCCTCGGCGGAGACCGCGTCCTCGGGGAACCGGTGGCGGAGTTCGTCGAGCGGCCATTGCAGGAAATGGAAGTGGCCGATCCGGTAGGCCCTGACCAGCGCGCTGATGGGGATGTCGCGCTGGGCGAGCCTGCGGGCGTACTCCCATGCCGCCACCGGTCCTTCGGCATGCTCCGGGAAGACGTCGTGTTCGAGGATGTGGAGCATCGTGATGACGTTCTCGGAGACGCTCGCCTGGAGCAGGCCGAGGATGTCCTCATCGCCACTGAGCTGCGGTATCTCCGCGACGATGTGCGTCCAGACATCCCTGCCGAGCTCCGAGGCGTGTCCGCCCAGCGCCGACGCCACGAGCGACAGGCGCATCATGGCCTCGGTGTCACCGACGCCCATGAATTCACGTTACCCCGGTGTCCGCGAGCGGGCAGGACCAAGGCCGGGACGTCCCGGCCGGGACGTCACCCCGGGTTCTTTGGTCGCCGGCACCAGATCCCCGGCAGATGTCGTGTCCGGCGTCCGATGGCTTCCCCGACAACGTCTCCTAGCGTGGGAACGCGGGGCGACGCCATGGAACACGGAGGGGACTCCGGAAGGGAGGCGGACAGATGAATGCGATGCAGGGCACGGCGCCGGCAGGCATCGATCTCGTCACCGTAGGGTCCGCGAACGGGAAACCGGTCGTCCAGCCACCGGTCCTCGGCGGATCCGAGCACACGGACTACTTCCTGCTGAACGACCTGCTGGACGACGAACAGCGAGCCCTCCGCCAGAAGGTCCGGGACTTCATGGACCAGGAGGTCACCCCCATCATCAACCCCTACTGGGAGCGCGCGGACTTCCCCCACGAACTCGTCCCCAAGCTGGCCCGGCTGGGCATCATGGGTTTCCAGATCCAGGGCCACGGCTGCCCGGGGATGAGCAACGTGACGGCCGGCATGGTGATCCTGGAGCTGGCCCGGGGCGACCTCAGCATCTCCACGTTCAGCGGTGTGCACTCGGCTCTGGCCATGACGTCGATCGCGCTTCTGGGCTCGGAGGAGCAGAAGGAGCGCTTCCTGCCGCCGATGGCGCGCCTGGAGAAGATCGGCGCCTTCGGCCTGACCGAGCCCGCCCACGGTACGGACGTGGTCAAGCTGGAGACGACCGCGCGCCGTGACGGCGACGCGTACGTGCTCAACGGCCACAAGCGGTGGATCGGCAACGCGACCTTCGCCGACCACGTGATCATCTGGGCCCGCGGTGAGGACGGCCACGTCGGCGGCTACATCGTCGAGAAGGGCACCCCGGGCTTCGAGGCCGAGGTCATCACGGGCAAGACGGCGCTGCGCTGCGTGCAGAACGCGCAGATCTCCCTCACCGACGTCCGCGTGCCGGCCGAGAACCGCCTGGCGAACGTCAGCACCTTCCGCGACACCGAGAAGGTCCTGCTGGCCTCCCGTTTCTGTGTGGCGTGGGAGGCGATCGGAGCGGCCGTCGCCGGCTACGAGACAGCGCTGGCCTACGCCAAGGAGCGCAAGCAGTTCGGGGTGCCGCTGGCCGCCTTCCAGCTCATCCAGTACCGCCTGTCGCGCATGCTGGCCGACATCACCGACATGCTGTGCATGCAGTACCGGCTCAGCCAGCTCATGGACGAGGGCAAGTACTCGATGCCACGGGTGGCACTGGCCAAGATGCACTACACCGAGCGCGCCAGGGCCATCCTCGCCGACGCCCGCGACATGCTCGGCGGCAACGGCATCATCCTCGACTACCACGTGGCCCGGCACCTGTGCGACATCGAGGCCATCGACACCTACGAGGGCACCGACACGGTGCAGGCACTGATCGTCGGCCGTGACATCACCGGCTACAACGCCTTCGTCCCGATGGCCCCGGGCCACTGAGCGGCGCGGCCGGCTTCCGCCGGGCCACCCGCCGGCGGAGGCCGGGGAGGGGCGGAAGGAGGATCTTTCATGGAAGACACACCACTGCTGGAGGGACTGCACGTCGTCGACCTCGCCAGTTTCATCGCCGGACCCGCCGCGGCCACCGTGCTCGCCGACTTCGGAGCCGATGTCGTCAAGGTGGAACCACCGGGCGTGGGCGACACGTACCGGGCCTTCACCAGGTTCCCGCCGAACCCCAGGGTCGAGGGCGTCAACTACGCGTGGCAGCTGGACAACCGCAACAAGCGCAGCATGGAGCTGAACCTGAAGTCGCCCGGGGCCCGGACGGTCCTGGAGCGGCTGGTGCGGTGGGCCGACGTACTGGTGACCAACTTCCCGCCGCCGACCCGGGCCAAGCTGCATCTGGAGTACGAGGACCTGGCCCCGCTCAACAGCCGGCTCGTCTACGCGGACGTCACCGGCTTCGGCGAGACGGGCCCGGACGCCCATCTGCCCGGCTTCGACGCAACCGCGTACTGGGCGCGCAGCGGTCTGATGGACCTCACCCGCCAGCACGACGCCCCGCCCTCGATCAATGTCTCCGGCGCGGGCGACCATGCCACGGCGATCACCCTGTTCGCCGGGATCATGACCGCGCTCTACCGCCGCGAGAAGACCGGTCAGGGGGCGCGGGTCAGCGCCTCGCTGATCGCCGAGGGAGCGTGGTCGGCGGGCGTGTGGCTCCAGGCGATGCTGGTCGGCGGGAAGAACCCCCGTCCGGTGGACCGGTTCCATCCGCCCAACGCGCTGGCGAACGTGTACCGCACCGCGGACGATCGCTGGCTGCTGCTGGCCTTCGTCAACGAGGACAAGCAGGTGCCTCTGTTCCTGCAGGCCATCGGCCATCCCGAGGCCGTGGAGGACCCGCGCTTCCAGGACACCGCGAGCCGGCACGCCCACGCCGCCGACATCGTCGACCTGCTGGACCGGGCGTTCGCCCGGCACTCGCTGGCCGAATGGCGCGAGCTGCTGGACTCCGCCGGCATCACGTACGGGGTCGTGCAGACGCTGGAGGAGAGCGCGCGCGACCCTCAGCTCCTGGCCAACGGGATTCTGGTGCCGATCGAAGCCACCGGCACCGACTCCCGTCTCACCGTCGACAGCCCCGTACACCTGGACCAGGAGCGGAAGGTCCCCCCGCGCCCGGCTCCCGACCTGGGCGAGCACACCCAGGACGTGCTCGCCGAACTCGGCTTCGACACCGCGGGGGTCGAGGAGCTGCTGGCCTCGGGGGCGATCCCGCCCCTGCGTTCCGCGGACGCGGGATCGGCTCCGCGATGACCGCCTCCGCGACGGCCGTCCCTGCGATGACCGCCTCACCGATGCCCGTCCCCGCGACGGCCGCCGCCGCGGCCGGCGTCGTCGCAGACCGTGCGCAAGACAAGGAACCATCGCCATGGCAGACACTCACGCCTCCGGCCCGCGCACCGTACGGACCGATGAGCACGACGGCGTCCTGGTGATCACCATCGACCGCCCCGAGCGGCGCAACGCCGTCGACGGGGCCACCGCGCGGGCGCTGGCCGATGCCTTCGACCTGCTCGACAGCCGCGACGACCTCACGGTCGGCGTGCTCACCGGCGCCGGGGGCATCTTCAGCGCCGGCATGGACCTCAAGGCATTCGCGGCCGGGGACAGCCCGGTCATCCCCGGCCGGGGGTTCGCGGGGCTCACTCGCGTCGCCCTGGCCACCCCGCTGATCGCGGCCGTCGAGGGCTGGGCGCTGGGCGGCGGCACCGAGATGGCCCTGGCCTGCGATCTCATCGTGGCCTCCCGGGAGGCCACCTTCGGTCTGACCGAGGTGACCTTCGGCCTCGTCCCTCCCGAGGGGGGCATCGTGCGGCTGCCGGAACGCATACCGCGGAACATCGCCCTGGAGATCCTGCTCACCGGTGATCCCCTGTCGGCGACCCGGGCCGAACAGTTCGGCCTGGTCAACCATCTCACCGAACCCGGCGGCGCACTGGGCCGGGCCCTGGAGCTGGCCTCCCACATCGCACGCAACGCCCCGCTGTCGATCGCGGCCGTCAAACGGGCCGTCGACGCACGGACCGCGTTCGACGACCAGGACGCCTTCCGTCAGCAGGACGAGATCGTCGCACCGGTCCTGGCCTCCCAGGACGCGCAGGAAGGGGCGCACGCCTTCGCCGAGAAGCGGCGGCCGCACTGGCTGGGGCGCTGAGGAGCGGCCGACGGATCGGCCCGTGCCGGTCGTCCGCCGATCGTCCGCCGATCGGACACGGTCGCTCGCACCGGCCGGAGGGCTGGGCCCGGAAGTGTCACCGAGCGATAGCCGAGGAGTCACTGTTCACCCCAACTCAGCGTCCCTAGAGTCCAGTTGACGCATCGTGACGCTAGCGTTCACCCAGGAGTCCCGGCGGAGGGACCGCACGGCAGGTGTGCTGGGGGTGAGCGTGGTGGGACGTGGACATGGACCGGTCCTGTCCGCGGCGGCGGTGACGCTGCTGCTCGCGGGATGCACGAACGGCGGGAAGACGGACGGGGACGCCACGCCGAGGGGCGGGGCAAGCGCGGGCGGGCACGGCAGTGCGAGTCCGTCCCCGTCGGCGACGACGGTGGACAGTCCGTACACGCTGGCCGAGTCCGACGCGCCGAAGACGCGGGCCGATGCGGCGGCCTTCGTCCGTGGTCTGACGGTGCAGCCGGACTACTTCGGCCCCGGATTCCGCAAGCGGGTCCCGTACGAGGCGGGCCCGGCCACCTGGGCGGTGCTGGGCGACGACTGCGTGTGGCGGCGCGATCCGCTCCCCGGCACCGTGCTGGCCAGCCTGACCCGGGGTTTCGTACGTCCGCCCCGGGACGGGAAGGGCGCGGTCTACGTGTCGCTCACGGTCACCGTGCACGCGTCGGCGGTCCAGGCGCGCCGGGACATGGCGGTGTCGCTGGAGGAGCCCCTGCGCTGTCCGGTGCAGCAGCTGAACGCGACGGAGCGGGTGCAGGGCATGGCCTCGCGGGGCGACCCGTACAGCGAGCAGCGGACGGCGACGTCCGACGACGATCTGAGCGAGTTCGGCGAGTACGTCGTGGACGGCGACGGCAAGCCACGGCGGTTCGACTGGTTCAAGCACCGGCTCGGCCCGGTGACGGTGGCGGCGACCGTGCGGCACGCCGCCGGTGCCGGTGAGCAGGAGCAGACGGAGGTCACCCAGCAGGCGTTGGAGGGGGTCGCCTTCGTGACGGCGAACGTGGACCGCTTCAACACCGGCGGAGGTCCCGCCGGCAAGGACGCGTCGGCCACGGACGGCTCGGGCGCCGTGGGCGACGAGGCGAGGGGTGCGGGCGATGAGTGAGGGGCTGCGTCGGTCCGACCCGTCCTCCGTGGGCGGCTTCCGGCTGCTGCGGCGGCTGGGTGCGGGCGGGATGGGGGTGGTCTATCTGGGCCGCTCCGAGTCGGGTGCGCTGGCCGCCGTGAAGGTGATCCAGGCCGAGAACACCCTGGACGACGGCTTCCGGGCCCGGTTCGCGCGGGAGGCCGAGTCGGCGCGGCGGGTCGACAGTGCCTGG
This sequence comes from Streptomyces sp. NPDC107559, assembly GCF_055657365.1. Taxonomy (NCBI): domain Bacteria; kingdom Bacillati; phylum Actinomycetota; class Actinomycetes; order Kitasatosporales; family Streptomycetaceae; genus Streptomyces; species Streptomyces sp. NPDC107559. The sequence continues at coordinate 154,946 of NZ_JBVKBD010000013.1, read as the reverse complement.
GTGGTGCCGGTGCTCGGTGCCGACGCCACGGCGCACGACCCGTGGCTGGCGACCGCGTTCGTGGCCGGGCCTTCGCTCGCGGAGGCCGTCGGTGAGCACGGTCCGCTGCCTGCGGCCACCGTACGGGTGCTGGGGACGCTGCTGGCCGAGGCGCTGGCCGCCGTGCACCGGGCCGGTCTGGTGCACCGTGATGTCAAGCCGGGCAATGTCCTGCTGGCCGTGAACGGCCCGCGCCTGATCGACTTCGGGATCGCGCGGGCGGCCGACGACACGGTGCTGACCGCCTCGGGCCTGGTGGTCGGGACGCCGGGCTTCCTCGCCCCCGAGCAGGCCCGGGGCGAGGAGGCGGGGCCCGCGAGCGATGTGTTCGCGCTGGGCTGCGCGCTGGCCTACGCCGCGACGGGGCGGCCGCCGTTCGGCACGGGCACCCCGGACGCGCTGCTGTACCGGACCGTCCACGACGAGCCCGGCCTCGGCGGGGTCACCGGTGAACTGCGCGAGGCGCTGACCGCCTGCCTGGCCAAGGACGCCGAGGCCCGGCCGAGCGCCGAGGAGCTTCGGCTGCGGCTCGCCGAGGACGCCCCCGAGTCGCCCTCGGCCTGGCTGCCGGACCCGGTCGCCCGTACGGTGGCGGCGCGTTCGGCGGAGAGTCTCGCCCTGCCGGACATCGAGCCCACAGTGGTGGACGACCCCGAGACGCCGCCGCGGCCGCGCACGTCCCGTCGCCGCTTCCTGATCGCCGGGGGCGCGCTGCTGCTGGCGGGCGGCGGCACGGGGGCGGCGCTGTGGGCGACGGGCGGCGACGACGGCGAGAAGAAGACCGCCGCCCGTCCGTCGTACGTGCTCGGGGTGCAGGTCACCCGCAGCGGGGCGGCGGCGCACCTGGGCCGGGCCTGCGAGCGTGCCGCGCGGCTGGCCGTCGCCGAGCACAACGCGACCGCCGGTCGCGCCTTCGACCTGCGCGTGCGGGTCCTCGACGACGGCGGAACGGTGGACGGGGCCACCGCCGTCGCGCACGCTCTCGCCGCGGACAGCGCCGTCGTCGCCGTGTTCGGCCCGGTCACCGAGCTGACGCTGCGGGCCGCGTCACGGGTGTACGCGGCGGCGAGACTGACCCATGTCTCCAGCACCACCGGCCAGAACGACTACTACGTCTGGTCCCCGACGGTCACCTTCCAGACCGGGGCGCCTCATCAGGCGACGGGCACGGCGATCGCGCTGCACGCGTTCGCGTCCGGCAGGCTGGGGCGCGTGGGCGTGGTCATCGACCGCTCCGGCGGATCCGTCATGCATGACCAGGGGTCCATTCTGGTCACCCAGTGGCGCGACACGCTCGGCGGCGAGGTGGTGCCCCGGGTCGTGGCCGAAGGCACCGACGACGGTCCGGCGGCGGTACGCGGGCTGCTGGCCGAGGGCATCGACGACTTCGTGTACCTGGGGCCGCTGGAGGCGACCGTCAGCGCCGCGCGGCAGCTCGGCTCGGCGGGCTTCACGGGTCCGCGCTGGATGTCGGCTCTGCTGTACGGATCCGGCTTCCCCGCGCTGGCGGGCGCGGCGGGCGAGGGCTGGATGGTCGTGACGCCCGCCGTGGATCCGACCGTGCTGCGGACGAAGGAGGCCGAGCGTTTCACCGCCGCCTGGCGCAAGCGGTTCGGGGGCGCCCCGGATCCGTACGGCACCGAGGCCTACGACAGTGTCCGCATGCTGCTGCGGGAGTTCGCCGGCACCGTGCCGTCCGGGGGCGGGCGACCGGACCGGGTCGAGCTCGCCGAACGGCTCCACAAGGTCACCTTCCGCGGCATCTCGCGCACGTACACGTTCAACACCTACAACCAGTTCGACTCCACCTCCCAGACCATGGGCAGCGAGACGTATGTGCATCAAGTAGACGGCGGGCGCTTCGTGCAGCTGGGGCCGATCATGCCGAAGCAGGCGAAGGGGTAGCGGACTTGGAGCGGCTCCTGCCCGCCGACCCGTCGTCGCTCGGCGGGCACCGGCTCGTCGGGCGGCTCGGAGCCGGCGGTATGGGCGTCGTCTACCTGGCGCGCTCGCCGCACGGCGCCTGGGTCGCGCTGAAGGTGATCCGTGCGGAGTACGCCGAGGACCCCGGCTTCCTGGCCCGGTTCCGCCGGGAGACGGAGCTGGCGTCCCGGCTGTCGAGCCGGTGGACGGTACCGGTGCTCACGGCCGACGCGGACGCCGAGTCGCCGTGGCTGGCCACCGCCTACGTACCGGGGCTGCCGCTCTCCGAGGCCCTGGCACTGCGCGGGGCCTGGCCGGTGCCCCAACTGCGCACACTGGCAGCCGCGTTGGCCATGGCACTGGAGGACGTGCACCGGGCCGGGCTGGTGCATCGTGATGTGAAGCCGGCGAACGTGCTGCTCGCCGCCGACGGACCGCGCCTGATCGACTTCGGGATCGCGCGGGCCGTGGGGGCGACGGCGCTCACCACGGACGGTTCCGTCGTCGGATCGCCCGGCTATCTCTCGCCCGAGCAGGCCCGCGGCAGGGTGGTGGGACCGGCGAGCGACGTCTTCTCGCTCGGCTGCGTACTGGCCCATACCGCCACCGGACGGCCGCCGTTCGGGACCGGGGGCGCGGCGGCGGTGCTGTACCGGACCGTGCACGAGGAACCGGACCTGGACGGCGTCTCCGGTGAACTCGCCCCGCTGCTGCGGGCCTGTCTGGCGAAGGAGCCCGCACAGCGGCCCACGGTGGCCGAACTCCGCGCGGAGTTCGGCGCGTTCGGCACGCGCTGGTGGCTGCCGGAAGGGCTGCCCGCGCTGGTCGCCGACCGGGCCGCGGCCGTCCTCGATCTGCCGGTGCCGGAGCCGACCGCACTGGCCGGGGCCGACTCCCCCGTCCTGGACGGCCCGTCCCGGCCGTCGCGGCGGCTGATCGTCGCGTCGGCCGCGCTCGGCGTCGCCGCTGCCGGGGGCGCGGGCGCGTGGTGGCGCTGGGGGCGGTCCGGGGCGGCGGCCGGGGCGGCGCGGCCGGTCCGGGCCGTGGGCCTGCTGGGCGACCGGTCCACCGCGGCCGTCCTGGCCCAGGAACGCGGCGCGCGCATCGCGGTGGACGAGCACAACAGCCGGGCCGACCGGGTCTTCGACCTGGTGCTGCGGACGGCCGACGACCGGGGCACAGCGGCCGGTTCCGCCGCCGGTGCGGCCCGGCTGTCCGGCGAGCCGGACCTGCACGCCGTGATCGCCGCGGGCACCAACGCGGTGGTACCCGCGGCCGTGCCGGTGTGCACCGAGGCAGGGGTGTGCCTGTTGGTGACCCGGGCCGACGACGAGAAACTGAACGTCGTCCACACCACCAGCTCCCTGATCCTGCGCTCCACCCGGACCGCCGGCCCCGGCGCTGTGGTGCGCTACCTCAACCGGGTCGTCCGGCCCGCCCGTACGGTCGTCGTCCGTGATCTCGCCGACGAGGACGAGAGCCTGGCGACCGTCCGTATCGTCACCGTGCACGGCAAACTCGACGGCAGGGTCGACGTCGTGGAGGTGCCGGCGGGCGACGGCTTCACCGGGGCCGCGCACGGCATCGCGGCCCGCCCGGACGACGCCGTGCTCTTCGCGGGTGTCACACCCGACCGCGCCGCCGCCTGCGCGCGGGCGCTGACCGCGGCCGGCCACCGAGGGGTACGGGCCGCCTGCGAACACGTCCTTTCCGCGTCCTTCCTGCGGGCGGGCGAGGGCTGGTGGATCAGTACGGCGTACGTCGACGCGGACGCCGATCCCCGCACCCGCGCGTTCGCCGCCGCGTACCGGTCCCGGCACCGCACCGCCACACCGCCGTGGGCCGCCGAGGCGTACGACGCCGTCCGCTACGCCGCGCACGGCCTCGCCACGCCCGGCGGTGCGGAGCGCGAGTCGCTGCGCGCGGAACTCCTGCGCGCACCCTGGCAGGGCGTCACCAGGCGGATCAGCTACGAGAGTCAGTCCCAGTACCTGGAGACCGGCGAGGACGGCGGCTGGTTCCTGTACCACGTCGAGGGCGGCCGGGCACGGTTCGTCGCGCGTCACGACGACATCGGCAAGTCCGCTTAGCAGAGCCGCCGTTCGGCTGCACGCGGAGCCGAACGGGCGGGTGCCGGACCGCTCACGCCCAGGTGGCCGAATTGCTCTCGCTGCACATGCTTCGTTCTTGATGTCACCATCATCCCGCACCCCTGCGTTCACGAAGGCTTCTCAGACTCTGCACGTCCCCCGGCGTGTACGCCCTTGTTAGCAGCGGGAGTTGAGCATGAGTCACGGCCATAGCCATGACCACGGTCACGGTCACCACCACCATCACCACGACAGCGGCGAGGCCACGTCGCTGCCGCCGGCCCTCGACCTGTCGGTCCCGGACGAGGAACTGACCCCCGGACAGCTCTCCCGGCGCTCCATGCTGCGCCGCACGGGTCTGCTCGGTGCCGGTCTGGCGGCGGGCAGCGTGCTGGGCGGTGCGGGCCAGGCCGCCGCGGCGGCACCCGAGTCGATGGCGGCGCACCACGACTCGCACTCCGGCCGCTACCTGTGGCTCGCCGGTGACCACCACATCCACACCCAGTACAGCTCCGACGCCAAGTACCGGGTCATCGACCACGTCCGCCAGGCGAACGCGCACGGCCTGGACTGGATGGTCATCACCGACCACGGCAGCGTCGCGCACGCCAAGATCGGTGTGGAGAAGGTCAACCCGGACATCGTCGCGGCCCGTGACCAGATCGACGACACGCTCGTCTTCCAGGGTCTGGAGTGGAACATCCCGGCCGCCGAGCACGGCACCGTCTTCGTGCACCCGGGCAAGAACGAGGTCGCGGTGCTGAAGGAGTTCGAGAACTCCTTCGACGGCAGCGTCAAGGGCGCCTCCGCCAGCAGCCCGGCCAACGAGGCGCTCGCCATCTCGGGCCTCAACTTCCTCGCCGAGCAGGTGCAGCGCCGCAAGGTGAAGGACGTGCTGTTCCTCGCCAACCACCCGGCGCGCAAGGGCATCGACTCCCCGCACGAGATCCGCGGCTGGCGTGACGCGCAGCCGACCATCGCCGTCGGCATGGAGGGCGCCCCCGGCCACCAGGCGGCCGGCATACCCGCCCCGCTGGGCGCGGGCTCCGGGCGTGGCATCTACGACAACAGCCCGAGCGCCGACTCCTTCGGCGGGTACCCGTTGGAGAGCTACCGCACCTGGGGCGGCTTCGACTGGATGACCGCCACCGTGGGCGGTCTGTGGGACAGCCTGCTGGCCGAGGGCAAGCCGTGGTGGGTCACGGCGAACTCCGACTCCCACAACGTGTACGCCGACACCGCGGTCCGCGGCCCCAACGGCGACTTCAACGCCAACGGCCGTTACGAGGACCCGGTCTACGGTGGCACCCTGAACGTCACGGACACCGACTTCTGGCCCGGCCAGTACTCCCGCACGCACGTCGGCGCCGCCTCCTTCTCGTACAAGGCGGTCATGGACGGCATCCGGGCCGGCCGGGTGTGGGTGGACCACGGCGGGCTCATCAGCGGCCTGAACGCGCAGCTGCGCTCCGGAAGCCGCGCGGTCACGCTGGGCGGTGTGCTCACCGTGCGCCGCGGCAGCCAGGTCGACCTGGTCGTCGAGATCAGTCTCGCCAACGGCCCCAACTGGGCCCAGTTCGTGCCGAAGCTGGCCCGGGTCGACGTCGTCCAGGGCGACGTGACCGGTCCGGTCGCCGACAAGGACACGTTCGTCACCCCGGCCACCAAGGTCGTGAAGTCCTTCGAGGTGAACAAGTCCACCGGCGCGGTGCGTCTCACCTACTCCCTCGGCCGGGTGGACAAGCCGGTGTACCTGCGGCTGCGCGGCACCGACGGCAACCGCTCGGCGGTCGGCCTGCGCGGCGCGGCCGTCGACCCGGCAGGTCCGGCGATGGACGTCATCGGCGACGCCGACCCGTGGAAGGACCTGTGGTTCTACTCCAACCCGATGTGGGTCCTGCCCTCATGACACGCGCGCACGGCGCCGCCGGCGTCCACACCGTCATCGGGGTGGACGCCGGCTCGGCGAACCTGCGGGAGGCCGATCACCTGATCCACCACCTGGTGGACGGGTTCGGCCTCCCGCCGGGCACCGTCGCCTGCACCCATCTGATCCGCACCGACGAGCGCCGCAGCACGGCCGTGTCGCTGGCCCTGCCCGACGGCGGGGCGGCGGAGGCCGCGTGGACGCGTGTCGTCGACTGGGCGGGTCCGGACACCGGCGCCGCCTTCGGGGAACGGACGCACGGCTCGCCGCAGGCGGCCCGTGCGGCGCGGCTGGCCGCCGAGGAACATGCCGGTCGCCGGGCCGGGCGGGCCGTGTCGTATCCGGGCGTGGACGCTCTCGCCGGGACCGTCACCGTGGCCGACCTGCTCGGCCTGAGCGCCGTGGACCAGGTCGTCGTGGTCGGCGCGCCGTCGGCGGACGGCGGCGGGCCCGACCCGGCCACCGCGGTACACACCCGCGGCCATGTGCGCCCCGAGTGGCGCGACGGCCGGCTCGCCCTGGCCCTGGTCCCGGCCGTAGGCGGCGCGCTCGCCCCGTTCGAGGTGCCCAACCCCACCCCCTGCTGCGCCGACCACGGGTGACGGCGTCCTGAAGCTCCGCCGGGTGCCCTGCACGGCACCCGACGGGCCCGCGGGCCGGACCAGGGCCGCGCGTCCGGGCCGGACCAGGGCCGGGCACCGGGGCGGCGCGCCGGGTGCCCTTGGGTCAGGCCGCGTTCCCGGCGTTGCGCAGGCGGGCGAACGACGTGTCCAGACCTCTCTTCATCAGTCGGGAGAGCGGTCGTTCGACCAGGCGGTGCACCAGCCAGCTCAGCACCAGGAATCCGGCGATGACGGTCAAGACCAGCAGCCGGGCGTCCATGGTGTCCCGCAGCCGGTTGATCAGCGTCGTACCGGCCGCGTAGTGCATCAGGTAGAAGGGGTAGGTCAGCGCGCCCGCGGTGACGAGCCACTTGCCGTGGACCCGGTCGGTCGCACCGAGCGCTATCGCCACCATGACCAGCAGGAACAGGCTGAAGATCAGTACGCTGCCCCGCCAGCCGGAGACGCGCTCGACGTGGTCGATCCGGTTGCCCAGCTCCAGTTGGCCCATCAGCCACGCCATGCCGAGGATGCCCCACAGCAGCAGGTCCTGGCCGAAGCGGTGCATGAGATAGAGGGCCAGCCCGGCGATGAAGTACCAGGCGCCCTGCGGGTTGGCCGCCAGCACCAGCAGCCGGAACCCGGAGGCCGGGGCGATCATCGCGGCGGCGCCCCACACGCAGCAGAACACCACGACCTTGCGGTAGGTCAGCCCGGTGGCGACGACCGCGAGGAACAGCAGATAGAAGCGCAGTTCGGACCAGAGGGTCCAGTACACGCCGTCGATGTTCGACACGCCCGAACCGGACTGCAGCATGGTGAAGTTGAGCAGGACCTCGCGCGTCCGCTGCGGTTCCCACACTCCCGGCAGGGCCATCACGACGGCCGTGGTGACCCCGATGGCGACCCAGTACGCGGGATACAGCCGGATGACCCGCGAGACGAAGAACTGCCGCGGGGTGCGGCCCCAGCACGACATGCAGATGACGAAGCCGCTGATCACGAAGAAGATCTCGACGCCGATCCAGCCGTAGGCGCCGAAGCGGAACACCGTGGGCATGATGTCGGACACCGGCCTGTTCCAGATGAGGTTGGCCGGCTGGTCGACCCGCCAGGTGCCCGCGTAGTGATGCACCGCCACCATCAGCGCGGCCAGCAGGCGCAGCCCGTCGATGGCGTACAGCCTGCCGCTACCCCGTCCGCCCGCGGCGGCGCGCTTCGCCTGCGCCGCGGCGGTTCCCGACCGCTGTCCGGCCGGGGCGAGCGAGGAGAACGGTCTGCGCAGCCCGACGGCTAACTGTCCCGCTGCCGACGACGATCTGCGGGCGGTGACGGGCGTTGCCCCCACGCCCGTCACGACACGTTCAGACATGCGAATTCCCATCAGGTTTATGACCAGGAAATGGCGCGCGAAATCCCACACGCATAGCATGGGCTCAGAACTCACCCCTGAGACACCCGTCACTCCCGGATGGTTGTACGCCCAATCACCCTTCGACCCGACCAGATCCGGACCGCCCCGTTCCAGTCGAGGTCCACCTGAGCGGAATCGCGAATTCCCTTGCCCTGCGGGCTTTTTGGGGACGCGGAGCCCCTGCCGGACGAACCCGATCCTGCACACCCCACAGGGCGACGCGACCCTCCTGGCACATCGACGACATACCTGCGGGGCACAACCGGACGCGGCCGAGCCGCTTTCCGACACCCGGCAGACCGGACCCGATTCATGTCCTGTACATCTCACGCCAGTTCATAACCGTGATCAAGATCGGGCACGGCTATCGCGCGACCGCGGCATACGGAACCATGAAGCATGCGCTCGGACGGCTGGCACCTCACCGAAGACCTCGACGAATTCCTCGCCCGGAGCGGGGACTTCCTGCGCACGCGCCCCGCGCTGCACACGGTCGCGCTCACGGTGACCGAGACACTGCGCGTGCGCGGGATGCACACGTACGGCCCCGAAGCTCCCGTCTTCGGTCTCCTGAGGCAGGCGGGCGAGGTCCGGGCCGCCTGCCTGCGCACCCCGCCCCAGAGCCTGAGCCCGACCCGCCTCACCCCGGAGCAGGCCGACAGCCTCGCGACCCGCCTGGCCGGCCTCGGCCACCGCCTCCCCGGCGTCAACGCGGACCACGACACCGCCGCCGCCTTCGCCGAGGCCTGGCAGCGGCACACCGGCGCGACACCGACCCTCCACAAGCGCCCCCGCCTGTACCGACTCGGCGAGCTCGCCCCGGCCCAGCCGCTCCCGGGCGGTAGGGCACGCATCGCGGGCCCTCAGGACCGCGAGCAACTCATGCACTGGTACCGCGAGTTCACCGCCGCCGTCGGAATCGCCCAGTCCATGGACGCCGGTTCCTGGGCCGACGCGCGGATCGCCCGCGCGGGCATCACGTTCTGGGAGGCCCCGGACGGCACACCCGTCTCGATGGCGGGCGCGACCGCGATGGTCGCCGATCAGATCCGGGTGGCCCCCGTGTACACCCCGGCCCGGCTGCGCGGGCACGGCTACGCGGCGGCGGTGACCGTCGAGGTGAGCCGGGCCGCCCTGGCCGCGGGCGCGAAGGAGGTCGTCCTCTTCGCCGACCTGGCCAACCCCACCAGCAACGGCCTCTACCGCCGTGTCGGCTATCTGCCGGTCGCCGACTTCGCCGTGTACGAGTTCTCGGAGCCCTCGGCGGCAGACGTTCCCGGCCGGACCGGCTGACCTGGAGAAGACCACCGGACTGACGGTCCGTCAACCTCCGTACCTGCTCGCCGGGTGAACGTGCCGGTCGGCGCGATGACGGCCCTCGGCCGGGCGTCGGCGCATCAAGCGGAGGTCGGTTCCCGTTCCGCGGGCGTTCAACTCGTGGTGCCTGCACGCGCTGTGTGGTGTCTCTATGTTTCCTGAGGGTTTTGACGGAGGGGGCTATGGACACTCTTCTTGCAGTCCGGGCTCGTGGGATCACCCGATACTTCGGTGACGTCGTCGCACTCGACGGTGTCGATCTGGATGTGGCGCAGGGGCAGATCCACGGCCTGGTCGGACCGAACGGCGCCGGGAAGACGACCCTGCTCGGCCTCCTGCTGGGGCTGGCCGTCGCCGACAGCGGCCGCCTGGAGGTCCTGGGGACGCCGGTCGGCCGGGCGCTCGCCGTCCCCGACGGGGTCGCCGGATTCGTGGACGGCCCCGGTCTCTACCCCGCGCTCACCGCCCGGCAGAACCTCGCCGCGCTGGCCGCCCTGCGCGGCCGTACGGCACGGACGGCGGGCATCGACGACGTGCTCGACCAGGTCGGGCTCACCGATGTCGCCGACGACCGGGCCCGCGGTTTCTCCCTCGGCATGCGGCAACGGCTCGGACTCGCCGCCGCCCTGCTCACCAGGCCGAGGCTGCTCGTGCTCGACGAACCCTCCAACGGTCTCGACCCGGCCGGGAAGCGGCATGTGCACCGAGTCCTGACCCGGCTCGCGGCGGACGGGACCGCCATCGTGCTGTCGAGTCACCGTATGGACGACGTCGAGGCGTTGTGCTCGGACGTCACCCTGCTGGCCACCGGGCGGGTCGTCTTCTCCGGTCCGCTGAGCAAGCTGGCCGCCGAGAGCCGTGAACTGGACTACCGGCTGCTCACCTCCGACCCGCGGGCCGCCCGCGCGCTGGCCCTGAGCACGCCCGGCATCGCGGTCGTCGACGACGGCGGAACACCGACCGCCGCGGCGGCACCGCACGACGCACCGGCACCCTCACCCTCGAGCACCGTGCCCGTGCAGCGCGGCACCCCGGCGCGGTACGGGGCCGACGCGTTCGTCGTGAGCGCGCTGGTGCCCGCGCTCGACGTCCTGGTGGCGCGGATCGTACGGGCGGGCATCGCGGTGCGTGAGCTGGCCCCCGTGGTGTCGCCGCTGGAGGCCGCGTTCCTGGCCCTGACCGAACAGCAGGAGGCCGACCGATGACCACCGACGCCGCCGCCGCGGACGCCGCCACCGGTACCCCTGCCGACGACCGGGCCGACGCCGGCGGCGACCCGGGCAGGATCCGCGCCGTCCCGGTGGCGCGCGGCTTCCGCTTCGAACTGGTCAAGCTGTTCGCCCAGTGGCGGATCCGGCTGCTGGTGCTGGCCTGCTGGATCGCGCCGGCGCTGTTCGTCGCGGCGGTGAGCCGGCAGAGCACGCTGCCCTCCGACACCCTCTTCGGCCGCTGGATGCACGCCACGGGGTGGGCCGGGCCGCTGGTGATGCTCGGTTTCGCGGGCACCTGGGCGCTGCCGCTGCTGACGTCGGTGGTCGCCGGTGACGTGTTCGCCGCCGAGGACCGGCTCGGCACGTGGCGTCATCTGCTGGTGGCGGTCCGCTCGCCCCGGCGCATCTTCGCGGCGAAGGCGCTGGCCAGTCTCACCGTCATCGTCTCGCTGGTGGTGGGAATGGCGTGCTCCAGCATGGTCGGCGGGCTCGTGGCGGTCGGCAACCAGCCGCTGATCGGCCTCGACGGCCATGTGCTGGCCCCTTCGGACGCCGCCGGTGAGGTCGTCCTCGCCTGGGTGTGCGCGCTCGCGCCGACGCTGGCCCTCGCCGCGATCGGACTGCTCGGATCAATCGCGCTGGGGCGCTCGCCGATGGGGCTGCTGCTGCCCGCGCTGGTCGCGCTCACGATGCAGCTCGCCCAGATGCTGCCGCTGCCGGTGGCCGTGCGGCTCGCCCTGCCCGGCTATGCGTTCATCGCCTGGAGCGGTCTGTTCACCAGCCCTGCGCAGCTCGGCCCGCTCCTCGTCGGCGTCACGGTGAGCCTGGTGTGGGCGGTGACCGCGACCGTGCTGGCGTACCTCCTCTTCCTGCGGCGCGACTTCACCAACCCGTCCTACGACGGCCCGGGGCGCCGGGCGCTGACCGTCGGTGTGCTCCCGCCGGTCTGCCTGCTGGTCCTCACGGTCGTGGCGGTCGCCGTGGTGAGGCCGTCCATGGGTTCCGGGGTCGAGCAGGACAAGGTCCAGCGGTCGGTCGCCACGGCGTTCGCGCATCTGTACCGCCTCCAGACGGAGCAGCTGAACCGCCCGGCCGTCACCGAGGCGCAGCTGCGGGTCACGGCCGCGTGCGACAAGGGCGCCGGCCGCAGCGCCGCCCAGGGGCCGGGCAACGACTGGCGCTGTGTCGTCACCTGGCATCTCCCCGGCGTCCAGGCCCCGGGGACCGCGATCTACCAGCTCGACCTCACCTCGGACGGCCGGTACATGGCCGACGGTGACGGACCGAAGGAAGTGAACGGCTACTTCCTGGTGCGGACCCCGACCGGGGACGCGCCCAACCCGCTGTGGCAGTTCGACGGCAATGTCGAGCTGCTCTCCACCACGCCGAAGGGATGAGTCCATGCAGGTGACGCGCCGGCGGCGGCACGACGAGAGAGGTTCCTTCGTCGTTCTCGGCAGACCCATAGGCCGCCGGATCACGTTCGTGACCGGGGGCCTCACCGCGCTCGCCGTGGCGGCCGCGGGCACCGCCTTCGCCCAGACCCACCAGTTCGGCACCGACCAGGTCGGCCAGGTCACCGCCCGGGGCCAGGTCGTCTCCAGCGACCAGTACATCGCCCCCTACGGCGAGCGTCTGGTCGTGAACAACGGCAAGATCATGTCGTCCGCGGTCAGCCCGGACGGCACCCACCTCGCGGCCTCGGTCGCCGACGGCGGGATGGCGCTGGCCCTCGTGGACCTCAAGAGCTGGAAGGTGCAGCAGCTCGTCGGCACCTCCGCGTCGGCGGACCTGCGTATCAGCAGCAACGCCGTGGGGCAGGAGGCTCCGGCGTACTCCCCCGACGGCAAGCAGCTGTGGCTCGGCCAGACCGACGGCTACACGCGCTTCACCGTGAACGCGGACGGCACCCTCGCGAGCCCGACGTCCGTACGGATCCCGGTGGACGGGCCCCGGCACGCCCTGGCGGCCCAGGCCGTGTTCTCGCCCGACGGGTCCACCGTGTACTCCGCCGTCAACGGGCAGAACCGGGTGGTCGCGATCGACGCGGCGACCGGGACCGTCCGGCAGAGCTGGGCCGTGGGCAACGCCCCGCGCGGCATCGCCGAGGCCGGCGGCAAGCTCTACGTGAGCAACGAGGGCGGGCGCCCGGCACAGCCCGGCGACACCACGATCAACTCGTACAACACCCAGGTGCCGGCCGACCCGGTCACCGCGGCCACCACCACCGGCACGGTCAGCGTCATCGACCTGGCGGACCCGGCCGCCGCCGTCAGGAGCATCGACGTCGGGCTGCATCCGACCGCGGTGTACGCGGCGAAGGGCGCGGTGTTCGTCACCGACACCGCCACCAACGACGTGTCGGTCATCGACACCGCCCGCGACAAGGTCGTACAGACCATCGCCACCCGGCCGTGGCCGGAGGCGTCGGTGGGTTATGAGCCCGACGCGGTGACCCTCACCGGCGACGGCCGTCTGCTGGTGACGCTCGGCCGCGCCAACGCGGTCGCCGTCTACCGCTACACCAGCCCGCAGGAGCCGGTCGGTTACGTCGGTCTGCTCCCGACGGACTACTTCCCCGCCGAGATCGCCACCGTCGGCGACACCGTCGTGGTCTCCAACACCCGCGGGATCGACGCCCGTCGGCCCACCGGCAGCGCCGGGCACGGCACGCACGACACGACGTCCAGCCTGACGCGGTTCACCCTGCCGAGCGACCGGGTCATCAGGTCCGAGACCGCCAAGGTGTTCCGGCAGAACGGCTGGACCCCGCGCGCGGTCACCCTCGCCAACAGCCGCGGCAAGGCGAAGCCGGTGCCGGTCCCGGCGCGGCTGGGCGACCCGTCGACGATCAAGCACGTCTTCCTGATCGTCAAGGAGAACCGCACCTACGACCAGGTCTTCGGTGACCTGCCACAGGGCAACGGGGCGCCCGCGCTGGCGGAGTTCGGCGAGAACGTGACGCCGAACCAGCACGCGCTGGCCGAGCGGTTCGGCCTCTACGACAACACGTACGACATCGGTACGAACTCCGCCGAGGGCCACAACTGGCTGATGCAGGCGGACAATCCGGAGTACACCGAGTCCTCGGCCGGTGAGTACCTGCGCAGTTACGACACCGAGGACGACGCGCTCGGCCATCAGCGGACCGGGTTCCTGTGGACCGGGGCGCAGGCGGTCGGCAAGTCCGTCCGGGACTTCGGCGAGTTCCAGCAGTTCCTGACCAAGCCGTCGGGCGCTAGCTGGCAGAACCTGTACTGCGACGCGAAGAACATGGGCGCGACCGGGCAGGGCACCGCCTACCCGCTGAACTCGTCCTCGCCGATCCCGTCGCTCAACAGCGTGTCGGTGCCCGGCTTCCCGAAGTTCGACACCAGCATCCCGGACATCTACCGCGCCGAGATCTGGAAGCAGGACTTCGAGAAGAACGGCCCGGCGAACCTGAACATGTTCTGGCTCTCCAGCGACCACACCGGCGGCCCGGCGAACGCGGCGGCCCAGGTGGCGGACAACGACCTCGCGACCGGCCGGATCGTCGACGAGATCTCGCACAGCAAGTACTGGAAGGACTCGGCGATCTTCGTGGTCGAGGACGACTCCCAGGCCGGTCTCGACCACGTCGACGGCCACCGCGCCCCGATCCAGATCATCAGCCCCTGGGCCCGGCACGGTGTCGTCGACAGCCACTACTACACGCAGATCACGATGATCCGGACCATCGAGCAGATCCTCGGGATCCACCCGATGAACCAGAAGGACAGTGCGGCCGACCCGATGCGTGCGGCGTTCAGCCGGAAGCCGGACTACGCGCCGTTCGAGGCGCTGCCCAACCGGACCTCGCTGACCGCGGGTCTGAGCACGCCGCCCGCCTGCGGTGTGGACACCCCGGCGCCGCAGGACCCGACCGCGGCGGCCGCGCCGAAGGCGATCGTGCCGGTGGCCGAGCAGGCGGTCGCCAAGGCGTGGGACACCTGGAGGTCGCACCAGCGGCTGACGGGTCCCCATGCCGTGCCCGACTTCGCCAACCCCGCGCAGATGAACCACTTCACGTGGTACCAGACGCACGACTGGGCGAAGCCGTACCCCGGCGAGGCGCGCATCTTCCGGCCCGAGGACGTGCCGGGTGCCTACATCCCGTCGTCGGAGTCCGACGGCTGACGCGGAGTCCGGCTGGGCCGAGTCGAACTGAGCCGAGCCGATCCGACGGGTCGGCAGGCCGAAGACCGCGGCATCCCGGAGCACGGGGTGCCGCGGTCTTCGGCTGCCCGGACACGAAGATCATCTGTCGGCCGCTGTTCGTCTTCCCGACCGGTTGCCGCGATCCGGCGTTGGGCGGCGCGCTGAACTCTGCTCGACGGCGCCGGCCGACTGCGGCCGGCCGCACCGAGCCGTGTTGCCGAAGGGAACCGACTGTGCAGTCGATATCCGCCGCCTCCCCGAAGTCCGTCCGCAGGGTGGCGCTCGCCGCCGCCACCGTTCTGCTGTCGGGCGTCGCGAGCGCCCTGCCCGTGCACGCGGCGAGCTACGGCACGCCGACGATCAAGCTGTCCACGGCCTACCTGTCCGGCGCCGTCGGGGCCACCGGCGACCCGACCGTCACGGTGACGGTCGCCCAGAGCGGCGCCGACGCCTCCGCGCTCACCGTGGCCGCGACGAAGACCACCAAGTCCGCCGTCGCCGCGACCACCGGCGTCACGGTCACCGGGACCGCCGGCACCCGCACGGTGGCAGTGAAGGCCCTGGGCCGGGGGTACACCGACCTCACGCTGACGGTCACGGGCCTGGGCGGCAAGACGGCGACCACCACCCTGCACTACGCCGCGTCGCCGGCCGTGCAGTACTCCGCCGACGCCCGCTACCTGACCGGCGCCAGCGACGCCTCGGCCGCGGTCTCCGTGGGCGGCGGCTACGTCCTCGTCGGCAACGACGAGGACAACACCCTGCGGCTGTACGACGGCAGCGCCTCGGGTGCGCCCGCGAAGACCTGGGACCTCGACAGCGCGCTCGGCGCCGACAAGGAGGTGGACATCGAAGGCGCCACCCTCGTCGGCAGCACCGTCTACTGGACCGGCTCCCTCGGCAACAACAAGGACGGCGTCTACAAGGCGGACCGCAACACCGTCTTCACCACCAGGCTGACCGGCTCCGGCGCCTCCACCGCGCTGACCTTCGGCACGGCCGGCCACACCCTGCGCGACGACCTCGTGGCGTGGGACAAGGCCAACGGCAACCGCTTCGGCTTCGCGAAGGGCACCGCGGCCGGCAAGATCCCCAAGTCGATCGACGGATTCAACGTCGAGGGCCTGGAGTTCGCCACCGGCAGCACCACCACGGCCTACGTCGGCTTCCGCGCCCCGCTGGTGCCGCCGCAGACCGGCGGCAAGGCGCTCGTCGTACCGGTGACCAACATGGACAAGGTCGCCTCCGGCACCCACGCGACGTTCGGCACGCCGCTCCAGTGGAACCTCGGCGGCCTGGCCGTCCGCGACATCCGCCGCAACTCCCTGGGCCAGTTCCTGATCCTGGCCGGCTCCTGGGCGGCCGACGACAACAGCGACCCGTACGCGCTGTACTCCTGGGACGGCGTCGCCGCCGACCAGCCGGTGAAGGTGCTCGACCTGCCGACGACGGACGCGGGCGGCTGGGAGGCGATCGTGGCGGTGCCCGACCTCACCCAGTCCGGTGCCCGGGTGCAGCTGATCACCGACGACGGTGCCGCCGACCTGTACGGCGACGGTGCCGAGGCGAAGGACCTCACGCACCCCGAGTGGCAGAAGTCGCGCAGCACCTGGTTCACGATCGGCTGACCGTACGGCGTCGGTCCCGGTGCCGGTCCCGCTCCGGGGCCGGCACCTTTCGTATGTCTTCCCGTCTTCGAGTAGTCGAACGCTAAATGGCCAAAAGGTGAACTGTAGGTGACGCGCTAGGTACGCTTCGGAGTAGGTAAGGTTTCTACAAGTTCTGTGCGAGCGTTTGCGCCACGAAAGGCGCACTCTCTACCCGTACGACACGGTCCGATCGGCAGGGAAAGGCGAGGCGGTGCAATGCGCCAGGCAGGAGTGCTCGACGTCGGTTGTCACAGTGCGCTGCTCACGGTGGCCCGGCACCGCTCGACGACCCATATGGACTCCGTTCTCTCCCGCAAGGTGCGGCTGACCCTGCACCAGTGCCTGGAGCCGGACGGGCGGCTGAGCGAACTCGGGGTACGAGGTGTGCAGCGGGCGGTGACGGAGACGCTCTCAGGGGATCTGTGCCTGCCCCGCTCCGAGATCTTCGCCTTCGCCACGTCCGTCATCCGTGACGCGCCCAACCGGCACGAGGTCATCGCCCGGGTGGCGCGCGCCACCGGGGTACGCCTGCGGGTGCTCTCCGGCGAGGAGGAGGCGAGGCTCGCCTACGTGGCCGCCCGCCGGTGGTCCGGTCCCACGGTGGGCCGGCTCCTGGTCCTGGACATCGGCGGCGGCACCGTCGAGATCGCCGCCGGCAGCGGACACGCACCGGACCGGGTGCTCTCCCTGCCGTCGGGCGCCCGCGCCGTCACCCGGTCCCTGCTGCCCGGCGGAACCGTCTCCTCCGAACGGCATCTGGCGAAGGTACGGCGACAGCTGCGCGAGCGGCTGCACAGCGCCCCCGGACTGCCCCGGGCCGAGCCAGGCGGGCGGGTCCTGGCCTCCTCCAAGACCTTCGCCCAGCTCGCCCGGCTCGCCGCCGGCCGCGGCGGACCTCGCCACGCGGCGCACTGGCTGACACTGCCCGACCTGCGTGCCGCGGTCGACGTGCTGGCCGCCACCAGCCCGGACCGCCGTGGCCGGCTGCCCGGCATCTCCCGGCACCGCGGGGAACAGTCCCTCGCCGGAGCCCTGGTGGCCGAGGCGCTCCTGGAGGCGTGCGGAGCCGAAAGCGTGGTGATCTGCCCCTGGTCCACCAGGGAGGGTCTCCTCCTGGAGCACCTGGCCGGACCCCGCCCGTCGCACGCCGACGGGCCGAGGGCCGCGCTGGCCGGCTGACCGGGCCCGCTCCCGGTCAGGCACCGGACAAGAGGCCGATCCCGCCGACACCGGCCGGGGTGGCCTGCTCACCCGGACACCTCGTCGCGGACCGGGCCGCCCGGGTGGCCGGGCAGACCGGGTAGCCGGGCAGACCGGGTAGCCGGGCAGACCGGGCGTCGTCACGCGGTGTCCGCGGCTCCAGGGGGTCCCGGATCCGGCGACGGCACCCCCGGCGGCCACACCCCGCCCAGGACCCCTCCGCCCACGAGCAGGTCGCGCGCGGCGGACAACCGGTGTGTTCCCTCCGGGTACGGAAGCCCCGCGGACAGCTCGGCTGCCCGCTCCAGGGCGTCCCGCGCCTCGTCGGCACGGCCGAGCCGCGACAGCGCCACGCCGAGGGCGATCCGCGCCTCCACCTCGGCCAGCCGCTCCCCCGTTCGCCCGGCCCGTGACACCTCCGCCAGCGCGTGCCGCCGCGCGGACGAGGCCCGCCCCGCCAGCAGTTCGGCCCAGGCGACCAGGACCGGCGCCTCCTCCTCGAAGCCCTCCAGCGCGGCGAGCGCGATGCCCGGACGACCGGTGCGCAGGGCGAGTTCGGCTCGGGCCGTGCGCACCTCGTGACCGGCCTGCCGATCCCGGGGCAGGGCGGCTGCCTCGCCCGCCCGGTGCAGCAGGGCCTCCGCCTCGGCGGTCGCGCCGGTGTGCATCCGTACCCGTGCCAAGGTGGCCAGCGCGTACGGCAGACACCACACGTCGTCCCGTTCGGCACCGGCCACCGCCGCCTCGGCGAGGGCACCCGCGGGTCCGGGTTCCGCCAGCAGCAGCCGCAGCTCGGCGAGGTTGGCCCGCTCGAACGCGGTCGCCGTCGGATCACCGGACCGCTCGGCAAGGGTGAGGGCCCGTTGCCCGGAATCGACGGCCTCGCGCAGCCGGCCGGCCCGCCGCGCGTTCTCCCTCAGGGTCGACAGGACGGAGACCAGCAGCGTCGGGTCGCCGTACGCCTCGGCGGGGGCGAGGGCCTGGTCGGCCGCCTCCCGGGCCTCGAGGAAGCGGCCCGCGAGGCCCAGGTTGCGGGCCTGCAGGGCGTAGGAGCGGGCCTGGAGTCCCCGCCCCACGGAGCCGGGCACCCGCTGCGCGGTCTCCAGCGCCAGCAGGGCCGTCGCGTACCCCTCCGCGTAGCCGCCGAGGATGCCGAGGACCAGGGAGAGGGCGAGGTAGTGGGCGGCGGCCGCGGCGGGCGCGGTGGTCCCGTCCGCCGGGTGGGCCCGCAGCACCTCCCGGGCGGCCTCCGCCGCACCTGCCTTCGCGAGAGTCTCCGCGAGGTGTGCCGCCGCGAGCACCGAGTCGTCGTGGTCACCGCGTCGCAGGAACTCCGCGAGGGCGGCCCGCAGCGCCTCGGCCGCCTCCGTGAAGTGGCCCATGCGGCCCAGGACCTGGCTGTGGGCCAGCCGCGCCCGAGCGGCGTCCGCGTCGAGGCGGGAGACCAGTTCGCGGTAGTAGCGGTCGGCGGTGTCGTTGGCGTACAGGGCCGCGGCCCGCTCGGCGGCCCGGCGCAGGTACTCGGCGGCACGCGGGTCGTCCGCGCGGGCGAAGTGCGAGGCCAGCGCGTCGACGGCGTCCGGACGGCGGCGCAGCACCGCCTGCGCGAACGCCGCGTGCAGTTGCCGCCGGCGTACCGCGGTCAGCCGTTCGTAGCAGGTCATCCGGACCACGGGATGCCGGAAGGCGACTCCGGCCTCGGGCCGGCCGGCCACCACGACCTGCCGCTCCTCCACCAGCGAGACGGAGATCGCCCGCTCCAGGGCGTCCGCGGCGGCCGCTCCCGCCACCGGTGGGCGCAGTCCGTGCTCGGCGACGTCGAGCAGCTCGGACAGGGCGGCTTCGCCGCCGGCCGCGGACAGCGCCTCGACGACCCGTCGGGTGTCCTGGTCCAGCCGCCCGAGCCGCTCGGCGACCAGTTCGCGTACGCCGTCCGCCGCCGTGGCGCCGGAACCGCCCTCCGTCAGACCGCGGGCCAGTTCGACGGCGAAGAGCGGGTTGCCGAGGGAGAGTTCCCACACCCGGCGCAGCCGGTCCGCCCAGCCGGTGTCCGGGCCGCTCCGGCCGTCCGCGTCCGGCACGTTGTACGGTCCGTCGTCCGGCACGTCGTGCGCTACGTCGTCCGGCACGTCGTGCGGTCCGTCGTGCGGTCCGTCGTCCGGCCCGGTCCGCCGCACGGCGCCCGGGGGCAGGGAAGCCGGCTCCGCCACGCCCGTGAACCCGGAGGCCCGGGCCACGGCGTCCGCCGCCACCGCGAGGCAGGCCTCGCGGTCCAGGCGTCCCACCTCCTCGCGCACGGCGAGCCGCTGCCGCAGCAGGGCGGCCAGACCGGTGCGGCGGGGGTCGCCGTCGGGGAGTTCCTCCTCCCGGAAGGTCACCAGGAACCGCAGCCGCGTCCCCGAGTCCGCCGACCGCCGGGCCAGGTGGCTGAGCAGCTGGAAGGAGCCGGAGTCGGCGGCGTGCAGATCGTCGAGGACCAGCAACACCGGGTGGCTCGACGCGAGTTCGCCGAGCAGGGCGGCCGTACCGCGGAACAGCCGGTCGCGTTCCTCTTCCGGGGTGCGTTCCACGCCGTCCTCGGCTCGCCCCAACGACGGCAGGAACGCGGCGAGTTCGGGATGCTCGGTGCCGGCGCGGGCCCGCTCGGCGGGGTCCCGCCCGGCCAGCCAGCCGTCGAGGGCCTCCGCAAACGCCCCGTACGGGGTGTGCCCCTCGGCGTCATGGCCACCGCCCCAGAGCACCGCGGCGCCGGCGCCGCCGGCCAGCCGCGCCGCCTCGCTGACCAGCCGGGTCTTGCCCACCCCCGCCTCACCGGTGAGGAGCCGTACGGGCGGTCCGTCGGTGGCGAGCAGCCGGTGCAGCAGGTCGTCGCGTCCGCGCAGCGGTGTCCCGGCCTGTCCGCGCAGGGCGACGGGCAGGGAAGGCGCTGACGTCGTTGTCATCGGCCGGGCGGCCAGGGCCCTGCGGTGCAGCCGCTCGGTCTCCGGGTCCGGCCGTACGCCGAGTTCGGCGTCGAGCGCCTCCCGGCACACGTGGTACTGGCGCACCGCCCGCCGCCGCTGGCCCTGCCGGGTGTAGGCGTCGATCAGGACGCGGTGGGCGAGTTCCTCGGCGGGGCTGGCCGCGAGGACCTGCTCGGCGACGGCGGTGGCTTCCGGCAGGGCGCCGCGATCCAGGTGGGCGACGGCCAGTCCGAGCAGCAGTTCCTCGCGCAGCCGGGTGAGCCGGTCGCGGCGCGGCTGCGCCCAGGTCGCGTACCGGTCCTCCGGCAGCAGCTCGCCGGTGAACTCCCTCAGCGCGCCTTCCAGCTGTGCCGGGTCACCGGAGACGAGGGCGGTCTCGGCCGCCGCCTCGGCGTGGTCGGCGTCTATCCACACGTTCGCGGGGTCTAGCCGGAGCATGGCCCCGTCGGAGATCAGATACGAGGAGGAGGCGCGCGGTGCCAGTTCGGGTTCGAGGGCGCGGCGCGCGGCGTGCAGGGCTACCCGCAGGCTGCCGGCCGCGGACTGCGGGTCGGCGTCGGGCCAGCAGACGTCCATCGTCTGTTCGCGGTGGAGGCAGTGCCCGGGGACGACGGCGAGCAGTTTCACCAGGGCGCGGGCGCCGGGGCGCGGCCAGCGCTCGGAGAGCTCGGGGCCGCTGTCACGGGTCGCCCGGAAACCGTCGAAAAGATGCAGACGGAGCAACGGTGTGGCGGGTTCCGTCCCGTTCGTCTGTGGTGCGTTCATCAGGGCGACAGCGTAACCGAGCATGCTGAGACCCCCCGAGCGTGGCCCGGAGGGTCTCGTCGCGGAGGGCCGGCCGGCTCCCTCTACTGGCCGGTCCTCCGCGGTCCACTACGTACGGGACTCAGGAGAGCTTGTACGTGGTGACCTGGTGGATGCCGTTGTCGGTCAGCAGGTAACCGCCGCCGAACTCGCCGGCGGCACGGTCGCGGCCGGTGTCGTCGCTGTTCAGCGACAGCGTCTCGTCGACGCCGTCGCCGTCGAGGTCGCCCGCGAAGTAGTTGCGGGCACCCATGAGGGCGCCGATGCTGCCGACGTACGAGGCCCAGGAGTCCTCGGAGTCGAGCGCGCTCGGGTCGAAGAGGTACAGGCCGGACTCGGCACCGGTGACCAGCAGTTCACGTCCGCCGGGACCGGTGATGAAGCCGGCGCCGTACGTCGTCGGCGAGAGGAACTGCGTGGTGTCGTCGCCGTTCGCCCGGTACCGCCGCAACGACGCCGTACCGGCCTCGTACAGCGCCCCGTCCTTGACGAAGTAGCTGTTGTGCGTCCACAGGCCGCCCGCGAGCCCGGAGTGCAGCACCTCGCCGGTGCGGCCGTCGCGGATCTCGAAGTAGTTCTGCGGGCTGAGCGCGTCGGAGTCCCACTTGATGGGCGCGCTGACCGCCCACAGGTAGACCACCGCGTGCCCGTCGGCGTACGGGATCTCCTTGGAGGCGAGGACACCCTCGTTGGGGATCACGGTACGGACGCCGCCGACCGCGGTGTCCGGCGCCGTCGGCGCGACCGACCAGCGGACCCTGCCGTTCTTGGCGTTCAGCGCGACCGCGTTCGTCACCGGCGTGGTCAGCTGCCACGCGTTGAGGCTGGCGTACGAGGCATACACCTGGCCGTCGTTGACGGAGGCGTCGGCGAAGCGGACGTCGCCGGCGTCCTTGGGCGCGCGGTAGGTCCAGATGGCGTGGCCGTCGCCGTAGTAGGCGCGCAGCGCGTCCGTCGGGACGAGGAGGTCCAGCTCGCCGTCGCCGTTCAGGTCGGCGAGCTGGGTCGAGCGGACGAACTGGCCCTCGGGGGCGGCGATGGTGGCGAGCGTCCTGCCGGTCCTGCCGTCGAGGACGACCGTCGCGGTGTCGGCCGCGACGACGATCTCGGTCCTGCCGTCGCCGTTGACGTCACCGGTCTCGATGTCGTGGACCGCACCGGGCATGGTGGCCTGCCACAGCTTCTCCGGCTTGGAGCCGTCGACCAGCGACGGACCGGAGTAGGCCCACACGCCGTTGGACGAACCGCCCATGATCAGGTCGGTCTTGCCGTCCTTGTTCAGGTCGGCGCCCTTGGCGTAGGCGATGTCGGCCTGGAGCGGCGTGACGTCCTCCGCCTTGCCGTTGCCCAGCTTGTAGGTGCGGATGTTCTGCGACTCGTCGACCACCCGGACGTGCGTGCCCTGGCCGTCGCTGTAGAGGTCCTGGTACATCGGCGCGGCAGCGACGCCCTTCTGCTGCCACTTGACGGTGCCCTTGCCGGAGAACACGGTCAGCGACGCGTAGCGCGAGCCGCCGCGGTTGTCCGGGACGTTGAAGTCGCGGTCGTCCTGCGCGGAGGCGACCAGCGTGCCGTCGGTCACCCCCAGGCCCCAGACGCTGGGCCCGTCGTGGCTGTTGGCCGCGTCCCGCTTGACCGTGTTCGACCAGAGCAGCTTGCCCGCGTCGGCGCCGTCGAGCACCCGGACCGTGCTGGCGTTGACGTACAGGTTCTCGTCGAACGAGGACTCCGCGACCGCGTACTCGTCGCCGGCCTTGGCGGTGAGGTCACCGACCGTCAGCGCGGTGGGCACGACGTTGTCCCGGCTCTCCAGGGTGGCGCGGTCACCGGTCTTCAGGTCGTACGAGGCGACCTCGTAGCGCACGCCGTTCGTGGCGTCCGTCTGCTCGATCGCGACGAGCCGCTTGCGGCCGGCGTCCAGGCGGAGCTGACGGCTGTACAGCATGCTGTCGGTCTGCCAGGTGACGGAGCCGTCGGCGGTGTCGAGGACGAGGGTGCGGCCGCGGGCGTCGACGCCGGTGGCCTGGCCCAGGTTCCAGGACACGGCGACCTTGCCCTTGCCGAGGTCCTGGATGTCGCCCCAGTTCCCGTACCGGGCTTCCTTGGTGTCGTACGTCCACGTCTGCGCCGGGGTCAGCTTCCCGTCCGCGGACGAGAAACGGATGCCGGTCAGGGTCAGGGTCGCGTCGGCCGGGACCTTCGCGTCGCTGCTCAGGCGGGGCGCGTCGGCGATCAGCAGGGTGCCGTCGACGATCTTGACCATGGAGGCGCGGTTGTAGAGCTTCGACCAGACGGTGGCGCCGGTCCTGCCGTCGAGGACCGTCACGAACGTGCCGGTGCTGAGCGGCGAGCCCGGGGAGGTGAAGGCGCGCGGGTACGGGTTCGCGCCGACCAGCGCCGAGAACACCAGGTCCGGCACGCCGTCGCCGGTCAGGTCGCCGGCCGAGTAGCCGGAGTCCGAGTGGGCGGAGAACGGCGAGACCGCGTTGTAGCCCATGAGGATCTGCGCCGGGTACGGCTCGACCCGCCACACCTGGAGCGGCTTGACCTGCCAGTCGGTGAAGAACGAGCTGCTGGTGCGGGCCCAGGTCTGGCTGCCGTCGGCGGCGTGGCGCTGCACGTAGCCCATGCTGTTGACGGAGAAGTAGTCGCCGTTCTTGCCGATCGGCACCGTGGCGCCCATGCCGCGCACGCCTTCCAGCGTGGACTTCGCGGTCATGGTGACCTTGGTCTTCGGGTCGACGGCCGTGGACGTGTCGTCCAGGGTCGAGCCGCTGCCCGAGCCGGAGTCCGTGCCCGGGTCGGTCGCTGCCGAGCCGTCGTCCGCCTTCGTGCCGGTGGTGTCCTGGGCCTCGACGTACGGGTCCAGGGTCACGTTGGCGGCCAGCGTCTGCGCCTCGGCGCTGGTGAGCTTGATCGGCGAGCCGCTGTCGTCGTCGGCGGCCAGGGCCTGCGGGGCGGCGGTCAGGCACAGGCCGGCCGCGACCAGGGTGGAGGCGAGCCGCAGGGCCCGCCGCGAGAGGTGGGCGCTCATCACTTGGCTCCCTGCGTGAAGCGGATCGCGGTGCCGTCGGCGAGGACGGACTGGTTGTACGAGTACTGGAAGGCGTCGGTGCCGGACTGGTTCGCGAGGCCGACGGTGGCGCCCGCGCCCTTGTCCGCGACCGACCGGTACTGGAGGGTCACGGCGCCGGTGGCCTCGTCGAAGACGGCCTCGAAGGTGGAGCGTCCCGAAGTGCCGTTCGCGTAGGCGGCGTTGTTCCAGACGATGGCGAACCTGCGGCTGCCCGCGGTGCCGGTCGTGGCGGTCTGCACCGACGACTTCTTGTCGAGGGTCAGGTCGTCCCACAGCGGGGCGATGAAGCCCTTGACGCCGTTCACGCCGGTCGTCGGCAGCGCGGTGTTGCTGTAGTCGCCGACGCGGGAGGACAGGAAGTTCACCAGACCGTCGGTGGTGACCGAGGCGGAGGTGTACGACACCCCGTACAGCTTCACCGGGAAGGGCAGGGAGACCGCCGCGGAGTCCTCGTCACCGCTCAGGGCGACCTTCTTGGAGCCCGCGATCCAGGAGTACGTGGCGGGGGCGCAGGAGTTGCCGGAGTTGTCGGTGCGGTCGGGGACCTGGACGTTCTTGGTCAGGTCGGCCGCGCCGACGGCCGCGGTGCCGTTGTAGACGCCGTTGCACAGGACCGGGGCGGCGGGCTTCACCACCAGGCCGTAGGAGCCCTCGGCGACCTTGGCGAAGGAGTAGGCACCCTTGGCGTTCGTGGTGACGGCGTCCATCGGAGCGCCGTTCAGCTCGACCTTCGCGCCGGACAGGGGCTTGCCGGTGACGTCGAGGACGGTGCCGGAGACCTGGTGCGAGGCGACCGCGGTCAGCGCGATGTCCTGGGTGAGCGCCTGCTGGTCGGCGAGGGTGACACCGGTGGCCGTGCCGATGGCGTAGCCGTAGCCGCCGAAGGTGAAGGAGTACGTGCCGGCGGGCAGCGGCAGGCGGTACGCGCCGTCGGCGCCGGTGGTGACCGTGCGCACGGTGCCGGCCGTGTCGGTGGCCTTCACGGTGATGCCGGGCAGGGCTGCGCCGGTCGCCTTGTCGGTGACCTTGCCGGAGACGACGGCCGCGGTGTGCGGGGCCTGGTCGACGGAAGCGAGGATGTCGAGCTTGCCCTCACCCCACACGTTGTTCATGTCGGCGGTGCCGCCGCAGTGGGTGTCGTCGACGTTGCGGGCACCCGCGTTGAGGAGCCTGCGCGTCTCGTCGATGTTGCCGATCAGCGAGGGGGCCGCCGACCACAGCAGCGCGACCGCGCCCGCGACGTGCGGCGTCGCCATCGACGTACCGGACTCGGTGTTGTAGGCCGAACCCGGCCAGGTGGACTGGACGTTGACACCCGGCGCCGAGATGTTCGGCTTCATCGAGCCGTCGACCAGCGAGGGGCCGAAGCCGGAGAAGCTGGCGATCTTGCCGGTGGAGTCGTAGGCGCCGACACCGTAGGACGGGGCCTGCGAGCCGGGGGCGTGCGCGGTGGAGCAGGTCGTGCCGTTGCCGTCGTTGCCCGCGGCGAACGCCTCGAAGATGCCGGCGGCGTTCCACGCCTCGACGATGTCCTGGTAGAACGTCGTGTCGCCGCCGCCCCAGGAGTTGTTGACGATGTTCGGCGCAAGATCGGGGCGCGGGTTCAGCCCGTTGTGGTCGGTCGGCGCGAGGATCCACTGTCCGGCCGCGAGCAGCGACGTGTCCGAGCAGGAGGAGGACTCGCAGCCCTTGGCGGCGATCCACTTCGCGTTCGGGGCGACACCGATGCCGTGCTTGCCGACCATCGTGCCCATCGTGTGGGTGCCGTGGCCGTTGTTGTCGCAGGGGACACCGCCGGTGCCGCACTGGCCCGTCGGGTCGTACCAGTTGTAGTCGTGCGTGAAGGTGCCGTCGCCGTTGTTGCCGCGGTACTGGGCGACCAGGTCCGGGTGGTTGTACTGCACGCCGGAGTCGACGTTGGCGATGACGATGCCCTCGCCGCGGTCGGCGTACTGGTTCCACACGTCGTCGGCGTTGATGTCGGCGACGCCCCACTCGGGGGTGTCGTCACCGCTGGAGGCGGAGTCCGTGCCCGACCGCGACTTGGTGACCTTGGCGTGCGCGGTCTCGATGTCGTCGAGCTTGTAGTGCTGCTCCTTGACGATCGACGCGACGTCCGAACGCTTCGCCAGCTCGTCCACGAGGGCCTGGTCGCCGGTGACCTGGATCGCGTTGGCGATCCAGAAGTCCTGGTGGCCGACCTTCTTCTTGTCCAGGAAGGACTTGAGGGAGGCCTGGCTGTCGGCGGCGGTCGCGCGCAGCT
This sequence comes from Streptomyces sp. NPDC107559, assembly GCF_055657365.1. Lineage (NCBI taxonomy): Bacteria > Bacillati > Actinomycetota > Actinomycetes > Kitasatosporales > Streptomycetaceae > Streptomyces > Streptomyces sp. NPDC107559. The sequence goes on along the minus strand of NZ_JBVKBD010000013.1, from coordinate 128,289 downwards.
CCTTGAAGGCGGCCTTCGCCCTCCCGGCGTGCGTCTTCTGCTTCTTGGCGCCGGACAGGTCCGCCTGGTCCTTCAGGACGACGAAGAACGTCGCGTCGCCGCCGTCGGCGACGGCGCTGCGAAGAGAAGAGTCGATCTTGGCGCCGGTGGCCGCGGACGGGGTGTCGGCGGCCACGGCCGGGATCACGCCGGACATCAGAGCGGTCGCGGTGAACGCGGCTGCCGCCCACACGGCGGATCTGCGCCGGGGAGGTCGGGGCAGGTGCATCGGGTTGCTCCTCCTGGACGGAACGGGGGAGCCCGGACGCTAGAGAGGGGCCGTTACTCGCGCATTACAGGCGCGACGTGAGGGGGTGGCGGGGCCTGCCGTGGCGGCACTCGCGGCAAGCGAGCCGACGGAACGTCACGGGCCCCCGGGCACACCGGCTTTCGTTCCCCGATGTGCGAGCCGATGTCCGTACGGAGATCGCCGTAGGCCAAGATGGAGGGCATGAGCGTCGTGAAGATCAACGTACTGACCGTCCCGAGTGAACAGCGGGAGACGCTGGAGAAGCGTTTCGCGTCCCGTGCCCACGCGGTGGAGAACTCCGACGGGTTCGAGTGGTTCGAGCTGCTCCGGCCGGTCGAGGGCACCGACACCTACCTCGTGTACACGCGTTGGCGTGACGACGCCTCGTTCCAGGCCTGGATGGAGGGCCCCATGAAGGCCGCCCACCAGGGTGGCGGCGGTGCGGAGGGCGGGGAGCGTCCCAAGCCCGCGGCGAGCGGGTCCACCCTGTGGTCCTTCGAGGTGGTGCAGCAGGCCGGGCCGAAGGGCGCGTAGTACGGCGGTACCGGCCGCCGTTCCCGGTGGTGTGCCGCGCCCGGCCGATCGGGCGGACGCGGCACACCACCGGGTTCAGGGTGCGGTCACCTGACGTCGACGTAGTCACCCGCGGCCGAGACGGCCGGGGTGGTGGACGTGCCCGCGAAGGAGTAGCGCCAGTAGCCGTCGGCCGTGGCCTTGTACGTGGTCTTCAGGTTGCCGTGGCTGTCGGTGGTGACGGTCTTGAGCGTGGTGTAGGTGTTGCTGCCCTTCTTGCGGAACTGCAGCTTGACCTTCTGGCCCGTGTATCCGGCGTACTTGCCGGTGTCCCAGTTGGCGCGGGTGAGGCTGCCGGTGATGGTGAGCGTCTTGTTCTTCTTGACCGGCTCGGGCGCGGCGTTCACGGTGAGCCGGGACAGACGCTGGACGGCCGGGGCGAAGAGCCCGGTCCGCTCCGCGGTGCCGATCTTGGTGATGTCCGCCGGGTTCGACGGGTTCTGTCCGTTGAAGGCGACGGCCCAGGCCACCGAGTGCCAGCCCGCACCGGCGTCGGTGATCGCGAGGTCGTACTTGGGGTAGATGTCGACGGTCCCCTTGCAGGCCTCGACGGTGACGACCCCGTCGGACGAGGACGTGGAGGAGGTCACGGTGCACGTCGCCGGAGAGTCGCCGTACAGGTCGGCGGAGGGAGCCGAGGCGGAACCGCGGTAGAAGTCCATGCCGATGTAGAGGTCGTCGGCGGAGACGTCCACGTTCGTCGCGGTCAGGGTGAAGCTGTAGGGCACGTGCACGACGGCGCTGGTGCCCACGGTCACGGCCGCCTTGCCGCTCGCGACCTTGATGTTCGAGAAGGTCACCGGCAGCGCGTACGGCGTGGGGGCCGCGACGGCGGACGCGCGGGCCGTGGCGGCCGCGTGACCGTCGAGCTGCCACGGGCGCACGACCCCGGAGGTGTCGGTCGCCTGGGCGGCCGGCACGGCCACACCGGTCAGCGCGGCGGCACCGCAGACGACGGCGACAGCGGCTCTAGTGCGAATAGGCATGCGTTCTCCGTTGGAGAAGCGCCGGGCGGGAGCGAACGTGCCGCCCCTTTCCGGCGAACAGAACCGAAAGCCGACCGGTGGGATCGGCACTTGACACAGACTCAGACGGACCGGACAGGGCGATGGTTGTACGCAACCATCGCCCTGTCGTCCTACGTGTTCTTCCTGGTCCTGGCTCTGGTCGTGCCGGGCGCGCGGCGACCCGTTCCGGCCACGGGTGCTAGTCCCGCCACACCCGTTCGGCGTAGTCGACGAAGTTGCGGCCCATGATCTTCTCTATGCGGGTGGAGGAGTAGCCGCGCCGCTCCAGCAGACGTATCAGTTCGCGGAACTGGTCCACGCCCCGCAGGTCGACCACGAAGGGGAAGGTGTCGGCCCGTTCGCCCGCGGCCGACACCCCTGCCTCCTGGCGCTGGGCCACGTGCTCGGCGAGCCGGGCCCGGTAGGCGTCGAGGTCGTCGATGGCGGTGACCGGTCCGTCGGTGCCGATGCCGACATGGTCCTCGCCGCAGACGTTCACGGCGTGCGCGATGTGCTCGACGACATCGGCGGCGCGCGCATGGCCGGTGGGGCTGAGGAAGGGCATGAAGTAGATGCCGACGAACCCGCCGCGCGAGGCGACCAGGCGCAGTTCCTCGTCGGTCTTGTTGCGGGGCAGGTCGGTCAGCGCGCGGCAGCCGGTGTGGTTGATCGACACGGGGACCCGGGAGTGGGTGGCCGCGTCCAGGCAGGTCCGCTCGCCGCTGTGCGAGAGGTCGACCATGAGGTGGTGGTCGTTCAGGGCGTCGACGACCTCGTGACCGAAGGCGGTCAGCGCGGTGTCGCCGGGCGCGCTCGATCCGCCGCCGAGGTGGTTGGCCTGGTTGTACGTCAACTGCACGACGCGTACGCCGCGTTCGGCGAAGGTGGCGACCCGGCCGGCGTCGTCGCCCACGGCCACCGCGTTCTGGAAGCCGTAGATGACACCGACGCGTCCGTCGCGCGCCGCCGTGCGGATGTCGGCCGCGGTGGTGACCTTCAACAGGTCGTCGGGGTGGCTCTCGACGACGCCGTCCCAGACGTCGATCTCGTGCAGGGTGTGTTCGTAGGGGGGCAGGTCGCCCATCACGTAGCCGAGGGTGATGTTCACGGCCGTGAGGCCGGAGGCGCGCGCCTCCGCCAGGGTGCGGGTGTCGACGGTGAACTGCTCGCTGCTCGGGTTCAGTTCGGCCGCCGCCTGCATGGACTGCGCGGAGTTGGGGTTGTCGAGCTGGCCGAGGGCGTTGACGATCAGGGGTGTGCCGGTCAACGGTTCTCCTGGGGTCGGTCCGCGGTGTGGGCGGCGCGCGGGAAGCGGTGACCTCGCTTGACGGTCAGGGTGATCGTGCGCAGGTGGTCGATGTCGGCCATCGGGTCCTGTGCGAAGACCGCGAAGTCGGCCTGCTTGCCAGGGACCAGTGTGCCGGTGAGGTGGTCCGTGCCGGCGGCGCGGGCACCGACGAGGGTCGCGGAGCGCAGCACGTCGGCCGCCGGGAGGCCGCAGTGGCGGACGAGGAAGGCCAGTTCCTCGTACAGGGCGGGGAAGGGCTCTTCGGGGGCGGTCTCGTAGTCGGTGCCGGTGGCCAGCTGTACGCCGGCCCGGTGCGCCTGCGCGGTGAGGGCGATCGCCAGGTCGGTGTTGCGGGCGGCCCGTTCGGAGGTCTCCGGGGTGTCGCCCGCGAGTTCGGCGCTGGCCCACATCCCGGCGGTCGCGTCCAGGACGACGTCCTGCTCGCGCATCCGGGCGAAGAGGGCTTCGAGGCGTTCGTCGCGGCCGGTGACCAGGCTCGTGTGGTCGACGGGCGGCTTGTCCTTGTAGGTGGTCAGGGGCCCGGTGGCCGCCTCGTGGGCCAGCAGGGTCACATGGGAGACGGCGTCGACCCCGGCCGCGACGACCTCGCCGGGCGTGGCGGGGAACACGGCGGCGTGCGCCCAGACGAGGATGCCCTGCCGGTGCGCCTCGGCGGTGATGGCGGCGACGAGGTCCGCGTCGAGATCGGCGTAGACCTTGATGGCCGTCGCGTGGGTCCCGCGGGCCAGGGCCACCGCCAGGGGCAGGTCGGTGGTGTCGGTGACGGCCTGCATCCAGGGCACCTCGCCCGGCACGACGCCCTGGGTCACCTGGTGGGTGCGGGGGTCGTCGAAGAACCCGGGACCGGCCATGAGCGCGGCGTAGTGGATGTCGGGGGCGGGGATCTCCCCGACCCGTGCGGCCCGTGCGAGGTCGCCGACCTGCCGGAGGTCGTCGGCCATGTCCCGTACGGCGGTGACGCCGCTGTGCACGAGGCGGCGCAGGACGGCCTCGGCGGCGGGGCGGTCGGGCGGGGTGGCGAGGTGCTGGTGCGCGTCGACCAGGCCGGGGGTGACGAAGTGGCCGGTGAGGTCGACGACTTCGGCGGCCGCACCGGCGTCGGCTCCGGTGCCCGTGGCGCCGTCGGCCGCGGTGTCCGCGGGACGGCCGGCGCCGTCCGTGAGCGCGGCGAGCACGTCCGGGACGTCCGTGTCGGGCACGACGGCGTGGATCACGGAGCCGTCCACGACGATCGACATCCCGGGCCGCGGCGGGCTGCCGGTTCCGTCGAACAGCGTGAGGCCGCGGTAGACCACCACCGTCCCGGCCTCGGGAGGGGCGAAGGGGGCCGCCGCCCCGGCGCTTTCGATCGTCAAGGTCACCACACTCTCGGCCTGTTACGCTCTACGTAACAACTCTCTCGTCTTACGAAACAGGCGCTACTCTACCTCCGCGGCCGGGCGGAGGACACGCCCCGCCAGGACGGTCCGCCCGCACATCCGGAAGGGTTTCGATGCCAGAAGTGCCGCAGAAGGCGACGCGTACGGCCGTGGACAAGGCGCTGGATCTGATCGAGGCCGTCTCGCGCGCCGACACGCCCCCTCGGCTCACCGATCTCGCGGACGAGGTCGATCTGCACCGGGCCACCGCGTACCGGATCCTCGTGGACCTGGTCCGCCGCGGCTGGGTGCTGCGCGCCGACGACCGCTATCTGCCCGGCACCGCCGTCCTGCGTCTGTCGTCCCGGGCCGCGCACAACTCGCTCACCACGCTGGCCCGGCCGGTGCTCGAGGAGCTTTCCGCGGGCACCGGTCTGATGGTCAACCTCCAGGTCCTGGAGAACGACGGCTCCCGGGTGGTGGACGTGATCCGCCCGGACCGGCTGGCGATGATCAGCACGCTGCACGGCGAGGCCCTGCCCGTGCACCGGTTCGCCGGTCCGCTCGCCCTGGTGGCCGCGCTGCCCCAGGAGGCCCGCCGCCCCTACCTGGAAGCGGCCCGTGCGCAGGGGCACCCCCTGACGGGCCCGGCAGGCCTGCTCGCCGACATCGAGCGGGCCGAGGCGTCCGGGTTCGCCGTCGAACACGGCCGCAACGAACAGTTCGTGGCCTCCGTGAGCCGGGCCGTGGTCCCGGTCCCCGGATCGCCGGTCTGCGCCCTCACCGTCGTCGGACCGGACGCCGAGATCGACGAGACCCGGATGCGGCGGCTGCGCGACCAGCTCGCCTCGGCGGTGGACACCCTCTGCGGCCTGCTGTCCGGAACGAACACGGGAGCCGACGCGTGACCGACCTGCTCGTCCTCGACGGGGCCGCCACCGCGGCGGCCCTCGACCCGCACCGGCTGATGGCCGCCGTGTCCGAGGCCCTGGTCGCCGTGGCCCACGGCCGGGCGTCCGCGCCGCCCCGGATCGCCGCGTTCGCGCCGAGCGGGCTGCTCGGCGCCATGCCCGGGTACGTGCCGGGGCTGGGCCTGGCGGCGAAGCTCGTGTCGGTGTTCGCCGACCCCGAACACCCGGGCCGCAGCAGCCACCAGGGCATCGTGGCCCTCTTCGACGCCGAGGACGGCAGGCCCCTGGCCGTCATGGACGCGGAGCCGGTCACGGCCTGGCGGACCGCGGCGGCCGCCACGCACAGCGCCCTGGCACTGGCCCGGCCGGGTCCCGTCGTGGTCGTCGGCACCGGTGCACAGGCCCGGGCCCAGGTCGCGCTGCTGGCCGCGCTGCGGCCGGCCGAGCCCGTCACCGTCGCGGGCCGCGATCTCGCGGCGGCCCGCACCGTGGCCGGCCTGCACCCCGCGGGCCGTGCGGCCGACGGCATCGAGGCGGCCGTGCGCACGGCGGCGACGGTGTACTGCTGCACGGGCGCGACGCGTCCGGTGCTGCACCGCGACTGGCTGGCCCCGGGCACGCACGTGAGCTCCGTCGGCGGCTCCCACGGGCCCGAGCTCGACGCCGCCACCGTCGCCGACGCGGCGCTCTTCGCCGAGTGGACCGGTGCCGCGGCGACGGCGCCGCCCTCCGGCGCCCACGAGTTGCAGGACCTGCCGCCGGGCCGTGCCGTCACCCTCCTCGGTTCCGTCCTGGCCGGCGAGGCCCCCGGCCGCCGCCACCCCGACCTCCTCACCGTCTTCAAGTCCACCGGCCACGCGGCCCTGGACGTGGCCGCCGCCCACGTGGTGCACGGTGTGGCGACGGGCCGCTTCACCGGCTAGCGAAAACGCACGCCGGGCCGGTGCCCGGCGCGGTCCCGGCGGACGGGTGGCGTCCGCCGGGGTCCGCGGTCAGATCCTGCTGCCGGTCGCCGTGTCGGCGGACAGCCGCTGGGCGACGTAGATGGGGATGACGGAGAGCAGCACCAGGACGGCCGCCACCACGTTCACCACGGGCGCCTGCTGGGGACGGGTCATGTTGTTGAAGATCCAGATGGGCAGGGTCTCGATGCCCGGCCCGGCGGTGAAGGTGGTCACCACGATCTCGTCGAAGGAGAGCGCGAAGGCGAGCAGTCCGCCGGCCACCAGCGCCGAGCGCATCATCGGGAAGGTCACGTCGGCGAAGGCGCGGAAGGTGTCGGCGCCCAGGTCCATCGCCGCCTCCTCGTACGAGCCGGAGGTGCGGCGCAGCCGGGCCACGACGTTGTTGAAGACGACGACGATGCAGAAGGTGGCATGGCCGACGATCACGGTGAACATGCCGAGGCCGACCCCGAGCGGCTCCAGGACCGTGCTGAACGCCGAGTTCAGGGCGATGCCCGTGACGATGCCGGGCAGCGCGATGGGCAGCACTACGACGAACGAGACGGCGTCGCGGCCGAAGAAGCGGTGGCGGCTGACGGCGAAGGCGATCAGCGTGCCGAGCAGCAGCGCGATTCCGGTGGCTCCGAGTCCCGCCTTGACGGAGACCCAGAGTGCCGCGCGGGCACCGTCGTTGGCCCAGGCCACGGACCACCAGTGGAAGGTGAGGCCGGGCGGCGGCCAGCTCGAACTGCGCTCCGGGTTGAGGGAGTTGACGAGGACGAGCAGCAACGGCAGGTAGATCACGGCGAAGCCGAACCCGGCGGCGACGCGCAGCGCGACGCGCGCGGTACGGGAGAGTTGCACGACGGGCTCCTCTAGAGGCTGCTCAGCGCGCCGGTGCGGCGCATGGCGAGCAGGTACACCACGATGACGACGACGGGGACCGTGCTGAGGGCCGCGGCCATGGGCAGGTTGAGCTCGATGTTGGAGTAGACGAGGTTGCCGATCAGCTGCGTCTTGCCGCCGACGATCTGCACGGTGATGTAGTCGCCGAGGCTGAGCGAGAAGGTGAAGACCGAGCCGGCGGCGACCGAGGGCAGCACCATCGGCAGCACCACCGACCGGAAGGTGCGCCCCGCCCTGGCGCCCAGGTCCGCCGAGGCGTCCAGGAGGTTCGCGGGCAGCTGCTCCAGGGCCGTGTGGATCGGCAGGATCATGTAAGGCAGCCAGAGGTACGTCAACGTCAGTACGGCCGCCGGGAGTCCGAAGCCGGGGCCCGCGAGGCCGAACGGCTTCAGGATCCAGTCCGCCAGGCCGCCCTCGGAGAGGATCAGCCGCCAGGCGTAGACCTTGACGAGGTAACTGGCCCACAGCGGGGTGAGGATGGCCACCACCAGCAGCGGGCGCCATCTCGGTGCGGCGATGCGGGCGGTGTAGAAGGCGAGCGGGAAGGCGATCACCGCGCACAGGACGGTGACCGCGAGCGCGACGCCGATGCTGCGCAGGATCACCTGACGGAACACGGGCGTGGTGAACAGCGTGTGGAAGTTGTCGGTCGACCAGACCCGGACGACCTGGGAGGTGAAGGAGTCCGTGGTCCAGAACGCGGAGACGAACAGCACGGCCAGCGAGCCGAGATAGAGCACGGCCAGCCACAGCAGCGGTGCGGTCAGCAGCAGCGACAGCCGGAGCCGGGGGCGCCGGTGCAGGGCCCCGGCGAGCCGCCGGACGGGGGAACGTCCGGCGGCCTGCACAGCAGAGGTCATCTCGATCAGCCCTTGATCTCGGTCCAGGCCTGGACCCACTTGGCGTAGGGCACGCACTTGACGTCGGTGCGTCCGTCCAGGCACTGCTGGATGGGCGTGTTCCAGAAGGCGATGTTCTTCCAGTACGTCTCGTCACCGGCGTGGTAGGTGGCGCACCAGTTCTTGTCGCTGGTCTCGGCGCAGGCCTCGGAGTTGGCCGGCGCCTCGCCGAAGTACTCGGCGACCTGGGCGTTGACCTTCGGGGAGACGATCCAGTCGAGCCACTTGTAGGCGCAGTTGGGGTGCTTGGCCTTGGCGGACACCATCCAGGTGTCGGACCAGCCGGTCGAACCCTCGGTGGGGACGAAGGCCTTGACCTTGGCGCCCTCGTCGGTCGCGAGGTTGGCGATGACCTGCCAGGTGGTGCCGACGACGGAGTCGCCGCTCTTGAAGGCGGAGATCTCCTTGAGGTAGTCGCTCCAGTACTCGCCGACGTCGGCGTTCTGCTTCTTGAGGAGGTCCACGGCGGCGTCGAACTGCTTCTGGTCCAGCGCGTACGGGTCCTTGATCTTCAGCTCCGGGCGGGTGGCCTTGAGGTACAGGGCCGCGTCGGCTATGTAGATCGGCGAGTCGTACGCGGTGACGTGGCCCTTGTAGCGGGAGGCGTCGTCGAAGACGGCGGACCAGGAGGTGGGCGCGGGCTTCACCTTGTCGGTGTTGTACATCAGCAGGTTGGCGCCGCGGCCGTGCGGGATGCCGTAGGCCTTGCCCTTCACGGAGTTCCAGGCCTGCTGCTTCAGGCCGCTGAAGACGTCCTTGTAGCTGGGCACGAGGTCGGTGTTCACGGGTGCGGCGTCGCCGGAGGCGATCAGGCGCAGGGAGGCGTCGCCCGAGGCGGACACGGCGTCGTACTCGCCGGTCTTCATCAGCTTGACCATCTCGTCGGAGCTGGCGGCGACCTTGGAGTTGACCTGGCAGCCGGTCTGCTTCTCGAAGTCGCTGACCCAGTCCGTCTTGGGGTCGTTGGAGCCGTCCTCGACGTACCCGGCCCAGGCGATCAGGTTGACCTGGCCCTCGGTCTTGCCGAGCTTCGAGGGTGCCTTGAGGTCGGGCGGGTTGAATCCGGTGGCGGCGGAGCCTCCGCCGGATCCGGAGGAACCGCAGGCGGCGGCCGTGAGGAGGACCGCGGCCGCGGCAGCGGCCCGGAGGGTGCGGTTGAGACGCATGAGGTTCTCCGTGCTGGGAGGGCTGGGAGGGCTGAAAGGTGGGAGCCGGTCGGTGCCGGAGGTCAGTGCCGGTCGGGGAGCTGGAAGGCGTGACTGCGGCGCCACTGGAGGCGGACGCGGCTGCCGCGGTAGGCGGCGACGTCCTCGGAGGAGGTGTCGAGGTTCTGCTGGACGGCGGTGAGGCGGCCGCCGACGTCGAGGTCGACGAGGAGGCGGGTCGCGTCGCCCAGGTAGACGACCTCGGCGACGGTTCCTACGGCCGAGGAGAGCTCGGCGGCACCGGTGCCTGCGAAGTCGTCGGCCGCACCGGTCCCGGCCCCACCGGTCCCGGCCCCACCGGTCCCGGCCGCACCGGTCCCAACCGCACCGGTCCCAACCGCACCGGCGGCAGCGTCCGCGGCGAGGACCCGTATCTTCTCGGGGCGGATGCTGTAGGTGCCGGGGGCGCCGACGATCTGCCGGGCCGCGTCCCCCTCCAGCAGGTTCGAGGTGCCGACGAACGAGGCGACGAAGGGCGTCGCGGGCCGTTCGTAGATCTCGGCCGGGGTGCCGACCTGTTCGATGCCGCCCTGGTGGAAGACGGCGATGCGGTCGCTCATCGTCAGCGCCTCCTCCTGGTCGTGGGTGACGAACACGAAGGTGATGCCGACCTCCCGCTGGATCGCCTTCAGTTCGGTCTGCATCTGCTCGCGCAGCTTGAGGTCGAGGGCGCCGAGGGGTTCGTCGAGCAGCAGCACCCGGGGGCGGCCGACGAGGGCGCGGGCCAGGGCGACACGCTGGCGCTGGCCGCCGGAGAGCTGGGCGGGGCGCCGGTCGCCGAAGCCGTCGAGGCGGACCTCGGCGAGGGCCTTGCGCGCCCGCACCATGCGCTCGGCCTTGGCGACCTTGCGGACCTTCAGGCCGTAGGCGACGTTCTCCAGCACGGTCATGTGCGGGAACAGGGCGTAGTCCTGGAAGACGGTGTGGACGTCCCGCTCGAACGGGGCGCGGCGGGTGACGTCCTGCCCGGCGAGCTCGATGACGCCGCCGGTGGGCTCCTCGAATCCGGCGATCATGCGCAGGACGGTGGTCTTGCCCGAACCGGAAGGGCCGAGCAGGGAGAAGAACTCCCCGTCCGCGATCCGGAGGTCGACCCCGGAGACGACCTCCGTCTGACCGAAGGACTTGCGTACGCCCCGGAGCCGGATGGCGTTGCTTCCCATACGGGAACCTTTCTGCGTGGTCGAGCGTTGGACCGAAACATATGAAGTCATAGTTCAAAACTCAAGGGCTCGTTAGGGTAAAGAGTGATCCAAGTGGTTAGGGGTGGTGGCTGTGCAGCAGGAGACACATGGAGCGCGCAGGGCTGTCTTCGTGCCCGTGGAATCGCAGGCGCGGGTCGACGTCGTCGTCCGGCGGCTGGGCAACGCCATCGAGCTCGGCCTGCTGGAGGACGGCGAGCAGCTGCCCGGGGAGCTCGAACTGGCCTCGCTGCTCGGCGTCTCGACCGTGACCCTGCGCGAGGCACTCGTCACCCTCAGGACCCGCGGCCTGCTCACCACCCGGCGGGGCCGCGGCGGCGGCAGCTTCGTGACGCTGCCCGCCGCGCCGCCCGTGGAGCGGCTGCACGAGCAGCTGGCCGACTGGAGCACCGAGGAACTGCGCGACCTGGGTGACCACTGGGCGGCCGTCTCGGGGGCCGCGGCCCACCTGGCGGCGCAGCGCACCGAGCCCGGCGACCTCGTACCGATGCAGCGCTCGCTCCAGGCCCTGCGCCAGGCCCGCGAACCCGCGGAACGGGCGAGGATCTACGGCCGGTTCCATGTCGAGGCGGCCGCGGCGGCCCAGTCGGCGCGGCTGACCCGGGCGGCCGTCTCGCTCCAGGCCGAGGCCGGTGCCCTGATGTGTCTGGTCCTCGCCGACAACTCCTATGCGGAAGATGTCACGCGTCGTCACCATGACGTAATCTGCGCCCTGCAGAATGGCGCGGGCGACCAGGCGCGTGCCCTGATGGAGGAGTGCGTCCGGGCCTCCGTGGCCCGCCTGGTGGAGCTGCGCCTGCGGGCACTGTGACGGCGACGAGGCTGCGGCCCGGGGAGGACTCTTATGGTCAGCGGCCTCCGCGCCACGACCCCGGCCGGGACCGGGATCGACCGGGCGGTCCTCGACGACCTCTCCGACGCCGTCCGTGACGTGGTGGAGCGGGTCTTCGACACGGTCGCGCAGACCCGGGCACTGTGCACGGCACGGCTGGCCGCGGTCGCCGCCGAGGGCCGCCGTCCCCTCTCGGCGGATCTCGCCGGGCTCCGGCCTCATCTGACCAGCCGTCTGCGGCAGGGCGGTCTGGTCTCCGGGCTCGGGTTCGTCGCCGCCCCCGGTCTGCTGGCGGACACCGACACCCTGTTGGAGTGGTGGCAGGCCGACGCCGCCGGACAGGTCGCGCCACTGCTGCTCGACCTGGAGGGCTCCGACTCGCCCTACGCCGACTACACGCACTGGGAGTGGTACGCGCACCCGCGCGACACCGGCCGTCGTATCGTCGCCGGCCCCTACGTCGACTATCTCTGCTCGGACGAGTACAGCCTCACGTTCTCCCTGCCGGTCGTCTGCGAAGGCCGCTTCGCGGGAGTCGCCGCCGCGGACGTGTACCTGCGGCACTTCGAGGCGACCGTCGCCCCGCTGCTGCGGCGCCTGCCCGCACCGGCCAGGCTGGTCAACGCGCGCGGACGGGTGGCGGCCTCGACCGACCCGCACCATCTGGTCGGCTCGCTCACCAAGGAGTTCGACTTCGCCGCGCTGCACGCCGGTGCGGCCCTGCCCACGACGCAGGACGGACTGGCCCTCTTCCCCTGCGGGGAGACCTCGCTGCTGCTGGTCACGCCCACCGCCTGACCGAACGCGCCCGTCCCCGGCCGCCTACCGGCCCAGATCCCGGGCCACCTCGCGGGCCGCGCGCGCTCCCGACGCCAGGGCTCCCTGGACGGACCCGGTGGCCCGGTGGTCACCGCACACGTACCGCCCGGGAGCGAATCGGGCCGTGCGGCCGAGCGGCTGCGGGGGTGTCATGACCGGCAGCGCGTCGCGCACGGTGCGCGACGTCAGCAGGTCCCAGGCATCGCTGTCCGCGCCGTACGCGTCACCGATCGCCGCGCGGACCGCGCGCTCGCGGCCCGCGGTGTCCTCGCCGAGCACCGAGGTGGCGATCAGGGCGGCGCCGGCGGGCGCGTACCCGGGTACGACCTCGGTCAGGACACAGGTGTTCAGGAACCGTCTGCGGGTGTCGGTGAGGAGCGTGGGCTCGGCGAGCGGGGAGCGCGCGCCGACGTGGTAATACGTCGTCACCACGCGGTACGCCGGCACGTCGAGCGCCGGCAGCAGCACGGCGGCCGGGCCGGGGCCGGTGGCCACCACCACGGCGCGGGCCGGGAGTTCGGCCCCCGTGACCAGTTCGACGCCGTCGTCCGTCAGAGCGGCCACCGCCGTCTCCGGGCGTACGGTCCCCGCGGGCAGCGCGTCCGCGAGCAGTCGCGGCACCGCGCCGATCCCCTCCCCCGGCAGACAGAGGGTGCCGCGCAGCATGCTGCGCCAGACGAGGTGGAAGAAGCGTGCGGAGGTCTCCAGTTCGTCCTCCAGGAAGACGCCGGAGAGGAAGGGGCGGAAGAACCGCTCTACGAACTCCTCGGAGAAGCCGGCCGCCGCCAGCGCGGTCCGGGTGGTGCGGTCCTCACCGCGCTTGAGCAGCCGTACGGGGGCGAGCAGGTCGCGGGCCGAGAGCGCGCCCAGGGCGAGCAGGTCGCGCGGTCCCGCGAGGCGTCCGGGACGCAGGCCGCCCAGGTCGCGGGGGCGGCGGGTGGGGTCGGCGAAGCGCAGCGGTCCGTCGTCCGTGTGCACCAGGACGCCGGGGGTGAAGGGTCTCAGCCGCAGTGCGCGCAGCGCGAGCCTGCGGCGCACCTGCGGGTAGGAGGTGTTGAAGACCTGGAAGCCGCGGTCGACGACGAAGCCCTCGTACCGGTCGGAGCGCATCCGGCCGCCGACCTCGTCGGACGCCTCCAGGAGCGTGACGGCGAATCCGCTCGCCAGCAGGTCGCGGGCGCAGGCGAGGCCGGCCGGGCCGCCGCCGACCACCAGCACATCCGGTACGCCGCGGGTGGCGGTCATGGGCACTCTCCTCGCTCGACGGGACCGTGGGATCCGGCGCCGCGGCCGTCCCGGGCCCGCGCCGGCCGCCGCGCACGCCTCCCGCGCGGCCTCCTCGACCGATCTTCCCGCCGGACCGCCCCGCCGGATGCGGGCCACGCTGACCGGATATGTCCGTCCGCGCGACGGAGCACGCCGCCGGCCGGGCGGGACGCCGGAGCGCCGCTGCCCCGCGCCCGGGATTCCGGGTGCGGGGCAGCGGCGTGGGCGGGCCGTCCTACTTGGTGAGGGGGGACAGCTTGGGGTCGTTGGCGTAGGCCTCGGCCGCGTTCTCCTTGGTCACGATGACCGGCGGGAGGAGGTACGACGGGATGACCTTGGAGCCGTTGTTGTACGACTTGGTGTCGTTGATCTGCGGCTTGTCGCCCTTCTGGAGGGACTTGACCATGTTGATGGTCTCGGCGACGAGCTTGCGGGTGTCCTTGTTGATGGTCGAGTACTGCTCACCGGCCATGATGGACTTCACCGACTCGACCTCGGAGTCCTGACCGGTGACGACCGGGACCGGCTTGCCGGCGCCCTTGACCGAGGTGATGATCGCGCGGGCGAGGGTGTCGTTCGGCGACAGGACGCCGTCCAGCTTCTTGGAACCGTAGGTCGAGGTCAGCAGCCCGTCCATGCGCGACTGGGCGTTCTCCGCCTTCCAGCCCTGGATCGCGGTCTGCTTGATGTCCTTCTGGCCCGAGCCGACAACGATGTCGCCCTTGTCGATCATGGGCTGCAGCACGTTCATCGCGCCGTCGAAGAAGACCTTGGAGTTGTTGTCGTCCGGCGAGCCGGAGAACAGCTCGATCGTCCAGGGGCCCTTCGGCTTCTTCGCCTTCATGCCGTCGATCAGGGCCTGGCCCTGGAGCTGGCCGACCTTGTAGTTGTCGAACGCGATGTAGTAGTCGAGGTCGGGCGTGTTGGTGATGAGGCGGTCGTAGGCGATGACGGTCGCGCCCGCCTGCTTGGCGGCGGCCACCTGGGTGGAGAGCTGCGAGGCGTCGGTCGCGCCGATCACGATGACCTTCGCGCCCTTGGTGACCATCGAGGAGATCTGCGCCTGCTGGTCGGCGACCGTGGTCGAGGCGCCCGCGTACTGCACGTCCGCCTTGAAGCCGGCGTCCTTGAGGCCGTTGGTGAACAGGTCACCGGCGAGCACCCAGTTCTCCGAGGTCTTCGCGGGCAGCGCGACCCCGACGAGGGAGTCCTTCGCGAATCCCTTGGCGGCGGCGCCCTTGTCCGAGGTGGAACCCTCGCGCTCGTTGGAGCACGCGGTGCCCAGGCCGAGCAGTGCGACGGCGCCGACGGCGGCGATGCCTCTGATGATGCCTCTGCGCATGGTGGGATGAGCCTTTCTTGCGGTGGTACGGGGTGAGTGGAACGCCGTGGGAGACGGCGTACGGGGTGGGGACTCGGCGTTCAGCCTGCGACCTGTGCCTTGTCGGTGTCGCTGTCGGCGTCGGTGACCGGCTTCGACGGATCGGCGGGGGTGTCCGCCTGGTCGCGCTGGAAGGGGCGGGCCAGGGCTCCGAGGACCGAGAAGCGCCCCTGCTTCTTGCTGTACACGTCGAACGCGACGGCGAGCAGCAGGACCAGGCCCTTGATGATCTGGACCATGTCGGAGCCGACGCCCTCGAGTTGGAGTCCGTTGTTGAGCAGGGCCATGACGAGACCACCGACGATGGAGCCGCTGATGGTGCCGAGGCCGCCGGAGACCGCCGCGCCGCCGATGAAGACGGCCGCGATGGCGTCGAGCTCCCAGCTCAGTCCGTCCTGCGGGCCGGAGGCGGCGGACCGCGCCACGAAGATCATGCCTGCCAGTGCGGCGAGGACCGACATGTTCGTCATGACGAGGAAGTTGACCCGCTTGAGCTTCACACCGGACAGCTCGGCCGCGCGGGCGTTGCCGCCGACGGCGTAGATGTGCCGGCCGCCGATGGTGTTGCGCGTGTAGTACGAGTAGGCGAGCACCAGGACGATCAGGATGATGCCGGAGATCGGCACGCTGGTGCCGATGCGGCCGCCGGCGAAGCGCAGCGTCGCGAAGATGATGACACCCAGCATCACGGCCAGCCGGATCCCGGCCACCCACAGCGGAGCGGCTTCGGCCTTCATCTCGCGCCGGGTCTGCCGTGCCTTGAACTCCCGCCAGACCACGCCCAGGCAGGCGGCGAGGCCGAGCAGCAGGGTCAGGTTGTTGTAGCCGGTGTCCGGACCGACCTCGGGCAGGAACCCGGCGCCGATGTCACGGAATCCGAGGGGCACGGGCACCGTGTCGGCGTTGCCGATGTACTGGTTGCCGCCGCGGAACAGCAGCATGCCGGCCAGGGTGACGATGAACGCCGGCACCCCCACGTAGGCGACCCAGAATCCCTGCCAGGCGCCGATCACCGCGCCGACGAGCAGGCCGAGCACGATGCCCAGGGGCCACGGTATGGAGTACTCCTGCATGGCCTTGGCGACCACGATGCCGGTGAACGCGGCGACCGAACCCACGGAGAGGTCGATGTGGCCGGCCACGATCACCATCAGCATGCCGATGGCCAGGATCAGGATGTAGGAGTACTGGCTGACCACGGCGATGAGGTTGCCGGAGGTCAGGGTCAGCCCACCGGTCCAGATCTGGAACAGCAGGACGATCGCCACGAGCGTGGAGATCATGCCGAACTGGCGGGCGTTGGAGGTCGTACCTCCGAAGAGGTTCTTCTGCAGGTCTGTGATGCGGCTCATGGGGTCGCTGTCTTCGTGAGAGAGGTCTTCGGGAGAGAGGTCATCTTCTTCATCAGAAGTTCCGGGTTCGCGTCCTGCCGGGTCACCTCACCTGTGATGGCGCCTTCGAACACCGTGTAGATGCGGTCGCACAGTCCGATGAGCTCGGGCAGTTCGGAGGAGATGACGATGACGCCCTTGCCCTGGTCGACCAGGCGCTGGATGATCCCGTAGATCTCGTACTTGGCGCCCACGTCGATCCCGCGGGTCGGCTCGTCGAGGATCAGCAGGTCGGGATCGGTGAACATCCACTTCGCCAGGACCACCTTCTGCTGGTTGCCGCCGGAGAGCTTCACCACGCCCTCGTCGATGCTGGGCGTCTTGATCCGCAGGCTCTGGCGGTACTCCTCGGCGACGCTGTGCTCGCGCACCGGATCGACGACCCGGCGGCGGGCGATCTTCGACAGCTTGGCGGCCACCATCGAGGTCTTGATGTCGTCCAGCAGGTTCAGGCCGATCGACTTGCGGTCCTCGCTGACGTACGCGAGTCCGTGCCCGATGGCGTCCGGCACCGACTTCAGCTGGATCTCCCGGCCGTCCTTGAAGACCTGCCCGAAGACGTAGTGGCCGTAGGAGCGGCCGAACAGGCTCATCGCGAGTTCGGTGCGCCCGGCGCCCATCAGTCCGGCGAAGCCGACGATCTCACCGCGCCGTACGGTGAAACCGGACCCCTTGCACACGAGCCGGTCCTCCGAACTCGGGTGCTTCACCGTCCAGTCGCGGACCTCGAAGAACACCTCGCCGATGTCGGGCGTGTGGTCGGGGAACCGGCTGTTGAGCTCCCGGCCCACCATGCCGCGCACGATGCGGTCCTCGTTGACGCCGTCGGCACGGACGTCCAGGCTCTCGATCGTCCGGCCGTCCCGCAGGATGGTGATGGTGTCGGCGATCGCCTCGATCTCGTTGAGCTTGTGGGAGATGATGATCGAGGTGATGCCCCGCTCCCGGAAGCCGCGCAGCAGGTCCAGCAGATGCTGCGAGTCCGCCTCGTTGAGGGCCGCGGTCGGCTCGTCGAGGATGAGCAGCTTCACGTCCTTGGCGAACGCCTTGGCTATCTCCACGAGTTGCTGCTTGCCGACGCCGATGTCCTTGATCAGCGTGTCCGGGTCCTCGTGCAGCCCGACCTGCTCCATCAGTTCCAGGGCCCGGCGCTGCGCGGTCTTCCAGTCGATCGAGCCGCGCCTGCGCGGTTCGTTGCCGAGAAAGAGGTTCTCGGTGATCGACATGCCGGGGACCAGCGCCAGTTCCTGGTGGATGATGACGATGCCGGCCTGTTCGCTGGCGCGGATGTCGTTGAACTGGACGTTCTCGCCCCGGTAGACGATGTCGCCCGTGTAGCTGCCGTGCGGGTGCACGCCGCTGAGGACCTTCATGAGGGTGGACTTGCCGGCGCCGTTCTCGCCGCAGATCGCGTGGATCTCCCCCTCGGCGACCACCAGGCTGACGTCCGCGAGAGCCCTCACGCCCGGGAACGTCTTGGTGATCGACCGCATCTCCAGAAGGGTCGGGGGCCGGGTCATGAGCCGGACCCCGCGCCGCGGAGACCGCGACGAGCGCGCGGGTCCCGGCGTAGCGGGATGCGACATTGCGTGGACATCAACTTGCCTCCGATGGCACTGCCTCGTGCCTCCAGGTCCTGCTGGTTTCTGCTGCGGGACCGGACTTTAAATCCATTTGTTTTACTAAGTCAACGGCCCCCGCGGCGGTATCGTCGACGAGCTGGAACATGAGAGGACGATGCGTGCGGCAAGCAGGAACAAACCTCCCCAAGGTCGGGCGATACAACAGAGCGGTGGTCCTCGACCAGATCCAGCTCGCGGACGGCATCAGCCGGGTCGAGATCGCCCAGCAGACCGGCCTCACCCCGCAGACGGTCTCCGGCATCGTGCGCCGACTGCTCGACGAGGGGATCGTGCGGGAGGACGGGGCCAGCCGGGTCGCCAGCGGCGGCAAGCCCCGCACCACCCTGCGGGTCAACGCCGACGCGGGCAGTGCCGTCGGACTCGCCTTCGACCCGGTCGAGCTCACCTGTGCCGTGGTCGACCTGCTGGGCCGCCCGCTGGTCGTCCAGCGGCGCCCCACCCCCGCCCGCACCGACCCGGCCCGTGTCGTGTCGGCCATGGCCGAACTGGTCGCCGACGTGCTCGACGAGGCGAAGGTGCCCCGCGAGAAGGTGCTCGGGCTCGGCCTGGCCACACCTGGGCCGATCGACCAGGAGCTCGGCGTGATCGTCACGCCCCCTCAGCTCGTGCACTGGACCCGGGTGCCCCTGCAAAGCATGCTGAGCGAGGCCACCGGCCTGCCGGTCACGCTGGACAACGACGCCACCGCCGCGGCGATCGGCGAGCGCTGGTCCGGCCTCGGCAAGGGGGTGGCGAACTTCGCCTACCTCTACCTCGGCACCGGCATCGGCGGCGGCCTGATCCTCAATCACCAGGTGTACAGAGGAGGTTCGTTCAACGCCGGCGAATTCGGCCACTCCTCCGTGCTGACCGACGGGCCGGAGTGCTACTGCGGCAACCGGGGCTGCCTGGAGCGCCTGGTCAACCCCTCCGCGATCGTCGCCGAGGTACACCGCAGGCTCGCCGCCGGGCCGCGCGCCGACAGTACGCTCTCGCAATCGTTCGCACGGGATCCCGCCTCCGTCGACCATGCCGCGATCCAGCTCGCGGCGGGGGCCGGCGACCCCGTCGCGACGGAGGTCGTGGACGAGGCCGCGGGTCACGTCGCCACGGTGGCGGTCACCATCGCCAACTTCATCGACGTGGATCTGATCATCCTGGGCGGTCACGGCATCCAGCACGTGGAGTCGCGCTACCTGGACATCGTGGCCTCGGCGCTGGCGAGCAGACCGCTGGCCCGGCACATCCGCACAGTGGAGGTCGCCGCCTCCCCGCTGGGCACGGACGCCGCGGTCGTGGGCAGCGCCGCGCTGGTCCTGCACGCGACGTACTCCCCCCAGCTGTCGGCCCTGCTGTCGAACTGAGCGCGGCCGAAGCGGGGACGGCCGGGGCCGAGGGCAGCGCGGACGGGGCGGCCGGGACGAAGGCTGCCGGGACCGGTCGGTGGCGAGGCGGGCACCGGGGCTCCGGACGCCCGCCTCGCCGTCGCCCGCCTCGCCGTCGCCCGCCTCGCCGTCGCCCGCCTCGCCGTCGCCCGTCCCGCCGTCCCCTCCCCCCGCCGTCCCCGCCTCCCGCCGTCCCCGCCTCCCGGGGGCACCGCCGATACGTGCGCGACACACACAGCTTCGCCGCAACCGCAGCGGCCGCAGCGGTGTCTGTCATCCCGTGGCCGGGGACATCCGAAGCGGTGATGCGCCGGGCCACGACGGGTCCTGGGGGGATACGGATGAGCGCATGGACGGGTCCCGGTTACACCGAGTCGCTGGAGCTCGGCTCCGGCGCCAGCGGCCGCGTCGTGCTGGCCGTGCACCGGGACACCGGCATCGCGGTCGCGGTGAAGTACCTCAGCGAGTCGCTGTACACCCGCCCCGGCTTCGTCAGCGGCTTCCGGGCGGAGGCCCGGCTGCTGGCCGGTCTGGACAGCCCGCACGTCACCGGGCTGTACGAGTACGTCGAGAGCCCCGACGGTGCCGCCATCGTGATGGAACTGGTGGACGGGGTCTCCCTGCGGTCCCTGCTCAAGCGGGAGGGACCGCTCACACCCGAGGCCGCGCTCGTCGTCCTCAAGGGATCGCTGCTCGGCCTGGCCGACGCGCACCGGATCGGCGTGGTCCACCGCGACTACAAGCCGGAGAACGTCCTGGTCCTGCCGGACGGCGCGTCGAAACTGGTCGACTTCGGCATCGCGGTGAGCACGGGCGAGAGCGCCGGTGTGGCCGGGACGCCCTCCTACATGGCTCCGGAACAGTGGACCGGCGCCCCCGCCTCCCCCGCCGGTGACGTGTACGCGGCCACGGCGACCTTCTTCGAATGCCTGACGGGCCGCAAGCCGTACGCCGGCGACAACCTCGCCGAACTCGCACTGCGCCACCTCGACGCGCCCGTCCCCTTCGACGAGGTCCCCGAGTCCGTGCAGTCACTGGTCCGCCAGGGCCTGGCCAAGTCGGCCGCGCAGCGGCCCGCCGACGCCGAAACCTTCGTCGGCGAACTGGAGGCGGCCGCCGTCCGCGCCTACGGCCCGGACTGGGAGGAGCGCGGCCGCAGCCGGCTCGCCGCGCTCGTGGCCCTGCTGGCGCTGCTGCGTCCGTCGGCCCGTACCGGACGGCTGTCCACCACGGACACCGCCCGCACCGTGCTGCGGCGGAGCTGGTTGCGTGCGCCGGGCCGTGGCACCGGGCGAGGACACGTGTGGCGGCCCACGCTCCCGGGCGTCCTCGTCTCCGCCGCCGTCGCGCTCCTGCTCGTCCTGCTGGCCCGCGGCGTACCGTTCGGCGGCGCTCCGGCGGGCGAGCGGGCCACCGGAGCCTGGGCCACGACCAGTGCGGGGCCCGGAACGGATCCCGGAGCGACGCCCGCCGCCGGTGCGTCGGCCGTCCCGTCCGGGTCGGCCGACCCCTCCGGGACGCCCGGTCCCTCACCGTCGGGGAGCGAGAGCGCCGCCCCCGGCGGTCCGTCGGCGACGTCCGCTTCGAGCCCGCCGCCGGTGGACCCGCCGACCGGTCCGGCGACGGCCACCCCGACGGCCGCACCGCCCACGGTGTCCGCCACCCCCAGCGCGCCCGCCTCGCCCTCGGCGCCCGCCGCACCGGCCGTGAAGGCGGTCACCCTCTCCGGGTTCCGCCAGACGGGTCCCACCACGGGCACCGCCACGGTCACCGTCACCACGGACGGCACCGGGCCCCTGACCCTGGTGGTCTCCTGGTACACCGGCGCCACGAGCGGTCAGCTCGGCACCCCGGACGGCGCGTCGCAGACCTTCGAGCGCAGCGGTGCGACGCAGTACACGATCGGCGTCGACCACACGTTCCAGGGCGGCGGCTGCTACTGGGCCGTACAGGCCACCACCAAGCCCGCGTCCGCCGACGGCGGCGCTTCGCAGCAGCTTCTGACGAGAGGGTGCAGCCTGCGATGACTCCGGACGACGACCGCACCCGGCCCGCACACTCCGAGGCCCCGTTCACCACCGCCGCTCACGGCACGGGCGGCATACCGGACCCACCGGGTCCGCCGGGCACACCGGGCCGACCGGGCGCGCCGGGTCGGCCGGACACGCGCGGCGGACCGGGTGCCCCGGCCGAGTACAGCGCGACCGAACTGGGCAGCCACTGGATCCAGCGGCCCGCGGCGGACGGCACGCTCCTCGACGACGCGACCGTCCCGACCGCGCCCGCTCACCGAACGCCCCCCGATCGCGTGGACGGCACGGTCCTGCGCTTCGGTCCGGGCGTGACCCACGCGACGGCCGGGCGCTCCTCCGGCACCTCCCCGACCCTCCCGGCCGTCGAGCCCGGCCCCGCCCGCACACGACGGGACCCGCGCCGCCATGCCCTGCCCGCGCTGGTGCTGATCGTGGCGATCGCGTTCCTGGCCTGGCAGCGTTCGGGACCGGACGTGGTGCCGGAACGGGTGAGCGTCACCACCCTCGCGTCGACCGTCGGGTGCGACGGGACGATGGACGTCGTGGGTGTGATCACCACCAACGGGCGGCCGGGCACCCTGTCCTACCGCTGGGTGCGCAACGACGGCACGCGCTCCGACGTCCTGCGCGAGACGGTGCCCTCGGGACAGGACCAGGCGCGGGTGCATCTGCGCTGGTCGTTCCAGGGGACCGGCACCTACCGGGCGACGGCGGAACTCCGGGTCCTCTCCCCCGGCGGCACCTCGGGCCGGGGCCCGTCCGCCACCACCTACTTCACGTACGAGTGCGCCTGACCGCACAAGAAACGGACGGCCACACTCCGACGCGCACGGCCACACCCGACGCAGGTGGCCACACCCCGAAGCGGACGGCCACACTCCGACGCGGATGCCCACACCCGACGCAGGTGGCCGCACCCCGAAGGGGACGGCCACACTCCGACGCGGGTGGCCCCCGGCAGCCGCAGGTGGGCCGTTCAGAGCTCGCTGTCGATGCCCGTCACGATCGCCTCGCCCAGCGGCGCGTCCTGCTCGGTCAGGCCGCTGTCCCGCAGGGCCCGCCCGACCACCCGTACCGCCTCGGCCTCGGCGCCCGCGCTGTCGGCGGCGTCGACCTCGACCCGGGCGGCGAACATGCCGCCCTCGTCCACCGTCAGCAGACTCAGCTCCTCGTTCTCCCCCAGATCCGTGTTCCTGGGGTCCGAGGGCCGAAGCCTGCGTTCGATACCCGAGCGCAGGCCGTGGGGGACCGCTCGCAGGAACGTGCCGGGGACGGTGATGACGTACGTGGTCACGGTGACTCCCTCTTCGACGGTTCGGCCGGCTCTCGGCGACTGCGCCCGCGCCGAGCCCGCGTCCCGCGTCTGCCCCGAAACCGGCCGTGAATGCACCCGCGAACCACGCGCCACTCTCCGCGCGCCACCAGACGCAACCCTCCGGTTGCACCTCGACGACTGACGTGCAACTCTGGGGTTGCACACATGGACGATGACGACAGAGGAGTCCCTCATGAGCGAGGACCGGATCGAACGCGAGACCCTGATCTCCGCGCCCCTGGAGCGCGTCTGGTCGCTGGTGGCCCAGCCCGGCTTCTGGGTGGCCGACAAGGCGAGCCTGCCCGGCACCGTGGCCAAGGAAGGTGAGTCGATGGTGGCGAAGAACCCCGAGCACGGCGACTTCCCGGTGCGGGTGGAGAAGGTGCAGCCGCCGACGTACCTGGCGTACCGCTGGACCAGCGCCTTTCCCGGCGAGGAGCTGCGCGAGGACAACAGCACCCTGGTGGAGTTCACTCTCACCCCGGAGGGCGACGGGACGCGGCTGCGCGTCGTCGAGAGCGGCTTCGCCTCCCTGGCCGGGTCCGAGGAGCTGCGCGCCCAGAACCTCAAGGACCACACCGCGGGCTGGCCGCTGGAGCTCGACGCGCTGAAGGCTCGCGCCGAACAACCCTCCGCGTGACAGCCGAGCGCCCCGGCGCCGGCGGCACCGAGGACACCGTCGACGGCGTCCTCGCCGCACTGGCCGACCCGACCCGGCGCCGGCTGCTCGAACTGCTCGCCGCCCGCGGCCAGGCCACCGCCACGTCGCTCGCCGAGCACCTCCCCGTCTCGCGCCAGGCCGTGGTCAAGCACCTCGCCGTGCTGGACGCCGCCGGGCTGGTGCGCGGCGGCCGGGTCGGACGCGAGGTGCGCTACGCGGTACGACCCGACGCGCTCGACACGACGGCTCGGTGGATGGCCTCGCTGGCGGCCGACTGGGACCGGCGGCTGGCCGCCATCAAGGACGCCGCCGAGGCGGCCGAGCACGAACAGGGCCGGCCCGGCCCGACCGAAGGGAAGTGACCCCGTGGACACGACGGCACTGCGCGACGCCTACGACCGGCTGCTCGACGTGGCGGCCGGGCCCGGCCTCGGCGACGCGGCCGACGGTGGCTGGAACGCCGACCAGATCCTGGCCCATCTCCTCAGCGTCGACGCCTCGGTCGCGGCGGTCGCCCTGGGTGTCGTCGCGGGCGCCCGGCCCGCCTTCGACAACCGGGTGTGCCTCGACACCTGGAACCTCGACCGGATCATCGCCGCACACGCCACCCGCGAGGAGCTGATCGACCACGTCCGCAGCCAGGCGGCACTGCTGTGCGACATCGCCGACCGGCTCGACGCCGGGGCCGCCTCGGTGCTGGTGCCCGCCTTCCTCATGTCCGGCGACACCCTCGTACTCGACCAGCCGGTCCCGCTGGCGGGCCTGATCGACGGCCTCGCCGAGAACCACGTGCCCGGCCACACCCGCCAGCTCCTCGACCTTCACACCACCGCGGACCCCAGTAGGGCGAGCAACGGAGCCGCGGGCAGCGGGTGACGGGTGTCCCCGTACGGGCCCGTGGTCGTGGTGGCGGTCAGCAGCGAGTCGAGGACGGCCTCCTCCACTGCGTCGAGGAGGCCGGCGAACAGCGGGTCGAGGTCGCCGTCGGACAGCACGGCGGGCCCGGCGGGCGCGCCCAGGGGGCGGGTGCCGAAGGCGAGACCGTAGTCGCCGCTGCCATGGCCGTACGAGGCTCCCGCCCTGGCGAGCCCGAAGACGGCGCGCCGGGCCAGCCGCGTCAACTGCCGGGCGTCCAGGGGCGCGTCGGTGGCGACGACGACCATGCAGGAACCGTCCTGGGCGCCGGGGTCCACGGCGGGGATCCCGACGTCGGCGGGGGTGACGGTGCGCCCCAGGACGCGCAGCGTGCCACCGAAGTTGGCCTGCACCAGGACCCCGAGGGCGGCCTCGCGCCCGGCCGGCCGCACCCGCCGTGAGGAGGTGCCGATACCCGCCTTGAAGCCGAGGGCGGTCAACCCGGTGCCCGCCCCCACGCACCCCTCGGCGACCGGTCCGCCCGACGCGCCGTCCAGTGCGGCCCGGACGTGCTCCTCGCGCACCGGACGCGACCGGATGTCGGACAGGAGTCCGTCGTTGCACTCGCCCACCACCGGGTTCAGACTGCGTACGCCCGCACCCTCGGGCCGCTCCAGCATCCAGCCGACCAGGGCGTCCGCAACCCGGAAGGCGGACAGGGTCGAGGTGAGCAGCACCGGGGTCTCGATCGTGCCGAGTTCGGCGATCTGTGTCGTGCCCAGCAGCTTGCCGTAGCCGTTGCCCGCGAACACCCCGGCGGGCAGCGGACGTTCGGGACCCACCCCCTCGGGCACGATCGCCGTGACACCGCTGTGCACCCGGGGCGGGTCCACCAGCGTGGTGTGTCCGACGCGGATGCCGGGCACGTCCGTCAGCGCGTTGTACCGCCCGGTGGGCAGATCGCCTACGACGATGCCGAGTTCACGGGCTCTGCGGGGAGCGGCGGCCGGGGGCGGGGCGGGGACGGGTGCGGACATGACCGGCACGTTATCCGCAGTCCGGGCCCGGCGTCCGCCCGCACCCGCGCCCCGCCCGACGGAGCGACCGACGGCCCCTCCGACAGCCCCCTCCGACGACCCGTCCGACGATCCGTCCCGTCCGACAGCCCGTCCAATGGCCCGTCCGGCTTCCCGTCCCGTGGCGCCTCCCCGGCCCCCACGCGCAGCCGATGGCCGCCGATCTCTTGACCTTCGACGAAGCACAGGCTTAGCGTTCCGGCGTCGACCTGGATTGAAACGATTCAGTCGTTTGGTTCCCCACTCTTTCTCCTACTTTGAGGCGCACCATGATTGAAGAGACGCCGCGGCCCGGCGGAATTTCCCGGCGTGCGGCCCTCGCGGCAGGCATCGGGGCGACGGTGCTGGGCGCACTGCCGGGTGTGGCGGCCGCCGTTCCGGCCGCCGTGCCGACGGCGGCCGCGGGACCGGCCCCGGACGCCGACTGGTTCGCGAATCCCCCGCGTTCCGTGCGCCCCAGGTTCCGCTGGTGGTGGCCGGACGGACTGGTGGACCCGGACGAGGTCGCCCGCGAGATCGACCAGATCGCCGACGCCGGCTTCGGCGGCATGGAGATCGCCGGTGTCCACCACAGCATCAAGGACAAGTCGGTACTGGACACCGCGCACCACGGCTGGGGCAGCCGGCCCTGGCAGGAGGGTGTGGCGGCGGCCCTGGGCAGAGCCGCCCGGCGTGGGGTGACCATCGACCTGACGCTGGGCCCGAGTTGGCCCGTCGCGGTCCCCGGTGTCGTGCCCGACGACGAGGTGGCCGCGCAGGAACTCGCCTACGGACGCGTCTCGTTGGCCGCCGGTGAAACGTATCAAGGCCCGGTGCCCGGTTCCGTGCGCCCCGCCGGGAGCGGAGTCACCCGGCAGCGGCTCGTGGCCGTCCAGGCCGCCCGGGCGAACGCGGCCAACTCCACCCGCAAGGAGACCGGCCTGGACCTGGACAGCGTCCGGGACCTGACCGCGCTGGTCACCGACGGCACGCTGTCCTGGACGGCGCCGGCGGACGGCGACTGGGTGCTGATCTCGTACTGGCAGCGCGGTTCGGCGCAGCAGCCCGAGTCGGGGCCGCACACCTCCCCGGCGGCGTACGTCGTCGACCACTTCAGTGCCGCGGGCACCCGAGCCGTCACGGACCACTGGGACCAGGAGATCCTGACGCCCCAACTGCGGCGGCTGCTGCGGGCCGCGGGCGGGACCTTC
The DNA here is from genome assembly GCF_055657365.1 of Streptomyces sp. NPDC107559. Taxonomy (NCBI): domain Bacteria; kingdom Bacillati; phylum Actinomycetota; class Actinomycetes; order Kitasatosporales; family Streptomycetaceae; genus Streptomyces; species Streptomyces sp. NPDC107559. The sequence continues at coordinate 101,860 of NZ_JBVKBD010000013.1, read as the reverse complement.
TTCGAGGACTCCGTGGAGCTGGAGACCGACGGACTGGTCTGGACGACCGGGCTTCCGGAGGCCTTCGAGGAGCGGACCGGGCGGCCGCTGCCGCCCTGTCTGCCCGCGCTCGTGCTGGACAAGAGCAACCAGGTCTTCGCGTTCGAGGCCCAGGTGACCCGGCAGATCCGGCACGACTTCTGGGGAGTCGTCTCCGAACTGTTCAACCGTCACCACATCGCCGCCCTGCGGGACTGGGCACACTCCCTCGGCATGGGGCTGCGCGCCCAGCCGTACGGTCTCCAGACGGACGCGATCGCCTCGGCGGCCCTGCTCGACATACCCGAGGGAGAGTCCCTCGGCTTCAAGAACCTCGACGACTACCGCTGTCTGGCGGGCGGCCGGGACATGGCCGGCCACACCGTGCTGTCCTGCGAGGCGGGCGCCTACAACGGATCCGCGTACAGCACCACCTGGGACCGGTTCCTGCGCACCATGGGCGGCGCGTACGCGGCCGGCGTCAACCAGACGAACCTGCACGGCTTCTCCTACGCCACCGCGCCCGGAGTGGCCTGGCCCGGCTTCGCCGCGTTCAGCCCGTACAACGGCACGGCCGGCTACGGCGAGTCGTGGGGCCCGCGCCAGCCCACCTGGACGCATGTCGCGGACATCTCCGGCTACCTCGGCCGTGTGCACCGCGTCCTGCAGAGCGGCACCGCCCGCGCCGACGTGGCCGTCTTCCGGCAGACCGGCTACACCGCCACCGGGATCGGCGCGTCCTGGTTCACCGCGACCGGCGTCCCGCTCGGCTGGACCCATCAGTTCCTCAGCAGCCCGCTGCTCGACCTGCCGAGCGCCACCGTGAGACAAGGCCGGCTGGCACCCGACGGCCCCGCCTACAAGGCCCTGTTCGTCGAGGGCGACTTCTTCTACGGCTCCACGCCCACCCTGTCCGTCGACGACGCGGGCAGGATCCTCGCGCTGGCCCGGGCCGGGCTGCCGGTCGTCCTGCTCGGCGCCTTCGACCAGGGCCTGACCCCGGGCGTCCCGGCCGACGGCGAGACGGACCGGCTGCGCGAGACCCTGGCCCGGCTGCTCGCGCTGCCGAACGTCGTGCGCGTCACCGACAAGGCGGCCGTGGGGGACGCCCTGGCGGGGCTCGGCGTCACCCCCGACGCCCGCTACGCCACCGCCTCCACCCTGCTGAACGCCCGGCGCTCGACGGCTGAGGCGGACTACTACTACTTCTGCAACGGCAAGCACGCCGAGACGGTCAAGCCGCCCGTCGCCGCCATCGACCACGAGGTCACCGTGCGCCGCGACGGTCACGCCGAGACCGTCCCCTACCTCCTCGACCCCTGGACGGGGGACGCCGTGCGGCTCGCCCGGTACACGCGCGACGGCGACGACTTCACCGTACGGATCAAGCTCCAGCCGGGTGAGTCGACGATCATCGCGCTGGGCCGTCCGGGGCTCTTCGGCGACCGGCACGGCGCCCGGCCGCACGTGGTCGCCACCGACGCCGACAGCGTCCTGTTCACCGAGAAGGGTCTGGCCGTACGGGCGAGCGCGCCCGGCACCTACACCACCCGGCCGGACCGGGGCCGGACCTTCACCACGACGGTCCCGGCCCTGCCTGATGTCGTCGTCCCCGCCCGGTGGCAGCTGGACGTCGAGGACTGGCGCCCCGGCTCCACCGCGACCCGCACCGAGGTCGTCGGCGTCTCGGTCGCCCTCGACACGCTCCTGCCGTGGTCGAAGATCCCCGAACTCGCCGACAGCGCGGGCGTCGGGCACTACCGCACCACGGTCGACCTGCCCGCCGGCTGGACCTCCGCGCACGGTGCCCGGCTGGAGCTGGGGCAGGTCAGCGACACCTGCCGGGTCACCGTCAACGGCACCCGGCTGCCGGCCGTCAACCGGCTGAACCCCGTCGTCGACCTCGGCCCCGGTCTGCTGCGGCCGGGCGCCAACCGGATCGAGGTGGAGGTCGCGACGCCGCTGATCAACCGTCTGCGGGTGGACCAGCCCGCGGTGTTCGGCGCCGTCGCCCGCCAGGACCACGGCCTGAGCGGTCCCGTCCGGCTGGTCCCCTACCTCCAGACGGACCTGTCCTGACCGCACCGGCCGGGGCGCGCGCCCGCCACGCGCGACGCCCCGGCCGGACTCCCGGCGCACCCCCTCGACGAGGGCGGCGGCGGTCCGGTTCCGCTCACGCGCCTGCGGACACGCTCGGCTCGGGGACGGGTGTCCGGCCGACCACCGCCAGCAGTTCGAGCGGCAGTTCCGTGTCCCCCTGCCCGACGGTCAGCCCGAGCCAGCGGCCGCGGTCCTCGATCGGCCAGACCCGCATGCCCACGGCCAGCTGGCTGAGCAGGTCGAGCGGATCGGGCACCTCGGCCCCCTCGTACCCGGCTATCAGATACGACCACAGGTCGACCTCGTACGGATCGCCCCAGCGTCTCGTGAACTGCGCGCCCAGCGCGTCGAGGCAGGCCCGCAGCTCCGCGTCCGCCCGGTGCCAGGCCTCGCCTCCGATGTCGTCCGCGAAGTCATGGCTGGCCCGCAGCACGCGCACATGATGGCCGGGGCCGCCGCTCTCGGTGGCGTCGTCGTGGCACGTCGGGGGGAACGGCCGGACGAGCAGCTCGTCGATCGCCGCCAAGCACTCCGTGAGAACGTCGTCCGAACAGCCTCCGGACTCCATGGTGGTCATGAACGCAGGCTAGAAGGCACCACTGACAACGACGCCGGTCACGCGGCGACCGCAGGCGGTCCGCCCGTCCCCGCCGCCACGGCCGCAAGGGCATCCGTCCCGGCCCGGTCACGCGGCGCCGCGTGCGGTCAGGGCCCTGGTGAGCAGGACGCCGGCCACGATCAGTGCCACGCCCAGCCACCACGCGTCCTCGAAGATCAGGACCGCGATCCCGATCGGCACCAGCAGCCCGGCCAGGGGCAGGAACATCCCGCCCAGCCGCGGCGGGTCCGGGCCCGGAAGGCCCGCCGCGCGCCGGGCGCGCGCCCGTGCGACGTCCGGGTACCAGGCGGTGAAGCGCACGGCCGCCACGATGGCCAGGATCTGGATGATCCATCCGGTCCAGATGTCGTTCGGATCGCGCAGGACCAGGTCGCCGTAGGCGCCCGCGACCGCGGCGACCAGGAACGCCAGTCCCCACGCCCCGGTGATGAGGTAGTTGGTGCGCAGGAACGCGGGCGTGTGCCAGTACTCCGGCTCCACCCGCTCCCGCGCGTACTGGAGCGTGAACGGCGTCCCGCACGCCATGGACCCGAAGGCGATCAGGCACAGGGCGATGTTGGAGACCTCACCGGCGTACGTCTCCAGCCAGCGCCGGGTGCCGTCGCTCGCGGTGGCGCCGACGACGGCCAGGACGGTGAAGAAGGCGAGGTCGGCGAGCTCCAGCAGCTTCCAGGAACTGCCCCGGTGCACGATCCGGCCGGCCGCGACCAGGACGACCGTCGCCGCCAGGGCGAGCACGACCGCGATCTCGAACCTGCCGGGTCCCACCAGCAGCGAGAAGACGATCCAGGGCGCCATGCCGACGACGGGATTCCCGAGGAATCCGGCGACCGTACCCCCTGCCGTGGCGGGTGCCTCGGGCTTCATCTCTCCAGGGTGCCCGCGTGGGGCCGATCGGGCCATTCGGAGCCCGGCCCGGAGGGCGGGAGGGGGCGGCGGGACACGCGACGCCGGTCGCCGCGGGCGGCGGGGTTCCTGTGCCGCGCGCTCAGATCCGGGCCGGGACCGGCCGTCTGAGCAGATAGACACCCGCCGTCGACACCAGCGCGGCCATGCACACGATGAACACCAGGCCCGCGCCCTCCAGTCCGATCGGCCCCGACAGCACCCCCACGCCGATCACCGGCACCGAGATACCCGCGTACGCCACCACGAACAGGGTCGAGACCACGGACGCGCGCCGGTCCGCGGGAGACGCCTCGGCCACCGCCGACAGCGCCCCGCGGAACGCCAGCCCCTGCCCGCAGCCGCCGACGAGCGCGCTCAGCACCACCAGCGCCAGCAGGTCCCAGCGCAGCGCGCCCGCGAACAGCACGAGCCCGGTGAGCAGGCCCGCGCAGCCCAGGGGCAGCGACCGGCCCACTCCGACCCGGCCGACGGCCAGTTGTCCGGCCGTCGAGGCGAAGAAGGCCAGCGCGACGACCAGCCCGCTCACCGCGTGGTCGTGCACGTCCAGGGACTCGGCGAGGAACGCCGGACTGACCGCCGTGAACACCCCGAACAGGGCGAACCCCACGAAGGAGGCGGTCGCCGCCGGACCGAACACCGGCCGTACCTGCGCGGGCACGCCGGGCCGTTGCGGTCGTACCGTGCGCAGCGGCCGCCGCCGCGCGACGGTCTCCGGGAGCCACAGCAGGACCGCGGCCGAGCAGGCCACCAGGGCGAGGTGCACGACGAACGGCAGGTACAGCGGCCAGGCCGCGTACTGGGCGAGGACCCCGGCGAGCAGGGGACCGCAGCCCAGGCCGCCCATGTTGGCGGCCGTCGCCACGAACGTGGCACGGGAGGCTCCGCCGTCCGGGGCCAGTTCGATCACGTAGACCGTGGCGGCCCCGGTGAACAGGCCTGCGGACAGCCCGGACAGCAGCCGCCCGACGTAGAGATGGCCGAGGCCGGTGGCGGCGAGGAAGCAGACGGCGCTCGCCGCCGCGAAGCCCAGGCCCCACAGCAGTACGGGCCGCCGGCCCACGGCGTCGGAGGCGTTGCCCGCCAGCAGCAGCACACCGATGACCGCGAAGGCGTAGACGGCGTACACGACGGTGACCGTCAGCTCGGAGAACCCGAACTTCTCCTGGTAGAGGCCGTACAGCGGAGTCGGCAATGTGGTGCCGGCCATGCACACGGCGAACACCGCTCCGCCGAGCAAACACGCGCGCCACCCTCGGCGATCACCGCCCATGCCGTCGACAGTAACGGCGCCGAGCCACCGGCGCTGGCCCAAGCACGGCTTCGCACGGCCGTCGTACGGTGCGGCGACGCACACCGCATACGAAGAACCCCGCCCCGGATCATCCGGGACGGGGTTCTGTTCGAGCGCCGGGCAGGCCTTGCACCTGCATCTCCCCACAGGAAGTGGGGCGTCTTTCCTTGGACCACCAACGCACGGCGCGGTCACGCGATCCCGCGGTGCGCTCAAGATCGAGTATAGCGTGCCCGCACCCTGGTGATGTCCGGTCAGCCCGCGGCGAGGAGTTCGAGCGTGTCGATGACCCGGTTCGAGAAGCCCCACTCGTTGTCGTACCAGGCGACCACCTTCACATGGCGGCCTTCGACCCGGGTGAGGGCCGAGTCGAAGATGGAGGAGGCCGGGTTGCCGACGATGTCGGCGGAGACGAGCGGGAAGTCCGAGTACTCGAGGACGCCGGCCAGCGGGCCCTCGGCGGCCGCCCGGTAGGCGTCCAGCACGTCCTCGCGGGTGACGTCACGGGCGACGGTGGTGTTCAGCTCGACGATCGAGCCGACCGGGATCGGAACCCGGATCGAGTCGCCGGACAGCTTGCCGTCCAGGCCGGGCAGCACGAGACCGATCGCCTTGGCGGCACCCGTCGTGGTCGGCACGATGTTGACGCCGGCCGCCCGCGCACGGCGGGCGTCGCGGTGCGGGCCGTCCTGGAGGTTCTGCTCCTGGGTGTAGGCGTGCACCGTCGTCATGAAGCCGTGCTCGATCCCGGCGAGCTCGTCGAGCACCGCGGCCAGCGGCGCGAGCGCGTTCGTCGTGCAGGAGGCGTTCGAGACGATGGTGTGGAGGGCCGGGTCGTACGCTTCGGTGTTGACCCCGTACGCCAGGGTGACGTCGGCGCCGTCCGACGGCGCGCTGACGAGCACCTTCTTCGCGCCCGCGTCGAGGTGGGCGCGGGCGTCCTTGGCCGAGGTGAAGCGGCCGGTCGCCTCCAGGACGATGTCCACCTCGAGTTCGGCCCACGGCAGCTGAGCGGGCTCGCGCTCGGCGAGCACCTTGATGCGTCGGCCGTCGACGACGAGGACGTCCCCCTCGACGGTGACCGGGCGGCCCAGCCGGCCGGCCGTCGAGTCGTAGGCGAGCAGTCGCGCAAGGGTGTCGGGCTCCGTGAGGTCGTTGACGGCGACGATCTCCAGGGCGCTGTCGCGCTCGAGCAGTGCGCGCAGCACATTGCGTCCGATGCGGCCGAATCCGTTGATGGCGATGCGAGTCATGAGTGGTGTCCCTTCGGTTCGCCACCAGAGTCGCCTGCCGTTCCGGCGGCGGACAGTGGCGGGATCGCCACGGTTCAAAAGGATCGCGCCATGATCTCCCCGTGGGTCGTGCCATGGCGTGTCAACGGTGGATCGCGGCAGGTGGCGGGGCTGACGGCGGACCTGATGGCGGGGCTATTCGCCCTGTGCGAAGGTGCGGCGGTACTCGGTCGGTGTGGTGCCGAGGATGCGGTGGAAGTGCAGCCGGAGATTGGCTCCGGTGCCGAGGCCGACGTCGGCGGCGATCTGCTCGACCCCGCGCTGTGACCGTTCGAGCAGTTCGCGGGCCATGTCGATACGGGCCCGCATGACCCACTGCATCGGCGTGTAGCCGGTCTCCTCCACGAAGCGCCGCGAGAACGTGCGCGGCGAGACCGCCGCCTGCCGCGCGAGGATCTCCAGGGTGAGGGGTTCGTGGAGCCGGTGCAGCGCCCAGGCGCGGGTGTCGGCGAACCGCTCGCCGTGCGGCTCGGGCACGCTGCGCGGCACGTACTGGGCCTGGCCGCCGCTGCGATAGGGGGCCGCGACCAGGCGCCGGGCCGCGTGGTTCGACGCGGCCACCCCGAGGTCGCCGCGCAGGACGTGCAGGCACAGGTCGATGCCGGAGGCGGCGCCTGCCGAGGTCAGTACGCTGCCCTCGTCGACGAAGAGGACGTTCTCGTCGACCTGGACACGCGGGTGTCCGGCCATCAGGGCCCGGGTGTAGTGCCAGTGGGTGGTGGCCCGCTTGCCGTCCAGCAGGCCCGTCGCGGCGAGCGCGAAGGCGCCGGTGGAGATGGCGGCCAGCCGCGCCCCCCGGCGGTGGGCGGCGATCAGCGCGTCGACGACGGCCCCCGGCGGGTCCTCGCGGTCGGGGCGGCGGTAGCCGGGGATGAAGACGATGTCGGCCCAGGCGAGCGCGTCGAGGCCGTGCGCGACATGGTACGAGAGGCCGTCGCCGCCGGTCACGAGTCCGGGTGCCGCGCCGCACAGCCGCACTTCGTAAGGCATGCTCGCCCGCGTGGAGAAGACCTGTGCGGGAATCCCGACGTCGAGCGGCTTGGCCCCCTCCAGGACGAGGACGGCCACGCGACGCAGACGAGAGGCTGACACGGGGACAGGGTACGCAGGCGCCGCCCGGGCGCGGGCCGCGGACCTGGGACGGACGTGATCCGTCCAGCCGGACGGATGTGATCCGTCCAGCCGTGACGGCCGGACGGATCACATCGGCGGGACAGCCCGGCGGGGCCGGTCAGCGGACCCGGATGAAGACCACGTCGTAGCCGCTCGCGGTGGAGCGGTTCTTGACGTAGACGCCGTCCTTGCCGCCGTTGGGGTTGGTGGTGTTGCCCTCGACCGCGGTGAAGCTGGAGCCGCCGCTCACCGAGCGCACGATGCCGATGTGCTCATGGCCGCCGGTGAAGTCGCTGCCGCCGTTCCAGTCGTAGGCCACGATGTCGCCGGGCTGCGGGCTGTTCGTCACCGACAGGTGGTAGTTGCCGGCCCGCGCCTGCTTGACCCAGCCCGAGACATAGCTGTTGCGGTAGGAGGTGGCACCGGTCTGCTGGGCCACCCAGCTCACGAAGGTCGCGCACCAGGCGTAGTTGTTCGTGGACAGGGACAGGCCCACGGCCGCGCCGTAGCTGTTCGCCCGGGCGCTGCCCTCCACCGTGCCGACCTCGGCCGCGGCGACGTCGTAGATCTTGCTGTAGCCGCCGCCGGGCGGGGGCGTGGTCGGCGGGGTGACCGCGCCGTACAGCGCCGCCTTGGTGTTCGGTCCGACCTGACCGTCGACCGACAGGCCCTTCTCGGACTGGAAGTCGCGCACCGCGGCGTCGGTCATCGGTCCGAAGTCGCCGTCCACGGCCAGGTCGGCGCCGTGGTGGTTGAGCAGGCTCTGCAACTCGGTGACACAGCCGCTCTTCTGGCCCTTGACGATGTTCGCCGGGCACGAGGCGGAGTTCAGATTGATCGGCGCCGGTGCGCCGTTGCCGCCGCCACCGCCGATGTTGGAGTACAGGGCGGCCTTGGTGTTCGGGCCGACCTGGCCGTCGACCGAGAGGCCGCTCGCGGACTGGAAGGACTTCACGGCCGCCAGGGTCAGCGGACCGAACTCGCCGTCCACGTCCAGGTGCTGGCCCTTGCCGTTGAGCAGGGCCTGAAGGGTGGCGACACAACCGCCGCTCTGCCCCTCCGTGATGTTCGCCGGACAGGACGCCGACCGCAGGTCGATTCCGGTCGCGGGCGATTCGTCGGTGTTGTAGAGCTCGGCCTTGGTGTTCGGGCCGACCTGGCCGTCGACCGAGAGGCCGTGCGAGGACTGGAAACTGCGGACAGCGCTTTCCGTGGCCGGGCCGAAATCGCCGTCCACGTCGATCGAGTAACCGTAGTGACGGAGCAGCCGCTGGAGTTCGGTGACACAGCCGCTCTTGTTGCCCTGGACTATGTTCGCCGGGCAGGACGAGGACAGCAGATTGATCGGCGCGGGCGCCGATCCTCCGGTCGCGTACAGCTTCGCCTTGGTCTGCGGGCCCACCAGCCCGTCCACCGCGATCGCGGTGGCGGCCTGGTATTCACGGACCGCGTAGAGGGTGGCCGGGCCGAACTCGCCGTCCACCGTCAGTCCCGCACCGTGCGCGTTGAGCAGGTTCTGGAGTTCCGTGACGCAGCCGCTGACCTGGCCCTTCTGGATCACGCTGGGGCAGGACGAGGAGGTCAGCTTGATCGGCGCGGGCGCCGCCATCGCCGGAACGGCACCGATCAGGGCGACCGTCGAGACCATCGCCGTGGTCGCCGCGAGAACACCGACGCGGGCACGCCAGCGGGGTCTCGCGCTCTTGCTGCCGCGGTCCTGGGCGTGGGGTCTGTCGGCAGGAGCGTCAAGTACGTTTCTCATGACTGCGAAATGTCCCCTTCAGCGGATCTGCGGATTACCGGTCGCACTCGCACCCCGGCACATGCCTGCCATAGGCACGGAATTCGGCGGGCGTGGAGAGGTTGCAATGTCTGTCCGCGTTGGCGCTTTTACGAGCCAACGATTGCCGCATGTAGTCATGCGGTTACGGTCGTCGTCGAATGACTTGAATCGGCCTGCTATTCCGCGCATGACGGTGACAGGTCAAGTGCGCGTACACAATCCTGCGCGACACAACTGGCCGGATTACGCCGTGATCCATGGCCGATAAAAAGCGGCGGGTTGACGGCCTTTGAAGTTTCGACCCATTTCAGTGGTACGGATCATTGCGTCAGATCCGAAGGCGGCGTGACCTGTTTGCCGCCGAAACGCAGAAGCCCCGCCCCGGATGATCCGGGGCGCAACACAAAAACCCCGCCCCGGATCATCCGGGGCGGGGCTTGTCGGAGCGCCGGGCAGGCCTTGCACCTGCATTTCCCCGCAGGAAGCGGGGCGTCTTTCCTTGGACCACCAACGCGTGGAGCGTGTCTCGCGTTTCCGCGTCTCGCTCTAGATCGACTATAGCCTGTTCGGGGCCGGCCGGGAAAGCCCAGGTGAACCGGGCGCGACCGGCCGACGCGGGCCGCACCGACGAGACGGTCCCCGGCACCGCGTCGACCGGTACCGAGGACTCGTACGACTGGTACGACTCGTGCAACTCGTGCAACTCGTGCGACTCGTGCGACTCGTGCGACTCGTGCGCGAGCAGGCTGCGGGTCAGGGCCGCGGCACCCCGCCGGGGGGTTCGGTGGTGGCGGTCGCGGCGGCCCGGCCCTGCGGGGCGCTGTCGGTCAGGACCAGTTCCTTCGCCCGCCGGAACTCCTCCTCCGTGATCGCGCCGCTCGCCTTCAGGTCCGACAGCTTGGCCAGCTCGTCGGCGCTGTTGGGCCGGGCACCGGCGGCCGTCTGCTCGATGTAGGAGTCGAACTGCTTGCGCTGTTCGCGGGCCTGTTCCAGCTCGCGGCGGCCCATGTCCCTGCCGCGGGCGATGAGGTAGACGAAGACGCCCAGGAACGGCAGCAGGATGACGAAGACCAGCCAGCCGGCCTTACCCCAGCCGCCCATGTCGTCGTCGCGGAAGATGTCGAAGATGATCCTGAAGAGCAGGAACAGCCACAGGATCCAGAGCCCCAGCCACAGCATGGTCCAGAAGAGGCTCAGCAGCGGGTAGTCGTAGGCGAGATACACCTGTGTGGTCATGTCGTGCCTCCGTTTGGGCGACCGCCTCTCCGCTCCGGGCGTTCGGGCCGGGACGGCGGAGGTGCGTCCTCCGGTCAGCGACCATGGTGCCCCCTGGAAGTCCACTCGGCATCCGGCCGCACGAACGCCCCGGACCGCGCGCCGGATCCCTCCGGCTCGTCCCGACGGCTGTGGCCAGGGCGTACCGGCCGCCTCGGGGTCGCCCGTTCGGGCCAGCGGGCACAACACCCGGACCGCACCTACGCTGAGAGGGCCACCCGCCGGCCCGCAGGTGTTCCCGCGGCCGGCGGGCAGTGCGTCTGACTCCCTCACACCGAAAGGCGGTCCCCTATGGCCACCGCGTCCGACGCTCCGGTCCTCGACACGCTCGCCGCCATGACCATCGACTCCATCGAGCGCTGCGGCATGGACGAGAGGACGCTGATCCTCTCCCGTATCGCCGCCCTCGTGGCCATGGACGCACCAGCGATCTCCTACTTGGCGCACATCAATCCGGCGGTCAAGGCCGCCCTGACGGTCGAGGAACTCCAGGACGTCCTCATCGCGATCGCCCCCGTCGTGGGCACCGCACGCGTGATGTCGGCCGCGAGCCACATCACCCAGGCGTTCGGTGTCGCCATCGAGCTGGCCGAGGCGGAGGCCGTGGCCATGGCCAACGCCGAGGCCGAAGCCCAGAGCCACCGCCGCTCCTGACCCCTCCTGAGGGGACGGTCGCGTCCGCGACCGGGTTCCGGGCCACAGGAGAGGGCATCGCCCCTGAACGCCGCACCGGTGTTCGGGGGCGATGCATGTCGTGGGTCCACCGGGCCGGCTCCAGCGGGCGATCTTGTCGGGCCGACCCGAGAATGAGCGAGAACACCCGCTCGCCGCCATGGCGCGAGGCGGGTCTGCGCGGTCCGGAGGTCGTCGGCCATGGAATCAGGAGCTGATCCGTGATGACGGACGAGAGAGCCGAACGCATCGCCGACTTCATCGCCCCGCTTCGGGTGAAGCCGGGGTCGAAGGTCCGGCTGGGCCGGGACTTCGACCCCCGTTTCATGGCCGGAGTCAAGAAGCGGGACGGAGCCGAACTGCTGCGGGCCGGAGTGACCCTGCTGGCCGAGTACCAGGAACGGCTGGCCGCCCAGGACACGTACGGCGTGCTGCTGTGCCTCCAGGCGCTCGACGCCGGAGGCAAGGACGGGACGATCCGTCATGTGATGAGCGGCGTCAATCCGCAGGGCGTGCGGGTGAGCAGCTTCAAGGTGCCCTCCGCCGAGGAACTCGACCACGACTATCTGTGGCGCTACGCCCAGCGGCTCCCCGAACGGGGCGAGATCGCCATCTTCAACCGGTCGCACTACGAGGAGGTGCTCGTCGTACGTGTGCACCCGGAGCTCCTGCTCCGGCAGAAGCTGCCCGACCACTCGCACGGATCGGACCTGTGGCAGCGGCGCTACCAGGAGATCAACAACTGGGAGCGCTACCTCACGGACAACGGGTTCAAGGTGGTGAAGGTCTTCCTGAACCTGTCGAAGGAGGAGCAGCGCACCCGCTTCCTCAAGCGCCTCGACCTGCCGGAGAAGAACTGGAAGTTCTCCCCCGCGGATGTCCGGGAGCGGCGGTTCTGGGACGACTACCAGCACGCGTTCTCCCAGATGCTGTCGGCCACGAGTACGAAGTGGGCTCCCTGGTACGTGGTGCCGGCGGACCGGAAGTGGTTCGCGCGGATCTGCACGGCGGCGATCCTCGCGCACACCCTGATGGACATCGACCCGCACTACCCGGTGGTGACGGAGGCGGCGCGCAAGGAGCTGCTCGCCACCAGGAAGGAGCTGGTGGCGGAGGCGCCCTCGGGCGTTCCCGCCGACCCGTACGAGGCACAGCATCCCGCGAAGAACGCGCAGGCGTCCGGCGCCGGGGCGCAGGCCGGGAAGAAGCGCCGTTAGGCCGGCGACAGGGCCGGACGGGACCGGCCCTTCAGGCCAACGCAGGGCGACGACGGTGCAGGAGGATTTCCGTGGGCGAACAGTCAGTGGCCGTTCAGGAAGCTCAGGACGGCTGGTACACGCGTTCCCCCGAGGAGGTCGTGCGCGCCCTCGGTGTCGATCCCGCGGTCGGGCTCACCGCGGCGAAGGCCGCCGAACTGCGTACCGCGCACGGCCCCAACGCGCTCCCCGAGGAGGCCAGGACTCCGGCCTGGCGCCGGTTCCTCGGGCAGTACCGCAGCTACATGCAGATCGTCCTGGTGGTCGCGGCGGTGGTCTCGCTGCTCATCAAGGAGTGGACCACCGCGGTGCTGCTGTTCGCGCTGACCCTGCTGAACGCGGTCGTGGGGCTGCGTCAGGAGGGCAAGGCCGAGAGCGCCATGAACGCCCTGAAGTCGATGATGAAGGCCACGGCCCGGGTCCGCAGGGACGGCACCGAGGCGCACATCCCCGCGGAGGAGCTCGTCGTCGGCGACATCGTGCTCATCTCCGCCGGTGACCAGGTCCCGGCGGACGGACGCATCATCGAGGCCAGCGCGCTCCAGATCGACGAGTCGGCGCTCACCGGCGAGAGCCTGCCCGCCTCGAAGGACACCGCCACGCTGCCGGGCGGGCGGGAGCTGCCGCCGGGCGACCGGACCAACACGGCGTTCATGAACACCCCGGTCACCCATGGCAGCGGGCTGCTGGTGGTGACCGCGATCGGCGCGGACACCGAGCTCGGCAAGATCTCCGGACTGCTGTCCGCCACCGAGAAGGAGGTACCGCCGCTCACCAAGGAACTCGACACGCTGACGCTGTGGATCACGGGAGCGGCAGGGCTCACGATGGTCGTGATGTTCGCTCTGGGGCGCAGCCGGGGCCAGGCCTGGGACACCCTGTTCGTCAGCGCGGTCTCCCTGGCCATCGCCGCCATTCCCGAGGCGCTGCCCACGGTGACCCAGGCGATCCTGTCCGTCGGCAGCCTCAACCTGGCCCGCCGCAACGCCATCGTCAAGGAGCTGCCGTCGGTCGAGACGCTGGCGTTCACGTCGGCGATCAACTCGGACAAGACCGGCACCCTGACGATGAACCAGATGACGGCCGTCGAGGTGCTCAGTCCCACCGACAAGTACACCGTCTCGGGCACGGGATACGGGCTGGAGGGGCGGGTCCACCACGCGGCGGGGTCCTCCGCGGGCATCGAGGACGCGATCCTGCCGTACGTCCTGGCCAGTGACGCGAAGCTGGTCGACGGCCGGGTGGTGGGCGACCCCACCGAGGGAGCGCTGCTGGTGCTGGCCCACAAGGCGGGGCTGGACACGGACACCACGAGGGAGGGTCTCCCCCGCCTCGCGACCCTGCCGTTCGACCCCGAGTACAAGCTGATGGCCACCTTCCACTCGGCGCTCGACGCCGCGGGCCGGCCGGTCGTCCGCTGCTTCGTCAAAGGCGCGGCGCCGGCGGTCATGGCCCGGGTGGACAGCGCGCTCGCGGCGGGCGAGACCGTGCCGTGGGACGCCGGGCTGCTGGGCCGCGCCCAGGCGCAGATCGAGCGGATGGGCGGCGAGGGACGCCGAGTGATGGCCGCGGCCACCCGGGACCTCGACCCGGCCGCCTTCGATCCGGACGGCGACCTGCTCGGCTATGTCGACGGGCTGCGGATGAGCAGCCTCGTGGCGATGGTGGACCCGCCCCGCGAGGAGTCGAAGTCCGCCGTGGCGGACGCTCAGGCCGCGCACATCCGGGTCCGGTTGGTGACCGGCGACGACGTCACCACCGGGGCGGCGATCGCCCGGCAGATCGGCATCCCCGGTGAGGCGGTGCTCGGCGCCGACTTCGCCGCGATGAGCGAGACGGAGCGGATGACCCGGATCGACGACATCGGTGTCCTGGGGCGGGTCGCGCCGGAGCACAAGGTGCTGCTCGCCGACACGCTGAAGAAGAAGGGCGACGTCGTCGCGATGACCGGGGACGGCGTCAACGACGCGCCCGCCATCAAGGCCGCCGACATCGGCATCGCGATGGGCAGCGGCACGGACGTGGCGAAGACCGCCAGCCGCATGATCCTCTCCGACGACAACTTCGCCACCATCGTCTACGCCGTGGAACAAGGCCGGACGATCTACGACAACCTCACCAAGTACATCCGGTTCGTGCTGCTCCTGCTGGTCACGTTCGTGCTGACGTTCCTCGGCGCCACCGTCTTCAACATCGCCGCGGGAGAGCCCTTCACCCCGCCGCAGGTGCTGTGGATCCACTTCGTGGTCAACGCCTCCTTCGGCTTCGCGCTCGGCTTCGACCAGGAGAGCCCGGGGCTGATGCGCCGCAGACCGCGTCCGCGCGGGGAGACGGTGCTCACCCGGTCCGTGCTCCTCACGGTGGGCCTCTCCGGGCTGGCGATCACCTGCGTCCTGCTCGGGCTGATCAAGCTGGGCCAGGCCCACTTCGGCAGCACCGCGACAGGTCAGTCGATCGCGTTCACCGCGTTCGCCCTCTGTCTGATCGTGGCCGCGTTCGAATGCCGCAGCGAGACGGACTCGGTGCTGACCCCCTCCACGTTCGACAGCAGGCAGATGAACTGGGTGGCCCTGGCGCAGCTGGTGCTCTCGGTCCTGGTGACACAGCTGGACGGCTTCCGCCGCATGCTGGGGACCACCTCGATCAACGCCCGTCAGTTCGGCTGGGCCCTGCTGTCGGCCGTGGCCCTGCTGGCGGTGTGGGAGCTGGGCAAGCTGGTGGCCCGCCTGCGGATGGATGAAGGACGGCGGGTGAGCGGCAGGTGAGCGGGGGGCACCGGGCGGAACCGGTCCCGGTGCGACGGACCCTGGTGCGGGCGTCGCGGCTGCGAAAGGTCCCGACGGGGCGCGTCCGGCCGGGCAGGTTCCGGCTGGGAAGGATCCGACTGGGAAAGATCCGGATGAGCAAGGTCCGGATGGGAAGGATCCGGCTACGGCGGTTCCGCTTGGGGAGGGTCCGGCTGGGGAGGATCCGGCTGCGGCGCCTCTGGCTGCGCCGGATCCGGACGAGGCGGATCCTGACGGAACGCATCCCGGGGCAGCACATCCGGACAGGATGGATCCTGGCGGAGAACCTCCTGACGGACCACATCCGGACGGGTTGGCTCCGAAGGGGGCGGCCCGGGACGGGTTGGCCCTGGACGGGTTGGCCCTGGACGGGTCGGCTCCGGACGGGTCGGCCCTGGACGGGTCGGCTCCGGACGGGCTGGCCCCGGACGGAGGGTGTCCGGACAGAGACCATCCGGACAGGGGCCGTCCCGGCGGAGACCATTCGGACAGGAGCCGTTCGATCTGAGACCGTTCGGACAGGAGCCGTCCGGGCGGAGGCCGTTCGGACAGGGGCCGTCCGAGCGGAGACCGTCCGGGCGTGGCGGATCCTGGCGGAGCACATCCGCGCGGGGCGGATCCGGGCGAGGCGGATCCTGGCGAGGCGAAGGGACGGTCCGTGACCCACCCGCACGGCAGCCGCACGGTCGCGTCCCGGCTGCGGGCCCGGCTGCGGGCCGTTCCCGGGATCCGTGCGCTGTCGTCGTACCGGCGCGAGTGGCTGGTCAAGGACCTGGTCGCGGGCGTCGTCCTGACCACACTGCTGGTGCCGCAGGGCATGGCGTACGCCGAACTGGCGGGCCTGCCGAGCATCACCGGCCTGTACACCACGATCCTCTGCCTGATCGGCTACGCGGTGTGCGGGCCGTCGCGCATTCTGGTGCTGGGCCCGGACTCCTCGCTGGGGCCGATGATCGCCGCCACCGTGCTGCCCCTGGTGGCGGCGGGCGGGGATCCCGACCGGGCGGTCGCGCTCGCCTCGGTGCTCGCGCTCATGGTCGCGGCGATCATGATCCTGGCGTCGGTGGCGAAGCTCGGCTTCATCGCCGACCTGATCTCCAAACCGACGATGATCGGCTATATGAACGGCCTGTCCCTCACCATCCTGATCGGCCAGCTGCCCAAACTGCTCGGGTTCAAGGTCGAGGCGGACACCCTGGTCGGGGAGTGCGCCGGCCTGGTGCGGGGGCTGGCCGGCGGAGCGGTGGTGCCGGCCGCGGCGGCGGTCGGGATCTGCGGGATCCTGCTGATCCTGGTGCTGCAACGGCTGGTGCCGAAGGTACCCGCGGTGCTCGTGATGGTGGTCCTCGCGATCGCCGCCGCCGCGCTCTTCCACCTCGGCGAACACGACGTCGACCTGGTCGGTGTACTGCCCGCGGGTTTCCCCCCGTTCACGATCCCCCATGTCCGACTCGCCGATCTGGCGCCGCTGTTGGGCGGCGCGCTGGGCATCGCCCTGGTGTCACTGGCCGACACGATCTCCAACGCGTCGGCCTTCGCGTCCCGTACCGGGCAGGAGGTCCGGGGCAACCAGGAGATGGCCGGAGTGGGGGCGGCCAATCTGGCGGCCGGTCTCTTCCAGGGCTTCCCGGTCAGCACCAGCGGATCCCGTACGGCGGTGGCGGAGCGGGCCGGTGCCAGGAGCCAGCTCACCGGCTTGGTGGGGGCCGCGCTCATCGTCCTCATGCTCGTGCTGGTCCCGGGCATGTTCCGCAATCTTCCCCAGCCGGCCCTCGCCGCCGTCGTGATCACCGCGTCGCTGTCCCTGGCCGATGTGCCGGGGACGGTACGGCTGTGGCGGCAGCGCAGGACGGAGTTCCTGCTGTCGGTCGCGGCCTTCCTCGGCGTGGCGCTGATCGGTGTCCTGCCGGGGATCGCCATCGCCGTGGCGCTGTCCGTCCTGAACGTCTTCCGGCGCGCCTGGTGGCCGTACAACACCGTGCTGGGACGGGTGGAGGGGCTGGAGGGGTATCACGACGTCCGTTCCTATCCGGACGCCGGCCGGCTTCCCGGGCTGGTGATCTACCGGTTCGACGCGCCGCTGTTCTTCGCCAACGTCAGGACCTTCCGCGACGCGATCCGGCGGATGGCGCGCGCCGAGCCGCGGCCGCGCTGGATCGTGATCGCGGCGGAGCCGATGACCGATGTGGACACCACCGCCGCCGACGTCCTCCAGGAGCTGGACGTGGCGCTCAACGCCGAGCACGTCCATCTGGTGTTCGCCGAGCTGAAGGACCCCGTGCGGCGCAAGATCGAGCAGTACGGGCTCACCCGTACCATCGACCCGCGTCACTTCTTCCCGACCGTGGAGGCCGCCGTCGCCGCCTTCCGGCTGAGCACCGACGCGGAGTGGGCGCCGCCCGCCGGCCACGGACCACCGCCGTCCGACCCCGAACCGCCGGCCGACGAAGTTCGCTGATCTGACGCGACCTCAACTCACCATGCCCACTGGGTTTATCGGTCTTGCCTGCCTTCAACTCATCGCAGACATAGGTGAATTCTGAAGCACAGTTGCTTCACAGCTTGACGACTGTGGTTCAGACCTTTAGGTTCCCGAACACCGCGGTTCCATGAATGCGCTCATCGTTCATGGATGTGAACACCCCCCACCATCAGCCTCCAGCGGAAGACTGTGACTTCCTGATGACCAGACGACTCCCGGCACGCTCCGTCGTGCTGCGCGGAACGCTGACCACCGCCCTGCTCGCGCTCTCGGCCGGCGCCCTCGGCACGGCCCCCGCCGCCGCGGCCACCGGCACGATCACGGGCCTCGCGGGCAAGTGCCTCGACGTGGCCGGTGCGAACACGGCGAACGGTACGGCCGTACAGCTCTACGACTGCAACGGCACCGCCGCCCAGCAGTGGACGGTCGGCACCGACGGGACGGTCCGGGCGCTCGGCAAGTGCCTTGACGTCACCGGCAATTCGACCGCCAACGGAGCCAGGCTCCAGCTGTGGGACTGCACCGGCGGCGCCAACCAGCGGTGGACGGCCACCGCGGCCCACGACCTCGTCAACCCGCAGGCCGACAAGTGCGCGGACGTCACGGGCAACACCTCCGCGAACGCCACCCCGATCCAGCTCTGGAGCTGCACCGGCGGCGCCAACCAGAAGTGGACCGCGCCCGCGGCCGGCGGCGGCACGACACCCACCGCTCCGATGGCCGTCGCACCGTACCTGTACAACGGGTGGGGGAACCCGCCCAGCCCCACCACCGTCATGAACGCCACCGGCGTCAAGTGGTTCACGCTGGCGTTCGTGCTCAGCAACGGCTACTGCAACCCGCAGTGGGACGGCAGCCGCGCCCTGACCGGCGGCGTCGACCAGCAGACGGTCACCACCGTGCGCGCGGCCGGCGGTGACGTCATCCCGTCGTTCGGCGGCTACAGCGGCAACAAGCTGGAGAGTTCCTGTTCCAGCGCCGGGGAGCTGGCGGCCGCGTACCAGAAGGTCGTCAACGCCTACGGTCTCAAGGCGATCGACATCGACATCGAGGCCGACGCCTACAGCAGCGCGACGGTCCAGCAGCGCACCGTGGACGCGCTGAAGACCGTCAAGGCCAACAACCCGGGCCTCAAGGTGTACGTCACCATCGGCACCGGGCAGAACGGCCCCGACACGAGTCTGATCAACCGGGCCGCGGCGTCCGGACTGACCGTGGACAGCTGGACGATCATGCCGTTCGACTTCGGCGGCGCGGGACAGAACATGGGCACGCTCACCCAGCGGGCCGCCGAGGGCCTCAAGACCGCGCTCAGGAACGCGTACGGCTACAGCGACGACCAGGCGTACCGCGACATGGGCATCTCCTCCATGAACGGGATCACCGACCAGAACGAGACGGTGACCGTCGCCGACTTCCAGGCGATCCTCGGCTACGCGCAGCAACACCACCTGGCCCGGCTGACGTTCTGGTCGGTCAACCGCGACCGTCCCTGCACCGGCGGCGTCGCCGACAGCTGCTCCGGGGTGAGCCAGCAGAACTGGGACTACACGCGCGTCCTCGCGAAGTACACCGGCTGACCCTCCCCACCGCCGGGATCCACACCGCCCGGGCCCCGCACCGCCCGGACCCGCACCGCCCGGGCCCCGCACCGCCAACCCCCCACCATTCCAGGAGAGTTCCCGTGTCCAGATCCAGCAGACCGCCGTCCGGCCGTCCCCGGACGCCGAGGACGGTGTCCCTGATCGCCGTCGTGGCCGCGACGGTGTCGGGTGTGACCCTCACCGCACAGGACCAGGCGTCCGCCGCGGCCACCGCGCTGCCCACCGGCTGGGCCACCGTCGTCAACGCGGGCAGCGGCAAATGCGTCGACGCCCGCGCGGCCGGCACGGCGGACGGCACCGTCGTCCAGCAGTACACGTGCAACAGCAGCCAGGCCCAGCAGTGGCGGCTGACGGCCACCTCCGGCGGCTACGCCCGGG
The DNA here is from genome assembly GCF_055657365.1 of Streptomyces sp. NPDC107559. Classification (NCBI taxonomy): domain Bacteria; kingdom Bacillati; phylum Actinomycetota; class Actinomycetes; order Kitasatosporales; family Streptomycetaceae; genus Streptomyces; species Streptomyces sp. NPDC107559. The sequence continues at coordinate 82,282 of NZ_JBVKBD010000013.1, read as the reverse complement.
TGGACGGCCGCAACGACGCCTCCAAGTCCTGGGACGTCACCGATGTCTCGACCGCCGACAGCGCGCCGGTGCAGCTGTGGACGTACGGCGGCGGCAACAACCAGCAGTGGCAGGCCGTCGCGGAGGCGAGCGGCGCGTACCACTTCGTGAACCGCAACAGCGGCAAGTGCCTGGACGTGCCGAGCGCGTCCACCGCGGACAGCGTGCAGCTCCAGCAGTACACCTGCAACGGCACGGCGGCGCAGTCCTTCTTCGTCAATCCCGTCGACGCGACGCCGCCGCCCGGCACCCCGGACCTCGGCCCGAACGTCACCGTCTTCGATCCGTCGACGCCCGCCGCCACCATCCAGAGCAGCCTCGACGCGGCCTTCTCCCAGCAGGAGACCAACCAGTTCGGCACCGCCCGCAAGGCCTTCCTGTTCAAGCCCGGCACCTACGACGCCAAGGCCAACGTCGGCTTCTACACCCAGGTCGCGGGGCTCGGCCTCTCCCCCGACGACGTGAACATCCGCGGTTCGGTGCACGCCGAGGCCGACTGGTTCCAGGGCAACGCCACCCAGAACTTCTGGCGGTCGGCGGAGAACCTGTCGGTGACCCCGACGGGCGGCGCGGACCGCTGGGCGGTGTCACAGGCGGCCCCGTACCGGCGGATGCATCTGCGCGGCAACCTCGCCCTGGACGACGGCGGTTGGTCCAGCGGCGGCTACATGGCCGACACGAAGATCGACGGACAGGTCAACTCGGGCTCGCAGCAGCAGTGGCTGTCGCGCAACACCGAGTGGGGCAGCTGGACCGGCTCCAACTGGAACATGGTCTTCGTCGGCGCCAGGAACGCGCCCGCCAACAGCTTCCCCAGCCCGCCGTACACCACCGTCGCCCAAGCGCCGGTCACCCGGGAGAAGCCCTTCCTGTACGTGGACGCGGCGGGCGCCTGGAAGGTGTTCGTGCCCGCCGTACGCACGAACACCAGCGGGACCACCTGGAGCGCCGGCACCCCGGCGGGCACCTCGCTGCCCTTCTCCGACTTCTTCGTGGTCAAGCCGGGCGCGACCGCCGCACAGATGAACGACGCGCTCGCCCAGGGCAAGAACCTGCTGGTCACCCCGGGGGTCTACCACCTCGACCAGACGCTGAAGGTGAACCGGGCCGACACGGTCGTACTGGGCCTGGGTCTGGCGACGCTCGTCCCCGACAACGGGATCACCGCGGTCTCCGTCGCCGACGTCGACGGCGTGCACCTGGCCGGCCTGCTGATCGACGCCGGGACCACCAACTCCGCGCAGCTCATGGAGATGGGACCGAGCGGCTCGGCCGCGGACCACAGTGCCGACCCCAGCTCGCTGCACGACGTGTTCTTCCGGATCGGCGGCGCGGGCGTCGGCAGGGCGACCACCAGCCTGACGGTCAACAGCGACGACGTCATCGGCGACCACCTGTGGCTGTGGCGGGCCGACCACGGCAGCGGGGTGGGCTGGACCAGCAACACCGCTGACACCGGCCTGGTCGTCAACGGCGACGACGTGACGATGTACGGCCTGTTCGTCGAGCACTACCAGAAGTACCAGACGGTCTGGAACGGCAACGGCGGCCGCACGTACTTCTACCAGAACGAGATGCCGTACGACCCGCCCAACCAGGCGTCCTGGACGAACGGTTCCACGCAGGGCTACGCCGCCTACAAGGTGGCCGACTCGGTGACGAGCCATCAGGTGTACGGCTTCGGCAGCTACTGCTACTTCAACGTCAATCCCGGCGTCGCCGCCGAGCACGCCATCGAGGCCCCGAACACCGCGAACGTGAAGTTCAAGGACATGGTGACCGTCTCCCTCGGGGGCACCGGGACCATCCGGCACGTCGTCAACGACCGGGGCGGGCCGTCCAACTCCGCCACGAACGTCGCCAACCTCGTCAGCTACCCGTGACCCGCGCGGAGAGGACAGTCAGCCGATGAACACCTTCACTTCCGGTACGGCACGCGCGGCCCTGCGGGTCTTCCTGCTGCTGGCGACCCTGCTCACCCTCGCCGCGCCGCCCGCCGCCCGGGCGAGCACGGCGGCCACCCCGTTCAAGGTGCTGGCGCTCTACAGCGGCACCTGGGACGCGGCACACATCGACTTCGACAAGGAGGCCAACGACTGGTTCCCGCGGCAGGCCGCGGCGAACGGCTTCACCTACACGTCCAGCACCGACTGGAACCTGCTGAGCAACGGCGGCGTCAACGCCTACCAAGTGGTGCTGTTCCTCGACGACCTGCCGCAGACGGCCGCCCAACGGGCCGGTTTCGAGCAGTACATGAGGGGCGGGGGCGGCTGGCTGGGCTTCCATGTCTCGGCCTTCACCACCGACGCGGCGAGCTGGCCCTGGTACCACAACCAGTTCCTCGGCAGCGGGAACTTCCGCTCCAACACCTGGGGGCCGACCTCGGCCGTGCTGAAGGTCGAGGACCGTACCCACCCGGCCACCAGGAACCTGCCGGCCACGTTCACCTCGGCGGTCAGCGAGTGGTACAGCTGGTCCAACGATCTGCGCCAGAACCCGGACATCAAGATCCTGGCCTCCGTCGACCCCAGCAGCTTCCCGCTGGGCACCGACCCGAACCAGAGCTGGTACAGCGGCTACTACCCGATCCTGTGGACCAACACGAAGTACCGGATGCTGTACGCGAACTTCGGTCACAACGCGATGAACTACGACACGAACACCCGCCTGTCGTCGACGTTCGCGAGCGAGACGCAGAACCGGTTCCTGCTGGACGGGCTGAAGTGGCTGGGCGGGGCCGACGGCACGACCCCGCCGACCGGCCCGATCTCCGAGACGGCCTGGTACTCGCTGACGAACGACGGCAACGGCACCTGTGTGGACGCGCGTTCGGCCGCCACGGCGAACGGCACCGTGATCCAGCAGTACGCCTGCAACGGCACGCAGGCACAGCAGTTCCGGTTCCGGGCCACCGACAGCGGCTACCGGCAGGTCGGCGTACGCCTCAACCCCACGCAGGTCGTCGACGTGACCGGCGTCTCGACCGCCGACAACGCAGGGCTGCAGCTGTGGAGTTACGGCGGCGGACAGAACCAGCAGTGGCTGCCGGTCGAGGAGAGCCCCGGGCACTACCGCTTCACCGCCCGGCACAGCGGCAAGTGCCTGACCGCGGCGAGCAGCGCGGCGAACAGCGTGCAGCTCACCCAGCGCACCTGCGACGGCTCCTCCGCACAGCGCTTCACCCTGACGGCACAGCCCTGACCCTGCCCCTGACCATCTGAGCCTGGACAGGGGAACAGCGAGACGTCCGGTCGCGGTCGCGGCCGGACGTCTCGCATGCGCGCAGGGCGGGCGTCAGACGGTCAGCCGCACCGGCAGTTCGAACAGGTCGTTCTGGGTCACCACCGGCTTGTTGCGCAGGGCCGACGCCGGCACCGCGAGGTCCAGCCGCGGGAACCGCGCGTACAGCGCCGGCAGCGCCACCCCGGCCTCCAGCCGGGACAGCGCCGCCCCCGGGCACACGTGCGGGCCGTGCCCGAAGGAGATGTGGCGGGTGCGCGTCTCGCGCGTGATGTCGAACTCCCCGGCCGTCGGACCGTGCGCGGCCTCGTCACGGCCGAGCGCGCCGTACGACACGATGAGCGCGTCCCCGGCCGGGAGGACCCGGTCGCCGACGGCCACGTCCTCGGTCGCGAACCGGATCAGGACGTGCGAGGTCGGGGTCGACCAGCGCAGCGTCTCCTCGACCACCGCCGACCAGTCCACCTTTCCGGAGAGCACCAGCTCGCGCTGCTCGGGGTGGGTGGAGAGGTTGACGACCGCGTTGACGATGAGCGAGATGGTGGTCTCGTGCCCGGCCGCGACCATCAGCTGGAGCGTGGAGACGATCTCCTCGTCGGTGAGCCGGTCGCCGTCCTCGGAGGCGAGGACGAGGGCGCTGGTGAGATCGTCACCGGGTTCGGCCCGCTTGGCGGCGACCGTCTCGGCCATGATGCCGGCCAGCTCGACGAGGGTCGCGAGGACGTCCTCGGGCGCGGTCTGGGTCGAGAAGAACTTCTCGAACAGCTCCTTCAGCCGGGGCAGCCGGTCCTCCTCGATGCCCATGAGGTCGGCTATCACGTACATGGGCAGCGGGTAGGCGAAGGCCGCCTTGAGGTCGACGACGTCCGCGTCCGCGGGCAGCCGGTCGAGCAGTTCCTCGGTCAGCTGGGCGATCCGGTCCCGCATCTCCTCCACCCGGCGCGGGGTCAGCGCCTGGGCGACGAGGGTGCGCATCCGGCGGTGGTCGGCGCCGTCCACGGTCAGCATGGAGCGGCCCGGGTTGGCCAGGCCGATCAGCGGCCAGTCCGGCGGGATCTCGCCGCGCTGCCAGGCACCCCACACGTCGATGTCCTTGACCAGCCGGGGGTCGGTCAGGAGCGCCTTCGCCTCGGCGTGGTGGGTGACGGCCCACACGGGAACCCCGCCCGGGAGTTCGACCTCCACCAGGGGGCCGGCGGCGCGCAGCTTCGCACTCTCGCCGTCCAGATCGGTGACGAACGGATCGAGCGGGATCCGTGCTGCTTCGGTGCCGGACGTCATGGTCGGTTGCCTCCCAGGGCAGGGGTGGGTGTGAAGCGCACGGGCAGTGCGGTCAGCCCGCGCAGCCACGGCGAGGGACGACGGCTCAGGCGCTCCGCCGGAACCGCCAGATCGATGTCGGGCAGCCGGTCGAGGACCACCTCGATGCCCGTCCGGGCGATCACCTCGGCGACCTCCTGGGCGGGGAACGGGCAGCGGTGCTCGCCGTGCCCGAACGAGAAGTGCGCGTTGTTGCCGCCGGTGAGGGCGGACGCGTCGGTGCGCACCTGCGGGTCGGAGTTGGCCGCCTGGAGGCCGAGCAGCAGCAGGTCCCCGGCACGGATGCGGCGCCCGCCGAGATGGGTGTCGCGGGAGGCCCAGCGGCCGGCCACGTTCTGGGTGGGGGTGTCCTCCCAGAGCACCTCGTTCATGGCCTCGGCGACGCTGTGGCGGCCGCCGAAGAGCGAGGCGGCGAAGCGGGTGTCGGTGAGCATCAGGCGCAGCGAGTTGCCGATCCAGTCGGCGGTCGGCTGGTGCCCGGCCGCCATCATCACCATGAGGTCCTGGGTGATCTCCTCGTCGGTGAAGCCGCTGTCGTCCGCCAGCATCCGGGAGACGACGTCCCGGGCGGGCGCGGCCCGGCGCCCGGCCACCAGCTCCGTCATGGAGCCGGCCAGATGCATCTGGCCGGCCAGGGCCCGCTCCCGCCCGTCGATCATGTCGTTGAGTGCGGTGACCAGGCCGGGGCCGTCCTCGTCGGAGAAGCCGTACAGCCGTGCCAGGACGCGCACCGGCAGCAGCATGGCGTACTGGCCGATGAGGTCGGCCTCGCCCACGGTGCAGAGGGAGTCGATCAGTTCGTCGGCGAACCGCTCGGCGTGGCGGCGCAGTTCGAACGGGTCGGCGCCCTCCAGGGCGTTGCTGATCATGGCGGCGCGTTCGCGGTGGCGTTCGCCGACCGTGTAGAGGATGGACGGCTGTTTGCGGCCGATCATCGGCAGCAGGGGCCAGTCGGCGGGGATGGCATCCCACTGGCTCCACAGTTCCGAGTCGCGGCTGAAGAGGACCGGGTCACCGGTCACCTGGTGCAGTTCGCGGTAGCCGAGCACCAGCCACGCGGGGACGTCGCCGTCCAGCAGCACCGGGGTGACGGCGCCATGGTCGCGTCGCATCTCCCGGTACAGCAGGGCGGGTTCGGTCTGGAACCGGGAGCCGCTGAGCGGTACGGCATCGGTGGTCACACGAACTCCCGTGGGGGCGCGGCGGTCCGGGCCGGCTGCCCGGCGTAGCTGTTCCTGATGTGCTGGACCAGGGTGATGAGGACGTCCTTGCTGGACTCGCGCGAGCGGGCGTCGCAGTCGATCAGCGGCACCTCCGGATCCAGGTCGAGCGCCTCGCGCACGGCGGTGTGCGAGTGCCGGCCGGAGCCCCCGAAGTCGTTGCAGGCCACGATGAACGGCGTGCCGTGCTGTTCGAGGCGGTCGATCGCGTACCAGGAGTCGTCGATGCGGCGGGTGTCGACGAGGACGACCGCGCCCAGCGTGCCGGAGAACAGCCGGTCCCACAGGAACCAGAAGCGCTCCTGTCCCGGCGCGCCGAACAGGTAGAGGACGTTGCGCGCGTCCAGGGTGATGCGGCCGAAGTCGAAGGCCACCGTGGTGGCGGTCTTGCCGCGCACCTCGCTGACGTCGTCCACCGACTCGCCGGCCCGGGTCATCGTCTCCTCGGTGTTGAGGGGACGGATCTCGCTCACCGAGCGGACCATGGTCGTCTTGCCGACGCCGAACCCGCCCACGATGACGATCTTCAGACCGTTGTCGGCGGTGGCACCCAGCGGGGTGCGGGCGTCAGATGTTGCGGAGTCCAACGAGCACCTGCTCCAGGATGTCGAGGTCGGGAATGACCGACGTGCGGGGGTGGCGGGCGCTCACGCGGCCCGTCGCCAGCAGGTCGGACAGCAGGATCTTGGTGATGCTCACGGGGAGGCCGAGGTCCGCGGCGACCTCGACCACGGCGGTGGGCGCCTGGGTCATCCGCAGGATCGTGGCGTGCTCCGACTGCATGCCGGGGGACGGTTCGCACTCGGCCACCACCAGCGTGACCAGATCGAACGGGCTGTCCGGTCCGGCCCCGCTGCGCCCTCCGGTGAGGGTGTAGAGGCGGTCGGGGCTGTCGTCCCTGCCGGGGCGGCTCATGCGGTGCGCGGCGGGGCCGTCAGGTGCTCGCCGAGCTGTTCCACGAGCTCGCTCATGTTGTGTCCGATCAGTCCCGCGTCGGCGTCCTCGGTGGTCACCACGGCCAGGTGCGCGCCCTCGCCGGCCTCGACGATGAACAGGGTTCCGCCGTGGAACTCGGTCATCGACGAGCGCACGCCACCGCTGCCGTCGCCGAACTCCACCGAGGCGCCGTGCGAGAGTGCCTGGAGGCCGGAGGCGATGGCGGCGAGGTGGTCGGCCTGATCGACCGTCAGCTCCTGGGTGCGGCAGAGCTTCAGTCCGTCGCGGGAGAGCACGAGCGCGTGCCGGGCGCCGGGGGTGCGCTCCAGGAGCCCCTCGATGAGCCAGGTGAGCTTCTCGTCGGCGGTGGTCGTGCCGGTCATGAGGTGGTGTCGCCTTCCGGGTACGCGTGTGAGTGGGTCGGGGTCTCGGATGCCGCCTCGGGCGGGGCGGGCGCGGCGGTCCGCCGCTCGTCGGGGGCCGGCGGCAGCGGGTGCCGCCCAGTCGCGTCCTCGGTGCCCGCGCGTACGGCCTCGCGGAAGCTGCCGAAGCGGGCGGCTTTGGACCGGATGTCCGCGGCGGACTCCGTACGGCGCTCGGGGTCCGGGGTGCTGGAGCGGGCCCGTTCGGCGGCGGCGAGGGTACGGCCCCGGCGGCGCTTGGGCAGGCCGGACAGGCCCTGCCCCGCCTCGCCGTCCCCGCCGTCACGGTTCTCGTCCGGTACGACGTCCGCCGACGGGGCGCCGACGGCGTCCGCCGGAGCGGCCGCGAAGATGGCGGGGGCGGCGGCCGGGGCGGAGGGGGCGAAGGCGGGTTGCATGGCGGTCACGGGCCGGGACTCGGCGGGCGCGGCGGAGCGGGGTTCGGCCGGGGCGGCGGTGAGGAGGTCCTGCGGGATGAGCATCAGGACCCCGGTGCCACCGCGCGCGGAGGGCCGGAAGGAGATCTTCAGACCGTGCTTGCGGGCGAGCCGGCCGACGACGGCGAGGCCCAGCCGGGTCCCGGTGAGACCGCCCAGTTCGGTCACGTCACCGGCCACGGCCGTTTCGGCCCGGCGCAGTTGGACGTCGCCCATGACGAGTCCGCTGTCCTCGACGGAGACGATGACCCCGGCGGGCACCTCCTCGACGTAGACGTGGACCTCGGCGTTCGGCGGGGAGAAATTGGCCGCGTTGTCGAGGAGTTCGGCCAGGGCGTGCATAACGCCCTCCGCCGCGTAGCCCGCGACCGCGCTGTCGCTCACGGAGTGCAGCCGGATGCGCTGGTAGCCGCTGATCCGGCCCATCGCGCCGCGCAGGATGGACTCCATGGCGATCGGACGTGCCCAGCGCCGGCCGGAACGGGCGCCCGTGAGCACGGCGATCGAGTCCGCCAGACGGCCCGCCTGCGCGGTGCGGTGGTCCAGGTGGAGCAGATCGGCGAGCACGTCCTCGTCGCTGTGCCGGTCCTCCATCGCCCGCAGGTCGGCGAGGGTACCGGTGGCCAGCGCCTGCATCCGGGCCGCCGCGTTGGCGGTCGCGGAGATCGCCGCCGCGCGCTCGCCGACGGCTCGCTCCAACCGCGCGGTGACCGTTGCCAGTTCGTCGGCCAAGCGGTGCTGCTCGGCCTCGCCGGCCTGGGCGAGCCGGACCCGTTCGCGCGCGAAGTCCTCCAGCAGCCGGGCGCGTTCGTGTCCGGCTGCGTCGCCGAGCCGCTGGTTCTCCCGGCGCCACTGCTCGGCCGCGCGCGCGCCATCGTGCAGGGCGCGTTGGGCGTCGTCGTTCGCGACGCGCAGCGCGCTGCGGGCGGCCCGGGCCGTGCGTAACCCGTGCGCGGCGACCGTGACGGCCGCGCACAGCAGCACCGCCGCGGCGCCCGCGCCCCAGCCCAGCGGGCCTCGCGCCGAGTGCGGGGCCGCCGCGACGGAGCAGCAGACGACGAGGGTGGACAGGGCCGCGGTGGGCAGCGCGACCAGGAGATGGGAGCGGAGGGCGGGTCGGTCGCCGTGGGCAGCGGACGCGGTCATCAATCGGTTCCTCGGGCGGCCGCAGCGGCTACGGCCCTCGTCTCGTCCTCGGGAAAATTGTGCGCAGAAAGCTGTTGGGATCGATCAACTGGGCGTCACTATACGAGAGTTTGAGGTGAGGTCCAGAGCGTTCCGCTTCGCCTTCGGGAACCCGGCGAAGGCTCCGGTGCCGGTCGGCCGCACCCTCGTCCCTGCCCGCCGCTCCTCCTGCCGACGGCCGGAAGCAATTGCCGGGAGCCGTTCCGCCACCTGCCTCTTCATCCGTCTCTTCATCCGTCTCTTCATCCGGTCCTGTCGATTTGCACACCCCGGTCGAGAACGCGGAAATCCCCTCGCGCACGAACCGTCCGGGATTCGCACGAACGGTCGGACGGGATGCCCAGGAGTTTCCCCGGCCGTCGCCCCCGACCGCCTCACCCGCCTCGGCAGGTCACCTCGGCCGGGCCGCCTCGGCACGCCGCTCCAGCGCCGTGACCGGCGGCGTTCGCCTCGTGTTCCCCCCGCACCGCGCGATCCGCGTGCACTCCTGCCGTCCTGCCCGTCACTCGGGCATTCCCCCGTCGTCGACGGCACCGGCGGTATCGACGGCATTCGTCCTTTCGTCGGACGGATTCCCTGTCGCCGCCTGAACGGAGAAATTCCGGGTAAGCGCGACACATAGACGCAACGCACAGACGCGGCACATGGACGTGACGCATAGACGCGACACGTGCACAGCCGAAGCGGGTCCATCGGCATGAGAGCGGTTCACCGGCGTGGAGAAAGGACCTGCGATGACGAGGCCGACCGCAGCGCCCCACGAGGAAACCTCCGCCCCACGGCGGACCGGACGGACCGGGCGGTCGCGAACGACGGCGGCCACCGACGCCCCGCTCTCCGCCCGCGTCACCAGCGTGCACCGCATGTCCACGCGGTCCCGGTCCGACCCGGCCGAGCGCGCTCCCCGTCCGCACGCCCGGGCAGGCCGCGCCGCCCGGATCCTGCGGGTGTCCCCCGACTGGTGGCCCGCCCTGCGCCGGACACCGGTGTCGATGTGGCGCGACGACGTCTCCGACCACGCCGCCGCCCTCACCTACTACTCCATCCTGGCGGTGCTGCCCGCCCTGCTGGTCACCGTCGTCGCGTTCAGCCTGATCAGCCCGGACACGGCCAGGACGTTCATCGCCCACGTCGCCGCCTACGCCCCCGGCCAGTCGGGCGCCGAACTGCACGATGTGCTGGCGCGCACGCTGCGGGACGACTCGACGGCCTGGACGCTGCTGTGCGCCGGCACCGTGAGCGCGCTGTGGTCCGCCTCCAGCTATCTCGCCGTCTTCCGCCGCGCCCTGCACCGTATGCACGGCACCGCCGACCGCCGCTCCCCCTGGCGCAAGGCCCACCGCACCGTGCTCACCGCGCTGCTGCTGCTCGGACTGCTCGTCGTCAGCGCCCTGGTGATGGTGCTGACCGGACCGGTCGCCGAGGCCGCGGGCCGCTTCCTCGGTCTCGACGTGATGGCCGCGTGGGCGTGGGGCCTGCTGCGCTGGCCGCTGCTGCTGTGTCTGGTGGCGCTCCTGGTGGTCGTCGTCTTCCACACCGGGCCCGTGTCGGCCCGTCGGCGCGGCCACAGTCTGCCGGGCGGTGTGCTGGCATCCGGTCTGTGGCTCACCGCCTCCGCGGGCTTCGCCGTCTACGCCTCCGCCATGAGCGCCTACAGCCGCCTCTACGGTTCCCTCGCGGGCGTCGTGGTGTTCCTGATCTGGCTGTGGATGTCCAACCTCGCCCTGCTCGCGGGCGCCCAGTTCACCGCCGAGCTGAACAAGGAGTCGGCCGTGCCCCGGGGCCCGGAAACGGCGTAGCACCCCGTTCCCGGATCCCTGGAACGGCATGACGCCCCGGACGACTTGTCGCCGGGGCGCCCATCGCCACGGTGGCCGCTTTCTTACACCGCCGCGATGCCCTCCACGCCGGACCCGGCGAAGGAGGGAAGTCCGGTGACGGTGGCCACCTCGGTGAGTAAGCCGGCCCGGCCGACACGGAACGCGTCGATGGTGCCAGAAGTCCCCACCGGCGGGGACGGGAAGTCCCCACCGGAGCACTCCGTCCGACGGTCGGTCAACCGCTGTCCGCGCACCCGCCTGCTCATCCCTTGCTCCTCGGGCTCGGCCGCCACCCCGGTTCGGATGCGGGCAGAGCCAGAGTTGTCCACGAGGAGGGTGGGGCGGAAGAGGTTCGGACGCCGCGTCAGCCACTCGTAAGGACTCGGGGTCCGGTGCGGAGGACGGACGGTCGCCGGTCGCAGCCGCGGGCGGGCGTGCCGGGTCACGCGAAACGTGTGGTGACCAGGCCTTGCCAGGGAGGGTGCGGCTGATCCATGCTCGCCGCGTGCGCAGCAGTGGACGAAAGGACGCGGCACGAATGACGAGGGCGTATGCCCGCCGTGCCCGGCCCGCGGGTCCACGGCGATGTACCGGCGGCAGCGGGCCCGCACGGTCCTGAGGTCCTGACGGCCGGGCCGCTCCCCCTCCTCCCCGGGGCCGGCCGTCCGCCTCATGGACACCTTCCCGGCGGGGCGATCCGAACCCCACGGGCGAATCGTCTCCCCCGGGCGGCCCCGCGGACCGCCTCGCCCGGCCGCGGACCGCCTCGGCCGCCACCGCGGACATCGCGGTCCGCACCACAGCACGCACATCGCCCCCACACCGTTCAGGACGACCATGCACGAGTCGACACCCGCCGGCCCGCCCGCGGCCGCCCCAGGGGAGCCGCCCTCGCCCGGCCCCGCGTCCCCGGCCGCAGGACCTCCGCTGCCGCGCTCGGTGCGGATCGGCTACGGGCTCGGGTCCCTGGCGACCGGCACGTTCGGCACCGTGCCGGGTCTGATCCTGCTGTACTACCTGACGGACGTCCTCGCGGTCCCCGCCGCACTGGCCGGGGCGGCCGTGTTCCTGCCCAAGGCCTGGGACGTGCTGATCAACCCCCTGGTCGGCGCGGCGGCCGACCGCAGCAGGCTCCAGGGCGGTTCGCGCCGGCCGTTCCTGCTGGCCGGCGCGCTCACCCTGCCGCCGCTGTTCGCGCTGCTCTTCGCCGCGCCCCCGCTGCACGGCATCGGGGCCGCGGGCTACGTGGCGGTGCTGTTCCTGCTCGCGGCGACCGCGTACGCGGTGTTCCAGGTGCCGTACGTGACCCTGCCGGCCGAGATGACCGAGGACCCCGCCGAGCGCGGCCGGGTACTGGCCTGGCGGGTGGGCTTCCTCGGGGTGGCCATCCTGCTCTCCGGTGCGCTGGCCCCCGCGATCGCCCACGCCGACGGCGACACCCCCGGCAGTTACCGGACCATGGGCGTGGTCGTCGCGGCCTTGCTGGCCGCGGGCATGCTGGGGGCCTGGCGTGCGGTCCGGCGCGCTCCCACGGTGGCGCGCAGCGAGGCGGAGCCGTCCCTGCGCGCCCAGTTGGCGGTCGCCCGCGACAACCCCGTCTTCACCGCACTGGTCGCGATGTGGACGGTGCAGGCGCTGGCGGTGGGCGTGATGCTGGCGGGCGTGCAGTACTTCGCCACCTACGTCGTCGGCTCGCCGGAGGCCGTCACCCCGCTGTTCGCCTGCATGATCGGCCCACTGGTGCTGATGATGCCGTGGTGGAACCGCCTCGCGCGGGCGCATGGCACGGTGTTCGCGCAGTGGTGCGCCTCGCTGCTGTTCACCGGCGCGGCCGCGCTGGTGTTCCTGACCCGCTACACCTCCCCCTGGGTGGGGTACGTGGCCGTGGCCCTGGTCGGGGTCGCGTACGCGGGGCTCCAGTTGCTGCCGCTGACCATGCTCGCGGACACCCTGGCCGCGGACACGGCACGGACCGGACGGCGCCGGGCCGCCACCTTCACGGGCCTGTGGACCGCGGCGGAGACCCTGGCCCTGGCCCTGGGCAGCGGGGTGTTCGCCGCGGTGCTGGCGGTCACCGGCTTCCGCTCCTCGGAGGCGTCCGAGGAGGTGGCCCAGCCGGCCGCGGCCCTCGTCGGCATCAGCGCCGGGATGAGCCTGCTGCCCGCGCTGCTCTCGCTCGCCGGCTGCGCCCTGCTGGCCGTGTACGCACGCCGGTCGGCCGCGGCCCCAGTCCCAGTCCCGGTCCCGGCCCCGGTCCCGGCCCCGGAGGACCCGCCCACCACACCCGCCGACCCCGCAACACCCGCACCGAACGCCACTGCCCAGAAAGGGACCCGCCGTGTCCGCTGAACCCGCCCCCTCCTCCGCCGCGCTGCCGGACGGCCGGTCCGCGCAGGAGCTGCTGGCCGAACTGCGGGAGCTGCGTGCCGGTGACGCCCCGACCCGGGGCGGCCACACGTTCGCCTACGTGTACGACGCGGGGCTGCCGGGTCTGGACGAACTGGCCGGCGCCGCGTACGGGGCCTTCGCCACCGTCAACGGCCTGGACCCGACCGTGTTCCCGAGCGTGGGCCGGCTGGAGAACGAGGTCGTGGGGGCGGTGTCCGCACTCCTCGGCGTCCCCGGCACGCAGGGCACCTTCACCAGCGGCGGCACCGAGTCCATCCTGCTGGCGGTGAAGACCGCGCGGGACCACGCGCGCGCGGTGCGCGGGGTCACCCGTCCCCAGCTGGTGCTCCCCTCCACCGCGCACGCGGCGTTCCACAAGGCCGCCCACTACCTCGGGGTGGAGACCGTGGTGGTGCCGGTCCGCCCGGAGAGCTTCCGCGCCGACGCCGGGGCCGTCGCGGCCGCGCTGACCGACCGCACCGTCCTGGTGGTGGCGTCGGCGCCGTCGTACGCGCACGGGGTGATGGACCCGGTGGCGGAGATCGCGGCGGCGGCAGCGGAGCGCGGGGTGCTGTGCCATGTGGACGCCTGCATCGGCGGCTGGTTCCTGCCCTTCCTGCGCCGCACCGGCCGTACGGTCGCGCCGTTCGACCTCTCGGTCCCGGGCGTGACGTCGCTCTCGGTCGATCTGCACAAGTACGGGTACGCCGACAAGGGCGCCTCGGTGATCCTGTACCGGGACGGCGAGCTGCGCCGCCACCAGTACTTCGCGCACGCCGGCTGGCCCGGCTATCCGGTGGTCAACCCGACGATGCAGGGGACGAAGTCCGCGGGGCTCCTGGCCCAGGCCTGGGCGGTGCTGCGGCACATCGGCGACGACGGATACACCGCGCTGGCCCGCCGGGTGGCCGACGCGGCCGACCGGCTCGTACCGGGGCTGCGGGCGGTACAGGGCATCCGGGTCCTGGGCGAGCCGTCGGGCAGCCTGGTCGCGTTCACCGTCACGGACGCCGACGGCGCGCCCGACCTGTCCCTCGTCCTGCACCTGGCCGACGAGATGCGCGAGCGCGGCTGGTACCTCCAGCCGCAGCTGTCGTACGACGGTCTGCCGCCGAACCTGCATCTGACGCTGACTCCGGCGACCGGCGACCGGGTGGAGGCACTGCTGGCCGATCTGGCACCGGCGTTGAAGGCGGCACGCACGGCCGGTCCGCTGACCGTCGATCCGGGCCTGGTGCGACTCGCCGCCGAGCTGGACCCGGACGCCCTGACGCCCGAGGAGGTCGCCGGGGTGCTGGCCTTCGCGGGCCTGGGCGAGGGGGCCGGACTGCCGGCGAGGATGGCGCCGGTGCTGGCGTTGCTGGACGCGCTGCCGGGGCGGCTCAAGGAGCGGTTGCTGACCGAGTTCGTGGGGACGCTCTTCCGGATCTGAGCCGCCGTCGGGCGCACCGCGTGCGGTGCCCTCCGGGTCAGCCCGACCCGGAGGGTACGACCCGGAGGGCACGACCCGGAGGGCACGACGCGGAGGGCACGGCTCAGCCGCGGGCCGCGTGCCCCGACTTCGGCTTGCGCCCGTTCGGCCACAGGCGCGGCTTCCGCTTCGCCGCGATGTCCTCGATCCAGCCGGTCGCCAGGATCATCAGGCCGATCAGGGGCCAGACCAGGACGAACATCCAGAGGTTGTACGTCGAGTCGAGGATCGCCGAGGCCCGCTCCCCCTCCATGATGGGGAGGTTGTAGGCCAGATCGATGATCGGGACGGTGGCCAGGATCAGCAGGTTGTGCCACAGGTAGATCGTGACCGCCCGGTTGTTGGAGAGGGTGATCAGCTTGTCCCAGCGGGCCAGCGGCCTGGGCAGTTCCTGCCAGGACGGGGAGTACTGGAGCAGGATCACCACGAACCCGAACGACCAGGCCGCCTGGGCCAGCGGGATGTCGTTGAGGTCCCAGCCGTCGGGTCCCTTGTGACCCGATGCCCACCACAGGCCGAAGGCCATGAGCAGCGACGAGCAGGAGATCGCCACGTAACGCGGGATCCGGCTGAGCAGTCCCTCGTGGTGGGCGAAGCCCAGCACCCAGCAGCCACCGTAGACGGCGAAGTCGGTGACCGCGTTGCCGGTCTCGCCGGGAATCTTCACGACCCCGGTGCCCACCACCGCCGTCAGGGCGAGCGGCGCGAACAGCGTCGGCCAGGGCGCCCTGCGGAACGCCCACAGCAACAGCGGCGAGGCCAGCACGAACCACAGGTAGGCCCGCAGGTACCAGAGCACCTCCGCGGCCTGGACCGCCCAGGTGTCCTCCAGCAGTCCGGACCGGGAACCGAGATGCCAGGGGAAGGGGGGCGCCCCGAACGGGACGACGTAGTCGAACAGCTCGACGACGCCCCAGGTCCCGCCGAGGTCCGGGTCCTTCGCCGGGTTCCAGCCGGCCGCGAACATCATCGCCAGCGCGACCGCGCTGAACGCCCACAGCGGCGGCAGCAGCCGCCGGATCCGGCTTCGGACGACGCCTGCCGCCGGACGCTTCAGCGAACGCGCCATCAGCGAGCCCGCCAGCGCGAACATCACCCCCATCGAGGGGAACAGCACGGTCAGCCAGGCCCAGCCGAACAGGTGGTAGACGACCACGCGGACCAGGGCGATGGAGCGCAGCAGGTCGAGATAGCGGTCTCGTCCCGGTTTCCCGGAGCCGGCCGCGACGGGCTGCGGTGCGGGCGCCGCGGCGGCCGGCACCGGCAGGACGCCGACCGTCCGCTGCCGCGGGACGCCGAGGGCCGGTGTCCGCTCGGGGCCGGTCCCGGCCCCGGTGATGGGTCCCTGATTCATGCCACGGGCCTCCGATCGCCGCCGTCGCCGGTCCGTTGGTGCGGCACCGCGCCGCCGGGCGCTTCCACGACGCCGGTGCGGCGCAGCTTCTGCCAGCGCAGCCGGCCGCCGGTCAGGGCCGTGATCCAGGACTGGAGCAGGACGACGTACATGATCTGTCGGTAGAAGATCTGCTGAAGGGGCAGGGAGAGCAGGTGGACCATGGACTCGCGGTCGAGCCGGAAGGCGTAGGCCGCGCACACCACCTGGACGGCGAGAACGCCCAGCCAGGCCACGATGGTCTTCTGGGTGGGGCCGAAGACCACCCCGTACAGCAGGAAGACGTCGATGAGCGGGGCCAGCAGCGGGGCCAGCACCATGAACAGGGAGACGAAGGGCAGGCCGACGCGGCCGAAGCGGCCGGACGGGCCGCTTTCGACGACGGCCCTGCGGTGCTTCCAGATCGCCTGCATGGTGCCGTATGACCAGCGGTAGCGCTGGGACCACAGCTGCTGGACCGACTCCGGGGCCTCGGTCCAGGCGCGGGCCTTCTCCGCGTAGACGACCTTCCAGCCGTCGCGGTGGATGGCCATGGTGATGTCGGTGTCCTCGGCGAGGGTGTCGTCGCTCATGCCGCCGACGCGTTCCAGCGCGGAGCGGCGGAAGGCGCCGACCGCGCCGGGGATGGTGGGCATGCAGCGCAGGACGTCGTACATCCGGCGGTCGAGGTTGAAGCCCATCACGTACTCGATGTGCTGCCAGGCGCCGATCAGCGAACTGCGGTTGCCGACCTTGGCATTGCCCGCGACCGCGCCCACCTTGGGGTCGGCGAAGGGCTGCACCAGCTCGCGGACGGTGGCCGGTTCGAAGACGGTGTCGCCGTCCATCATCACGATCAGGTCGTACCGGGCGTTGGCCACACCGCGGTTGAGGGCGGCGGGCTTGCCCGCGTTGAGCTGCCGGATCACCCGCACGTTCGGCAGCCCCATGGCCTCCACGATCCGGGCGGTGCCGTCGGAGGAACCGTCGTCGATGACGATCACCTCGATGGGGTGCTCGCTCGCCATCAGCGAACGGACCGTGTTCTCGATGCACTTGGCCTCGTTGTACGCCGGGACGAGCACCGACACCGGTTCGGTGACCGGCTGCGGACCCCAGCGGAAGTCACGGCGGCGCACCTTGCGCGCATGCAGGGCCGACAGCAGCAGCATGAGCACGAACCGGCTGATGACCAGGCCGCCGATCACCGCGAGGCCGACCACCAGCACGTCGGTGATCCCGTCGGAGGCCTGCACCAGGAAGGTCCAGGTCCTGCCCTTCCACAGGTCGAGGCCGGTGACGGGCGTGTGGGCGCTGGGCGCTCCGAGGGCGTCCGTGAGGTTCTCGAACTCGTAGCCCTGGCTCTGGAGTTGCGGCAGGAACCGGTCGAGGGCCTGCACGGTCTGGTGGCGGTCGCCGCCGGAGTCGTGCATCAGGACGATCGCGCCCTTGCCGCCCTTGGGCGTGGCCCGCCGGATGATCTCGTCGACGCCGGGCTTCTTCCAGTCCTCGCTGTCGGTGTCGTTGACGACGGTGAGGTAGCCGCGCGAGCCGATGTACTCGGTGACCGGCCAGGACTTGTCGTCCATGGCGTCGGCGAAGGACGAGTACGGCGGCCGGAACAGCGAGGTCCGGATGCCGGCCGCGCCCGCGAGCGCGAGCTGGTTCTGCGACAGCTCCCAGTCGATGCGGCTCTTGGACTGGTAGGAGAGGTCGGGGTGGTTGAAGGTGTGCAGGCCGACCTCGTGTCCCTCGTCGACCATGCGCTGGACCAGGTCCGGGTAGCGGGAGGCCATGGTGCCGGTGACGAAGAAGACGGCGTGCGCGTGATGCTTCTTGAGCACGTCCAGGACCTTGGGGGTCCAGGTCGGGTCGGGGCCGTCGTCGAAGGTCAGGACCAGACGGTGGTCGGGCACGCGCAGACTCGCGGTGCGGCCGCTGCGGGTGTCGATCACCGGCCCGCCGTCCAGGATCTTCTCCGGGACCCGGTCGGACGAGGCCTCGGGCCGGATACGGTGATCGGCCAGGATCTCGCTGTGCACATAGCCGCGCAGCATCAGCATCGCCATCATGGCGACCAGGACGAGCACGGGCAGCAGCAGGCGCATCGGCAGGCGGCGCCGGGAACCGGCGCGGGCCTCGGCCGCGACCCGGCCACGGCGGTCAGGGGATGCCATCGGAAGTGGTGCTCCAGGGACAAAGGACGGACGGGGCACGCGAAGGTGTCAGGAGGCGGGCGTCGCCGGGTTCGGGCCGCCGGCGGGTGCGCCGAGTCCGAGGACGTCCACGGCGGTCGGTGACGGGTTGCTCCCACCGGTGCCCGACGCGCTCACGGTGGGCGAGGCGGCGGGGGGACGCGACGAGGCGGCCGGAGGCGTGGTCACCGCGGAGCCGGCGGTGCTGTGCGTCGCGTGCACGGACGGCTCGGGGAGCAAGGACGCGGTCGATCTGCTCGGGCCCGAGGTGGGGCCGGGTGTCACCACGGCGTCGCCCGTGGACGGTTGTGTGGCGGCGTCCTGCGCGGCGTCGGCGCTCGGCGTGGCGTCGGCCGGGTCCGAGGGCTGCGCGGACTGCGACGGCACCGACGAGGGCTCGACCTGGCTCGCGGGCACCTCGCCGTCCTGCGCGGGCACGGGCAGCCAGGGCGCGTTCGAGCTGCCGGAGACCAGGGTGGCGACGATGACGACCGAGTAGACGGCACAGGCCACACCGATGGCCATGCCCAGCCTGCGCAGCCAACGGCTGCGCCGGCCCGACTCGTCGACGAAGACGGGGCTGCCGTCGCGGTCGTCCGGGCGGCCGTTCAGGGTGGGGTTCTCGGGGGCCGGCCAGCCGACGGCGGCCATCTGCACGGTGAGTTCGTGCGGGTCGTGGAGCGGTTCGTCCGATTCCTCGACCGGGGCCTGGGCCTGGGCCGGAACCGGGGCCTGCGTCCGGGCCGGGGCCGGAGCGGGACCCGGATCCGCGAGCGGGAGGCGCGCCGCCCGGCTGTTCGGCATGGCGACCGTCTCCGGAGCGGCGGACTGCCTGGACTTGTTCAGGTCCGCCAGGAGTACCCGGGTCTGCGCCGTGTCGCTCTGAGGCGCCCTGGTCCGCTCCGTGTCGATCCGGCCGTCGGCTCCGGTCCGTTCGGCCGGACCGGCTTCAGGCCCGGACGCGTCTTCCGCCTCTTCGGATACGGCGTCTTTCCGCCACATGTTCACGTACCCCATCCCCCACGGAACTGTCGTGGATGTGCGCACAGTTCCGAGCGCATCTCGGCCGCACCAGGCCCCCGCCTGCCCCGAGCATCTCCGTCCACCTGATGCTGGACGCTAAACCTAGCTCACGTGTACGAAGCGTGTGGTTTATGTTCGAGAGGTGAACAGTAACGGATGTTCAAAGGTGTCTAAAAACTGACCCTGGCAGGAACTTGCTTCACAGCGGACGGCGATGCGCCTTCCGAACAGGCAGGAAACGGGAGGGAACCGGACGGAGAGGACCGTTCAGCCCTGCGACCCCCGGTCGGCGCGGGCCGCCATCCAGTCCCGGTAGTGCGTGGGGGCGATACGGGAGCCCTCGGGCGCGACCAGGACGTCGCCCTTGGGGACGGCGAACATCCCGGCGGTGCCGTCGGTGACCACATGGCCCGCTCCGCCCTCGGCCGCGAGGGTGATGCTCCCCAGCTCGTCGAGGGGGAAGACCTCGGGGCCCGCGACGTTCAGGGTGCCGTTGAGCGGCGCGCCCATGGCGACGTCGGCCACCGCGGCCGCGACGTCGTCGGCGGCGATGGGCTGGAGCGGGGTGCTGGGCAGCCGGACGGTGTCCCCGTCCGTGGTCCAGGACAGCACGGCGTCGACGAACTCCATGAACTGGGTGGCCCGTACAACTGAGTAGGGCAGGCCGCCGGCCTTGAGCAGGTCCTCCTGAAGGACCTTCGCCTGGTAGTAGTCCAGCTCGGGCACCCCGTCCGCGCCCACGATGGACAGCACCACCACGTGTCCGACGCCCGCCGCACGGCTCGCCTCCAGCAGGTTGCCCATCGACGTACGGAAGAACTCGGGCGAGGCTTCGTCGAAGGTGGGCGAGTTCGTCAGGTTGACGACCACCTCGGCCTCCGCGAGCGCTGCGGCCAGCCCTTCGCCGGTGAGGACGTTCACGCCCGTCGACAGGGAGAACGGCGTCGCCTCGTGACCCTGTTCCTTCAGGCGGGCGACCACACGCGAGCCGATCAGACCCGTACCGCCGAGAACCGCGATCTTCATGTCCGTTCCTTTCGTCGTGGGTCACCGCCCGTCGCCGTCCGGCGTCACCGACGAGGCCTCCGGCGCGGGCGGTCGGGGTGTGCTGCCCTGCGTGCCGCATAGCCGAGGGGCAGGTAGCGGACGCGCTCGGGCAGCAGCGGGAAGAGGGTGCGCAGCACCGCGCCGAACCCGCGCAGCAGGCGTTCGTCCCGGGGTGTCCAGGCCAGGCCGAGACGGTCCCGGGCCACGGGCGGCAGCAGCCCCACGGTGACGAACACACGCAGCCGGGTCAGCGGTGGGTGCAGCACCGGCCACAGCAGTCGTACCGGGGCGGATGCGCCCGGGGGCGCCGGGACGGGGCGCCTCGGGTCGAGGAGTTCCCTCGCCACCGGCGTCATCTCCAGTTCGTCGCGGACCATCGCGTCGAAGTACGCCCAGTACGCCTCGGGGTTCTCCGGCATGTCGCGGTCCTTGATGCCGAGGATGCGTCCGAGCTGCCGGAGTTCGTCGTAGAGACGGAGGCTCTCGGCGGGCGTCAGGGGCCGTGCGAGGTATTGGGCGGCGCGCAGGAAGACGGCGTACGCGGTGGCGTGGACCCAGGAGTAGCAGGCGGGGGTGAGTGCGTGGTAGGGGCGGCCCCGGGTGTCGGTGCCGTTGATGGTGCGGTGCAGCCGGCGCAGCCGGCGCCCCTCCTCGGCGGCGCGCTCACCGCCGTAGATCCAGAGCTGGAGCGACTCCAGGGACCGGTCGAGGCGCCCCCAGGGGTCGGTGCGGAACACGGAGTACGCGTCGACGCCCGCGCCGACCGCCGGGTGCGCGACCTGGAGGACGAAGCCGGCGGGCAGCGAGAGCAGCAGACGGCGGTCACCGGCGATGTCCCAGAGGATCGTCTGCGGGGTGAGCGGGTCCGGTTCCCCGCGGGCGGTCCTGGCTTCCGTGTCGGTCACGGTCCTCACCTCGACAGAGCGGTCCTGACGCCTCCGCCTCTCCGTGGTGCCCGGAGCGGGCCACCGGGAAACATTTACCACTTCTTTATATCGCAACCCACCACACACCACAGCCCCACTCGCCCCACCCGTCCGGCCCGCTTCGCGGCGGCGTCGACGGAAGCCCTCCGTCCGGTGATTACCGTTGGTTAACGTCACCCCATGGCTGAGACTCAGAACCCTCAGGATCGTCAGAACCCTCAGGACCCTCAGACCCTTCACCAGCGGTCCGGCGGACTGCGTTCCGCCCCGCTCGGACGCTTTCTGGCCGCCGTGGCGGGGGCGACCGCCCTGGTCGCCCTCAGCGTCGGCGTCGCCCTGGCCGCGGGCTCGGACGACGGCTCCGGTCCCGTCCCCTCCGTGTCGGGCACGGTCTCGGTCGACGGGGGACCCGGCGACAGCGTCGGGGCGGACACCACCGGTGGCGACACCGGCAACACGATCGACGGCAGCAGCGAAGACATCACCGGGGGCACGTCGGACGGCGGGAGCACCGGAGGCGGCGGTCCGACGCCGTCGTCCACGACGCCTGACGACCCCACGGTCCCCCCCGAGCCCACCACCTCGGGCGAACCCTCCGCACCGGGCGACCTGGCCGACCTGGAGCGACGCATCACGGAACTCGACAGGAAGGTCGACCAGCTCCCCACGAAGCGGGAACTGGCCGACGCGCTGCGCGCCTTCGCCGACGAGCTCGACCGGGCGGGCGGACCGTCCGAGCCCGCCAACTGATCACCGGACCGGCGTACGACCGGCACAGCGCCGCCCGGCCGTGGAGGTCCGGTCCTGGAACGCCACGAAAGGCCGGCCACGTACGTGGTCGGCCTTTCGTCTCCCGGCGTGGTCGGGTCACCAGGAGGCGTAGGAACCCTCGGGACGGCTGTCGTCCGCGGCCGGGGCGGCGGAGTCCGGGTACTGCGGCTGCGACTGCGGCGCTTCGTAGCCCTGCGGCTGCGGCACCTCGTAGGGCTGCGGCTGCGACGGCTGCCGCGGCTGCCACTGGGAGACCTCGAACGCCTGCGGCATCTCGAACGCGGGCGCCGACACATAGGTCGTCGGCTCCTCGTCGCTGACCATCATGTCGGGGTCGAACATCACGATCACCGCCGCGACCAGCAGGACGATGAAGGGGCCGACCAGCATGAGCAGGAGGAACCCGAGCAGGCTCGTGGACGACTGCGAGGACTCGATCACGCCGTCGACATGGACGGACACCGCGGACATGCCGGTGTAGTGCATACCGGTGACGGCGACTCCCATCACCAGACTCGCGGCCAGGGTGGACCAGAGTCCCTGGATGGAGACGGCCGCCCAGAGGGCCGCCGTCGCGGCGACGACGGCGATGACGACGGACAGCACGACGGTCATCGCGTCGTACTCGATGGAGCCGTGGGCGTCCATCGCCGCCATGCCGAGGTAGTGCATCGCCGCGACGCCGACACCGGTGATGGTGCCCGCGATCGCGAGATTGGAGCGCGACGCACCGCGGTACCCGACGAGGAAGACGCCGACGGCCACGACGGCGATCGCGACGGCGAGGCTGAAGAGGGTGAGTCCGGAGTCGTAGCTGACCAGCGCACCGCCGACGCTGAAGCCGATCATGGCGATGAAGTGCATCGTCCAGATGCCGCAGCCGATCGCCACGGAACCCAGCAGCAGCCAGTTGGCCTTGCGGTCCGAGCGCCGCAGCGAACGTGTCGTACAGCGCAGTCCCAGCGCGGCCCCCAGACAGGCCATGACGTACGCCGCGATGGGTGTCACGGCGCCGTAGTAGAAGTTGGAGACGTCTGCGGTCATGAGGTGTTCCTTCAACTGCGTGGTGGCACAGGGCTGCGGTGAGCCGGACGGCGGGTGGGCCGGCACAGTGCCGTGCGACCGCTCCGCCCGGTGTCCCGGAGCCGCGACGGGCCCGGACCGCTGCCCGGTCACTGCGATCGGGAGGGCCGGGGCACCAGCACGCGCGGCGGCACCTGACCGGGTTCGGTCGGCGGTTGTCGCCGGCCGCGTCGTGGATCGGTCAGGCCGGGTGTGCACTGCGTCGCGCGGAGGCCCTGACGAACGGTCAGAGCACCGGCGCCGGACGACCTGTGCGCCCCACCTGCTCGATGTGTTTACAAGTTAAACACACGCCTCTCACTCGCCTCCCACCCCTCTCCCCCGGCTCGCCGCATCGATACGCGGACCGGTGGAGGCGTTTGTCCTTGTCTGGCCGGATCGATCCCCGTGTCCGGGGCCCGCCGCTGGTCAACAGTGCCACGCGATAAGGCGAATGCCCGTAGAGAACCGACTCGCACCGACTCACGACCCATGACCGTTTACTCACCTTGACGGTGATTTCAGCGCGCCTCGACCTACTCGGCCTCTTGGTCCTGAACGACTCCGGGCGGCAGCTCAGGCATGGGCGTACGGGACGCGCCGGTGCCCTGGGTCAGCCCGTGTTCCGGGTGGTGCCCGGCGCCGCGAGGGCCGGGTCCAGGCCCGTTCTCAACAGGGTCAGGTAGTGGCTGAGATGGGTGGCCGCGTCGAGCATGGCAAGACCGCGCGCCCGCAGCCGCAGCTGCCAGTCGTCGAGGGCGCTGGACAGGGCGTCGCCGCCGTCGGCCGTGCGGATCTGCTCGACCACGGTGGATATGTGGTCCAGCGGGTATCCCCCACGCCGCAGGAGATGGGCGAGTTCGGCGTCGCGGATGTCGCTCGGCCGGAAGACGCGGTATCCGGTGGCCGGGTCGCGTGCGGGGCTGAGTATGCCGACGTCCTCCCAGTTGCGCAGGGTGGCCGGGGTGACGCCGAGCCGGCGCGCGAGTGCGCCGATGGTCCGCGGGACGGGGGCCGTCGGGTGCCGCGGGCCGGCGTCGGACTCCGCCGTCAGGTGGTCCACCGCTCTCCTGACGGCGTCGAGGGTGTCGCGGTCGCGCAGCAGCTGGCCGTGGCCACGGTCGATGATGGTCAGGGCGCCGTCGAGCTCGTCGCCGTGGAGCGCGTTCATGATCTGGCCGCCGGCCGAGTAGCCGTAGCCCGGGATGAGGGAGAGGTAGACGCGCAGCGCCGCCACGTGCAGCTCGGTGTAGATCCGGTACCCGCTCCGCGTGCGCTCGGCGGGCGGGATGAACCCCTCCCGCTCGTAGTTGCGGACCGCCTGGGCGGAGAGTCCGTGTTCGCGGGCGAGATCGGATGGTCGCAAGATGATCACCGGTTTTGAGTCTTCCAACATGACCGCAGGGTCAAAGTTCTCAGAAGTCTCAATGGTTGTTCAACCGAACAGGGAAAGAACCCGATTCGGGACATGCGTGACTTCGTCACCGCGCTGCGGAGCGCACCGCCGCCGAACCTCGCGCCACAAAACCCGGTCTCAGGGCGCCTCGAACAGGGTCGGGAAACGGGGTGCCAGCCAGGGCTTGCGGCCCCACACCAGGATGCGCCCCTGGGCGAGCGCTCCCCACTGCTGACGGCGGCCGAGGGCCATCAGCAGGAAGGTGACCGGCTCGATGTGGATGGTGCAGTCCGGGCGGGCCGGCAGCCCCGGCTCGACGGACACCTCGCCGTCGGACAGGGTCACTCCGAAGCGGCCGCCGCTCCACAGGCGGATCGCGTAGCGGGCCGTCAGCCCGGCCGTGCGGGCGGGGACGGTCACCCGCGGCATGGCCGTGATCAGGAACGGCAGGGTCAGCTCGGCCCGGGCACGGTCGATCATGTGCGGACGGCCCAGGGCGCGGGCGAGGTCGTAGCCGTGGCCGAGCATGTGCGTGAGCAGGTACGAGCCCAGCACCTGCGGGGTCATCGGGCCCAGCGGGCTGACGAGGGTCCCCTCGGCCGCGGTGCCCTCGTCCCACGCCTTGAGGTAGGCGTCGGCATGCTCCACGATCATCGCGGCCAGCGGCCCGGCCCGGCGCTCGTCGAAGGCGGCGAGCGCCTGCTCGTTGGCCGCGGCGAGGCTCTGCGGTGTGCCGTCCCCGTAGCCACGCGGGCGTCCTGCGGCGATGTCGGCCATCAGTTCGTTGGCCTGCGCCAGGTGTGCCGCCGCCTCCCCGACGTTCCACTGCGCCCCGGGTATGGGAAGCCCCATGTCGGCGTCCTCGCGCAGCAGTGCGGCGATCTCCTCGGCGGTGTCCCGTATGGCCGCGCCGAGCCCCTCGGGCAGCGTGCCTCGTACGTCCTGCCCAGCCACTGGTTCCACGCCGTTCCCGTCCTCGATCTCGTGCGGTGCCGTGCCGTGCCGTGTGCGGGCGCGACCGGTGGGGCGCACGCATGACGGATCAACCGGGAGTAGACCAGGCGACGACGCCCGCGACAAGACTCGCGGGCGGACGGCCGCGGACGGGCGGAGGTGCGGCGGTGTCCGTCCCGCGGGCGGTCCGACGCCGGTGCCCGCGGGACGTCTAGGGTGCGGGGATGAGTTCGAACCGCTATCTCTCCGATCTGTTCTCGCTGGACGGCCGGGTCGCCGTGGTGACGGGCGGCAGCTCCGGCATCGGCCGGGGCATCGCCGGGGCTCTGGCCCGGGCCGGCGCGCGTGTGGTGATCGTGGCCCGCAGGGAGTCCGAACTGTCCGCCACGGTCGACGAGTTGACTGCGGACGGCTGCCGGGCCGCCTGGGTGAGCGCGGACTTGGGCACCCGCGAGGGGGTACGCGCGGCGGCGGAGCGGGCGGCCGCGGTCTTCGGTGAGCCGGACATCCTCGTCAACAGCGCCGGGATCAATCTGCGGCCGCCGATGGGCGAGCTGGGCGAGGAGGTGTGGGACGCGACCATGGCGGTGAACCTGGAGGCGCCCTTCCTGCTGGGCCAGCGGTTCGGGCCCGGCATGGCGGAGCGGGGTTTCGGGCGGATCATCCATGTCACCTCCCAGCAGGCGCACCGGGCGTTCGTGCAGAGCGGCGCCTACGGGGTCTCCAAGGGCGCGTTGGAGTCGCTGGCCCGCTCCCAGGCCGAGGCCTGGTCGCCCTACGGTGTCACCTGCAACACGCTGGTGCCCGGCTTCGTCATGACCCCGCTCAACGCACGGCTGTCGTCCGACCCGGAGCGGGTGGCGGAACTGGCCGCGCGCACGATGGTCGGACGCAACGGTCTGGCCGAGGACTTCGCCGGTGCCGCGGTGTTCCTCGCCGGCCCCGCGTCCGGCTATGTCACCGGGCAGGCGATCTTCGTCGACGGCGGCCTCTCCGTGCACTGAGGGCTCCGGACGGGAGTGGGGCCCGGCGGCATCTGCGTGCACCGAGAGCTCAGGAGGTTCGGCCGATCGGCGCAAGCTGCCCGGGGCCGGCGTGTGGTCCGGGCCTCGGCATGGTTCGGTGGCGGCAGGAGCCGACCGGGCGTCCGGGCGGTCCCGGTCGTCGTGACGGCCCGGCGCAGGGTGCGGGAGGTCGCGGCCCTGATCGTCTCCGTGGCGTCGCGACCCTGATCGGCTCCGTGGCGTCGCGACCCTGATCGGCTCCGTGGCGTCGCGGCCCTGGCCGGCTCCGTGGCGGTGGCGCCGCCGCCCTCCTGAGGAGGAGTTCCCGATGGCCCCGGACCAGCAGCCCGTACCCCCGCGCCCCGTGGCACCGCCACCGCTGTCCGAGGCGGCCTTCCGTGACCTGTACCGCCGGTTGCGGGGGCAGGCCCAGGACGGTGCGGGGGGACGGCGCGGCACGCTGGACCTGCTGACCGCGGAGCGGGTCGTGGCGGCCGCCGCGGAGGTCCGGTGCGGCCGCACCGTGTCGCTGGCCGCCACCGTCGAGACGCACGGTGCCCCGGACTGCCCCGATCCCGCGTCCCATCGGATGACGGCTCCCACGCACGACGAGAACGGCACGTCCGGGCTCGTGTTCGCCCGGGACCGGTTCGCCATGAACGTGCACGGCGACGTCGACAGCCACCTCGACGCGCTGTGCCACGTGATCTTCGACGGCGAGCTGTACGGCGGGGTCCCGGCGAGCACGGTGACACCGGAGGGTGCGGGCGCGCTCACCCTCGATCTGGTCCGGGACGGCATCGTCGGCCGGGGTGTCCTCCTGGACGTACCACGGCTGCGCGGGGTGCCCTGGCTCGAACCCGGGGACCAGGTGACCGCCGAGGACCTCGTCGCGGCCGAGACCGCGCAGCACACCACGGTCGGGCCGGGCGACCTGCTGTTCGTGCGCCTGGGACACCGGCTGCGGCGGCGCAGCCTCGGCCCCTGGGACGTGACCCGGGCCCGGGCGGGGCTGCATCCGACGGCGATGGACTTCCTGGCCGAGCGGGGTGTGTCCGTCCTGGGGTCGGACGGCAACAGCGACGCCGCGCCCAGCGCGGTGGCCGGGGTCGCGTTCCCCGTGCATGTGCTGGCCGTCAACGCCCTGGGACTGCATCTGCTGGACTGGCTCGACCTGGAGGAACTGGTGGAGGTGTGCGAGCAGCAGGAGCGCCGGCACTTCCTGTGCGTGGTCGCCCCGCTGCGGCTCCCGGCGGCCACCGGCTCCCCGGTGAACCCGATCGCCGTGCTGTGACCCCACGGGTGCGCGGGCGGCTCCGGGTGCCGCACCCCCGTACTGCGCGTACGTTCGAAAGAGGGAGACCCGCACCGGCCGCGGACCGCGTCGACAAGGACGGTGGTTGCCATGGACGCCCTGCCCCCGTACGACGTGATCGTCATCGGCACCGGTGCCGGCGGCGGCACGCTGGCCCATCGGCTGGCCCCCTCCGGCAGACGGATCCTCGTCCTCGAACGCGGCGGCTATCTGCCGCGCGAGCGCGACAACTGGGACTCCACGGCCGTGTTCGTGAAGGGCAAGTACCGGGCCCCGGAGTTCTGGCTGGACCGGCACGGCAACGAGTTCCCGCCGGAGGTGAACTACTACGTCGGCGGGAACACCAAGTTCTACGGCGCGGCGCTGTTCCGGCTGCGTCCCGAGGACTTCGGCGAACTCCGTCACCATGACGGCATCTCCCCCGCCTGGCCCATCGGTTACGACGACCTGGAGCCGTACTACACCCAGGCGGAGCACCTCTATCTGGTGCACGGGCGGCACGGTGAGGACCCCGGGGAGGGGCCGTACAGCGCCCAGTACGCCTATCCGCCGGTCGAACACGAGCCGCGGATCGCGCAGTTGAGCCTGGACCTGGAGAAGCAGGGGCTGCATCCCTTTCATCTGCCGATCGGGGTGAACCTCACCCAGGACGAGAACGGCCGGGCCACCCACTCCAGCGTCTGCATCCGCTGCAACCGGGTGGACGGCTTCCCCTGTCTGGTCCGTGGCAAGTCGGACGCCCAGGTCATCTGTGTGGAACCGGCGCTGGCGCACCCGAACGTGGAGCTGGTCACCGACGCGCGGGTGACGCGGCTGGAGACCGACCCCACCGGACGCAGCGTCACCGGCGTGGTCGCGGAGCTGCCGGGCGAGCGGGAGGCCCGGTTCTCGGCGGACATCGTGGTCGTGGCGTGCGGGGCCGTCAACTCGGCGGCGCTGCTGCTGGCTTCGGCGAACGACCGGCATCCGCGCGGGCTGGCGAACAGCTCCGACGTGGTCGGCCGGCACTACATGCGTCACAACAACCTTGCGCTGATGGCCGTTTCGAAGGAGCCCAACGACACCCAGTTCCAGAAGACCCTCGCCCTGCACGACTGGTATCTGGGCGCGGACGACTGGGAGTTCCCGCTCGGCGGCATCCAGATGCTCGGCAAGTCGGACGCCGAGCAGATCCACGGCGAGGCCCCGCGCTGGGCCGGAGCGGTCACGCCGGACCTGCCGTTCGAGGTCCTGGCCCATCACGCCGTCGACTTCTGGCTGTGCGGGGAGGACCTGCCGCGGCCGGACAACCGGGTGACCCTGGAGGAGGACGGCCAGATCCGGCTCACCCTCGACGAGAGCAACAACATCGCCGGACTGGAGCGGCTGCGGCACAAGTTGCAGCACATGCTCGGCCACCTGGGCATGCACGAGCACCGGCTGCTGTCCCACAGCATCTACCTGCACAAGGGCATGCCCATCGGTGCCACCGCGCACCAGGCCGGCACGGTGCGGTTCGGCACCGATCCGGCGTCCTCGGCCCTCGACGTCAACTGCAAGGCCCACGACCTCGACAACCTCTACGTCGTCGACACCGGCTTCTTCCCGAGCATCGGCGCGGTGAACCCGTCGCTGACGGCCATGGCGAACGCCCTCCGGGTGGGCGACCACCTGCTGGAGCGGCTGGGCTGAGCCCGCTCTGCCGCCCGGACACCGACCGGGGGCCGGCGGCCAAGCCGACCGGGCGAAGATCCTCCACCGGACAGCGCAACCCGGTCCGCCCCGACGTGCCCCCATCTCCGCCCGGTGCTTGTCTGATGCCCGGATCTCCGGGCGACGGGCCCGGTGGACGCAGGCGCGCGGTGAAGGGGCAGGACATCGTGAGTTCCACCGAGGGGACACCCCGGGGCGTGAACCTGGCCCACCTGCTGCACGGACAGAAAGCACTGGTGACCGGCGCGAACTCCGGTATCGGCCGGGCCACGGCCGTCGCTCTGGGCCGGGCGGGGGCCGATGTCGTGGTCAACTACGTGGCCGGCGGCGACGAGGCGGAGAAAGTGGTCGAGGAGATCACCTCCCTCGGGGTCCGGGCCGCCGCCTACGAGGCGGACGTCTCCGACGAGCAGCAGGTCGTCGCCATGATGGACCGGATGGTCGAGGAGTTCGGCACGATCGACATCCTGGTCGCCAACGCGGGACTCCAACGGGACGCGCCCTTCACCGAGATGACCGTCGCCCAGTGGCAGAAGGTCCTGGACGTCAATCTCACCGGGCAGTTCCTGTGCGCCCGCGAGGCCACGAAGGAGTTCCTGCGGCGGGGCGTCGTACCCGAGGTCTCGCGCGCGGCCGGGAAGATCATCTGCATGAGCTCGGTGCACCAGATCATCCCCTGGGCCGGGCACGTCAACTACGCCTCCTCCAAGGGCGGTGTGCAGATGATGATGGAGACCCTGGCCCAGGAGCTCGCCCCTAAGAAGATCCGCGTCAACGCGATCGCCCCCGGAGCCATCAGGACCCCCATCAACCGCAGCGCCTGGGAGACGCCCGAGGCCCGGCGGGATCTGCTGCGGCTCATCCCGTACGACCGGATCGGCGATCCCGAGGACATCGGCCACGCCGCCGTGGGCCTCGCCTCCGACCTCATGGACTACGTCGTGGGCGCCACCTTGTACGTCGACGGCGGGATGACGCTCTTCCCGGGCTTCGCCACCGGCGGCTGACCGGCATCGCCACCCGCGTCGGCCCGGGAGAGACGACACATGCACACGATCCTGCTGCTGGCGGACGTACCGGCGCAGACGCTGCCGGCCAGGTCGATGATGGCCTTCACCCTGGCCTCCCACATCATCCTGGTGCCGCTGGGGGTGGCGCTGCCGCTGATCACGCTCGTCATGCACGGCTACGGCCTGCGCCGCGGCGATGCCACCGCTCTGCTGCTGGCCCGGCGCTGGTCGGCCGTCATGGCGGTGCAGTTCGCGATCGGTGTGGTCACCGGCACCGTGCTGTCCTTCGAGTTCGGGCTGCTGTGGCCGGGGATGATGGGCCGGTGGGGTGATGTGTTCGGGATCGGCTTCGGCGTCGAGGCGTGGGCGTTCTTCCTGGAGGCCGTGCTCATCGCCGTCTACCTCTACGGCTGGCGCAGGCTGCCCTCCCGGACCCACTTCCTGCTCGCGCTGCCCCTGCCGCTGGTGGCACTGCTCGGCGCCTTCGGCATCCTGGCCGCCAACTCCTGGATGAACACCCCTCGGGGCTTCACCCTCGACTCCGCGGGGAACCCGGTGGACGTGCGGATCTGGAAGGCGATCTTCACCCCCATGTTCGGCCCGGAGTACTGGCACTTCGTCTTCGCGATGTTCGTGACGGCGGGCTATGTCGTGGGCGGCGTCTACGCCGTCGGATGGCTGCGCGGCCGCCGCGACCGCTACCACCGGCTCGGCTTCACGGTCCCCTTCACGCTCGCCGCGGTCTGCACCCCCGTGCAGTTCGTGCTCGGCGACTCCATCGCCCGGCAGGTGTTCCAGAAGCAGCCGGTGAAGTTCGCGGCCATGGAGATCGTCTGGAGGACCGACACCCATATGCCGGAGTACCTGTTCGGCCGGCTGCACCCGGACGGGACGATCTCGGGCGGTATCAAAATCCCACAGCTCGACTCCGTCCTGGCCGGCTTCCGCCCGGACACCCGGGTCACCGGGCTGACCGCGGTGCCCGCGAGCGACCGGCCGACGCCCACTCAGGCCACCCTCATCCACTGGACCTTCGACACCATGGTCGGGATCGGCTCCCTGCTGCTCCTGCTCGCCCTGTGGTACGGCGTCCTGTGGCTCCGGCGCCGAAGGCTGCCCGCCTCCCCGTGGTTCTACCGTGGCGCGGCGTGCGCGGGCGTCGCCTCCGTGGTCGCCGTCGAGTGCGGCTGGATCACCACCGAGGTGGGCCGCCAGCCCTGGATCGTCTACCAGAACATGCGGGTCGCCGAGGCGGTGACGGCCACCCGCCCGACCGGCCTGTGGATCATGTTCGGGCTGATCGTCGTCGTGTACGTCTTCGTGTTCGGATCGTTCCTCGCGGTGCTGCTGAAGATGCGCTCACGCTGGCGGCTCGCCGACGAGCAGGGCGGGCCGCCGCAGGGGACACCGCAGAGCGACCTGCCAGAGACGGACACGCCGTACGGGCCGCGCTCCGCCGGGAGCCGGCTGTGATCGCGGGGGTCATCGCCGCCGTCCTGCTGCTGGCGATCGCCGCCTACGCCTGCGGCGGAGGCACCGACTACGGCGCCGGCTTCTGGGACCTGACGGCGGGCGGCACGGAGCGCGGCAGACGCCCGCGATGGCTGATCGACCACGCGATGGAGCCGGTCTGGGAGGTCAACAACGTCTGGCTGATCTTCGTGCTGGTGATCATGTGGACCGGTTTCCCCGTCTTCTTCCAGCAGGTCTTCACCACGATGTGGCTGCCCCTGGCACTGGCCGCGGTGGGCATCGTGCTGCGCGGCGCCGGCTTCGCCCTGCGCAAGCCCGCCCGACGGCTGGCCGGCCGACGCCTGTACGGGGCGGTGTTCGCCGTCTCCTCGCTGCTGACGCCGTTCTTCCTCGGTGCCGCGGCCGGCGGAGTGGCCTCGGGCCGGGTGACCGCCACCACGACGGCGTCCACGGGCGTCTGGGCCAACCCCACGTCCCTGCTGTTCGGTCTGCTGGCCGTCGCGACCACGGCGACGCTCGGCGCCGTCTTCCTGGCCGCGGACGCCCGGCGCTTCGGCGCGCCGGACCTGGACCGCTACTTCCGCCGGCGGGCCCTGGGCGCCCTCGCCGCGGTCGCCGTGCTCGCCGTCGTCACCCTGTTCGTCACCCACGGGGACGCGCCCCATGTGTGGCACGGCCTCACCCACGGTGTGGGACTGGTCTTCGTCGTCGTGGCGGTGCTGGCCACGCTCGCCACCGCGGGGCTGCTGGTCCGTCCCTCCGGAGCGTGGTCCCGGGTCACGACGGTCGGCGTGGTCGCGTCCGCCGTCATCGCCTGGGGCATGGCGCAGCGCCCCTATCTGATCCCGACCTCGCTGACGGTCGCCGAGGGCGCGGGCGCCTCCGCCGCACTGCGCTGGCTGGGGCTGATCACCCTCGTCGCCGTCCTGCTGGTCTTCCCCGCGGTCGCCCTGCTGTACTGGCTGGACACCCACGGCGAGCTGGAGGGCCTCACCGACGCCGATCTGCGGCGCGACGGCGCCGGCGACGAGACAGCCTAGGGCCTTTCGTCCGGATCGGGCCGGCCATGACCGACCTGACCGCCGCCGGACTACCTCTCGTCGAGAGCCGCGTCGAGCGTGAGGGCCGAGTCGATGAGGGCGAGATGCGTGAACGCCTGCGGGAAGTTGCCGAGCTGACGGCCCGTCGGGTCGATCTCCTCGGAGTACAGGCCCAGATGGTTGGCGTACCGTTCCTGAAGACTGAGCGGGAGTGAGTCCTGACTCCAGGACTGCGGTTGCTCAGCCGAACGCCCCGAACGGTGTTGGGTGTTCTGGTCGCCCGCTTTCGCTCCGCGGCCGGGCGGCACGGATCTTGTCCGTGGTCCGGGGATGCGGGGGCGGGGTCCCTCACGCCTTCGGGTGTCCGGTACGGCTTGGGCGGTCCGATGCCCCTGCTCATCGCTCCGGTGAGCAGGGGGCGGTGCCGTCCGACGCCGAATCGGATGTCCGAGGGCGCGTCGCCCGATCGCGATGCTCGCGGCATCGTGTCGGGAAACCTTGCGGGTGCTGCTGGTCAGGTGCTTCTGCCAGTACTGGGCGCCCCACCGGGAGGTGTAGGCCGGATCGACCGCGACCACCGCGATCTCCTGTTCTGCGGCCATCGACACCAGCCGCGCCCTGAGTCTCGCGGTAGGGAAACGGGAGATCAACCGACGGAAACGCTTGTTGCGGCCGTGCTTCTCCCGGCTGGTGCCGTCGGCGAAGTCGAGATCCTCGACGGCGATCGCCGCCGCCCCGGTGGTACGGGTGTGGTGCAGCAGGCGGGTCAGTGCATGCCGGATCTGCGCGTCGCGGTGCGCGGCCGTACCCATGAGGTCGTAGAAGAAGCGCCGGGGCTCGCCGACCGCGTTGCCGTGCACATCAAGGCGCCAGGCGGCGAGGTGGTCGTCGTTCATGTCGACACCGACCACACCCCGCGCCAGCGCCGCCTGGAGCGGCAGCACGGTAATGGGGGCGGGGGTGCGCTGCCAGGAGGCGGTCACATACCAGCGGCCCCGCATCGTGTCGTGGTGGATGCGGTAGGCGACGGCCCGGTCGGCGGTGATCCGCTCCAGCCATTCCCGGCTGCGGTGGGTGAAGGTGACGCTCTCGTCGAGGAGGTAGCGGCCGTGCGGGGCGTTGGCCAGATGAGTCAGCGTGGCCGGGAGCTTGAGGAGCATCTGTCCGGTGTCGGTGACGCGGATCGTCTCGTTGCCGAAGCGTTTGCCGGACTCCCCGTCGGCCGTCAGGAACATCCGCGCCGCCCGCCACCGCTCCCGCCACGCCTGCTCGCCCAGCCCGGCCTGGTCGAGGTGGTGGCGCACATGGGCGAGGCGTTTGCCGCCGCGCACCACGTGCACCCGGCCGGCCGCCCGGTCCGCCTCCACCTTCGCCAGCCGGTCCTGGAGTGCGTGCAGGCGGCGGGACTTAGCATGCCACTCCGGCCGGGACGCGTATCCGCGGGCCAGCCCCGCCAATCGGTCGGCCTTCGCGCCCAGCGGCCGGGCCAGCCGCGCTTCGAGTGACGCGATCTGCCCGCGCAGCCAGGATGCCTCGGCCGCCTGTCCCCTCCGGGCCAGCGCCCACTGGTCATGCGTGGCCTTCGTGATACTGCCCGCCCACCTGGCGGACGAGACGCCGGTCAGCCCCCGTTTGCGCACCGCCCACCCGGCCGCATCATGCTCCAGACCCTGCCGGACACGCATCGCGAGATCACCCGCGGCCAGCGACCCGAGGAACACCCCCACCTCGGCCAGCACCGCCACGTCCGCCTGCGACACCCTCAGCCGGGCCCGGACCGCAACCCCCGTGGGACCGGGCACCACGAACGACGCCGCCACCTCCCGCACCCCACCCACCCCCACTCAGCACCGCACTGCCCCATCCAACGAACCTCGCCCGAAAAGGTCACGCATTCGACTGGCAAACTCCCATTCCCGCCCATCGGCACCCGCCGTCAACCGCTCACCCATGCCACGAAAACGCACTCGTGCACGGTCAAGCAACGCCCGTCTGACGGGCCACGGTCCGGACGGGCACGGTGACCACAGCCTCCCGGGTGCCGCCGGTCCGCGGGCGCCGCGGTTTCGCACTCGTGCGCCGGTGTCGGCAGTATGGGGCCATGAGCGAGATCCGCACCCCCCGTCTTGTCCTGCGCCGATGGCTGGACGACGACCTTGTCCCCCTTTCCGAGATCCAGGCCGATCCGGCGGTGATGCGCTGGATCGGCGACGGCGTGCCGCGCTCGCTGGACCGGACCGCCCAGGACATCGAGGACTGGGAGGAGGAGTGGGACGAGGAAGGCTTCGGGATCTTCGCGGTCGAGCTCCTCGGATCCGGGGAACTGGCCGGCGCGGTCGGTCTGCATGTACCGGACGCGCCGGCCGAGATCGCCGGCCAGGTGGCGATCTCCTGGCGGCTCGGGCGGGTGTTCTGGGGGCAGGGGTACGCCTCCGAAGCCGCCCACGCGGCACTGGAGTTCGCGCTCCAGGACCGGGGCCTCGACCGGGTCGTCGCCGCCTGCCGGACCGGTGACACCGCCTCCGCGAACGTGCTCGACAAGCTCGGTATGCAGCCGGAGGGCGTCACCGAGGACCCCGGGCACGGCTACGACCTGAGGCTGTACGGCATCGACCTCACCGAGTACCAGGACTGACGCCACGCTCCCGGCCGCACGGGTCGGCCGCGGGGGACGGCCGGGCGGCCCGGCGGGCGCGGGCGGGCACGGTCAGTGCGCCGCGAACTGGACCCGGGTCGCCTGTACGGCGTCCGGTCGCAACGCGATGCCGTCGACGGTGAGTTGCTCCCCGTAGATGTCGGTGATCCGGATCGCGCCGCCGCACCCGCCGCCGTCCTCGGCGAGGAAGTAGTTGTAGTCGGTACGGGGCAACCGCCGCCAGCCCTCGGCCGTACGGGTCTCCAGGCGTGCCACGGGATTGCGGTGGCCGATCACCTGGATCGCGCACCAGTAGCGGCTGGACCCGGTCTTGTACCGGACCGAGAGGGTGCCCACCGTGCGGGGGCTCACCAGCTCCCAGGTGATCGGGATCCGTCCGGCCGAGAGATCGGCGAGCTTGGCGAACGCCTGTGTGCTGAGGTCGAGTTGACCGGGCGCACAGGGCAGCGGGCACTCGTTGACGATCCGGACCGTGACGGACGCGCCGCCGCTCGTGCGGACGAGTACATGGGCCCCGCACGCCTGGGCCGACTCGTAGTCGGTGTGGTTCATCGCCGCAACCATGAGGTCGTCGGCCGGGCCGTACAGACAGGCGCCGTCGCCGTCTCCGGCGTCGTAGGACGTGGCGACGCCGCGGTAGCGGGTCTGGGGCCGGATCCGTCCGGCGAGGGCGGCCGTGGCGGACACCGAGCGCCCGGTGCCGGTGGCCGACGGCCGTGCCGCGGCAGCGGCCGCGGTGGTCGTGGCGGCCGCCGCGCTCGGGGACCTGCGCGCCGCCTCCGACGCCGGCGCGGACGGTGTCGCGGCCGGTACGGCGGTACGGGCTCCGGCCGCGGGCGTGGCCGCGGCCCGGCCGGTGTCCGTCCCGGGGCCGGGCGGGGACGCCGTCACCAGATGGACGAGGACGCCCACGGCGACCAGTGCCAGCACCGCGCCGGCCGTCAGTCCGATCCTGCGGCCGCCGCTTCGCGCGGCCCGCCTGGTTGCTCTCATCCTCGTCCGTCCGGTAGTCCGAGTCACTGTCGTACGCCTCAGTGGCCGCGGGCGGCGGAAAGGTTGCCGCCGGGTCCGCAGGGCGGGTCAGCGCCCGGCCATGCCGAACGCGTCGTGCACCGGTCGCACCTCGACCGCCACGACATGGAAGTCGAGGACACGACCGGCGATCTCGCGGGCCCGCTCCGGGCTCGCGCAGTCGATCACGTAATAGGCCGTCAGCTGTTCGACCCCCGCGCCGAACGGCCCGTCCGTGACGGTGGCCCCCTCGCCCCGCCACCGCATCGTCGTCGTGTCCCTCGGATAGGCGAGACCGGCTCCGTTGAGCAGCTCCCCCGATTCCGCGAGGTCCTGGTGGAGCGCTTCGTGTCTGCGGAACACATCGGCCCGCTCCGCCGCGGTCATCGCCTCGGTGGCGACGGGATCGGCGTACATCAGCACCATGTACTTCATGCCCCGATCCTGGCAGCGCGGCCCGGCGGACACAGCCGAACGGCACATCGTCACTCCGGCCCGGCCCGGCCCGGCGCGGCCCGGCCGCCCTGCCCGCAATCCCGCGACCGACGGCGGTGACGGCGGCGGCGGCAGTGGTGGTGGCGGCGGCGACGACGCGAAAACGGACCTGGAAAGCCCGTCCCGACCCCGTCCGGTCGCGGTCGGCCCCGGTGTGAGGTCCCCCACCTGCCCTTGCCCAATGCGCGAAGGCCTACCTAAGTTCGGCGTCATGTCCCCGCATGTTCCTCACATCCCCGACGATCCGGACGGCCCGGTCGAGCCGCGCGGGCCCGAGGCGAGCCCGCCGGACAGCGCCGCCCTGACCGACTTCTCCGTGGACCTGACCTCGCACGAGATGCTGCGCCGCGCCCATGTGCTGGACGCCCTCGGCTCCGACTGGGACCCCGTGGCGGCACTGGAGGGCGAGGACGCGGCGTACGCGCTGCTGTACTCCGGGCTCGACGCAGAACAGCAGCGCGTGTACGACGATCTTGTCGCGGCCGGTGTCCTCCCCCGCAGAGGAGACGGCCGTGCTGCCCCTTGATCCGCAGGCGGACCGCGGCCGCCGGGCCTGGGTGCCATGCCCGAGCTGCGCCGACCACCGCGCGTGCGACACCTGCGCGGACGGGCGCACCTGCTCGGTGCACTGGCGCTACCTCCTCGCCCACACCGGCAGCGTGCTGCACCTCCAGTGCCCGTCCTGCACCCATGTGTGGGAGCACGAGACCGGCTTCGGAGCCACCCGTTCCGTGTCCGAGCGGACCATCGGCGGCCTTCGGCACGAGTGACCGGTGGAAACCGGCGGTCAGTGCGGAAGAAGCTGCTGGCCGCCGTCGATGTCGTACGTCGCCCCGGTGAGCGCCTCGTTGACCATGAGGTGTACGGCCAGGGCCGCGACGTCCTGCGGTCCGACGACCCGCCGGATGGGCAGTGTGGTGCGCAGCTCCTCGCGCCGGGACTCCAGCTGATCGCCCAGAAGCGAGGCCGACAGCGGCGTGTCGACGAATCCGGCGGCGATCAGGTTGACCCGGACCGGCGCGATCTCCAGGGCGAGGTTCGCGACCAGGGCGGGCAGTGCGGCGGTCATGGCGGACACGACGCTCATGCCGACGGCCGGACGCCGGCCACCGGTGCCGCCGATGAACAGCAGCGTGCCTCCGGCCCGGACCCGGTCACGGCTGTAGCGGGCGACGCCGAGGGCCATCACGAGGCGATCGGCGATGTCCCGGCGGACGGCGTCGAGGTCCATGTCCGCCAGGGGCGAGTAGGCGGGTGCGCCCGCGGTGACCATGACGTGGTCGACCGGCCCGGACAGGCTTTCGAAGAACTGCCCGAGGCGGACGTTGTCGGTGGCGTCGAACGCCGCCGTGCCCTGCGGTTCGAGTTCGAGTTCCGCCTGCCGCAGCCGCTCGGGGTTGCGGCCGACCAGAACCAGCCGTCCGCCCTCTCCACGCACCCTGCGGGCGGTCTCCAGGCCGATTCCCGAGCTGCCTCCGATCACCACGACGGTCTGGCCGGCGAGGCCGGGCGGACGGTACGTGCTGCTCTCGCGGTCCGTCATCCGTGCCTCCGTCCGGGGTTCGGCCTGTGTCCATTGTCGTGCTCCGGGCCGTCGTCCGCCTGTGCACCGGCCCGCCCGCAGCCTGCACGGCAGCCCGTCGCCACAGGGCGGGGCGGCCTCCGTGCGATGGCGTCGGCCTCCCTCACCGCGCCCACCGGGCATCGTAGGATTGCCCGAAAGATCCCGATGCGCATGGTTCGGGCATAGTTCGGGAGAAGCAGGTGGGCCGCATCAGCGCGGTCGTCGTGATCAAGCCCCGCCGGGAGTTCTCGTGCCGCGTGACCGGATCCGCAGGGCCCTCCGCCGGGACCGCGGCGGGCGGCCCGAGGACGTCGACGCACGGCGGCGGCGGCAGACGGAGCCGCGGTGGGTGCGCTGGCTGCCGGCCGGCTACGTCGTGGTGATCCTGGCTCTCGAACCCCTCACCCCGGTGCAGTGGCCGGTGAGCTTCCTGCTCACCGCCCTCCCCGTGATCGCCGCCTTCTCCCACGGTCCCGTCGCCGTCGCCGCGGTCACGGTGTTCGCCGTCGGGTTCGAGGCCGTCCTGGCCGGCACTCCGTGCTGCGCGGGCCGTGAGGTGGGGTACCTGTGGGACCGCCACTATGTGTTCGCGTACATCTGCACCGCCCTGCTCGGGGTGCTCGGCACGATCCTCGCCGCCCACCGGATCCGCCGGGAGCGGACCCTGGCGTCCGTGCGTTCCGTGGCCGAGACCGCGCAGCAGGTGCTGCTGAGCCCGGTGCCCCACCGCCTCGGGCCGATCAGGGTGGAGACCCTCTACCTGTCCGCCGCCGCGGAGGCGCGCATCGGCGGCGACCTGTACGAGGCGGTGCCCAGTCCGTACGGGGTGCGCCTGCTCATCGGCGACGTCCGGGGCAAGGGCCTGGTCGCGGTGGAGACGGCGGCGACGATGCTCGGCGCCTTCCGCGAGGCCGCCCACGACGAATCCGACCTCACCGCGGTGGCCCGCCGGGTCGAGGCGAGCATGAACCGCAGGGCGACCCTGCTCCCGCCCGGCAGCGAGGTGGGCGAACGCTTCGTCACGGCGGTGTTCGCCGAGATCCCCGATCACGAGCCCGTGGTCCGTATCGTCAACTGCGGTCACCCGCCGCCCCTGCTCATCAGCCACGACGGCGTCTTCGAGCTGGAGCCGGACGATCCCTCGCCACCCGTCAACCTCGGTGTGCTGGTCGACGACCACCACCGGGTGGACGTACGGCGTTTCCGTCCCGGCGATCTGCTCCTGCTCTACACCGACGGTGTGACCGAGGCCCGCGACGAGGGCAGGAACTTCTATCCCCTCCTCGACCGGGTGCGGTCGTGGGGCTTCCTCGAACCCCGCGCGCTGCTGGACCGTCTCCACGAGGATCTGCTCGCGCACACCGGCGGGACCCTGGACGACGACACCGCCGCCCTCGCCGCGTACCGCACCCAGGAGCCCCGCAAGCCCCCTGCCGACCACGAGGGGAGCCGCGACCTCGGTTAACCCGGCTCCGGACCGGGATCCCCGGTCTCCGCCGGCAGTGCCAGCTCGGCCCAGATCACCTTGCCCTGCGGGGTGTAACGCGTACCCCAGCGTTCGGACATCTGCGACACCAGGAACAGGCCCCGGCCGCCCTCGTCCGTCGTCGCGGCGTACCGCAGATGCGGCGAGGTGCTGCTGCCGTCGGCCACCTCGCAGATCAGGGCGCGGTCGTGGATCAGACGCACATGGATCGGCTCGGAGCCGTAGCGGATGGCGTTGGTGACGAGTTCGCTCAGGATCAGCTCCAGCACGAAGCCGAGCTCGAACAGGCCCCACTCCTCCAGCCTGCCGGTCACGGCCTCGCGCATCGCCCCGACGGCGGCCGGCTCGCCGGGCACGTCCCAGTCGGCGATCCGTTCGGGCGGCAGGCCGCGGGTACGGGCGACGAGCAGGGCGACGTCGTCCTTGGGGCGGTCGGGCAGCAGCGCGTCCAGGACCGCCTGGCAGCTCTCCTCGGGGGTGCGCTCGGGGTGGCCCGCCAGCGCGTCGGCGAGCAGCTGCATGCCCTCGTCGAGGTCGCGTCTGCGGTCCTCGATGAGTCCGTCGGTGTACAGGACGAGCTGGGTGCCCTCGGCGAGTTCCAGCTCGGCGGTCTGGAACGGCAGGCCGCCCAGGCCCAGCGGAGGCCCGGCCGGCAGGTCGGGGAAGGTGGCGGTGCCGTCCGGGCACACGAGCGCCGGGGCCAGGTGCCCCGCCCGTGCCATGACACAGCGGCGCGTCACGGGGTCGTAGATCGCGTACAGGCAGGTGGCGCCCATGACGCCGGCGACGCTCTCCGTGTCCGCCTCCTCCTGGTCCATGCGGCCGACCAGGTCGTCGACATGGCTGAGCAGCTCGTCGGGCGGCAGGTCGAGTGCGGAGAAGTTGTGCACCGCCGTGCGCAGCCGCCCCATCGTCGCGGCGGCGTGCAGGCCGTGACCGACCACGTCGCCGACGGCCAGCGCGACCCGGCCGCCCGGCAGCGGAATCACGTCGAACCAGTCGCCGCTGACCCCCGACTGGGCGGGCAGGTAGCGGTAGGCGACCTCCAGCGCGCTCTGCTCGGGCAGGGCCCTGGGCAGCAGACTGCGCTGGAGGGTGACCGCCAGCGCGTGCTCGCGGGCGTAGCGGCGGGCGTTGTCGAGGCTGACCGCGGCACGGGCCACGAGCTCCTCCGCCAGCGACACCTCCTCCTCGTCGAAGGGCGCGTGCTGCGTGGAGCGCCAGAAGTTGGCCATGCCCAGCACCACACCGCGGGCCCGGATCGGGGCGGTGATGAGGGACCGGATGCCGTAGTCGAGGATCCGCCGGGTGCGTTCGGGGTCCTGGGCGTGCCAGCCGGTGGCCGTCGTCAGGTCGGCCACCAGTTCGGAACGGCCCGTGCCGTAGCCGCGGGCCTGCGGGGTGGACGGCACGAAGTCGATCAGCCGTCCCTTCTCGTAGAGCGGGTGGTCGTCCCTGACCCCGTACACGGCCGTGCGCCGCATGCCGGTCGCCGTGGCGGCCGGCTCCTCGCCGTGCAGCACGCCATCGGCCAGGTCCACGGTGACGTAGTCCGCGAACCGCGGGACCGCCACGTGCGCCAGCTCGTCGGCGGTGCGCAGCACGTCCAGGGTGGTGCCGATGCCCAGGCCCGCGTCGTACAGCAGCTTGAGTCGCTCGCGCGCGATCTCGGCCCTGCCGGTCACCGCCTGGAGTTCGGTGGAGTCGCGCAGGGTCACCACCGTCCCCTTGGGGCCGCCGTCGCGGTCCGTGGGCCGCTGGTTGACCGCGAGCAGGCGCTCCCCGGCGAAGTACACCTCGTCGGAGGCCTCGCGGCCGGACGCGAGCAGCGACCGCAGCTCGGGGGCGAGGCGGGGCAGGTCCGTCACGAGCCGGCCGTCGGCGTCCGGCGGCAGG
This sequence comes from Streptomyces sp. NPDC107559, assembly GCF_055657365.1. Lineage (NCBI taxonomy): Bacteria > Bacillati > Actinomycetota > Actinomycetes > Kitasatosporales > Streptomycetaceae > Streptomyces > Streptomyces sp. NPDC107559. Next base: position 40,416 of record NZ_JBVKBD010000013.1, on the reverse strand, counting down.
CTCAGCAACCGGACTGCCTCGTCGTTCGCCAGCAGCAGCCGTCCGTCGCCGCCGACGATGAGCACGCCTTCGCGTACGGAGTGCAGCACCGCGTCATGATGGTCGTACATGCGGCTCATCTCGTCCGGGGCCAGGCTGTGGGTCTGCCGTCGCAGCCGTCTGGCGACCAGGACCGTGCCGCCGGTGGCCAGCACCAGGGCCGCGATCCCGGTGCCCAGGATGATCGGGAGTTGCCGGTCCACCGCGCCGGTGACGTTCTTGACCTTCAGTCCGGCGGCCACCAGGGCGACGACGTGGCCGTCGGAGTTCTCGACCGGGACGATGGCCTGCACCTCGTGGCCCAGCGGCCCGCGGACGCTCTCCGTGTACACCTGTCCGTGCAGCGAGGGCTCGATGTTGCCGACGAACTGCTTGCCGATGCGGCTCGGCAGCGGGTGGGTGTAACGGATGCCCTTGGTGTCCATGACCACGATGAAGTCGACCCCGGCCGCCTTGCGCCCCGCCTCGGTGAGCGGTTGGAGGATCTTGGTCGGGTCCGGGCTCTGCACGGCCGCCAGGACGCCGGGCGAGTGCGCGTAGGCCTGCGCCACCGCCACGGAACGGCGCTCGGCCTCGGCCTTGGTGTCCCGCTCCGACTGGAGGAAGACCGCCACTACGCCGCAGGCCACCAGCAGGACGACCAGGGCCGCTTGGAGCACCAGCACCTGCCCCGCCACGCTGCGGGGGCTCTTGCCGGCCAGGCGTCCGAGCCAGCGGCGTCGAAAATCGGCGAAACGATTCGCCATGTGACCTTTGTAGCACTGGTGATCCCGGGGGGCCACGTCCGCACCCGCGGGGCGGCCGGCGCCCCCGGATCCGCCCGTCGCGCGGGGACGGGTCAGCCGTCGCGCGGGAACGGGTCAGCCGTCGCGCGGGACGGGCACGATCCGTGGCACCGCCCGGCTCAGGTCCACCACGCCCAGCACGATCAGCACGACGCCCAGCACCTCGGGGACCAGCCACCAGCCGGTCCGGATCTCCTCGCCGAACAGGAAAATCCCCAGCGCCAGGCTCACCGCCGCGTCCCCGACGGTCAGCGCCGGCTGGGCGGCGGCCAGCGGGCCGGCCTGGAGCGAGTTCTCCAGCAGCACGACGGCGGCGATCCCGGTGAGCGCGAACCCGTACGTCTGCCAGGAGCGGAGGAACGCCGGGAGGCCGGCGTCGGCGAAGGTGCCCGCGGCGGACTTGAGCAGCGCGGCCGTCAGGGCGTTGCCGATCGCGGCGGCCGCCGCCAGCACCGCGGCCCGGAAGGCCGCCGGACGCCCCGGGCGGGTCACGGCCACGGCCACGCCCATCGCGCCCAGACACAGCACGAGCGCGGGCACCCAGCGGACGACGGCGGCCTGGTTTCCGGCGCCGTGCGGTGCGGCCGCGGCCAGGGCGACACCGAGGCCCACGACCACACCGCACACCCCGCGCCAGCCCGTGCCCGGCAGTCGGCGGTGCAGCAGGTGCGCCCCGATGAGCAGGGCGAACGGCAGTTCCAGGATGAACAGCGGCTGGACCAGGGCGAGCGGTCCGTTGATCAGCGCGAGAGCCTGGAAGAGCGCGGCCCCGGCCACGCCCGCGATGCCGATCAGCCATGCGGGTTTGTGCATCAGTTCGAGCAGCAGCCGCAGCCCGCTGCGGCTGCTGTCCGACGCGGCCTTGCGCTGGAACGCGGTCCCGGTGGCATTGCTCAGGGCGCCCGCGACCGCGAACACCGCAGCCAGCTCGATCACCTTCGGTCACCTGTCCGCGAGACGGCCCCCGCCCCAGTTTCGGAAACCGGCGGCGAACCGACCACTCGAGCGCCACGCGAACCGACCACCCGAGCGCCACGCGAACCGACCACCCGAGCGCCACGCGGACCGGCCACCCGAGCGCCACGCGGACCGGCCACCGGTCACAGCGGGAGAGCCGGCCGCCGATCACACCGGGAGAGCCGGCCGCCCGGCCTTCCCGGGCGCCGGGGCCCGCCTGCTCACTCGCCCCGCCCCGCCGGGGCGCCCTGCTCCGCACCGTCCCGCTCCCCGCGCCCGACGAGGGTCTGCAAGGTGCGGATCAAGTGGCCGGCGTCCGGGCCGGACAGCGGAGCGAGGAAGCGACGCTCCCCTTCCAGACGGGCCCGTTCGGCGGCACGGAAGCGGTCCCGGCCCTCCGGCGTCAGCTCCACGATGTTCCTGCGCCGGTCCTGGGCACTGCGGCGCCGCTCGACGAACCGTTTCCCCTCCAGCGTGTCGACGAGGGCCACCATGGTCGTCCGGTCGACCCCCAGCGCGGCCGCGGCCTCCGCCTGGGACAGCGGACGGTCCCCCGCGAGCACGGCGAGGACCGCCAGTTCGCGGCCGTCGACGCCGAACGGCGCCAGCGCGCGGGCGGACTCCTCGGCCAGCCGCAGCTGTGCGTGCTTGAGCAGGTAGCCGAGGCGGCCGGCGAGCACCGCCGAGGGGTCTGGCAAGCCGTCGTCCGAGCCGTCGTCGTGGGTCACGACACCAGTGTATCCAGGAACTGATAGTCAGTTCCGCTGATGATTAACTATACTGACGATATGCCGTCGGGGTGACGGCAGACCGAGAAGGGGCGAGTGACAGCCATGTCCGAGCAGCAGCGCGGCCCGGTGACGTTCGGGATCAAGACCACTCCGCAGCACGTGCCCTACGAGGCGATCGCGCGGGTCTGGCAGGAGGCCGACGAGCTCCCCGAGATCGCGGACGCCTGGCTGTGGGACCACCTGATGCCGGTCGCGGGACCCGAGGACGGACCCGTGCTCGAAGGGTGGACCCTGCTCGCCGCGCTGGCGGCCCGGACCCGGCGGCTGCGCCTGGGTCTGCTGGTGACGAGCAACCGGATCCGACCGCCCGCCGTGCTCGGCAAGATCGCCACGACGGTCGACGTGATCTCCGGCGGCCGTCTGGTCATGGGCCTCGGCGTGGGCGGCACCGTGCAGCCGCCCGGGACGGCCGGTATCGCGGGAGCCAACCCCGCGGCGGCGGAGTACGCGGCCTACGGCCTCGACCTGGTCCCGCCCGCGGAGGGCATCTCCCGTCTGGCGGAGACCATAGCCATCCTCAAGGGCATGTGGACGCAGGACGTCTTCGACTTCCGGGGCGAGCACCACACCCTGAGCGGCAACCGCAACAACCCCAAGCCCGTGCAGCGGCCGGGCCCGCCGCTGCTGATCGGCGGCTGGGGAACCCGGATGCTGCGCCTGGTCGCCGAGGAGGCCGACATCTGGAACATTCCCGGGCCGCCGCACCACTCGGCGCAGCACGTCGCCGAGCGCATGCGGGTGCTGGACGGCCACTGCGCGGCCATCGGCCGTGATCCGCGTACGCTCACCCGCTCGGTGCAGTACCTCGTCTCCCACGACGAGCCGGCCGCGGACCGCAAGGCCGTCGCGGCGCTCGTCTCGGCGGGCTTCGACCACATCGTCCTCGGCCTGCGCGGCCCCTATCCGCCACGCGCTGCACGCCGTCTCGTCGACGAGATCATCACGCCCGTCCGGGAGTTGACCGGAGTCCCGGGATGACACCGGACGCGTTAGAGTCGACGGGCTTCCGCCCGGCCGCCGTCACCGTCCGCCCGCCCCGCCGCTCCGGGCTCTCCCGCCGGACCGCGGCCCACCAGCCCAGCCAGCCCAGCCAGCCCAGCCAGCCCAGCCAGCCCAGTGAGGTGGTACCGCTTGAGCATCGTCGATCTCGCCGCGCTCGGTGAGTCCTTCACCCGCGACCCGTATCCCGTCTACGCGAAGTTACGGGCCCAGGGTCCGGTGCACCGGATCCGGATGCCGGAAGGAGGCGCGCAGGCCTGGCTCGTCGTCGGACACGAGGAGGGGCGTGCCGCGCTGGCCGATCCACGGCTCTCGAAGGACTGGGGCAAGGCGTCCCCCGCCCTTCCCCTGAGCGCCGTGTCCTCCGGCCCGCACATGCTCAGGGCCGACCCGCCCGACCACACCCGGCTGCGCAGGCTGGTCGCCCGGGAGTTCACGCCCCGCCGGGTGGACGAACTCGCCCCGCGCGTCCAGGAGACCACCGACGCGCTGCTGGACCGGATGCTCGCCGTCCCGGACGGGCGCGCCGACCTCGTCGAGGCGCTGTCCTTCCCGCTGCCCATCTCGGTGATCTGTGAACTCCTCGGCGTCCCGGACCTGGACCGGGAGTCCTTCAGGACCTGGTCGAACGACGCGCTCGGCGCCACCGACGCCGGACAGCGCAAGGCCGCCGCGACCTCGATGGCGCGGTTCATCGGGGAGTTGGTCGACGGCAAGCGCGAGCGGCCGCCCGGGCAGGATCTGCTGAGCGCGCTGATCCACGGTTCGGACGAGAGCGGTGACCGGCTGTCCCGTGAGGAACTCGTCGGCATGGCCTGGCTGTTGCTCGTCGCCGGGCACGAGACGACCGTGAACCTCATCTCCAACGGCGTGCTCGCCCTGCTCACCCATCCCGATCAACTGGCGGCGCTGCGCGCTGACTTCTCCCTCATCGACGCCGCGGTGGAGGAGATGCTGCGCTACGACGGCCCGGTGGAGACCCCCACGTTCCGCTTCACCACCGAGCCGGTGACGATCGGCGGCACGGTGATCCCGGCCGGCGGGGAACTCGTCCTCGTCGCCATCGCGGACGCCAACCGCGATCCCGCCCGCTTCGCCTCCCCCGACCGCTTCGACATCTCGCGTGACGCCCGCGGCCATGTGGCGTTCGGCCATGGCATCCACTACTGCCTGGGCGCTCCGCTGGCCCGGCTGGAGGCACGCATCGCCGTCAGGAGCCTGCTGGAACGCTGTCCCGACCTGACGCTGGACATCCACCCCGCGGCGATCGGCTGGCGCCAGGGGATGCTGATCCGCGGCCCGCGCAGCCTGCCCGTACGGTTCGGCGCCTAGAGCCTGCCCGTACGGTTCGGCGCTCAGACCTCCGACGAGGTCCGGCCGGTCAAGGGGCCCGGCCGGGCCTCGTCCTGCACCAGGCCGACGACATGGGCGGTGACCGTGTCCAGGATGCCGTCCCAGTCGGTCTGCGCACCGAGCACGAGGTAGTGGAGCGTGAGTCCGTCGGTCATGGCCGCCAGGTAGCGGGCCAGAACCGGGAGGGGCACGCGGAGCCGAAGACCCATGGTGCGGCAGAGGCTGCCGATGAGTTCGGCGTAGACGTCGCCGTACAGTTCGTGCTGCCTGCGGGCCAGATGCGCGAACTCCGCCCGGCGCAGGGCGTATTGCGTCAGCTCGTAGGTGAGCATGTGCTCGGCGGGGTGGGCGCGGACGTGGTCCCAGTACGCCTGGAACCCCGCCCGCACGGTCTCCTCCAGGGTGTCGCGCGGCCGCAGGGCCTGCTTGACGACGCTCACGGAGTGGTCGGTGATGGTCGTGATGACGGACTCCACCAGGGCCTGCTTGGAGTCGAAGCAGTAGTGGAAGACGCTCAGCGACACGCCCGCCTCGGCGGCGATGGACCGGGTCGTCGTCCTGTCGACGCCGTCCCGGGTCATCGCCCTGATCGCCGCTTCCGTCAGCTGTCGTCGTCGTTCGGCCGACGGCATCCGCGCCATCCGTGTGCCCTTCGCACTCGTCGCCGCCCGTGGCCCCCCGGGATCGGCCGGGGAGCCACGGCCGTGGTCAACTTCCGTACACGCCCACGTCGTAGAGCGAGTACCCCCAGCCGGTGCCGCGGCCCAGGCCGTGGATCCGGACGTAGCGGGCCGGGCTGCCGTCGAACCGGGCCGTGTCCAGGCCGCCGTCACCGGAGTCGGTGGACCATGCGGTCCGCCAGGTCGTCCCGTCGGTGGAGAGCTCGATGCGGTACGACTTCCCGTACGCGCGCTCCCAATCGAGGGTGACGCGCTTGACCAGGTACGTGTCGCCCAGGTCGATACGCAGCCACTGGTCGTCGCTCCAGTCGCTGGCCCAGCGGGTGTCGCGCGTGCCGTCCACCGCCCGGCCCGGCGCGTAGCTGGTGAACGGGTTCCACTCCGCCGAACTGGCCGTGGCCGCGGCGCCCCTGGCCAGGTCGACGCCCGCCCGGTGCCGTTCCGCCGCTCCCCAGGTGTCGAGGTAGGACTCGGCGCCCCGGAAGAGATCGTCCACCACGTCCTGGCCGCCGACCAGCCGGATGTCCTCGATCCAGTCCGGTACGAGGCCGTAGTGCGCGGCTCCGTCGGTGTTCAGGTCCCAGGTGCGCTGCCCGGTCGTCTGCCGGTCGATGACGGAACCGCCGTCGACGCTCCTGAAGGGGTACGTGACCTTGTTCGGGGCGTCGGCGCCGCGCGGTGCCGGCCAGCCGCCGACGCCGTTCATGTCCGTTCCATAGCCGTAGCCCACGTCGTACTTGTCGCGCAGCGCCTTCGTGCGCCTGGCCTCCGCGGTGAACCCCTCGGAGCCGTGCATGTACTGGGCGATGAATCCGCCGACGCCGTAGACCCGTTCGGTCCAGTTCAGGTCCATCCAGCTGTGCGAGGAGATCACGCCGGGATACGAGTCGGCCTCCAGGATGTCGAGCGCCCGGCCGACCGCCTTGACGCTCATGTGGTCGATCTCCAGCATCATCTTGCGTTTCATCATGCCGCGTACGGCGTACTCGCCGAGGTCGGTCAGGCCGCGGGTGTTGCACTGCGCGTCCGTGTCGTAGGCGGGGACGGCCACGCCCGCGGGCAGGTCCTTCTCCGCGGCGGAGGCGGCGGTGCCGATGGGGTTGTCGTGCTGGGGGCCGGTGCACTTCTCGGTCTTCCAGAAGGTGCCGGTCGACAGGAACTGCCCGACGTTGATGGCCGTTCCGAGTCCGCCCTCGTCGAAGCGGACCCCGCACAGCGCGTTGTCGAACTTGTGGCACAGGAACATGCTGCGCACGCCGAGCCCGTACAGCTCGTCGAGTCCGGCGTCGATGTCGGCCCTGCTGCACTGCGGGATGTCCAGGATCTGCTTGCAGCCGAACGGTTCGGACGTCTCCACCCCCAGGACCACCGCGAGCTTGCCCTGCTCGATCACCGAGCGGGCCTGCGCGCTGTCGGTGACGATCCGGAACCAGCCCTTGCCGGTGCCGCCGTACATCTTGTCGATGTACGCCTGGAGGTCGTAGGTGAGTTTCGCCTGGAGCCGGATCGACGTCATCTCGTCGCAGCCGCGGTCCTTGAAGAAGTACACCGAGCAGATCACGCCGTTGGTGACGAGGTCGTTGACGAGCACCCGCTGGCCGCCGCGCCAGGCCCGCTCGACCCAGGCGTAGTAGTTCTGCTGGTGGGTCAGCGAGTCGTGGGCGGGCCAGTCCTTGAAGGTGGGCCAGCCGACCGGGTCGTGCTTGCCGTCACCGCCGCGGGTGATGTAGTCGAAGATCGCGAGCGAGCCGTCGGGGTAGTGCTCGGGACAGTCCTTGAGCGCGTCGGCGATCCCCGCGTCCGAGAACGGCTTGCCGCAGATGAGCCGCCCGCCGAAGCCCTCGTTCGCCATCAGATGGTCGTGCGCGTCGACAAAGCCGCGTACCTCTCCCTGGGCGCCGACGCCCTTGAACGGCTCGCCCGTGACGCCGATCTGCGAGTCCGGCGCGGGCCGTGCCGTCGGGATCCACCAGTCGGTGCCTGCCGCCGAGCTCGGCGTGGGGCCGAGGGCCATGACGAGCACGAGGAGGAACAAGGAGAAAACGGTGAAATGACGGCGTCCGCGGTTGGTGCGTCCGGTCCTGCTCACTGCCCACATCCCTTGGTCGGGGGGATGGCACGGTCGACGGGTCAGGCCGTGGCCGTGTGCGGTCGTCCCCGACCCTGGCCTGGCTTGTCATGACCGGCGCAAAACTTTCGACGAGCATGACCACCGGCGCTTGACGAGTCAAGAGTCCGGGACGGTTGACCTGATGGGCCATCAGTGAGCGGGCACGGGCCGGAGGCCGTGACCTCCGGGGCGGCCGGCGGGCGGCCGGACCGCCCCGGGCGGGGAGGGTCAGGCCGTGGCGGTGGCGTCCGTGGCGGTGTGGAAGTAGTGGCCCTTGTCGAGGTCTTCGAGAAGGGCGGGGTGGGTCGGCCGCCAGTCGAGCAGGTCCCGGGTCAGGGCGTTCGAGGCCGGAACGTCCATGCCGACGAAGGCACCGAGCCAGGTGAAGTGCTCGGCCGCGTCCTCCGGGGCCACCGAGACGGTCGGCACGCCGAGGTGGCGGCCGATCACCTCGGCGACGTCGCGGATCGCGACGCCCTCCTCCGCGACCCCGTGCAGCACCGAGCCGGCCGGGGCCCGCTCGACCGCGAGGCGGAACAGCCGTGCGGCGTCGAGGCGGTGGACGGCCGGCCAGCGGTTGGCGCCGTCGCCGAGGTAGCCGGAGACGCCCTTGGCGCGGGCGATGGCGACCAGGGTCGCCATGAAGCCGTTGTCCCCCTCGCCATGACAGGTCGGAGACAGCCGCACCACGGACGCGCGCACCCCGCGCGAGGCGAGTTCGAGCGTCGCGAGCGCGGTGACCGCCCGCATCGAGACCGGCCCGCCCTCGGTCGCGGGCACATCGCGCTCGGTCGCCGCGCGCCCCGGCGCGAGGCCGGCCAGCCCGGAGGCGAGGACGAACGGGCGGTGGGTGCCGGCGAGCGCGTCACCGAAGACGTCGACGGCGCGCCGGTCGGCCTCGGCGGCGCCCGCGAAGTCGCCGCTGAAGGCGATGTCGTGCTTGAAGGCGAGGTGGACCACCCCGTCCGAGGCGAGGGCCGCGTCCCGCAGGACGTCGAGGTCGTCGATGGTGCCGCGGACCACCTCGGCACCGGCCGCGGCGAGCGCGGCCGCCGAGGCGTCGGAACGGGCGAGGCCGACGACCCGGTGCCCCTCCCCGATGAGTTCGGGAACGAGGGCGGAGCCGATCCAGCCGGACGCACCGGTGACGAAGATACGCATGGGAAGCACCCCAGACTGTTGATGTCAGTTGCTGTCATCAAAGCTAACACTGATGTCAGTCGCTGTCATCGCGTAGAATCCGGCCATGGGTAGATGGGAGCCGGACGCGCGCGGACGCCTGGCCAAGGCCGCGTTGGAGCTCTACGGCGAGCGCGGCTACGAACAGACGACGGTGGCCGAGATCGCCAAGCGCGCCGGGCTCACCGAGCGCACCTTCTTCCGGCACTACGCCGACAAGCGCGAGGTGCTCTTCGGCGGCGCGTCGCCCTCGTTGCAGGACCTGTTCGTACAGGCGGTCACCGAGGCTCCGCCGGCCACGACACCGATCGACGCGCTGGCACTGGGACTGGACGCGGCCAGCGAGATGTTCGTCGACCGTCGCGACTTCGCGCGCAAGCGCCAGGCCGTGATCACGGCGAACGCGGAACTCCAGGAGCGCGAACTGATCAAACTCGCCTCGATGTCGGCCGCGCTCGCCGACGCCCTGCGCGCACGCGGCGTCCCGGAGCCCGCCGCGAGCCTGACCGCCGAGGCGGGTGTCGCCGTCTTCAAGGTCGGCTTCGAGCGCTGGGTCTCGCCGGGCGAGCAGCGCGAGATGGCGCCGCTGATGAGGGAGTCGCTGGACGCGCTCAAGGCCGTGACCGCGGGCGGCCGGACCTCCTGACCGGCCCGGTGCGCACACCGGGCCGAACCCTCGTACGGCCGCCCCTCGTCGGCCCGGTGCGCGGGCGCCGCCGAGCCGGGTCCGCGCGTCTGCGACGATCTCTGCGTGGACTACCCGAACGACCAGGCCCCCGGCGCCCCCGTCCGCTCCGGTATTCCGGAGCACGGGCGCATTCCGAAGTACTACGCGGTCAAGGCGGAGATCGCCGTGCTCGTCGACGAACTCGGCGAGGGCAATCTCATCCCCACCGAGCGCGATCTCTCCGAGCGGTACGACGTCGCCCGCGAGACCGTCCGGCAGGCCCTGCGCGAACTGGTGCTGGAGGGGAAGCTGCGCCGACAGGGCCGGGGAACCGTGGTCGCGGGGCCCAAACTGGAGCAGCCGCTGTCGCTGGCCAGTTACACCGAAGGCGTACGGCGCCAAGGGCGCACCCCCGGCCGTACGCTCGTCGGCCTGGACCGCTTCCCCTGCCCCGACGCGCTCGCCGCCGAGACCGGGCTGACCCGGGGCGAGCCCGTCTGGCATCTGGAGCGTGTGCTGCTGGCCGACGACGAACGGGTCGGCCTGGAGAGCACGTACGTCGCCGTGGCCCGCGCGCCCCGCCTCGACAGCGACTTCGAGCCCGACTCCTCCTTCTACGCCTACCTCCACGACCAGGGCATCGGGTTCGGCGACGCGGACGAGCGCATCGAGACCGTGCTGGCCACCCCGCGCGAGGCGCTGCTGATCGGGACCCCGCCCGCGCTGCCGATGCTGCTGATCCACCGTGTGTCACGGGACACCCAGGGGCGCCCGCTGGAGCGGGTGCGCAGCCTCTACCGCGGGGACCGGTTCTCCTTCACGGCCCATCTGAAGGACTGACTCCAGGGCCCGCCCGGCCCGGCCCCACCGACCGGGCGGCCGGGCGGCCGGGCCCAGGACCTGTCCCAGCCGCCGTCACCCGTGCGGCGGGACGATCCCGTCGAGCCGCGCGGCCAGGTCGGCCGCCGTGCTCCCCCACGTCTCCCGCAGGCGCGCACCGTCCGGCGTGATGTCGAAGGTGGCGTGGTCGGTGTAGACCCGGCTGACGCAGCGCAGGCCGGTCAGCGGGTAGGTGCAGGACGGGACGAGTTTGGGCGCGCCGGTCTTGGTGAAGAGCGTCATCATCACGAGGACCTCCTTCGCGCCGATGGCGAGGTCCATGGCGCCGCCGACGGCGGGGATGTCGTCGGGCCTGCCGGTGTGCCAGTTGGCGAGGTCGCCGTCGACGCTCACCTGGAAGGCGCCGAGCACACAGACGTCGAGATGGCCGCCGCGCATCATCGCGAAGGAGTCGGCGTGGTGGAAGTACGCCGCCCCCGGCAGTTCGGTGACCGGCACCTTGCCCGCGTTGGTGAGGTCCGGGTCGATCTCGTCGCCGACGGCGGCCGGGCCCATGTTGAGCATGCCGTTCTCGGTGTGCAGGACGACCCCGCGGTCCGCCGGCAGATGGTCGGCGATCCTGGTGGGCTGCCCGATGCCGAGGTTGACGTAGGAGCCCTCGGGAATGTCCCGGGCGATGACGGCGGCGAGTTCGTCCAGGGACAGCGGTCCACGGTCGAGGTGCTCGACCACGGTGGTCGTGGCGGGTGTCGAGGTGCTCATCGTGCCCCCTGGACGGTGTAGTGGCGGGACTCGACCCGGACGATCCGGTCGACGTGGATGGACGGCGTGACGACGGTCTCCGGATCGATCTCCCCGAGCGCGACGACCTCGTCGGCCTGCACGATCGTGGTGGTGGCGGCGGTGGCCATGACGGGCCCGAAGTTGCGGGCGGTCTTGCGGTAGACCAGGTTGCCCATCAGGTCCGACCGGTGCGCGGCAATGAGCGCGTAGTCGCCCTTGATCGGGTACTCCAGCACATGGGTGCGGCCGTCGATGACACGGGTCTCCTTGCCCTCGGCCAGCGGCGTGCCGACGCCGGTCGGGCTGAAGAACGCGCCGATGCCCGCGCCGGCCGCGCGCATCCGCTCCGCCAGGTTGCCCTGCGGCACGACCTCCAGCTCGATCTTCCCGGCCCGGTAGAGTCCGTCGAAGACGTAGGAGTCGGACTGCCGCGGGAACGAGCAGACGACCTTCCGTACCCGGCCGGCCTTGAGCAGCGCGGCGAGGCCGACCTCGCCGTTGCCCGCGTTGTTGGACACCACCGTGAGGTCCTTCGCCCCCTGGCGGATGAGGGCGTCGACGAGGTCGAAGGGCATACCGGCGAAGCCGAAGCCGCCGACCAGGACGGTGGAGCCGTCCTCGATGCCCGCGACCGCCTCGTCGCAGGTCTCCAGTACCCGTGCGCGGCTCATGCCCCGGCCCCCGTGTTCTGCGTGCTGTCCAGGTTCTCGAGGACGACGGCCAGGCCGAGGCCCACGCCGATGCAGATCGCCGCGACGCCGTACCGCTCGCCGCGCTCGCGCAGCACCGCGGCGAGGGAGCCCAGGACGCGGCCGCCGGAGGCGCCCAGCGGGTGCCCGAGCGCGATCGCGCCGCCCTTCTGGTTGACCAGTTCGGGGTCGCGCAGCCCGTCCTTCAGCCAGGTGTCGACACAGGCCAGCGACTGCACGGCGAACGCCTCGTTGAGCTCCACCGCGCCGACCTGGTCCCAGCCGATGCCCGCCCGGCGCAGCGCCTGGGCGGCCGCCGCGACCGGGGCGTAGCCGAAGTCCTGCGGGTCGACTCCGCTCGCGCCGCGGCCGACGATCCGGGCGATCGGCTCGCGGCCGATCGTGCCGGCCGCCTCCGCGCTGCCGAGCAGGACCGCCGAGGCGCCGTCCGACAGCGGCGAGGAGTTGCCTGCGGTGATCGTGCCCTCCGGGCGGAACGACGGCTTGAGCCCGGCGAGCACCTCCGGCGTCGTCGTGGGCCGGATGCCCTCGTCGCGGGCCAGCCCCTCGACCGGTGTGACGAGGCCGTCGTAGAAGCCGCTCTCCCAGGCCTGGTGGGCGAGGCGGTGCGAGCGGGCGGCGAACGCGTCCTGGCGCTCGCGGCTGACGCCGAACCGCTCCTGGAGCTGCTCGTTGCACTCGCCGAGCGAGACGGTCCACTCCTTGGGCATGCGCGGGTTGACCAGCCGCCAGCCGAGCGTGGTCGAGACCGCGGTCACATCCCCCGCGGGGAAGCCCCTGGCGGGTTTGGGCAGCACCCAGGGCGCCCGGGTCATCGACTCCACGCCACCGACCAGGACGATGTCGGCGTCGCCGGTCTCGATGGCGCGTGACCCGATGAGGGCGGCGTCGAGGGAGGAGCCGCACAGCCGGTTGACGGTCGTGCCCGGCACGCTGGTGGGCAGGCCCGCCAGCAGCGCGGCCATCCGGCCGACGTTGCGGTTGTCCTCCCCGGCGCCGTTGGCGTTGCCCCAGACGACCTCGTCGACCGCTGCCGGGTCGAGGTCGGGGGTCCGGGCGAGGAGACCGGTGATCGCGGCAGCGGCCAGGTCGTCGGGGCGTATGCCGGCCAGCGCGCCGTTGAACTTTCCGAAGGGCGTGCGGGTCGCGGCGTAGAGATATGCACTCATGTCGCCACCGTAGGCGCGGCTGTCGATAGGGTGAAGTATCAATATGGCGAGCGATTGAGATGTGTGCGATATGGATCTTCGTCACCTTCGCTACTACGTCGCGGTCGCCGAGGAGCGCCATTTCGGCCGGGCCGCCGAGCGGCTGCACATGGCGCAGCCTCCGCTGTCGCAGGCGATCCGCCGGCTGGAGACCGAGCTCGGGGTCCAGTTGCTGGACCGCACCACCCGCCGGGTGGACCTCACCGAGGCGGGCCGCGCCTACCTGGAGCGGGCGCGGGACATCCTGGCGGAGGTCGACGAGGCGGCCGACCTGGCCCGCCGGGTCGCCGCCGGTGTCGTGGGCCGCCTCGCGATCGGCTGCGTGGGGTCGGCGACGTACAGCCTGCTGCCCACGCTCTCCCGGCACCTGGCCGCGGAGCTGCCCGGGGTCGACTTCTCCTTCCGGGGCGAGATGCTCGCGCCGGACCAGGCGGAGGGCCTGCGCACGGGTGCCATCGATGTCGCCCTGCTGCGCCCGCCGGCCGCGGATCCCTCGCTCGTCGTGCGCCTGCTGCGCCGCGACCGGCTGGTGGTGGCGCTGCCGGCCGACCACGCCCTCGCGGGGCGGCCGCGGGTGCGGGCCGCGGACCTCGCGGGCACCGACCTGATCGTGCACTCGGCGGACCGCCGCTCCGTGATGTACGACGTCGTCCTGCGGGTGCTGCGCGACGCCGGGGTCGAGCCCCGGATCCGGCACGAGGTCGGCGAGACCTCGACGCTGATCACCCTGGTGGCGGGCGGGCTCGGGGCGGCCGTCGCACCCGAGCCGGTGACGGCGCTGACCCTGCCCGGCGTGGTCTATCTGCCGCTGGTCGAGCCGGTCACCACCGTCGAGCTGGCCGTCGCGCACCGCGCCGACCGGTCCGAACCGCATCTGCTGCGGACCGTCGGGGTGATCCGGCAGCTCTTCCCGCCCACGGCCGACACCGGGCCGGCCGGCTGACGAGGCCGAGGCACGGCGATGGCGCCCGGGTCCCGCGACCCGGGCACCGTCGTCGTTCCCGGACCTCGCGATCGTCCGTCGCCGGAGCCCGCATTTATCACGGAACGATAACGGGTCTAGCCCAATAGTGATGCCTCGTTCACGCTCTCGTTGGGAAGCGGACCTTTCCGGTTCCCCGACCGGGAGGAGCGTGAGCGACGTGAGAGTGACAGTCGTCGGAGGCGGCGTGGTCGGCACCATGCACGCCTGGCAAGCAGTTCAGCGCGGCCATGAGGTCGTACAGATCGAGCGAGAGAAGGAGGCCCGGGGCGCATCGCTGCGCAACTTCGGTCAGATCTGGGTCAGTGGCAGAGCCGGTGGCGAGGAGCTCGACACCGCCCTGCGCGCACGGGAGCTGTGGGAGGAGATCGGCGCCCGCGTACCCGCCGTGGGCTTCCGGCCCAACGGCTCCCTGACCCCCGTCCGGGGAGAGCTCGAACTCGCCGTCGCCGAGGCCGCGGTGGCCCGCGCGGACGCCGCCGCCCGCGGCTACAAGCTGCTCACCCCGGACGAGGCGCGCGCCCTGAACCCCGCCCTGCGCGGCGAATTCACCGCGGCCCTGTACTGCGAGCGGGACGCGGCGGTCGAGCCGCGCACCGCCCAGCTGGCCCTGCGCGCCGAGCTGCTGAAGTCCCCCGCGTACCGGTTCCTGCCCGGCCGCGAGGTCCGCGAGGTGACCGGCCCGGCCACCGTCCGCGACGACCACGGGGACGTCCACCGCGCCGACGCGGTCGTCCTGTGCACCGGCGCCTGGCTCGGCGGCCTGGTCCGTGAACTCGCCGGCCCCGAACTGCCCGTGCGCCGCGTGCGGTTGCAGATGATGCAGACCGACCCGCTGGGCGAGCCGCTGACCACCTCGGTCGCCGACGCCGACAGCTTCCGCTACTACCCGGCGTACGCGTCACCGGCCCTGGACCGGCTCGACGCCGGGCAGCCGCAGCCGCCGACGGCCGCCGAGCACCGGATGCAGCTGCTGATGGTGCAGCGCGCCGACGGCGGACTGACCATCGGCGACACCCACGAGTACGAACACCCCTTCGCCTTCGACACCGTCGAGGACCCCTACGACCACCTCACCGGTGTCGTGGAGTCCCTCCTCGGCCGCCCGCTGCCGAAGATCCGGCGCCGCTGGGCCGGGGTGTACGCACAGTGCACCGACACCCGGCGGGTCGTGCACCGACAGCAGGTGCGCGACGGCGTCTGGCTGGTCACCGGGCCCGGCGGGCGCGGCATGACCTGCTCGCCCGCCATCGCCGAGACGACCGCCGACGAACTGGGCTGGTGACAGGAATGACCCGCATGAACGACCCGCACCCCGCGACCGGCCCGCACCGGACGCCCGAAGCCCCCCACGACATCCGTCTCGTCGTCCTGGACATGGCCGGCACCACCGTCGCCGACGGCGGCCTGGTGGAGCGCGCCTTCGAGGCCGCCGCCGCGGAACTCGGCGTCGAACCCGGCAGCGCCGACCACGCCGCCAAGCTGGCCCACGTCCGCGCCACCATGGGCGAGTCCAAGATCTCCGTCTTCCGCCATCTGTTCGGCGCCGAGGACCTGGCCCGACGCGCCAACTCCGCCTTCGAGAAGGCGTACGGCGAACTCGTCGCCGACGGCCTCACCGAACCCGTGCCGGGCGCCCGCGAGGCGATCGAGGAGCTGCGCGCGGACGGCCGTACCGTCGTGCTGACCACCGGATTCGCCCGGGTCACCCAGGACGCCATCCTCGACGCGCTCGGCTGGCGCGACCTGGTGCCGCTCACCCTCGGCCCGGCCGACGCGGGCGGCCGCGGACGCCCCTTCCCGGACATGGTGCTGGAGGCGTTCGTCCGGACCAGGGCGGCCGAGGACGTGCGCCAGGTGGCGGTCGTCGGCGACACGTCGTACGACATGCTCAGCGGCGTACGGGCCGGAGCGGGCGTGGTCGCCGGTGTGCTGACCGGCGCGCACGGGGAGGACGAGCTGCGCGCCGCGGGCGCCACACAGGTGCTCCCCTCGGTCGCCGGCCTGCCCGCACTGCTGCGCGGAGCCCTCTGATGGGCATCCGCTTCGACGGAGTCACGGTCGCCTACGACGGGAACGTCGTCCTCGACCACCTCGACCTGAGCGTCGGCACGGGCGAGGTCATGGCCCTGCTCGGGCCGTCCGGATCCGGCAAGACCACCGCGCTGCGGGCGGTCGCCGGGTTCGTGCGGCCCGCCGCCGGGCGGGTGTACCTCGGCGACCGTGACGTGACCGACCTGCCGCCGTACCGGCGGGGCATCGGGATGGTCGTCCAGCAGTACGCGCTCTTCCCGCATCTGCGGGTGGAGGACAACGTGGCCTTCGGCCTGAAGGCCCGCCGGGTCGCCAAGCCGGAGATCAGGGCCCGGGTCGCCGAGGCGCTGGAGATGACCGGCATGGCCGCCTACGCCCGCCGTCACCCGCGCGAGCTGTCCGGCGGCCAGCAGCAACGCGTCGCGATCGCGCGGGCGTTGGCCATCCGGCCGGGCGTACTGCTGCTGGACGAGCCGCTGTCCGCCCTGGACGCGCGGCTGCGCTCCGACATGCTCGGCGAACTGGCCAGGCTGCACCGCGAGTTGCCGGACGTCACCATCCTCTACGTCACCCACGACCAGGTCGAGGCGCTGACCCTGGCCGACCGGATCGCGGTGATGAACGAGGCACGGGTGCAGGCCTGCGGAACACCGAGGGGGCTGTACCGGGCACCCGCCAACGCGTTCACGGCCTCCTTCGTGGGCAACGCCAACCTGCTGCCGGTGACGGTGGCCCGGGACGGGGTCGTCTTCGCGGGCGCCGAGCTGAAGACCGCCACGGCCGACGCCCCTGCGGGCGCCCGGGCCACGCTGTGCATACGGCCGCACCTGGTCGGGCTCGGCGACGGCCCGAACCGGCTGGAGGGCACCGTCACGGAGATCCAGTGGCGCGGCGCCACCAGCCGGCTGTACGTCGACGTCCAGGGCCACCGGGTGATGGCTGACCTGCCCGAACTGCGCGAGCCGCCCGCCCACGGCGAGCCGGTCGCCCTGCACTTCGCCCCGCAGGACGCGGTGCTGCTCACCGCGGGAGTCACCCATGACTAGGGCTCCGGCGGCCGAACGGCTCGAACCGCGGGCCGGACGACTCACGCCGCAGGCGGGACAGCTCAAGCCGGGGGCCGGACGGATCGGGCCGCGGGCCGGGCGGCTGCTGTGGGCGCTGCCGCCCGTCGCCCTGCTCGCCGTCTTCTTCCTCCACCCTCTCTACCTGGTCGTCCAGCAGTCCTTCCGGCCGGACAGCGGGGGCACCTCGCTCCAGCCGTACGCCGACGTCCTCGCCTCCACCGCCTTCCGCGAGGCGCTGTGGACGACCGTCTGGCTGGCGGTGGCGTCCACGGCCGGCTGCCTGGTCCTCGGGTTCGTCCTCGCCCTGGTCATCGCGTTCGTGCCGTTCCCCGGCGCGAAAGCGGTCGCCCGGTTCGTCGACGTCTTCCTGTCCTTCCCGTCCTTCCTGATCACCCTGGCCCTGCTGTTCGTCTACGGCACGGTGGGCATGGCCAACGGGGCGTGGACGGACGTCACGGGGGCCGCCGAGGGACCCTTCCGGTTCCTCACCACGCCCTGGGGTGTGCTGCTGGCCGAGGTCACGTACTTCACGCCGTTCGTAATGCGGCCGCTGCTGGCCGCCTTCTCACAACTGGACACCGCCCAGCTGGAGGCGGCGAGTTCGCTGGGCGCCCGCGCGCCGCGCATCGTCCGGCAGGTGATCCTGCCCGAGGCGCTGCCCGCGCTCGCGGCCGGCGGGAGTCTGGTCCTCGTGCTGTGCCTGAACGAGTTCGGCATCGTGCTGTTCACCGGGGCCAAGGGCGTCACGACCCTGCCGATGCTGGTGTACAGCAAGGCGATCCTGGAGTCCGACTACCCGGGCGCCTGTGTGATCGCCGTCGTCAACGTCCTGATCTCCGTGGGGCTCTACGGCCTCTACCGGGTGGTGAGCCGTCGTGCTGGTGCATAGCCGGGCCGGGCGGCGCGCCGTCCAGGTCCTGTTCTTCGTCCTCTTCGTCCCCCTGTTCGCCGTGCCGCTGCTGGTGGTGCTGGCCGCCTCGTTCGCCACCCACTGGTCGGGCGTCCTGCCCTCCGGTCCGACCTTCGCCCACTACGACGCCGCGAGCCGCGGCGAGGCCCTCCAGGCCCTGACCACCAGCCTGGTCACGGCGCTCGCGGCTAGCCTGATCGCGCTGACCGCCGGCACCTGGGCGGCGCTCGCGGCGGCCGCGCTGCCCCGGCGCCTGCGCCGGGTGCTCGACGCGCTGTTCGTGCTGCCCGTCGCCGTGCCGTCGGTGGTCGTGGGCCTCGCCGTCCTGGTCGCCTTCTCGCAGCCGCCGATGCTCCTCAACGGCACCCGCTGGATCGTGATCGTCGCCCACACCGTGCTGGTCACCGCCTTCGCCCATCAATCGGTGTCCGCCGCGGTCACCCGCCTCGACCCGGCGTACGAACAGGCCGCCGCCTCCCTCGGCGCCACCCCGGGCCAAGTCCTGTGGCGCGTCAAGCTGCCCCTGCTGCTGCCGTCCCTGACCGCGGCGGCCGGCCTCTGCTTCGCCCTGTCCATGGGCGAGTTGAGCGCCACGATGATGCTCTATCCGCCCGACTGGACACCTCTTCCGGTCCTGATCTACGCGGCCACCGACCGCGGCGCCCTGTTCGCCGGCTCCGCGCTCGCCGTGGTCCTCATGACGGCGACCCTGCTGGTCCTGTTCGCCGTCTCCCGCCTGCGCACCAAGGCCTCCTACCGCTGATCCCCTCGGCAACCACCCTTCCCGTGCAAGGAGTTCATCCCGTCATGCCCAGAAACACCCTCAAGCTCGCGATCGCGCTGTCCCTGCTCGCCGCTCCCGCGCTCACCGCCTGCGGCGGCTCCTCCGCCGCCTCCGACGAGAAGGTCGTCACCGTCTACAGCGCCGACGGCCTCAAGGGCGAGAACGGCGACGGCTGGTACGACCAGGTCTTCAAGGACTTCGAGAAGTCGACCGGCATCAAGGTCAAGTACGTCGAGGGCGGCTCCGGGGAGATGGTGCAGCGC
This sequence comes from Streptomyces sp. NPDC107559, assembly GCF_055657365.1. Taxonomy (NCBI): domain Bacteria; kingdom Bacillati; phylum Actinomycetota; class Actinomycetes; order Kitasatosporales; family Streptomycetaceae; genus Streptomyces; species Streptomyces sp. NPDC107559. Next base: position 21,275 of record NZ_JBVKBD010000013.1, on the reverse strand, counting down.
GCCCTGCGGGAGAAGAGCAACCCGCAGGCCGACGTGCTCGTCACCCTCCCGCCGTTCATCCAGCAGGCCGACGGCAAGGGCCTGCTGCAGAAGTACGCCCCGCAGGGCGCCGACCAGGTCGACGCCGCGGACAAGGCGGCCGACGGCACCTGGACCTCGGTCGTCAACAACTACTTCGGCTTCGTCTACAACAAGAAGGAGCTGAAGCAGGCCCCCACCACCTGGCAGGAGCTGCTGGACGGCAAGTACCGCGACAAGCTCCAGTACTCCACCCCCGGGGTCGCCGGCGACGGAACCGCCGTACTGATCAAGGCGATCCACGACTTCGGCGGCAAGGACGCGGCCCTGGCCTACCTGAAGAGGCTCCAGGCCAACAACGTCGGTCCGTCCGCCTCCACCGGCAAGCTCGCGCCCAAGGTCGACAAGGGCGAACTCCTGGTCGCCAACGGCGATGTGCAGATGAACCACGCCCAGTCCAAGACCATGCCGAACCTCGGCATCTGGTTCCCGGCCCCGCAGGGCGGCAAGCCCACCACCTTCGCGCTGCCCTACGCGGCCGGCCTGGTGACCAAGGCCCCGCACGGCGACAACGGCCGGAAGCTCCTCGACTACCTGCTCGGCCGGACCGCGCAGCAGCAGGTCAGCGAGATCGGCGGCGGCTTCGCGGCCCGCAAGGACGTCAAGGCCACCGACGCCGAGGCCGCCGCGCTGGCCCAGATCATGAACGGCGTCGAGGTCTTCGAGCCCGACTGGAACGACATCGACCAGAACCTCACCTCGTACGTCGACGCCTGGAAGTCCGCCACCGGGAGCTGACCTCCCGACGGCCGCGCCCCGCACGGGCGACGCCCCCGGTTCCGCCGCGGGCGTCGCCCCGCCCGCACGACCCCGTTCTCCACCCCTTCCGGAGGTACTCGTGTCGTCCCGCCTGTCCCGCCGCACCCTCCTGCTGTCCGCCGCCGCGCTCGCCGCCTCGGCCGGTCCGCTCGCCGCCGTCGCCCGCGCCGCGGCCGCCACCCCCAAGGTCCTGGTCATCGGGCTCGACGGCGCCCTGCTGACCCGGATCAAGGACGCCGACGCGCCGAACCTCGACGCCCTGATGGCCGCCGGTCTGACCGTGCCCAGCAGCATCTACGCCAACCCCCTCGCGCCCACCCTGTCCGGCCCCGGTTGGTCGACACTGATCACCGGTGTGTGGCCGGACAAGCACAACGTCAAGGACAACGCCTTCACCGGCGCACGTTTCACCCGGTACCCCGACTTCCTCACCCGCGCCGAGACGGCGAAGCCCTCCCTCACGACGTACGCCGTCTCCTCCTGGGCGCCGATCACCGACACCGTCTTCTCCGGCGCGGTCGACACCCGGGTCTCCACGCCCGGTGCCGAGTACGACACCGGCACCACCTCGCGCGCGGTCGCCCGGCTCCGGGACGGCAACCCCGACGCGGTCTTCGTCCAGCTCGACAACATCGACCACGCGGGCCACAGTTACGGCGCCGCCTCCGCGCAGTACCTGGCGGCCATCGCCGGGGCCGACGCCCAGGTGGGCCAGATGGTGGCGGCCGTCCGGTCCCGTGCGACCTACGCCGCCGAGAGCTGGCTGATCATGATCACCGCCGACCACGGCCACACCGACGCCGGCGGCCACGGCGGCTCCACCCCGCCGGAGCGCCAGACCTTCCTGATCGCCACCGGCCCCACCCTCTCCCCCGGTTCGGTCCGCTACGACGTGAAGATGCCGGACGTCGCCGCCTCCGCGCTGGCCCACCTCGGCATCGCGCTCGACCCCGCCTGGGACCTGGACGGCCGCCCCGTCCAGCAGCCGACGCCGGACGACTTCGACGCCCTGCGCCCGCAGTTGCAGACCCGCGTCGACGAAACCGGCATCCCCACCGGCGTCCTGGGCTTCACCCACACCCCGCCCGCGGGCTGGTCCGTCGACAACTCCGCGATGGGCGGCGGCGGGGTCACCGAGTGGCGCGGCTGGTCCTTCACCACCGACGAGTTCTGGACCCGCTCCCAGACCGACCAGAACCGCGAGTGCAATGTGCGCGCCCGGAACGTCTTCGCCGTCGCGGACGGCGACGAGTGGAGCGACCGGACGGTGTCCGGCAGCTTCGACTCGACCCTGGTCAGCCCGGCGTACCCGGTCACCGGTGGCCGTACGGCCACCCTCACCTACACCACCTACTACCGGCAGGAGTCCCCGCAGCGCGGCGAGGTCCTCGTCTCCTACGACGGCGGCACCCCCGTGTCGGTGAAGACCTACACCGCCGACGTGCCCTCGCGCACGGAGACCGTCACCCTCCAGGTGCCCGCCGGGACGAGCACGGCCCGGGTCCGCTTCCGCTACACCGGAGGCAACAACTGGTACTGGGTGGTCGACGGCGTCCGGCTCGCCGCTTCCTGAGGCCGCACCGGCCGACCGGGCCGCACCAGCGCACCAGCTAACCCGGCCGATCCGGCCGATCACCCCACCCGACCCGGCGTCGCCCGCGACGCCGGGTCGGGCACGTCATGCCGAGGACCGCCGCTGGCGACGCGGACAGTTCTCGCGGACCGGTGTTGTCCGGTGGGACGAAGACCGGGGAGCACGGCGCGCCTAGCCTGCGTCGCGTCAGCCCGACCAGGGAGGCCGGCGCCCCGTCCGAAGGCCGAGGGCCTCCTGCTCCCTCGCTCCCCCGGAAGGTCGCCATTTCCGTGCACGCCCCCCTGGAAGCCCTCCCGCACCCCGGAGGGTCGCTGCGGCATGTCGTCCAGTCGCTCTCCGGAACGCTCGTCGAGCTGCTCGCCGCCCCGGACGGACTCGACCGGCCGCTGAACGGCGTCGTCATCGCGGAGCCCGACGATGGTCCGCACGGCGACCACAAGGACAGCCTGGTCCTGCTCATCGGCGCCCGCGGACGGGCCGCGCTGCGGCCGCTCATCGCCGCGGGACGGGCGGGCGCGACGGCGGTCGCGCTGCGCACCGGGCAGAGCGACACGGCGGCGGAGCTGCTCCGGCAGGCGGCCGTCGAGTGCGGCACGGCCCTGTTCGGCGTGCGGGACGAGGCCCGCTGGGAGCAGGTGGAGGCGGTGGCGCGCACCGTGGTGGACACCGTGAACCGGGCTCCGGCCCTGCTGGGCGGCCCCGCGCACGGCGACCTGTTCTCGCTGGCCAAGACCCTGGCGGCGCTGACCGGGGGCGCGGTCACCGTCGAGGACGCCGACAACCGCGTGCTGGCCTACTCGCGTTCGGACGACGGGGTGGACGAGGTGCGGCGCCGGTCGATCCTGGGCCACGCGTGCCCGCAGGGCTTCCTGGACGTGCTGCACGAGGCCGGCGTGTACACCCGGCTGCGCGGCAGCGAGGAGGTGGTGGAGGTGGCCGCCCGCCCCGACCTGGGCACCCGGCGCCGGCTGGCCACGGGGGTGAATGCGGGCGGCAGGCTGGTGGGCACGATCTGGGTGCAGGAGACCGTGGCCCCGCTGGCCGCCACCGCCGCTCAGGTGCTGCGCGGCGCGGCCCGGCTGGCGGCGCTCCTGCTCATCCGGCCGCCGGGCGGTCCGGGCCTGGAGAGCGCGCTGCGCGAGGAGCTCACCGCCGGCCTGCTGACCGGCGGGCCCCAGGCAGGCGGGCTGGCGGGACATCTGGGAATCTCCAGCACGGCCGGCGCGACGGTGATCGCCGTGGAGTTGCACGAGGCCGCCGCCGACGGGGGCCCCGACGCGGAGCTGCGCCGGGCGCGTACCGCCGAGATGGTGTCCATGCACGCGGCGGCGCACCGCCGAGCCACGTCGGTGGCGCGGCTGGACGGGCGGTTGTACGTGCTGGTACCGGACACGCTGCACGGCAACGGGCACGGGCACGGCAACGGGCACGGCGGCGCGACCCGGACGGCTCCGGGCCAGGGCCCGTCCAGGACACCGCCGCCCGGCGGCCCGTCCCGGACCCCGGCCGGCTCCGGCGCCGGGCGGGTCCCGGCCCAGGGCGCCGTCCCGCCCGACTCCGCCGTGACCGCCTGGACCGCCGATCTGGTGACCCTGCTCAGGCGCCATCTGGGCACGCCCGTGCAGGCCGCGGTGTCCGCGCCGGTGGCCCGGCTCGCGGACGCGGCGGCGGCCCGCGCGGAGGCCGACCGGATCCTGACGGTGATCGCGGACGACCCCGGGCGCGAGGTGGCGGCGTACGAGGACGTCCGCGCCTCGGTCGTCCTGGGCAGGTTCCTCGAACTGCTCCGCGAACACCCCGACATCGGCGACCCGGCGCTGCACGCCCTGGCCGAGCACGACCGCCGGGGCGGCTCGCAGCTCTGCGACTCGCTGCTGCGCTACCTGGACGCGTTCGGCGACGTGAAGACCGTGGCCCAGCAACTGCACATCCACCCCAACACCCTGCGCCACCGTATCCGGCGGGCCGTCGCCCTCACCGGCATCGACCTCGACGACCCGGAGCAGCGGCTGGTCGCCATGCTCCAGCTCCGCAAGTGGCGCACGGAGAAAGGCGGTTGAGTCGCCGTCGACCGCTTGTACCGCCGCCGACCTGCGCACACGCCGTCGTACCCGGGGCCCGGGGCATGTGGCGGCGGCGTTACCGCCGTTGTCCGAACGGACAGCGGCACCCCTCGTACATCTGCCTTCCGGACAGGCTCAACGGCACTTCCCGCCGCCTAGGTTTCAGCCACTGCTCGAAGCCCAGCCCGCGGCCGCCGACCGGCGGTCCGTCCGGCTGCGCCCTGCGGATGAGAAGTCCGGGGAGGAACCCATGCACGCATTCCGTACGTCCACCACCCGCGCCGCCCGGCCCGAGCGCCACGGCCGCGCGATCGCCCTGACCGCTCCGCTGCTCGCCGGCGCCCTGCTCCTGACCGCGTGCGGCAGCCGCGACGAGGGGACGGGCGACGGCTCGTCGGCGGACGGCAGCACCACGGTCACGATCGGTTTCGACGCTCCGCTGTCGAAGGATCTGGCCGCGGTCGGCCTGGGCATGAAGAACTCCGCGGAGCTGGCGGTCAAGCAGGCCAACAAGAACAAGCTGGTGCCGGGCGTCACGTTCGAGCTGGTGGCCAAGGACGACCAGGCCACCCCGAACATCGGCCAGCAGAACGCGGCCGCCTTCGCGGCGGACGACAGCACCGTGGGCGTGGTCGGCGCGTACAACTCGTCGGTGTCGGCCGCGATGCAGTCCACGCTGCACTCGGCGAACCTGGTCCAGGTCTCCGGCGCCAACACGGCCGCGACGCTCACCCGGGGCGCGGACTACAAGGACAACCCCGAGCGCGAGTACGACAACTACTTCCGCACCATCTCCACCGACGCGGTCGCCGCACCGGTGATGGCCCAGTACTTCTACTCGGACCTCGAGATCAAGAAGATCGCGACGGTCGACGACAAGAAGACCTACGGCACCGGAATCGTGGAGAACTTCACCGACGCCTACAAGAAGCTCGGCGGCCAGGTCGTCATCCACCAGTCCATCAACCCCGACGAGTCCGACTACGCCGCCGTCGTCAACAGCGTCAAGTCCGCAGGCGCCCAGGGGGTGTTCTACGGCGGCGAGTACCCGCAGGCCGGCCCGCTGAAGAAGCAGCTCGTGGCGGCGGGCTTCGACGGCCCGATGGGCGGCGGCGACGCGCTCAAGGACGACGCGCTGATCCCGCTGGCCGGTGCCGCGGCGGACGACGTGTGCGCGCACTCCGACGGCGCCCCGATCGACTCCCTCGACTCCGCGAAGACCTTCGTCGCCGACTACAAGGCGGCCGGCTACGCCGAGGGGTACGGCGTCTTCGGCGCGTACGTGTACGACGCGACGACCGCGCTGATGAAGGCGGTGGGCGCCGCGGTCGAGGCCAATGGCGGCAAGACGGGCGACATCACGCAGTTGCGCCCGAAGGTCGTCGAGGCCATGCAGAAGGTGGCCTTCGACGGCGCGACCGGGAAGGTCGGCTTCGACGAGTACGGCGACAGCGTGAACCAGGTGATCTCCGTCAACTGCGTCGAGGACGGCGCCTGGAAGAACGGCGTCAAGATCGTGACCGTCGGCTGACCGGCCCGCGGCGGGTGTCCGGGACCGGTCCCGGACACCCGCCCCCGCCCCCGCCCCCGCACCTCCAGCACGTTTGCCCTGCACGTTAAGGACGACCCGGGTGACCTTCACCGATTTCCTGCAACTCCTCGCCGACGGCCTGGTCCTCGGCTCCATGTACGGCCTCATAGCCGTGGGCTACACGATGGTCTACGGCATCCTCCAGATCATCAACTTCGCCCATGGCGAGATCTTCATGCTGGGCGGCTTCGGCGCCCTGTTCGTCTACGCCTGGGTGCCCGCGCTGCACGAGACCTCGCTGTGGGTGGCGCTGCCGGTGATGCTGGTCGTCGCCGTCCTGGTGTCGGTGAGCGCCGCCGTGGCCGCCGAGCACCTCGCCTACCGCCCGCTGCGCAACGCGCCCCGGCTGGCGCCGCTCATCACCGCGATCGGCCTGTCGCTCTTCCTCCAGCAGGTCGTGTTCAACTTCTTCACCCTGCCGGGCGCGTCGGTCGGCGTGACCGCTCCCGTGCCGTTCCCGCAACTGACGGGCGCTCCGCTGCGGCTGGGCGGGGTCACCGTGTCGTACGCGGCGGTCCTCACCCTGGTGGTGGCGGCGGCCGCGATGACGCTGCTGACGTACTTCGTCGGGCGCACCCGGACCGGGCGGGCGATGCAGGCCACCGCCCAGGACCCGAAGACGGCCCGGCTGATGGGGATCGACACCGACCGGGTCATCGTCGTGGCGTTCGCGATCGGCGCGCTGCTCGCCGCGGTCGCCTGTGTCACCCAGGGGCTCCGGCTCGGCACGATCTCGTACAACATGGGCTTCATCGCGGGTCTGAAGGGCTTCACCGCCGCCGTGCTGGGCGGGATCGGCAACATCCAGGGCGCCATGCTCGGCGGGGTGGTGCTCGGGGTCGCCGAGTCCCTCGCCTCGGGGCTGCTGCCCCATCTGCCGGCCCTGCACACCTTCGGCGGCTCGGTCTGGAAGGACGTCTGGGCCTTCGTGATCCTCATCGTCGTCCTGCTGGTCAGACCACAGGGGCTGCTCGGCGAGCGCGTCCCGGACAGGGCGTGAAGGACATGAACGACATGGATGACATGAACGACATGGACCGCATGGACGACATGGGCACCAGGACTCGTACGGCCGTCAGGGTCAGCCCCGCCGCCGCCAAGGGCCTGACCGTGGCGGGCGCGGCGCTCACCGTCGCCGCCCCGTTCCTCGCCTGGACTTGGACCCCCCGCTATCCCGGCAACCTGACGCTCGACGGCTACCCGGGCGGCAGCCAGCTCGTCACCCTCGTCACCGGGCTGCTCGCCGCGGTGTTCACCGCGGCCGCCCTAGGAGTCCCCGGCGTACGGTCGCTCACCCCCGCGGGAGCCGTACGGGCCCTGCGCGCCGCGGCGCTGGCGGCGCTGACCACCACCTGGGTCACGGTCGGCGGGATCGCGATCACGCTGGGCGGCGCGGTGAACGTCGAGCCGGGCGGCTGGCTGGCCGCCGGCGCCGTGCTGCTGCTCACGGCGGGCGCCCACGCCCTCCCCGACGACACCACCGACCCCGACGACACCGCGCCCGCGGGCACCCGGCGCCTGCCCCGGGCCGCCGAGATCGCCCTGATCACGGTGGTGTTCCTGGCGGCGATGTTCGTCCTGACGTACGGCATCACCACCGAGTCCGCCGAGGACTTCCTGGCGTTCCTGCCCGCCGCGGGCTTCGGGGCGCGGGCGCTGTCCGTGGCCGGTGTCACGGCCCGGCTGAGCGCGGTCAACGCCCGCAACCGGGTCGCCGTGGCCGTCGCCGCGTTCGCCGCCGCGCTGGTCTTCCCGTTCACGCAGACCGGCGACCAGTACACGGCGATCGCCGACAACATCCTGGTGTTCGCGGCGGTCGCGCTCGGCCTGAACATCGTGGTCGGCCTGGTCGGGCTGCTCGACCTCGGGTACGTCGCGTTCCTCGGCACCGGCGCGTACACGGCCGCGCTGGTCTCCGGTTCGACGTTCTCCACCTTCGACATCGACCCCTGGCCGTTCTGGGCGACCGCCCTGCTGGGCATGGCCGTGTCGCTGGTGGCGGGTCTGGTCATCGGGGCGCCCACGCTGCGGCTGCACGGCGACTACCTGGCCATCGTGACGCTCGGCTTCGGCGAGATCTTCCGGATCACCGTCAACAACCTGGACGGCACCTCCGGCCCTTCCCTCACCAACGGTCCCAACGGGATCAATTCCGTGCCGGACATCAGGATGCTGGGCTTCGACTTCGGTGAGCCGCACACCGTCCTGGGGGTCGCCTTCGGCCGCTTCGCCAACTACTACCTCCTGCTGCTGGCGGTGATCGCCGTCATCGTGTTCGTCTACGCCCGCGCCGGCGACTCCCGGGTCGGCCGGGCCTGGATCGCGCTGCGCGAGGACGAGAAGGCCGCGACCGCGATGGGCATCGAGGGCTTCAAGTACAAGCTGCTCGCCTTCGGTCTCGGGGCCTCGCTCGCGGGCCTCGCGGGCACGGTCATGGCGCATCTGCAGACCAACGCCGTGCCGGAGAACTACAAGTTCGCCGACACCGCGCCGCCCAACTCGGCGTTCCTGCTGGCCGCCGTCGTCCTCGGCGGCATGGGGACCGTCTCCGGACCCCTGGTCGGCGCCGCGCTGCTGTACCTGATCCCGGCGAAGTTCGAGTTCTTCAGCCGGTACCAGATGATGATGTTCGGCCTCGCGCTGATCCTCATGATGCGGTTCCGTCCCGAGGGCCTGGTGCCCGACCGCATCCATCGACTCGAGTTCCACGACGAGCAGGCCGCGGGCGCCGAGGCGCGCCGGCCGGCCGCGGAGGCCACGGCATGAATTCCCCTTCTTCCCCCACCGCTCCCCTGCTCGAAGCCCGCGCGGTCACCATGCGCTTCGGCGGACTGACGGCCGTCGACCGGGTGGACCTGACGGTCGGCAGGGGCGAGATCGTCGGCCTTATCGGCCCCAACGGCGCCGGAAAGACCACCTTCTTCAACTGTCTGACCGGGCTCTACGTCCCCACGGCCGGCGAAGTACGCCTCGACGGCACGCTGTTGCCGCCCAAGCCCGCCCGGGTCACCCGGGCCGGCGTCGCCCGCACCTTCCAGAACATCCGGCTGTTCGCCAACATGACGGCGCTGGACAACGTGATCGTGGGCCGGCACACCCGTACCCGCGCCGGCCTGCTCTCGGCCATCGGACGCGGCCCGCGCCACCGCCGCGAGGAACGCGAATGCCGTGCACGGGCACGGGAGTTGCTGGACTTCGTCGGCCTCGGCCGGCAGGCGCAGCACCTCGCCCGCAACCTCTCCTACGGCGCCCAGCGCAGGCTGGAGATCGCCCGCGCCCTGGCCAGCGAGCCCAAGCTGCTGCTCCTGGACGAGCCGACCGCCGGGATGAACCCGCAGGAGACGCGGGAGACCGAGGAGTTGGTGAAGGCGGTCCGGGACCAGGGCGTCGCCGTGCTGGTCATCGAGCACGACATGCGCTTCATCATGAACCTATGCGACCGGGTCACGGTCCTGGTGCAGGGCAGCAGGCTGACCGAGGGCGCCCCCGCCGACGTACAGGCCGACGAGCGGGTCGTCGAGGCGTACATCGGCGCGCCGGACGACGAGCCCACGGCACTCGACGAACCCACGCCACTCGACGGCACCGACGACAGCGGCACCCACGCCACGGAGGAGACCGCATGACCGCGCTGCTGGAGGTCGAGGACCTGCGCGTCGCCTACGGGAAGGTGGAGGCGGTCAAGGGCGTCTCCTTCACCGTCGAGGAGGGCCAGGCCGTCACGCTGATCGGCACGAACGGCGCGGGCAAGACCACCACCCTGCACACCCTGAGCGGGCTGCTCGCCCCGGTGGCGGGCCGGATCCGGTTCGCCGGACGGGACCTGGCGGGGGTGCCGGCCCACCAGGTCGTCGCCCTAGGCCTGGCCCACTCCCCCGAGGGACGGCACATCTTCCCCCGGCTGACCGTCGAGCAGAACCTGCTGCTGGGCGCCTATCTGCGCAAGGACGCCGCCGGTGTCGCCGACGACGTGGAGCGCGGCTACACCCTGTTCCCGAGGCTGCGGGAGCGACGTGAGCAGGCGGCCGGGACGCTGTCGGGCGGTGAGCAGCAGATGCTCGCCATGGCCCGGGCGCTGATGTGCCGCCCCCGGCTGCTGATGCTGGACGAACCGTCCATGGGGCTCTCCCCGATCATGATGAAGAAGATCATGGCGACGGTCGCCGAACTGAAGGCGTCGGGCACCACCATCCTGCTGGTGGAGCAGAACGCCCGCGCCGCGCTCGCCCTGGCCGACCACGCGTACGTCATGGAGACCGGCCGGATCGTCCTGGAGGGCTCCGGGCGGCGGCTGCTGCACGACGAGAGCGTGCGCAAGGCCTACCTGGGAGAGGACTGACGTGCAGGCCCGCCTAACCTACGTCCATGAACCTCACCGCAGCCATGAACCCGGCTGAGGGCGGCGGCGCGCCGCGGGCGCCCCGGGTGCGTCTGCGACCGCTCGCGGCCGCGCTGGGCACGTCCTGGGACGGCCCCGAGGACGTCGAGGTGGGCGGTGTGGCCATCGTGGAGCCGCAGGACACCCCGGCGGGCCTGACGGGAGCGCTCGTCCTCGCCGTCGGGGCCCGCGGCGCCGACGCCATGGGCATGGTGACGGCCGCCGCGCGCGCGGGCGCGGCGGCCGTGGCCGTCAGGACCCCGCCGGGCCGCACCGCGCCCGGCGGGGAGCTGTCGGCGGCGGCCCGCGAGGCGGGCGTGGCGCTGCTCGGCGTACCCGCCGGCATCCGGTGGGACGAGGTCGAGGCCGAGGTGCGCGAGGCGCTGACCGGCCGGGGCACCGCCCTGCCCCGCGAGGCGCGGGGGGATCTGTTCGCGCTGGCCGAGACCGTCGCGAAGCTCACCGACGGGCTGGTCACCATCGAGGACAGCGCCCATCAGGTGCTGGCATACGCCGGACCCGCGCAGGAGGCGGACGAGCCGCGCCGCCACTGCCTCCAGGGCCGCGGCTGCCCGGAGTCGTATCTGACGCTGCTGCGCGAGGAGGGCGTGCACCGGCGGGTGCGCACCACAGGGGACGTCGTCGAGGTCGAGGAGCACCCTGGGCCGGGCTTCCGGCGGCGCCTGGTGATCGGCATCAGCGCGGGCACCCGGCAACTCGGCACGATCTGGGTCCAGGAGGGGGCGCGCCCGCTCGCCGACGACGCGCACCGCGCGCTGCGGGGTGCCGCCCGCCTGGCGTCCTCGCCGCTGCTCGACCACTACTACGAGGGCGATCCGTCGGCCGGTGCGCTGTCGCGCTCCGACCTCGCCCACGGGCTGCTGACCGGGCGTTTCAACGCCTCCGCGGTCGCTCTGCACCTGGGTATACCGGCCTCGTCGGCGGCCACGGTGGTCGCCGTGGACCTGCGCGATCCCGCCGTCGGCACGGACGGCGGCGACCCCACGGACCAGGACGCCCGGCGGGCCGAGGCCGCGGACATCATCGCCGTCCACGCGGCCGCGTACGGCAGGAACACGCTGGTGGCGCAGGCGTGCGGGCAGATCTACGCGATGCTGCCGCGGGCCGCCGCCGATCCGGCCGGGACGGCCGGAGAGACGGGCGAACCCGACGACGCGCCGATCGTCCGCTGGGCGGGCGATCTGGTGGGCCGGCTGCGCCACCACACCCACACTCCGGTGCAGGCGGTCGTCGCGGGCGTCGCCCCGCGCCTGGCCGACATCCCCTCCGTGAAGCTGCGCGGCCACCACGCCCTGCAGATCATGGCCCGCACCCCCGACCGGACCGTGGACACCCACCGTCGGCTCACCGCTTCCCTGATGGTGCGCGACCTGCTGGAACTGCTGGCCCGGCACCCCGGGATCAGGCATCCGGCGCTGGAGCACCTGATGGCGCGGGACGCCGAGCAGGGCACCCGGCTCGCCGACTCGCTGCTGCACTACCTGGACGCCTTCGGTGACGTGCCCCAGGCGGCCAAGGCGCTGAACGTCCACCCGAACACACTGCGCTACCGCATCCGCAAGGCCACCGCCCTGACCGGCCTGGATCTGGCCGACCCCGAACACCGGCTGGCCGCCATGCTCCAGCTCCGGCTCCGCCGTGACGCCCCGGAACCCGGCTCCCCGGCCTGGTGAGGCCGCCCGCCCCCGGTCCGCGACCGGTCGCGGGCGGACCGGGGCGAGGCGCGGTCGCTGTACGTCCGGGACCCGGACGGCAACACCGTCGAACTGCGCTGGTACCCGCAGGACGCGCAGGAGGCGCAGGTCTCCGGGGCGGCGCGGGACGCTGGCTGAGCCCGCACCGGCTCGGCCGACGTCTCAGCCGAGGTCGAGGAGTTCCTCGTAGAAGCCGCCGAAGCCGCGCTCGCGGTCGACGAGGTGGATCTCCAGGATCCAGTGGCAGACGCGCCCGGCGCGGTCGGGGCGGCGCAGCGGGGTGTCGTTGCCGGGGGCGACGTACGACTCGATGTCGGCGCCGTCGATCTTCTCGTGCGGGAACTCCCCCACCGGGTGTCCGGCGTGCCAGCCGCCCAGTTCCCAGCCGCGCTCGGCGGCCAGCCTGCCCACTTCCGCGTGCAGCCGGGCTCCGGTGATCCCCGGGTCGGCTTCGAAGGCGCGGCGCCCGGCGGCGAAGACCTCGGGCAGGTCGGCGCGGAGCCGGTGCTTGACCGGGTCGTCGCCGAGGACGAAGGTACGGCCGAAGTCGGCCTCCCACTCCTCGAAGATCGGTCCGAAGTCGGCGAAGGCGATGTCGTCCCGGCCGATGATCCGGTCCGGGGGATTCTCCTTGTACGGGTGCAGGGTGTTGGGTCCGGAGCGCACGATCCGCTTGTGCCAGTGGCGGGTCGGGCCGAACATCTCGTTCGCCAGATCGCGGATCCGGTCGCTGACCGCCTTCTCCCCCTCGCCCGGCGCGACCAGCCCGCGCTTCTCGATCTCGGCGAACAGTTCGGCGGCCTTGGCCTGGGCGTCCAACAGGCTCCGGGCCCGCCCGCCCTCGTCCGTCACGGTCCCGTCCGTCACGGCGGTCCCGTCCGTCACGCTCTCGTCCGTCATGGTCTCCCCCTTGTGCGGACCGGCACCTCTACGATCGCGACCGTACCCGGCAGTGCGCGCCGCCGCCCCCGCCTGGCACGCGATCCGGCGTGATCACGCCGGGCCGTGGCGCGATGACACGGCCGAGGCGGCCGCCTTCGACGGAGCCTCAACCCTTCAGCGTGTCCTGGAGCCAGTCGAAGACGACCTCGCAGTGCTGCTGGGGCGCCATGGGCGAGCAGTGCAGCTGGGCGCCGGTGGCCGCGGTGAGCTTCACGTAGTCCTTGGGCGCCGTGAGCTTGTCGTACATCTGCCGCGCCTGGCCCGGATAGAACTGCTCGAACTCGTAGTCGAGAACCAGGGTGGGTGCCTTGATGCGGCCCACGACGTCCGTGATGTCCAGCGACTGGATCAGCTCGGCCGGGGTGTAGAAGTCGGTGAAGATCTTGCCCTCCCGGGCGGCGAGCATCGCCGGCACGGAGAAGGGTTCGACGCGCTTCTTCAGTGTCGCGGCGTCGGCCGGGGACAGTTGCGGCACGACCTCCTTGTTCCACAGCTCGTTGGTCCGCGCCTTGTCGGGGGTGACGATCTGCCGGATCTCCGCGGGGAATCCCAGCCACGGATCCAGGCAACCGGGCATCGCCACCAGAGCCGCGATCCGCGGTTCGAACGCGGCGGCCCGGGGGGCCAGATCGCCCGCCATGCTCAGCCCGGTCAACGCGATCCGGCCGGTGTCCACATCGGAGCGGCCGACCAGCCAGTCCAGGACGGCCGTCACCACCTTCTCCCAGCGCGGCGTGAACACCACCTGGTCCACGAAGAGCAACTGCCCCTGGCCGGGCCCGTCGTACACGACCGCGTTCCAGTCACGTTCCAGCGCGGCGGCGACCCCGTACGTCCACATGTCGACGTTCTGGCCGTCGCTGCCGTTGGTGAGGATCACGGTGGGCCGGCGCCGCCCCGAGTCGTCCGGGCGGAAGAACCACACAGGCAGCGGCGTCCTGTCGTACGGGACGTTCGCCGTCACCGGAGCCGGCTCGCACAGCGTGCAGAACGTGTCCCAGGCGTCGCGGCCCGCCTTGTACAGCTTCTCCTCGCTGCCCGGGTCGTCTGAGCCGAGTACGAAGAACAGCGCCTGGCCGTAGTACTGCGCGGCACGCAGCGCGCGCAGCCGCCGGGTCTCGCGGTCGGGCCGGCTGCCCTCGGGCGCCTTCATCAGCCGGTCGCCGAGTTTCCTGAACGTCTCCACGTAGGTCTGCGCGGAGAGACCGGCCTTGTTGATCGCGTTCACCGCGGTGAGCACCTCGCCCACCTCACTGCTGCGCTGACCCGAACCGCCGAGCGCCAACAGCCCGTTGAAGTTGAACTCCGGATTGTCGAAGAGCGTCATCACCCCGGGCGTGGGCCCGCCCGCCGACGCGGACGCCGATGCCGAGGTCGGCGCGCTGCGCGCGGAGGAGACGTCCATGGCCGTGCATCCGGTGGCCAGCAGGGCACCGGCCGCGCCGACGGCCCCGGAGAGGGCGCTGCGCCGGCTGGGACCGGGCGCCTGATCGGACGGTACGCAGTTCATATCGGCCGACCGTACGACTTGGCCTGCGCCGTCACGGCGCACGACCCACACCCTTCCCCCGAACAGCCGGACGGGCACCCCTCCGTCCTGCCCTGCCGTGGCGGGACCGGCCGGCCCATCGGGTGCCGCCCGCTGCCGTGACCCGACCGGTCCGCGCTCACCCGTCCCGGTCACCGTGGGCGGCCCGGCTGGCCTCGATCTCCGCGATGTGCTCGATCGCCCAGCCGGCCAGCGCGAGCGCCGGCGGGATGAGGCTCTCCCCGGTGGGGGTCAGCGCGTACTCGACGCGTGGCGGGACCTCCGCGTACGCCGTGCGCGACACCAGTCCGTCCCGTACCAGGTTGCGCAGGGTCAGCGTCAGCATCCGCTGCGAGATCCCCGGGATCTGCCGCTGGAGGTCGGTGAAGCGCAGGCGCCCCTGCTCCAGGGTCACCACGATCAGCAGCGTCCACTTGTCGCAGATCCGGTCGAGCACGGCACGGATCGTCCGCCCGCCGTCTCCGCGGATCATGCACGTGTGCTCGTACTCCGACATGACAACCCCCTGTGCGTGACGCACATCCGTGTGCCTTTTTTGACGTGCTCCCTGGCCTAAAGTCCAGGGATTCCGGCCTGGGTCGTCTGACCCTTCCAGGGGCTTCCTGCTTCAACGCGCTGTGCGGGCACGTGTGCCCGTCTTACCGGCGCTCCACAGGCGTTTGGCGTCTCCACCCGTCCGGTGGCGACGATCCGGCGTCCTTCGAAGAGGACGTTGCGTGCTGCGTTGTGGTCGCGGTCGTGCACGGCGTGGCATGCGCTGCACGTCCATTCCCGGACGTGCAGGGGCTTGGGGCCGTCCCTGAATCCGCAGGCCGAGCAGACCTGAGAGGACGGGAAGGCGCGGTCCACCTTGGCGAAGGTGCGGCCGTGCAGAGCCGCCTTGTACTCCAGCATGCCCACGAACGCGGACCATCCCGCATCGTGCACGGACTTGGCGAGCCGGGTACGCCCGAGACCGGACACCGCGAGGTCTTCCACATACACCGCTTGGTTGTCGCGAATGATCTGTGTGGATGCCTTGTGGTGGAAGTCCCGACGCCGGTCGGCCACCCTGGCGTGCTGGCGCGCGACCTTCATACGAGCCTTGGCCCGGTTCTTCGATCCCTTGGCCTTGCGGGACAGCTCCCGCTGCAGGCGCCCCAGTTTCTTCTCGGCCCGGCGCAGAAAGCGGGGGCTGTCGATCCTGCTGCCGTCGGACAGGACCGCGAAGGCGGACAGGCCGAGGTCGATACCGGCGTCAATCTCCACGCCGGGCAGGATGTCCGGCTCGGTGTCCACGACGAAGCTGAGGAAGTACCGGCCGCAGCTGTCCTTGGTGACGGTCAGGGACGTGGGTGCGGCCGGAAGCCTGCGGGACCACCTGACCTTGAGATGGCCGGCCTTGGCCACATACACCGTGCCGTCGCTGTGGAGGCGGAAGGCGTTGGTGTTCAGGCGGATCGACTGCCGGGTGTCCTTCTTCGACTTGTAGCGGGGAGGGCCGACCCTGCGGCCCTGCCGCTTGCCCTTGAGGCTGTCGAAGAAGTTCTTGTAGGCGGCATCCAGGTCCCGCAGAGACTGTTGCAGGACGACCGCCGAGACGTCGGCGAGCCAGGCGCGTTCCTCGGTGCGCTTGGCCTGGGTGATGCGAAGCCGGGACAACGCGGCCTGCGAGGACTTCGAAGCGGAGCTGAAGGAGTTCAGCGGCGAACGCGATCACGTCCAGCTCCTCGTGCACTACCCGCCCAAGGTCGCCATCTCCAAGCTGGTCAACAGCCTCAAGGGCGTCTCCGCCCGCCGGATACGGCAGGAGTTCACCGGCCGGATCAACCGCGCCATCATGCACGGGCGCCTGTGGTCGCCCTCGTATTTCTCCGCATCGTGCAGGGGAGCACCGTTGGCGATCGTGCGCCAGTACATCGAGCAGCAAAAAAGTCCGCTCTCACGTGCACGTCAGAGCAGTCTTGAGATGCATTCACCCCCGGCGAGAACGCCAGAGCTTTCTGCAAGAGTCCCGGTAAGCCTCTCGGCAGTCACCCATGATGAGGCGCCTCGGAGCAGGTACTTACCACGCAAGGGGTCATGATGGACATCGCGTACTGGATCGTCGCCGCGCTGCTCGCGGTGTTCTATCTCTACGCCGGGGGCAAGAAGGTCCTCCAGAGCCAGGAGCGGCTGAAGCCGATGATGGGCTGGGTCGACCGGGTCCCGATGCCGGCCGTCAGACTGATCGGGACACTGGAGGTCCTCGGCGCCGCGGGTCTGATACTGCCGCCGCTGACCGGGATCGCGCCCTGGCTCGCCGTCGCCGCGGCGACCGGGCTCGTCCTGATCCAGTGCGGCGGCATCGTGGTCCATGTCTCGCGCGGCGAGGCCCGGTTGATCGGGCTCAACATCGTCCTGCTGGTGGCCGCCGCGGCCGGTGCCTGGCTGGCGGCCGTACGGCTCTGACGGGCCCGCGGGTGTCCGGCCCGGTCGGAGCCCGGCCCGACGCTGAGTCCAGCCCGACGCAGACTCAGGTCCTGCCCGGACTCATGTCCTGGGCGGAGTCAGGTCCTGCGCAGCACGCGGCTCGCTCCGGCGGCGACGGTGGTCGCCAGCAGCCAGCCGCTGCCGACGAGGACGAGCCCCGTCCACTGCATGGCACCGGACGGGCTGAACATGCTTTCCTGGCCGAGGTCGACGAGCGGGAGCAGCAGATCGAGGGTATAGATCACCGGCTGGAAGGCCGGATGCGGGCCGTCGCCCACCGCCTGCGGCGGCCAGGCCGCGAACAGTGCCGAGCCGATCGCCAGCAGACCGGCCAGCAGCCACACGGCGCGCAGCGGGCGGTATCCGAAGCCCACGGTCGCGTCCTGGAGGAGACTCCACAGCCGGGCGGGCACCCCGAGGGTGGCGCGCAGGGCCCGCTGCTTGGCGACCAGCACGGCCCGCGCGTCGGCGTCCTGGCCGTGGCGCTGGTAGACGGCGGCGAGTTGCTCGTAGGGCTGGGGTGTGAAGGCGTTCGGGTCCCGGCGCAGCAGGGGCAGGCGGCGCGCGGCCGGCAGGGCGGGGCTGATGTCGTCGTAGACCGCGCCGTCCACGACGAGGGAGGCCGGCCAGGTGGCGGGCTCGTCCTTGAGCAGCACCGTTCGCAGGCGGCTGAGGTCGACGATGCCCACGGGTGTCTCCCGCGGCTCCAGCCGCAGCACGGCCGCGGTGGCTCCGCGGCAGGCGAGGGCCTCCTCCTCGGGCGCGGTGTCCAGCAGCGCGTCGGCGAGGCACAGGGTGCTCCGGATCGTGGCGCTGTTGAGGCGGAGGCCGCCGTGGGCCGTGAAGCCGTCGCAGAGGTTCACCACGCCGCCGACGTCGACGCCGTTGGCCCGCAGCGCGGGCCTGCCGCTGTCCGGGGCGGTCAGTTCGGCGGCCTCCAGCCGGATCGAACCGCCGATGCGCGCGTCGCACAGGTCGATTGTGCCGTGCGCGGTCGTCCCGCCGCGGCAGTCGAGGTCGCCGCCAATGTGGGTGCGCTCCGCGGTGAGCACCGTGCCCTCGGGGAAGTTCAGCCGGGCGCCCTCCAGGACGACGCTGCCGCGTATCGAGGTGTCGGCGAGGGTGATCGGGCCGTCGACGACCAGTCCGCCGTCCGCCTGGATGTCGCCGCCGATCTGCGCGCAGCCCAGATGGAGTGCGTAGCGCCCCGGGCCCACGCCGGGACCGGTGAGGGTGGCGTCGGACAGCTCCACCGTCGCGCCGACCGAGGCCCCGCACAGGTTGACCATCCCGGCGCAGGAGAAGCCGCGCCCGAGGTACAGGCCGCCGCCGACGGTGACTTCGGACATCTGGAGACAGCCGTCGGGGCCGCCTATGACCGCCCCCCGGAAGACGAGCGTGTCCTGGACCCGCGCGTTGCTCAGATGCACCGGGCCGGTGCAGTCCAGGCCCGAGGCCCACATGTACTCGTCCACGGCGACGCTCTGCGCGGTGACCGCGGCCTCGCCCGGCGCGGGACGGATCGTCGTGTCCCGGAGCGAGAGCACGGTGCCGACGCTGAGGGAACGCAGGTCCACGGTGCCGTCCACGGTGCACTTGTCGACCTTGAACTCCTGGGCGACCCGGGCGCTGTGGGCCCGCAGTCCGGGCAGCCGGCACTCGCCGAGCTCGAACGCCTCGAGCTGCGCGCCCTCCAGCCGCGGTGCTTCGTCGAACCGGCAGTTTCGCATGCGGACGGTGCCGCGTACGGCGGCCTCCGACAGGTCCAGCCGCCCTCTTACGTGTACGCCGCGCAGCCGCAGCCGGGCCAGTTGTCCGGGCTCGGGGGGCGGTGGGGAGAGCAGCAGCATCCGTACGGCGGCGCCGCGCACCTCGGGCACGCCGACGCACCACTCCCCCCGCCGGTACGCCTGCCACATACGGCGCTCGCCGGCGTCCCAGTCGGCCGGCGCGTCGTCATGATCCGCCACGGAAATCCCCCTCTGCGCTCACCGGGACGAGCCGGCTCCGGGCAGCAGCGTGCGCTGTCGCGCGCCGGTTTTCAACGGCCGAGTGCCTCGACCCAGGCGGTGGTCTCGTCGGGGTGGCCGAGGCGGACCGTGCGGAGCGGGGCGAAGCGGGGGTCGCGGGTGCGCAGGCCGATCTCCCGGTGTCGGGCGGCGTGTTGGGACCACGACCACCGGACCGGGTGTTCCCTGCTGAGCCAGCCCCGCCAGGTCTCCCGGTTGCCGCCGAAGAGGGATTCGCGGGTGGCGCTGCGCCGGAGCGAGCGGCGCAGGACGCGGGGCATGACGATCCGTCGGGGATAGTCCAGCCAGATCACGGTGTCGGCCCGCTCCCACAGCAGGTCGCGGACCTCCGCGGCACCGATCGAGTCGACGATCCAGCGCGGCTGCTCGGTCAGCCGCGACACCTCCTCGACCAGCCGGCCGTTCACCGCCCACCCCGGTCCGTCGTAGTACAGCGCGTCCATCTCGTGGTAGTCCAGGCCCAGTTGCCTGCCCAGCCTCCGGGCGAGCGTGGACTTCCCCGCCCCCGTCACCCCCACCACCAGCACCCGTTCCACCTGCGCACCTTATCCCGGCGTCCGGGGACGGCTGCGGCGGCGTCCGTCCGGTGCGGGGCCATCCCCTCGCCGGTCGGCCGCGGTCCGCGTAGGGTCACGCGTCGGGACGACCGCTCGACGGCACCACGCTCGGCGCTCGGGACAAGGGGACTGTGAGCAGACGACGTTACGTGGCCCGGGGCGTGCCGGGCGGTTACCGGATCTGGGACAACCGAGGACGCAGATGGTGGGGCGATCTCTACGACCTCTGTCCCGACGACCTCGTCTCCGAACTCAACGGCCAGGCGGACCCCGCACGGATCACCGCACTGATGAAGCACTACCGGGCGCGGAAGCGGTGATCCCGCCAGCAGACGGATCCCACACCCACCCACCACATCGTGTTCCGTGACGGCGGCTCCGATGCCGCCGTAGCCGGATCGCCCCCTTGTGTGCCCTTCGTGCGCGTGTCACAGAGAGGCGCGGGGCGCTCTGGCGGAGAGGGACTCTGAATGTCCATGCCGGGCGGCGATCCGGTAGGACCATCGGCTTGGGTCATCGAGCGGTTCGGGCTGCATGCCGCAGTGCTCGCCGAGGTCGACGACACCCTGGCCACAGGACTACTCGGGACTGCACGAAACCTTCGAGGAACCGGGGGCCGCCACGAGGCTCGTGTGCGTGTTCTTCACGGCCGATGCGCAGAACGGCATCCACGTCATCCACTGGGGGGAGGCTCGGCTCGAACCGGACCGCACCTTCGCATGGCACCACCGGGAACAACTCCCGATCGCCCCGGTGCCGCTCGGGTGGCGGGCCTCGCCAGCGCCTTCTGATCCCCGGTCACAAGTCGGCCGACTTCCGGGCCCTCCTGGGCCGGCGCGAGAACGCCTCGGAGCACTCATCACGGAGGAGGTCGACGAGCTCGCCGACCTCCTGCGCCGCCTGTCCCCAATCTGTCCCCGCCCGGCCGAATCATCCGCCTCAGCGACCGCCGCAACGAAGTGAACGGACTCAGAGGTCCGTCGCCTCTGGGTAGTGGCAACGAAGCTCGCTGAGCACGCGCTCGTCGACGGCCCTGACATCCCACCACGAGCTGTCCGCTTCGGTCAGGACGATCACCAGCTTGTCCTCGGCGAACCCACGCGCTTCGGCGTCGATCAGCTGAAGGAACGGGGTCGTCAGCGACAACAGCGTCAACGTGTCCATGCCGGCTCCGGCGGACTGTCTCTCAATCTCCAGACAGCGCGGATCCACGATCTCGTCGCACTCGACGCGCCACGTCAGGTCCAGACCGAAGCTGCCGAGGCGGACCAGCATCTCGGCCAGAGTCACGTAGTGCTCTCCGTACCAGGCAGGGAACGTGATCCCCTTCATCCCTGCCTCTGCTTCAACCGTATCGCGCGACAAGCGACCCCCTTCGTTGAGCGCAGACCCTAGGGCACAGTCCTGACCAGCTCACGCGCCCCATCGGACAGGCCCTAGTCGCAGGTGACGCCCCAGTAGCCGATCTGCGCGGGCCTGTCGTCGCGGTAGAGCACGACGCAGTTCCCCTGGCCGCGCCCCGGGAAGTCCAACCGCTCGGAGTCGAGAGCGGCATCCCACTCCTCGTA
>NZ_JBVKBD010000012.1:0-257352 GCF_055657365.1 Streptomyces sp. NPDC107559 | reverse complement strand
ACACTCACATGACCGTCCTTGGCACCCGCCACGAACAGACTCCGCCCGTCCCGACCCACCACCACAGCACCCGGACCACCCACAACCGCGATCGGATCGCCGTCGACAGCCGCCGAACCCGGATCGACCACGGACATCGCATCGGCATCCGGGCAGGTGACGAACACGAGCCCGTCGGCGCTCGCCGCCATGTCCCGCGCGCCGGCGACGGCGACGGAACGCGTGATGGGCCCGTCGCCGTCCATGGTGGCGACGAACACTCCGTCGGCCGTGGCAAGGACGTGTGGTCCGTCCCCTGCCAGCGCGAGATCGTTCAGATCCGACCCCAGCGGGACGTCCACCTCCGCCAGGAGCGTCTCGATCGAGTATCCGGTGAAGGAAGCCCCGTTGGTGACGTAGACGCGCTTTCCGTCCGTCGCCATGGCTCGGTCCGCCGCCGCCGGGACAGAGATGTGGTCCACGATGGCGCGGGTGTCGGTGTCGATCAGTGACATCCTGTCGTGCCCGACGACGTAGACCTGTGCACGGACCGGGTCCGCTGCCAGGTCGAACGGGCTCTCGAAGTCGAGGGTTGCCACCACTTCGTCGACGGTCGAGTCGATCACGAGGACCTTCCCACCCACGACATCGGCGACGTAGACTTCACGCCCGCTCTTCTCAGTCACCACCGCAACCGGCTTCAGACCGGCGGGAATCCGCCTGTCCGGAGTGCTGACGACCGACACTGCGTTACTCTCCCCGAGGGTCAGAAGAAGGTTCCGGCCGTCGGGACTCATGGCCACTCCCTCGGATCTGCGGGCCGCGGCGACCGTACGGATCCGGGTCGGGAAGGTCAGCAGCGACTGGCTTTCGACACTGGTGGCGTAGAGACGTTCCCCGTCGCGGGACATGACCAGACGGTCCACCCCTTCCGCAGCGAACTCGCGGACGACGGACATCCTGGCGGTGTCGACGACGGCGACGGCCTGGGTGGGCTGGGAGACGTACAGTCTGCGCCCGTCGGGGGACAGCGCCACGTCCCTGGGTTCGGGGCCGACCTTGATCTCGGCAGTCACCTCGAAGTTGTCGGTGTCGACGACGCGCACCACGCCCGAATCCATGCCCAGTACGAAGACCTGCCGCCCACCGGGGCCGACCGCCAGGCCCGGCATTCCATCCATGTCCGGACCGACGCCGATCGGGGCGCCCAGCACCCTCATGGTCTGTGTCTCGACCACCACGAGGGTCGAGCCGCTCTCGTCCGCCGCGTAGATGCGATCACCCGTGGGGGACATCGCGAGAATGGTCGGCAGGACACCGACCTCCACGGTCTCGGTCACCACGTTGTCGGTGGTGTCGATCACGGCGACACCCATCGGCAGGTCGAATGGCACGTTGCCCAGGGGTACATAGGCGAATCGACCGTCCGGGGAGACAACGCCTCCTGAGGGACGGCCACCGAGCTGGATGGTGCCGATCACGGACCGGGCCACGGTGTCGACGATCGCGACGACGCCCTGCTCGGCCATCGTGTACAGACGGCCGTCGTGCGTGAGGGTGACGTGCCGATGCAGGTCGGGGCAGGCGATAGTGGCCGTCACCCGGCAGGTGACCGCGTCGATCACGCAGATGACGTCGTCGAGGTCGCAGATCGCGTAGAGCTGGCGACCGTCGTAGGACATCAGCAAGCTGCCCGGCCGGTGACCGAGGAAGCTGCGGGTCGGAGTGAGGTCGGGCATTACCTCAGCATGGAGTCGGCCCAGAGCTCACCCGGGGGAGCCCAGCCGTCTGAACCGCGAGTCCCCTCATGTGGATCAGCGTGCACGACCTCTGTCTCGAGTCAGTTGCCACCCGGCGTCCATGCGTCGGGAAGTCGGTCGCAGGCGTCGTGGACGGCGGTGCGGCCGGCCTCCAGTGCTGTTTCGAGGAGGGCGCCTTCGCGGGCGAGGCGGCCGACCGCCGGTGAGTCCGGGGCGGGGCGGATCGAGACGATCGCCGGGTGACAGGCGAGACGTGCGTCGTCCTCGGCCCAGCGTGTCTCGCGGTCGAGGAACGCCTGGCGCAGGGCCGCGGATTCATGGCGCAGAAACCGCTTGGCCACGAGTGGTGCGGAGCGGGACGGCCGCGCGACGTCGACCGCCCGCCGGGAGCGCAGCACCATGACGTGGGTCGCACCTTGAGCCAGCGCGGTGCGGTACGGCACGGACTCGGAGACGCCGGCGTCGTAGAACCGGTGTCCGCGCAGCGTGACCGGAGGACCTGCCAGCAGGGGCAGCGAGGCGCTGGCGCGCAGCGCCAGGCGGAGCTCTGCGGCATCGCCGATGAAGGGGCGCAGGTCGGTGGACTGCCCGGTGGCGGCGTCCGTGGCCAGCGGGTGGTACTCGATGGCGCTCGCGAGGACCGAGTCGAAGTCCATGGGCGCGAAGTCGCCGTCGCCGTACCGGTAGAGCACCTCGTAGAAGCTGTGCAGGTCCACGAGCGGCCGTCCGCGCAGCGGGTTCGAGCGCCGGATCAGTGTTCTGGCGTATTTGGGGACGGTCCAGAAGCGCAGCGACTGGGGGCTGCTGCTCAGCAGCCACGCGCCGGAGGCGGCGCCCGCGGAGGCGCCGTAGACGGCGTCGAAGCCGTGGGTCAGTCCGAGTTCGTGCAGGGCGAGGGCCATCCCGCCGGCGATGATGCCGCGCATCCCGCCGCCCTCGATGGCCAGCGCGACACGGTGCCCGTCGGTGCGTGCGCCGGGCCGGCTGCCGGCCCGTGCGCGTTCGGTGAGCACGCTCCAGACCGGGTGCGGTTCCTCGGGCCCGGGTGCGGCGGCAGGGGGTGTGGGGGTCGTCGTCATCGTAGGCAGGGCTCCAGAGCGCTGTTCGGGGGTGGGATCTGCGTGCCCGGGTCGGGGACGGCGCGGCACGGCGGGCTGCGGGCGACAGCGGTCTTGGCTTGGCCGTCCCCCTGTAGCGGCTGAGCCGGCTTCGCGGCCGTCGTCGACGCCGGAGGGCCCAGGTTGCTCAGACACCGCCATGACGCTCTTCGTACAGGGCGTCGATGTCTGCCGCGAAGTCTTTCAGCATCACCGTACGTTTCAGCTTCAGGGACGGCGTGAGCCGGCCCGCCTCCTCCGTCAGCACGGTGTCGAGGATGCGGAACTTCTTCACCGCCTCGGCGTGCGAGACCGCCGCGTTGCCGTCGTCGACGGCGGCCTGGACGGCCGCCAGGAGATCGGCGTCGTGCCTCAGGTCGGACAGGGGCGCGTCGTGGGGCTTGCCGTGAAGCCTCTTCCAGGTCGCCAGGAATTCCGTGTCGATGGTGATCAGACAGGCGACGAAGGGGCGGCCGTCGCCGACGACCATGCACTCGGCGATGAGCGGGTGTGCCCGGATCCGGTCCTCGATGACCGCCGGGGCGACGTTCTTGCCGCCGGCGGTGACGATGATCTCCTTCTTCCGGCCGGTGATCCGCAGATAGCCGTCCCGGTCCAGCTCGCCCAGGTCACCCGTGGCGAACCAGCCGTCCCGTAGCACCTCGGCGGTGGCGGTCTCGTCCTGCCAGTAACCGGCGAAGACCTGAGGCCCCTTCAGCAGGACCTCCCCGTCGTCCGCGATCCGTACGGACGCGCCCGGCAGCGGCCGTCCCACGGTGCCGATGCGCGGGGTGTCCCAGGGGTTGACGGTGGTGGCCGCGCACGTCTCGGTGAGGCCGTAACCCTCGAGCACGGTGAAACCGATGCCGCGGTAGAAGTGACCGAGCCGCTCGCCCAGCGGCGCACCCCCGGAGATCGCGTAGGCGGCGCGTCCGCCGAGCGCTGTCCGCAGCCGGTGGTAGACGAGGACGTCGAACAGCCTGTGGCGCAGTCTCAGGCTCAGCGACACCTCGCCCGCCTGGGCGGCGCGGCTGTAGGCGACGGCGGTCTCGGCGGCCAGGTCGAAGACCTTGCCCTTGCCCTCGGCCTGCGCCTTGGCCCGGGCGGCGTGGTAGACCTTCTCGAAGACGCGGGGCACGCCCAGGATCAGGGTCGGCCGGAACGAGGCGAGTTCCGCGGTGACGTCCTTGAGGTCGGCGACGTGCCCGAGCCTGATCGGTGCCATCGCGGCGGCGATCTCGACGATGCGGCCCAGCACGTGCGCCTGCGGCAGGAAGAGCAGCACCGAGGAGTCGCCCGTGCGGAACAGCGGCGGGAGATACCGGATGGCGTTGCCCAGTTCGGCGAGGAAGTTGGCGTGGGTCAGCTTGCAGCCCTTGGGCCGGCCCGTGGTCCCCGAGGTGTAGACGATGGTGGCGAGTGAGTCCCGGTCGAGTGCGGCCCTGCGCCGGTCCACCTCCGCGTCGGAGATCCCGGCGCCGGCCCGGCGCAGGGCCTCGATCCCGCCCGCCTCGATCGACCACACCTGCCCCAGATGCGGCAGTCGTGCCCGGACCTCGTCCACCACCGCCTCGTGGCGCGGGAGTTCGGCGATACAGGCGACCGCCCCGGAGTCGCCGAGGATCCATTCCACCTGCTCGGCGGAGGAGGTCTCGTACACCGGCACCGTGACGGCGCCCGCGCACCAGAGGGCGAAGTCCAGCAGCGTCCACTCGTAGCGGGTCCGGGAGATCACGCCGACCCGGTCCCCGGCGCGAATCCCCGAGGCGATCAGTCCCTTGGCGGCGGCACGGACCTCGGTGAGGAACTCAGCCGCGGTGAGGTCCTCCCAGGCTCCGTTCGACTTGCGGCTCACCACGGGGACCCAGCCGTGCCGCTCGGCGTTGCGGTGGATCACATCGGTGAGGTTCGCCTCGATCGGTACTTCGTAAAGGGCCGGAAGGCCGAACTGACGCAAGGTGCTGTTCCTCTGTCTCTGGGGTGGTGCGAGCTGCCCTGGCGTCGAAGGCAGTTGATCCGTCACCGATGGGTCGACCGGCCATCGGCTGCGTGCACCGCTGGAGGGCGGATCGACCAGGGCTACTCCGCGCTCCGCTCCAACCGTCCGGCCTTCACCGGTTGCGCGGCGGAGTCGGTCGATGCTCCAGGTGCGCTCCCCTCCCCGGACACCACGGGGGACTTCGCGACCAGACTGCTCCGGGTACGGTCCTTGGCCAGCCCGGCCAGGGCGACGGCCACGGTCAGTGTCATGGCGCCGAGCGCGATGGCGAAGCTCATCGTGAACTGCGACTCCTGCGGCAGATCGATGCCCTCGGGCAGGCCGGGGATCGTCCTGGACGCCAGCAGGGAGGTGACCACGGCCGAGGCGATGGCCGAACCCAGTGACCGGGAGATCGAGTTGATGCCGTTGGCGATGCCGGTCTGCTGCACCGGCACACTCGCCGCGATCAGTGCGGGCATCGCGGCGTAGCCGAAGGCGATCGCGACACCGGTGAACAGTCCGGCGCAGACGACGCTCGCGGTCTGCCCGTGGCCGAAAGCCAGCCAGGCGAACCCGCCCGCGCCGACCAGACCGCTGATCGCCAACGTCAGCCGGGCACCGATCCGGCGGACCAGGACGCCGCCGACCGGAGCCGCGACCAGAGCCACCAGGGAACCGGGCAGCAGATATTCCACGCTGGCCCGCAGCACCGACGCCGTGAAGCCGTAGCCGGCGATGCGCTCGGGCATCTGCACCAGGTACGAGATGCCGATGAACTGGGTGAAGGCGGCGAACCCGACGAGCAGGCCGGCCAGATTCGTCATGGCCACCTGGCGGTGCGCGAACATCCGCATGTCCACCAGCGGGGCGGAGACCTTCAGCTCCACGAGTACCCACACCACCGCCATGACCACGGCTCCGGCGAAGCACCCGATGACCTTGCCGGAGCCCCAGCCCCAGGTGTGGCCCTGGGAGATGCCGAGCAGCAGCAGGACCAGGAAGGCGGCCAGGACGAGGGTGCCGGGCACGTCCACACGGCCGCCGACGCGATGGCCGCCGTCCGGGACCAGGAGGAGGACCGCGAGCAGCGCGAGGACGGAGACGGCGGTGGAGAACCAGAAGACGGAGTGGTAGTCGGGGTCGCTGCCCTGGGTGAGCAGTCCGGTGACCACCAGCGACAGGCCGGAGCCGAACGCCAGGGTGGAGCTCACCAGCGCCATGGCGCCGTGCAGCTTCTCGTGCGGGACCTGGTCGCGGACGATCGACAGCGCCAGCGGGAAGATCGCGGTCGCCGAGCCCTGCATCACCCGGCCGACCAGCAGCAGTCCCAGCGAGGTCGTCAGGGATGCCAGCAGCGAGCCCGCGACCATGACCACGAGGACGGCGACAAGGGTCTGCTTCTTGCCGTGGAGATCGCCGACGCGGCCGAGCAGCGGGGTGAAGACGGCGGCGGAGAGCAGGGTCGCGGTGGTGACCCAGCTGACACCGGCCGAGTCCGTGTGCAGTGCGGTGCCCAGCAGCGTCAGGATCGGCACGACCTGGGTCTGTGCCATCGCCACGACCATGGCGGCCAGGCCGAGGGCGAGAACCGGCGCAGTGCTGCTCCGCTTGGCTGCCTGGGCGGCAGCCGGGGTGGAACTCATGGGGCAGTGGATCCCTTCAAGGGTGAATGGCATTGACGGTTCATGGGCTTGATCGACTTCGCGGGCGGCCGCTGCGAAGGCGCGCCTCTCGATCTCACCGACCGGCCGTTCACTTTATCATTCACTGGCCTTTCACTAGCCGGTGGCTAGTGAAAGGTCTGCCATGGTCGGACCGACTCGGAGAGCAGAGAAGTGTCCCGGCGAGTGAGGGGACGAAGGGGCGAGGGGTCTAGAAACCGGTGCAACGCCTGGGCGCGCGGCGCGTCATGCGGCCGGAGCGGCGCCCGCGCCCTGCGTCGCAGCCGTCATCCGTCACCGGATGTCACGGACGTCGGCTCACGCCTCGCCGGGCACGGCGAGCAGGCCGCGGGCGGTCAGCAGAAGCGTGGCCCTCAGCTCGTCGTCCGAGAGGTCGGACAGCTCGCCGAGGCCTTCCAGCATCCACACGCACATCACATAGGCCATGCGTTCCGCCGGGGTGGGCGAGTTGCCGAACAGAACCCGCAGGACCCGGCGCCTTCGCCCGTCGTTCTCGGCGTAGATGCTGGCGGCCCGCATCTCGGGATCGTGCAGGAGCATGGTCCCGAGTTCACGGTTGCGCACCAGGAAGTCGACCCAGCCGACGGCGTACGCCTCCAGCCTCTCCTGACGCGATGTCATACCCGCCAACTCGTCCAGGAGCAGGGTCATTTCCTCCACCGGCGCATCGAGCGAGGCCTTGAGGATCTGCGCCTTGGTCCGGAAGTGGTAGTAGACCGCGGCCTTGGTGATGCCCATGTCGTCCGCGATGGACTGGAGCGAGGTCGACTGGTAGCCGTGGGCGGTGAAGAGCCGCTGCGCCGTCTCGACGATCTGCCGCCGGGTCGCTGCGGCCTGGGCGGACCGACTGACCACCGGGACGTCCGGCTCTCGCTCGCTGAGCACGCTCGCTCCCGCAGGGGTCTTGCCTTCATGGGCCCTGGTGACCGACCACCGGACGCCGCCCACCTTACCCGCACCGTCCGTCGGCCAGCCATCGACAGGTGCGTCCGGGCCCCGGCCGTCAGCCGGCCGGGGCCGGATCGGACCCGCCCGGCCGCAGCGCACCGGCACCTCCCGGTGACGGCCTGCCGCTTCAGGACACGGCGACGGGCCGCGGGCGGGGCTCCTCGGGAAGGCCAAGCGGCATCTCCGCACACCGCGGGCCTCGCCGTGCAGGCGGCCGGCGACGCCGCCGACGCGGCGAGCGCCGACAACCTGCAGACGCACGGCGGCATGGGCTTCACTTGGGAGGCGAGTGCGCACGTCCTGCTCAAGCGGGCCCGGGCCAGGCGCGCGCTGCCCGGCACGTCCGCCCGGCAACTGGCTGCCATCGCGGGCCGTCTCCTGGAGACCCGGACCGGGGCCGGGGTCGGCGACCGGTCCGGGGTCAGTCCGCGGCCGGCGTCGGCTCGTCCAGCCCGAACCGGCGCCGGATGTCCGGACGGTCGAGCAGTTTCGCCGGGTAGCCGGGGCCCGGGCGTGGGGTGACGTCCTCCCAGGCGAGCGGCTCCTTGCAGTGGGAACACACCACTTCGCCGTGGACGTCGTGGCCGCAGGTCTCGTGACGGGTGATCACCGGCGGTCCCGCCTCGCCCGAGAGCCACCGGTCGCCCCAGTTCGTCATGGCGAGGATCACGCCGTAGAAGTCACGGCCGGACTCGGTCAGCAGGTACTCGTGGCGGACCGGCTGGGTCTCGTACACCTGCTTCTCCAGCAGTCCGGCCTCCACCAGCCGACGCAACCGCTCCGACAGGGTGTTGCGGGCGATGCCCAGCTCCTGCTGGAACTCGTCGAACCGGCGGATCCCGTAGAACGCCTCCCGCAGCACCAGGGGGGTCCACCAGTCGCCGAGCAGGTCCATGGTCCGGGCCACCGAGCAGGGCCAGTTCGCGAACGACGTACGCCTCATGCCCCCGATGGTACGAGTCCTTCGAAAAACTCAGCAGACAGCAGGGTCGCAGACCTTGCGACAGTGAGTCCAAATAAGCAACTATGCAGGTAGACGAGGGAATGGAGCACAGGTCATGGAGTGGACGGGACAGGTCTACGCGGACACGCCCACCGTCTCCGCGCAGACGTACGTCGACGCGCCGCCGGAACGTCTGTGGGGATATGTGAGCGACATCCATCTGATGCCCGAGCTCAGTACCGAGTTGCAGCATGTCGAGTGGCTCGACGGCGCGACCGGCCCGCGAGCCGGGTGCCGGTTCCTCGGGCGCAGCGCCCACCCCGCGCTGGGCAACTGGGAGACGACCAGCACGATCGTGGACTGCGAGGAGCCGCGGTGCTTCGCCTGGGCCGTGGGCGGCCCCGACCGTCCCATGAGCGTGTGGCGGTTCACGCTGCACCCGCAGGGTGCGGGCACGGTGCTGGAGCAGTGGGCGCAGCTGGGACCGGCCCGGTCCGGGCTGAGCGCGGCGATCGACGCGATGCCGGACAAGGAACAGAAGATCGTGTTCGTGCGGCTGCGCGAGTTCGAGGCCGGTATCAAGGCCAACCTCGCCGCCGTCAAGGAACTGGCCGAACGGGAGAAGTGATGCGCACAGCGACCACCATCGAGGCCTCCGGCGGCGGCCCCTGGGGCGAGACCGTCGAGTTCGTCCTGGAGGCCGAGAAGCTGGGCCTGGACATCTGCTGGGTGGCCGAGGCATGGGGCAGCGACGCCCCCTCGCCGCTGGGCTATCTCGCAGGCCGTACCGAGCGGATCCTGCTCGGCTCCGGGGTCGTCCAGCTCGGCACCCGTTCCCCGGTCACCATCGCGCAGACCGCGATGACGCTCGCCCACCTCTCGGGCGGCCGCTTCCTGCTCGGACTGGGCGCGTCGGGGCCGCAGGTCATCGAAGGCCTGCACGGAACACCGTTCGCGCGGCCGCTGACCCGGATGCGGGAGACCGTCGAGATCGTCCGGCGCGCCTTCGCCGGGGAGAAGATCGAGTTCCAGGGCCGGCAGTTCACCATCCCGCTGCCCGACGGCGAGGGCCGCCCGATGCGGCTCAGCGTGGAGCCGGTGCGGGTGCCGGTCTACCTGGCCACCCTGTCCCCGAAGATGCTCGAACTCACCGGTGAGATCGCCGAGGGCTGGCTGGGCACCAGCTTCGTGCCCGAGGGTGCCGACGCCTACTTCACCCACCTGGACACCGGACTCGCCCGGGCCGGCCGTACCCGCGCCGACCTCGACGTCTGCCAGGGGGCCGAGATCAACATCGTCTCCGACGAGGGTCGGCTGGCCGAGGTCGTCGGCAGCCGCAAGAAGGAACTGGCGTTCTCGCTGGGAGGCATGGGCTCGGGCTCCACCAACTTCTACAACAACGCCTACAGCCGCCAGGGCTGGGCCGACGTCGCCGCCCGGATCCGTGAACGCTGGCAGGCCGGGGACCGCGACGGCGCCACCGCCCTGGTCACCGACGAGATGGTCCTGGCCACCACCCTGATCGGCACCGAGGACATGGTCCGCGACCGGCTCAGGGACTGGGACACAGCCGGCGTGGACACCGTCCGCCTCTACCCGGCCGGCGACACCCTCGAAGCGCGGCTGGACAACCTCGGCCGGGGCATCGACCTCGTCCGTTCGCTCGACGCCCGGTAACGGCCCCGGACACAATCCGCAAGGACCACCAAGGCAGTGACCGCCACCTCATCGGCACCACCGGCCGCCGCTCCCGATGTGACCGGTCAGGTCGTCGGCATCCTCGGCCGGACCGGGTCGCAGGGCCGGGGGCTGGCGTACCGGCTCGCCCGCGCGGGACAACAGGTGATCATCGGATCGCGCTCCGCCGAACGGGCCGGACGGGCGGCCGAGGAACTCGGCCTGCGCCAGGGCCTCGGCAACGCCGAGACCGCCCGCGCCGGCGACATCGTCATCGTCGCCGTGCCCTGAGAAGGACACGGCACCGTGCTGGAGAAGCCGCCCGGACGGATCCCGCAGCACATGGCCCGGGGAGACGGTCAGCCTCCGGCAACCAGCTGCCCGTCGACCCTGCCCTCGTCGTCCGCGCTGGCCAGCAGGTCCACGATCACCGAGCGGTCGGTGTCGTTCCGCCAGACGACGGCCGCGCCGTACGACGGCAGCACGCCGATGACGGTGCCGAGCACCTCCTGGGTCTGGCGGTTGACGGCCCGGAAGTCGCCCCGGGTCACCGTCCCCGACTCGCTGACCGAGACGGTCACCGTCTCGCCCGGCTGCGCCACGACCCTGTCGCAGAACTTGTAGGAGCCGGGCTGGACGCTACACGTGTACGGGGCACTGTCGGCGGAAGGTGCCATCGCACCCTGCCGTGTGCCGACGGAGACCGCCGACGCCTCCTGGGCCGAGGCCGCCGAGACCAGCGGCACGGCCAGCGCCACGCAGGCGATGGCGCACACCCACCGTCCGCGCCGCGTGGTGGAGAGGAACGGGGTTCTGCCCTGCCGGGCCGGACGGTTGTCGCGTCCGGGGCCGGCGCCGCCGGGGCCTGCTACGACGCCAGGGGCCACTGGTGCTGCATCGGTGGCCGGCTTCATGTCTGAATCACCTCGCGCACACGCCTCGAGCCGTCGCCGTGGCGCCGCGGCACTCTCGTGGGCGGGCACAGCACAGCGCTGGGACATTGGGTGAGTCGAGCTGGTGCCGCCCGGTCGTGCCCGCGCCTGCGTCACGGCATCGCCGCCGGAGGCGGACTGTGAGCGGCCGGCGCGTCACCGACACCGCTAGGGCGGTCATCACGCACCTTCTGACGATTTTGGTGCCCGTGCGTGGCACCCGCAACCGGAGCACTTCGGTCGCGCATGACGGGGTCCGGCCGCAGTGCGGCAGGACCATGTCCGGCGGCAGGGCAGCGTTCGGGTCGGGCACGGTGGCGCGGTTTCGCGGCCGGAGTGAGAGCAGTCATCACGCAGGTCGCTGTTGGAGTTCGTTCGTTTCGCCGCCCTCATTGACCTCGAATCGAACATGACGCCACACTGTCAGGCATCGTCCCTCAACCGGCGTGTGCAGTCCGGACGCTGCTCGTTGTCTTACGTGCGAAGGCTTGCGTCGCTGCGCACCGGTGCGGCGGAGGAAGGAAGAAACTCCTTGAGTGTCGTCCTCGAACTCCCGCGGACGCGTCTGCCTCTCGTCGGCATGACGACGGTCTCGTCAACCGGGCCGCACTCACAGACCGTTCCCCTGACGGCAGGTTCTGACGCCGCTTCGTGAGACGTGCGCACACAGCACAGCCAGGGCCGAGATGGGACGTCTCGTCACCGAGTAGACGGAGTCGACATGCCAAGTGCGGCCAAGATGCGACGTTTCAGATCCGTGCGGCGGCAGGTGAGCACGGCCGTGGCGCTGTCACTTGCCACCGCCATGGCACTGGCCGGTGGCGGCCCGGCCTCGGCCGGGCCCCTGTCCCCCGGGGATGCTTCCGACCAGCGCATTCCCACCGTCACATCCGGCGACGCCCGCTTCGAAGTCCTGTCGCCGACGCTGATCCGCACCGAGTACGCGGGCGACGGAAAGTTCACCGACGAGCCCACCTTCAACGCGATAGGCCGTACGGGATTTGCCCGGACCGCCTACTCGGCCCGCGTATCCGAGGGCTGGCTCACCATCAAGACCGACGCCACCGAATTACGCTACAAGGTCGGATCCGGACCGTTCGATACGGACAATCTTTCCGTGCGTGAGACCGCGGGCGACAACGCGGTCACCGCCACCCCCTGGCAGCGACTGACATGCTCGCTCGGCGCGCTGTGCGAGGCGGAGCGGCTCCAACTCGACGGCGTGTCCGTCGCCGAGGACCACAGCGGCCACACCGGCGCGGGCTTCGCGGCCGGCTTCGCGGGAACCGGCAGCTCGGCAAAGGCTGACATCGATGTCAGCAGCGCCGGGACGTACGACTTCGACATCCGTTACGCCAACTCCGTGGGCGGCGACGGAAAGAACGAGACAAGGACGCTCTCCCTGACCGTGGACGGCGCCGCACCGCAGAAGGTGTCCTTGCCGACCACCGCGAACTGGGACACCTGGAAGCTCGTCACCGCGCAGGTGGCGCTCAGCGCCGGTCACCACACCGTGGCGCTCACCCGGACCGCTGACGACTCCGGGAACGTCAATGTCGACAGCATCGCTCTGGTCCGCTCCGAGGACTCGTATCCGTCGGTGTCCACCACCGCCATCACCGACTGTCTGCTCGGCACGAGTTGCGAGGCGGAAGCAGGGCGGATCTCCGGTGGCGCCGTGAGCGCCGATGACCATCAGGGCTATGCCGGAAGCGGCTTCGTCGCCGAGATGAACCAAGGGGCCGGCGTGACCACCCACCTGGTCGGGATCCCCGAACAGGGCAGCTACACGCTGCGGATCCGTTACGCCAACGGTACGGGCGGCGACGGTCGGCACGAAACCCGTACCGCGTCCCTCTCGTCCGGCGGCACGACTGTCCCCCTGTCGCTCCCGGCGACGGACGACTGGAACGACTGGGAGACCGCAACGGCACGCGTCACACTGAACGCGGGCCAGGACGATCTCAGCCTCGGCTGCCCGGACACGGCGAGCTGCCACGTCAACCTGGACACCATCTCCCTGGCCCCGGCCGACGCCCCCGCTCCGCAGCCGCATCTCGCACTCGGCGGCTACCGTCGCGGCCTGGACGGTGTGACCGGCAACGGCCCCGCTCCGGTCACCACACCCGGCCTCCTGAACAAGGACGGCTGGTACCTGCTGGACGACACCGTGTCGGCGCTGTACGACACGACGACGCAGAAGGTCACGCCCCGGCCCTCGCACGGCGGCAGCCCCTATCAGGACGGCTATGTCTTCGGCTTCGGGCACGACTACAAACAGGGCCTGAGCGACCTGGCGACGCTGACCGGCCCGTCCGCGCTGCTGCCGCAATGGGCTTACGGAGTCTGGTACTCGGAGTACATCGACCGCACGGCAGCCGACTACGAGGACACGATCCTGCCGGCCTTCAGATCCGAGGGCGTACCCCTGGACGTGCTGGTGACCGACACCGACTTCAAGGCTGTCAACGACTGGAGCGGGTGGGAGATCGACACCGCCAAGTTCCCCGATCCCAAAGGCTTCTTCGACTGGTCCGCCGAAGAAGGGCTGCACAACACACTCAACGTGCACCCGAGCATCCTTGCCTCCGACCCCCAGTTCACGCAGGCCCAGGCGACCGCCAAGGGCAAGTTGACGAAGGGAGGCTGTGCTTCGGCCGCTTCGGTCCAGGGCAATTGCTACACCTTCGACTTCGGCGACCCCGATCAGCTCAAGGCATACCTGGACCTCCACCGCACCATGGACGAGCAGGGCAACGACTTCTGGTGGCTCGACTGGTGCTGCGACCAGTCGCAGGCAGCGCTGGCAGGGGTCACGCCGGACGCATGGATCAACCAGCAGTACGCCACTCTCACCGGCCACGACTCAGGCCGAGGCTTCGTCCTGTCCCGCGCCTACGGCTCGCTCCAGGCCGGCGGCTACAGCGGCCAGCAAGGCCTGCCGACCGGACCGTGGGCCGACAAGCGCAGCACCGTCCACTTCACCGGTGACACCTCCTCGACCTGGGGCGCCCTGAGGCTGGAAGTCGGCTACACCCCGGGCGAGTCCGCCGCCACCGGACTGGCCGCCATCACCCACGACATCGGCGGCCACAACGACACGACGGGGCTCAAGGGCTCGGAGACCTACACCGACGCCGGCGGCACGCACAGCACGCACAAGCTGCCGGACGACCTGTACGCCCGCTGGGTCCAGTTCGGCACCTTCCAGCCGATCGACCGTCTGCACAGCAACCACAGCGACCGGCTGCCCTGGCAGTACGGCCCGCAGGCGCGGCAATCGGCGGACAAGTTCCTCAACCTCCGGGAAAACCTGGTCCCTTACACCTACTCGCTGGCCGAGGAAGCCAACCGGACGGGCACCCCCATCGTTCGTCCCACCTACCTGGAGTACCCGGACGAGGCGCAGGCGTACGCCACCGCCGGCAGCGAATACTTCTACGGCTCCGACATCCTGGTCGCCCCGGTCACGACAGCGGGGACGACCGCAACCACCTCGGTGTGGTTCCCGCCGGGCCGGTGGACCGACTACTTCACCGGAAGGACCTACCAGGGCGGCACCACGCAAGCGATCACGACCGACCTGAACTCCATGCCCGTGTTCATCAAGGCCGGCGGAATCGTTCCGACCCGCACTCATGACGTCACCAGCAACGACCGGGCTCCGCTGACCGAGTTGACGCTGACCGTCGCCCCGGGCGCGGCGGGCAGCTACTCCCTCTACGAGGACGACGGCTCCCCCGCCGCCGCGCGCCACCGGGGCCACAGCGCCACCACAACCATCCGATACGCCGAGCACCGTGGCCGCCACACCGTCTCCATCAGCGCGGCGAAAGGCTCCTTCCGCGGCCAGGTACGGAACCGGCAGTGGACGCTGTCGATACTCGGCGCGACCCACATGCCGGCCGAGGTCACCACGGGCAAGGGACGACTCGCCCCGAGCCAGTACCACTGGAACGCCGACACGCAAGTCTTGACTCTCACCTTGCCCCGACGCCCCGTGCACACCCCGATCGCCATCACCTACTAGGAGTCATCCCGGGAAGCGTGTCACCAGGGCACCTCTCCCTCGTCGTCGAAGAAGCGGCCCGTCGGCCCGTCGGCCGGTACGGTGGCCAGCCGGATCGCGGCGGCTGCGCCCTGCTGGGGGGTGCGCACCCCCCGGAAGCCGTTGAGGTCGGTCGCCGTGAAGCCGGGGCAGACGGCGTTGATCAGGATGTGGGTGTCGGCGAGTTCCTTGGCGTACTGCACGGTGACGGCGTTGAGGAACGTCTTCGACGGGGCGTAGGCGATGGAGATGGGGCCCGTCTCGCGGCCGGGCGTGGTCTGGAGGGTGAGGGAGCCGACGCTGCTGGACACGTTCACGATCCGCGGCGACGGCGAGCGGTGCAGCAGCGGGAGCAGGGCGTTGGTGACGCGGATGACGCCGATCACGTTGGTCTCCACGGCCGCCCGTACCCGGTCCACGTCGACCGTGGTGGGCTCCTGCGGTCCGCCGCCGGTGATCGCCGCATTGTTGACGAGCGCGTCGAGCCGCCCGACTCGCTCCTCCATCAGCCGAGCCGCCGCCGTCACGCCGGCGTCGTCGGTCACATCCAGCGGCACGCCGAACGCGTCGGCTCCGGCCGCGCGCAGCTTGTCCACGGCGGCCTCGCGCCGCTCCTCGTCCCGTGCGCCGATTCCGACGGACCAGCCGAGGGCGCCGAGCCCGGCGGCGATCTCGTACCCGATGCCCTTGTTGGCCCCGGTCACCAGCGCGACCTTGTGGTGGTTCACGGTGTTCGTCTCACTCATGACATCGATACTTCTCCCCGCCGGGCAGGGCGTCCAAGACCGACTGGGTGGTCGGCGATACCGCACGGGTATCGCTCCTGGCCGTCCCGGTTAGGCTGGTCGAGTGGAGACACGTGAGCTGCGGTACTTCGTCGCGGTCGCCGAAGAGCTGCACTTCGGCCGGGCCGCACAGCGGCTCGGGATCGCCCAGCCCCCGCTGTCGCGGGCGATCGGCGGGCTCGAACGGCGCCTGGGCACTCTCCTGCTGGAGCGCGGCAGCCGGGGTCTCACCCTGACCGGGGCAGGGGCGGTGCTGCTGCGGGAGGCGCGGGCGGCGCTGGACGCCGTCGAGGCCGCCGAACGGCGCACCCGCCGGGCCGCCCTCGCGGCGACCGGCCGCCCCGCCGTGGTCCTGGCCGCGAAGGCGGGCGCCTCGGGTGAACTGCTGGCGAAACTCCTCGACGCCTACACCGCCGAGCCCGGCGCCGTCGCCGTGGACGTCGTGCTGTGCGGGCCGGGCGAGCAGACACGGTTGCTGCACGACGGCCGGGCCGACGTAGCCCTGCTGCACCGGCCGTTCGACGACACGGCCGGCTTCGACACCGAGGACCTGCACTGCGAGGGTCAGGTCGCGATCCTCCCGGCGGGCCACCCGCTCGGCGCCCGCCCCCATGTGCGGCTCGCCGAGGTCACCGACCTTCCCGACCTGCCCCTGCCCCGCTGGCCCCACCCCGACGGCACCTTCCCGGACGGCCCCGGACCGCAGGTGCGCGATCACACCCAACTCACCCAGCTCATCGCCCTCGGCCGCGCCTGCGCCATCGTGCCGGAGTCGGGCCGCACCGGCCTGCGCGAGGACCTCACCGCCGTACCGGTCCCCGACGCCCCCCACGTCACCACGGTCATCGCCTGGCCCCCGCACAGCCGTTCGACGGCGGTCGCGGGGCTGGTCCGCGCCGCCACCGCCCTGTGACCGACGGCGGTGAACGCCGGGACACCGTGCTGAAGGGTGCTCCGGGCGGCGCGCTGTGCTTCACGCCGCGATGACGACGCCGTCGGCTCCCGACGTCCAATTATTGCCAGGGAAGCGTGGATCGGAGCACGTAACCTCGACTCCATGCCCCGCCGTTCGAGAACGCACCGTCGGCTGGTTGTCGACGCGCAGACGTACCTGTGGACGCTGCGTCACAGTCACAGCATGGTGGACGGCAGCCGGTCCTGCTGCCAGACCCTGACGCTGTACCCGCAGCCGGCCGGCACCGGCGGCCCGCTGCGCATCGTCTTCGCCGCGGGCCCCGACCGCTACGTCCCGGGCGGGGCTTACGTGGGCTCCGGCGACGTGGGATACATCCGGGGTGCCGACCTCAACCTTCACGAACCCGGCGCCGTACGAGCTCTGCTCGACGTGGCGCTGGCCCGCGGGTGGCAGCCGCAGGAGCGGCAGGCGGTCGAGATCGACGGCTGGTCCCTGCTGGAGGCGGCAGCCGCCGTGCGGGCCGGGACCACCGGCTCCGATCAATCCCCCTGAACCTTGCGGGTCCAGGGAATCCGACCTCCTCCCCCGCCGACAGGACTCGGCATCGGTCCCTGGATGTCCAGCGCGCGAAGTCCGGCACCACACCGCGCGGTTCGCGCTTTCGCAACGCTCCGTCAGCCCGGCTGTCCGTGGGAGCCCGCCTCGAGGCTCGCGGCCCGGGAGGCCGGGCTGCCGCAGCCGGGCGCCGTGGCCGTCCTCTCCCCCTGGGCCGACCTCACCCTCGCCGGCGGAAGCATCCGTTCCAAGGAGGACGCCGGGCGAACCGGCGTCGACGCGCTCACCCCGGTCCGCTGACGCCCAAGGCGTCCACGTGATGCCGGCGACGCCTTGCGCTCGGCGACCCGATGACGGCGGGTCACTTTCGCGCCCGCGCCGTCGGCAGTGGGGCGCGGGTCACTTTCGCGAGCCGGCGCCGTCGGCAGCGAGGCGGGCCTCGAAGCCGTCGAGGAGGGACTGGAGGCCGAACTCGAAGGTGCTGTCCGGCGCTGCGGTGTACTCCATGGCAGCCGCGGTGTCGAGGCGTTCACGCAGACGCGGGAATTGCCTGGCGGTCTCGCCGGCGCTCGCCATGGCGTCGGCCATCAACTGCTCGGCGTCCGCGCCGTTCACGCTCAGCCGACGGTTCAGCGAGACCTGCGCGGCAGGGCCGAGCGCGCTGCCGAGCACGAAGGTGAACACCGTGGCGGCCGCCCGGTCCGCGTCGTCGGAGGCGAAGCCCGCCTTTTCGTAGATGGCCAGGCTGAGGTCGTTGTTCCCGGCCTGGCCGGGGCCGTACAGGAGGTGACTGCCGAACGCCTGGACCAGCCAGGGGTGTCGGGTGAGCATCGCGTGCATGCTGCCGGCGTGAGCGGTGGCGGCCGTGCGCCAGTCGGTGGTGGCGAGGTCGGGCAGCTCGACCTCGTGCCAGATCGCGTCGCCGGCGAGACGGACCAGGTCGTCCTTGGTCTTGATGTGCCAGTAGACGGCCGTGGCGGCCGAGCCGAGCCGTTTCGCCAGGCTCCGCATGTTGAGGCCGTCCAGCCCCTCACTGTCGAGCAGCTCGATGGCCGCACGGACGATCCGGTCTGCGGTCAGGGTGTCTCGCGGCATGGCCACCACCTTACTTGAACTTAGTTCACACACTCTTGCACTTTGTTCAAGTCGCCCCTAGGCTACGTCTCGTACTTAGTTCAAGTCACCGAGGGGGAAGCGATGTTGCAGGACAAGCTGTGCGAGTTCATCGAGACGCGGGCCACGGA
Organism: Streptomyces sp. NPDC107559; assembly: GCF_055657365.1. Lineage (NCBI taxonomy): Bacteria > Bacillati > Actinomycetota > Actinomycetes > Kitasatosporales > Streptomycetaceae > Streptomyces > Streptomyces sp. NPDC107559. The sequence goes on along the minus strand of NZ_JBVKBD010000012.1, from coordinate 238,805 downwards.
GCTCGGTGTTCCCGGTGTCGCCGTCGGGGTGCTCCTGGACGGCAAGGAGATCTACGCCTCGCACGGGGTGACGAGCGTCAGCAACCCCGTGCCGGTCGACGAGAAGACGCTTTTCCATCTGGCGTCGGTGTCCAAGACCTTCACGGCGACCGCGCTGATGCGTCTGGTCGCCGAGGGAAAGGTGGACCTGGACGCGACGGTGCGGCACTACGTGCCCGAGCTGAAGCTCGCCGACGAGCAGGCCGCGGCACGGATCACCGTCCTGAACCTGCTCAACCACACCGCGGGCCTGGACTGGAACCTCATCGACGACGGCGAGGGAGACCGCTCCCTGGCCGGGCTCGTGGCGAAGCTGCCCCAGCTTCCCCTGATCGCACCGCCCGGGGCCCGCGCCTCGTACAGCCAGGCCGGATACAACCTGGCCGGCCGGATCGTCGAGCGGGTCACGGGCCTGCCCTTCGAGCAGGCCATGGCCTCGCTCGTGCTGGAGCCGGTGGGCCTGTCGGACACCGTGTACGGCCTGACGGAGGTGATGGTCCGCAAGTTCGCCGTGGGCTACAACCGCGGCGACGACGGCGAACTGCGCCCCGCCCGGCCCTGGGGAGCGTTCAGGGAGGGCGCGCGCGGCGACAACCCCGGTGGCGGCCTCGCCTCCTCGGTGAGCGACCTGCTGCGCTGGGCACGGTTCCAACTCGGCGACGGCGAAGGCGTGCTGCCGGCCGCGGAGCTGCATCGTATGCGGGAGCAGACGGTCGGGCTGCGCGCGAGCACGCTCGGCGACGGCTTCGGCATCTGCTGGTTCCTGCACGACCTGGACGGCCTGCACGGCATCGGTCACGGCGGGTCCGGCAACGGTCAGTTCGCCGAGCTGCTCATCGTGCCCGAGCGCGACTTCGCGGTGGTCTCCCTGGCCAACGTCGGCCCGGACGGCTATCCGTTCAACCAGTCCGTCGTGCGGTGGGCGCTCGAGAACTACCTCGGCGTCGTCGAGAAGACGGCGCGGCCGGTCCCGTACGACGAGGGACGAGCCCGACAGGTCGCCGGCCGTTACGAGATCGACGCCATGAACCTCGACATCGCCTCCGACGGCACCCGCATGACCCTGGCGGTCGGCATCAAGCCGGAGATCCGCGAGGCGTCGGACGAGGAGATGCCCCCGGACTACCCGGCCGCGGGCATCGGCTTCCTTCCCGGCGACGGCGACGAGTACATCGTCACCGAAGGCGGCCTCGAAGGGCAGCGCGGCTACTTCTCCCGCGACGCCGACGGTGCGATCACAGGCGTCGACCTCGCCGGCCGGCTCTTCAACCGAGTCGCGAAGACATCCTGATCCGACGCCGGCAGGGGCGGGTCCGAGCGGCCGCCCCTGCCGGCCGATCGAGCCAGAAGGCTGGGCCGTGCACGACCCAGCCTTCTCAGCGGGCGGAGGCAGAACCGATCAGCGGTCGAGGTCGATCGTGAAGCGCCTCATGCCCATGCCGATCGTGTCGGCGTGGATCTGGCCACGAGCCCGGTCGAACACCCCGGTGCCGCCGGTGATCGCGTTGTCGAACGAGGGCGGAGGGCCCGGGATGAGATTGCCGAAGACCATCCCCTGCACGGTGAGCTGGCCGCCGGGGAGGTTGTAGTTCACGTTGCACACCTCCGCTCCGCCGTTGTCGACCCGGGTGGTGGTGCAGGTGCCGGCGGTGTTGCCGACCGGGTTGCCGTTCAGGTCGAAGAGGTCCGAGCGGAAGACGGTCCGGTCGCCCTGGGCGGGGCGGCCGCCAGGCTTCGAGTTCACGGGGAAGCGCGTCTGCTCCGCGAGACGGCCGATGAGTGTGATGACCCGGTCCTTGCCCATGGCGGGGGCGAGATCGGTGTCCGTCGCGGCGGCCGCGACAGGGGCGCAGGCGAGCAGGGTGGCCAGCGCAGTGGCCGTGCCGAGACAGGCTGCCCTGATGGGGCGCATCGTGTGGCTCCTGGGATTGTGTTCGTGGACGGTCAGGTGCGGCATATTCATAACCTCCGCGCTGTAGCCATCCGGAACGTCCTGGCGCGACCCGCTGGCAGATCCGACCGGTCGGACCAACCGCACGCGACGGCAACGGCCATCGCCTCAGCGGTGACCCGCCGGCCGCCCTCCACGGTCGCAGGCGTCTCCGCCCTCCTCGGCGAAGGCTTCTCGGCATCGCAGCGCAAAGCGCCGCATCACCACGCGGGCGAGAACGCCTGCACCCTCACACCCGTGTCGCATATGCGCACCGCCTGCTTCTTCCCGTTCGTGGTCGTGAAAGCAGGGGTGAGGGCCCGGGATTCGCCGGGCGGGACGACGTCGAGGCCGGTGACCGGCTCGCACTCGTCGAGGCCGGTGAAGCCGAGCGCGGCAGAAGCGGAATCGCCGGGAGCAAGGGTGAACTTCGCGGCCTCGGTGGCCGACCCGGCCCAGTCCACCGGCAGCTCGGTCCGGCCGGTCCCGGTCCTGAAGAGGAGGGAGGGGAAGCCGCGTACCGTGCAGGAGCCGGGCCCGTCGTTGGTGATCACGACCGAGGCCTGGCCCTGACCGGTACTGCGTGCCACGGCCGTCAGGTTCTCCGTACGGCAGTGGTCGGCTGCGGGAGTGGGGAGCAAGTCGGTTCCGAACAGCACCCCGGCGGGCGGGGAGGACGCCCCGCCACTGCCCCTGCTCTCCTCAGGGACCCCGCTGCCGTCGGCCCTCGGCGAGCCGCCGCGCTCCGCCCCGCCCTCGGCCACGGCGCCCGACGAGTCCGAACCCGCACCGGAGCCGCCTCCCGCCCCCTGCCCGGCGCCGGACGACGAGCACCCTGCCACGCCGGCGAGGAGCAGGACCGCGACTGCGGAGATCAATGGTCGGTGCATGGCTCCTGCTGGTGGTTCGAACGGGTGCACAGCCCCCGGTGCTGCGTATATGAGGGTATTGCATAGAATCCGTGGCGATCATGTCCACCGGCGCTGCACAGGGCACCGCCCCAGGGGAAAAGGCACGCCGGTGCACCCGAGTGACAACAACACGGACGCCAACGGGATACGCCGCAGGCGGTTCCTGGGCGCGGGAGCCGTCACGCTGGGCACCGCGGGTGCGGCAGGCGCCGGACAGCTGCTGGCGGGCAACGCCTCGGCGTCCGTGGGCGGGGCGACCGCCACGGCCGGTGCCGGTACGGCGGTGAGCGGCACGGTCTTCAAGCTCGGCGTCGCCTCCGGCGATCCGCTGCCCACCGCGATCGTGCTCTGGACCAGGATCGTGCCGGCCCAGCAGGGCAGCTCCGGCGTTCTGGCTCCCACCGTAGCGGTGAGCTGGGAACTCGCCTCGGACAGCGGCTTCACCACGGTCGTCAAGAGCGGAATGGCGACGGCGACCAGCAGCCTCGGCTACAGCGTCCACGTGGACGTCACGGGCCTGAGGCCGGCCACCGACTACTGGTACCGGTTCAAGGCGCTGGGCCGCACCTCCGTCACCGGCCGGACCCGCACCGCACCCGCCGCCGGCGACACCCCGAAGAACCTGCGGATCGCGCTGGCCTCCTGCCAGAACTGGCAGCACGGCTACTTCACCGCCTACCGGGACATGCTCGAACAGCAGCCGGACCTGGTGCTGTTCGTCGGCGACTACATCTACGAGAGCTCGGCCTACTCCTATCGCGTACGCCGGCACGAAGGCGTGGGCCAGCCCGTCACGCTCGCCCAGTACCGCGCCCGCCACGAGCAGTACAACTCCGACCCGGACCTTCAGGCGATGCGCGCCGCGGCACCCTTCGTCGTCGTCTTCGACGACCACGAGGTGGAGCAGGACTGGGCCGGTGACATGGCGAACGACCCCGTCGCCTGGCCCCCCGCGAAGTTCCGGGCCCGCCGGGCGGCCGCCTTCCAGGCCTTCTACGAGCACATGCCGATCCGGGCCGCGCAGAAGCCCAGTGGCCCGAACGTCCTGATCTACCGCTCGCTCGACTTCGGTCCCCTGGCCCGGCTGCACGTCCTGGACACCCGGCAGTACCGCGACGACCAGGCGACCACCTCCGCCGGGGCCCTGAAGGCCGGCCGGGTCATCATGGGCGACACTCAGCGCAGCTGGCTGGTGAACAGCATGCGCAACTCCGGCGCGCGATGGAACCTGGTCGCCTCCCAGGTGATGATGGCCGAGACCGACTTCCTCGCGGGCGTGGGCAAGGAGTGGTCGTACGACGCCTGGGACGGTTACCAGAAGGAACGCGCCACCCTGCTCGCCGAGTTCCAGGGCATCCGCAACCCCGTGGTGCTCTCCGGCGACCGGCACCGCACCATCGTCAGCGATCTCAAGCTGGACTACGCCGACCCGCGGTCGGCCGTGGTCGGCGCGGAGTTCGTCGGGACCTCCATCTCCAGCAGCGGGGACGAGGACCTGGTGGCCTTCGCCGCGGAGTGGGCGCCCAAGCTGGCGGACAATCCGCACTGGAAGATCATCGATGCCCGGCGCGGCTATCTGCTCCTCGACATCACCGAGGACCGTATCGACGCACGACTGCGGGCGATCTCCACCGTGCTGACCAGGAACGGCACGACCACCACAGCGGCGACCTTCCGGGTGGACGACGGTGTGCCGGGCGTGTACCGGGTCGATGTCCCGACCGAGCCCTCGGCGAGTACCAGCACGAGTGCGAGTGCGGAGGAGTCCGCCGGAACGGAGGAGTCGGCCACCCCGGCCGACACCGCCTCCCCGGCGGACACGGCCACCCCGGCGCAGCCGGCCGAGCCGACGGAGTCGGCCACGGACCCGGCCGCGGCGACCGCGCCCGCATCGCCCTCCCCCACGCAGTCCCCGGGCGACGCCGCCACCGACGTCTCCGTCACCCCCTGACCTTCCGGGAGAGAACGTGTTCACCACCCGCCCCCGGCGGCACGACCGGAGCCCCGGACGCCGGCGCTCCCCCGGCATGAAGGCATCGGTAGTGGCCGCCACGGCGGCGGTGCTCGCGACGGGCGTCTTCGTGCTGCTGCCCACCCACGCGGACGCCGCCGCCCGGGTGCGCGGTGACTTCGACGGGGACGGCACGTCCGACCTGCTCTACCGCAATGTCGCGGGGCAGCTGTACCTCGACACGGGCTCGGCCGAGACCATGGTCCTCGACTCGGACATCGCCAAGGTCAAGGACGTCCTGACCCCGGGCGACCTCAACTCGGACGGTGTCCAGGACGTGCTGACCCTCAGCGCGAGCGGCGTGCTGTACTTCCACTCCGGCATCTACGCACGCAGCCCCGGCGGCCTCGGCTCGTACAGTACGGTCGCGTCCGGCTGGCAGGTCTACAACAAGATCACCGCCCCCGGGGACCTCAACGGCGACGGCAGGGCGGACCTGCTGGCCCGTACTCCGGCCGGCTCGCTCTACTACTTGCCCGGCAAGGGCACCGGCGCCTTCGGCAGCCGTGTGCTGGTCGGCACCGGCTGGCAGCAGTACGACGAGCTGATCGGCGCCGGCGACCTGACCGGCGACGGCGTCGGCGACCTGCTGGCCCGCACCCCGGCAGGCGTCCTCTACCGCTACCCCGGCAAGAAGGGGGGCACCTTCGGCACCCGGGTCAAGGACCCGAGGACCGACTGGGCGTCGTACAACCAGATCATCGGCGGCGGCGACTGGGACGGCAACGGCAAGACCGACCTGCTGGCCAGGGACTTCTCCGGCGCCCTGTGGTTCTACCCGGGCGACGGCAAGGGCACCTTCGGCACCCGGTCCGCCCGCAGCAAGGGCTGGGGCAAGGTCACGCAGTTCGCGGGGGCCGGCAACAACCCGCACTACGGCAAGTTCGGGACCATGGCCCGTACGACGGCCGGAAGCCTCTACAGCTACGAGGTCACCGGCACCGGCACGCTGACCGGCAAGCTCCTGGTCGGCGAGGCGTGGCCGTCCGCCACCACCCGTGTCGCGTACGCCTCCTCGCTCCGGCAGAACGGCCTCGCCGACCTGGTCGTCCAGTCCGTCAGCAGCGGCCGCCTGACCAACCCGGCGTTCTACGCCCTCTCCGACCCCCAGCTCGCCACCGGCTCCACGTCCTACAACCGCGTTCTCGGCCCCGGTGACCTCACCGGCGACGGCAAGGGCGACCTGCTCGCCGTGAGCACCTCCGGCACGCTCTACCTCTACGCGGGCGACAACTCCGGCACCTCCGTCGCCTCCCGCGTCACGGTCGGCACCGGCTGGCAGCGCTACAACGCCGTCGTCGGCGCGGGCGACTTCACCGGCGACGGCCGACCCGACCTGATGGCCCGGGACACCTCCGGCGTCCTGTGGCGCTACGCGGGCACCGGCAGCGCATCCGCCCCCTTCTCGGCCCGGGTGAAGGTGGGCGCCGGCTGGCAGCAGTACAAGAAGGTGTTCTCACCCGGCGACGCCGACGGCGACGGCAAGGCCGACCTCATGGCCACGAACTCCTCCGGCGCCCTGTACTTCTACGCCGGCACCGGCACCGGAGGGTTCAAGGCCCGCGTCACCAAGGCCACCAGCGGCTGGAGCACCTGGGCCGACCTGCTGTGAGCTCTGCCCTGGCGGGCTCTCTGCCTTGTGTTCCGGCCTCGTGGCAGCCCCCACGAGGCCGGCACAGGAACCCGTTTGGCGGATCATGGCGGCCTCTGCTAATTTCGCGGAGGCCGTGCGACAGAACAAGGAGGTGGTACCCGTGAACACAGTATCGACATGGGTGCTCTCCTTTGGGGTCACGGTCGGGCGATAGGTCGTCGTCCGGGAGCGCCGTTGCAGTGCACTCCCGAAAGGCATGACCATGCAGTTCACCTCCGAACAGCGTCTCGACGACGGCGTCCTCGAGCGCCGGTTCACCCTTGGCGAGATCCCGGGCATCCTGTGGGCCCCTGAATCCGCCTCCGCCTCCGCACCGGTCCCGCTGATCCTGCTCGGCCACCCCCCGCTCGGCCTGCCGAGGATGTATCCCCGGCTGGCGGCCCGGGCCCAACGCGCCGCGGCAGACGGCTTCGCCGCGGCCACCATCGAGCTCCCCGGCAGCGGCGAGCGGCCCCGTTGGGCCGCCGTCGACCAGGCCCGCGCCGACCTGCGCCAGGCGATGGAAACCGGCACGCCGGTCAGCGACGAGATCATCGGCGCCCTCGTCCTCCCCCTCGTCGACAAGGCGGTCCCGGAGTGGCAGGCGGCCCTGGACGCCCTCCTGTCCCTGCCGGGGATCGGCGGCCCGGTCGGGTACTCGGGGGGTGTGATCTCCATCGGCGTCCGCCTTGCTGCGGTCGAGCCGCGCGTCGTGGCCGCCGGCCTGTTCGCCGGGAGTCTCGTGCCTCGCGCCATCTTCGAGGAGGCCCGCCAGGTCACCGTTCCGCTGCACGTCCTGCTGCAGTGGGACGACGAAGGCAACGACCGGCAGGCGGCCCTGGACCTGTTCGACGCCTTCGGCTCCAAGGAGAAGACGCTGCACGCCAACATGGGCGGACACACCGGCGTCCCGCAGTTCGCAGGGGAGGACGCGGCCGGGTTCTTCGCGCGGCACCTGAAGTAGGGCCGGGCTGCCGGACCACCGGCTGACGGCAGGCCGCGCCGGCCGGGACGCTGCCCGTCGAGGGCAACGTCCCGGCCCTCCACTGCCGTTGATGCTGCGGGCCCCTGCCGACTGGCGAAACCGGGGTGGGGGCCGGCGGCTCGGGCGACGGCGCCCCCGGCGGGGCGTCGCGGTATATCAGGTCTCCTTCGCGGATTCGGGGTGAGGGCATCCGGTCAGCCCGGCCGCGGTCAGGGTGAGGTGCTGGGCCAGTACCTCGGCCGCGGTGTCGGCGTCGCGGGCGAGCGCGGCCTCCTCCAGCCGGCGGTGCTCGCCGACGTGGTCGCGGCCGGGATGGCGCCGTGCCGCCCAGCGGCGGGCCAGCTCGCTCGCGGTCCACGTCCGGTCGAAGGTCTCCAGCAGAACGGGGTTGCCGCAGCCCTCCAGCAGGGTGCGGTGGAAGACCCGGTGGGCCTCGGACCACGCGCTGCTGTAGTACTCGCCCTCGCCCGGCGCATAGGCCGGAGTACGGGCCAGGCGGTGATGGGCGGCTCGTACCCGGGCCTCCCAGTCGACGTCGCCGCGCTCGATGGACATGCGCAGCACGACCGGTTCGATGGTCCGGCGGGCTTCGGCGATGTCCTGCCAGCGGCGGTCGGAGACGGCCGGGACGGCGAAGCCGCGGTTGTGCAGCCGGTCGGCGAGGCCCTCGCCGACCAGCCGCACGAGGGCCTCGCGCACGACGGCCAGGCTCACGCCCTGCTGTCGGGCGAGGTCCTGCGGTTTGAGGGCGTCACCGGGGGCGTGGTGCCCGCCCATGATCGCGTCCCGCAGATGTGCGTAGACCTGCTCGGAGAGCATCTGCTTCGCGGGCGGGGTTGGGGTGTGGGCCGTCTGAGTCACAGTCATCAGCATAGACGATCCCGTGAATAATCGATTATTGATGCTATGGTCGATCGTGTCGTCGGCGAAAGGGCGACGCCGGTGCCTGTCCGGGTACCTGTGCGCGCCCTCTCGCCGGCCCCGTCACGCCATCCACTGCACGGCCCGAGAGGAACAACGCGATGAGTGCCAACGACCCCTTCGCCCGCCTCCCCGAGGCGGCCTCCTTCACCGTCACCAGCACCACCGTCACCGACGGCGGCGCCTGGCCGCCCGAGCAGTTCTCCGGCATCTTCGGCGTCCCCGGCGGCAAGGACGTCTCCCCGCAGCTGTCCTGGAGCGGCGCCCCCGAAGGCACCCGGAGCTACGCCGTCACCGTCTACGACCCCGACGCCCCCACGGGGTCCGGGTTCTGGCACTGGGCGGTCGCCGACATCGCCGCCACCGTCACCCAGCTGCCCGAGGGCGCCGGCGACGACACCGGCTCGGGCCTGCCCGAGGGCGCCTTCCAACTGCCCAACGACGCCCGCGCCGCCCGCTTCGTCGGCGCCGCCCCGCCGGCCGGACACGGTCCGCACCGCTACTTCGTCGTGGTGCACGCCCTCGACGTCGCATCCATCGGCGTCGCGGCCGACGCCACCCCGGCCGTCCTCGGCTTCACCATGGCCGGTCACATCCTCGGCCGCGCGGTGCTGACCGCCACCGCCGAGACCCCTGCCTGACCCACCGCATGACCCCACTCACCAGCACCACCGAGCGGTATCTGCGCACCATCCTGGAACTCGAGGGCGAAGGCCGGGTCCCGATGCGCGCCCGCATCGCCGAGCGCCTGAACCACAGCAGCCCCACCGTCAGCGAGACCGTCGCCCGTATGGAACGCGCCGGCCTGCTGCACGTCGCCGCCGACCGGCACCTGGAGCTGACACAGGCGGGCCGGCAGGCCGCCAACCGCGTGCTGCGCAAGCACCGTCTTGCGGAGTGCCTGCTCGCCGACGTGATCGGGCTGGCGCGGGAACAGGTCCACGCCGAAGCCTGCCGCTGGGAGCACGTGATGAGCGAGGCCGTCGAACGCCGCATTCTCCAGCTGCTGCGTCATCCGACGCACTCCCCCTACGGCAGCCCGATCCCGGGTCTGGAGGAACTCGGCCGTACGGACACCGCGAACCCGTTCCCCGACGAGAACACCGCCGGCCTCGACCACCCGAAGCCCGGGCCCGACAGCGCCGGCGCGGTCGTACGGCGCACCGCGAGGCGGGTGCAGACCGAACCCCGGCGCGTGCACGCCCTGCGCCGCACCGGGGCGCAGTCCGGCACAGTCGTGACCGTGTCGCCGTAGCCGTGCAGGCCCGAGGACGGCCCCCGACCACGATCGAGGTCGGGGGCCGTCCTCGTGACGGCGACCCGCGACGGTCTCCGCGACCGGGACGAGTGCGCCGCCCGGCGAACCGTCCGTCACCGAACCTCGAGGGTGCCCGTCTCAGGCAACGCGCAGCAGGAGCTTGCCGGTGGAGGTACGGCCGCCCATCAGGCGGTGGGCCTCCGCCGCGTCCGGCAGCGCGAACTCCGCGGTGACGGGCAGGGACACGGTCCCCTCGGTGACGGTGCGCAGCGCGCGGCCGGTCAGCTCGCGCAACGCCTCCGGTGCCGCGCCGGCGAGGGCCAGCACGGAGAAACCGCTGACGGACAGGCCGCGGGTGGCGAGGTCGGCCTGTCCGGCCTGCCACGGCTCGGCGCCGCTCGCGTTGCCGAAGGAGACGAGGCGCCCGAAGGCGGCCAGCGCGTCCAGTCCACGGCGCAGCGTGTCTCCGCCGACCGGGTCGAGCACCAGATCGACTCCCCTGCCGCCGGTGGCGCGGCGCACGTCCTGGTCGAAGTCGTCGGCCAGGAACACGTCGTCGTATCCGTGCGCGCGGGCGTGCTCGGCCTTGGCCTTGCTGGAGGTCACCCCGTACACGGCACCGGCGCCCGCCGCACGCGCCAACTGCCCGACCGCCGTGCCGATACCGCCGGCGGCGCCCTGTACGAGGATGCTCTCCCCGGCGCGCAGTCGCCCGACCTCGTGCACCAGGGCGTGGGCGGTCGGCAGCACCGTCGGTACGGTCGCCGCGGTGCGCAGGTCCATGCCGGCGGGCAGGGCGAACACGGCCGCCGCCTCGGCGACGACCACGTCGGCATATCCGCCGCCCTGCAAGAGCGCGGCGACCTCCTGCCCCACCAGCAGCGCGGTCACGCCCTCGCCGACGGCCCGGATGCGCCCGGACACCTCCAGGCCGGGACGGTGGGGCAGCGAGGCGACCCGGTACCCCTCGGCCCGCCCCTTGAGGTCGGCGAAGTTGACGCCCGCCCACGCGACGTCGACGGTCACCTGCCCGGGGCCGGGCTCGGGGACCTCGGCCTCGACGACCCGCAGCACCTCGGGACCGCCGTACTCCTGGAACTCGACCGCACGCATCCGCGGAACCACCCCTCCGAGAGTGTTCGATGAGAAGCAAACACTCGCACTGTATGATGCTCATCGAACACTCTGCAACGGGCAACGCCAGGAGGGCTAGCGATGACGGACAGGACTCCGGGCAGGAGCCACCGCCCGGCACCCGTTCTCACCCACCCCGACGACGTCACCCTGCTGACCGCGCTCACCGCGCTCGCCGACCCGGTCCGCATCCAGCTGGTGCGCACCCTGGCCGACCATCCCGACTGGTCCCTGAGCTGCAGCAACTTCGACGTGCCCGTCGGCCGCGCGGCCAAGAGCCACCACTTCTCGGTGCTGCGCGCCGCCGGCCTGGTCGAACAGCGCGACGACGGGCCCAGGCGACTCAACCGGCTGCGGCGGGAGGAGTTCGACGCCCGGTTCCCCGGCCTGCTCGACCTGACACTCCGCGACGACGAAGTCTCCTGAACGCCCGCCGGGCAGCACCCCCGAGTCGCACCGGGTCCGGCAGGTCCAAGGGCGCGGGTTCGGCGGGATCGGCCACGGCGGTGACCGAGCCGGGCGTCACCTCCGCCCTCGTCTGTTCGTGCACGCGCCCGCCGCCGCGACCGCGTCCGGCTCCCCCTCGGGCGCCGGGTCCGCGGACTCCGCCAGGAGTGACGCGCCGTCACCGACCCCGTCCCGGGCAAACCCGGCCAGGGTGCCCAGGACCCGGGCCGAGGCGCTGGCCGCGGCCGTGGCATGGCAACCGCAGGGCTGGGGCGCGGACTTCCGGGCGCAGCGGCCGGCGGTGAGCACTCCCGGCACCCTGGCCGTGCTGGACACGCAGTGCCGGTGGGAGCGGCACGAGCTGCCCGGGGGCGTCCTCGCCTCCCTGTCCCGCTACAGCGAGATCCCCGCCGCCGGTGGCAAGGGCGAGCAGACCTACGGCTGGTACGTCACCCGGCTCGGCACGGTGACCCTGTCGGTGTCGGTGAAGGGCGCAAAGGGCTACTCGGACAACGAGTTGATCACGTACGCGTCGAACGCCAACGCCACGATGCTCACCCGCCTGGAGTCCGAGCTCGGAGGTGCCAGCTGATGGAGCCGCTGCGTTCGTCGGATCCCGCGCGGATCGCGGACCGTCGTCTGCTCGGGCGGCTCGGCGCCGGAGGCATGGGCGTGGTGTACCTGGCCCGCTCGCCGGGCGGCGCGCTGGTGGCGCTGAAGGTGCTGCTCGCCGAGTACGCGGAGGAGCCGGGCTTCAAGGCGCGGTTCCGGCGCGAGGTCGAGGTCGCCCGGCGGGTCGGCAGCCCCTGGGTGGTGCCGCTGGTGGACGCCGACCCGGACGCCCAGGCTCCGTGGCTGGCGACGGCATTCGTGCCCGGACCGTCGCCGGCCGAGGCGGTGACCGCGTACGGGCCGCTGTCCGAGCGCGGTCTGCGGCTGCTCGGCGCCAGGCTGGCCGAGGCACTGGGCGAGGTGCACCGGGCCGGGCTGGTCCACCGGGACCTGAAGCCGGGCAATGTGCTGCTCGCCCATGACGGGCCACGGCTGATCGACTTCGGCATCGCCCGCGCGCCGGAGGACCGTACGCCGCGCACGCCAAGCGTCCCGCTCGCGGCGTGCGAACGGGACGTGGCTGTCGCTCGTGGTCCTTACCGGGACCCCGGCCCGATTCCGGTGGGCCGAGGGTCCGCGGTTGTGCTCAGCAGCCGTCGGCTAGTAGTCGCCGTGGCCGCCACGGTCTCCGTAGTGGTCCCTGACCACCCGGAAGCTGGCCACGACGCCGTGCTTGATGTCGACGGCACGGGTGCGGCCCGGGTGCACGCCGTCGCTGGAGCTCCAGGGGCCGACGGTGGCGACGGGAGCGCCGTTGTCGCAGACCGCACCCCGGAAGACCTCGACGGTCCGACGGGATTCGTTGCGGACGTTCAGGCTCCATGCGCCCAGGCCGCTGACCACGGTGATGCAGTCACCGGGGTAAGCGGAGTACGACCGCTCGTTGATGAAGATGCGGCCCCCCTCTCCCCGGTACCCGTTGCCGCCGTGGCCGCCTCCGTCGCCGCCCCGGCCGCCTCCACCGCCCCGGCCGCCGTCGTCGCCCTCGTCACGTCCGCCGTTGTCGCCGTTCTGCCCGCCACGGCCGTCGGGCAGGTCGGCGACGGCCGGAGCCGCCTGAGGAGCCGGTGCCGCCTTGGCGGCCGGGGCCGCCTGGACCGGGGCCACCTGGGAAGCCGCAGCGGACTCGGCCGGGGCGGACGCGGCCGAGGCGTAGGTGATGCCGGTCGCGGCCAGAGCCGCGGCGGCCGTAACAGTGGCGGCGACCGCCTTGGAACGAAGCTTCATCTCACTGTCTCCTGTTTCAGGGATGCCGACCCGTCAGTCGGCTTGCGACTGAACTTACCCATAGCCGTCATATTGGTCATATTGAAAGATCGGCAGGAGGGGGCCGATCGGGGCATTTGCGGCTTTTTCCGAAGCCGACACGCGGTCAGATCACCGTCGCAAGCAGCACTTTGATCTACGATTAGTCCCTTCGGTGGATCTTTGAGCGCTCACGGCCACTCGATACCGGCGTGTCGCTACGGATGCGGCGAGGCGAGTCGTGATAGGCGAAGACTCACGGCACCGAAAACCGCTGGTCCTCGAAAGACGCCCGCAGCCGCCGGCCGAAACGGCCCGACCACGCCCAGCAGCCCGCAGTTCCCCTGCCGCCTTGCCGTCCAGCGCCATGCTCGAGGATGGACTCATGGCAGAGGACGAGAGCGAGATTGCGCTGAGCAAGCAAGACCTTCGTGAGGTCACCGCGTTCGCTGCGGCGTGCGCGGAAGCGGTGCTCGACGTGTTCGAGGCCGATCAGCCCGACGACTCGCGGCCCCGAGACGCCGTCAGTGCCGCGTGGGAGTTCGCTCGGGGGGGTGAACGAGGGAAAGCCTTGCGCGACACAGCGTGGGCGGCCCTCAAGGCGGCCAAGAGTGCGGAAACTGCGGCTGCGCGTGAGGCGGCTCGGGCAGCGATGTCCGCCGCAGGCGCCGCCTACTTGCACCCGCTGGCCAAAGCCACCCAGGTCAAGCACATCCTCGGAGCCGCCGCTCACGCGGCACGAGCAGCCGAACTCGTCCCCGGGCGGGATCCGGGCACGGGGGCCGACCATGTCGAGCGAGCAGTGCACCGTGCATCACCGGCCGTCGTGGACGTACTCGAACGCTTCCCCGCGGCACCGGCCGGCGGTGCACGGGTCGGCGAGCTGATCCGCATGCTGGACGCCGCCCTGCGCTCGCCCACCCGCACTGAATGACTTCCAACGCCCGGATGGCACGGCCCCGTTGACCATACATGCCAAGGGCGTCGACAACGCTCGTACTCGATGCAACTAGACCGTGACGACGATCTTCCTTCCGGCGTGGACCCCCTTCTCGAGATGACGGTGTGCCTCGACGATGTCGTCGAGGGTGAACACCCTGTCGAGGGCGGGCCGCAGTGCACCGAGGCGCACACCGGCGTTCAGGAAGGCCGCCATGCGCCTGACCACGACCGCGTCGAGGGTGTGCTCGAAACTTCGGTAGCTGAAGATCGTGAGCGGCGTACCGTTCGGGAACGGTGTGGGCCGAGGGTCCAGGAAACCCGCGGCGACCAGGGTTCCGCCAGGTCGGGCCGCCTGCAGAAGACTCTGCTGACCGGGGCCCATGACAAGATCGAGGACGATGTCGGCGCCGGTCCCGCCGGTGTGGTGGCGGACGGCGTCGACGATGTCCATGTGGTCGGTGGCGATGACCGCGGCGGCACCGGCGGCCAGCAGTTCGTCCTTCCTCGCGGTGTGCCGAGTGAGAGCGATGGGAACGGCGCCGATCTGGCGGGCGATCTGTATCGCCGCCCGGCCGACACCGCCGGACGCGGCCGTGATGAGGACGTGGTCGCCGGGCCGCATCCTCGCCTTCTCGACGAGTGCGCCGTACGCGGTGGAGTAGGCGACCCAGATCGCAGCCGCCTCCGTGATCGCGAGCGCGGCCGGGCGGGCGACGACCTGGCTCGCGGGGACCGTGGTGTATTCGGCGTAGCTGCCCCTTGCGTTCGCGTCGGGAATGGCCGCCAGGATGACCGGATCGCCGATGTCCAGCCCGGTGACCTCGGGGCCCAGCGCGTCGACGACGCCGGTTCCTTCGACGCCGAGGCGAGCGTGCGGCAGGGGGACGTTCGCCGGCGAGGTACCGGAACGCATCATCTGGTCGAGCGGGTTGACGGCGAACGCTTCGATCCTGACCCGTACCTCGCCGGCGGCGGGCTCGACCACCGGCTCCTGGACGACGTGCAGGACATCCGGTCCGCCGAACTCGTCGAACACGACAACTCGTGGCATGGTGACTCCTTCGCATCTGGTGCTGATTTCGTTGCTCGCGAAGGACGTTACGGAGCCGTGCGTTACCTCCTGGTACCTTCGATTGTCATGCAGAACGTGGCTGGACCCGCCTTCCTCGCCGACTGCCCCACGCGCCTGGCGGTCGAGATCATCGCCGACAAATGGGCCGTGCTCGTGCTCTTCGGGCTCAGCCAACAGCCGCGCAGGCACGGTGAGCTCGTCGAAGTCATCGGCGGTATCTCGCGCAAGGTCCTCACCCAAACGCTGCGTCGGCTGCAGCAGTACGGTCTGGTCGCACGCCACGCCGAAGCGCCGCGGCGGGTCGAGTACAGCCTCACCGACCTCGGCCGGACCCTCGTCGAGCCCATCGAGGTCCTGACGAACTGGGCGAGGGACTATGGCGGGGCCATCCTCGACTATCAGGAGGCGGCGCGGGCTGCTGCCTCCGCTCGGCCCCGCGCCACGGATTGATGCCGGCGATTCAGGCCAGGACGCCGGCGTGTGGCGTGACTTGAGCATGGAACTCGCTCGACCTGGGGCCGAACAGCAGACGGGACGACAGCGGGACGCGCACGCATCCACTGGGCGGTCGTGTGGTTGGATCACGCCGAACGAAATCGTCGCGGCGGTGGGAGGACACAATGGCGGCTCGCGCGGTGCTTTTCGCCCTGGGCGCCCAGGATGCCGAACGCTTCCTGGCCTGCCGGGGCGATGACGAGGTCCTCGAACTGGTCGAAGAGGTCGAGGAGCGCTGGGACCTGGACCATCTCTGCGAGCTCGACAAGTCCTGGGACGCACTGCACCGCTGCTTCACGGACGGCGAGCTCGCCTTCGAGAACGGCGAGTACCCCTTGTCGCACGTCATCCTCGGTGGAGTGCCCCTGCACGAGGGCGACGACTACATCGTCTGTTACGTCGCCCCGGAGCAGGTCCGCGAGGTCGCGGCGGCCCTCGGAGCCGTGGATGACCAGTGGCTGAACAACCGCTTCGCCACACTGACGTTCAACGACTACCAGGGCACCGGCAACGCCGAGGACATCGCGTACACCCAGGCGTTCCTGCCGGGACTGAAGGACTTCTACCGCACCGCGGCGCAGAACGGCAGCGCGGTGATCTTCACCGTCGACCAGTAGGCGGCCGGGGCGGGCCATCAATACCTTCTCAGGTGTGAAGCTCATAAGGTTGCCATATGAGCGACGCCCTTGGTGTCACCCTCGCCCGCCTCGATGCGTGGCTGAAGGCCAATGCGCCCGCGGATTACGCCGCCTTGAACCCACCCGCCGCCCGGGACGACATCGACTCCATCACCGAATACCGGTTCACCCTGCACCCCGACCTGGCGACCTGGCTGGGGCACCACGACGGGGCGACAGCTGTGAAGGGTCATGACGGTCCCGGCGTCATCCTCCCCGCGGGGTTCATCCTGCACAGCGCCGGGGCAATGCGCGACGGCCAGCGAACACAGGAGGAGGCGATCGCCGAGTGGGTCGACGAGAACGAGTCGGAGGCTCCCGGCCTGCGGGACATCTATGAAGGGGTGTACGGATACCTGTTCCACGCCCGGTGGGTTCCCATCGCCACGGACAACACCGGAGGCAAGCTCATCGTCGACCACCGTGCGGGAGACCGGTACGGGAACGTGCTGCACGGTCTCCACGGCGGGGACACGGAGGGCCCGGTGAAGGTGTGGGACAGCCTGTCGCACATGTTCCGGGACCTCGCCGACGCCTTTGCCGGAGGGACGGGGATCCGCTTCCCCGGCTACGCCAATGCGGTGACACCGCGCCTCTGCGATGACGGCGACGGCGACGGCACGTTCGTACGGTGGTCGTAGGACAAAGCGGGGTCCGGAGCATGCCGCTCCGGACCGCCGCTTGCCTGAACGGTTCAGGGATCACGGGGTGACCACGCACAGGTGCTCACGGCGGGCTTGCATCAGCGCCGCACGACGATGGTCCTGGGACCGGCGGGTTCTCCGGTCTCGGTCATCCGGCCCGATCGCAGCGGAACACCCTAGTGGCCGGTGCGTCCATCGGGCGCCGGCAGGTGCTCGCCGGGCACCACCGTGGGGTCGGCCGCAGGCCGGCCGGTTGTGGTGGGAGCCGTGCCGGCGGCCAGGAACGACCGTGCCGTGGCGGACGCACTCGGAACGTCACCGTTGGCGAACGAGTAGGTCGTGGTCCAGGCACTGCTCGCGGCGATCGCGGCACTGAGGGAGAGCCGGACGCCGGCCGCGTACGACGCGTTCCCGCCGAAGGTCTGCACGTTCCAGACGCTCGCAGCCTCCTGGTTCAGGTATGTCGAGGCGGGCCCCGAGAGCGCGTTCGGCGCCGACCAGAGCATCGGTCCGTAGGTGGCTGCGGCTGAGCCGCCCGCGACCGCGTTCTGCCAGTTCTTGTTGTCCTCGACGGTGGCCTCGGTCGGTGAAGTCCACCAGAAACGCGCCAGGTTGGCGGCGACGTCCTCGTGTGTCTTGCCTGCGACGTCCCAGAAGCTCCACTGCTTGGTGAACGTCGTGTGCTCCATCGCGTACGTCGCGTTGGTGCCGACCGTCACCAGGTTGGTCTTGGCCGGGTTGAGGGCGTTGAGGTAGCTCTTGACCGAGGACGGGATGGTCTTGCCGGTTGTCAGCAGGACCACACCGGTGCCGCGGTAGCCCAGCGCGCCGGCCGCCGTCGCGGCGGCGATCGGGTCGTGGTAGTCGCTGCCGTCGGCGACGAAGATCCAGCTCGGGCTCGGGGTGATCTGCTTGGCGACCCGGACCGACAGCGACGACAGGTCGGGGGCGTCGAGGCGCAGTGCCTTGTATCCGAGGGCCTGCACCTGGCTGGCCACCTTGGAGCTGAGGATGCGTGTGCTGCCGTTCAGGTAGACGGTGGCGCCCTTGGGAAGCGAGCGTTTGAGCTCCGCGACCGTGGCGGAGTCCAGTCCGCTTGCGGAGGTCATCAGGACCGGCCCCTGCTTCTCGGGGGCCAGCGTGACGGCGGGCGCCGAGTAGGTGGCGATGGCCTTGTTGACCAGTACCGCGGACCGGGCGGCGATCAGGCCGGGCACGTGCGTTCCGCCCGACTTGTCGAACGTCCAGCGGGAGGCGGCCGCGTCGATGCCGACGGAGCCGGTCCCGAAGATCCGGAGCAGGGAGTTCTTCTGCAGTGGCTGCCAGGCGGGCTTGCTGCCCTTGCCCGCGCCGACGACCTGGGTGGACGTGCCGCTCGCCAGGTCGAGGAGGCGTACCGTCTGCACGTCGTCGGACCAGCCGGCGTGCGAGGTGTGCGCGTCGTAGGCGATCCGGCCGCCGGCCGGGTCCCACGTCGGGTTGAGGTGGTCGGACGCGTCCGTGGTCACCTGCTGGATGTTGCCGCCGTCCGCGTCGGCCGTGAAGAGCTGAGTCCAGTCGTCCACCAGGCGCGTGAACGCCAGCTTGGTGCCGTCCGCCGAGAACACGGGCGACGAACCGGACTCGATGATCTTCTTCAGCGTCTTGGTCGCGGAGTCGTACGTCCAGATGCCCTGGCTGTCGTAGCAGCCGTAGTTGGCGCGCCGCTCGAAGGCCAGGATGCCCGTCGGGCTCGACGTCGGGTGGACGTCGCAGACCGTCGAGGGTTCCTGGGCGTTTGTCAGCAGCGGCTCCGGGGCCCACGAACCGTCCGAGGGGCCGTAGACCAGCTGGCCGGCCGTGCTGAACACCACGAATCGGCCGCTCAGCCAGAACGCCGGGTCGTCGTACGACGCGCTGGAGCGAACCCCGGTCGCCCAGGGCAGGGTGACGAGTGCGGTGGTGCCGGTGGTCCGGCCGGTGGCGAGCTGGCTCCATCCGGCCACCAGCCTGCTGCCGTCCGGCGACCAGTTCGGGGTGTAGGCATAGTTCGGGATGTTCGGGACGGAACGCAGACCTGTCCCGTCGGCGTTGACGGTTTCGACGCCCGAACCGCCGTACAGACCGAGCTGGCCGGCCGTCACATCGCCGGCCGTGGCAGGCGCCGCCTGTGCACCCGGCGCCATCGCGCCGAGCAGGCCGGCCACCAGCGAGGCGGCCGACGTGATCGCCGCGAGGTCGCGGCGCTTGCGTGAGTTCAAAAGAATGCCCCCTGTAAAAGTACCTGTTCGCGTGACGAGCACCCCGCCCTGTCGCGTTCAGGTGTGCAGGTGCGCAGACCCCGTGATTCCGGCGTGTTCATGCGCGCAGTACTGCGGGCCCCCGGCGGTCGGTCGTCAACAGACGGACACTATGAGACGGCACGCGATCTCACACCAAGTGCATTTGAACGATGAATGAACGTATGTGCGAGTTCACTGCGGCTGAGGGGACTTGAGCGCCAGGTGAAGCGACAGTCTCGGGTACCGTCACCGGCCGGCCGCGGTTCATGATGGGGCGGCGGCATGCCTGACGTCGCGTCACTCCCGCCCGGGCGGACGGACCGGGCGACAGGGTGGATCGGGAGCCGGACGTCTGTGCGAGCGGGGCGGGGGCGGGGCGGCTCGCGCGACTTTCGCCGAACCTCGACAGCGGAGTGGATCACTCGGCCGGGGCCTGGCATCGGAGCCCCGATCCTCGGTCCTGCCCTACAGGCCCGGCTTCAGCCGACTTGAGCAGCACGCTTGGGCGCGGCCGCCAGGTGATCATGAACGGCTCCAGAGCCCACTGCCAAGCCCCCGGCCCGCTAGGGCCTGTCCACGTTCCATTCCTGCGGCAGTTCCTCGTCACAGAAGACGCAGACGAAATACTCCTCTCGAACGATGTTCAGCTGATCGCAGGCGGGACAGCGCCGGAATACCACTTCATGGGTGAAGCCGGCTGGATGATCGATCCCAGCTGCGTCCAGAGCCCGCGCGACAGCCGCCCACGAGCTGGCGTCCGGGCAGTATCCGGTCGACTGATTGCTCACCTCACCGACCGTCCACTGCCCGCCCTCCGCACGGAAACTCATCTCCCCGGCACCCAGAACATGGCCACCGCCGGCACAGATCACGTGCTCGCTCCGGCGCGGCGCCAGCCGCAGCACACCTGCCGAGTCGACGACGAACGTGAAGGGCTCAGCCAGTTCCGCCGCGGTCAGAGTCGAAACCCAGTCGTCGAAGTCCGCCGCCGAGTGGATGCTTCGGCCCTCAGCCTCCGGCCGGACGAGGGCCCGCAGATCAGGCGGCCCGACATACCGATAGCTCCCCTCGGCGCCGGCCCGTGCCGTGGTGGCGGCGTGGATCAGCTGGCGGAGGGCGCCGTAGTAGACCTCGTGGTCGACCAGGGCGGGCAGGAGTGCCGACAGGTGGCCTGTCAGCTCGGGGAACTCCTCGGGGTCGAGCGCGGCCAGTGCCTGGCGGGTGGCGGTCTGGGCGGTCTTCGGATGTCGGTGATCTACGAAGCTCGCGCTGCCGAGCGTGAGGAGGTACAGCCGCCGGTAGGTGACGATCGCCGCCTCGGGTGTCATGCCGGCCTTGAGGGAGTGGGCGAGCTGCGGCTCCACCAGCCGTTTGAGGAGCTGCGGGCCGAGCCAGGGCCGCGCGCCGCGCAGGGCGACCAAGCCCGGATGGGCCGTCAGCAGCTCGTACAGCGCGCTGAACCGCTGCTCGGTGGCACTGGCCCAGTCGGCGTCGGCGGGGATGTGCGGCAGTCGGGCGGCCAGATGGTCGGTGACCAGGTCCAGCAGGCCGGCCAGGTCGGTGCAGCGGCGCTGGAGTGCGGCGACGGAGATGTCCAGCGCCGCGGCCAGGGTGCGGAAACTGAGGGCGGTATGCCCGTCCTGGTCCACGATCCGGAGGGCTGTCTCGGCGATGTGGCGAGGGGTTGCGAGGTCCAGGGAAGCGGATTGCCTAGGCATGCGAGTCAGCGTACGGTACATCGTATCGCCATGCTGGGCTCACCGTCCCGCGCGGAGGCGACATGCCGGCAGTTCCGGCGTCTCGACGCGGATCGGTACCGGCGGCCTGCGGCTGCCGATCCGCGACGGTCGAGCGCCGGCGATACGTGTGCCTGACCCCCTGCGGGCGACGCGCTGCTGTTCAGCCCGGCCGGCTCATCGCCTGGTCCCGACCCTGACTGGAGCAACACCATGCACGCCCTCACCTATGGCGACGTCAAGGCCGCCACCGACCGGATCGCCGGACGCGTCCGGCCCGTCGCCGTCACCCCAGTGGACCCGGGTACCATCCGCACCGCCGGCCGCGGCCCCATCGAGGACCGGCCCGAGGAACCCTGCCAGGTATGGCTGGCCCTCGAGTTCATGCAGCACACCGGAAGTTTCAAAGCCCGCGGCGCCCAGAACTTCATCCGGGCCCACCGCGAAGCAGGCACCTTCCCCGACGCCGGAGTCACCATCGCCTCCGGCGGCAACGCCGGACTGGCGTGCGCCTGGGCGGCGCAGCAACAGGGAGTGCGGGCCACCGTCTTCCTGCCGGCCAACGCCCCGGCAGTGAAGGTGGCCAAGCTGCGGGGCTACGGCGCCGACGTACGCCTCGTCGGCTCCGAGTACGCCGAAGCCCTCGCGGCCTGCGAGGAGTTCACGAACACGACGGGCGCCCTGGCGAGTCACGCCTACGACCATCCGCTCATCGCCGCCGGGGCCGGCACTCTGCTCGACGAGATCCGCCACCACATCCCCGGCCTGGACACCGTGGTGGTCGCAGTCGGCGGCGGAGGCCTGTTCGCCGGAGTGGCCACCGCCGCCCGGCATCACGGCATCCGCACCGTCGCGGTCGAACCCGAGAACTGCCGCGCCCTCGACGCCGCCCTCCGGTCCGGCACCGTCACCGATGTCACCGTGGACTCGGTCGCCGCAGACTCCCTCGGCGCACGCCGCGTCTCCGCCATGGCCCTGCACGCCGCCCGGCAGGACGGAGTGCACTCCGTGCTCGTACCGGACGCCGAGATCGTCCGCGCCCGACAGGCCCTGTGGGACCACCGCAAGGTGGCGGTCGAGCACGGTGCAGCCACCGCCCTCGCCGCCCTCACCTCCGCAGACCAGCCCGGCCGGCCCACCGCACCGGGCCACGGCTACCGGCCCGGTCCGGGCGAGAAGGTCTGCGTCGTCCTCTGCGGCGCCAACACCGATCCGAGCGACCTCGTACACCGGTCCGAAGAGCACTGAGCGAGCCGGGCCGACGCGAAGCCGTGATCCTCGACCGGGTCGGTCCCGCCGACTACTGCGAGCCGCATCCGTACGCGCCGGATCTCGAGGTCCCGCTGCCGTACCACGTCGCCGATGACGAGGAGTGGGACGAGCGGTTCCCGACCCACCCGCTGTCCCTGGTCCGCAGCGCCCTCCGACGGATCGGCGCGACCGTCGTCCTGGACGACGGCTTCAAGACCCTCCCGCCGTTCGGCGCCGCGCAGCCCGAACCGGTGTCGCCCACCCGTCGCGGCTGGTTCCGGCGGGGCCGCTGAGCGCACGTCGGGTGAGCCCGGCTGTGTCCCGCATGAGGTCGACGCGATCCGGATCCCGTGGTCGGAGCGGGCTTGACCTTGACGCTGGGTCAACCCTCCATCCTTCCGGCATGAGCTTCCGCGCAGTCGCCCGGAAGAGCTCCGCGAAGGAGGCAGATGAGCATGACAGCCCCATCGATCGCCGGTCCGGCGATTCGCGTACAGGGTCTGCAGAAGTCGTACGGAAAGCTCGAAGTGCTGCGAGGCGTGGACTTCGACGTGGCGCCGGGCAGCATCTTCGCCCTGCTCGGCTCCAACGGAGCGGGCAAGACCACGACCGTGAGGATCCTCGCCACGCTCCTGACGGCCGACGCGGGGACGGCGGGCGTCAATGGCTTCGACGTCGCCACGCAACCGGCGAACGTGCGGGAATCCATCAGTCTCACCGGGCAGTTCGCGGCCGTCGACGAGATCCTCAGCGGCCGGGAGAACCTCGTCCTCGTCGCCAGGCTGCGCCACCTCGAGGACCCGGGCGGGACCGCGGACGACCTGCTGCGGCGGTTCTCGCTGAGCGAGGCGGGCGCGCGGCGAGTCTCCACGTATTCGGGCGGGATGCGCCGCCGGCTGGACATCGCGATGAGTCTCGTAGGGAATTCGCCGGTGATCTTCCTGGACGAGCCGACGGCCGGACTCGACCCCGAGGCCCGCATCGAGGTGTGGGACGCGGTCAGGGAACTCGCCGGAAACGGAACGACGGTGCTGCTCACCACGCAGTACCTGGAAGAGGCCGAGCAGCTGGCCGACCGGATCGCGATCCTCCACCAGGGCCGGATCATCGTGAACGGCACCCTCGCCGAGCTCAAGCGGCTCTTCCCGCCCGCCAAGGTCGAGTACGTCGAGAAGCAGCCGACCCTGGAGGAGATCTTCCTCGCCGTCGTCGGCGGCGGCGACAAGAGCGACGCCACCGGCGTGACCACGGGGGGACGGAAATGACCGCGTACTTCTTCAGCGACACCGCCGCGCTCACGGGGCGGACCCTGCGCCATGTCACACGCAGCATGGACACCATCATCACGACCGTCATCACCCCGGTCGCCATGATGCTGATGTTCGTCTACGTGTTCGGCGGTGCCATCGACACCGGGCAGGTTCCGTACGTGAACTACATGCTGCCCGGCATCCTGCTCATGACCGTCGCATCCGGCGTCTCCTACACCGCCTTCCGGCTGTTCACCGATGTGAAGAGCGGGATCTTCGAACGGTTCCAGTCCATGCCGATCGCGCGGTCGGGAATGCTGTGGGCCCATGTCGTCACCTCGCTGGTCGCCAATCTGATCGCGCTCGTGCTCGTCGTGGGCGTCGCTGTGCTCATGGGCTTCCGCTCAGGGGCAGGAGTGACGGCATGGCTCGCGATCGCCGGCATCCTGCTCCTGTTCACCCTGGCCCTGACCTGGCTCGCCGTGATCCCCGGGCTCTCCGCGTCGTCGGTCGAGGGAGCGGGCGCGTTCGCCTACCCGCTGATCTTCCTGCCGTTCGTCAGCTCGGCGTTCGTGCCCACGAAGACGATGCCCGGCCCCGTGCGCTGGTTCGCCGAGCATCAGCCGGTGACATCGATCGTCAACACGATCCGTGCTTTGTTCACGGGCCATCCGGTCGGCGGCGACATCTGGACCGCGCTCGCGTGGTGTATGGGCATCCTGGTCGTGGCGTACGTCTTTGCGATGGCCGCCTACCGCCGGAAGATCGCCTGAGGCAGGCTGGGACACATGCTCACCATCAGCCAGCTCGCGGCGTACGCCGGGGTGACGGTACGGGCGGTACGCCACTACCACAAGATCGGGCTGCTGCCCGAGCCCGAGCGCAACCGGTCCGGGTACCGGACCTACGACGCCGCCGCGGTCGTGCGGCTGATCCGGATCCACACCCTGGCCGATGCCGGCGTACCGCTGGCCAGGGTGCAGGAACTCCTCGACGCCGGCCCGCAGGAGTTCGCCGACGGCGTCCAGGAGATCGACAAACATCTGCGCGCCGAGATCCGGCGGCTGCAGGACACCCGCAGCCGACTCGCCCGCCTCGCCACCGGAGAGCACCTGGCACTGCCGCAGAGCGTCGTGGGCTACCTCGACCGGCTGCGCGGCCTCGGCGTCGGGGAGCCGTACATCGAGCTGGAGCGGGATGCCTGGATCATGATCGCCGCGCAGGTGCCGCACCTGATCGACTCCGTGATCGCCAAGAAGCACGAGGAGCTGGACGACCCCGACATGGTGAAGCTCTACAGCTTCTTCACCGGGGAGTTCGACTGGCCGGCCGACGATCCACGGATCGTCGAGATCGCCGACATCCTGGAACGTCTGATGATTCGCGCCGTGGAGGCCGGCGAGGTGGGCGGTACCGACGGCTTGGACGACCAGTTCGTCGACCTGATGGACTCGGCCGTGCTCGAGTCCGCACCGAATGCCGAACTGGTGTTGGCCATACTGAAGGAACGTGGCTGGAGGGGCTGGACCCGCATCGAACGAGTGCCTGCCGACAGGCTCGACACCGAACGAGGGAACGACGGGCATGCATGAGGGCGCTCCCACCACAGCGCGTCTGCGCGAGGTACTCAGCCGTGCCGGGCCGTCGTGATCACCGAGGCATCTCCCGACGAGGCGGACTCCGTCGGCGCGGCGCGGACCGTGGTGACCGGTGCCGAGATCGCCGACCTGGCCCGGCTGCTGGCCATCGTGGACGGCGGTACCGGCGACCGATGCCTGTGCAACGGCCGGCCGACGATCATGGTGCACGGCCTGGAGGGCGAGCTGCTCGCCCGCCGAGCCCGGCCCAACTCGACGGCGCGGCAGGGCTCTTCGCGTCCCTCGAATGGACCGCAGCACACGGCAGGCAGCTGCCCGAGCCGGTACGGTCCCTGTTGATCGGGCACATCCGAGCAGTCGGCACCGACCCCATGAGGTTCCGGATGGACCACGGTTACTACGGCGCCGGGTGAACCGCCTCCGCCGAACGAAGCGGACAGGTTCGTCGTCTAGGCTGGCGCGGTGACTGATGGGCAGGAGCGGGTGCGGCCGTCGGGTGTGTGGGCCACGGCGGTGGGGGTGGCCAGGGTGCGGGCGCTGGAGAGCGAGCGGGAGAACGCGCTGTTCCGCGACCCACTGGCACGGGCCTTCGCCGCCGCGGGCGGCCTGTGGCCCTCCTCGACGCCGCTGCCCGATGATGACGAGGCGGCGCGACTGCGCCGGCTGGCCGTGTCGTTCTCCATCGTCATCAGGACGAAATTCCTCGACGACCTGGTGCGGCAGGCCTGCGCGTCCGGTATCCGGCAGGTCGTACTCCTCGGCGCCGGCATGGACAGCCGGGCCTTTCGGATGGACTGGCCCGAGGGCACCCGGCTGTTCGAGGTCGACACCGCCGACCCACTGGACTTCAAGGCTTCGGTACTGCGCCAGGAGCGGGCCGTCGCACGCTGCGAGCGGATCACCGTCGCGGTGGACCTGCGTGAGGACTGGCCGGCCGCGCTGGCCGCCGCAGGGCACGATGCGGCCGTACCGACCGTGTGGATCGCCGAAGGGCTGCTGATCTATCTCCCCCAGGACGCGGTGGAGCTGCTGCTGGCCCGGATCAGCACGCAGTCGGCGCCGGGCAGCCGGATGGGGCTGACGTTGGGCTCGCCCGGCGTGATCGAGCGCTTCGCCACGGACGCCGCGCCGGGGTCCGCGGCGTCCCTGTGGGTCTCGGAGATGCCCGACGACCCGGTCGCCTGGCTGGCCGGACACGGCTGGGAGGCCGACACCCGCACCCTGCGCGAACGCGCCGCCGCCTACGGCCGCCCGATCAGCACCCCGCCGCAGCGCCAGGAACAGCCCGGCGGACTGATCTCGGCGGTCCGCCGCGCCCCGACGTCCCGGTCGCGGGACTAGGACGCCGAGCGGTCGGGTTCGTTTATCTTCCCGAAGGGGACGTGCACGCTGGGCGTGCTGCGGGCGGTACCGGTCAGGTGGCCGACCTGGTCGTCGAAGAAGATGTGGGGCTTGAGGACCTCCATGATCGTGCCCTTGTCCACGCCGCCGAGGAAGAAGGCGTCGTTGACGGTCACACCCCAGTTCTTCAGGCTGCGCACCGGGCGTTCGTGAGTGGGCGCGCCACGGGCGGTGACGAGGGAGACGTGGACGCGGATCCTGTAGTCGGCGTCCGCTGCCCGTTGTTCTTCCTCCCGCCGCTGGAGCCGGTTGACGCCTGCGAGGAAGTCCCGCAGGGGACCCGGGTCGTGCGGGGTGGCGGCGTTCGTCGTCTCATGGAAACGAAAGTCGTCGATGCCGCCGGACTGATAGATCTGTTCCGAGGCGTCGTCGGCAAGCACTCCGTCGAAGTCGAACGCGATCCGCAGATCCTGGTCGTCCCCCTCGTCGGCCACTGCCGGGCCGAGGACGCGGCCCGCGGGCAGCCCGAGCGCGACGGCCTCGCGCACGTCGTCCTCGTTCGCGGACAGGAACAGGGACATGTTCAGGGCGGGCATGAAGTGATAGGGCGAGCGGCCCTGCATGAAGATGGCCCGGCTGATCGGCAGGCCGTACGACTGGATGGACCGCATGACCCGCAGCCCGGTGTCGGGATCGTTGCGGGACAGGATGACGACCTCGACCAGAGGGTCGTCGGGTGAGAGGTCGTTCAGGGACAGCAGTCTGCGGATGAAGGGGAAGGCGACGCCTTGGTCCAACGTGTCGCCCAGGTGCTCCTCCTGATAGGCACGGTAGGCATCCGCGCCCTGATCACGGAAGACGGCATCGGCCTCCGCCAGGTCGAACAGTGCACTGGAAGCGATACCGACGACCAGGCGGCTCTTCAGATCGTAGACGGCCACTGCGTCCCCCCAGCACTCGTGCGCACACATCCCCATCATTCCCGCGAAGCTGCCGTCACTCCCGCACAGTTCCCGCTCCAGGCAAGATCGTTCGAAAACGGACCCCGGTTACCTCGGGTTCCGGACGAGTCGCCGGGCGCATGTCCGGGAACGACCGTTCCGCCTGACGGCGAGGCCTTCGTTGGCTACTGTCCTGCGGATGGACGCACGTTCGAAGGAGTCATTCCGGTTCTGTGTGCTGGGTCCGCTGCGCGCCTGGCGGCACGACACGGAGCTGGTGCTCGGACCGCCCCAGCAGCGCGCCGTCCTCGCCCTGCTGCTCCTGCGACGCGGCCGGGCGGTCGGTGTCGGCGAACTCGTGGACGGGATCTGGGGCACCGAACCGCCGACGGCCGCCGTCTCCGTGCTGCGGACCTACGTCTCACGGCTGCGCAGACTCCTCGAACCCGACCGGCCCCTGAACGAAGCACCGCGGCTCGTGGTCTCCCTCGGTGACGGGTACGCCCTGAGCCGCGACGCCGCCACCGGCGACATCGACCGGTTCGAGGACCTCGTCGGGCGGGCCGAGGCCCGGCACGCCGCGGGCGACGACCTGGCCGCCGTACAACTGCTGCAGAGCGCGCTTGAGTTGTGGGAGGGCGTCCCGCTCGCCGGAGTGCCGGGACCGCATGCGGAGATCGAGCGGCGTCGGCTGGAGGAGCGGCGGCTGGCCGTCCTGGAGACGCGGCTGCGCATCGAGGCCGACCTCGGCGAGCACGCGCGGATGCTGCCGGAAATCACCGCCTTGTACGAGACGCACCCGCTGCGCGAGACGCTCTGCGAGCTGCTCCTCGTCGCCCTGTACCGCAGCGGGCGCCGGGCGGAGGCGCTCGACGTGTACGACGGCACCCGCCGTACCCTCGCCGAGCGGCTCGGCATCGAACCGGGCCCGCGCCTGCGCACCCTGCACGCCGAACTCCTCGCGGACGGTCCCGCACCGGTGACGCCCTCCCGCTCCGAGGGACCGGGCCCCTTCGACTCCTCCGGCACACCGACGAGCGGCGGCGGTTCGACCGGCCCGCTCACCACCGGCGAAACGGGCGGCCCTGGTCCCGGCCCCGGCCGCCCGGGTCTCGCGGACGCAGCGGACGGCCCTGGTCCCGGCTTCGCGGACGAAGCAGGCGGCCCCCACCCGGACTTCGACGACAACGACGGCGACGACGACGGCACGGCCGGCCAGGACGATCCGGGCCGTCCCGCCGACATCGTACGGCCCAGTCAACTGCCCACCGATCTCGCCATGTTCACCGGGCGCCGGGCCCAACTCAAGGACTTCGCCGCGCTGCTGCCGCACCGGGAGCATCCGCGGACCACGGTGATCGGCCTGATCAGCGGAATGGCCGGTGCGGGCAAGACGACCCTCGCCGTGCACTGGGCCCACCGGACCGCCCACCGGTTCCCCGACGGCAGCCTGTACGTCAACCTGCGCGGCTACGACCCGTCCGCGTCCCGGATGGAACCGGGCGAGGCGATCGAGACGTTCCTCGTGGCGCTCGGCATCGCCCAGCAGGCGGTCCCCGAGGGGCTCGACGCGCAGGCCGCCCTCTTCCGCAGCGTCCTGGCCGGCCGGCGGGTCCTGATCGTGCTGGACAACGCGGCCGACACCGAGCAGGTCGTGCCGCTGCTCCCCGCCGCCCCCGGCTGTCTCGTCATCGTCACCAGCCGCAGCCGGCTCAGCGGGCTGGTGGCTCGGCACGGCGCCCATCCGCTCACGCTGGGCCCGCTGTCCGCCGGGGAATCCCTCGAACTGCTGGCCCGTCGGCTGGGCGACGCACGCATCGACGCCGAGCCGGAGGCCGCCCGGGCCATCGTCGGCCTGTGCGCCAGGCTGCCGCTCGCGCTGTCGATCGTGGGGGCGCGCGCCGCCCTGCACCCCGGCTTCCGGCTCGCCGACATCGCCGCCGAACTGCGCCAGGACCACGGCAGTCTGGACGCCTTCTCCGGCGGCGACCTCGGCACCGATGCCCGCGCCGTCTTCTCCTGGTCCTACCGTGCGCTCTCGCCCGAGGCGGCCGGTCTCTTCCGCCGCCTCGCCCTGCACCCCGGCCCCGACATCACCACCGACGCGGCCGCCGCGCTGGCCGATGTGCCCGCGCGCCGGGTGCGCACGGTACTGACCGAGCTGACCGGGGCGAGTCTGCTCATCGAGCGGGCACCCGGACGGTTCGACTTCCACGACCTGCTGCGCGCGTACGCCACGGAGCTCACGCACGCCGAGGACGACGAGCCGGCGCGCGGCGCGGCGCTGCTCAGGATGCACGACCACTTCCTGTTCAGCGCGCACCAAGCCTCCGTCGTCCTCGATCCGTTCCGTGAGCGGATCCCTCTGCCGCCGAGCACAACGGACGTGGCGCCGCTGCGGTTCAACGACCGCGCCCGGGCGACCGCGTGGCTGCGCACCGAGCGGTACGTGCTGCGCGAGATCGTCGCCCACGCCGCCGCACACGGCTTCGACGCGCACGCCTGGCGCATCGCCGCTGCCCTGGACGTGTACTTCAACCGGCTCGGCTACTGGCACGACCTGCTGGAGATCAACACCGCGGCGCTGTGGTCGGCCCGGAAGCTGGGTTCCGTGACCGGCCAGGCGTACTCCCTGTGCGGACTGGGTGTGGCGCACTCGCAGCTCAACCACGCGGCGCGGGCACGGGAGCACCTCGAATCCGGTCTCGGCCTGTTCCGCGCGGCGGGCCACGCCAGCGGCCAGGCCCGCGCCCATCGCGGCCTCGCCTACCTGTGCAACCGGACGGACCGCCGCGACGAGGCGCTCGACCACTACGCGCAGGCCGTCGAGCTGTACCGGTCCGAGGACGACGTCAGCGGCGAGGCCGGTGTGCTCAACCAGGTCGCGTGGACGTACATCCTGATCGGCGAGCACGGGAAGGCTCTGGAACGCTGCACGGAGGCCATCCTGCTCTACCAGGACCTGGGCGACCCCTACGGCGAGGCGTCCACGCAGGACACCCTCGGCTACGCCCTGCACCACCTCGCCCGGTACCCGGAGGCGATCGAACACTTCGAGGTGTCGGCGCGGCTGTTCCAGGGGATCGGGGACCGGTTCCTGGAAGCCGACGTCCTGCGTCATCTCGCGGACGCCCACCTCGCCATCGGCGACCGCGGCGCCGCCCGTACGGCGCTGGACGCGGCACTCGCCCTGCTGGAGGAACTCGCCCACGCGGAGGCCGACGTGGTACGGCGCCGGCTGCACGAACTGGAGCAGGACCGAGCTGAACCAGCCGTATGACAAGGGGTGTTCAGTTCACCCCGTGGTCCGCCAGCACTGTCCGCAGACTGCGCAGGGCGTAGTACACCCGGGACTTCACCGTGCCCTGCGGGACGCCGAGGACGTCGGCCGCCTGTTGCGTGGTGCGGTCCGCGAAGATCGTCGCCCGGAGTGCCTCACGGTGCGCCGGGGTCAGCGACCGCAGCGCGTCCCGTACGACCATCGACGACAGCATCCGTTCGATGTCGTCGGCCTCGACGCACATGTCGGTCAGCCAGGAGTCGCCGGCGATCTCGGCCGGCCGGGCCATCCGCGTGCGATGCGCGTCGATGACGAGGTTGCGGGCGATCCGGAACATCCAGGGTCGCACCGCCATGCCCTCGCCGTCGGCCAGGGTCCGCTTGTTCCAGCAGCGCAGCAGCGTCTCCTGGAGGATGTCCTCGGTGCGGTGGGTGTCCCCGCCCAGCATGCCCAGCACGTACGAGTACAGCGCCGGGCCGTGTTGCAGGTAGAGGTCCCGCAGCGCCCGCTCCTCGGGAGAGACGGCGCATGCCGATCCGATGACCGTCACGTTCATGGTGTGCTCCTGCTCTTCGGGGTGACCTGCCCCCGGTGCGCGGACCGGGGGCCGGGTCTCCTGGAGCTCGGAGTGTCGCGACGGGCGATGCACGTTCGTTCGATGTGCCGTCCACGGGCGATCCACAACCGGTCCACATCGCGATGACGGCGATATACGCGCAGGCCACAGCAGGTGCGGGGAAGCTCAGAGACAGGCGTCCTCCAGCGCGTCCACCCGTCTGCGGACCCGTCCGGCGAGCTCTCCGTGGACCGGCAACAGCGCGCCGTGGTGGTCCAACTGGGCCCACATGTGCAGCAGTTCGCGCCCGTGTGCCGCGGCCGCGCGGTCGTCGTCGAGCCACTGCCAGGCGGCCGCCGCCCGCACCACGTCCTCCGGCGCCCGCCGGTCCCCGGCGCGGCACCGGATCCGGGCGACGGCCAGGGCCAGCACGACGGCCTGACGGTGATCGCCACGCAGGTGCGCGATGTATGCCTCCACGGCCCGCGTCTCCAGCGCGCGCGGATCGTCGGCGCCCGCCTCCTCGGTCAGGTTCTCGCGCAGTTCGCTCGCGAGCGCGTACGCCTCGTCCAGCAGTCCGGCAGCCGCGAGGTCGTTGATCCGGCCGATCGGTCCGGCGAGTTCCGAGGGGAGGAGCACGGCCGGTACGAGGGCCGGTACGAGGGCCGGTGCCGGGGCGGCGGCCCGTGCGGCAGCGGCGGCCCGGGCCACGGCGGTGGCGACGGCCGTACCGCCGGCCGCCCTGTCCTCGGCCCGGCCGCCACCGGCTCTGTCGTCGGCCGGGCCGGGCTGCGGCAAGGATGCCTCCCGCGGCACGGATCCGAGGTCGGGCCGCTCGGACTGCTCGGGCTGCTCGGGCTGGACGGACTGCTCGGACTGCTCGGGCTGGACGGGCCGAGCCTTCGCCGTCGGGACGAGCAGGCGGCTGGAGCCGTCCGGGGACACCTCCAGGACGAAGGGGCCGCTCTCCGGGCCGTCGTTCACGGTCGCCTCGACGGCGGCGTCCCGTTCGACGGCGTACTGCTGGAGGCGGTCCAGTACGGCCTCGTGGACGGACTGCCCCGTCGCGGGGACGAGGGACTCCCCGTCGACGACGGCGAACCCCTCGTCGGAGATGAGCACTTCGTAGCGGGTCATGGCCGTCCTCCTCAGGGAGCGGATGCCGGGGAGAGGGACTCGGTGGGCACTGCGGTGGGCAGGGAGGTCTGGACACCGGTGGGTGTGGGCGTGCCCGACGGGATGGCCGCGACCCCCGCGTACTTGGCGAACTGGGCGCGGACCGCCGCGACATACCCCTGCGCCTCGGCCGTCTTCGGCACGCCCTTGGCCGCGCGGACGGCGTCCATTCCCACGTCGTACCCGGCCAGGGCGAGATCCAGGACGCTGCCGACGGCCTCGTTGGCGTCGATCAACTGCTGTGCCTGGCCGGCCAGATCGCAGATGTACCGCCCCTGGGCCGTGATCGAGTCCTTGGCGTCCAGCGCGGACGTCTTGCCGTTGCCGTCGTCGTCCTTGCCGTACTGCGTGAAGACGGCGGGGAGCAGCTGCGAGATGCCCTGTCTGCCGTCCGGGCCGGTCAACGAGGCGTTGAAGCCGGACGCCTTCTCGATCTGGGACGCGATCACGATCGGGCCGATGGCGCTGCACACCGCGCCGGCCTTCTGGATGGGGTCCAGCAGGTCCTCGGGAACCGTCGAGGTGTCGAGGTCGCCCTGGCCGTCGCCCTGGAAGACGGCCAGTACCGAACTCGCGTCGCTCGGGCCCGGGATGTCGCCGCCGCCCCCGCCGCCGAAGATGCTGTGGAAGAGCAGGTAGATCGCGATGAGCGGGGCCAGCAGCACGCCGAACCCGCAGAAGACGATGACGATGACGGTCCCGCCGGCCAGGCCGAGCGGGAAGAGCAGGCAGCCGGCGCCCCCGGCGGCGATCGCCGTGTTCCTGGCGGTCTTCGACCCGCTCTCCTCGTCCTGCCCGGCCGACGCCCGGGGCGGCGCGCCGCCCTTCTCTCCCTGATCCACGCCCATGGGTGTCCGCCTTCTTCCTCTCACCTTGAACCGCTGTACCTGGGCGGCCCGTTGTGCTGTCCGACCGGCTCGGGAGATCGAAACGGGCGACGGAACAAACAAGTTCAAATCAGTGGAAACCAAATTGAGTCAGAGCAGCGGACACACGAGGCAAGAAGGGGGCGGGGCAGCCATGGAAACGTCTTCGGCAAGGCCGCCGGTCCAGTCGGGAGGCTGGGTCCGGGGGCCGAGCACCCCCAGGTCCGGGCCGACACCGACCACCGGGCAGTCGCCGACCACCGCGCCGACACCGACCACCGGGCAGTCGCCGACCGCCGCGCAGGCACCGGCCACCGGTCAGGCACCGACCACCGCGCAGGCACCGACCACCGTGCCGACGCAGACCCCGGCGGCGGTGCAAGCCCCCGACACGGCGCAAGCCCCCCACGCGGCACAGGCCACAGCAGCCGCGCAGGCCCCGGCAACGGCACAGACCGCCGCCCCCACCCAGAGCACCGCCCCCGCCCCCGGAGCGGCGCCCGCAGCAGGCCGCAGCGCTCCGCGGTCCGCTCCGCAGTCCCCGAGCCGTCTCTCCGCCGTCCCCTCCCCCGAACCGGCCTGGGGCGAGCCCCGCCGTCCCGGCCCGGTCCGGGGCCGGTCGCGCGACGACGTCGGCTGGGTCAAGGCACACGGCGGCGCCGGTGTCACCTCCCTGGTCGAGGTGCTCGGCGGGACCGACGTCGGGGCCCGCTGGCCGGACCCGGCGCGCGGCGAACCACGCCGGATCGTGCTCGTCGGGCGGACCAGCGCACGCGGACTGCGGTCCGTGTCCCAGGCGCTCGGCGCACTGAAGGACGGGCGCGCCCCGCAGGGACTCGACCTGCTCGCCGTGGTCCTCGTCGCCGACGCCCCCGGCCGGCTGCCGCTCCGTCTGCTGCGCCGTATCCGCGTGCTGCGCTCGGCCGTCCCGGTACGACGGGTGCCGTGGATACCGGCGTGGCGCACCGGCGCCACCCCCAAGGTCCTGCCCCGACAGCTCGACCGGCTCGCCGAACTGGTGGGCGGCGCGCGCCACGGCGAGGGGGCAGTGTCGTGATCCCTCCCCTGCTCGGTGTCCGGTTCCTGGCCGACACCTACACCCCGCCCGAGGGTGCGCACACGATCATCAATCTCCTCGCCTGGTGCGCCTCGGCCGGCGGCGTCTTCGGGCTGATGGTCGTCGGCATCAACATGGCCGTCCAGCTCAACCGCGGTGAACCGGGCGAGGGCGGCGTCCACTTCCGCGGCGTCTTCTTCGTCACCATCGCCTGCCTGGTCGCCGCGACCGCGGGGCCGCTCGTGTCGTTCCTCGGCGACCTGTCCCTCCTCGGGCCGTAGGTCCGCGCGCGCCTTCCCCCACCGACCGTCCCCCTCCCGCGCACGCGGGGCACTCATTCCACGGAGATCTCCATGTCCTCACTGCTCCTCGAAGCCTCCAACATCCTGGCCGCCGCTCCCGCCCCCTCCGGCGGTGTGCCGCAACCGGTGAGCAACGCCCCCGGCGAACTGACCGGCAAGGTCAACACGGTCCTCGGCATCGTGGCCTGGGCGGGCACCGCGGCCGGCGTGCTCGGCGTGCTGGTCACCGGCGCGATGATGGCCGTCTCCCTCAAGCGCGGCGAGAGCTCGGAGCACATGAGCCGCCTCGGTATGGTGCTGGGCGGCTGTGTGCTGGTCGCCACCGCCGGTCCGCTGGTCAGTTTCGTCTTCGCGTGAGCGGGCGGACGGGCGGGATGCTCATGCGCAGGCAACGGCGGACCGAGGAGTCCGGACCGTACTGGAGGCAGCGCAACTGGCAGTTGTCGGCGGGGTTCCTCGGCCTCGTGGTGCTGCTGGCCGGGTTCGTCGCGCTGACGTCCGGCGGCGACGACGCGAACGCGGCGGCGTCCGACGGCCCGCTGTCCGGCGCGTCCGCGCCGAAGGACGGGCGGCCGGACGGCTGCCGGACCGACGACAGCGCGGGGGACGCGCTGCCCACGTCCGCGCCGAAGGACATCAGCTGGCACACGCTCGGCGTCGCGCGGGTGCCGGTCTCCGCGTCGGCCGGGCCGACCCGGACGACCGGACCTCTGCGGTGGTGCTACGCGCACACGCCGGTCGGGGCCGCGCTGGCGGCCACCGTGATCCCCTCCCAGATGAGCGGGTCGAGCTGGCGCACCGTCAGCCGCCAGCAGGTGGTGGCGG
This sequence comes from Streptomyces sp. NPDC107559, assembly GCF_055657365.1. Lineage (NCBI taxonomy): Bacteria > Bacillati > Actinomycetota > Actinomycetes > Kitasatosporales > Streptomycetaceae > Streptomyces > Streptomyces sp. NPDC107559. The sequence continues at coordinate 203,409 of NZ_JBVKBD010000012.1, read as the reverse complement.
GGCACGGGCGCGACCTGTTCGAGTTCCAGCGCTCGACCGTCCCGGACATCGACAGCGTCGAGCAGAGCCCCGGTCTGTCCGTGGGCACGTACGCGGGCTTCGCGGTGACCTCGTACACCGGCCGTGCCGCGCACGTCAGCCTGCTGATCAGAACCGGCCAGGGCTACGCGCAGACCACCATCGTCCTGCGTTTCAGGGACGGGGACTGGAAGGTCCTGCCCGACGACGACGGCTCCCTGCACACGTCCGTGACCACGATGCAGGGCAACCCGTCCGGCTACGTCCTCTGGGGGGCCTGACATGAACTGCGGCTCCACCGGAAGTCCGGTCCTCGACCTGGTGAAGGGCTTCTTCGACTTCCTGGGCGACCCGATCGGCACCATCGTCGAACTGATCGCCAAGACCATCCTCGCTGGCGCCATCGCGGTGTTCGGGGCGCTGGCCACCGGGGTGCCCACCCTGGCCGGGACCACCACGGCGAAGAACGTCAACGGCCAGACGCAGTGGCTCGTCGTCTACCTCGCGGTCGGCTCGCTGCTCTTCGCGGCCGCGCGTATGGCCGTCGAACGGCGCGGTACCGCGGGCACCGCCGCGCTGAAGGGCCTGCTGCGCGTCATCCTGGTGTCGGGGGCCTCCACCACCGTCGTCCTGGCGGCCGCCGCGGTCGCCGACGACTACTCCACGCACCTGTTCAACACGGGCGCCCAGGACGTCCTGACCAAGGTCGGTGCCTGCTCGGACGGCTCCGGGATCGAGGCCTTCCTGCTGCTGGTCCTGGCCTTCCTGCTGCTGATCGCGGGCATCATCCAGACGATCCTGATGTACATCCGGCTCGGCGTCATGACGCTGCTGCTGGGCACCCTCCCGCTGGCCGCGGCGGCGTCGATGACCGACTGGGGCAGCGGCTGGTGGCGCAAGCACATCGGCTGGATGATCGCCTGGCTGCTGTACAAACCCGCGGCGGCTCTGGTGCTGTACGCCGGCTCGGAGATGATCGTGTCGAGCGACGACGGCAATCAGGGCGGCAACGCGGTCAACGAACGCATCGCCGGTATCGGCGTGATGCTCCTGTCCGCGGTCGCTCTGCCGGCGCTGCTGAAACTGGTGGTGCCCGCCACCGCCGCGCTCGGCGGTGCCTCCGCGTACGGCGGCGGGGCGCAGGCGGCGGGCGGCGCCCTGGCCTCCGGCGCCCGGTCGCTCGGCGGCAGCGGCGGCGGCAGCTCCGGCGCGTCGGGCAAACCCGGTCCGAGCGGCGCGTCCGGCGGCTCCGGGTCGGCGGGCGTGAACGGCTCCGGCGGCTCCAGGGGCTCGAGGGGCCCGGGCGGCGGAGCCGGGGCGGGCGGCGCGGGCGCCGGTGCCGGTGCCGGACGGGCGGCGACAGCGGCCGGCGGACCGGCCGGTGCGATCCTCGGCGCGGCGGTGACCGCGGCCCAGGTGCTCGGCAACGCCGCCTCCGGTTCCCTGGAGGGCGCCGACGGCGACCAGGGCCACAACCCCAGCAGCGGCGGCTCGCACCGCTGATCCCGAGGACCGGGTGGCGAGGTGCGTCGAGAGCACCCGCCGCCCCCTGGACGGGCCGTCGGACATCCGCTCCCCCCGCGGAGTCCGGCGGCCCTCCCCACTGCACAGCCCGGTCCGGCGGCCTCCCCGCTCCCCGGGGAGGAGCCCCGGCCCCGGCGTCGTAGACCCCAAGACCCGAAGACCCCAAGACCCGAAGACCCGAAGACCCGAAGACCCAGGAAGGGATACCGGACGCTCATGTCCACGGAAGCCGTCACCCGCCCCACCTACGGAAACTGGCGCCGGCCACGGCGGCCGGGACTCGGGCCGCTCGGGCTCGTCGGCACGTTCGGCGTGTTCGGCGGTCTCGTCGTCACGCTGCTCGCGTCCCTGATCTCGCTGTACGCGGCGCTGGTCGTGTTCGTGCCGGTGGTGGCGCTGCTGACCCCGCTCGCGATCCGCACCCAGGACGGGCGCAACGTCTACCAGTTGCTGGCCCTGCGCATCGGCTGGCGCAACCGGAAGGCCAAGGGCGCGCACCTGTACGTCTCCGGTCCGCTGTCCGCGCGGCCCGGCGGGCGGTTCCGGCCGCCGGGGCTGCTCAACAAGGTCACCGCGATCGAGGGCCGCGACGCCTACGACCGGCCGTTCGGCGTCCTGCACCACCCGGCGCGCAACCTCTACACGATCGTGCTGGGCTGCGACCCCGACGGCGGCTCCCTGGTCGACCCCGACCAGGTCGACGTGTGGGTGGCGCTGTGGGGCGAGTGGCTGGCCCGGTTGGCGCACGAACCCGGGCTGCGCGGTGCCTCCCTGATCGTGGAGACGGCTCCCGACCCCGGCACCGCGCTCGCCCACGAGGTGCTGCCCCGGATCCGCCCGGACGCGCCGCCCGCCGCCCGCGCGGTGATGGAGGAGGTCGTCGAGCGCTATCCGACCGCGTCCTCGGAGATGCACACCTACGTCACCCTCACCTACGGGATGCCGCCCGGCCAGAAGCGCCGCAAGGAGGACGTCGTCACCGACCTCGCCATCCGCATTCCCGGCCTGCTCAGCGGGCTGATCGCGGCGGGCGGCGGGGCCGCCTACCCGCTGTCGGCCGAGCGGATCGCCGAGGTCGTCCGGGTCGCCTACGACCCCGCGGTCGCCGCCGACGTCCTCGACGCCCGCGCCCAGTACGGCGGTACGGGCCTGGAGTGGGAGGACGCCGGACCGGCCGCAGCGGTGGAGACGGTCGGCAGCTACCAGCACGACTCCGGGGTCTCCCGGACCTGGCTGCTGACCCTCGCGCCGCGCGGCACCGTACGGTCCTCGGTGCTCAGGAACCTGCTGGAGGTGACCCCGGGCACCCGGCGCAAGCGGGTGGCGCTGGTCTACCGGCCCATCGACCCGGCCACCTCGGCGCGGATCGTCGAGGCGGACCGGCGCGCCGCGCAGTTCATGGCGACCTCGGGCCGGGGCATGGTGCAGGCGCGGGCGGCCTCCGAGATGCGGGCGGCCGAGCAGACCGCGGTGGAGGAGGCGTCGGGCGCCGGGCTCGTGGAGTTCTCACTGCTGGTGACCGTCACCGTCGACGATCTGGACCAGCTCGCCGACGCGACCGTCGCCGTACGCAATCTGACCGCGGCCTCCCGGGTCCTGATGCGGCCCGCGGACCGGATGCAGGCGGCCGCGTTCGCCTGCACGCTGCCCGCCGGGATCCTCCCGTGGGAGCAGACCCTGATCCCGCACGAACTTCAGGAGGCGCTGTGAGCCGCCGCAGCGAGGAGCGCAGGGCCGAGCGCGCGGACCGGCTCGCGGAGGAGGCGGCATGGCGGGCGGGGCCCGGCGGGCCGCCGACGCCGCCCGATCCCGCGTGGGCGGGGTCAGGACCCGGCAAGGGCAAGGCGGAGAAGTCGGGCGGCGGGAAGGAGCGGTCCCGGCCCAAGGAGCTCTACGTCCCGCCGCGCGGCTGGTACGGCCCCGGGGGCGGCCGGGTCGGCTACATGGATCCGCCGACCATGTGGCGGGCCACCACCGTGCAGGCGTGCGGTATGTGGCCGTTCGCCGCGGGCTCCGGCTCGCCGATGACCGGAGTGCCGCTCGGACAGCATCTGTTCACCGGCGCCACGGTCTGCGGTGACCCGCTGAACTGGTTCACCCGTGCCCGCTACATCTCCAACCCGTCCCTGTTCATGCTCGGGATGCCGGGCCTGGGCAAGTCCACCCTCGTCAACCGGATGCTGATCGGGCTGAGCGCGACCGGCGTCGTCCCGCTGGTCCTGGGCGATCTCAAGCCCGACTACGCCGACACCGTGCGCGCCCTGGGCGGCCAGGTGATCTCGATCGGCCGCGGCCGGGGCGGCATCAACGTGCTGGACCCGGGCGCGATGGGCGCGGCGGCCGTACGGATCGGCGGCGAGGCGGGCGAGGTGCTGAAGGCCGAGACGCACGGGCGGGTGCTGAACATGGTGGCCGCGCTGGTGACCATCGTGCGTGGCCGTCCGATGGACGACCACGAGCAGTCGGTGCTGTCCGCGGTCCTGCACCACCTGCGCGAACGCACCACCCCGGGCCGCCCCGCGCTGCTGCCCGACCTGCTGCGGGTGCTGACGGAGGGCCCCGACCGGGTGCGCGCGGTCACGCTCGATCGCGGGGACGACACCCGATACCGGGACGCGGTCGACCCGCTGCACCGCTCGCTGCTCGGCATCCTCGACGGCCCGCTCGGCGGCACCTTCGCCTCCGAGACCTCCACCCGGATCGACCCGGACGCGCCCGCCGTGTGCATCGACATCTCCGGCATCGGCGAGGCCGACACCCAACTGACCGCGGCCGCGATGCTCGCCGCCTGGTCCGACGGGCTGGGCACGGTGGCCGCCTCGCACGCCCTCGCGGACGCCGGACTCGCGCCGAGGCGCTGGTTCTTCACCGTGCTGGACGAGCTGTGGCGCCCGCTGCGGGCCGCCTCCGGCATCGTCGACCGCATCGACGCGCTCACCCGCCTCAACCGTTCCCTGGGCCTCGGCGACGCCAAGATCACCCATACCCTGAAGGACGCCGAGGCGCTCGGCACCGACTCGGACCGGGCCAAGGCCCGCGGCTTCGTCGAGCGGGCCGGAATGGTGGTGTGCGCCGGACTGCCCAAGGCCGAGATGGAGGAGCTGGGCAAGGTGGTGGGCCTGTCCCGGCGCGAGATCGAACTCGTGTCGTCGTGGTCCTCGCCGCCCGGCTGGGGCGTCACCGGCCAGCACGAGGAGCCGCCGGGCCGGGGCCGGTTCCTCATCAAGGTCGGCGGCCGTCCCGGCATCCCCATCAAGGTGGCCATCACGGACTCGGAGCGCCGGCTGCACAACACCAACACCCGCTGGACGCCCGAGGAGACGGCCGTCGAGCAGTCGGTGGCGCACGCCGCCGCGCAGGTGGCGCGGGCCGCCCAGGAGGGACCGCGAGCCCTGCCCGGGAGGTGGACCGCGTGACCGGCAGAACCCCCTCGACCGGCGGCGTGCACGACCTCGCTCCCTGGGCGATCGCAGCCCTCGCCGGGGCCTCCCTCGCCGTGTTCACCGTCGGCTGGGCGGGCGGCACGCTCGGCGCCGGGGTCACCGGACACGGCTGGCACGCCCCGCCGTTCGCCCTGTCCACCGCCACGCACCTGACGGGCGACGGACCCGGCGCCCTGTGGCCGGGCACCCCGCCGGCCGCGGTCTACGGCGGCATGTTCGCCCTGCTCGCACTGATCGCGGTGCCCGCGGCGTTCGTCGTACGACTGCTGCTGGAACGCGCGGGCCGCACCAAGGGCCTGGCCGGGCGGCGCGAGCTGGCGAGCATGTGCCCCAAGGGCATCGAGGCCCGCGCCCGGGAACTGCGGCCGGGCCTCGAGGGGCGGGAGCGGCTCCATCCGGACGAGACCGGCAACCTGCTGGGCGACCTCGACCCCAAGGGGCCCGAACTGCGCAGCAGCCACGAGGACGTCGAGCTCGACCTGATGGCCCCGCGGGCCGGCAAGTCCACCGGCATCGCGGTACCGCGCGTGCTGCGCGCCCAGGGCGCCGTCCTGCTCACCTCCAACAAGTCCGACGTCTACGCCGTGACACGCGCCGAGCGCACCAAGGCGGGCCGGGTCTGGACGTTCGACCCGCAGGGCATCGCCCACACCGAGCGCGGCATGTGGTGGAACCTGCTGGGCGACTGCGAGACCATCGAGGGCGCCCGCCGGCTGGCCGGGCACTTCGTCGCGTCCGTCAACGACGACTCCGCGAAGAAGGACTTCTGGATCTCGGCCGCGCAGAACACCCTCACCGCGCTGTTCCTGGCCGCGGCCCGCTGCGGCGCCCCCGTCGGCGACCTGCTGGGCTGGCTCGCCGACCCCGCCGACCGGACCCCGATCGATCTGCTGCGCGACGCCGGACTGTACGCGATGGCCGAGCAGTTGCAGGGCACGGTGCGCGGCGCGGTGGAGACCAGGGACGGCATCTACGAGACCGCCCGGCAGACCGTCTCCTGCCTGCTCGACCCGGAGATCCTCGCCTGGGTGACCCCCGATCCCTATCTGCCCGAGTTCCGCCCCGACCGGCACGTGGTCGGCACGGACACGCTGTATCTGCTGTCCAAGGACGGCGGCGGCTCGGCGGCCGGGGTCATCGCGGGCCTCGCGGACGCGACGATGCGAGCGGGCGTGGTGGCCGCCGAACGCATGGGCGGACGTCTCGATCCGCCGCTGACCGCGGTCCTCGACGAGGCCGCCAACGTGTGCCGCATCTCCGATCTCCCCGACCTCTACTCGCACTTCGGCTCCCGCGGCATCAACGTGGTGACACTGCTGCAGAGTTACCGGCAGGGCGCCCGGGTGTGGGGCGAGGTGGGGATGGACGCGCTGTGGAGCGCGGCGACCGTCAAACTGCTCGGCGCGGGCCTGGACGACGCCGACTTCGTGCAGAAGATCTCGACCCTGGTCGGCCAGCACGACGTGAAGACGCCGAGCCTGTCCCGCAGCAAGGAGGGCACCTCACGCTCGTACTCCTACCGCCAGGAGTCGATCCTGCCGCCGGACAGGATCCGTGCGCTGCCCAAGGGCACGGCACTGCTGCTGGCCACCGGCATCCGCCCGGCGCTGATCCGGCTGCGCCCCTGGTACAAGGAGCCCGGCGCCGACGCCATCTCCGCGCAGGCCAAGGCGGAGTCGGAGGCCATCACGGCACGGGCCGCGGCGCGGGCGACCCCGGCGGTACGGCTGGAGAAGCGCAGCCGCTGGGAACGGGACGCCGCGCCAGCGTGATCGTGCGCAGCAGCAGTTCGGCAGGGCCGTACCGCGTCCGGGACAACAGGGCGCGGCTGCCTGCGAGTTGCAGCCCGTAGAGGACCAGGCACCCCGCCGTCACGGCGGCGGTGCCTGTGCTGTCGTAGCGTCCGAGGCCGTAGCCGGTGAACACCAGGGCGAGGACCAGCGACTGGGTGAGGTAGTTGGTCAGCGCGGCCCGCCCGGCCGCGGCGAGCACCTCCGCCGCCCGGCCGCGCACCAGGAGCAGCAGCCCGCAGGCGTACGACGCGGTCAGCGCGGGTGCGGTGAGCACGTCCACGGCGTGGCCGACGAGGAACCAGCGGCTGTCCAGCGGCCCGTTCGCGCAGCAGGCGGTGACCACCCCGCCGGCCAGCCCCAGGGGCAGCCGGCGGGCGATGACCGCGCGCAGCCATCGCGCGTCCCGTCCGCGCCGTTCGACGAGCCGCGTCTTCGCCGCCGCGAGCCCGGCCAGGAAGGCGGCCAGCATGTCGGGGGCGTACGTCAGGTCCGCCCGGAGCACGGCAGGCAGCTCGCGCAGATGGACGCCGAGCACCGACAGGGCGCTCCCCCGGTAGGCGGCGACGGTGCGGGCGGCGTGGGGCGCGTAGGCGGCGGGGGTGACCGGGTCGGTGGCGGCGACCGTGAGCAGCCCGTACCCGAGCAGCAGCACGGTCAGGGTGAGGACCAGCCCCGCCGCGAGGCGCAGCGCGGTGCGCGGAGCCAGGTCGCGCAGTCCGTACAGGGCCAGCGCCAGCGCCGCGTACGTCACCAGGATGTCGCCCGGATAGAGCAGCACGGCATGCAGCAGTCCGAGCCCGAACAGGCCCAGCACGCGCCGCAGATGACGGGGCGCGAACGCGGTGCCCGCCCGGTGCGCGGAGCGCCGCTGGAGCACGAAGCTGTAGCCGAACAGGAAGGAGAAGAGCAGGTAGAACTTGCCGGAGACCAGCGCGGTCACCGCCCACGCGACCGCCCGGTCCGCCCCGGAGGCCGTCGGGCCGCCGCCCAGCGACGCGTAAGGGCTCGCCGTCATCTGGGCGTTGACGAGCAGGATGCCGAGCAGCGCGAACCCGCGGAGCACGTCGAGCTCCCCGACCCGCCCCGGTTCGTCCCCGCGCCGGGGCTCCTCCTGCGTCACGGCGACACCACCACGACCGCCGTGCCGAACGCGACGGTCGAGGACACGAACCACCCGAAGGACGGGGCGAGCAGGTGCCGCAGCGTCCACAGCCGGGCCGCCGTGGGCCGGGACCGCACGAAGACCACGGGCACGGCGGTACCGACCGGCGGCAGACCGCACAGCGTCCCGTACGCCCCCGGGTCGAGGACACGGTCCCGGCCGAGGTGGTCGGAGTAGGCCACGAGCCCGCCGCGCCGCCGGTCGGCCGGGGCCCGGGCGGTGACGACCCCGGTCACCCGCAGGCCGCGCGCCCACAGCCGTACGGCCGTCAGGACCGCGCGGCCGGCGAGCAGCAGAAAGCCGCAACCCGCCCCCGTGCACAGGGCGAGCAGCACCAACTCCGTGTCCATCCGGTCCCCTTGTCGTCCAGGTGCCTCGTGTCGGTGTGGGACGCCACCGCAGGCGTGGCTCGCCACGACAGGCCACAACGGGCGCCGGACCGGACCGGTTCACACGATCTTGCGGGCTTGAACCGCCGTACGCCGGGCTCCCGTTGTGTGATCGAGGCCGTCACCGCGGCGGCCGCGAAGGGAGCTTCGGACGGCATGAGACGGTCCCCCGGCGCGCACGGCCACCGGACGGCGGCGGCCCTGACCCTGCTGTGCGCCCTGACGGCCACGACGCAGGCGCCCGCGCTCGCGGCGCCCGGCCCCGCCACCCTCGACGAGGTGCGGGTGCAGCTGGACGCGCTCTACCACCAGGCCGAAGTGGCCACCGGGAAGTACGACGCCGCCGACCAGAAGGCCCGCGCACAGCGGAAGAAGGTCGACGTCCTGAACGGCCAGGTGCGGCGGGCGGCACAGCAGCGGGAGCGGCTGACGCGGCTGCTCGGCGCGGCGGCGCGGGCCCAGTACCGCGGCGGCGGACTGCCCGCCGAGCTCCAGTTCGCCCTCTCCTCGGACCCCGAACACGCGCTGGACGACGCGGCGTTGACGCAGCAGGCCCAGCAGGCCACACGGCAGCGGCTGACGGTCCTCGTGGCGGCCCGCGAGGAGCTGCGCAGGCGCACCGACCAGGCCACCGCCGAACTGGAGGACCTGCGGGCCAGCCGCCGCGCCATGGACCAGCACCGCGACACGATCGAGAAGCGCATCGACGCGGCCCGCGCGCTCGAGGCACGGCTGAAGGAGAAGGAGCGGCAGCGCCTGGCCGCGCTGGAGAAGCGGGCCGCCGACAGGGCCCAGGCGCAATGGGTCGGCACCGGGGTCCTCGACCGGATCGGCACCAAGGGGAGCGAGGCGGGCAGGAGGGCCATCGCCTACGCGACACAGCAGCTGGGCAAGCCCTACGTCTGGGGCGCCGAGGGCCCCGACTCCTTCGACTGCTCCGGCCTCACCTCGCAGGCCTGGCTGCACGCCGGAGTCGTCATCCCCCGCACCTCCGAGGAGCAGTGGGCGCGGCTGCCGCACGTCCCCGTCGACCGGATGCGCCCCGGTGACCTCGTCATCTACTTCTCGGACGCCAGCCATGTCGCGCTCTACATAGGCAACGGCAAGATCATCTCGGCCCCGCGCCCCGGACGGTTCGTGTACGTGTCCCCGGCGGGGTCGATGCAGATCCTGGGCGTGGTGCGACCGGACCCGGACGCCTGAGCGGGCCCGCGTTCACCGGCGGACGGACGCGGACGGCACGGCGCCCCTGGCCGGACGGCAACCGTCCGGCCAGGGGCGCCGGCGTGAGCGGGCCGTGGCCCCCTACCTCTTCTTCACCTTCCCGCTGGTGCTGCCGGCGGCGCCACCGGCGCCCGGAGGCTTCCTGCTGCCTCCGAAGAAGAACGCGTTCAGGTGCGGATGATCCTTCTTGTTGACCTTCTTGCCCGACTTCTTGGCGGATTCCTGCTGCCCGGCCGGCTGCTGGGCGTCTGAAGCCCTCCGCGGAGGGGAGTCGCCGGTGTGGGCGTCGACCCGCGTCAGATCGGCGCCCTCGTCACCGTAGGAGCCGGCCGAGCGGGTGCTCGGCGTCGAACGGCTCGTGCGGGTGCGGGTGGGCGGGTTGTAGCTGCTGGGGTCGACGACGGGCGCCGTCGGAAAGTCGAAGGACTGGTCGGCCCCGTAGTCGTCGTAACCGAAGTCGTCGGCCGCCGGGAAGTGGAACGCGTCCAGGGTCTCGCTGAGCGCCGGCATCGGGTGGCTCTCCGAGATCGGCGGCAGGGTGGTGGGCGCGGTGGTGTCGAAGTACCCGGAGGTCGACACGGGCGGGTACACGGTCGGGCCCGAGGACGGGTCCATGTACTGGTCGACGGTCGTGGCCGGCAGTCCGCCGTAACCGGGTGTGGTCGCGTACGACTGCGTCCGGGACAGGCTCGGAGTGGCGACCGCGCTGGAGCCCCGGCGGCCGGGGAAGATGGAATCGGTGTCGCTGCCCCGCTGCTGCTGCTCGGCCTCGATCGCCTCCAGCCTGGACATCAGCGACGCGGCCGAACCCCTGCGCCCGGACGAGGACGCTCGTCCCTGCCCCGAGGTGTTCGTCTGCGTCCTGGACAGGTTCGCGGGGCTCTCGGAGATGTCGGGGCCCGGTCCGTCCGGGTGGGACAGCACGAACTCGACGTCCTGACCGCTGTTGGACCACCTGCGGCGGAAGTTGTCGAGGGTGGTCTGCACACCGGCGCGGTTGCGTTCGATGGCGCGGGCGACGTTCTGGGTGACGAACTCCCGCTGCTGACGCGCGACATACGAGTCGGTCCGGGTCACCTGGGGCAGGTGGTCGAACTCCTGCTGCGAGCGCACGTCGTAGTGACCGACCTGCTCCAGCAGGCCGGTGTCCGAGTTCCTGCGGATCACGTTGACGTGCAGATGGTCGACCTGGCCCTGCTCGATCAGGTCGTTGAGCGCCGGCCACTCCACCGACCGCAGGACGCACTGCTCCGGCAGCCCTTCGAACACCGTGGCCTGGGCGACTCCGCGCGTGCCTCGGGCGAACTCGGGTGACATCTCGCCCCAGAGCTGCCACAACGAGGGGGACCACTCACCGCGCGGGGAGTCGAAGCCGTACGTCAACTGGTCGAACACGCCGGCTCCGACGCCCCCTTCGAGGGTGTCGCCGAGCTGTTCCGCCGGACGCGAGGTCGACTTCACCCAGAAGGCCGTGTTCTCGGCGGACGAGGCCGCCACGTCCCGCCGGGCCTGCGCCAGCTCCGCCGGGTCGGCGCCGCGGTTCTCGGTGGCCCAGGCGGCGGAGACACGAAAGGCGTCCACCGCCCGGAACGCGTCCATGAGTTCGGCCCGCGCGGCGACCGACGCGGCACGGTTCTCCCAGCCGGAGTTCGCGGGCGCATTGCCCGCGCGGATCCACTCGCCCTCCTGCCTCATCACGTCGGTGAAGTTGAGGTAGGCGTTGCGGACCTCGTCCGTGCCCACCGCCGCCCCCCACCGGTCGATCCGGTCCAGGCCCCTTTGCACATCGCGGTTGAACTTGTTCTCGTTCCACGCCATCCGGTCTTTCCTCCTTGCCTCGTGGACGGACGCCGGTGTGCACACACCGGCGCGTTATGGGGGCGCGCCGCCGCTAGCGCCGTCGCCCCGGCCGGGCGGTGTTGCCACCCGGCAGCTGCGCGGACCCCGCCGCGCGCCGCTCCCGGTCGGAACCCTGCGTGGTGCGCCGGGTCGAGCCCGCCGATGGCGGCCGGTGGAGCTCGGCCCCCTGCCCCAGCGGATTGACCGGCAGCGGGGTCACCGCGGGCAGGAACGGGCTCACGGGTGACACGGACGAGCTCACGGGCGGCGCGGGTGCACTCGTGCGTGAGTCGGGGAGGCTCGTACGTGAGTCGGGGGAGCTCGTACGTGAGTCGGGTGCACTCGTACGTGAGTCGGGGAGGCTCGAACGTGAATCGAGTGAGCTCGTGCGTGAGTCGGGGGACGGCAGCGGCGCCGGGACGGACGGGTTGACCGGGGTGACCGGGATGGCCGGAGTGGCCGGGTCCCGCTCCTGGGACGCCGGTCGCTCCATGGAGGCGAGAAAGCGATCCCAGTGGTCGAGGACCGGTTCGTCGACCAGGACGTCCACGCCGCCGCGGTCCCGCGCGTCATTCCGGTCGTGCGCCTCCTCGCGGGCCGGTGCTTCGGAATACGCCGGGGGTCCCTGCGTGAAGTCGGCCGCGTCGCCGCGCTCTTGCGGGTCCGGCCCGGCGGACGGCGCCACCTCCCGCTGATAAGCGTTGTTGGCGAACTCGACGAGGAACGAGTCCCGGCCCTCGGCGACATCCCGGTCGTAGGCCCGCAGCCATCTGTCGTCGGTCCTGATCCTCTCCAGGACCGTGTCCTCGAACGCCCGCCGGTGCTCGGGCGGCAGCTCGCCGACCGCCCGGACCAGCTGGTCGACGGACGAGAACTCCCGGTCCCGGTCCCGCTGCCGCTCCGGGCCGGGCTCCCGCTGCCGTTCCTCCGGCCGTCCGCCCGACTGTCCCCACCCCGCGGGCCCCTCGGACGGCTGCTGCCCGACCGCTCCCGCCGGGCCGTTCGGAAGGTCGTACCCTCCTTCTCCCGCTCCTCCCCCGGACCTGCGGCGGAACCTCCGCCGCATCAGCCGCGCCAGCCTCCGCATCCACTCGGCGAGCAGCCGACGGGTGTCCTCCCAGGCCTGCCGGGCGCGGCCGGAGTGCTCCAGCCTGAGCAGGGCGTCCGACATCCGCTCGACATCGACGGCGGCGGCCGCGGCGGAGACGGACGACCGGCCGGCGTCCCGGGGGCTCGGGCTGAGGTCGGACATGGCGCCCCTCTCGTGGGCCGGAGATGCCGATGGCAGGCACAACGGGTCGTGCGGGGCGCCCGGTTCAACCGGCCGTTGAACCGCCCCCCGGCGTGGGCGCGTTACGTCCTCACCCCGGCCGGAACCGAGCAGCGAAGAATGGACGTGCCGACCATGACCACCGAGACACCCGCGGCCCCCGCCACCGCACCCGAGCACCACCGCGACGAACCGGCCACCGAAGCCCGGGCTCCCGGGAACCAGGACGCGCCCGCCCCCGAACCGGAGGCGCCCGCCCCACCGCGGTTCATCCTGTATCTCCAGGGACCCGAGTACGGGCAGACGCTGCGTCGGCTGACCCTGTGGGTGCACAACGTGCTGCTCCCGGTGTACGGCCGCGAGGTCACCTCCACCGCCCCCTGGTGTTCCCGCTGGTGGGACCACCATGAGGCGGTGGCGCAGCTGCACGCCCTGTGGCTGGCCTGGGGGGAACTGACCGGCCCCGACGGGGGACACACCGGGCCGGCCGCCTGGCACCGGGATTTCCTGGGCCCGGTGATGGCCACCCTGCGCGACCCCCAGGGCCCGTTCGCGGGCTGCAAGCCCGGCGGTCACCGGGCCAAGGAAGCCCCGCCGGTGGACGCCAGGGACCCGTTCGGTCCGCGTCCCGGCGTGGCCTGAACGGAACGGGCCCGCCCGCCGGATCGAACCGCTCGGCGGCCGGGCCCGTTCCTGCCTCCCGTCGACCGCCCAACGCTGTTGATCCCGATCGACCCCACGGAGCTTGAACCGCGGCCGGACGCCTCCCGTTGTAGTGGCATCCGGAACGCCAGGAAAGGAAGGGCATGAGCCGGAACGAAGAGACGGACGACCCGAAGGTGCTCTCGGTGGTCATCGCCGCCGACGGCTCCGCCGCCATCGACGGCGTGCCCGTGCCGATGACGGCGGGAGCCGCTGTCGACGAGGTGATCCTCGACGCGTTGCACGACCACGCGCGCCGACGGAACTCGCCTGTCACTGCGGCCATTTCCGATCCGGCCGTGGCGGACGTGACCTATGTCGAGGTCGCCCCCGACGGTTCGAGCAGGATCGTGGAACGGCCACCCGCGCCGGGACCGGCGGCGATCGAAGCGCCGGTCGAGGCGATGGCGGAGCCCGTCGTGGCCGGCGTCGGGCGCAACGACGTACCGCCCGGGGGCGAAGGCACGGACGAGCACACGGACGACGGCGAGGACGAGAGCGAGGGCGAGGGCGAGGGCGAGGGCGAGGGCCAGAACGTAGACCGAGGCGCGTATCCGCAGCCGTCGCCTGCGGCCCGGCGCACCCCCGTGCCCGGCTCCCTCCTACGACGCCCGAGTACCGCCGAGGGGAGGACACCGCGTCAGTCGGACGACGAGTACCGGTCGGCGGGTCTGCTGCACCGGCCGCTGATCGTCGGGCCGGTGGCCCTCGGTGTGGCCGCGCTCGTCATCGTGCCGCTCGTGATCACGGGCGGCGGATCGGACGACGGCGGACAGCAGAACACCGCCGCAGGCGCGAGCGCCGAGCCGAGCCGTTCGCGTACCGGCCACGACCCGGCGGGCGGCGGTACGACGCCGACAGCGACCGACTCCGCGACGCCCGACCCGACGCCGTCCGCGACCAGTACGCCGCCGAAGGCCAAGGACAAGCCGAAGCACACCTCGCCCGGCGGCGCGGCCGGGGCCACCGCCACCGTGACCGTGCGGCCCCCGAAGGCCACGGCGACCGTGACCGCCGCGCCCGCGAAGGAGACCGCCGCCACCGTCGTGAACCGGCTCGCCGCGAACGACCCCGGGCGGCACATCTGCTACCGCGCCTACGTCTCCGGAAAGGGCTGGCAGAAGCCCGTGTGCGACGGCACGGTGGCCGGTACGACGGGACAGAGCCGAACGATCAAGGCACTGGACATCGCGGTGCGCGGGACCGGCGGCGTGGCCGCCAACGCCTTTGTGCACAACCCGGCCTCGACCGACGGGAAGGGCGTCTGGAAGCCGCACTGGACGCCCAACACCGCCGACGGCAAGGACATCTACATCGGCAGCACCGCCAAGGGCGCCCCGGCCATGCTGGGTTACGCCATCAACATCGGCAGCGGCAGCCAGGTCTGCCAGACCGCCCATGTCCACAACATCGGCTGGAACCCGACGGGTTGTGTCGGGCCACGCCCCGCGTACATCTTCGGCGGCACCCTCGACAACCGCCTCTGGCTGGAGGCGGTCAAGTTCACGGTCTGATCCGTGCCGGGCACGTATCTCGACGGTCACCGGTCGTAAACAGTTCATGACTGACACCTCCTTGACACAGGCGGTGTCACTAAAGTCCGAACCGTGAACGGAACGAACACATCCTCCTTACGATTCGCCGTACTTGGTCCGGTACGGGCCTGGCGCGACGGCCGGGAACTCGACCTGGGCTCGCCGCAGCAGCGGGTCGTGCTGGCCGCGCTGCTGCTGCGCCGGGGGCGGGCCGTCACCCTCGCCGAACTCGTCGACGCCGTCTGGGGGATGGAGCCACCGACGGCCGCCGTGTCCGTGCTGCGTACCTATGTCTCTCGCCTGCGCAAGACGCTGGAGCCCGACCGCGACCCGGACGTCCCGCCGCGGACGATCGTCTCGGTGGGGGACGGATACCGGGCCGAGGTACCGGAGGACGCTCTCGACCTGGCCGCGTTCGAACGCCAAGTGGCGGACGCGTCGCGGGCGTCCGCCGCAGGCGACACGGCCGCCGCCGCGGTCCTGCTGCACCGCGCCCTCGACGGGTGGCGGGGCATGGCGCTGGCCGGACTGTCCGGTCCGCTGGCCGAGGCAGAGCGCTCCCGGCTGGCCGAGGAGCGGCTGAACGTGCTGGAGCGGCGCCTGGACCTCGACGTCCGGCTCGGCCGCCACGGCCGGGTGGTCTCGGAACTGATGTCGCTGACGGTCGAGTTCCCGCTGCGCGAGGAGCTGTGCCGGCTGCATGTGCTGGCCCTGTACCGGTGCGGGAGGCAGGCCGAGGCGCTGGCGGCCTACCGCAGGACCCGCACGACGCTGGTGAACGAGTTGGGCATCGAGCCCGGCGCTCCCCTGCGGGACCTGCACGCGCGCATCCTGGCGTCCGACCCGTCCTTGGCCGCCACGCCGACACCGGTCCCCGCACCGACGGTCTCCGCTCAGGCGCCGATCTCCACCCCGACGCCCGCCTCCGCTCAGGGACCGGTCTCCACCCCGACGCCTGCCGCCGCCCGGAGGTCGCTCACCGCCCCGGCGGAGGTCCCAGCTCAGACACCGGTCGCTCCCCCGACGCCCGCCTCCGCTCAGGCGCCGATCTCCACCCCAACGCCCGCCTCCGCTCAGAGGTCGCTCCCCGCTCCGGCCCCGGGCGCCGCCACCGCCGCTGATGCCGGGCCGCGGCACCCCGCGGACTCGCCGGCCCTGGCGCCGCCCGCGAGGGGCGTCCCGCACGGCAGGGCGGCCTCCGCCGGATCCGCGGACACCCCGGGCTCGGCGCGAAGCGCCACCCGTGAGGACCCCGGGCCCACCGGCCCCTCCCCCGCCGAGACCGCCCGACAGCCCGCCGCCCGGCCGGCCTTCTCGCCGCGCCTGGCCCAACTCCCCGCCGATCTCCCGTCCTTCATCGGGCGGCGGGCCGAACTGGAGCGGGCCCGGGAGCTGCTGCCCCTCGACGGGAGCGCTCCCGCCACGGTGCTGATCAGTGCGATCGGCGGCATGGCGGGCGTCGGCAAGACCACACTGGCGGTGCATCTGGCCCACCAGGTCGCCGCCCACTTCCCCGACGGACAGCTCTGCATCAATCTGCACGGCTTCGGCCCGAGCGGCTCGGTCACGCCTCCGGTCGAGGCCGTCCGTGTCCTGCTGGACGGCCTCGGCGTCCCCCCGCAGCGGATCCCTGCCGGGCTGGAGGCCCAGACGGCGCTCTACCGCAGTGTGCTCGCCGAGCGGCGGGTGCTGATCCTCCTCGACAACGCCCGCGACAGCGAGCAGGTCCGCCCGCTGCTGCCGGGTTCGCCTGGCTGTCTCGTCATCGTCACCAGCCGCAACCAGCTCACCGGCCTGGTCGCGGGCGAGGGAGCGCAGCCGCTGACGCTGAACCAGCTGACGCCCGCCGAGGCCCACGAGTTCCTGGCGCGCCGGCTCGGACCCGGGCGGCTGGCGAAGGAGACCGAGGCGGTGCGGGAGATCGTCGCGCGGTGCGCCCAACTGCCGCTGGCCCTCGCCGTGGTGGCCGCTCGCGCGGCCACCCACCCGGACTTCCCGCTCAGTGCCATCGCCGAGGAACTCCGGGACAGCCACGGCAGCCTGGACGCGTTCACGGGGGACGACAGCATCGACGTACGGACGGTCTTCTCGTCGTCGTACGAAGCCCTGTCCGCGCCGGCCGCGCGCCTGTTCCGCCTGCTGAGCCTGCACACCGGCCCGGACATCTCCACGTCCGCCGCGGCCGCCCTGGCCGGGCTCGCCCCGCGGGAGGCGCGTGGCCCGCTCGTCGAGCTGACCCGCGCCCACCTGCTCACCGAGCACTTCCCCGGCCGCTACACCCTGCACGACCTGCTGCGCGTGTACGCCGCCGAGCGCGTCCAGGCCGAGGAGAGCCCGCGGGACCGGGAAGCGGCGGTGGAGCGGCTGCTCACCTGGTATCTGCACACCGCTGACGCCGCTTACGCCCTGATCACCCCGAAGCGCAGCCGGATCCCGCTCGAACCCCCGGTGGCCCCCTGCCGGCCCCTGTCGTTCACCACCCACGACCAGGCCCTGGACTGGTGCGAGACCGAACGGCCCAATCTGGTCGTCGCGGTCCAGCAGGCCGCCGCGTCCAAGCTGACGGGCATCGCCTGGCGGCTGCCCGCCGTGCTGTGGGGGTTCTTCTACCTGCGCAGCCATCTCAGCGACTGGGCCAACACCACCCGCACGGCGCTGTCCGCCGCCCGCGCCGCCGATGACCGTCCCGGCGAGGCGCGGGCCCTGGGCGACCTGGCCGCGGCGCTGCGCAGCGCCGGCCGCTATGACGAGGCGATCGACCACTACCACCGGGCGATGACCATCCACCGCGAGCTCGCTGACGCGGAGGGCAGACGGCGGGCCGTGGGCAACCTGGGCGATGCCTATCTGCACGCCGGTCAGTTCGCCAAGGCCGTCGAGTACAGCCGCCGGGGTTTGGCGCTGGACCGCAAGGTCGGTGACCTCTGGGGTGAGGGCATCGCGCTGAGCAACCTGGGCGACGCCTACCAACGGCTCGGCCGGTACGACGATGCCGTCCGCTGTCTGGAGCAGGCGCTGACCGTGCTGCGCACCGGCGGCAACCGGTGGGTCGAGGGGGTCGCCCTCGACGTGCTCGGCACGGTCCACCATCGGCTGGGTGCCCATGACCGCGCGGTCGACCACTACGAGCAGGCCCTCGCGACCCACCGGGACATCGGGAACCGGTGGGGTGAGGGCGACACCCTGGGTCATCTCGGCGACGTTCAGCTGGCCGCGGGCGACGCGGCGGCGGCCGACGGCAGCTGGCGCCAGGCCCTGGCGATCTTCGCGGAGTTCGAGCACCCGGACGCCGAGAAGATCGAGGAGAAGCTGAACTCGCTGCGGCTCACGGCCCGGTAGCCCCGACCGGTTCGAACCCCGGGGGCAGCGGCAGCAGGGGCAGCAGCGCGGAGGGCGGCGGGGCCGCGGGAGGTTCCGGGGCAGGACCGGCGGGCTGCGTTCGCTGTCCGGGTCGCGACGCGGGGTCTTCCGCGTCCGGCCCGCTCCTGCGCCGGCTCATGAGACCGCGCGGCCCCAGCCGCGGACGATCGTGCGAGGCCGAACGGTACGGGGCGGAACGGCCGGACGGTTCCGGTGACGCGAACGACGATGTGGACATGGGGATCCTCCCCGGCTCGACGGCCGGCCACCGAGACCGGTCACGACCGCACAACGGCTCCCGTGGGCTGGGCGGTTCACCGTCGACCCGGACCTCCCCGATCTCGACCCCGAGGGAGGCGGCACCCGTTCACCGAGGGACAGGCAGCACAACTACGGTTGCCTGCAAGGGCGTTCACGCGATCGGCCAAATTTCAACCTTGTGGGCCCGTGCCGCTCGCGCATCAATGGGAGCCAGGATCCGACGGTCCGTCAGATCCGGCGCCCCGCGGTGTGACCGCACCCACCCGGACGGGGTCACCACTTCCACATGGCATTCC
Organism: Streptomyces sp. NPDC107559; assembly: GCF_055657365.1. Lineage (NCBI taxonomy): Bacteria > Bacillati > Actinomycetota > Actinomycetes > Kitasatosporales > Streptomycetaceae > Streptomyces > Streptomyces sp. NPDC107559. The sequence goes on along the minus strand of NZ_JBVKBD010000012.1, from coordinate 184,593 downwards.
CACGTAACGGGAAGGAAGCCCGATCCATGAAACGATTAGCCTCAGGTGCGGCACTCACGGCCGGCATCCTGGCCGCCACGGCGCTGGCCTTCGCACCCTCCGCATCCGCCGCCGTCACCCCCGGTTCGGCCACCATCACCGCGAGCTGCGGCCTCTTCGGCGGCGGCGCGGCCACACTGACCGCGACCCAGGTCAGCAGCACCTCGGCCACCATCACCCTCAGCTCCACCGGCATCACCACCCCGCTCGCCCTCTCGGCGAACTCCATCAACTCCACGCTCACCATGACCAACTCCACGGGTGCCAACCGGGTCTTCAGCGGCACCGTGAACCCGGCCATGCCTGCGGGCGGGGCGGTCACCGTCGGCCCGCTCCCCGGCACCGTGGCCGTCGGCGACAGCCTGGACTTCTACAAGGGCTCGCTGAAGATGGTCATCTTCGGCATCACCGTGACCTGTACGTCGAGCGCCGCCCAGTCGCCAGGGCCCTTCGTCTTCAGCTGAGCCGACTGCGGGTAGAGCACTTCGTTCGTTCCTGATGCCGTGGGGACCTGCGGACTTGACGGTCCGCGAGGTTCCCGCGGCATCCCAGGACTGCCGGCGGGCCGTGGACAGGCGGCCTCCCGGCCGTCCCGGCACAGGGCTGGCCGGCCGTCCCGGCACAGGCCGCCCGGCCGTCCCGGCACAGGGGCGGCCGGCGTGCTCCGGTCACCTCCGCCAGTAGAGGTGATGCTCGACGCCGCTCGCGCTGGGCACGGCCTCGTGATGGAACCGGTCGTCCAGGTCGTCGGGCGAGTCCCAGAGCCGGAGCCCGGAGCCGAGTTCCACCGGTGCGACCGCGATGTGGAGGGTGTCGACCAGGTCGGCGTCCAGGAACTGCCGGACGGTGGTGACCCCGCCGCCCAGTCGGACGTCCTGGCCCTGCGCCGCCTCCTTCGCCAGTTCGAGAATCGTTTTCGGGGCGCCCTCGACGAAGTGGAAGGTGGTGTCGGCGAGCGTGAACGACGGGCGGCTGTGGTGGGTCATGACGAACACCGGGGTGCGGAACGGGGGTTCGTCACCCCACCAGCCCTGCCAGTCGTGGTCCTGCCAGGGCCCGCGCTGGGGGCCGAACTTGTTGCGCCCCATGATCTCGGCGCCGATGTTGCGGGGAAAGTCCCGGGTGAAGTAGTCGTCCAGTCCGCGGCTGCCGCCGGGGTCGGTCCGGTTGGGCCAGCTGGCCGTGGCGCCGGCCCAGGAGAAGAGCCGCTCGGGCCGGGGCAGGCCGAAGGGTTCCTCCAGGCTCTGGGCCTCACCGGGACCGGCCGCGATCCCGTCGCGCGAGACGCAGAAGTTCATCACTCTCAGTAGCTGGTCTGCCATGTTTCCTCGTTCGGTTCCTGGCCCGTCCCTCGTACGGCGACGGGCCCCACATCAGGACGTCGAACGAGGCGTTGCCGGATCGACAGTGCCCGGCAACTCTTCCCGGAAGTTCCCGCCCGAACGCCGCCGCGGCGGTGCCGTCACCCGTTCCGGTCTCCGGCCCACCCGGCTGGTCCGGGACTTGTTCCGGCCGAGGGCCGACAGGCTCGCGCCGTCGATGCGGGCGGCCTCGATCAGTGCCGTGTGGATACCGCGGAAGAACCGGATCCCCGGCCCCGGCCGGCCCGGTGCAGTCCCCGCCGAAGCCGAGTTCGTCGCCGCCTGCTCCGGCACGACGCTTCCGCCCGAGGTGAAGAAGCTGATCGACGGCTCATGACGCCGGGAACCCGGGACGGATGTCCGGCCGGGGCGGTGGGCAGGCAGAAAGCAGTCCGGGGCGGTCCGTCGAAGGACCGCCCCGGACTGTTCGGGTTACGTGGTGGATCAGCCCGCGGACGCCGGGGCGGGGGTGTTCTGGTCGGTGTCCTCGGGAGCCGCGCCGGGCTTGGCGGCGGAGTCGAAGCCGCGCAGCGGGACGTGGCGGATGAAGACGGCGATGAGCAGTCCGGCGGCGGCCACGGCCGCGCCCCAGGCGAAGACCATGCCGACGCCGTCCGTGACACCCTGCTGGAACACGTGCTGCACCGTCTCCGGCAGGCTCTTCAGGGCCTGCGGGGTCATCTGGGCGACCGAGAACTGGCCGCCGGACGCGCCGGCCGCGGGGTCCATGTGGGAGGTGACGCTGTCGGTGAGCTTGGTGGCGTAGAGCGAGCCCAGCAGGGAGACGCCGACGGAGCCGCCCATGTTGCGCAGGAAGGTCGCGGCACCGGTGGCGGCGCCTATGTCACGCAGCGGGGCGTTGTTCTGGGCGATGAGCATCGTGCTCTGCATCAGGCAGCCCATACCGGCGCCGAGCACGACCATGTACAGCGAGGTGGTGGCGCTGGTGGTGTCGATGTCCATGGTGGCGAACAGCGCCAGACCGATGGCCATCAGGACGGTGCCGGCGATCGGCAGGGCGCGGTAGCGACCGGTGCGGCTGATCACGGCACCGCCGGCCAGCGACACGGCCATCGACGACAGCATCATCGGCATGAGCAGCAGACCGCTGTTGGTGGCGGAGGAGCCCTGGACGAACTGCTGGAACTGCGGCAGGAAGGTCACCCCGCCGAACATGGCGAAGCCGACGATGAAGCTGAGAGCACCGGCGAGCGAGAAGTTGCGGTTGTTGAAGACCGCGAGCGGCATGATCGGCTCGGCGGCGCGGCGCTCGACGATCACGAAGGCGGCGAAGGCCAGCACGGTCGCCACGGCCAGCCCGATGATCGTGGCCGAGCCCCACTCGTACTCGTTGCCGCCCCAGCTGGTGATCAGGACGAGGGTGCTGATCCAGGTGGTGAGCAGGGCCGCGCCGGTCCAGTCGATGCGCGCCTTGCCGGTGCCGCGGGACAGCTTGGCCAGGGTGAACCAGCACACTGCGAGGGCGCCGATGCCCAGCGGCAGGTTGACGTAGAAGGCCCAGCGCCAGTTCAGGTGGTCGGTGATGAAGCCGCCGGCCAGCGGGCCGCCGATCATGGCGACGGGCATGACGGCCATCAGTACGCCCTGGTACTTGCCGCGCTCGCGCGGCGGCACGATCTCGGCCATGACCGCCATCACGCCGACCATCAGGCCACCGGCGCCCAGGCCCTGCAGGGCGCGGAAGCCGACCAGCTCGCCCATGTTCTGCGACATGCCGCAGAGCACGGAGCCGATGAGGAAGATCACGATCGACGAGAGGAAGGTCACCCGACGGCCGAGGAGGTCGCCGAGCTTGCCCCAGATCGGCGTGGCGGCGGTCGACGCCAGGATGTAGCCGGTGGTCACCCACGCCAGGTGGTTCAGCCCGCCCAGGTCACCCACGATGGTGGGCAGCGCGGGGGCGACGATCATGTTGTCGAGCATGGCCAGCAGCATCGCGATGACCAGGCCGCTCATTGTCACCATGATCTCACGGTGGGTGAACCTGGGCGGCGCCTCCTCCTCGGCGGTCTTCGTTGCTGTCGACTCCATGGCACTGCCTCTCTTCGAACGGTCACTGCAAAGGCTGCGAGCAGCCCACGCCAAAGGGCGGCCCGGTCCACAGGGGTGCGGACGGCGGGACCGCCGGAATAGGGGGGATCTGCTCCAGGCGCGGCCCGCGTACGGCGAGGCCGAAGCGGAGTTCGATGGATGCTCCACTTACCTGTCGTTAAGTAAACTACTTGCCGGACGGTAAGCTTGCAAGCGGAACCCCCGGGGACGAGAGAGAGCGGACATCCATGGCGGCAGGCGCAGGGCACCGGCGAGGCAGTGACACCAAGGCCGAAATCCGCAACGTGGCCATGGAACTGTTCACCGAGCAGGGGTACGAAGCCACCTCACTGCGGGAGATCGCCGAGCGGCTGGGGGTCACCAAGGCGGCCCTCTACTACCACTTCACCAGCAAAGAGGACATCGTCGTCTCGCTCTTCGCCGAGCACCTGGCCACCTTCGACGAACTGATCGCCTGGGCCCGGACCCAGACCCCGGGACCGCAACTGCTTGCACAGGCCATCGACCGGATGGTCGACATGGCGTCCGAGCGGGGATCCCGGATGGTGCGGTTCGCCCTCGCCAACCAGCGTGTGATCAAGGACCTGCACCCCGGTCACCAGAGCGTCCACGAGCGCATGAACACCCTGTGCGACGCGCTCACCGGCCCGGACGCGTCCGTCGAGGAGGCGCTGCGGATCCGCATGGCCCTGCTCAGCGTCAATTTCACCTACTTCGCAGCCCAAGGGCTCGACGCCTCCGACGCCGAGATCACCGCCGCCGCCCGGAACATCGCCCACCTGCTGAACCCCGTAGCCGACGTCTCGACGGAAGCCGCCCCGGTCACGCCGCCGGTCGCCGGGGCTCCGGTCAGGTGATCTCCGCGCCGTGCCTGTACCGACGTACCGGATGATGGGGGCGGCATGACGGAGCACGAGGTCAGGAGCGTTCATGGTGAAGCGGGTTCACCAACCCCGCGAGGACGCGGAGTTCGATTTCATCCTCAGGATGAGCACGACCCCGGTCCTCGCCTACTTCACCGGGGCATGGCCCAAGGCGATCGAGCCTTCGCGGGCGATGGACCTCGTCATGGGTGACATCGCCGAGGCGTACGCGGGCCGTCTGACGGTCGTCCGCACCGACATCACGCGCTGCCCGCTCACGACCGGCCGGTACGGGATCACCGGAGCGCCGTCCTACGTCCTGCTCCGGGAAGGGGAGACGGTGGCGCAGGGTACGGGGCTCATGACCGTCGCCGAAGCAGGGCAGTTCCTCGACGACCGCCTCTGAGCGGCCACCGGCACCGCGGCCGCGACGCCCGCTGGTCCGGCACGTCGGCCCACCGAATACCGAGTGGTGGATCACGCCTTGGCCGGGCCGCTCCCCGGCTCCTTGACGATGCGATCGCCGACCGCGATCGACTTCCACAGCCCACGGTCGACGCGCACCTTCATGAACTGGCCGTCCGCACGTCTCACCTTGACGAAGTGGTACATGTTCGCGCCGTCGAGCATGCCTCGTGACTTGTCCTCGACGATGCCTTCCCAGGCGTCGTCCGGTCCTGGTTTGTGTGATTTGAACATGCCGCAAGCCTACGAAGACCGTCAGGCCTGGTGCAGTGTCGAGAAGCACGAACACCGCAGTACGGATGTCACACGAGGTGCCGTGCAGAAGTCCTGAGCAACGCGACGACGACGGTGCTCGGAACTCGCGCGAGAGATCCGCGCGGAAACTGCCGGTCGATTCGGACCGCACATGGCAAAGGCAAGGAGAGCCCTCTCCTTGCCTGTCTCAACTTATAGCGCACCGGGGGGCTTGCCGCAAGGCCCCGGTCGTGGCGCAGAATCGTCGGCCTGTGCCGCGACCAGCGGGTGCGGGCGTGCGCGCCGCCCGACCGGCGGAGCGGCCGGACGAGTCGTCGGCGGGAAGGCAAGCAGGGATGAGGACGTGCTCGACAAGGGGTTCGACAAGGTGGGAGGCGCCCGTGATGCGATCAGCAGTCGCAGTGCGGCGGCGCACGGCCGCCGTGGAGGTGTCGCGGTGACCGAGCAGCTCAGGCAGTACGTCTCGGATCTCCACGAGGTCGACGAGACGCAGGTCGCGGTCGTCGGCGGCAAGGGCGCGCAGTTGGGCGGGCTGGCGCGGATCGAGGGCGTCGCCGTACCGGACGGCTTCTGCGTGACGACGGACGCGTTTCGGCGGGTCATGGCGCAAGCGCCGTCGGTCGACGGACTGCTCGACGAGTTGTCCCGCGTGGACCCGGACGACCGGGAGGCGCTCCGGACGCTCAGCGCACGGATCCGCCGGGACATCGAGGAAATCGCCGTCCCCGGTGATCTCGCGGCGGAGATCACCGGCGCGCTCGCCCGGTTCGGTGAGCGGGACGCGTACGCCGTCCGGTCCAGCGCGACGGCCGAGGACCTGCCCACGGCCTCCTTCGCCGGCCAACAGGACACGTATCTGAACGTCGTGGGGCCGGCGGAGGTTCTCCGGCACGTCAGCCGATGCTGGGCCTCGCTGTTCACGGAGCGGGCCGTGACCTATCGCCGGCGCATCGGCATCGACGACCGTACGGTCCGCATGGCGGTGGTCGTGCAGCGGATGGTCGTACCCGAAGCGTCCGGGATCCTGTTCACGGCCGATCCGGTCACGGGCAACCGGAAGGTCGCCACCGTGGACGCCGGCTTCGGCCTCGGCGAGGCCCTGGTCTCGGGCCTGGTGAACCCGGACGTCTTCAAGGTGCGCGACGGCGAGATCGTCGACAGGACGATCTCCGCCAAGCACCTTGCCGTGCAGGCCGATCCGGCCGGCGGTACACGGGAAGTGACGGTCGAGGCGCAGCGGCAGGAGCGGCCGGCGCTGACGGATGCGCAGGTCGTGCGGCTCGTGCGGCTCGGGCGGCGGATCGAGGCGCACTTCGGGCGTCCGCAGGACATCGAATGGTGTCTGGTCGACGACGGTTTCCGGATCGTGCAGAGCCGGCCGATCACCACGCTGTTCCCCGTCCCCGAGAGCGCGGACCAGGAGAATCACCTCTACGTCTCCGTCGGTCACCAGCAGATGATGACCGACCCCATGAAGCCGCTGGGCCTGTCCATGTGGCGGCTGACGGCCATGGTGGCGATGCACGAGGCGGGCGGGAGGCTGTTCGTCGACGTCGCCCCGCGTCTTGCCTCACCCGCGAGCCGCGCCGCCCTGCTGGACGTCATGGGCCGAGGGGATCCGCTGGTGCGCGACGCTCTGGAGACGGTCCTCGGGCACGAGGATCTCGCCCCTTCCGCCCTGGACGCGGCCCCCGGCGTGCCGTCGGCCGGCGAGGCGCCCACCCCGCCCGAGGCCGATCCGGCGATCGTCTCCGAGCTGATCGAACGCAGCCGCGCGTCCGTCGCGGCCCTGGAAGACGGCATCCGGTCCAAGACCGGACCGGCGCTGTTCGACTTCCTGCTGGAGGCCTTCGAGGAGCACAAGCGGGTCCTCGGTGACCCGCTGAACATCCAGGCGATCATGGCGGGGATGGAGGCCACCTGGTGGCTCAACGACACGCTGTGGGAGTGGCTGGGCGAGAAGAACGCGGCCGACACGCTGACGCTGTCCGCACCGGACAACATCACGTCGGAGATGGGACTGGAACTGCTCGACGTCGCGGACGTGATCCGGCCGCATTCGGAGGTGGTGACCTTCCTTCAGGGCGTCGGTGTCGAGGACGAGGGCTTCCTGGACGACCTGGTGAAGTTCCCGGGCGGGGCGGAGGCGCGCGACGCGATCGAGGGATACCTCGACCGGTACGGCATGCGCTGTGTCGGCGAGATCGACATCACGCGGCCACGGTGGAGCGAGCACCCCACCACGCTCGTGCCGGTGATCCTCGACAACGTCAGGAACTTCGAGCCGGGCGCCGCCGGGCGCCGGTTCGAGGAGGGACGGCAGCGGGCCGCGCGCAAGGAACAGGAGGTGCTGGCGCGGCTGCGGGCCCTGCCGGACGGGGACCGCAGGGCCGACGCGACCAAGCGGATGATCGACCAGGTCAGGGCGTTCGCCGGGTACCGGGAGTATCCGAAGTACGGCATCGTCTGCCGCACTTTCGTCTACAAGCGGGCCCTGCTGGAGGAGGCCGGGCGGCTCGTGCGGGTCGGTGTGCTCGCCGAGAAGGAGGACGTCTTCTACCTCACGTTCGAGGAGTTCCACGACGTCGTACGCACGAACCGGGTGGACGACCGGCTGGTGCGTCGACGCAAGGAGGATTTCCGCTCGTACCAGGCGCTCACGCCGCCGCGGGTGCTGACCTCGGACGGTGAGGCCGTCATGGGGTCCTACCGGCGCGACGACGTGCCGGACGGGGCGCTGGTCGGCCTGCCCGTCTCCGCCGGGACCGTCGAAGGCAGGGCCCGGGTCGTCCTCGACATGGCGGAGGCCGACCTCGAAGCGGGCGACATCCTGGTCACGTCGTTCACGGACCCCAGCTGGTCGCCGCTGTTCGTCGCCGTCGCGGGCCTGGTGACGGAGGTGGGCGGTCTGATGACCCATGGGGCGGTCATCGCCCGCGAGTACGGCCTGCCGGCCGTCGTGGGCGTGCATGGGGCCACCCGGCTGATCCGGGACGGGCAGCGCATCCGCGTGCACGGCACCGACGGGTACATCGAGATCCTGTCCTGAACGGCCGCGGCAGCAGGCGGGGCACGGTCGTTCACGGCTGTCGACGTCCTCCCGGGTGAGTACGGCGGGCTCATGCCGCGGCCGGCCGGGCGGCGGCGATCGCCTGGTGGGCATCCGGCTCACCAGGCGATCGCGGCCCGGCTGGTCTCCCGGGATTCCGATGCCCGCTCAGAACAGTGACAGGCCCTCGCCGCTGGTGTCCTCGACGACCGGCCGGGACTGGGCGGGCAGGTCGTCCAGGCGGTCGGGGCCGGCCGCGGCGGCCACGGCCGGGGCGGTCTCGGCCAGCCAGCGACGAAACCGTTCGACGGCTTCGCGGTAGGGGACTTGGGCCAGGACGCGGTGCTCGCCCGAGGGGCAGAAGTCGACAGTGACCGTGAGCAGGCAGGAGCGGGGCGCGTTCTGACTGCCCGTCCAGGACACGCGCAGGACCCCGCAGGGCTTGCGCCCGCGGGATGCGGGGTGGGTGGGGCGCAACGACCGGCAGGCCGTGTGGGCGGTCCAGGCGGCGAGGTGGGGCAGGGGCAGGGTGGTACGGGCGCGGCAGCCGGGGCAGCGGTGCCAGTGGCGGAGCCAGGCGACGGCGTCGGTGCCGAAGAGGCGTGTGTAGCGGTTCGCCACCCGGATGTCGTTGCTGTAGAGGTGGTCGGGGCGTTCCTGGGTGTTGCAGGACTGGCAGAGGGGGGCGCGGACGTAGCCGTGTTCGTGGCAGTGGTCGAGGACTGCGGCGGACGCGGTGTGGCAGACGGCGCAGGTCCACCCGGCCACCTGGCGGGAGGTGCCGGGTTGCCTGCTGAGCACCGAGTACAGCCGGCCTTCCAGCTCGCCGTCGTACGGGCGCGGTACGGCGGTGGGGCTCCGGGGGCTCGTCGTCCGCCGGCCGTCGGCGTCCGGGGCGTCCCTGAGCCGGTCCGACGACTCGGCGGCGGCAGCGCCTGCCCGGCGGGTCCGGGCCGGCGGCTCGGCGGCGGCAGCGCCTGCCCGGCGGGATCGTACCGGCGACTCGGTGACGGCCACGTCTGCCGGGCGGGTCCGTACCGGCGGCTCGGCGGCAGCCGCGCCTGCCCGGCGGGTTCGAGCGGCGTGCACCCACTGCGTCTCGGTGTGCTCGGCCGCGTCGAGCAGCCGGACCAGGGCGCGCGGCAGCCACCAGGTCCGCTGGGTCCTGGCGTGGGTCTGCTCCACGAGCATCCGCCGCCAGTCGATCCCGGCCAGATGGTGCGGGCGGCCGGTGTCAGGTCGTGCTGCCCGCTCGGGGCCGTCCGGCTCCTGAAGTTCCCCCGCGATGCGCCGCCGCCAACGCAGCGGCGTCTCCTCGTCGCCCTGCTGCCTCGGCACGCCACGAAACGGACCGACGCGGACGAGATCCTGCCGGTCCACCGCCACCGCGCTCAGTTCCGCGGCCGCCCGGCGCACCTCGGCCTCCGCAACACTCCACTGCCCGCCGCCCGCCCTCACCGTCGCCACCACCTGGGCGCCGAGCAGGACGTACCCCACGACGGCCCGGGCGGGGAAACGGGTGAAGGCCCCGGAAGCCGTCGGCACAGCGCTGTCGGCCGTCAGACCGACCCAGAGAGCGTCCGCGGCGCCGAGGGTCATCAGGCCGTCCGTGCAACCGGGCGTGACACGCTCTGACATACCGACAGGCTATCGGCCCGCGCGCTCCCCCTCCGATCTTCACCGTGGCGCACCACGGCGCCCCCGCAGCGATGCAGTGATGCAGCGATGCAGGCACGGGCGCGCCGCCCGCCCCCGTGGTGCGGCCGCTTTCGGATTTCCGCCACATGTTGGCAGAGCCGCCAACCTCGGAGCGTTCTGTTCCTCCTGGACCTGTCCGGTTACACACTTGCCTCTCCGACAACGCCGCCGGATCGACGAAAGGCTGCACGACGATGCCTGCATTCAGCGATGGGACACCGGAGACCGGGCTGCCTGCCGGCTCGACCTTGACCACGGACGTCGTGGTCGTGGGTTCGGGTCCCGCAGGAGCCGCGGCCGCACTCATGCTGGCGACGCTCGGCGTCGACACCGTCATGATCACGAAGTACCGGTGGACGGCCAACACGCCCCGCGCCCACATCACCAACCAGCGCACGATGGAGGTCTTCCGCGACCTCGGCATAGAGACGCAGGTGCTCGCCGACGCCACCGACCACTCCCTGGTCGGCGACACCGTGTTCTGCACGAGCATCACCGGCGAGGAGATCGGCCGGATCCGCACCTGGGGCACCCGCCCCGACCGGGAGGGCGACTACCGGCTCGCCTCCCCCTGCCTCACCGTCGACATCCCGCAGACGTACCTGGAGCCGATCCTGGTCCGCAACGCGGCACAGCGAGGCGCCCAGACCCGGTTCTCCACCGAATACCTCTCCCACACCCAGGACGCGGACGGCGTCACGGTGCGCGTACTGGACCGGCTCACCGGGCAGGAGTACGACATCCGCGCCAAGTACCTGATCGGCGCCGACGGCGCCCGCTCCAAGATCGCCGCGGACATCGGACTGCCCTTCGAAGGCGCCATGGACATCGCCGGGTCGATGAACATCACCTTCAAGGCCGACATCGGCCGCCACGTCGCACACCGCCCGTCGGTGCTGTACTGGGTCATCCAGCCCGGCTCGAACGTCGGCGGCATCGGCGCCGGGCTCGTACGCATGGTGCGCCCGTGGAACGAGTGGCTGATCGTGTGGGGCTACGACATCGCCGGTGAACCCCCGGTCGTCGACGAGGCCGCCGCCGTACAGATCGTGCGCAACCTCCTCGGCATCCCCGACCTGGAGGTGGAGATCACCGGCACCAGCCTGTGGGGCAACAACGAGATGTACGCGACCCGGCTGCACCAGGGGCGGGTGTTCTGCGCCGGCGACGCCGTCCACCGCCACCCGCCGAGCAACGGCCTGGGCTCCAACACCTCCATCCAGGACTCCTACAACCTCGCGTGGAAGATCGCCGCCGTCCTCAAGGGGCACGCGGGTCCCTCGCTCCTGGACACCTACAGCGCCGAACGCGCACCGGTCGCGGAGCGGATCGTCAAGCGGGCCAACAAGTCCAGCCGTGAGTTCGTCGACCTCTTCGCGGCGCTCGGCGTGCTCGACGCGAAGACCGAGGCCGAGATGGCGGCCGCGATCGAGGAGCGCAAGGCCAACACCCCGGCCGGGACCGCCAAGAGGGCCGCGCTGGTGCGCGCGATGGAGCTGAAGAACTACGAGTTCAACGCGCACGGCGTCGAACTCGGACAGCACTACACCTCCGCTGCCGTCGTCTCCGACGGCAGCGAGCTGCCCGCCCCGGCCCGCGATGCCGACCTCTACTACGAGATGTCCACCGTCCCCGGCGCACACCTGCCGCACGCCTGGGTCGGCGACAGCACGCACCGGCACGCCCTGATGGACCTCGCGCCCTACGATCGCTGGACGCTGCTGACCGGCATCGCGGGCACGGCATGGGAAGAGGCCGCCGAGAAGGTCGGCAGCGAGCTGGGCATCCCCCTGACCGCCGTCGTGATCGGTCCGGGCCGCGACGTGAGCGACCTCTACTACGACTGGGCCGGACTGCGCGAGACCGACGAGAGCGGGGTGCTGCTGGTACGGCCCGACAAGCACATCGCCTGGCGGGCGACGAGTCTGCCCGACGATCCCGAGACGCAGCTGCGGCGCGCGCTGCTGTCGGTCCTGGGAAGGAAGGAGCACTGATGCGTTTCGTCCACGACATCCTGCCCCAGCGGGTGCGCTTCTCCTCCGGCGCGGCCGCGGAGAGCCTGGCCGCCGAGATCGCTCTGCTCGGCAGCGAGCGGGTGATGGTCATCGCGGCTCCGGAACAGAAGGACCTGGCCGAGCGCATCACCGCAGGCCTGCCGGTCGCGGTCCGCCACGGCGACGTCGCCATGCACGTCCCCGTCGAGATCGCGGAGCGCGCACGCGCCGTAGCCGCATCCCACGAGGCCGACGCCCTGGTCAGCATCGGCGGCGGCTCCACCACGGGGCTCGCCAAGGCTGTCGCGCTGAGCACCGGACTGCCGATCGTCGCCGTCCCCACCACCTACGCCGGCTCCGAGGCGACGCCCGTGTGGGGGCTGACCGAGGGATCCGTCAAGAGCACCGGCACCGACCCCAGGGTCCTTCCGCGCACCATCGTCTACGACGCGGCACTGACCCTCGGCCTGCCCGTGGAGCTGAGTGTCGCCTCCGGTCTGAACGCGCTGGCGCACTGCGTGGACTCGCTGTGGGCCCCGCGGACCGACCCGCTCAACCAGGCCCTGGCACTCGAAGGCGCGCGGGCCCTGCACGCCGGTCTGCCGCAGGTGGTGGCGCGGCCGGACGCACTGGAGGGCAGGGAACAGGCGCTCTACGGCGCCTACCTGGCGGCCGCCGCCTTCGCCTCCGCCGGCTCCGGCCTTCACCACAAGATCTGCCACGTCCTGGGCGGCATGTTCAACCTGCCGCACGCCCAGACGCACGCTGTCGTCCTGCCCCACGTCCTGGCCTTCAACGCCCCCTTCGTCCCCGAGGCCGAACGGCGCCTCGCCGTCGCCCTCGACGCCCCCACCGCCCGCGAGGGACTGACCCGGCTGCGCGGCCGACTGCATGCGCCCCGCTCCTTGCGGGACCTCGGCATGCCGCCGGACGGCATCGCCCAGGCGGCCGAGGCCGTCGTCGGCGCCGCTCCGGCGGGCAATCCGCGGCCCGTCACGCCGCAGGCCGTCACGGCCCTGATCGAGAGCGCCTGGGAAGGAGCCGACCCCCGATGACACACACCCCCGACGCAGCCGCCCCGGTCCCGCAGCAGGACCGCGAAGCCGACGTCGTCCGCCAGGTGCTGGAGTCCTTCGAGCCCTGCACCGATCCAAGGCTGCGGCAGGTCCTGCAGTCCCTGGTGCGCCACCTGCACGCGTTCGTGCGGGAGGTACGGCTGACCGAGGCGGAGTGGAGCGAAGGGATCGACTTCCTCACCCGGGCCGGGCACATCACCGACGAACGGCGTCAGGAGTTCATCCTGCTCTCCGACGTCCTCGGTGTGTCCATGCAGACGGTCGCCGTGAACAACGAGGCGTACGGCAGCGCCACCGAGGCCACCGTCTTCGGACCGTTCTTCGTCGACAACAGCCCCGAGATCGCCCAGGGCGGCGACCTCTCCTTCGGTGCCGCCGGAGAGCCGTGCTGGGTCGAGGGCACCGTCACGGACGCCGACGGAAAGCCGGTGAGCGGGGCACGCATCGAGGTGTGGGAGGCCGACGAGGACGGCTTCTACGACACGCAGTACGGCGACGACCGGCTCGCGGCCCGCGCCCACCTGTTCACCGATGCCGAGGGCGGTTACCGCTTCTGGGCGCTGACCCCGACGCCGTATCCGATCCCCCACGACGGTCCTGTCGGGGCGCTGCTAGCGGCCACGGGCCGCTCACCGATGCGGGCGTCGCACCTGCACTTCATGGTCGCTGCACCCGGTCTGCGCACTCTGGTGACCCACATCTTCGTCCGCGGTGACGAACTGCTGGACCGCGACTCCGTTTTCGGGGTGAAGGAATCCCTCGTCAAGGATTTCGACACGCAGCCGCCCGGCACACCGACCCCCGACGGACGCGATCTGCCGGACCGGTCCTGGTCCCGGGTGCGCTTCGACATCGTGCTGGCACCGGACGGAACCTGAGCAACGACCGCGGCCCCGCCCAGCCGGGCGGGGCCGGGGTCACGCCTGTGTACGAGCCTCGCGCAGGACGTCCGACGCCCGTACGCCGTAGCGTTCCCTGAACCGGTGGGAGAAGTGGGTGACCGAGCCGAAGCCGCAGCGGACCGCGGTCTCGGCGACCGTCGTCCCCTCTCCCCCGGCCAGCAGAGCGTGGGCCAGTTCGAGCCGACGGCCCAGCAGGTGCCGGGGCACGCTCGAACCGCTCGCGGAGAACACCCGCGACAGATGCCGCTCGCTGATGCCCACACCACGGGCGATGCTCCGCGCGGACAGGCCGGACTCCCCCAGATGCCGGTCGATGTACACCTTGGCGACCGCCAGGTGGACCGAGGCGAGCGCGGGCAAGCGGCCGGTCACGAGGTTGCCGAGCAGTTCGAGCATGGTGTCCTCGTCGACGGCGCCGCCGCCCCCGGGGCGCACGGCCTGGCCGGCCAGCCGTGCGAACGTCTTCGCCTGGACGGAACCGTCGTTCACGTCGAGGACGAGGGGCCGGTCCAGCGTCGCCGGTCCCCCTATGTCCTGCCACACCGAACGGGGGATCTTGATTGCCAGCTCCTGCAGGCCCCTGGAGAACCCCCGGACGAAGGGCCGGTCGGCGTCACAGACGATCAGCTGCCCCGCGCGGAGCAGTTGAACCCCGTCGTCGTGGTAGAAAAAGGCCTCGTCCGCCAGGTTCAGATAGCAGGCCATCGCCTCGGACGGCATGCGCCGGATCACCGCCGAAGGGCGCTCCACGATGTGCGGGCTCCCGACGACCCGCGCGACATGGATCCGGGGCAGCTGGAGATTGATCTCCGTGGCGTCCAGCGGCACCTCCCCCAGGGAGCGGCACCGCAGACCGATCAGCGCTGCTGCGTTGTGTCTCTCCCACAGAGCGACACGCTGGGCCTCGGGAAGGTTCAGCGTGCTGAAGCTCACCGGTTCTGCCATGCTCCCGGCCCTCATGTCCTCAGAAGACTGATTCTGGCGCCCGGTCCACGGCACGCGCTCCTGACGGACTCCTCACCACCGGTGGCGGGGACGGCGCCCTGGAGCGACCTGTCGGCGTCACGACCGCGTCGCTATTTCACACTTCAACCATATTGGCGTGCGGCTGCGCGGACAAGCCGCGCAGACCCGTGATCCGATCCACCCCTGGCGAGTCCGCGAGCCCCGCGTCACGGCTGCTGTGCACCCTGCCCCCGCCCCCACTCCCGGCTCAGGCGGGAGTGGGGCTCCGCGGCCGCCCGACGACACAGGGCGGGCCGTGACGCACTACGCGTCAGGCGTTCTTGATCGCCGAAATGTCGAAGTGCAGCTTGATCTTGTCCGAGACCAGCACGCCACCGGTCTCCAGAGCGGCGTTCCAGGTCAGGCCCCACTCGGAGCGGAGGATCTCGGCCTTGCCTTCAAAACCGACGCGCTCGTTGCCGAACGGGTCCTTCGCGGCGCCGCTGAACTCCAGGTCGATGGCCAGCGGCTTGGTCACGCCGAGGATCGTCAGGTCGCCGGTGATCCTGAAGCCGTCCCCGCCCAGCGCCTGCGCCCGGGTGGAGCGGAAGGTCATCACGGGGAACTCGTCGGCCTTGAAGAAGTCCGCGCTCTTGAGGTGGCCGTCGCGGTCCGCGGAGCCCGTGTCGATGCTGTCCATCTTGGCGTCGATGGACGCCGTCGAGGCGGCAGGGTCACGGCCGTCCAGCTGCAGGCTGCCGGTGAAGTCGTTGAACTTGCCCTTGACGTTGGTGACCATGGCGTGCCGGGCGACGAAACCGAGCGTGGAGTGCGCGGGGTCGATGGTGTACTCACCCGTCACGGCGGCGAGGTGGGGGTTCGCGGCGGCGGTCGCCTGCGACGCGGTGGCGGTCTGGACGGCGCTGTTCTTACGTCCGAAGAGGCCCATGATCTGTCTGCTCCCAAAGGGGTCGCCCGGGCCACACAGCCCAGTTCGTTTAACGTTCAACCACGCTAACACCATCGGGCGCAGACCCATTCCCGTGACGGCCGACACCCTCCGCCCGCCGACAAGGGGCGGGAATAACCGGAGGCGCCATGTTGTATAACTTTCAACTATAAGCCGAGAGCAGCCCCCCGGCCGCACGAACAGCAAGGACATCCCCATGGCCTCCCTCCTCGACATCCGACGTGCCGACGAGCGCTTCCACACGCGTGCCGGCTGGCTCGACTCCCGGCACTCCTTCTCGTTCTCCCGCCACTGGGATCCCAAGAACACCCACTTCGGACTGCTGCTGGTCTCCAACGACGACGTCGTCGCGCCGGGCACCGGCTTCGACACCCACCCCCACCGGGACATGGAGATCATCACCTGGGTCCTCGACGGCGGCCTCGTCCACCAGGACTCCGAAGGCCACAACGGGGTGATCTACCCCGGCCTCGCCCAGCGGATGAGCGCAGGCACCGGCATCCTCCACAGCGAGAAGAACGACTCCTGGACCCTCACCGGGGAGCCGGCCCACCAGGACCCCGTCCACTTCATCCAGATGTGGGTCATCCCCGACGAGGCCGGCATCAAGCCCGGGTACGAGCAGCTCGACGTCAACGACGAACTCGCCCGCGGTGACTGGACCACCCTCGCCTCCGGCATGTCCCAGCACGCCCACCAGCGGGCGATCGGCATCCGTCAGAAGCACGCCGCTCTTCACGTCGCCCGTATCCGCCCCGCCGAGACCCTCCAGATCGCCACCGCTCCCTTCGTCCACCTCTTCGTGGCCCGTGGCAGCGCCGAACTGGAGGGCGCGGGAGCACTGGCCACCGGCGACACGGTCCGGATCAACGGCGCGGAGGGCCAGCGCATCACCGCGGGACCCGACGGCGCCGAGGTCCTGATGTGGGAGATGAACGCCGCCCTCCCCACCAGCTGACGCACCGAAACGCACGCCGGTCCGCACAGCCGCACGCCGGTCCGCACAGCCGCCCTTCCGGACGGCTCACCGGCCGACTGCACACCACACGGCCGTGATCAGGCGCGGGCCCGCCTTCCTCGGCCTACTCCGGATTCACTCGTAGTCGAACTTCAGGCCGATGCCGAGCGTGCTCTGCTGCGGGAGGAGCCCGGTGCCTACGATGTCCAGCACCGGCGGTACGAGCAGTTCGGCCAGCCGGGCCGTTTCTGCGGGCGTGAGCGCGTCCCAAGGTGCGGCCGCGAGCTCGTCGGTGAGCTTCTCGACCGCGGTACGGAGCCGCAGCCCCTCTTCGGTGGCCCGGCCGTCGGCCTGCACCAGGCCGCGGGCGGCGAGGCGTTCGCGGGCGGCGTCCCACTCCTCTCCGGTCCACTGCCTGCTGCCGAACACTTCCTGCGGCGCGGCGCCGACGGCGGCGTGCGAGACCAGGGATTCGGCGGGGCCGAGGCCGTGGGCCTGGAGGGCGGCGATGTGGCCGTCGCCGCGGTGCTCGCGCAGGAGGGTGGCGGCCTGCCAGAGCACCATGTGCGGCTCGTCGGGCCAGGGCAGCGCGGAGTTGGCGGCGGCCAGGGCGCGGCCCGCGGTGTCCGCGGCCTCGGCGGTGCGGCGAGCCAGGTCCGCGGCCTCGCGCAGCTCCGGTGAGCCGATCCGGTCGCCGAGGATCCTGCGCAGGGCGCGGTCCACTCCCGCGCTGCGGGCCGCCAGGACCCGCTCGGGTGCTGCGGTGCGCCAGGCCTCTGCGGTGTAACGCTGCACCATCTGCCGCCTGAAGCTGTAGAAGAGGGCGTTGACCAGCTGAGGGCCGGCCGGGCCGAGCGGCGCGGCGCGGTAGGCGAAGTAGCTCGGCCAGCGCTCGTCGGTGGCGTAGCCGAGAGCCGCGGCCTCCTCGAAGGCCTCCCGCGCGTAGTAGAGCGTGGCGTGCACCGGCTCCAGTAACTGCCACATCTGCCGGACCGTGCTCAGGCTGTGCTGCATGTCGCTTCCTTCGCTGTCGCTGTCGCGCATCCAACAGGAACTTGACGCTGCCTAGATTGCTCCGCGCCAGCCATCTTGTCAATGACTACTTGTCAGTGACTAGATATGGGCTAGCCTGGAGCGCATGACCGCAACACGCACCTATCACCACGGAGATCTGCGCCGAGCCGTCCTCTCCGCCGCGCTCGAGGTCATCGCGAGCGACGGCATCGGCGCGATCAGCCTCCGTGACCTCGCCCGCCGCGCCGAGGTCTCGCACGCCGCGCCCGCCCACCATTTCAAGGACAGGGCCGGGCTGCTGACCGCGATCGCCACGGAGGGTTTCGAGCTGCTGGCCGCCGCCCTGGCCACGGTGCCGGCCGGCACCCCGCACCGGCTGCGCGAAATGGGCGTGCGGTACGTGGAGTTCGCCCTGGGCCATCCAGCCCACTTCACGGTGATGTTCCAGCCCCAGCTGCTCCACGGCGACGACCAGGAACTCACCGCCGCCAAGGAACGCGCCTCCCGCGCACTGCGCTCAGGCGTCGAGGACCTCCCGGCCGCCAGACGCGGCCCCGATGTCCAGCGCGCCGCACTGGCCGCCTGGTCGCTGGCCCACGGCTTCGCCACCCTGCGACTCAACGGGAGCCTCCCACAACTGGACGACAACCCCGCCGAGACCTTTCGCGCACTCGTCGGCGACCACCGCGTCACGGACCTCCCGTAGCCGACCGCCCCCTCAGGGGCCGACGCCCACGCCCACCCGGGCAGTGTTCTTGACCCTCACACCGTGTCAGGCAGTCAACTCGGAGACATCATGTTCACCATCGGAGACTTCGCCCGGCACGGCCGCGTCTCGGTCCGGATGCTGCGTCATTACGACGCGACCGGTCTGCTGCGCCCGGCCCACGTCGACCCCGCCACCGGCTACCGCCACTACACGGCCGCCCAACTGGCCCGGCTCAACCGCGTCATCGCGCTCAAGGACCTCGGTTTCACCCTCCAGCAGGTGCTGGTGATCCTGGACGAGAAGGTGAGTACCGAGGAGCTGCGCGCGATGCTCCGGCTGCGGCACGCCGAGCTGCAGGCCGCGATGACCGCTGCGGCGGCCCGGCTGGCCCAGGTCGAGGCGAGGCTCCGCTCGATCGAGAGCGAGGGGCAGATGCCCAGCAACGATGTCGTACTGAAGAGCCTGCCGAGCGTGCGGCTGGCCGAACTGACCGCAGTCGCACCGGACTTCGACACCATCGGTCCGGTCATCCAACCGCTCTACGACGAGCTGTTCCGGCGTCTGGGGTCGGCGGGCATCGCCCCCTCCGGGCCAGGGATCGCCTACTACGAGGACGCGCCGGACGGCGGCATCCTCATCCACGCGGGCGTCGAGGTCTGCGCACCCCTCGGCGAGGACGACGGGCTGCGGATCGTGGACCTGCCTCCCGTCGAACAGGCGGCGACGATCATGCACCGCGGCTCGATGGAGACCGTCCTGCCCACCATCCAGACTCTCGGCCGCTGGATCGACGCCAACGGCTACCGCTGGGCCGGCTACCCGCGGGAGATCAACCTGGAATGCCCCGACAACCACGACGAGTGGGTCACCGAACTCCAGGAACCGGTGCGCAGGGCCTGACGAGAGAAGGCCCGACCAGGCCTGCGCACAGGCAGGATGCGCCGCACCGCCACTTGATCAAGCAGCAGTTGCACGGCCGCGCTGTCACTGCACGCGGTGGACTCAGGAAAGTGAACAACTCCGGCAGCTCGGGCATAACTTGGCGCCAAAAGCTGGCAAATTTTCAGTCACTATTCAGAAACCCCAGGTCATAACACCAGCAATCAGCCCTGCCGGGAACAGCGAAAAGCCTGTCCACTGAGGCGCCAACGAAATGATCATGACTTGCCAGACCTGGGGGTACCCGACGGTGAGATCCACCCTGCGCGGCAGAGTGCTGAACGCGACGCTGACTGCCGCGCTCAGCGCTCTGTCCCTGTCCGGCACGGCGGCGGCCGCCCATGCCGATGCCGCGCCCGCGACCTCGTCATCACGACTGCCGCTCGGCAAGCCGCAGACCTCGACCAAGGCCGGCCCGCCCGGTGCCCCGGCGATCACCGACGCCTCCGGATACGACTGCGGTGACGACGCGAGCCCGGCCTCCTACCAGGTCGGCATCCCGGCCACCTTCACCCTGGTACCCGCCGCCTCCGGCGGCACGACCGCCGGCTACCGCTACCAACTCGACGGCGCGGCACCGATCTCCCTGGCCGCCACCGGGTCCGGCACCACCATCAGCGTCACTCCCACCGAGGGCGCGAGCGTGCTGGATGTCACCGCGGTCTCGGCCGACGGCAGCATCGGCGACACCACGCGCTGCGTCTTCAGCGCCGCCCCCGCGGCCACCGCTCACGACGGCGACCTGACCGGCGACGGCATCCCCGACCTGACCGTAGTGGGCGGCCAGGCGGGTCTGCCCAGCGGGCTGTGGCTGGCTCGCGGCACGGCCGACGGGCAACTCGACACCCACGCCACCGATATCGGCGCGCAGGGCACCGGCGCCGACTCCTCGGGCTCACCTGCCAACTGGGACGGCATCCAGACCATCACCGGACACTTCCACACGGGCGCGGGCTTCAACGACGTCCTGGCCTACGACCCGGCGACCGGCACTGGCACGGTGCTGTACGGCAGCGGCGACGGCTCGCCCCTACTGCCCACCAGCGGCCACGAGGCCAACGTGTCCTCCATGGTCTTCACCGACTACTCCGGGAACAAGGCGACCAGCATCGCCAGCGGCGGCGACCTGTATCACACGCTCAACGGTGAACCCTCCACCGGCTATCCCGACCTGCTCCTGATCGTGGGCGGACAGCTGTGGGACGATGCGGGCAACCCCGTCCCTGGCGCCTTCGTCCCCGTCGACGCCGCGCTGCCGCTGGGCGGCACCAACCCCACCGGCACCGGAGACTGGACCGACTGGAGCATCACCACCAGCCTCATCGACGGGATGCCCGCGCTGTTCGCCCGCAACACCACCACAGGCGCGCTGTACTACTACACCCCGCAACAGCTCCAGGACCTCGCCTACGGCAACCCCGTCTCCCCCCTTCAGATCGCGGACAGCGGATACGACTCCGCGACCCTTCCGGTCCTGCAGGCCGCCGACCTCAACGGCGACGGCACGCCGGACCTGCGCAGCGTCTCCTCCGACGGGTCGAGCACTGCGCGGATCTTCGACGCGGCCACCGGAACGCTCGCCCCGCAGACACCGCAGACCCTGATCACCTCCTAGGGCCTGCCCGCTCGGCGACGGCGGCGAGGGCGGCGCCGCGAGGCCCCGGCCGGGGCCTCGCCGCCGTCTTCAACCGCCCCACGGACCCTCTCCCGCACCGGGGAACGTCCCCCAACACCCCGTTATGTCGCAACTTTCCCATCGCTCGCACCAATTGATGCCCTCCGGGCCCTCACAGAAACGTTCAGGATTCACCTAAGCTCCACACATCGCTGATCAGCGCCCTTTCATCCGTGACTGCTGATCAACACTCTTGAGGTCTTGGGGGGCCAGAGTCATGACGGGAAAGAGGCGTGCCGAAATCGGCCGGAGACGGTTCATCCGGCTGGCCGGCGGCGGCGCCGCGGGGGTGGCGGTCGCGGGCGGCGGGGCCGTCACCGCGATGGCATCGGGAGTCTTCGAGTCACCCGCGCCCGTCGACCCGTTCGCCAACATGCCGCGGTCGATCGCACTGAGCCTGCCGTCCGGCTCGGGCGAGGAGCCCATACCCGTGCCGACGGAGCTGCCGGACCCGCTGGACGGCGGCACCGTCAGCGCGCCGAGCGCGACCACCCGTATGCCGTACGCGGTCGGCACGCCGACCGAGACGGACGTCCCGACCACGCTGCCGTTCGAGTTCCAGAAGGCCGGCTACCAGATCGTCCCCGATCTGCCGGAGGCCATGCGGCCGTGGCGCAACCGGCCCACGCCCTGGGCCAATGTGAACCTCGCGTCGGGCGACTACCACCTGAACGCCGACGGCGTGTACATGAAGTACATGGCCGACGGGACGTCCTACGATCACCCGGTGGGCCAGATCCAGTTCGGTCTCGGCTGCATCGCCAGCTACCGCGTCGAGACCGACCCGGCCCGCAAGGCCGTGTTCCTCGATCGCGCCAGGGCCCAGGCCGACCGGCTCATCGCCAAGCGGGTCGAGACCCGCGGCGCCTGGTACTTCCCGTACCCGTTCGATTTCACCCACGCCGAGCACAGCGGTGTCGTCTACAAGGCGCCCTGGTACTCCGGGATGGCTCAGGGCGAGGCGATCAGCCTGTTCGCCCAGCTCGCCGCTCTGGAGGACGGGCTCGACGCGGAGCAGCGGGCCCTGTACCGCACGGCCGCCGACGGCGCCTTCGCCTCGCTGCTGCGCGCCGACAACGCCAGCCCGTGGGTGGTGAACAAGGACAGGGCGGGATACCTCTGGATCCAGGAGTACCCGTTCAAGGCGGCCGGGACCGGCGACTACACGTACAACGGCATGATCTTCGCCCTGTTCGGCGTCTGGGACTACCACCAGCTGACCGGGAGCGAGCTAGCCGCCCAGCTGTACGACGGCGCCTGCACGACGATCGCCCGGTACTTCAGCCTGCTGCGCAACCCGCGCTGGTTCTCGTACTACTGCCAGACGCACCGGATTCCGGCGAACACCTATCACCACCACCACATCACGCTCTGGCAGCAGTTGAACTGGCAGACGAACAGCTCGGTCTTCGCCTACCAGCTGGACATGCTCATCGAGGACGTCCCGCCGGGCGTGAAGTCCGGCTCGTTGATCGCCATAGCCGCCGGCACGCACACCTTGTACAAGCCGAACACCAAGCCCGACGGCAGCTGGGACAAGGCCAAGGCGGACAAGATCCTCAGCACCAAGAAGGTCACCTTCGCCCGGGCCACCCAGGCACCGACCGACATGCGTCGGCGCATCCAGGGCGCGGGCGTCTGGTACCGGATCAGTGCCGGGGCGTACAAGGGCTACTGGATCGGGGAGGCGTACCCGAAGGCGTTCCTGCGCGGTGAACACGTCGGCGTCACCTACAAGGTGCCGCGCACGCTCACGGTCGCCGCGAACGCCTCCGCCGAGGCGATCAGCTTCGGCACCAACGGCGTGGCAGGCACGCTCAAGACCCTGAAGTACTCGGCGCCGCGCACCCTCCAGTTCGACCGCAGGGCGGTCGTGAACGGCCGGTCGATGGTGCGGATCACCTCGGCGGAGCTCGCCGGGTACTGGATCCCGGCCAACCAGGTGATCACCGACGGACATTGAGCGGTCCTCGTCGTACGCCACGGAGCCGCCGTCCTCAAGTGCACGTGCGTGACGGTCTGGACGGACCGCGGCCCGGGCACGCCTGTCGCGTGTCCGGGCCGTGCGGTTCGACCGACGTCGCGGCGGTGCGCGGGTCGGCTCCGGGTCAGGCGGACAGTGCCTGGTGGAGGGCTTCGAGGCCGTCGCGGTAGATGCCGGCGAACAGGTCCTCGGCCTCGGCGTCGGTGATGCCGTCGGGGGTGAAGCGGCCGGACCACTGGACCTCGGCGACGTCGTCCCGGCCGGCGACCGGGTGGACGCGAAGGGTGGAGAGGTATCCCGTGACCGGGAACGGAGCCTCCAGGATGGCGTAGCTGTAGTGACGCCCGGCCTCGTCGAAGGCGACCAGACGCTCGACGATGACATCGCCGTCCGGGTTGGTCAGGCGGCGCACCCTGCCGCCTTCGAGCGCGGTGCTCTCCGGGATGTAGGGGAGCCAGTCGGGTAGGGCGTCGAAACCGCCGATGAGGTCCCAGACCCGCTGAGGGGAGGCGGGGACGACGCGTGAGACGGAGGTGGAGGCCATGGTCTTCTTCCTGGGGACGGAGCGCGGGGCGGGGGTCAGGCGTTGTTCGGGAGCGGGGCGGCCGGGCTGACCAGGCCTGCGGCGCGCAGTTCGGTCCAGAACGCGGCCGGGACGGTCTCGTTCAGGGCCGCGGTGTCCTCGGCGATGCGGCTGGGGCGGGTGGCGCCCGGGATGACTGCCGCGGCCGCAGGGTGGGCGAGGGAGAACTGCAGGGCGGCGGCCTTGATGCTCACGCCGTGCTTGTCGGCCAGGGCCTTCAGCGCGCCGACCCGCTCGACGATCTCGGCCGGGGCCTGCTGGTACTCGAAGTGGGTGCCGCCGGCGAGGATGCCGGAGCTGTAGGGGCCGCCGACGACCATGTCGACGCCCTGCTCCTGGGCCATGGGCAGCAGGCGCTGGAGGGCGTGGTCGTGGTCGAGGAGGGTGTAGCGGCCGGCGAGGAGGAAGCCGTCGGGGCGGGGCTCGTCGAGGGCGAGGGTCAGCTCGATGGGCTCGGTGCGGTTGACGCCGAGGCCCCAGGCCTTGATGACGCCCTCGTCGCGCAGCCGGCTCAGGACGCGGAAGGCGCCGGTGCGGGCTTCCTCGAACTTCTGGAGCCACAGGTCGCCGTGGAAGTCCTGGGCGATGTCGTGGACCCAGACGATGTCGAGGCGGTCGGTGCCGAGGCGTCGGAGGCTGTCCTCGATGGAGCGCTCGGTGGCCTCGGCGGTCCATTCGTGGACGATCTTGTTCGGGTTGCCGTGCTCGAACAGGCCGCCCTTCTCGCCGAGGTCGCGGGTGGCGCTTTCGTGCTCATCGAGGATGACGCGGCCGACCTTGGTGGACAGGACGTAGGAGTCGCGGGGCTCGGCCGACAGGACCTCGCCGAGGCGGGTCTCGGCGAGGCCGGCGCCGTAGAAGGGGGCGGTGTCGTAGAAGCGGATGCCGTGGTCCCAGGCCGCTTCGACGGTGGCGCGGGCCTCGTCGTCGGGGATCGCGCGGAACATGTTGCCGAGCGGGGCGGTGCCGAAGCCGAGACGGCCGGGAAGGATCTTCTTGAGCGACATGACGGTGCCTTTGCTTGTGTGGGGGTGGTGCGGTGCAGGACGGGGGCGAGCTCCCATTTACATGCACACGCGCCTTACATGTGAAAACAATACTTGCATTCGCGGGCTATTGCAAACGATGGGTGTTCGTCGGGCGTGTCCGCGCCTTCGGCGTGGGGCACTGTGCAGCACTTCACGGCGCGGAACTCGTGCAGCACTTCGCGATGAAGCAGACGGACGCAGAGCGGGGCTCCGCTCCGGGGCGTCTGCCCGGAGCGGAGCCCCGCAGGGAGGGACGACAGGTCGGCTCAGTTGAGCTCGTCGGGGTGCGGGCCGGTGCGCAGACCGCGGTCGAGCGCGGCCACGGCACGCATCTCCTCGTCCGTGAGGGCGAAGTCGAGGACGTCGAAGTTCTCGCGGATCCGGGCCGGGGTCACCGACTTGGGGATGACGATGTTGCCGAGCTGGAGGTGCCAGCGCAGGACGACCTGGGCGGGGGACTTGCCGTGGCGGGCGGCCAGGTCGCCGACGGTGCGGTCGTCGAGGACGGCGCCCTGGGCCAGCGGGCTCCACGCCTCGGTCGCGATTCCGTGCTCGGCGTGGAAGGCGCGCAGCTCGGCCTGCTGCAGGCCGGGGTGCAGCTCGATCTGGTTGACGGCCGGGATCAGCGTGGAGTCGCCCACCAGCCGCAGCAGATGGCCGGGCTGGAAGTTCGAGACGCCGGCCGCGCGGATCCGCCCCTCCCTGGCGAGCCGTTCGAGGGCACGCCAGGAGTCCCGGTACAGGTCGCGGGCGGGTGCCGGCCAGTGGATCAGGTACAGGTCCACGTGGTCGAGACCGAGCTTGGCGAGGCTCGCGTCGAAGGCGCGCAGGGTGGCGTCGTACCCCTGGTCGGCGTTCCACAGCTTCGTGGTGACGAACAGCTCGTCGCGGGGCAGCCCCGAGGCGGCCAGCGCGCGGCCGACACCGGCTTCGTTGCCGTAGATGGCTGCGGTGTCGATGCTGCGGTAGCCGGTTTCGAGGGCGGCGGTGACGGCGGCGGCGGTCGCGTCGTCGGGGACCTGGAAGACGCCGAAGCCGAGCTGGGGGATCTCGACGCCGTTGTTCAGGGTCACGCTGGGGACGGTGGCGGGTGACATGGTGTGCGGTTCTTCCTTCACGGGTTGCGCGGGGTGAGGGTGTAGCGGACGGTCTGGGCGCTGATGAGGCCGTCGCGGAAGACGAAGGTGTCGACGCCGTCGGCGACCTGGTGGGTGGCGCCGGTCGCGGACCACTCGAGGAACAGGACGTTCGCGGCGAAGCGGGGGGTCAGCTGCCACTCGGCGTCGGGAAGGTCGGCCAGCAGCCGGCCGATGCCCTCCTGGACGCCCCGGCGGCCGGTCAGCACGCCGTCGGGCGTCACGAAGACCGCGTCCTCGGTGTAATTGCGGCTGATCAGGTCGAGGTCGCCGGTGCCGAGGCGGGTGCCGTGGTCGGCGAAGACCTCCTGCGGGGTGCGGGTCATCGGCCGAGCTCCTCGAGTGCGGCGGTGGCGAAGGCGTGGTCCTGCTCGGGCGCGCCGCCGCCCACGCCCACGGCGCCGACGAGCCGGCCGTCGCGGTGGACGGGGATGCCGCCGGCGATGAACAGCAGCGGCCGGTCGAGCGCGGTCGGCAGCGAGTGGAAGGGTCCGTCGGGCTTGACCAGCTCGACCAGGTCGGCGGTCGGGGCGTCGAGCTGCAGCGCCGTGTACGCCTTGCGGGTGCTGGTCTCGCCGGAGATCAGGACCGCCCGGTCGTCGCGGCGGAAGGCGAGCAGGTGACCGCCGGCGTCCAGGACGGTGACGCTGACGGCGACCCCTGCCGCCTCGGCGGCCCGGCGGGCGGCGTTGATCAGGATCTCGGCGTCGGCGGTCGTCAGCGGGGTGACGGTGACGGGGGCGGTGGTGCTCATGGCGCTTCTCCTTGGTGATGTGCGGCGCTGGAAGGGAGGGAAGTCAGCGAGGTCACTGGTGTACGGGGGTACGCCAGTGAGGTCACTGGTGTACGGGGGTACGGGCCGGAACGTCGCCGGCGGCGGCCGGTCCGGCCGCGGGGGCACGGCGCTCCAGCGCCGCGGACCACAGGGCCAGGCCCAGCGCGGCGGCGGCGAGGACGGCGCCGACCCAGTTCGGGGACGTGTAGCCGAAGCCTGCGGAGATCACGAGTCCACCGAGCCATGCGGCCAGCGCGTTGCCCAGGTTGAAGGCGCCGATGTTGACGGCGGAGGCCAGCGTGGGGGCGCCGTGCGCCTGGTCGAGCACCCGCTTCTGCAGCGGCGGCACGGTGGCGAAGCCGAGCGCGCCGACGAGCAGGACGGCGAGCGCGGCGAGGATCTTGTCGTGCGCGAATACCGTGAACAGCGCCAGCACGACCGCGAGGCTGCCGAGCGCGACGTACAGCATCGGCATCAGGGCCCGGTCGGCGAACCGGCCGCCCAGCAGGTTGCCGAGGAACATGCCGATGCCGAACAGGACCAGGAGCCAGGTGACGGAGCCGTCGGAGTAGCCGGCGACATGGGTCATCATCGGCGCGATGTAGGTGATCGCGGCGAAGACGCCGCCGAAGCCGAGCACGGTCATCGCCATGGCGAGCAGTACCTGCGGGTTGCGGAACGCGGTGAGTTCCCGACGCAGATGGGCGCCCTCGGGACGGGGTGTCGCCGGTACGAGCTTGAGGATGCCGAGCAGTCCGATCACGCCGAGCGCGGCGACGATCGCGAAGGTGGTGCGCCAGCCGACCGCCTGCCCGACGAAGGTGCCCAGCGGCACGCCCACGATGTTGGCGATCGTCAGGCCGGTGAACATGGTGGCGATGGCGCCGGCCTTCTTGTCCGGGGCGACGAGGTCGGCGGCGACGACGGACCCGAGGCCGAAGAAGGAGCCGTGGGCGAGCGAGGTGATCACGCGGCCGGTCAGCATCATCCCGAAGCTGGGGGCGAGTGCGGACAGTATGTTGCCGAGCACGAACAGGCCCATCAGCAGCATGAGCATCCGCTTGCGGCTCACCTTGTTGCCGAGCACTGTCAGCAGCGGCGCGCCGACGACGACGCCGAGGGCGTAGCCGGTGACCAGCAGGCCCGCCGTGGGGATGGAGACGCCGTAGGTGGCGGCGATGTCGGGCAGCAGCCCCATGATCACGAATTCGGTGGTGCCGATTCCGAAGGCGCCGATGGCCAGGGCGAGGAGTGCGAGAGGCATGGTCTCGGCCTTCCAGGTGTTGCTTGAGGGAGCTCTTTAGACGCTCAGACAATAGTTGCATACGCGCTATAAGTGCAAGCGCGGCTAACCCTCGTGCGACATGACAGACGTCTCGGAGGGAGCTCGCGGACCGGACCCCGCGCATGAGTGCGGGCGGCGGCACCGACGGGACGGGGGCGCGACCGCCCGGGATACTTGCGTCCGCCACCTATGGGCCCTGGCCGGTAATTTTTTTCGCGCCTATCCTGGACCCTGTCCCCCGGAAGGAGATACGGACCCATGACCGCCACAGACCCCGCCCTCACCGCCCTCGCCAGCGGATGGGGCGCGCTCTCCCTCCTGCACGGCAAGATCGAGACACGTATCGAGCGCGCTCTGCAGTCCGGGCACGAACTCAGCGTCCGCGAGTACTCGCTCCTCGACGTGCTCAGCCGTCAGCACGACGGCGAGGGCGGACACCTCCAGATGAAGCAGGTCGCCGACGCGGTCGTGCTCAGCCAGAGCGCCACCACCCGCCTCGTCTCCCGGCTGGAGGACCGGGGCCTGCTGTCCCGGTATCTGTGCCCGACCGACCGCCGCGGCATCTACACCGACGTCACCGCGTCCGGCCTGGCGCTCCTCGAACGGGCCCGGCCGACCAACGACGCGGCCCTGCGAGAGGCGCTCGACGAGGCGGCGAAGAACCCGGAGCTGGCCCCGCTGGTCGAAGCGGTCGAGGCCGCGGACGCCCCGGCGGCCCGCCCGTAACCGTCGGAACACGGGCGGGCCGACCTCGTTTCACCGCAGGGTGCCCGCAGCGCATCTCCCGGCATAGAGTCTCGGGGACCGGCCGGCCGAGGGCTCCGGAGACCCGGAGATCCGGCACAGGTCCGGCACGGGTCCGGCACGACTCACCCCGGTGCCGCACCTGCTCGTCAGGCGACGGTCACGGGTCGAGTACCGGTCTCGGCGTAGCCGGGTGGGGCTCCGCGCAATGTGGACCGAGGGGGAACCGCGTGGGCGTGCTGCGATTTCATTTCACCGCCGCCGACCTGGGCAGGACCCGTGTCGCAGCCCGTCCGGATCCGTTATGGGAACTGGTGCTGAGCGCGAATCTGCTCGGCAACCGCGAAGGCCGTGCGGTGTTCGACCGTTGGCGTGGCGATGCCCGCGCTCGGATACGGACCCTCCCGCCCTGGCTCGGAGCCATGGTCCGCACCCTCGCGCCCCCGAGGGGTGACTTCCCGGATCTGCTCACCCCGCTCGCCGGCCAGCACGGCATCGAGGCAGGCTTGGACGCGGTCCTGTCGACACCGCGGGACCGTCTGACGCGCGAGCTCACAGCGCTGGGTCCGTTGCCCCGATGGGCGGGTCCGCTCGTCCGGGGCGAGCGTGAGGGGCTGGCCCTGCTCGGCCGAGCCCTGGACGGTTACCACACGCACGTGCTCGGGCCGTACTGGCCGCGCGTCGAGGCTCTGGTGGCCGCCGACCAGGCCCTGCGGGCCCGGGCGTTCATGCGGGGAGGTGTCGCCGCCGTGCTCGACAGCCTCCGGCCGTGCCTGCGCTGGCAGGATCCCGTGCTGGAGGCCGACTATCCGCAGGACCGGGACGTGCATCTCGACGGCCGCGGGCTGCTGCTGATCCCCTCCGCGTTCTGCTGGCGCCTGCCCGTCACCTGGATCGATCCTGACCTGCCCCCTGTCGTGGTCTACCCCGTCCACCGCACCCCCCAGTGGTGGGGCACTCCACAGGAGGGCACCGGCCGCGACGCTCTCGCCGCCCTGCTGGGCACCACCCGGGCAGCCGTGCTGCGGGCGGCGGCCGCCGGTGACTCGTGCGGGGAACTGGCCCGTCGCGCCGGGAAGCCGGTCAGCATCACCAGCTACCACCTGAACGTGCTCTGCGAGGCAGGGCTGGCGACCTCGCTGCCGGACGGCCCGCGCACCTTGTACTCCGCGACCGCGCTGGGACTGCGCCTGCTGGAACACAACGGCGCCCCCCGCGCGCGCTCCGGCACGTACTGACCGGCCAGCCGACCTCCCCTGTGGGCAGGCCTTTCGCATCAGGATTGGACAGTGTTGTGGCCCGCACTCCGCGCCGCGACGCTGGGCGCGTGCAGTTCCCGAGCGCGGAGAGACCGCGTGCCTGCATCAACAGGGGGAAAATCATGAACAGACGAAAGATGATCGCGGTCACCGCGGCGGCCTCCGCCGTTGCCGGGGTGCTGCTGCTCGCCCCCGCGTCACCCGCCTCGGCGGCCACGTCCTGCTACGACAGCGCCAAGACCATCACCGGCACCGACGACAACTGGCACTGGCCCGCAGCTGACCCCAACTACCGCTACACGACGTCGTACTGCAACGACATCAACGTGAAGATCACCACGACGGTGAGGGTGCAGACCTGTTTCGAGCCGTCCAGCGGCGGCTACTACTGCAACAGCATGCGCACCGTCTACGCCAACACCTGGGGACTCGCGGCCACGGACGTGAAGGACGGCACCAAGTTCTGGCTCGTCTTCAACACCTCTCAAGTCCGGGGCCTCGTCGCCTACTGACCCCAGGTGCGCTCGCGACAGCCGAGGATGCCCGGCCGCGCTGCGGAGGCGGCCGGGCACCGCAGGGCCGGACCCGGGTCCAACCGGCGCCGCCGGCGATGAATCCGGCTGCGGAACACGGTCTCAGCACTGCAACCGAGCGCTGGGAGTGGAGATGGGCGAGCTGAAGCAGGTCGCCGACGGCGTCTGGGTCCGGCAGAGCGAGTGGGTCTGGGCCAATTCCGTCGTGGTGCGCGGGGAGGACGGGCTGGTCCTGATCGATCCCGGCATCCACGGCGCCGAGTTGGACGGACTCGCCGATGATGTGGACCGGCTCGGCATCCCGGTGGTCGCCGGGTTCTGCACTCATCCCCACTGGGACCATCTGCTCTGGCATCCCCGGTTCGGCGACGTGCCGCGCTACGCCGCCCCGGCCGCGGCCCGGCGCGCCGGTCAAGTCCGGGAGCGGGCGCGGGCGATGGCGGCGGAGAGCGCGTCCGGCGTCCCTCTCGACCTGGTCGCGCTCGTCACCCCGCTGCCCGTGGACGGCGGACCGGTGCCGGGCGAGATCATCGAGCATCGGGCGCACGCTGTCGGCCACACCGCGGTCCTCCTCGCGGACCGTGGCGTCCTGCTCGCCGGCGACATGCTCTCCGACGTCCTGATCCCGCTCCTCGACGTCCGCGAGGACGATCAGGTGGAGGCCTACGGGAAGGCACTCGACCGGCTCGGTCAGGCCGCCCGGCACGTCGATGTCGTGATCCCCGGCCACGGGGCCGTTGCCGAGGGGCCGGAGGTGGCGGCGCGTCTCGCCGCCGATCAGGCGTACGTCGACGCACTGCGGCGGGCAGCGGAACCGGTCGACTCGCGGCTCGACCAGGACTGGCTCGCCGGCCCCCACCGGTCCAACCTGGAGCAGGCCCGGCTCTCGTCCGGATGAACGACGGACTTCGGCGTCATCGCCTCCTACGCGGCCGCAAGGGCCGCCCGGGCCAGCCAGTTGTCGATCAGCCCTGCCAGGATCCTCGGCTGCTCGTGCGGAAGCGCGTGGCCGGCGCCGTCCAGCACGGCCAGGGTGGCCCGCGGGTACCGGTCGAGCAGGTCCGCGGCCGCCACGTACCCGACGACGGAGTCCTGCCGGCCGGCCACGACGAGTGCCGGACCCTGGTACGCCCGCCCCTCGGTCGCCTCGAGCTCCCATCGCCCGCCGATCCGCTCCATGGCGGCCTCGTCGACCAGCGGGATCGCCGGTGCGACGAACCGCTCAAAGCGGTCGAGCATCGCCGGCGACTGAACCACGAAATAGCGGCGGAACTCCTCGGTGCCCAGATCGTCCGCCGCGACCACCGCGTGATGTGCCGGGATGTCTCGAACCCCGGTGAGCAGTGGACACACGAGGGCCAGCCCGGCGACCCGGTCGGGCCGTCGAGCTGCGATCCCCTGGGCATAGTAGGCGCCGGCCGAGTGGCCGACGACGAGAAGGTCGTCCGCGCCCGCGACCTCGTCGGCGAAGCCGAGCAGCACGTCGAGAACGTCGTCGGCGCTGCGCACAGACGCAGGTGCGGGGGTGCGCCCCATTCCGGGGAGGTCAGGATAGATCCGCCGGTAGCCGTCACGGGCCCCCAGGGCCGGTTCGAAGCAGGCAACGGCCTCGCGGTGGTCGACCCCCGCTCCGTGCAGCACCAGCACCGGCCTGCCTTCGCCGTACTCCACGCAGTGCACCGGCACGTCCCCTACCGCACGCTCCATCGAGCCAACCTATCAACACCACCACGGTGATCCGATGCGCCGGCCCGCCGCAGAGCCGTACCGGAACACCAACGTCGCCCGGCACCCGGGCATTACCCGCTGACCTGGGAGAAGCCCGCCCGCCGAGCTCGGTGTCCTGGGTCGGGCGGTCGCATAGGGTCGGGCCATGACGTCGACCGGGACAGAGCCCCAAGAGCCCTACACCGCACCGCACTTCGCGACCTCCGCGCTCATCACGATCGATGTGCAGCGCGACTTCCTCTCCGAAGCCCCGTACGGGGTACCGGGGACGACGGAGATCCTGCCCGCGCTGCGGCGGACCGTGTCCGCCTTCCGCGCTGCCGGGCGACCTGTGGTGCACGTGGTGCGCTTGTACGAGGAAGGCGGGGGCAACGCCGATCTGGTACGGCGCGGGCTGCTGGAGTCCGGGGTGCGGATCGCCGCGCCCGGCACACCGGGCAGTGAGCCGGCCGACGGGCTCCTGCCGGAGGACGCGCCCGCCCTGGACCCGGCGCTGCTGCTGTCCGGCCGGCCTCAGCGGTTGGGGCCGTACGACCATGCGGTCTTCAAGCCGCGCTGGGGTGCCTTCTACCGCACCTGCCTGGCGGATCTGCTGCGTGAACTCGGCGTCGACACGCTGGTGTTCGCTGGGTGCAACCTGCCCAACTGCCCGCGGGCCAGCATCATGCAGGCGTCGGAACGGGACTTCCGGGTCGCCCTGGTGCGGGACGCGGTCTCCCGGGTGACGGACTCGGCCCTGACGGAGCTCGCGGGCATCGGTGTCCAGATCCTCGGCACCGCCGCAGTCGAAGGGCTGCTGCTCGGACACACCGCCGACGCGGGCTGACACCGATCGGGACGCCGGCCGTCAGGAGGTTGCCGCCTTGCGCGGCGGCGTGAAGACGTAGAGGTCGAGAATGGCGGGGCAGGGGGCGACGCCGGGGCCGCCGGCCTGGATCCAGGCGGCGATGTCCTCGGTGGCGTCGGGGTCGTTGACGAGCCCGAGCCAGACCGGGCGGGCTCCTGCGGCACGTGCGGCAGCGGAGGGCTGGACGACGACCACGTTGGCGTGTTCGCACACGCCGAGGCAGTCCGAGACGCGTACGGGTACCTCCTCGGCCAGGCGGGCGAGTTGGCGGTCGTGGTCGACGCCGGTGACTTTCGGGGTTCCGCAGCAGCAGTCCCGGCAGACGACGGCGCGGCACGGTGCCGGTCCGGCCAGGGCCTGCACCGGGCCGGCTGCTTCATGGCGCTGTCGAGGCATCGCTCCTCACACTCCGCTTCGGGCGGGATCCAGTGCGGACGACCGGCCGCAGGAAGCGGATCGCGGGGTGTCCCGGGTCGCGGGCGACCTCGGTGCGCAGAGGGGCGGGGTACGGAGCACGGGCATGCCTCTGGGGTCGGGGCTCGTACGCGGAGCCTGGCCTGCGGACGTCCCTCCACGCCGGGGCGCGAAGGTGCCAGCAGGTCTTCGGACTCGGGTTCGTCCGGTCGGGGCGCCTTCCCGGTCTCCCAGTGGCGTCGTGCCCCGCCCGTCCCCCTCACCGCTGCGCGTCAGTTCCGGATTCGCACCGGATTCCCTGGCCTCGGGTGTGGCTCGACTGGCCCGCCGAGGCTATCAAGTCCGCCGGCGACATCTCCCGCCCCGAGCCGATGACCGTGCGCTGGACGACGTACGCCCAGTCCCTGACCTCACGCCCGGTCAAGGGCATGCTCACCGGACCGGTCACCATGCTCGCCTGGTCCTTCGTCCGCGACGACCAGCCCCTCGCCGACACCGCCCGGCAGGTCGCTCTCGCGCTGCGCGACGAGGTGGGCGACCTCGAGAGGGCCGGGACCTCGGTGATCCAGGTGGACGAACCCGCCCTGCGCGAGACCCTGCCGCTGCGGGCCGCCGGCCACGCCGCGTATCTGGCCTGGGCCACGGAGGCGTTCCGGCTCACCACCAGCGGTGTACGCCCGGACACCCAGATCCACACCCATATGTGCTACGCCGAGTTCGGCGACGTCGTCCGGGCCATCGACGACCTCGACGCCGACGTCATCAGCCTGGAGGCCGCCCGCTCCCGCATGCAGGTCGCCCGCGAACTCGCCGCCCAGGGCTACCCGCGCGAGGCCGGGCCCGGCGTCTACGACATCCACTCCCCCCGCGTGCCGAGCGCGCAGGAGGCCGCCGAACTGCTGCGGGCCGGTCTCCGGGCGATTCCCGCCGAGCGCCTGTGGGTCAACCCCGACTGCGGCCTGAAGACCCGCGGCTGGCCCGAGACCCGTGCCGCGCTGGAGAACATGGTCGCCGCCGCCCGCACGCTCCGTACGGAACTCCCCGTGTCCTGACCGCAGACCCCGTCGGCCGGGGGAGGAAGCATCCGCCCTCCCCCGGCCCTCGGGATTCCTTCCGTCAATCAATGTGACGGAAGATAAATCCGTCGCCTATTTCCGGTGGTCGAACATTCGCGCCATATTCCCCGGGCGACTTCCATGGGTATATCGTACGAGTCCGCTCAAAGATCTATTCCCCTTGGGGGCGGCATGGGGGATTATTCCTCATTCCTTGATCCGGCGCATTTCGATCCCTCGCATTTCGATCCCTCGTCCATCGACAGCCCCGATGAACCCGCCGACATCACACCCCCTCTCACCGACGGCCCGTCGGCGCAGGGCGACGGCTTCGACCTCCCGCACACCGCCGCGGACGACCACCCACCGTACGACGCCCACCAGTTCCAGGAGCCCCACGACCACCAGCTCCGGTTCGGTGCCGGGGCCTGCGCCCACTGCGGGGGCACCGGACGGACGCGCTGGATCTCCTCCCAGACGGACGAGCCCTGCTGGTACTGCGACGGCTCCGGGGTGGCCCCTTGAGTGCCGAGATCGGCGGGTGATCCAGAAATGGATCCCATATCCGGCACCGTCCTGGGCGTTCTCGCCCTGAGTCAGGCCGCCGGCCATGTGTTGAACTGGTACAAGGGCAAGCGCGACGGATCGTTCCAGGAACAACAGGACTTCCTCGCCGAGGTGCGTGAGAAAGAAGCGCGGCGTTCTCACGAGAATCTCCTCGCCAGGGACCGCAAACTCAGAAAGGACCGGAGGCAGGAGGCGGACACCGCCTACGAGCGGGCGCTGCACCGGGACCGGCAGATGGCCGAGCACCGCGAGCAGGACGCGCGGGCCGCACACGAGCGCGCCCTGGAGCGGGACCGCATCCTCGCCGGCACCCGCGCCCAGGAGGCGACCGTGGCACACCAGCGGTCCCTGGAGCGGGACCTCTATCTGACCAAGCTGCGCATCGAGGAGGCGGAACTGGCCTTCGAGCGGTCCCAGCAGCTTGCGGTGGTCCAGTCCCGGATACAGGTGGACACCCAGCAGGAGCTTCAGCGCCTGGCCCGCGAACAGGCGAACAGCCCTTTCGCGTACGACGTCGAGAAGGTGCGCGAGAAGGTCCTGGAGAAGACGGGCGGCGGCAACCGGCCGGTGCTGATCATCGCCCCGTTCCACTACGAGGACTCCGGGCAGCGCAACGGCACGGCGGAGCCCGGTTCGGCGCTGGGCATCCGGCAGGCATGGCTCACCTCCGCCTGGTCGCTCGACGCCGAGCCCTTCGCCGGGCTGGTGACCCGTCCACTGATCTGGCCCGACGCCGATGTGCAGACGATCCGGACCACCCTGCACGACCTGCCCGTGATCCTGGTCCAGGGGCAGGTACAGGCGAACACCCGCCTGTGGCTCTCGCTGTCCGCGTGGAACCTCGGAGACACCAGCGGGACGAGGGTCGTCGACACCCACTTCCCGCCGATGCTGCTTCCGGGCGCCGAGGCGGGGGAACGGCCGTCGCCGCTGGAGCGCCTCGCCTTCGAGGACCACATCGCCGAACTCGTCACCCTGACGGCGGGCGCCCACGCCGAGTGGTTCCACATTCTCAAGAGCGGCCGTGCGCCCCGGCTGCACAACCTGCTGCCCGCCGGCCGGGACTCCGACCGCCGGGTGCTGGCCGCCAACAGCGCCGCACTGTACGAGGTGTGCGCCGAGCGAGGCATCGTCAGCCCGGAGCGGGCCAGGCTGACCCAGGCCGTGGTGCTGGCGGAGGGAGGACATGAGACGCGTGCCGTCGACGTGCTGCGCTCGAGCCTCGCCCTCCTGGGCAGTACGACGGCCAAGGGGGCCCGGGACCCGGAACTGGCGGATCTGCTCAGCAGGCTGGTCCGTCTCGTCGAGGAGCGGGCCGACCCCGAGGCGAAGCGGCTCTTCGCCACGGCACTGGACGAACTGCGCGAACAGGCTCTGCTGCACCGATTCGGCTGGGGGGATCTGGATTGAGCGGCAAACACCGGGTGGTGGCGGCGATCGACTTCGGCACCCATGGCACAGGCTTCGCCTGGGCCGTGGTGAACGAGATCAATCGCGACATGACCCAGCGTGAGGTGTTCTTCTTCGACCAGTGGTCCCAGGAACTCGCCTACGCCAAGAACCTCTCCGCCCTCCTGCTGGACCGGGACGGGAACCTGGAGGAGTGGGGTTACGCGGCGGAGGAGCTCTGGCACACCGAGGGCTCCGCGACCGGCCGTCGCTACGTCAGCGGCTACAAGATGGCGCTCCAGCGGAATCTGAGCAATGAGGGCAGGGCACGTATCGGCGGCGGGGACGGTGTGGTCTCCGAGACCGCCGACGACGTGCAGGACCTGATCCGGATGTGCCTGCGGCAGGTCTACCGCAAGGCCGTCGACCTCATCGAGCGGGGCGGGATCTACAAGGAGGACGACATCCGGTGGTGCGTCACCGTCCCTGCCATCTGGGACAGTTACACCGCCGACCTGATGTACCAGACGGCCTGCCAGGCGGGACTGCCCGACGACAAGGAGCGTCTGATCCTGTCGCTGGAGCCCGAGGCGGCCGCCCTGTACTGCATCGTCAAGGGCGAGCAGGCACTTCAGCGCCCCGGGCAGATCTTCATGGTGGTCGACGCGGGAGGCGGGACCGTCGACATCACCTCCTACCGGGTGGAGAACGGCCGCAAGCTCAGCCAGCTGGCCACGGCGAACGGGAGCAAGGCCGGTTCGAACTACCTCAACCGCTACTTCGTGACCGAGGTCCTGTGCGACCGCTTCGGTTCGTCGTTCATCGAGAAGGTCTCCGAGCACCACGCCACGGACCTGTACGAGCTCGTACGCAAATGGGAGGGCCTGAAGCGGGCGGTGACCGTGACGGGCGCCAAGCCGCTCACGCTGCCCCTGACGGCGCAGATGTACGCGCTGGTCTCCCAGGACCCTTCGGCGCTGGCCCGGTTCGAGGAGCGGCAGGGCGGTGTGGTCACGGCCATCGTCATCTCCGCCGACGAAGTCCGCGCGGTCTTCGAGAAGGTGGTCGCGACCGTCGTGGACGAGGTCCGTGAGCAGACGGCACGGATGCGCACGAACGGCGGCTCGGACGGCGGGGAGATCGCCATTCTCGTGGGCGGATTCGCCGAATCCCCGTATCTCCAGGAACGTCTCACCGCTCACTTCGCCGAACAGAAGATGCGGTTGCACATTCCCCCGCGGCCTTCGGCGGCCGTGATGGCCGGCGCCACCCATTTCGCGTACGACCCCTCCGTCATCCGCGCCAGAAGGGCGCCGCTCACCTACGGTGTCGCGACCTCGATGAGCTTCCGGGAGAAGGTCGATCCGAAAGCCAAGCGCTACACGGACGAGGACGGAAGGGTCCTGTGCACCGACCGGTTCGACGTGTTCGTGTGCAACGGGGATCCGGTCGACACCGACTCCTACGAGCGGCGCATCTATGTCCCGGTCCATTCGGAGCAGACCGGGCTGGAGATCCAGATCTACGCCACTCGGGGCACCGAGCCGGAATACACCACCCAGGCGGGTGTGGACCATATGGCATCGCTTTCGATCAGCCTGGCGAAGTCGATGCATCTGCCCAGGGACGAGCGGGCGGTCGAGGTCAGGATGTTCTTCGGTGAGTCGCGGGTCCGCGTGGAGGCCAAGAATATGGAATCCGGCGAGAGCACCACTGCCGAGATCAAGTGGAAGCCGACGTGGTGAAGCGGATATTGCGGTTCTTCGGGCTGGGCGGAGAAAGGAAAACTGCATTGGAAGCGGTACGGGTTCCGGGTCCCGACGGCAAGCTGACGATGGTGCCACTGGACGACTGGGCACCCCAGGTCGCCCACGGCCTCAATAAACTCACCGGTCGCATCGACGAACTGACCCGTCACATCGACGACCTGACGCGTCGCAACGACGCGTTGAGCAGGGAGAAGAAGAGGCTCGTCGACACGGTCGAACAGCAGCGGGCCGACCTGGCCTCCGCCCACGACCGGATCACCCGTCTGGAGAGCGACCTCGAGGACTGTGCCGCGGCCGCTTCCGAACTTCAGCGGGCGTTTGCCGACATCGACCAGAGGTTCACCAACATCGCGGGCGGTATCGCGGCGGCCACCCACCCCGGCCGGCTCACCGAGGACGAATACGGTCACCATGACCTGGGCAAGCGCTACGGCGACTTCGTCCAGCAGCACGTCATGCCGCTGGCCCTGCAGTCCTCGTCGGGTGTCCACCTCAGCCCGTACGATCAGGCTCAAGTGGTCGCGGAGATCTGCCTGTTGCTGTTCGGGGACGCCGAGCCGGAAGCGGCGTACCTCGCCGACGTCCTGACCCGCCGCCGCCTGCTCGTCGACCGTCGCGCCCTGCAGGACATGTGCGAGCAGGCTCAATCGATCAGGGCCGAGGCGCGGCAACTCGGGCGCAGCCAGCGCTGGGTCTTCGACGTACCCGACGACCGGTTCGACGCGAAGCGGCAGCAGCAGTTCGTGGGTTCGGCCATGGGACACGAGCACGAGCTCGCCGTGACTCTGGTGGTGGCCCCGTCCTACGTGGTCGGCGACGGTACGTCGATCGCACCGCAGCAGGTGTTCACCGTACGACGCGACACGGCCGCCACGCAGGGGCCCGTCCCGACAGTCTGACCTGCTTGTTGCAGGAGTTGGATCTGCGGGCCGGCCAGCGGGTGCTGGACGTCGGGACGGGCGCGGGGGTGACCGCCGCGGTGGCCTGTCGGATCTGCGGTGACCAGGAGGTGGTCACACTCGACCGGGACCGGCACCTCACCGACGCGGCCGCCGTCCGGCTGGCCGCGCTCGGCTTCCGGCCGGACGTGGTGTGCGGGTCCGGGGACGAGGGGTGTCCCGCGCGGGCGCCGTTCGACCGCATCTTCGTGTCGTACGCGGTGCAGCGCGTACCGACGGCGCTCGTCGAGCAGCTTGCCCCCGGGGGCCGGCTGCTGGCGCACGTCACCAGCGCGTCCCCGTCGTGGCCCGCCCTCGCCGTCGTCGAGCGCACCGCCGACGGGCAGGTCACCGCGGAGCTGCGAGCCGTGGAGTTCGCCCACCGGGCGGGTCACGGCATGCAACGGATCTGGCTGGACGCGGAGTTCAGGCAGCGCATCGCCGGTGAGCAGGGCACCTGGACCCAGCGCAGCATGCTGGCGCCGCCCGCGGACACCGACCGCGGCCTGTGGCTGGCAGCGGACCACCTCCTCGGCGGGCTGGTGCGCGACTTCGGTGCCGAGCACCTCTGCGTCGGCGCCCCCGACTGCGGGTCGTGGCTGCGGGTGGAGCCCGTGGGGCGCTCCCGCTGGGATGTCACCGTCCACGGTCCGCGCGACATCTGGAACGAACTCCAGGACCTGACCGTCCGGTGGCGGGCGGCAGGCGGCCCCGGCAGCTACCGTCTCCTCTTCGAGCCGGACGGCCGTCAGCGGGCCGTGTCGGCGTGCGGCCGTCTGTCCTGGCACATTCCCGGACCCCGCCCACTCGACGAGGGAGCATCCGCGTGACCCGTCCGACCGAGTCCTTCCTGGAGCTGCGCGCAGCCGTGGTAGAACCGCACGCGTCGTTCGGGGATGAGGCCCGGGCGCTGTCCGACGAGCTCGCGGCCGACGGACCGCTTCCGGAGGACGCCGTGTCCCCGGTCCCGCTCACCCGGCGTCCGGGTGGTGCACGATGAGCGGCGGGCCGCGGCACACCGAACCGGTGGACGTCCATCTGATCCTGCGCCGGGAGAGCGCCGCAGGGCCGGAGGTGCTGCTGTCGCGGCGGGCCGGCCAGGTCTACGCCGCCGGCCTGTGGCACCTGCCGTCGGGTCATCTGGACGGTCCGCACGAGGACGTCGTCGCCGCCCTGGTGCGCGAGGCGCGGGAGGAGACCGGTGTCGTCGTCGATCCGGCCGATGTACGGGCCGCCGTGACCGTGCACCACCGCAGCCCCGGAGGATCCTCCCGCACCGGATATTTCTTCGAGGTCCGGCGGTGGCAGGGCACGGCCCGGATCGCGGAGCCGGAGGTCTGCGACGCCATGGACTGGGCGCCCCTGGACGCCCTTCCTGCCGGGATGGTGGCGTACTGCCGGGCCGGCCTGGACGCCTACCGCGCCGGCGCACGTCTCGCCGTGCACTTCCAGCTGCCCGGGGACGCCATCGTCTTCGACTCCGGCACCGACCGCCTGCGCATCGTCCCGGACGTGACCGACCGGTCGTACGCCGGCCGTCCCGACGCCGCGGTCGTGCAGTCCGCCCGCAGGGGTGATGTGACGCGGGCCCACTGATCGAGCAGACGCCGGTCAACCAGGTGAAGGCGTCGGCTTCGGGCGACATCGCGCGCGGGCTGGGAGATCCTCCCGTCGAGAGTGGGATGATCTTGTCGTCTCCGGTACGCCTGTCGACGCCACGTGTACCGGACCCCCGGTGACCGACGAGGAGGACGAAGGATCGATGACGCTGAACGTGGGCCAACGGGTGCGGCTGGCGATGGATCTGCGGCTGGCCGGGTCGGTGACTCCGGCCGAGGAGTTCCCGGAGGAGACGGGTGCCTTCGCCGGGTCCGTGGCCCTGGCGGCAGGCGTCGAGGGCACGGTCGAGCGTGTGGTCGAGCACCACCGGCAGCAGAGCCAGGAGGTCCGCGAGTACCTGCGCCTCAAGTCGCTCCGGGACGACTTCGGCCACCAGATGCCACCGGCGAGCAGAGAGCAACTGGAGGAGCGGGTGGGGGCCTTGGAAGAGCATTGGGTCGCCTACCAGCGGCAGATGCTCCGCGTCACGGTCCGCGTCCGGCTCGACAACGGCTTCGTCCTCGACGACACCCCCGAGGAGGCGTTCACCTCCGCCTGATCTGGCGTCGGTGGCTCGCCTACCGCGTGCACGGCTGCCGCCGGCACGAGTTCACCGTCGGCGGCGGGCCCGCGGCGGATGCCGAAGGCTTCCGGGCGAAGCGGTGCCAAGTAATCGGGTAGCGCCGTCCGTTGCAGCCTCGTGAACGCTTTTTCAAGGCCCCACCGGCCGACTGGCCCGACGGCGTCCGCGATCCCCGCGTCGGGCCTCGCCCCGCCCGGACACCCCGCGTCCTTGCTGTCGTACCGCCGTCATGTCAGGAGTTGTCGAGCGGCAGTCCGGGCGGGTTCACCTCGGACTTGGCGACGGCCTCGTTGGAGAGGTTCCAGGCGGCCAGCCACTTGGCGTACTGACCGTTCTCGATCAGGTAGTTGATCGCGTCGGCGATCGGCTTGGCGAGACCGCTGCCCTTCTTCGAGGTGGCCGCGATCAGGCCCTGGAGCGACGCGCCGGCGCCGGAGAACGTGCCCGCGTTGGCCGTGGGCGAAGGCGTCTTCGCCGTCTGGGTGATGTGGTAGGAGATGGTGGGGTTGGGGCCGAAGTGCGCGTCGATCCTGCCGCTGCTGAGCGCCTGGTAGACCCCGTTGTTGTCCGGGTAGTGCTTGATGGTGAGCGACTTGCCCTCGCTCTGCAGCTTCCGCTGCCACTCGATGAGGATCCGCTCCTGGTTGGTGCCCGACCCGACCTCGACCGTCTTGCCCGCCAGGTTGCGGTAGTTGCCGTCGAACCTCCACTTGCTGGACTTCAGCACCTCGAACGCGAGGTTGTCCTGCCGGTAGGAGGCGAACTCGTACTTCCTCTTTCGTTCCTCGGTGTCGGTGACGTTGGAGAAGGCCACGTCCACCTTGCCGCTGTCGACGCCGATGAAGAGGTTCTCCCAGGTGAAGTTCTGGCTCTGCGGCTCAAGACCCAGGACCGCGGCGACCAGGCGGCCGATGTCGGTCTCGGAGCCGGTGAGGGTCTTCTGGTCGTCACCCACGTAGTCGAGCGGGGCGGAGCCGGAGGGCAGGGCGCCGTGGCCGATCACCAGCTTGCCGCTCTTACGGACGGCCGCAGGCAGTTCGGCGCTGATCGACTTGACCTCGGACACCTTGAGGGTGACCTCCTCGGCGGCGCCGTGCGAGAGCTGACCGATGGTCACACTCCCCGGGCCGGCGTCGTCCGTCTTGGTGGCGGCGGTGCTGTCCCCACCGCAGGCGGTGAGCCCGGTGGCGAGAGTGGCGACAGCAGTCGCCGCCGTGATGCCGCGAATGAGGCTGCGTCGGGTGACGTGGGTAGGCATGGCCGTTCCTTGTCGCTCGGGAGGAGGTGGTGGAGTGGGGGAGGGAAATCGTCGGCGCGCCGTGGGGACGCAGGGGAAGACGCTGGGCCGGCCGACCTTGCTCAGGACGCACGCGGTCCAGCTCGGACGTACGCAATTCAGCTCAGGACATACGTGGTCCAGCTCTGCACGTACGTGATCCACTCGTTCAGGCGGGTGCGAAGACCGGCCGGCAGACGACACCGCCACGACCGAGGAGCCCACGGCGGCCGACCACCGGCATACGACCGGCCGATCCAGCCTCCGCGTCACATCGACGAACGCTGCTTCAACCGACTGGAAGACTTCGCGGTATCGCCCTCAGGTGCGGCAGGACCGCGACCTCATCCGGTGCGGTGGCCGGACTCACGCCGTTCCCGCTCCGGTCAGGCTCCGTTCGACGGCAGAGCCCAGGTCACAAGCCGTGGGACG
The DNA here is from genome assembly GCF_055657365.1 of Streptomyces sp. NPDC107559. Classification (NCBI taxonomy): domain Bacteria; kingdom Bacillati; phylum Actinomycetota; class Actinomycetes; order Kitasatosporales; family Streptomycetaceae; genus Streptomyces; species Streptomyces sp. NPDC107559. The sequence goes on along the minus strand of NZ_JBVKBD010000012.1, from coordinate 141,684 downwards.
GAGATCAGCAACAGATCTCGTCGAACTGGTCGGCGCGGCGGCTCACCCAGAACGGGTCGAGCAGCACCATGCGTGCCGTGCCAGTGGTTTCCATGGCCGGATACAAGCACACCACCCACTGGGGCGTCCACCATGTGTCCACTGGACGGACCGGAGCGCACCACCGAACTCGCCCAGCAGGCCTACAAGAACACGTACCAGCCCCTCCGAACCCCCCGTTCCCTACGACCTACCGGCGCCACTCCCTCCTTCACGTCGATCTACGGCGACCAGAACGGGCCGCAGACCGGCCCGCCCTGGGTGTGCGGCTCCTGAACTGCCGTACGCCTTCCGCCGCTTCGTCAACTCACTGCGAGCTCCATCCCGCCTTGTGATGACGCGCCGCGTGGTGCCGCTCACTCCGGCCCTCGGTGCAGCACAGTGGGCCGGTGTCTCATCGCCCGTTGACCCTTCTGCTCCTGGCACTGCTGAGTGTCACCGGCTGCACCACCGTGACCTCCGATTCCGAGCCGGTCGTTCGCCGCCCGGGCGTACGCGCCTCGCTCGCGACCGACAGCGCAGCCTCACCGACACCCGCGGCCGCGCCTGTGCCCGCGGCCGCGCCGACGCTCGCGCCCGTGGTGCAGCCCTCACCCCGTTCCACTCTGTCGAAGACCGATCCGCAGCAGCCGCGGCATACGGCCAAGGCCGACACAGATCCCCGGCAGCGGACGACAGAGCCGGCACAAGGCACGCCTCGTGCACTCCCGCCTGCGCGTGTGGCGCCGCACCCGCCGGCCCGCCCGCACCACCGGGCCCCGACGCAGGCACAGCCGCGCGCAAAGCCCCACCATCGCCCGGCTCCACAAGCCCCGCGCGTCCGCCCGCAGCCCTGGCCCCGCCAGATGCGCCAGCTGTGCCGCCGGGCGAAGGGCGTCACCTCCTCCGACATCGCGACCCTGTGCCGTCAGACCTGGGGATAGCGCGCCTGCCGGGCCGGCCCGTCCGGTCCGCGTCGCTCGTCACATCGCTCCGCCTGGTTCGGCCTCGGTCCTCAGATCCCGTCGCCCCATCCGAAGGTGATCCTGTACGCGCGCTGGAGTGCGTGCCGTCCGCAGTCCCCGTCGGCGTAGGCCCATGCGAGGGCCGCGGAGAACCAGAGCAGAACGGCTCCGCCGACGATTCCCAGGGCCACCGGTTTGCCGAGCCAGCCGAGTAGAGCCAGGGCGATGACCGTAATGGCGGCGCCGATGTGAGCTCCCCGCAGGTCGAGTGACGCAGCCTTGCGGGCCGCTCTGCGTGCGGCCCGCTCCGCCGCCAAGCGCTGCTCTCGAACGGACTGCGGTTCGTTCTCGTCGAAGTTCAACTCAGCCCCCTGGCGCTGACGTTACATGGACATGGGTCGTGCCGACCGTTGCTCGTCCGGCAAGCCCGACCGCCTTCCACATACCGCGCCACGAACATCCTTCCCTCCAAGCCGTGGTCAGTCCGTTTCGAGCCTTGACGGTATTGGTCTGGTCCAATAGCGTCTGCCCCGCACAGAACCCCACATGGCTCAACACCACTGATCAGCAACAGAGTTGACGATGAATCCGCCGGTTCGGGGACGAGAGCCCGGCCGCCCGTTGTGGGCCTGCCTCTCGACGGCAGCCCAGGTGCCGGTCTTCGCCCCGTTCGTCGTCATCCAGATCCACAAGGGCGCGTGCACTGCTCACCGTTGATGGCGATCGCCAGAAGCGGCGGCACAGCGAACAGACGCGATCACGCCTTTTCTTCGGAGGCCAGACCTATGCAATCACCCCCCGCAAGGGCACCGCGCGGCGCGTGGAAGAGAGCGCTCTCACTGATTCCGGTCGTCGTGATGACGGTGGTGGCCACCGTCACCACGACCCTCGACGCCCAGGCGGCAGTGCCCCCCACGCCGTCGGGCTTCACGCTCACCTGGAGCGACGACTTCAACGGTGCGTCGGGCACCGGCATCGACCAGAGCCTGTGGAAGTACGACACCGGGCCGGGCAGCAATTTCGGCACCGGTGAGATCGAGACGATGACCAGCAGCACCTCGAACGTCTACTACGACGGTCAGGGTCATCTGGTCCTCCAGGCACTGCACTCGGGTTCCGACGCGCGCAGCGGCTGGACCTCCGGGCGCGTGGAGACCCAGTCGGCGGGCTTCGGCGCCCCGGCCGGCGGCGTCGTACGCATCGAGTCCGTCCTCCAGCAGCCCAACGTCACCACCGCCAACGGCGCGGGCTACTGGCCGGCGTTCTGGATGCTCGGCGCGCCGCTGCGCGACGGTGTGACCTGGCCGAAGTCCGGCGAGATCGACATCATGGAGGACATCAACGGCCGCAGCTCCGTCTTCAGCACCCTGCACTGCGGGGTGAACCCGGGCGGGCCGTGCAACGAGTCGACCGGCATAGGCTCGGGTGAACGCGCCTGTTCGGGCTGCCAGACCGGCTTCCACGACTACGCGGCGGAGATCGACCGCTCGGTGTCGCCGGAGCAGATCAGGTTCTACCTCGACGGGAACAACTTCTTCACCGTCAACGCCAACCAGGTGGACGCCACGACCTGGGCCGACGCGGTCGACCACCCCTTCTTCATCATCTACGACCTGGCCATCGGCGGCGGCTTCCCGGACGCCTTCGGCGGCGGACCGAACGCGTCCACGGTCTCCGGCGGCAAGCTGGTCGTCGACTCGGTGGCCGTCTACAACAAGGCGCCCGGCTCCGGAGGCGGTGGCGGCGGCGGCGGCGGTTCGGTGACCGGCCAGACGATCACCGGACCTGGCGGCAAGTGCGTCGACGTGGCGGGTGACGACACCGGCGGCGACGGCACCGCGGTCCAGCTGTGGGACTGCCAGTCGGCGGCCAAGGACCAGCACTGGACCTGGAGCGGTCAGACCCTCCAGACGCTCGGCAAGTGCCTGGACATCGCCGGCGGCAACAGCGCCGCGGGGACGAAGCTGCAACTCGCCACGTGCAACAGCGGCGGCTACCAGTCCTGGGTGCGGCAGACCGACGGCTCGCTGCGCAACCCGACCAGCGGCCGGTGCATCGACTCGCCGTCGGGTGCCACGGCCAACGGCACCCGCCTCCAGATCTGGGACTGCAACAGCTCCGGCGCCCAGCAGTTCGCCATCGGTACCCCGATCTACGGACCTGGCGGCAAGTGCGTGGACGTGGCCGGTGACGACACCGGCGGCGACGGCACCGCGGTCCAGCTGTGGGACTGCCAGTCGGCCACCTCGCTCGACCAGAAGTGGACCTGGAGCGGCCAGACCCTGCGCACGCTGGGCAAGTGCCTGGACATCGCAGGCGGCGTCAACGCGAACGGCACAAAGCTCCAGCTGGCCACCTGCAACGGCGGCGGCTACCAGAACTGGGTCGCCAACGCCGACGGCTCGATGTCCAACCCGACCACCGGCCGGTGCATCGACTCGCCGTCGGGTGCCACGGCCAACGGCACCCGCCTCCAGATCTGGGACTGCAACAGCTCCGGCGCCCAGAAATTCGCCCTGGCGTGAGCAAGGATCGCCCTGCGTGAACTGACGCCGGGTCCCTCGAAGGGCCGCACCGCAGTCGGTGCGGCCCTTCGACGTGTCGCCGGTGCGCTGGTGATCCGTTGATCCGGTGATCCGGTGAGACCTTGTCCTGGCGTGAGTCCGCGGGGATCATGATCGCGTGCAGCGCCAGAAGAAGCTCCGTGAACTGCTCGAACGCACCGGCCTCACGGTCGTCGAGGAGGTACGCCCGGGCAGCCTGCTCCCGCCGGAGGCCGGCTGGCGCATCGCACGCGGGATCGCGGCGCCGGCCGGCGCGGCCCGGGATTCCCTCGACGCCGCGTGGTGGCGCCGACTTGCCGATGGAAACGGCGAGTTCCTGGTGGCCGTCCTCGGACACCGGATCGGCGGAAACGACTCCTGGTGGACCCGGGTCCGCTACGCCGGCGACGGTGTGCCGGAGCTGACCGGCGGCCCTGGGTTCGTGGCGCTCTCCCTCGACGGGCAGGTGCTGCTGGCGGAGATCCCCGGCACCGACGGGCCCCGAATGACAGCCCTCGACCGACTTCCGGAACGGCTGGAGGAGACCGCGACGGCCGCCGCTCAGGAGTCGGAGGCCGAGCGCGCCGAGGTGTGGGCGGCCGTTCCCGGCCGCCCGGCGTGGCCCCTGCACTGGGCGGAGGGATTGGGGTCCAATCCGGCCGCGCCCGACGAGCTGCTGATCCGGCTGCTGGATGTGACGGACGGCCTCCTGCACGGCTGCGACCGGCCGGCCGTCCTCGACGCCGCCGTGGCGCACCCCGATCCGCAGGTGCGCGCGAGGCCCGCCGACACCTTCCGGCCCAAGCTCACTTCCGATCAGTGGATACGCATGGTCCGCGCCGAACCGTCACCGGGGCGGCGCGTGCTCTGGGCGGAGCGTGCCCGCGCCCGGGGCGCCGAACTCCCCGGGGAGCTGTACGACGACCTCCTCGCCGGGCCGTCCCGCGCCCAGGCCGCCGAACTCCCCGGACTGCCCGTACACCACCTTCCCGGCCTCGTGGCCGACGCCGATCCCCCGGTGCGGGCGGCTGCCTGCGCCCGATGGGAGGACCTCGCCGCTCCCCTGCGGGCGCGGCTGCTCGCCGACACCGACGACACGGTGCGCACGGCGGCGCTCCTCGCCCACCACACCAACGTCCCCATACCGCGCGAGGTCTTCGGCGCGCTGCCCGACCAGCGGCGAGCACTCGAACGGTGCCGTTTCGAGGCCGAGTTGGAGGCGGAGCTGGTCCACGACGAGGACACGGAGGTACGCCGGGCGCTGGCCCGCAACCCAGGCCTCGGCGCACACGGCGTCGCCGTCCTGGCAGAAGACCCGCACAACGACGTCCGGTCCGCGGTGGCGCTGCGCCCCGACCTCACCGAGGAGCAACGCGCCGCGGTGCGCCACGATTTCGACCCGACGTCGATGTCACACACCTTGTCCTGGGTCGAGGACCTGCACGGCGACTCCGACGCGATGCGCCGCCTCGCCGCGTCGTCCCATCCCCTCGTCCGCCGCAGCGTGGCCCGCGCCCGGCATCTCCCACCGGACGTCGTGGAGCGTCTGGCGCGGGACGAGGACCGGGTGGTCTGCCTGTTTCTCGCCGAATCGTGCGACGACGCGCCGGCCGACATGCTGCTGAAGGTCTGGCGCTGGTGGGACGGCAGCCTCAGTCACCCCGGCCGCCCCCGCAACCATCCCAACTTCCCCCGCGCGGGCCTGCTGCGCTACGCCGACGACCCCAGCGGGCGGATGCGCCGCCTGGCGCTGGACGATCCGAAGTCCACCCCGGCCGACGTCGCGCGCCTTGCCCGGGACCTCGAGACCGAGGTGCGCCACCGCGCGGCCCAGGACCCCCGGCTGTCACCCGCCGACGCGGTACGGCTGCTCGACGACCCGGCGGCCCACGTACGCGCGACCGCCGCGCGCCATCCACGGCTGCCGGCCCGCGTCCTGGCCGGGCTGCTGCACGACCGCGACACGGCGTGCGAGGCGATCACCAACCCGGCGATCCCGGTCCCCGTCCTGCACCGCATCCTGGACGCGGCCACGGCAGCCGTCGCCGCCCGGCAGCAACCTCGCTCGTAGTCCGGGCCCGGAACGTCACCGGAATGCATGCCCCTACAGGCTCGGTCGGTTGGACCGGTCCGGTGCGAACTCGTGGTCAGGCTCAGGACGTTGCTTCCGTCCAGCGATGGAGGGTCCCGCTCGCGTTGTCGTAGGTCAGCCAGGTGCCGTCTCCGAGCGGACGCGCGTAACCGTCCACACGGCCGGTGGGATACGTGATCGCACCCCGTGTGCGCAGGGTTCGGGCGTCCAGCAACCAGTGGCAGGCCCGGTCCGGGTCCTCGTCGGAGTCGACCGTCGAAGCGATGACGGTGTCGGCGTCGACGAAACCGCAGCCGTAGTCCCAGTACAACGGGTCCTTTTCGTCCGACGGCTCAGGCGCGCCCTCGGCCAGGACGGTGCCGTCCAGGGCATGCAGTCTCAGGTCCGTCCCGTAGTGCTCGAGCGTAAGAAAACCCGGATGACCGGGATGGACGTCCATCAGGATGCGGTCCAGGGTCTCGTTGAGGTCCCAGCCGGTCAGCTTCTCGCCGTCCCAGCGCGCCCAGTGGAGCATGATGCCGTCCTGGCCCATGCCGATGCAGAGCCCCATGTGAAGGCCGTCCGGATGGGATATCTGGTGTGAACCGGAGGCCGCGCTGTCCAGCGGCAGCCGGGCGAGTTCCCGTCCGTCGCGGGCGTCGAGAACGACCCAGCACTCCTGCCAGTCCCGCTCCTCCGGGTCCAGCACGACATGCGCCCAGACGAGCCTGCCGTCGTCGGAGACACGACAGGATCCGTGCTCGGACCCGTAGCACACCTCCTGCTCGTCCCCCGAGTGCGCGTGGCCCAGCACAGGCCCCCAGCAGCCGTGCCGGTACTCCCACAGCAGCTCGCCGCCCGGGCCGACCGCCCGCACCGCGCGCTGGCCGGAGAACACGGCGAACGTGGCGTCCGGACTCACCGAGGGCACGCCACGGTCCCACCCCGGCCAGGGAAGGGGGAACACGGCGGTCGGGGCCAGCTCCCCCGCGAAGACGTCGTGCAGGTCGTAGACCTCCAGCTCATGTCCGTTCTGGAGCAGGGCGCGGCATGGCGCGTGCGTGCGGCTCTCGAGGCCGAAGCCGTTGACCAGTGCGGCCCCGCCCTGGAGCTTCACCGAGTCGTGCAGTTGTGCGGTGATCGACATGAGTCGAAGGTAACGGGCCGCACTGACAGCGTTCCCGGCGAGGCCCTGCCCCTCCATCGCAAGACAGCGATTCGTGCCGAAAGGATCAACGGGGCCGCAGCGCCAGGCGATACTCACCCTGTGGTGTGGTTCCAACAAGCCCGGGCAGTGACACGGAGGTCACCTGAATGTTCCCCGCACGGCTGCCTGCCGGTGCTCCGCTGGTTCTGGCGGTTCTCGCCCTGTCCGGCTGCTCCTCCCACTGGGGCTGCACGGACACGACTGCGGAGCGCGGCAAGGCCGCTGTCAGGGTGCAGATCGAAGACGTGTATGAGCGCCCTGTCGGGGTGACCGCCGAGGTCGTCGACTGGCGCCTTGAGCCGCACCCGCAGGTACCCGCCGAAGGCGACCAGGTGCACTTCCACTTCCGCTTCTACGGCGCCGACGAGAGTTCCAACCCTGGCGTGGATGCCTGCGCGGTCGACAAGAAGCGCATGGCGCTGGGGTGTCGGACGGTCTACTCGTCCGAGGCGTTCGGGCCGGGCGGCGACCCCACGGGCGACGAGTGGCTCGCCGTCGAGCACCCTGAGCAGGTTGCCGGAGTGCTGTTGATACCCAACGACCAGTCCTACGACCGGCGAACCTGCGAGCAGGACATCAAGGACGGCGGCGGGCCACATCCCCCGAAGCCGGCAGGCCGAGGAGACCAGTTGTGAGCCATCGTCGGCCCCCTTCGGCAAGCGGCGGGCACGCAGAGATGCGCGCTCCGGCCGTCGACGACTTCCTGGAGCAACTGCGGTGCGTCGCGCGGATCCCGGCTTCCGACGACGACAACGACCTGATCACCGGCCTGCTCCTCGTCAGCCACGAGGTCGACGGCATGAGCGAGTGGCAGGTGCGCGACGGCGACGTGGTGATCCGATCGGCGAGCGAGACGTATCGCTACCTCGACGAATAAATCGACCGGGTCCGGTGGAACAAGTCGACCCGGCAGACGCGGCACCTCTTGAGGTCCTCCAGGGCGATGCGCTGTCGGTACCTCCATCTAGGGTGCGAGCCATGTCGTTCTCCCTGCCTGATGGTCTGCCTCCCGGTCGGTTCGTGGCTTGTGGTCCCGAACTCGTGTGGGTCTCCGACGAGTTCCCTGATGACGTCGAAAGGCTGTGGCCTCGGCTGCTGAGCGAGCAACCGGTACACGGTCTGGTTCCGCTCCTGTGCTCGCCCGGCGCTTTGGGAAGTCCGCTCGCCCTGGATCACATCGATGCCATCCGCCTGGAGGAGGTGCTGGCCACGGACTTCGCCGAGTACCGGCGCAGGCGGCTGCCCTTCTGGACCGACCCGACGCCCGAATCCGTGCCTGAGGGAATCGAGCCATGGCCGCATGATCCGGGGCCGCCGTTCGAACAGTGGCCGGGACTGGCACCGCAGGTGCCGGCGGTGTCCGCACCTCCGACTTCGGAGGCGGCCGCGGCACGCCTGCTGGACCGGCTCTTGGAGACGGGTCCGTTCGGGCTGGAGGAGTGCTGCTTGGTGCTCGTCCCTGCCCGTCGAAGCAGCGACGCCTTGGCATTGATCGGCTGGTCCGCCGAGGCACCACTCCCCCTGCTCTGTTCACTCCTGCGGAGCTGGGAGGACCGCTTCGGTGCACAGGTCGTCGCGGCCGTCGGCAGCGAGCTGCACGTATCGGTCGCGAGACCTCCCGCGGAAGCAGAGCACGCGAACTTGCTGGCCCTGGAACACGTGTTGTCGACCGCGGACAACATCGTCGACGACCCGCCCACGCCGTTCCCCGAGTACGCTGCGCGGCTCGTGGGGCGCACTTCCTGGTCGTTCTGGTGGGACTAGACCAGCGGCGCGCTGACGAGCAACAGTCATCCGACCGACGAAGGCGGTGGCCGTCCACTCGACCCAGCTGCCGCCGCATCGGCATCTGCGATACGCAAGTGCCCTTGCGGATCCAGAAGCTCGCAATGCCGGCAGCCTGGGCCAGACCGTTCACCCCCCTCACGTCCAGAAGGTTCGGGGAGCCAACCGGTCGCGTGACATCCCGCCGAAGCTGGTAGATCGGCTCATCGGTTTCTATGGATCCTCCTGATGCCGCCTCCAGTCTGCCTGCCGGCGGGACCGTCCGCTGCGAGTGTGCGAGCGGGGAATCTGCTGGTTCCCGACAATGCGCCGCCGATACGGTCATTCCATGTGCACCTACGCCTTCGTCCACTACAAGCTGCACTACGTGTGCGTGTCGTGCCGGATCAGCTTCAAACGGCATCCCAGCCAGGCCGGGCACGCATGCCCGCGCTGCACGGGGACACTGCAGTGCGCCGGCCATGACTTCGCGGCACCTCGGCGCAGCAACCGGAAGGCCTGGTCGGTGGTGGCGGTGGTCCTGGCTGCGGGGCTGCGGTACGAGGGCTTCGAGCCGTGCGGTTGCGGGCGCGAGCCGAAGTTCCGCCCCCGTACACGTGCCCAGGTCCGCGCACGCCGCGTCATCGCCGCGCGAACCGGCACCCCGCTCGCGGAACTGCTCGGCCGGGCCGACCCGTTGGAACAGACCCACTGACCCAGGAATGGAGATTGCGTTGCCGCTACAGGACGTCCGGACCGAGTACCCGGAACTCTGGGCATTCCTCAGCGGGCTTCGTCCAGGCGAGATCCTGACGGGCACGGTCTCGGCGATCGAGCGGTTCGGTGTCTTCGTCGCCCTGGACGACGGCCCCGAACACCCCGTCTTTCCCGGCGTCGGCTTCATCACCCATCCCGAGTTGTCCTGGCGCGATTTCGAGGCGGCGACCGACGTCGTTCAGATCGGGCAGCGGGTGTCGTGCGAGTTCCTGCAGTTCGACACATGGAACGGCGAAGCCCGCCTGTCATTGCGGGCGATGCAGCCGGACCCCTTCCGCCAGTTCACCGACGGCATCGTGGTGGGTCGACGACTGACCGGCAGGGTGACCAAACTGGTCCCCTTCGGCGCCTTCGTCGAGGTCGAGGACGGCGTTCAGGGCCTCGTCCACCTGTCCGAGCTCAGCCCGGTGCCGGTGGCGGTGCCGGAAGAGGTCGTACAGGTCGACGATCAGGTCGTGGTCGTCGTCACGGACATCGACAACGTACGACGCCGACTCTCACCGTCGCTACGACAAGCCTGACCGGCAGGCGCGCCACTTCGTATTCGGGCTCGCCTCGATGCCCTCTTCCCCGGCTAGGCCGTTGCCCGCCGGACACGGTAGTTCCAGCGGGCAAGGGACCGGACAACTGTTTCCGCCCCGATGGGGTTGGCGCTGTGAACGAAGACCGCTCCGATCCGGAAGGGGCGTCCGTTGAAGGCGGCTTCTTCCATGACGGTCACCACCGGCATGATGGTGTCCTCGCCTCCGAGATCGTGGTCGAGCCACAGCTCGTCAATGAAACTGTCGCGATGCTCTTCCAGGAGTTGAATGCCTTCGCGGCTGGTGCGGGCGATCCGTGTGGCCCAGGGAAGCGGTCGGAGATCGTCTATGCCGAGGACGACGGGCATGGGCGCGACGGGGGCGTCTTTCGCTGGATTTCTCTCCACGGATACGGGGCTGGCCGGCGTGGTCCTCGTCATGCGCAGACCGTACGCGGCAGGGGAGATCACATGCGAACGAATTGCCGCGGGCCCCACTCTGTGCTGTCCGGCATCGGTGAACCGGTCGCGGTCGGTGACCCGCGTCTGCAGACTTGGCCCCCGCGACCCGGCAGAACGAGCCGCCGGGGGTGCGTCGCTCCCCCGGTCGGCGTCGGTGTCGTCTGGTGACACCGCGCTGGTGTCAGTCCTGGCGCGCCGTGTCGTCCCGGCCGCGGAGAGATTCAGTGCTCGCAGAGGGAGAATTCTCGTTCGTAGAGCTGCTCGTTGTGTTCGTCGACGAAGAACTTGCGTTCCTGCATGAGCTGTTCGCGGTAGTTCCTGGCCTGTTCAAGCGTCATGGTCGAGGTGTCGGACCAGGGTTGCTGCGGTGGCACATCGGAAGTCGATACGATCTTTTCCGACGGGTCGACCAGGAAGAACGCGAGGATCTTGCGATATCCCGGGCGGGTGTCGTCCTGGAGGCGGAACGAACCGACGCGGTGTTGCAGGATGTTCGGGAACGCCAGGCAGCGGCCCGCCGGGGTCGAGGCCGATCCCAGTACCTGGTTCAGTGCGTCCAAGTCCTCCAGGCCATAGACCTCACGTACACCGTTGTCGTCACTCTGCTCGTAGTCCGGATCGTCGAGTGCCGTCCGGAAACTCAGCCGGCTTTCGGTGATGTTCTCGCTGTCCCAGTAGTAGATGCCGGTCGAGACGATCCGCTCGTTCAGCATCCCCTCGACATGCCAGGAACCGCCGGAGTACTCAGGCTTGTCCGGAGTGAGCTGGATCGTGGCGAGCTTGACGATGACCTGGAGACTGCGACCGCGCAGGTCGACCCGGGCGGATTCATCAGGCAGTTCGGGCGCGGTGAAGAGCGGGGCATCCGGGATGGTCGGGCGGCGGTTCTCCCACCATTCGTCCTGAGCCTCCTCCCAGACGCGCACGGCTTCCGCGTAGGCCTCCTGATCGCTGTAGGAGGACTTGTCCGGATACTCCGATTCCTGCGACTCGTACCACCCGTAAGGATCGGCCTCGATCCGCAGCGGCCGCGGATGGCGCAGATCGGTGAGGACGTTCTCCAGCAGCGGGCGCATTCGCGCGAACAAGTCCGGTAGGACGGAGGCCAGTTCGCGATGAGTGTCAGGGTGGACGTTGTTGACGTACGAGCGGAAGGCGACCTCGCCGTCCTCACTGACGTCGACGTCCGTGGGCAGCCACTGGAACTTCTCCGAGAACTCGTACTTCGAGTAGCGGCTCGTCGGGTTCTGCCAAGCCCGCTCGGGTGCGCCGCTCGCCTCTCTCACCAGGCAGAACAGTGAGGGATGAACCAGGTCCAGCACCTGGCCGTCGGAACCGGGGTGCCAGTCCCGTTCTGCCTCGGGGACCTCTTCCAGAACCCGAACAGCGTCGCGCAGCCGGGATCCGAGCTTGTCGTCGACCAGAGTGTCCGACTGCCACACCCCGTCGACGGCGGACACCTCGGCGCCGGTGTGTCCGTCCCGCAGCGCGGCGTAGTGCGCGAGCTCGGCAAGTACGTAACGAACCTGCGCCTCGGTGAGGCCCTGAGCGACGGCCTCTTGCGTCCACCTGGCGACGATGTCGGCGTCCTTCATCTTGTCGAACCACCCCGGCTTCGCCCGAATATGGGCGCTGCACTGCATCATCTGAAGTTCCCGCAGCGTTCGGGGCGTCGCGAAGGATATGGAACGGGAGGCTTGAAAGGGCAGCGGGAAAGCGGACAGGCCGGTCAATTCTCTCGATCCTCCGAGTCGGTGTGCGGTGGCTGAAAGAGTATTTCAGCCCACTGACACCGCCGCCGCGACGACGGACGCCGCCGGTCCGGGAGCCGAAGTTCCGGAGCAGGCGCTTGTACAGTTGCCGCTCCGGAACTCCCCTGGGTCGGTCAGTTGACCGTCAGAGCAGCCGTGTTGTTCGTGAGGTCCGGGTCGAAGTCGAAGGGGTGCTGGCCGAACTCGCCGTACGCGGGGTGGATGCTCACGGCACCGGTCGCGCCGGGCACCACGGTGTCGACGCGCACGGAGAACGCGAACGTCCGGTGGGTGTCCGCCAGCACCCAGTACGGCAGTTCGCAGTCGTAGCGCGGAGCGCCCGTCTGCTTCGGGTAGTAGCCGCCGGCGAGGGTGCGCGGGACGCAGTCGGACGGCACGCCGGTGACCGTGGTGCCCTGGGGCACGATCAGCCGGACCTCGGCGACCGGGTCGCCGGAGCCGAGGTTGCCGAGCCAGGCCGGGCCGTTGTTCCTGAAGGTGAGCTCGGCCGTGGCCGTGGTGCCCGCCGCGCCGGAGATGGCGTCACCGGTCACGGAGAAGTCCGCGGTGTTCGCCGCGTCGATCTGAAGGACCGTGTAGTCGTTCCGGGAGTCGATGTCCTGGGCGCCGCCGGCCGGCTCGACGTCGATGTCGAGCCGCTCGCGCAGCGCGTGCGGGGCGAGTCGCACCGTCAGCGGCTCGGGCAGTTCGAAGGAGTCGCCCGGCGCTAGCACCTGGTCGAACGTGCAGTCCGCCTTGTTCGACGGTGCGTAGTCGGTGCCGTCCGTCGTGCTGTAGGTGCAGGCGTCGTACCGGGTCAGGTCCGTCAGGCCGTACGAGGCGTACAGCTGGACGGTGAACCCGTTCGCGCTCTCGTCGCCGTTGTTGGTGATCTTCAGCGGGATCGTCCGCCGGTCGCCGGGCCGGCCGTCCTCGATGTCGGCGACGGGGGCGATGGCGAGGTCGGGCCCGGCGCCGACGGTGAGCGTGGTGTCGAAGCTGTCGTGCGGCACGGTGAGCGTGCCGTCGGGGCCGCCGGTGGCCGTCGCCTCGTAGGTGATCCTGCCCCGTGCGCCGACTGCGGCGCCGTCGGCCGCGCGCACCTTCAGCACCACCTGGTCCTCGTAGTCGGCCCCCAGACCGGGTACCACGGGAACGTCGCACACCGCGGTCGTGCCGCTCGGCGTGCAGTTGTCGGGCCAGGTCACCTCGGCGACCCCGGTGAGGCCGGAGATGTCGACGGTGAGCCTGCCGTCGGTCACCGTGAAGTTCTGGTTGTCGTGGTAGAGGCCGACGCCGAGCGTGCGGGACTGCGGCTGAGCGCCGTCGGTGCCGAGCGGCAGCGTCTGCTCGTACGGCTCGTGGATCCACAACTGGTCGCTCTGCGGCGGGTCGTCGTCGGCGAACGCGGGCGCGGCGAGGCCGGCCGTCAGCAGACCGGCCGCCACCGCCAGGGCGGCGGCGGATCTGCGGCGTAACGGGCTTCCACCGGAGAACAAGGTCATTGCTACCCCCAAGGGTGTGATGACGTGACTGATGCGCCGACGTATCCGGCGCATCAGCATGATCATCACATGACAGGGCAGCCCATCGCGCCCCGGTTTTCCGGCCCTGCAGGTGAACACCTGGCCTCCCGTCCCAGGCCTGGTCCACAAGCTCCATGTCCCGTGCCGGAACAACGAGTTGATCAGTGGATCAAGCGACGGTCACCTGATCTGCCGCAGGGTTCTCAGCGGTTGACGGATCGCATGCCTGCCTCGTCGTAGCGCTCACCCGACACCTCGGGCAGCTCCGCATCGATACGGGCCAGGTCCTTCTTGGTCAGTTCGATGTCGACCGCGGCGGCGTTCTGCTCCAGGTAGGTGCGGCGCTTGGTGCCCGGGATCGGCACCAGGTGCTCGCCCTGGGCCAGCACCCAGGCGATGGCCAGCTGGGCCGGGGACACTTCCTTCTCGGCGGCGATCTCCTTCACCTTCGCCGCGAGCCGCAGGTTCGCCTCCAGGTTGGCGTCCTGGAAGCGCGGGTTCTGGCGGCGCCAGTCGTTGGCGTCGAGCTCGTCCGGCGAGCTGAACCGGCCGGCGAGGAAGCCGCGGCCGAGCGGCGAGTACGGCACGAAGCCGATGCCCAGCTCACGGCAGGCGGGCAGCACCTCCGCCTCCACGTCCCGTGACCACAGCGAGTACTCGCTCTGCACCGCGGTGACCGGGTGCACGGCGTGCGCGCGCCGGATGGTATCCGCGCTCGCCTCGCTCAGGCCGATGTACCGCACCTTGCCCTCGGTGACCAGCTCGCCCAGCGCCCCGACCGTCTCCTCGATCGGTACGTTCGGGTCGACCCGGTGCTGGTAGTACAGGTCGATGTGGTCGGTCCCCAGACGCTGCAGGGAGCCGTGGACCGAGCTGCGGACATGCTCGGCGGATCCGTCCTGCGGGCCGACCGTGCTGATGTCGCCGGGTACGGCGTCGTCCATCCGGTAGTTGAACTTCGTCGCGATCACGTACGCGTCGCGGTGCCCCCGGATCGCCTCGCCGACGAGCGACTCGTTGGTCAGCGGCCCGTACATCTGCGCGGTGTCGAGGAAGTTCACCCCGACGTCGAGAGCACGCCGGATGGTCGCGATCCCCTCCTCCTGGTCCGCGGACCCGTAGAAGGCGGACATGCCCATGCATCCCAAGCCGATGGCCGATACCTCAAGGTCCCGCAGACTGCGCTTGCGCATGACGTCTCCCAGCTTTGTTCCGCACACTCGTTCATCGTTCACGCGACCGCGCGCAGCGCCTCGTCCAGCGCGGCTTCCACAAGCGGGTATCCCGTCCGGGACGCGTGGTCACAGGCTTCGTGCGCCGCGGTCACTGCGACGCTACGACCTGAAGCGCACTCCAACGCAACCCGACGCTCTGACCGAACCCGCCCATGACCCTGGTACCGACCTTGCGCGCCTAGGGCCTGTCCGGCCAGGCGTGCCCCTGCCTTCCCCGCGTTCCGCCCACGGTGAGATAAGAGGTTCCCGCTCATGACGACCTCCGCTTCCGCGACCGCAGCCCGCTGTCCTTCGCTGCTCGGAGTCTTCGCCCACCCCGACGACGAGAGCCTGCTCGCGGGCGGTGTGCTCGCCCAGCATGCCGCCGGCGGCGCCCGCACGGCCGTCGTCACCGCGACCTGGGCCGGAAACACCGCGCGTGCCGCCGAACTCGACGCGGCCCTGACGGTTCTGGGCGCGGGCGAGCCGCGCATGCTCGGACACGGCGACGCCCGCAACGAGTCCTCGGCTCCCGGTCGGCCCCGCTGGTGCGACGTGAACCTGGCTGAGGCCGTCGCCCAGGTCGTCGCGCACATCAGGCGGTTCCGTCCCGATGTCGTCGTCACGCATGACGCGCTCGGCCAGCTCACCGGCCACCCGGATCACCGTCGTACCCACCGAGTGGCTGTGCTCGCCGTGGAGGCTGCCGGGAACGGCCGGCTTCACCCCGAGGCGGGCGAGCCCTGGCAGACCGGCGCGCTCTACGCGGCCACCCACCCGCACTCCGGGACCGGCGACCTCGGGCCGCTGCTGAGCGGCGTCGGAAAGACGCTGCACAGCGTGCCGGACGAGGACGTGACCGCAGTCGTGGACGTGACGCCATGGGTGGTGCAGAAGTGGGCCGCGATCTCCTCACACACCAGCCAGCTCCGGGGCGAGCGAGCCCTGCCTGCGCTGCTGTCCCGCCTCGATGAGGCAACGCGCATCCGGATCCTGGCCACCGAATACTTCACCCGCATCAGCCCCGGCGCCGGCCCCGCTCACACCGTCCATCGCAGGCTGACAGCCTGATCCCCCGCGCCTCGACACGCGCAACCATGCTCCTGGGGTCAGGTGCCGGAGTTCACGGCCCGGCGCTTGCGATGCCTCGCTCGACCGGGATCCACAGCTGGGAGTCGGTCTCCGTACCGATCTGCACCGGCTGCGTCCGCAGGAGTTCGGGACCCGGCCGGCTCACGTACAGGCTGGAAGGGAACCACTGCGTGAACACGTCTCGCCACAGCTCCTGGAGAGCGCTGGGGTAGGGCCCGTGGTTGTCGAAGACCGCCCATGTCCCGGCCGGCACATCGAGGGCGTCGAGCTCATCGGCGGCCGTCCCCGAACCGGTGACCACGCCGATCCAGTAGTCCGCCTCGGCACCCTCGTCCCGGCTGTCGGTCAGGTACACGGCCGCCGACAGGATCCCCGCCGGCTCCTGCTGGTCGAGCTCCTTCATCCGTACGATCGCCCGCTCGTCCAGGCTCTTCAAGTGCGCCGTGGCGGCCGCGTTGATCCCCTCGGGCACGAGCGGAACCCGGGCCTTCCTGCCGACGACCCGGAACGCCTCCTTCTCCACGATGCGGTACCGCATGGTCGTACTGCCTTCGACGACGACGCGGAAGGACATGCGTGGCTGCGCCGTGAGCACCGCGCCCGTGCGCCGGGCCTCGCCCGGACCGACGCCGTGCACCGACCGGAAGGCCCGGGCGAACGCCTCGCCCGAGCCGTACCCGTAGCGCACCGCGATGTCGAGCAGAGTCGGTTCCCCGGCCAGTACGTCGGCCCCGGCCAGGGTCATGCGTCGGCGCCGTACGTAGACGGGGAGCGGCATTCCGGCGAGTGCGGAGAACAGTCGCCGGAAGTGGTACTCCGACACCGCGGCGATCCTGGCCACCTCGGCGATGTCGACCTCGCCGTCGAGGCAGGCCTCCAGGTGGTCCAGCGCCTGATTCAGCCGTTCCAGCACGCCTGTCCGTCCTTCGGCTGTCGTGACGCACGCCCCTCGACCTGCGGAGGGCCGTCAGGCCGCCGTACCGGGGCAGCGGAGATTGTCCGCGTCCCGCCCGACCGAACGCGTGCGGGAATGGTCGGGCAGGAGGACTTGGGAGCACCTGAGGCTTATGCCCATGACTGATGTTAAGGGATTCTGTGATCCCCGGTTCGCCGCAGTCCGTGAGGCACTTGCGGCTCTGCTCGGCAAGGACGACGTGGGCGCCTCGGCGGCCGTCTATCTCGACGGCGAGCCGGTGGCGGACCTCTGGGGCGGGTACGCCGACGCGGACCGGTCCGTCGGCTGGGAACGCGACACCCTCGTCGGTGTGAACTCGACGACCAAGAACATGATCGCCCTGTGCGCGCTGATTCTGGCCGACCGGGGCGAGCTCGACCTGTCCGCGCCGGTCGCCGCCTACTGGCCCGAGTTCGCCGCGGCCGGCAAGGAGAAGGTGCTGGTACGGCACGTGCTGTCGCACACCGCGGGGCTCCCGGACCTGTCCGGGCCGACGGCGGTCGAGGAGCTCTACGACTGGGAGAGCGTGACGGCAGGGCTGGCCGCCCAGGTGCCCGAATGGGAGCCGGGAACGGCGGCCGGCTATCACGCGCTCACCTTCGGCTTCCTCTTGGGTGAGATCGTCCGCCGCATCACCGGCCGCGGTGTCGGCGAGTTCTTCGCCGAAGAGGTGGCAGAGCCGCTGGGCGCGGATTTCCACCTCGGGATCTCCGCCGGTCACGACCACCGCGTGGCACCGCTCATCCCGCCACCGTCACTGACCGACGACTACGTTGCCGGCGCACCGTCCGGACCGGACGGCACTCGCCGGGAGAACACCGGTGTCGCGATCCGGGTCAAGGACGCCAACTCCATGGCGTGGCGCCGTGCGCGGATCCCTGCGGTGAACGGCTTCGGCAACGCTCGCTCCATCGCCCTGGTCCAGTCGGTACTGGCGAACCGGGGTTCGGCCGGCGGCGTGCGGCTGCTGTCCCCTCAGGGGTGCGAGCCGGCGTGGCAGGAGGTGTTCCGCGGCGAGGACCGCGTGCTGCGGACGCCGATGGCCTGGACGATGGGCTTCGGCAAGTTCGGCACCGCCTTCGGCTGGGGCGGCTGGGGCGGCTCGCTGGTGGTGAGCGACCCCGGCTCACGCATGACGGTCGCCTACGCCATGAACCGGATGATCGACCGGGACCGGCAGGAGGACAACCGCGGCATGGAGATCGTGATGGCCGCCTACAGCGGCCTGCACTGACAGCGCATCCAGGGGCGGCCTGGGCCCGCTGAGGCTCCCCTCCCGTCACTCAGTACCGGACGGGAGGGGAACCCCTGCCGGTCGCACGCTCACACCGGTGGCCTGCACGGCCGGCGGCCGGTGTCCGTGTCACTTCGACCGGATCAGCTGCGCACGCACGCCGTAGTGGTCGGACAGGTAGGCCTGGCGGCCGTCGTCCAGTGTCACCCGGTCCTGGAACACGAGGTCCGCGCCGCCGGTCAGCGTCTCCCCGGCCGCGGCCCGGACCAGTACGTGGTCCAAGGCCGGTGGCGACGGCCACTGAGGTGTCGGCCGGTAGGTCGGACGCGTGTCGCCGGCGAGGACGTCGCGCAGCCCCGCTGTGGCGACGAAGTCGGCGAGCACCGCCGAGTCGCGCGGGAGGTTGAGATCACCGGCCACGGCCACGGGCAGGTCCGGTCCCATGGCCGCGATCAGCCCGGTGAGCCGGGCCAGTTCGGCAGCGGCGATCCGCGTGTACCGGTTCGTGGGAGACCAGTCGTCGTCGCGGTTGGCCGACAAGTGGGTGTTCACGACCACCAGTTCACCGTCCGGGGTGGCAACGGACGCCAGCAGCGCACCCTTGCGCATGAGGAGTTCGCCGCGCACCGGGCCCGTCGTCGGGTACCGCACGAACCGCCATCGGCTGATCGGCCATCGCGACAGCAGCACCAGGCCGCCCTTGAGCAGAACCGTGCCCGAGTAGGCGAAGTGCCGGTACGCGGGAGCGGCACGGCAGATCAGCCGGGCGTTGCGGCGGAACATGACCTCCTGCAGACAGACGACGTCGTAGTCGGACCGGCCCAGAGCCGCGCCGAGGGCCCTCAGCCGGGCCGGGACATCGCCGGTGAAGAGGGTGTTCATGGTCAGCAGTCGCAGGGCCGTCACGAATGTGCCGCCTTCCGTCCGGGGCCTGCCGGGCCGTGCGGGGAGCCCGGGCCGCTCAAGGCGTCGATCGTACTGTCGCCCCTGCCGCCGAGAGACCCGAGGCCGTGGCGGGGCGCCGCCGCGAGCGCGAAGTCGGTGGCACTGCCGCGCAGTTGGAGAGCCCTTGGCGGCCAAGGGACTGGCGGTGGGGCCGGTCGTCCTGAAGTCTGGCCGCACATGCCTGACAGCGGACTCCTCCCGGCCTCCCGGCAGGAGTACGACACGACGACGGAGGCTGCATCCGATGGACCGAGTCGACGACGACGCACGGAAGATCCGCCGGGATCCCACCGGACCCGGCTGCCCGGTCGGCCGCGGGGACGACGGCACGTGGCAGGTACGCGGCTACGCGGCGGCGCGTGCCGTGCTGCGCAGCACCGACACCGTGCAGGCAGGTCTGGGCATCGAGACCGTCGAGAAGCTGCCCGCCCGGATCCGGCGGCCCGTGCTGTACCGCGACGGGCCCGAACACCGGGAACACCGCCGTCAGACCGCCCGCTACTTCACGCCCCGCCACGTGGACGAGCACTACCGGGAACTCACCGAACGCGTCACGCAGAAGCACCTGAGCACTCTGCGGACCGAAGGCGAGGCTCAGCTGGAGGATCTCACCTTCGGCGTCTCGATCGATGTGGCGTGCGGGGTGATCGGCCTGACCCACAGCAGACCCGGCATTCAGGGCCGCCTGGAGCGCTTCTTCCCCGAGAAGTTCGGCAAGCCCGGATTCACCAGTCTGCACGGGATCTACTGGCTGTTCCGCCAGAACACCAACTGGCTGCGGATCTACTTCGCCGACGTCCGCCCGGCCGTCCGCGCCCACCACGCACGGCCCGCCGACAACCTGATCTCCCACCTGATCGCGGAAGGCTGCTCGAACCCCGAGATCCTCGGCGAGTGCCTCACCTACGCCGCTGCCGGAATGATCACCACCCGCGAGTTCATCTCCGTCGCCGCCTGGCATCTGTTCACCGACGCCGCCCTGCGCGAGCGCTACACGAACGGCGACGAGACCGAACGCCTGGCGGTGATCCACGAGATCCTGCGTCTGGAACCCGTGGTCGCCCGGCTGAGCCGGCGGACCACCGGCGCGCTCGACGTGCCGGGCGCCGACGGCCCGGTCACCGTGCCCGCCGGCGCGCTCGTCGACATCTTCGTGGACGAGGCCAACACCGACCCCGAGGCCGTGGGGGCCACTCCCACGGCGGTCTGCCCCGGCCGGCCGACGACGACCGGGCGGTACGCGGCCGCCCTGTCCTTCGGCGACGGACCGCACCGCTGTCCCGGTGCGGACATCGCCCTGATGGAGACCAACGTCTTCCTCGGCCACCTCTTCGCCCTCGAGGGCATCCGCATGCTCACACCGCCGCGCGTCACGTTCCAGGACGAGATCGGGGGCTATGTGATCCGCGGACTGCGCGTGGCCGTCGACCGGGGGTGATGCCCCGCCGTCGGCACTGTGCCGCGACCGGAGGGGTGCACCGGCCGGTCCTCGCGGCCGGCGCACCGGGGCCCCGTCGACGCGGCGCGCGTCCGGTGCGAGAACGCGCGTCGCGTCCCGGGGGCTCGTTCAAGAAGGTGACGCCCGCACCGATCCCTCGGGTCGTGACCGATCCCGCCGGACTCCGGAATGCATGATGGCAGCCCACGGCCGCCCGTCTTCCGCCCTTCGCGGGGCAGGGGAGTTCATGTTGTCCGCACACGCCCGTCGCACCCGCACCGCCATCGGATCCGCACTCGCCGTGCTCGCCCTGGCGGCAGGGTGCACCGCACCGCGTACCGAGGCGACCGCACTCGGCCGTTCCCAGCCTGCTTCCGTTCCCGTGCCGAGCGTGTCCCCGTCGCCTGCCCTCACCGCGCGGGCGACGGAGGACCTGCGTGATCCCCCGCAGGTCGTGAGCCGCGACGGGCTGCTCAAGACGCGGATCGTCGTCGAGCGCAGGAAGGTGCGTCTGGCAGGCCGCGAGCTGTGGGCCCTGACGTACAACGGGATGTACATGCCGCCCACGCTGCGCCTGCGGCCGGGGGACCGGATGGAGGTCTCCTTCGAGAACAGGCTCGGCCAGCAGACGAATCTGCACGTACACGGCATGCACGTCTCCCCCGCCGGCGATTCGGACAACATCTTTCTCACGGTCGAACCGGGCAAGTCGTTCACCTACAGGTACGCCTTCCCCAAGAGCCTGGAACCGGGAACGTACTGGTACCACCCGCACCCGCACACGCTCTCCGCCGGCCAGACCGCGGGGGGCATGGCCGGCCTGATCGTGGTCGACGGTCTCGACAGATATCTGCCCGCGGCGCTGCGCGGGATCACGGAACGCGTCGTCGCGCTCAAGGACTTCCAGCTCGTGGGTGACGAGGTCAAGACCGCGAACCTGAAGATCGGCGCTCCCACGACACGTACCGTCAACGGGCAGCTCGACCCGCGGATCCGGATCAGGCCCGGCGAGACCCAGCTGTGGCGCCTGGCGAACATCGGGGCCAACATCTTCTACAAGGTGCAGCTGCCGGGCACCAGGTTCCACATCGTCGCCCAGGACGGCTACCCGGTGAACCGGGTCTACTCCGTCGACTCGCTGGTCATCCCGGCCGGTGCCCGCTACGACGTGCTCGTCCAGGGCCCGAAGGCCGGAGTGTCCGAGCTGCGGACCCTGCCGTACAACACCGGCAAGGCCGGCAACCAGTTCCCCCTGGCGACCCTGGCCACGGTCCGCTCCGAAGGCGAACCGATGCGGCCCGCGACCCTGCCCACCTCCTTCGCCCCGGTGGACGATCTCGGCAAGGAGTCCATTGCCGGACGCAAGACGGTCGTCTTCACGGAGAACAAGGCGGGCACGGTCTTCTACATCAACCACAAGCTGTTCGACCATCACCGCGTCGACTTCCGGGCCAAGCTCAACACCGTCGAAGAGTGGACGATCAAGAACGACAGCGACGAGGTCCACTCGTTCCACGTCCACACCAACGACTTCCAGGTGATGAGCATCAACGGCAAGCCGCAGACCAACTACGGCCTGCAGGACACCGTCGACGTACCGCCGCGCGGGATCATGGTGCTGCGGATCCGATTCCTCGACTATCCCGGCAAGACGGTCATGCACTGCCACATCCTCAACCACGAGGACGCGGGGATGATGGCCGTGCTCCAGATCGAGAAGTGACCGCGGCCCGCGTCGGGACTCCCGGCGGTGTGCCGGTGGCCGTGTCACCTGGCGCGCGTGTCTACGCTGCGGTCCGGTGGGCCGTGACCATCAGGTACTCCCAGTCCATGGCGCCGTCGGTGAGGTGCCGCGCGGCCAGGTCGTCGAGGGCCGCGTCGAGTGCTGCCACCCGCTCGGGCTCCCCGGAGACGAAGCCGTAGGCGGCGACGGTCGGCCCGTAGCAGGCTTTGAAGAACTCCCGGAACTCCTGCGGCCGCGCGAACCGGTCCACGCGCAACCGCTGCCGGCGGGCATCGACGTCGGTGACCCGGTCCCCCAGCAGGGAGTACACGTGCTCCGGGTCGCCCCACAGGGGTGGCGGCTGGGCGCCGGGCGGCGGCGGGGGAACGAAGGGGCGCATCGCTGCGAACATCTGTCCGATGAACCCCTCCGGGGTCCAGTTGATCAGGCCGATGGTGCCGCCCGGTCGGCAGACCCGGACCAGTTCGTCGGCCGCCCGCTGGTGGTGCGGAGCGAACATGACGCCGACACACGACATCACCGTGTCGAACTCCCCGTCCGCGAACGGCAGGGACTCCGCGTCCGCCTCCCGCCAGTCCACCCTGGCGCCGCGCACCGCGGCGAGGTGGCGTCCGACCTCCAGGAGCTCGGGCGTGAGGTCGCAGGCGACGACGTCGGCGCCGAGGAGGGCGGCGGGGATGGCCGCGTTCCCGGAGCCGGCCGCGACGTCCAGGACACTGTCGCCCTGCCCGACGCCGCACTCCCGCACCAGCTCACCACCCAGATCATGGATGACGTGCGACGCCACGGAGGCGTAGTCGCCCAGCGCCCACATCGCACGGTGCTTCGCCTTCAGCAGATGGTCGGCACGGGCCGCGTCGCTCGCCTCGGTCATCGAATGCCTCCGGTTTCCTGCCCTTGCAGCCGGTTCCTCACATTCTGGGTTCTACCCTGCCCACCGCGCCGCGGACGGATACGCCACGGCCGCCACGAGACGATCACCTTCGGGTGGCTGCTCACAGACTCAGTGTGATCGCGGCGGCCACGCCGCCGAGGCCGAGGGCGAAGGCTGCCTCCTTCCAGCCGCCCGCGCCCCACGGCAGGAAGCGGTCGGCGGCCAGTCGGCCAGGACCGATGGCAGCGATCGCGAGGGCGACGACGGTGATGCAGACGCTGTATTCCACACCGCCTTCCGTCTCCCACAGGCCGTGTGCGCCGGTGACCGTGGCCATCGCATTGATCATGACGCCGATCAGGGCGGCTGCCGCCAGCGGCGTCAGCAGGCCGAGGGCGAGTCCCAGCCCTCCCAGGAGCTCGGACAGTCCGCCGATCACGGCGAAGAGTTTGCCGGGGTGGTAGCCCAGGGCCTCGAATGCCTTGCCGGTCGCGGTCAGGCCCTGGCCCCCGAAGAGTCCGAAGACCTTCTGAGCCCCGTGAGCGGCCATGAGGAGGCCGAAGGTGAGTCGGATGAGCAGCAGGCCGCAGTCGGCGGCGGTCACCACGGAGGCGGTGGTGGGATGCGGTGGCGACGGTGTGGAACCAGCAGGACGGTTCACTGTGCGTTTGGTCGACATGGGAAGGCTCCGGTCGGAACGCCTCAACGGGCTTCCCCCCAGTTCGGGCTTGGGCCGAGCACGACAGCTCGGGCTTGGGCCGAGCACGATGGTGCGTGCGGATGGGCCCCGCAGGCATTCGCAGTGCACGCCCCCTTTTGCCGACGATCCTCGTGCCGGACCGGCGTCGCATGTCGGGGCGGCGGCATGTGTCGCGGCGGCGGCCCGCGGGGGCGGCCGGCCGCCCTCACGTCAGCGGTCCTGGTCCACCTGGTCATCGTGATCGTTCTCGCTCGGGCCGAGCCGTACGCAGCACTCCCCCGGCTCCGGCGCGAGGACGGCCTGGATGCCGTTGACCTCCAGGCCGTCCAGACAGCCGCTGAGGAAAGCGTGGTTCATCCCGCACACCAGGTCCGGAGCTTTCGCGGCCAGGGGGCGGAAGGGGCAGTTGCGCAGCCGCAGCCGGGTGGAGGCCTCCCGGACGGGTTCGTAGCCGTACCGGTCCAGCAGGTGCTCGCACACGGTCAGTCCACGCTCGGGGCCCAGGCGGCCCGGGCGGGTCTCCTCCCGTGCCGCCTCGCCCACCTGTCGGCCGCGCTGCCGCGCGGTCCGCATGGCCGCCTGCGTGGCGGTTTCGTCGGCGCCCTCGGTCAGGACGGCGTCCAGAAGCAGGTCCGCCAGGAGTTCGTGGCGGCGGTCCGGGATGCTCACGGTGATCTGGGCGTCGGTGGCCTCGTACATCTTGGGCTGTCTGCCGACCTTGCGGATCCCGCCGGGCGTCGCGTAGTGCGCGCGCAGCAGCCCGGCCTCTACGAGCTTGTCGAGGTGGAATGCGGCGAGCTTGCGGGAGATGCCGATGCTGGCGGCAGCCTCGTCCCGGGTGACGGCCCGGCGCGCCCGCCGGATGAAGGAGAACAGGCGTCGGCGCGAGTCCTCACCGAGGACGCTGACGGCGTCGAGGGCACGGTCGGCCGCGTCGGACCGCGCGCCCGAGTCGGAAACCACACCACCACGATAACTCCCATTCACATGGACACAAGCGTTCCTCACTCCCTCGTGGACTGCGTATCTCGACGTCCACCTCGAATATCACCAAGCCCTATTGGTGAAATTACGGTTCGCCGACGACGACCCGGGTACGGGCGGTGAGCTTCCTGCCGTCGGTGGTGGTGTACGTGATCCGCAGGACGCCCGAGTCGCCCGCCACGCCGCCGGCGACCTCGGACGATTTCAGGGCCGGCCGCGCAAGAGATTCGCGGTGTGGGCGATGTCCGCCAAGCCCCGGCCCCCGTCGCGGGCCTGCTTGCGGAAGGCGGTCGCGTCACTCTCGACGCTGTCCCTGGTGGGCAGGCACAACAGGCTGAAGAACCAGACCAGTCCCGACTGCTCCTTGTCGCTCAGCGTGCCCCACTCACCGCGTATCCCGCCACAGGCTTCGGCGAGCGCGTTGACGCAGAAGGCCAGGGCCAGGTTCTGGTCACCGCCCCAGTGGTCGCGCATCCACTGCCCGAAGTTGCTCTGGACTGTCGCTACGACATCGGGGCCGGCCTGACCTGCGAGGATCCTGGCGACCAGTGCTCCCTGCTCGTTCGCTCGATTGCTGAACACGACTGACTCCCCTTTCTCTCGGTCCTGGTGGTGCGCGGAATGGCCGGCTTCTTTGAACTTGCCGGCGTTCTTCAACGGACCGAGGCCGCGGGCCAGTCGGTCCTCAAGTCCGGTCAGGGCCTTGCGGGCCGCCCAGTTCCGCTCGTCGCGAGCGGCCTCCCGGTACCAGGCCAGCGCCTCCGGCCAGTTGCCCAGGTGGTCCTCGTAGGCGAGCCCGAGGAAGTAGGCGCCGTGGGAGCTGCCGAGCCGGGCCGCCCGGGTGTACCAGTGCATGGCACCGTCGATGTCCGGGGCGGTGGTCCCACCGGGGAGCGTGACCCCGAGGCGCTCCTGGGTGCGCCCTTCGAGGATCATGCCCAGGCGGGTCATCGCCTCCGGATGTCCGGCCTCGGCGGCGGCCCGGTACATCGACTCGAGGCGCGGCAGGCTCGCCGCCTCGGCGTCCCCTTCGAGTTCGAGTGCGAGGGCGGCCCGGAAGAGCTCCTCCACGTCCTGGTGAGCCGGACCGGTCCCGATGCCCTGTTCGCCGGGTGTGTGGTCCTGGTCAGTCGGAGGTCGGCGGGCCGAGCCCCGGGCGATGACGAATCGCCCGGCGTGGTGGCGGACGGACTGGGTGGGCCGGGGCTTGCCGTCGCGGACCAGTGCCGCCGAGGCGGTCGCGAAGGCGGCTTCGAGGGAGACTCCGTGCGGGTGGCCGACGGCACCCGTCTCGATCGCGTCGACCAGGTAGCGGGTGAAGTGGGTCTGCGGACGGCCGCTCGTCGAGTCCGGTTCGTACCACGCGGTGCGGTAGGCGTCGGTCGCGGTCAGCGTGATGGTCCCGGAGCAGTGGGTCAGCTCGGTGATGGCGGGCGCGGACAGCGTGTGCCTGGGCAGGGTGGCCTGGCCCGAGAAACAGCAGTCGAGGATGACCACCTTGGTGACGGCCTCGGATTCCTCCAGGGCCTCCCGGATGTCGGAGAACCGCAGCCCGGTGGTCTTCTGGGCGGATCCGCTCAACGGGGATTCGGCGAGTGCCAGGCAGAGTTCGTCCCCGTAGAGACGGCCGTGGCCCACGAAGTAGAACAGAGCCAGGTCCGTGGCGTCCTCGAACCACCGCATGAGGTCGTCGGGCAAGTTGTTGCGCCGCCGCGGATTGCGGACGACCTGGAGCCGGTCCGCCGGGCTGCCCGAGGACCGTGGCCAGCCGCAGAGGGGGCCCTGGAGCAGACCGGTCATCCGGTCGAGGCTGTTCCTGGTGGCCGAGGCCACGGGGGGCAGATGCTCGTAGTCCCACACGCCGACGAGAACCGCCCGTGAGCGTGCGTAGTCGTACAACGGCTCAGGAACTGTCACGGAGCAGCCGTTCGAGGATCTCCAGTGCCCGGTCCGTGTTCTCCAGCTCGATCTCGACCTGCTTGCCGTCGGCGGTGATCTGCACCCTGAGGTTCGAGCGGCGCGAGCGCAGGAAGTCGGGCAGGGTCTTCACCGCCGCGGCCAGCGCGCCGCTGCCTGCGAGCACGGCCAGCACGTCGGCGGTGCCGAGCTCGCCAGGGGCCGGCGACGTGGGATTGACGCGCACGGTGATCCCGTCCTGTGCGCGTAACCAGTCTCGAAGTCCCCAGAGTTGTGTCGGATCGGAAAGTGTCAGTTCGAGCGTCCGAGGTGATTCTGCTGTCTCATGTGCCACTGGTTTCCCCCGGCCCCTCGATCCGTCCGTGCGCCTGCTCTTGCGCCTGCGCATGCTCCGATCGCCGCTCTTCCGGGCGGAGTTCACCGAGCCTGGGCCCTACAGGGACGACCGGTACCAGAACCGGTATGACCGTTGCGCTGTGCATGTGTCGCCTCCGCGCTCGGGGGTCCGGACGTCGGTGCTTCCGGCAGCGTAGCGGTTTCGTCCACGCAAAGGAACACGGATGTCTGTTAGGAATGCGGGAGGCGTGACGCGGCCGGTCAGGCGCGCGGGCCGAGCAGACCGGCGTCCCACAGTCGGCGTACGTACTGGTTCAACTCGACTCCAGCCGAGTCGAGTTGGCCTTGGTCGCCGTCGGCCACCGCCGAGGTCGCCAGGGCGGTGGTGGCAGCGAGGATCATCCGGCAGAGGAGCCGGCCCTCCGTGTCCTCGACCCCGAGGGTCTGCGCGACCAGGTCCACCACGGTGTCGTACAAGGGCGCCCGTACGGGCAGCACGCCGGGACCGGCCGCGAACGCCTCCACCAGGCAGAGCCGGGCTCTGGGCCAGTCGGCTGCCAGGGTGCGGAGGTAGGCGTCGACCAGCCGCCCGAACCGGTGCGGCGGGCCGCCGTCGGCACCTGCCGAGGGCTCGCTCTCGGCAGCGGCGAGCCGCTCGAGCACTTGGGCCAGCAGGTTCTCCCCGGCCGCCTGGTAGGCCGCAGCGAAGCAGTCCGCCTTGGACGTGAAGTAGCGGTAGAACGTCTGCCGGGACACCCCCGCCCGCCTGATGA
Source organism: Streptomyces sp. NPDC107559 (assembly GCF_055657365.1). NCBI lineage: Bacteria > Bacillati > Actinomycetota > Actinomycetes > Kitasatosporales > Streptomycetaceae > Streptomyces > Streptomyces sp. NPDC107559. Next base: position 113,874 of record NZ_JBVKBD010000012.1, on the reverse strand, counting down.
CGTCCTCGACGGTGGCGGCGGCGTACCCCCGCTCGGTCAGTACCTGCGCCAACGCCGTGTACACGCGCTCCCGTTGCAGCGATTCCACCTCGTCGACCGGCAGGGCGCTCATGCCCCGGGGAAGCTTGCGGCGCGGTGTCGTCGTCATGGACGCAGGTTAGGGCCTGTCCGGCGGATCAGGCCGCACCGGAGGCCGGCTACCGGCCGAGCTCGTAGTCGAGCCAGATCCGATGGGTGCCGTCTGCATCGACGGCGATGCCGCCGGTCCCGGTGATCCCGGCCAAGGCGCCCGTTCCGCTGGCCGGCACGATGACGAAGAACTCTCCCTCCCTGCCCTCGCCCCGAGTCGTCGCGGAATGCGCGAAGTTGAAGGCACCGGCCTGCCCGTGGAGCGTCCCCTCGAAGGACTCCATAGCGACATATGTCCCCGTCGCGCTGGACTGGTCGTACGCGGCGGTGAACAAGGTCGCGGATCGTCCGGCGATCTCGCCCGCGTACTGCTTGTCCATCGTGGCGACGCCGACGGGCAGCGCCGTCCCGATCGCGGGGCTCGGTACCGGAGCCGGGGTGAAGTCGGCAACCTTGAACGTTCCTGAGGCTCGCATGCTCGGATCGTATGCCGCACCACTGACATCGCCACCGGACAATCCGAGTTCGCGGTGCTCAGTTGCGGTACGCGGTGACTGCGACGGCGGGCAGGAGGGCGAGGGCGAGGATGCCTGCGGTCAGGGCGAGGGCGGGGTAGCCGGTGGCGGCCACCATGATGCCGGAGGCCATGCCCCCGGTCGCGCCCGCGATGGCGATGGAGACGTCGACCAGGCCCTGGGTCTTGGCGCGGGTCGCGAGCGGGACGGTGTCGGTGATGATGGCGGTACCGGCCACCAGCCCGAGGTTCCAGCCCAGGCCGAGCAGGGCGAGCGCGAGGGCGAGCAGGGCGACGGAGTCGCCGGGGGCCGCGGCGGCGAGGATGCCGGCGGCGAGGAGGGTGATGCCGGAGGCGGCGGCGATCTTCACACGGCCGTAGCGGTCGACGAGCCGGCCGGTGAGCGGGGAAGGCAGGTACATGGCGCCGATGTGCACGGCGATGACAAGGCCGGAGGCGGCGGTTCCGTGGCCGTGGTCGTGCATGTGGACCGGCGTCATCGTCATGATCGCGACCATGACGAGCTGGGTGAGGATCATGACCAGCGCGCCGAGGACGACGCCTCCGCGGGCCTCGTCCGTACCTGCCGGGTCGGCGTCGGCGGCGGTCCGGGCGGCTGCCGCGTCGGCCTCCTTGGCCCGGGCGAGGCTGCGGGCCATGAGCAGCGGGTCGGGTCGCAGCCATACGGCGAGGACGACGGCGGCGAGGGCGTAGGCGGCGCCGGAGAGGATGAAGGGTCCGGCGAGGTGGGGGATGCCGATGCGTTCGGCGAAGGTGCCGGCGGGAGCGGCGAGGTTGGGGCCGGCGACGCCGCCGAGGGTGGTGGTGACCAGGACGGTGGAGACCGCGCGGGCACGGTGTCCGGGGGCGGCGAGGTCGGCCCCGGCGTAGCGGGCCTGGAGGTTGGTGGCGGTGCCCGCGCCGTAGACCAACAGGGAGAGGAACAGCAGCGCCGGGTTGTCCAGGACGGCGGCGACGATGACGCCTGCCGAGCCGATCGCCCCGGCGAGGTACCCCGCCGCGAGTCCGGGGCGGCGACCGCGGGCCTGGGAGATGCGGCCGACGGTGACGGCGGTGAGGGCGGAGCCTGTGGTCATCAGGGCGCTGGGCAGCCCGGCGAGGTTCGTGGACCCCAGCATGTCCTGGGCCAGGAGGGCTCCGACGGTGACACCGGCGGCGAGCCCGGCCCCGCTGAGGACCTGGGAGGCGACCAGGACCCGCAGGATGCGGCGCTGGGCGAGGGCGGCATCGGGTATGCGGGCCGTCGTGTCGGCGGGTGCGATATCGGTCATGCTTCTCTTCCGGCGGAGGGCTGACGGTGGTGGGGCAGCGATTTGGGGGACGGCCGCCGGCGGGTGGCCGCCGCCCTCACCCGCGTACGGGGCGCTCCTGACAGCTGCTGTGCTGCTCGGGCGACGTCACTGCGCGGCAGGGGCGTCGTAGTCGTCGGGAAGCGGGCTGTGCCGTTCGGCGAGAGGGCCGACGCCGAGATCTTCGCGCATGAGCCTGCGCATCCTGGCCGCTGCTTCGCCGCGTGCCTCCCAGCGGGCGCGATCCTCCGGACTGCTGACCGCACTTCCGTCGACGTAGCCGTCGCAGATGCGTCGCAGGCAGTGGAACACGCTGTTGGAGGCCTTGACGACGGGTTCCGGCGCGATGAGCCACATCCGTTCCGAGGCGGTGCCCATGCCTGAATCCCGAAAGGCTTCACGCAGCGCCAGCGCCCGCTCGCCGTCGGACGGGTACTCCCGCTCGGCCAAGGCCCGCAGCGTCTCCCCGAGGGTCTTCACGGTGGTGGTGTACTGCGTGTAGATGTCCAGCCGCAGCCGCAGAGCCTCTTTGACGTCCTCGTGCTTCCACCGATTCCGATCGGCGATGAGCGTCGCGCCGATGCCGATCGCAGCACCGGCCAGGGTGGAGAGCAGTGGCAACCAGTCCATGCGGGCCAGCTTGGGCCATCCCGCACCAACGGCACCAGATGGGCTGTGCGAACAAGAACGAGAGCACCCTCAGACGAGGGCGTGTTGATGTGCTGCGGCCAAGTCGGTCAGGTCCGGTTCACCGAACTCCGCGCGCAGGCAGGCGAACGCGGACAGCTTGTCTCCGCCGAAGCGGGCGATATACCTGGCGTACGAGTCCGCGGAAAGGAACTTCGGCGGATCGGACTTGCTGTGGAATTTGTCGGCGTACATCACCAGTCGCTCTTCGCCGGTCACGGCCACGTAGTCCGCGACCGGCAGTGGCAGACCTTGGCTTTCCACGTCGTACTTCGTCAGTCCGACTCCTGTGTGGCACGAACAGAACCGACAGAGTTCCTCCGAGAACCCTTCTTCGGCCAGGATCTCGTGACCCATCAGGCCGTGACGCAGATAGTCGGCTTCGTCGATTCTTCCGGTTTCGTCGATGAGCCGATAGACGCCGATGTCATGGAGCAGGCATCCGGCACGTACAAGATCTGCGTCGAGGTCGCGCCCTGCCGTCGCGATCAGCTTCTCCGCGATGGACCAGACGATCTCGCAGTGCGTGAAGACCAGGTCGAACGCATCGCTGCCGGGTGCGTACTTTTCGTGCAACGCGCGGATTTCGGCGGGACTTGGAGGCTGCATCGCTCAATCCTAGGGGCTTTCGTCGCGATCACCGGGCGGACCACAGGCCAATGCCTGGGCTACGGCTCCGGCTACGAGTCCGCAGTGGGCCTATTTGCTTTGCCTCGCCGTTCCACCGCCGCGTAGGGTCGCCGCGTCCCAGGAGGTGAGGTCGTGACCACATACGGCACGATTCTGATTCCCGTACCGCTCGAACGGGCGGCTCCCGTCCTGCGCGAGGTCTGCGCGGCGGGCTACGCGATTCCCGCCGGGCCGGGATTCTGTCTCGTCCATCCGGACCGGTCCGTCGACGACAACGGAGTCTTCGCGCTCGCCGGGCCGGTCAGCGCCGAATTGGGCGTCCCGGTGCTGGCCGCCTTCCAGTACGACGGCGGCCAGCTCGAGTTGGAGATCTGGCGCGACGGAGTGCGCGACCACCGTTACGACTCCTGGCCGGTCCGGGACGACGCGGACCCCCGCGACGAGCCCCTGGGTGCCGACCCCGCCGCGTTCCTGGACTTCGCCGCCGGGCCCGTGGACCTCCACCGCCTGGCCTCCGCGCTCGCGGACACCCCGATCGACGCGGAGGACATGGACGTCGACGGCGAACCGGGCTACGTCTGGGCCCAGGCCCTGCACTGGGACGTGCTGCGCGCGCTCGGCCACCCTGCCCAGGTGACCCGTCGCGCGCAGTGGGACTACTTCCACATGCGCGGCGCGCCGCGGGCTCTCGCGGAGGTGCTGGGCAGCACCGAACTCATCGCTCTGGGCACGGCCGACCGCCCGTTCTGAGGGCCCCGGCGGGCGTCCATGTGACAAGGATGTCGCCAACTCCGTTGCGGACAAAACGAGATCGCGGACCGCCCGGCCTTGAAGGCAGGCGCTGTCGCCCTGGGCGGAGAGTCACCGCGGTCCCCACGCCGTCGGTGGCACCCGAAGGGAGCATCCGCCGGGACGGACGAATGCCCCGCCCGGTGTCCTGACCACCGGTGAAGGCAAGTCCGCAGGTGGGCGATAGGGTCACCCGCGTGCGGTCCCGGCGAAGGCCTACCGCGGACGGCGTGGGAGGCCCGATGGGCGGATGGCGGAGGTTCGAGCGGCAGGAGGCCACGCTCGCGTACTGGCAGATTCGCCAGGAAGGGATCCGATGCTTCATCCAGTGGGGATCCGGCCGAAGTCCGGGCAAGGCCAGTACGACGACGCTGGAGGACGAGGAACAGGCGCGGCGTCACGCGGTACGCAAGATCAACGAACGTCTCCGCAAGGGGTTCACCGAGGTGGACCCGCCCTGCGATCCGGCAGAGGCCGAGGCCGGAACACCGGTTCTGGACTTCCTGACCAGGTCGGTCGGCCCACACGCGCCGGTCGCCCCGTACCTGCCGGTCGACGGCTTCGACGAGGTCTACCGCCGCGCACTCTCGCCCGACCACCCGCGGGGCTTCCTCGAGTACTACGTACTGCGTGAGCAAGGGCGCAGCGCGGTCCGCTTCGCAGTACGAGCCGACAGTCATCAGGACGAGGTGGTCGCTGGTTTCCTGGAGTTCCTCTGCTCCAGGCGTGACCTCGCCTTCGACGGCCGGTCCCATCACAAGGTGCCGTTGCCGAGCCCGGTCGGGGCCTTCGACCACGCGCTGTTCTGCTCGCCGGCCCTGGGCCAGGCCTGTGCCGCACACCCGGAGGTGGCGGCGCGGGTGGCGACGGCCTTCCCCGTGTTCGACTGCGAGATCGGGGACGAGGACAGGGAGGTGCTGGTCGACGCCCGCATCCACGGTCATGCCTCGCTGCCTTACAGCGACTGGGGACGCTCTCCGTATCCCGCCGTCGATCTGCGCTTCGACGTCCAGCCGTCGTACTACCGGCCGTCGCCGAAGTTCAAGGTCCACCGGGCGGCCGACCTCCAGAAGCTCATGGACCTGCTGCCGCAGGCATCGCCGCAGAGCTGGCTGGAGGTACGGTCCTTCCGAGGAGAGACCAAGCGCCTCGAACCCGGCACGTCCCTGTCCTTCCCCGACGTGCTCTCCTTTCTGGTCGGCTGAGGCGCCGGCCCGGATTGCAACGCGATCACGGTTCCTCCCCTACGGACGATCACGCCTTCAGTGCAGGTCAAGCGTGTGATCAGATCGGCTCCTACCGATGAACAGCGGCTCGGGGAGGGCCGCGAGGGAGGGGAGAGCGTGATGCCTGAAAGTGCCACGGAGACAGCACAGTCGTGCCCGGAATGCGGCGCGGAGATCCGCGGCGACAACCGGTTCACCGTCTGGTGCGCCGCCTGCGACTGGAACGTGGATCCCGAGAAGCCGCGGCCGGAGCCCGGACGCCTGGAGCGGGCCGAGCGGGCCCTGGCCCAACGGCATGGTGAGCAGTTGCTCGCCGAGATGTCGAGCGGGCAGGAACTGCGCCCGTGGCGCGACGCCTCGGCGGTGTCGGCCACCGCGCTCGCCCTGATCGTGCACGGTGTCACGCTCGCGCTTGCCGTCGGCGGCATCTGGTGCGTGGTGGCTGGCTGGGGTGGTATCGGCATGGTGGCGGGACTGGTGCCCCTGCTGATGGCCTGGGCGCTCGCTCCGAGAGCTGGCCGTCTGCCCGACGACTGGCCGGTGCTGTTCCGGGCCGACGCGCCTGAACTCTTCGCCCTGGTGGACGAGGTGGCTGCGGCGGTTGGCACCCGGAGCGTGCACGCGATCGCCGTGGACGGGGACATCAACGCCAGTGTCACGACATACGGCGTGCGCGGCCGACGGCTGCTGGTGCTGGGCATGCCGCTGTGGGAAGTCCTCACGCCCGAGGAGCGGATCGCACTGCTCGGCCATGAGCTGGCCCACTACGCCAACGGCGACATGCGCAACGGCCTGGTGGTCGGTACGGCGACGCGGACCCTGGCGCTCTGGTACAACACCCTCCGGCCGCATCAGCACCCGACCGCGATCGAGATGGCCGTCGATGCCTTCTGCGTGGTGCCACGGCTGCTGGTCTGGGGGATGCTGGTGCTGCTCGTCCGGCTGACCTCCCAGGCCGGCACGCGGGCCGAGTACCTCGCCGACAGGCTTGCCGCCCGTACCGCATCCACGCGGGCGGCGGTGGGCCTCATGGACCGGTTCCTCGTCTCCGGGTCGTACGGCGTCCTGCTGCGCAGCGAGACCAACCGTGCCGCCCTCGGCGGGCCGAGGTCCACCCGCGATGCCATGGCCCGGGCCGACGAGCTGTGGGGGCGGCTCACCGCATTCGCGGCGTCCGTGCCGGAGCACGAGTACGAACGGCAGCGGCGGGCCGGAGCCCGGCGCGGCCACCAGGTCGATGCCACTCACCCGCCGACCCATCTGCGGCGTGCCTGCCTCCTCGCCGGGCAGCCCGCGGCGGCCGTGGTGGTTCCGCAGGCCCGCAGGACCGAGCAGATCGCCGCGGAACTCGCCCCGGCCCGCGCACAGGTGGCCCGTTGCCTGTTGCGCGACGGCTTCGAGGACTGAGGCTCTCCCGGGCTCCTGACAAGGGTGCATCGCGCAGAAGGCCGGATCGTGGTCGGGTCACGAGCTCGGGGGTTCTCTCGCCTATGCCGAACTGTTGCTTTCGACGCCAACCGATCACGGCTCAGCGGCTGTGCCGGCAGACGTTCCTGGACACCGCGTTGTCGGAGGTCACGTCTAGGTTGATCCGCAAGATCCCTGGCGAGTGACGTCAGGGGTATTCGGAGCGATCGTGGGGGTTGCCATGCACTGGTGGAACAGGAAGCCCGGGGAGCGGGCGGAGTGGCTGCTTGAGCCGCTGGTGAAAGTAGGGCCGCTGCGGTTCGGGATGAACCCAGACGAGGTGGCATCGGCCCTGGACGGAGCGGTTGCCCACGTCTCACAGGGGTTGGGCGGCGGCATCGGCTGGGGCTACTACACAGACTGGGGTGTGACCGCGCTCTACGGCGAGGAGAATGGACTGGTCGCCGTAGCGATCGATGCGATGGATGGGCCGCTGGTGCGCCTGCGGGACATCGACCTCATTGCCCGGGTGCCGTCCGAGGTGCGCGCAGACATTCAGGACCTCGCACTCCGGGAGGGAACTTCCGTGCGAGTGAACTGGAGCGGTGATCCGGAAGTCGAGGCATGGGGGGTCTCCATGGGTGCCGCACAGGAGCAGGGGCTGACGCCCGAGGGGTACACACAGCGGTTGGACACGATGATCACCAACGCGCTGCTGGTTGGTCCCGAGCTGGCGAAAAACCCGTTCGGGTCCGGGCCGGTTATCCGTTGGCGCGACGTCCGTGACGAGCCTCCGAACGTTGGGGCGTGGCCAGTAAGAGCTCAGCAGGAGCGACAGCACTGGGACTGGACACCACTGGAGAGCGTCGGTCCGCTCAGGTTCGGTATGAAGCCGCAGGAGGTGGCGGCTGCGCTGAGCGAGGAGCCGACCACCCGCCATGGCCGGTATCCCTTCGGAACGTCGTGGGAAGGCATGGGCCAGTGGATCTTGGGTGAGGACCGCTTCGACCGCGTAGGCGTGACCGCTCACTACTCCAGTGGCTATAACTGGCCCCCAACCCTCGGCGCTGTCACCGTTCACGGACGAACTGGGCCTCAGGTCGAGTTCGCGGGCATCCGACTGATCGGCATGACGGTTTCGGCCGTTGACACAGCCCTGATCCAGCACATCGAAGAACGAGATCTGGGCCTGGTGATCGGATGTGGCGGCGATCTCGGCGTGGATGGCCTCAAGATGTACGTCCGGGCCAGTAGGGCCGGGGACACCGCGGTGAGTGAGGCTCGATTCTGCCAGGCGCAATGGGAGGACCACGGCTGATCCGTAAGGCGCCTTGATCGCTCCGCGGTGTACCGCATCGTGCTCCTGGTCCCACGCTTCTACCCACGGCCTGGGTGCCGGCTCATCCGCCTACTGGGTTGAGCACGCTGGGGTGTACACCGGTACGCGCGTTTAGGTAGCGCTGATCGGCAGGCTCCGGACAGGGCTGCGTTGGGTGTTGTTGGTGAGCCGGTCCAGTTCGGTGCGGAGTTCGTGGATGACCTGGGCGTATACGGCAACGCGCTCGCGAAGCCGGTCGTTGTCTTCCCGAAGGGCCTGGGCGGCGGCTTCCGCGTCGATGGCGCGGGCATGAAGATGCTGGTACGCGGGTGGGATGCCGTTCGCTTCGGACTTTCGGCGGACGAATTCTTCTTTGAGGTCAACGTGCTTGTGCGTGAGGACCCAGCGCTTGACGCCTGCCTCGGCAGCGAGTTGTAGCGTGGTGAGCGCCCCGGTGGACCGGGTTGGACGGCCGTCAAGGAGCCGTTGGATCGCTGCGGTGATGGCGTCGCGTTCGGCGTCGCGGTCGGTGGCCATCGTCGGGTTCTCCGGTGCGGTCGTGGGCGATGACGATGCGTTCCAGGCGGTCGAGCTCGTGCTGTTCGCGGGCGTGTCGGAAGGCGGGAGCCAGCGGGTCGTCCACGAGTGGCCGTCGTCGCTCGATCTGGACGAGGACGTGCTCGATGTTGCGGTCGGTCCGCGCGATGTTGACGCAGTTCGGGCGGCAGTCGTCGAGGTCGGGGGTGCGGCGGGTGCTGTCTTCCTCGCTGCGCAGGCGGCAGGCTGCCCGTGTCGGGTCCAGGACGCAGGTCATGCCCTTGCCGGGGAAGATCTGGAGGTCGGGGTTGGCGAGCATGGTGGTGGCGTGCCGCTTGGTTCGAAGGACTCGGCCAGCGAAGCGTGTGGCGGCTTGGACGCGGTGCTGGTAGGTCTCGGCTGCTGGGCCGCTGACCTGCTCGCCTTCACGCAGGCGCTGGTGTGCGTCGGCGAGAGTGTCCAGCCGGGCCAGCCAGTCTTCGAAGGCGAGGTCGTCGGGGAAGCCGGAGGCGTAGTTTCCGGCGTAGCCGAGGGTCATCTGGACGCGGAGGTGTCCGTATTGGATGGCGGCGGCAACCAGGCCCCGCGGCCGGCGGACGATGAACCAGGCCAGGGTGCGGCGCAGGCGGGCGGAGTAGATGGCCGGGTGGACGGGGTCGGGTGGGATTCGGTCGCTGCGGCCGTGTTCGGTGCAGTAGGTCTCGACCCAGGCCAGGAATTCGGCGATGTCGTGGTTGATTCGGGTCTCCGACCGGGAGGCGCCGACGCGGCTGCGCAGGATGGTCTCGCCGTCGCGGCCGTCGGTGAACAACGTCGCGGGGAACAGCCAGGGCGCGCTGCTCGGCGGTGATCTCGGTGCGGGTCGTGGCGATCGTCGCGGTGGGGAAGCTGGCGAGCAGGTCGGCCAGTTGCGCGACGGGCCCGGCGAAGCGCTCGGCCCAGCGCAGAGGCGTCATCTCCTGCCGGCGGGCCTCCAGTCCCTCCTGGACGGCGATCAGCACCGGCAGGTGCGCCGGAGTCGCGCGGGCGCAGGGACAGGACAGGCAGAGCAGGAACGAGGCCCGGCAGGGCTCGCCCGTCGGGCTATGCGGGCTGGCCAGGTGGTCGGTGCAGCCTCCCAGCACGGTGTCCAGTTCCCCGGCCAACAGCTTGCTCAGGGTGGCCGTCTCCAGGCCGTGGCGCCTGGCGACGGCCTCGGGCCTCTGCCTGGCCTCGGCGACATCAGCGGCCGTCAGCACCCGCATGACCTGCGCGGCCCTCGCGCCGGCCAGCTGCTCCTCCAGCACGTCCGCGACGACCTTCTGATACTCGGCGAGGTTGCCGCGGTTGCGCGCCAGATACTCGTTCGCCAGCGTCCGTTCCGTGTGTGCGACCGGCTGCTGGTGACGCTCCAGCCAGCTCATCCGCAACCGTCGGCTGTCGACCACGAGCGGAATCGGAAGACCGTCCTCGCCCAGGGCGTCGGCGCGCAGTTTCGCGCCACGGCTCCAGCTAGCCAGGATCGAGTTGGGCAGGCCGGCGCGGAATCCGCGGCCCTTCTCCACGCCCTTGGAGCAGAAGAAGGTCAGAAGCAGATCGGTTCCGATGTGCGCCCTCGCTGGTCCGGCCAGATCGACCAACAGCGCGTAGACCCCAAACGGTGTGTGCAGGTCGAACTGCCGGTGAGGGTTGTCGCCCGGCCCGCCGGGCGCGCTGCCGGAAAACGCGGTCGGCATGTGTCCGCGGTCCCGGGCGCGGCGCGGCTTGATCAAGTCCACCACCGCAGTCGCGGTGGTCCCGGTGTGCCCGTCGGCGCGGTGGTGCGTCGCCGTGGCGGTGGCGATCGTGCTGTAGTTCTGCCCAGTCAGGCAGAGCAGCAGCACGCCGGCCGCGCCGATGTCGGAGAACGTCAGGTGCAGGTCCGCCATCAGCCGGCCCGCCCCGAACGGACGGACGCAGTGGTCGGGCTGCTGGCGGATGTCCCTGCGCGGGACGTCGCCGTGCCGCTCCACGTAATCCAGCAGCTCGCCGTGCTGCCAGGTTCGCGGCTCCGCTTCGGCGTCGATCTGTCCGGCCCGCCAGCGGGCCAGCAGTTCCCGCCCGGCGAAGATCCGCTCGGCGGCCCGCCTCAGCTGGAAGCGCGCGGTGGTGGTGATGCGGTCGAACTCGGCCGGAGTGTAGCTGGCAGCGGGCGTGGAGTTACGCTCCAGGCCCTTGCTGGCCAGCCGCGCCAAGAAGTCCTGCCCTGCGCCCTCGGGTGCGAACCGCAGCACCGAGCGCAGCGTCGGCAGCTCCCGGTTTCGGTTCGGCGTGCCGAGCCTGGCCATCTGAAAGCTTTCCAGGTGGGCGGCTCGAAGCTGCGCCGGATGGGCCGGCGGGCGGTTGAGCGAGGCCAGGTGGTGTGCGAATCGGCGCAGCAGACCGTAGGCGCTCAGAGCCGAGGAGGTCGTCCTGCGCCGCCCGGCCGGAGAGGTCGCCCCGGAGAAGGCGGTCGCCAGCCACACCATCAGCTCGCGGGTGATGGGGAAGGCGGCGAAGTCGTAGTCGGCCGGCGGGCCGCCGCGCTCCGGGAAGAAGCGGACCAGGCACTGCCCGTCGTCGAGGAACAACCGTTGCGGCGCTTGGTATCCGGGTGTCGGCAGCGCAGCCGGGGCGCCCTGCAGCGCGGGTCATGACGGTTCTCCGGCGACCGGGTCGGACAGGACCTGCGGGTGCGTGGCGAACATGGACGCCATCAGGGCCGACAGGGCAAAACCGTGAGCGTGCTCGATCAGCAGCGAGACGTCGAGGTCGCGGAAGGGCTCCAGGTAGGTATCCATGGTGGTCGTCACGTCGGCGTGCCCCAGCAACGTCTTGACCAGATACCAGGTGTCGCCGAACTGGGCACGGAAGTCGCGTACCTCCTCAGCGTTCAGGTGCGCGACCTGCCGCTCGTAGAGCAGCCGGCCGACCGAGTACCAGCGCAGCGCGAACGAGTGCCGCATCATGTGCGCGTTCGCCTCGAACGAGGTGAGCCCGGCGCGGGCGACCCGCTCGTTGCCGGTGTCGAAGGTGTGCTGCCAGCCAAGCGCCGCGCGCGGCAGGCCGTCCTCGTTCAGCCAGACCGCCAGCGGCTCCAGCCCGGCTGCGGTCCGGCGGAACAGCCTCTCGCGGGCACGGGGGTCCAGCGAGTCCATCGACACGGTCACCCGCCGACCGCCTGCGTCGCGCATCTCCAGGCGGCGGTTGCGGGTCCTGCGTTCGACCAGCAGCAGCCCCGGCAGCCGCTCGTAGCGGCAGGCGCGCTGAGCCCGGCGGACCGCTGCGGCACGCTCGCCCTCCTCGTAGGCCAGGACGTCGACCAGGACGCTGCGCGGCATCCAGAAGCGGCGCCCACGTCCCCCCTTGGCGCAGGCCTCCGCCAGCCGACAGGTGTAGTAGGTGCGGGTCTCGTCGTCGGCGGGCAGCTCCAAGCGCAGGACGCTGGCCCACTCACTCAGCCGCAGCCCGGTGCCGTAGAGCCCGTCGACGAACGCGCAATCACGCTGGCTGTTGCGCCCCCGCCACCCGTCGATCTCCCGACCGCGCAGGTCCAGTCCGCGCAGCCCGACATCGACCCAGCGGGCGTAGCCCGCCGGGTCCAGCCATTTCACGTCCTTGCTGCGGACGAGATGCGGGCCGGCCTCGAACGACTCCGTCTCCGAGCCCGGGTCAGGACCGGGAACCTGCCGCCGGGCCACCGGATCGCTCACTCCGAATCGGAACCCGGCCCAGCGGTAGAACGCGCTGATCGCGACCAGGTCGTCCAGCACCGTCCCGCCGGCCACGCGCCGGACGTTGGCCTCGGCGGTCATCCGCCAGAACTTGAACCCGGCGACGTCCTCTTCGTCGGCGTCGTGCCAGGCCCGGCCCACCGCATCAAGGAACCCCAGCCAGACGGCTACCGCGAAGGCGTACTTTCTTCGCGTGCCTGCCCTCGCATTACGCATCCGCGCCGAGGCGAAGAACCCGTTGACCTCGGGCACCGACCACCCATCGGCCCGCAGCAGCACCGGCTGTCCCGGCTGCGTACCGTGCGCGTGCGCCCACTCCGCCAGCGTCGGCAGGCCCGCCAGCACCGGATCGGCCGCGTACCACGACACCTCCCGCCGCGGGTCACACCAATGCACCTGCCACCGCGCCAACGGCCCGGCTTGCACCTCAAGTTCATCGATCATCAATGAGTGAACATACAGCCACTCACAGTCACTGAAATCGCAGCAACAGTTCCTTGTGGCTAGAGGCCGCCTTCCGACCCATCTGCGGCGTGCCTGCCTCCTCGCCGGGCAGCCCGCGGCGGCCGTGGTGGTTCCGCAGGCCCGCAGGACCGAGCAGATCGCCGCGGAACTCGCCCCGGCCCGCGCACAGGTGGCCCGTTGCCTGTTGCGCGACGGCTTCGAGGACTGAGGCTCTCCCGGGCTCCTGACAAGGGTGCATCGCGCAGAAGGCCGGATCGTGGTCGGGTCACGAGCTCGAGGGAAAAGGCTTTGAGCGAGGCGGCGCCCCGCTGCTACGTTCGGGGCGGACCGTGAAGTCGACGTAGGGAGGTGAGCCCCGTGAACGCAGTTACCCGTGGGTGCTCCCTCGATCCGTCACGGTCCGGCGGCTGACGTCCGGTGTCGCCAGGAGCGCCTGAGACCAAGGCACTCCTGAAGGAGACTCCGATGAACACAAAGCCTTTCACCTCCGGTCCGGGCGAGAACGCGGTGGTGATCACGCGCGTCGCGGACCGGCAATGGCATGCTCTGGACGACGACCTGGTCGTCGGCCGCGGACATGCGCAGCACCGCCCCGACGGACGCCTGTTCGTCACCATCGACGCCTGGCACGACGCCACCTTCGACCGGCTCGCCGAGGCGATGGTGGCGCAACTGCCCGCGCCGCTGCACACGGTGGTCGACGAAGCCGACGCCGGGCTGACGGCCGGCTGGCGGCGCGCCGGATTCACGGTCCGGCGCCGCGAGTGGGAGTACGCCGTACCGACCGACCCGCAGGTCACCGGGCTCGGAGCAGTCCTGCCGCCCGCGGGCGTGACGATCGTGCCCGCCGGCCTGACGGACGAGACGTTGCTGCGGGCGGTGGACCGTGCGATCCGTGACGAGGTCGAGGCGAGCGTCGGGTGGCAGTCGATGCCCGTGGAGGTGATCTCCCACCCCGAGGGCGACACCATCGTCGACCCGTCGAAGTACGCGGTGGCCGCGGCGCCGGACCGCTACCTGGGTCTGGTCCGGGTGGTGAGGGCGAAGCGGCCGCGCATCGGCCTGCTCGCGGTCCGCGCCGACGAACAACGGCGCGGCATCGCGCGGGCACTGCTGGCCCACGCGCTGGGGACACTGCACCGCTCCGGGTCCGCCGCGGCCTGGACCGAAGTCCAGGAATCCAACCAGGCGGCCACGGCACTGTTCGAGGGCATCGGCGCCCGGCGGCTGAACAGCAACCTGGAGCTGGTGCGATGACGAAGCACAAGAACGTCATCGAAGTCGAGGGCAAGGTCGTCGAGTGCCTGCGCAGCGCCATGTTCACCGTGGAGCTCGACAACGGCCACCAGGTGCTCGCGCACATCAGCGGGAAGATCCGCAAGAACTACATCAAGATCGTGCTGGAGGACCGGGTCCTGGTGGAACTCCCGCCGTACGACCTGACACGCGGCCGGATCGTGTTCCGCTACCGGAGCTAGCAACGGCCGACACCCTGCGCGACACCCTGCGCGGAACCTGATCCCAGGCCCCGGTCACGCCGTTTCGGTGACCGGGGCCTGGCGACGGCCCGTACGGCCGGAGTGCTCGCCCCCCGGGGGTCAGCTCGGCCGGGCGCGGGCGAGGGTGTCGGCGGCGCCAGTGGGCGGGGAGGTCCCGTACGACGCGGTCCAGCAGGCGCACGACGTCCGCGCGTACCCCGGGATCCAGCGACTGAAGTTCTCCGAACAGGTGTCCGCCGTCATCGTCCACCCCGCAAGGGTCCACGAGAACGACCGTCGGCTCAACCGCCGGGACAGCGGCCCGCGTTCGTCTTCGTCCAGCCGACGCCGGAGGCACACGGCCGGGTTCGGTGACTCGGATCATGCGCCTGGCCCGTTCGGGGGTGTCGGCGTGGCCTGCTTGCCCCGTGGGGTCGGGGGCCGCAGAGTCTGGGTGCGGCGCGCTCCTGGCCGGCCTGTGGCTCACCGGCAGCAGCAGCTACGTACTCGCCACCTGCCCACCCACCCCCGGTTCGTCAGGGGCGGGGCGCCAGCACTTCCAGGGCGCCGGTCTCGGTGTCGTAGCTGCGCAGCGTGGTGAGCCGTACCGACAACGGCGGCATCGGCAGCAGTTCGGGAATCCGCCGGTCGGCGAAGGCGCCGGCCCGCCGGGACCGGCCGAGGGTGACGTGCGGGCTCCAACGCGCGGGGTCGTGCAAGGGGTTGAGGGTCTCGGGCGGGCTGTCCGAGGTCACCGCGTCCCACACCCTGCGGTGCAAGTCGACCAGAGCGGAGTCGAGTTGGAGGGACCAGGCCAGCACCGAGGTCGGCCGTTCGAAGCGGACCAGGCCGGTGAACCGCACCGGCAACGGCAGGGCGGCGGCCACCTCGGCAAGCTCCCAGCGGATCGGGGCGGTCAGCTCCGGGCAGCCGGCCAGGGTCAGGTGTGGGCTGTTGGTCGGTGAGCGCAGGCGCGCCTGACTGGGCAGCCCCGCGTCCGCGAGCCGTCGCCAGGCTTCCCGGACCGCGAAGTCCGCCGACTCGTCCAACAAGACCTCGACCGTGCGCACCGGCGCAGCCTACCCGCGACAGCCTGCGGCTTCCGCCGGCCGCCGTCGGCACCTGCCGGCCTGCCGAGCCGCCGACGGACTACAGTGGGAGGGTGGGGTGAGAACCCACGGGCCATCGGGACCCACGCCGGAGAAGCACGGCGGTTCGCACGACGCCGGGCCGTCCCCGCGTGCGTGCGAGCGGCTTTCCAGCAGGCCGTCGCAACGCTCCGGCGATCACGACACGGACCCCACACACCGGTCAGTGAGGCCGAACATGAGCGATCAGTTCCCGACCCCGTCCCAGGCAGAGGGCGAACGCGACGACGAAGCCGAGGCGAGCCGTCCCGAGTTCCCCCGAACGACCCCCTCCCAGGCGGAGGGGGAGGACACGGAGGACGAGCAGGGCGTGGAGGACGCCGGGCCGCATCCTCATGACAGCCCCGGTCCCGTGCGTCGGCAGGACATCGGGACCTGACGGCGCCCCGCGGTTTTTGTTCATGAGAACGGTTCACCGACCGGCCTGCCGTGCACGGCTCGCAGGGGCGCGTCTCACTGCATGTCGGCGAGATCGTGCACGATGGCCGTCGTGGCCGGGTAGAGCGCGGTGTACGACGCGTACAGGCGGTCGTACGTCTCGCGTGTGTGCGCCCGGGGCCGCACGGTCGTCGCGGTGACCGCCCAGTCGGTGTCCGGCGGTACGAGCCCGAGCCCGACCGCGCAGAGGAGGGCGTCGCCGTAGCAGGCTCCGATGGTCTGCGCCGGTACCTGCTGCTCCCGGCCGGTGACGTCACTGACGATCTGCGTCCACAGTCCGCCCTTCGTACCGCCCCCGACCGCGACGATGCGCCGGACCGGGTCGTCGGGGTCCTCCAGGAGGCCGAGGATCTGGCGGACCCCGAACGCGATGCCCTCGTAGGCGGCGCGGAAGAGGTGGCCGCGCGTGTGCCGCAGCGTGAGGCCCGCCACCACGCCTCTGGCCCGCGGGTCGAAGACCGGGGTCCGCTCGCCGGCGAAGTACGGGAGCATCAGCAGGCCGTCCGAACCGGGCGGCACGGCTTCGGCCTCGGCGACCAGGGTGTCGAAGGGCGCTCCTCCGGTGACCTCCTGGAGCCACTGGGTCAGGGAACCCGAGGTCGACATGCCTGCGGAGATGGTGCGTCGGCCCGGCTCCACTCCGGCCGTGGTCCACAGTCCGGGGTGCGCCCGGTAGGTGTCCAGGATCTGCACGAAGAACAGGGTGGAGCCGTACATGAGCATGAGGTCGCCCGGGTGCCTTACGCCGGCGGAATGGGCCTCGGCCCAGGCGTCGACGGTGCCGGCGCAGACGGGTGTGCCGACCGGGATCCCGGTGGCCTCGCAGGCCTCGGGTGTCACCGTTCCCACCACCTCGTGGGGGTGGACGAGCCGGGGAATCTCCAGGTGGCCTGCGATGTCCGGCAGCCAGTCCTGCGCCCAGGATCCGGCGTGGATGTCGTACAGCGGGTCGCACTGACTGGCCGTGTGGTGATCGAGTACGTAGGCCCCGGTGAGCTTGGCGGCCACGTACGAGTGGGAGTTGTACCACCTCGTGGCGCGCGCCCACTCCTGTGGCTCGTTGCGCTGCATCCACAGCATCTTCGGGCCGACGGCCTGGCTGCTGAGTTCCTTGCCGCAGCGTTCGAGGACGGTGTCGGCGCCGAGCCGCACGGTGAGGTCGTGGATCTCTCGCTCGGCCCGGCCGTCGATGCCGTAGAGGATGGCCGGTCGCACGGGCTCCCCGTCGCTGTCGCAGAGCAGCAGGCAGGGGCCGACGCCGCTGACGCAGAGTCCGGCGAGGGTGTGCGCGCCCGTCCGGCCCGTCAGTTCACGGGCCACCGCGGTGAAGTCTTCCCACCAGACGGTGGTGGCGTCCACTTCCGCCCAGGACGGTCTGGGCAGCGACATGGAGTGCGGGCGCACGGCTGTCGCCGTCACCGATCCGTCCAGGGTGGTGAGTACGCCCTTGGTGCCGGCCGTACCGATGTCGATGCCCAGCACGAGTTCGCTCATGGCGAGGTGTCCGTTCCGTCGTCGAAGCCGTGGGAGGAATCCTGTGAGGACAGGATGCGGGCGTCGGCCGACGGGCGCTCGGAGCGCAGGACGAATCCGATCGGGTATGCGTCGTACGTGGTGAACCGACGGGTGCTCCGCGACGGCTCCGGCCGACGGCACACACGCGTGCGACGCACCGCGTCCGGCGCGGTGCGTCGCACGGGTTCCCGTCCGGCGCGGGCCGACGGCTTCCCTACCGTGATCCTGGTGCGGGGGCTAGTAGGCCGTACGCCCGCCGCGGGTGCCGCCGCCGTTCGTGGTCACGAAGTAGAAGGTGGTGCCGTCCAGCACGTCGGTGGCCACCACCTGGTAACCGGCGCCCTGCGTGACCAGGGTCCAGTGGTCCTGGCAGTAGCCGTGCGCGGCCCAGCACACGGCGACCCACTGGCTGCCGCCGGAGTCGATGCGCAGGTTGATGTCGTTGCAGCGTGAACTCGTCTTGTACGTACCGCTGTAGCCGTTGGGCGGCAGGCTGATCGCCACCGACCCGCCGTAACAGGTGACCGCCGCCTGGTCGGCACCGTCGGTGGCGGCCGACGCGGTGGCCGGCACCAGGAAGGAGAGGAACAGCGCGCTCGTGGCCAGGATGCCCAGCCGACGCGTACGGAGCCCTCTCACCCGTATACGAGCCATGATATGTCCTTTCATTTTGAAGTACCGGGTCTGATTTTCGGTCACGGAATTCCGCTCTTTACAGAACCCGTCTCGATGCTGTCTTTGTGGCTGGCTTGAAGGCATGTTCCCAACGCCCGACACGGACTGTCATGCTCATTCGATTCCAGTGAAGATTCGCAGGTGCATCTAGGGGGAGACAGCGGATGCTTCGCTTCCATTTCACTGCCGAGGACTTGGCGCGCACGCGGGTGGCGGCCTCGCCTCATCCGCTGTGGGAGATCGCCGCCAGCCTGCACAGATTCCAGACCCGTAGCGGCAGATGGAACTATGCGAATTGGTACGACCGCGCGTGCGGGAACCTTCAGGAAGCGGGTCTCGCACTTCCGGTGAAAACGATGTTGCTGCCACTCTTCCCGCGCGCCCGCTATTTCGCCGACTTTCTCACGCCGTTCGAAGGCGTCGACGGTCTGGAGCCCGCGCTGAAGGCCATACTCGCGACGCCCGACGAGCAGGTGAACGACGAGATGGCCATCGCGGCCCGGGCGAGCCGGGTGCCGTCCTGGACGTCACGCGTCGCCGAGAAGCCGCTGCGCGAGGACCTGGTGGATCTGCTGCGCGCGTATCACCGGACCGTCATCGCTCCGCACGAGGAGGACATCCAGGAGACCTTCCAGGCGGAGCGCGCCCGTCACGCCCGGAGCATGCTGACCGAGGGAACCGCCGGACTGCTCGCCGACCTCTCGCCGGCGATCCGCTGGCGGCATCCAGTGCTGGAGGTGCCTGACTACCCCGCCGAGAACGAGGTGCATCTGGGCGGCCGCGGACTGCTGCTCATCCCGTCCTACTTCTGCTGGAAGGCACCCGTCGCCCTGGCGGACCCCCGGCTTCCCCCGGTTCTCGTCTACCCCGTCCACCATCTGCTGACGGCCGCCTCGACCCAGGACGAGGCCGCCCTGCACGCCCTCCTCGGCCGTACCCGCGCGGTCATCCTGCGGGCCGCCGCCACCGGGGTGACCACCAGTGAGGCGGCCCGCCGGGCCGGGGTCTCCACCGGAACCGCCACCCACCACACCACGGCCCTGCGGGACTCCGGCCTCATCACCACCCACCGGCGCGCCAACAGCGCCCTGCACACCCTCACCACACTGGGAGCGGCCCTTCTGGGCGGCGACGCCGTCGGCGAGTGCCGGTGAGCCTTGGCGGATCAGGAGTGGTCCGGGCCGAGAGCTTCGCGGACCGCTGCCAGGATGGCCTCGGTGTCGGCACCCAGTGCGCGGGCGGAGGAGGTGAAGTCCCTTGCGAGGGTGGCGAGTTGAGAGGCGTAGGAGCGGCCCGGACCGGCCGGGGGCGCCGCGACCCGGGAACCGGCGCCGCGGCGGGTACGGATCAGCTCGGCGGCCTCCAGCTCGCGGTAGGCGCGGGCCACGGTGCCCGGTGCGAGGCCGAGGTCCATGGCCAGCTGGCGCACGGTCGGAAGCCGGTCGCCCTCGACCAGTCGTCCGGTGACGATCAGCGCGCCGAGCTGGGCGCGGATCTGCGCGTACGGCGGTACCTGGCTGGTGGTGTCGACGCGGACGGCGGGCTCATTCATGGTCGGGCGACTCCCCCGCCGCATCGTCGTTGACGGACCGGGGGACCACCAGGGTGACCAGGGACCAGACAACGGTGAACAGGTTCAGCAGGGCCAGAGGGTAGAACACCCAGAAGGTGAGCGCGCCCATCGCACCGGCGCAGCCCGTGTCCGTCAGCGAGACGGAGACCATCAGTACGGCGTACAGCTGCTGGCTCGACACCAGCAGACCCCAGGCCCCGGTCACCGCCCACGCGCGGTCGCGACGCTGCTGCTCCCCGCCCGGTCCGTGGGCGATGCGGCGCAGGGCCCACACACAAGTGGGAGTGGCGACGGCGAGGGCGCCGAACATCGGAAGGCTGTAGTACAGGCCGGGCCAGGGTCCCAGGGGCGCCTGCATCCCGTTGCAGGTGACGGTGACGACCTTCCCCGTGCTGAAGATGTGGTCGGGGTCGATAGAAGCCGTGGCGGCCGCGATCGCCAGCAGCACGGTGAGCGAGACCCCCTGAAGTGCGATCAGGGGGCCCATCCGCGGTGGCACATGGTCTCTGACCAGGCGTGGGGCGAGACTCGCGGTGCGCACCGCGTCCTGGGGGACCAGGGTCAGCGCGTCGGCAAGAAGGACGCCCGCGACCGCGCACAGACCGAAGGCCGTGATGCAGAACACGACGCGCTGCTCGAACTCGATGTGCACCAGCGTGGACAGCGCCTGGGCGACGACGATGCCGATGGCCAGGCCGGACCAGCGGGCGTAATGGTCCGCGTGATCGAGTATGCGGCGCTGGAGCGGGGCGGCATCGAGCATGGGGATCCCCTCAGATCATCTTGTACCAAGCGGCGAGTACAAGATGCCGGAGACGGAATCTTGTGTCAAACACCCAATACAAGATGACGTGACGCCGCTGAACGCGACAGCGTGTGCACCGACTCGGTCAGGGACGGAGCGCCGGCCGGCCCGGGCAGGCGGCGGCCTTCACAGGACGGCGAAGCCTCCTGAGGGGAGGCCTGGCCCGGCGTCGCTCACCCGCCGTCGGACTCCACCACCCAGCCGAGGCGGACCGTCCACACCCTGCCGTCCGCCGTCGCGCCCCGCATCCCGTCCAGCGCCCCCGGACCCGCGGCGGTCACCAGGCGCGAATCGCCCGCGGCCGCGAAACCGAACGTGCGGCGCGGGTCCCAGTCGGTGCTGTGCCGCAGCCGACGGCTCAGCTGGACCCAGCCGGCCGACGCCGCGGCCACCACCCAGGCGTCCGGCGCCGGACGGGTCAGCCGACGCGCCTGACGCAGCCACGAGGCGGCGTCCTCCGGCCAGTCGACCACCGCGGCGAGCTGTCCGCCGCTCCTGTGCCAGGCGTCGGCGAACGCGGTGGCGGCGGCCTTCGACACGGCGTCGCGGCCATGCCCCAGCGCGACGCTGCCGCCACGAAATCCGCAGTCCTCCAACAGGGCCAGCAACCGCGCGAGTTCGCGTTCGGTGTGCGGCCGGGCGGCGGGCCGGGGCGCGTACGCGGAGAGCGCGGCCGAAGCCAGTCGGGGAGAGGGCTCGCTCACGACGGCTCCCCGTTCCGCCACGCCCGGTGGCGATCGGGCAGGCAGACCGCATCCTCTCGGGCGGCCGTGCCAGCGGTATCCGGACGTCGACCTCGCAGGCGGCTCCGGGGGATTTCGACCGGCGCTTCAGCGGCGCGCGGCACACTGCGTGCCGGGCAGTCCCAAGCCGGACAGACCCAAGCCGCGCAGTCCCAAGGCGCCGGGCCCGGCCCGGCGCCCCGTACGGCCCGGCCGCCGCGCACCGGGCCGCACCCCTCGACCCCGGGTTCAAGGAGAGAGACCGTCGTGCGAATCGCCGTGACCGGCTCGATAGCCACCGACCATCTGATGTCCTTCCCCGGTCGGTTCACCGACCAACTGATCGCCGACCGGCTGGAGCAGGTGTCCCTCTCCTTCCTCGCCGACCGTCTCGACGTACGGCGAGGCGGTGTCGCCGCCAATATCGCCTTCGGACTGGCCCGGCTGGGACTGACTCCGCGTCTGGTCGGTGCCGCGGGCGTCGACTTCGACGAGTACGGGGCCTGGCTGCGTGCCGCCGGGGTGGACACGGACTCGGTCAGGATCAGCGAGACACTGCACACCGCCCGGTTCGTGTGCACGACCGACGAGGCACAGAACCAGATCGCCACCTTCTACGCCGGTGCCATGGCCGACGCCGCGAAGATCGACCTCGCCGCGGTGGCCGCCGACTGCGGCGGTCTCGACCTGGTGCTCGTCGGCGCCGACGCCCCGGAGGCGATGCTGCGGCACACCGAGACCGCCCGGCGTACCGGCATCCCTCTGGCCGCCGACCCCTCGCAGCAGCTCGCCCGGCTGACCGGCGCCCAGGCCCGGCAGCTCGTGGACCACGCGCAGTTGCTGTTCACCAACGAGTACGAGTCCGCCCTGTTGCAGGAGCGCACCGGCTGGAGCGAGCGGGACATCCTGCAACGAGTCGGTACGTGGGTCACCACCCGGGGCGCGGACGGCGTCCGCCTGGCGCGCTGCGGTCAGCCCCTTCTGGACGTGCCCGCCGTCCCCACCGCCGAGACCGCCGAGCCGACGGGGGCGGGGGACGCGTTCCGTTCCGGATTCCTCGCCGGTCTGAGCTGGGAGTGGCCCGAGGAGCGGGCGGCGCAGCTCGGCTGTGCGCTGGCGTCGGTCGTGCTGGGGACCGTCGGCACCCAGGAGTACAAGGTGCTCGCGGCGGATCTGATCGACCGTGTCGAGCGCGCGTACGGGCACGACGCGGCCCGTGGCATGGAGCCGCGTCTGGCGAAGCTGTCATGAGCGGGCCGCGGAAGAAGCCGACCGCCCACACCGCGGGAGGGCGTTCATGAGTTCCGTGCCCGAGGCGCCGGCGAGCGGCGTTCCCTCGTTCTCCTTCGAGTTCTTCCCACCGAGGACCGGCCGGGGCGAGCGCACCCGGTGGAACGCCGCCCGCCGGCTCGAGTCCCTCTCCCCCGCCTTCGTGTCCGTGACCTACGGCGCCGGGGGCTCGTCGCGCGAGCGGACCGTCGAGGTCACCCGGCGCATGGCGGCCGAGACCACCCTGCGGCCCGTCGCCCACCTGACGGCCGTCGGGCACTCGGTGGCGGCCTTCCCCGAGATGCATCCGCGCTCGCCGGACTGGGACAGCGACATCCGGCACTTCGTCGCCAAGTGCCGGGCGGGAGCCGACTACGCCGTCACCCAGATGTTCTTTTCTTCCGCGTCGAGGACTACCTGCGGTCGCGCGACCGGGTGGCCGCGGCCGGCTGCGACGTCCCGATCATCCCGGAGGTCATGCGCCGGCACCGCCGACCCCCGCGGGGCCGGTGGACACCGCACCGCAACACCTTCGGGCACAGCGGTGTTTTCCGTTGACGAGAGCACATCGCACCGCGCTCCTCCCCCTCCTGCAGGCGGGGCCGACCATCGAGAAGGAACCTTCATGGATCTGCAGCTTTCCGGGCGGGTCGCCGTCGTGACCGCCGCTTCCAAGGGCATCGGACTGGCCGTCGTCAGCACGCTCCTCGAAGAGGGCGCCAAGGTCGTGGCCACGTCCCGCAAGAGCACCCCGGAACTGGATGCGCTGGCCGGCCCGAACCTCGTGCACGTCCCGGCCGACTTCATGGACGAGGACGCGCCGGCGCAGGTCGTCGCCCGTGCCGTGGAGCGGTTCGGCGGGCTCGACATCCTGGTGAACAACGCCGGCGGCCCGCCGCCCGGTGTGACCCTGCCGCGTGGCTCGTTCCTGCACGCCTCCGACGAGGAGTGGCGAGCCATGTTCGAGTTCAACCTGTTCTCGGCCGTGCGCGCCGTCCGTGCCGCCATCCCGCACCTGCTGGAGCGCGGCGGCGGCGCGATCGTGAACATCTCCTCAGCGTCATCGACAACGTCGTCCCGGAGATGCTGAACCTGGCCACGGGCCGCTTCGTCGAGCCGCAGGAGGTGGCCGACGCGGTGCTGCTGTTGGCGTCGCCGCGTCCGGCAGCACCACGGGTGCCGAGTTCGTGGTGGACGGCGGGCTCCTCAAGGAGCTCTGAGCACCACCGTGCGCAAGGGCCGGTGAACCCCGGCCCCTGCGTACGGGCCCGCCCGGTCCGCCGCTGTCACCGACGGATTACCCTGGCCGGCCATCGGGCGGGCGGCCCGGCACCGGACGCTCCGGCCGTTCGTGTACGGCCGTTCGTCTACGGCCGTTTCCGTCCGTCTGCAACACCCTGCGCCCGGACGGTGTTCTTCTCAGTGATGGACGACAAGGCAGAGCAGCTGACGGATCTCCTGGCGGCACACCTCGAAGCCGGCTTCACCGAGCTGGTCCGGGTGCACGCCGGGGCGGTGCACGCGTTCCTGTACCGCGTCTCCGGCTCCTTCGCCGAGGCGGACGACCTGGGGCAGAACACGTTTCTGCGCGCCTACACCGCCCTCCAGGACTACTCCCCCGCACGGCGCCGTGAGCTGCGTCCGCGTGCGTGGCTGATGACCATCGCAGCGAACGTGTGGCGCAACCACGTGCGGACACGCAAACGGCGCCCGGCCACGGCCGGACTGCCCGTGGAGGAGACCATGGACGTCTGGCCGGACCACAGCCGCACCGGGTGCACTTCCGCACCGCACATGACGCACGGGAGGCGGGTTACCGAGCCTGCAAGAGCTGCCGGCCCCTCACCGTCTGATCCGGCGCCCTTCTCCTTCCCCGACCGCGGAGCCGACAGTGACCAGTCACCACACCCCACAACTGCCGGGCCCGGAGCCCGGCCGCACCCCCACCGCGCCCGACGCGAGCACCGACGACGGCATGGACCTGCCCGCCGTGGACGCGCTGGACTGGCCCGCGCTGACCACGGCGCTGGACGCCGACGGCGTCGCCGTCACCCCGCCGCTGCTGTCGCGGCGCGCCTGCGCGGAGATCCGCGAGCTGTTCGACCGGGACGAGGTGTTCCGCAGCACGGTCGACATGAGCCGTCACCGCTTCGGAAGCGGCCGCTACCGCTATTTCGCCGCCCCGCTGCCTCCGGTGGTGGCCTCCCTGCGCAGACAGGTGTATCCGCCGCTGGCCCGGATCGCCAACCAGTGGGCCGAGCGCCTGGACAGGCCTCGGTTCCCGGCGACCCACGCCGAGCTGACGGCGGCGTGCGCCGCGGCCGGACAACTGCGGCCCACTCCCCTGCTGTTGCGCTACGGCCCGGGCGACCACAACTGCCTGCACCAGGACGTCTACGGCGAGCTGACGTTCCCGCTCCAGGTGGCGGTGATGCTGGACCGTCCCGACGTCGACTTCACCGGTGGTGAGAGCGTCTTCGTCGAGCAGCGTCCGCGCGCCCAGTCCCGTCCGATCGTGAAGCGGCCCGGCCAGGGGCAGGGGCTGATCTTCGCGGTGCACGACCGTCCGGTCCCGTCGACGCGCGGCTGGAGCCGTTTCATGCTGCGCCACGGGGTGAGCACGGTGCACGACGGCCGACGGCACGTCCTCGGCGTGATCTTCCACGACGCCCCGTGACACCCGGGCCGGCCGGTGCCGACCGGTGCCGGCCGGGAGCCGCTTTCCGGCCATCGTCCCCGTGGACGACGCGCCGCCGACGGCGGGCGGGTTAGCGTGCGGGGGACGGATGATCGGCAAGCGCCACGGCGACGGGGACACCCATGGACATCATCGACCTGACGGCCTACGGCGAACGCTTCACCGCCGATCCGCACCCGTTCCTCGCCGAACTGCGCGAACAGGGGCCGGTGCACAAGGTGCGCGACGCCAACGGCGGAGAGTTCTGGCTGGTCGTCGGCCATGAGGAGGCGCGGGCCGCGCTCGCCGACCCACGGCTGTCCAAGGACATGCGCAAGCTGGGCTGGGACCTCTACGACGCCGATCTGATCGGACGTCACATGCTGATCTCCGACCCGCCCGAGCACACCCGTCTGCGCAGGCTGGTCAGCCGTGAGTTCACCCCGCGCCGGGTCGAGGCGCTGGCACCGCGCGTCCAGGAGATCACCGACGGGCTGCTGGACGCCATGCTGAAGCAGCCCGCCGGGCGGGCCGACCTCGTGGCGTCGCTGGCCTACCCGCTCCCCATCACCGTCATCTGCGAACTGCTGGGCGTGCCCGACATGGAGCGTGAGGAGTTCCGGCGCTGGTCCAACGAGGTCGTGGCGCCCACCAGCGAGGAGGCATCCTTCCGGGCCTTCGGCGAACTCGGCTCCTTCCTCACGTCGTTGATCGGGAAGAAGCACAGCACGCCCGGCGACGACCTGATGAGCGCGCTGATCCGCACCACCGAGGAGGACGGCGACCGGCTGTCGTCCCGTGAACTCGTCGGCATGGCCTTCCTATTGCTGGTGGCCGGCCACGAGACCACGGTCAACCTGATCTCCAACGGAGTGCGCGCCCTGCTCACCCACCCCGAACAACTCGCCGCGCTGCGGGCCGACATGAGCCTGCTCGACGGCGCCATCGAGGAAATGCTGCGCTACGACGGTCCGCTCGAGTCGGCGACCAACCGCTGCACCACCGAGCCCGTCGAGATCGCCGGCACCGTCGTCCCGGCCCTGGAGCCGGTGCTGATCTCGCTCGCCGCCGCCCACCGCGACCCGAACCGCTACGAGGCCCCCGACACCTTCGACATCCGCCGCGAGGCTCGCGGTCACCTCGGATTCGGCCACGGCATCCACTACTGCATCGGCGCGCCCCTGGCCCGCCTGGAAGGCCGGATCGCCCTGCGCTCACTGCTGGAGCGCTGCCCGGAACTCGCCCTGGACACCCGCCCGGCCGCGCTGGAGTGGCTGCCGGGACTGCTCATCCGCGGCACCCGCACCCTGCCCGTCCGTTTCACCTGACGGCCGGGGCGCGGCCCGTGCGGCCACCCGTTCGGCGGATCGCGGTGGTCACTGCCCCTTTCCCGGAGACCGTATCGGAGGGCGGGCGACCCGACCCGCGCCCCGGAGTCGTCCCATGCTGCTCCGGCGGTCGTATGGTTCATGGTGATTTATGGTGACTCAAGGAGGATGCCCCTACCGGAGGTGCAATGATGCGCGCCGCGGCAGCGATCGTCTCCCTGGCTGTCAGCGGGGCGCTCATCGTCGCGACATCGGCTTGTGACCGCGGCGGGTCGGCGTCCGCGAAGGCCCACTACGGCGACTGCCAGGTATCGGGGCACTACGGGGAGTTCCACCTGTCTCCCCAGACGGCGGGCGCCCTCACGGTCAAGACGACGCTGCCCGCGCCCGGCTGGTGGAACGGCAAGACGCCGGACTCCGTCACGAGCGGCTACGAGTACTGCATGGCCGCCAACATCGCCTACCGGTCCGGACTCGACCGGGTGAAGGTGGTGAACACGCCTTTTCCGGAGATCGTGTCCGGCAAGGCCAAGGACTTCGACCTGGCCCTGGCGCAGATCACGATCACTCCGGAACGCAGCAAGGTCGCCGAGTTCTCCGAGCCCTACCTCTCCTCGACCCTGGGGGTGCTGATCAGGGACGGCGAGAAGATCAACGAGAACAACATCCGTGACGCGCACATCGGAGTGGCGGAGGGCACCACGGGCGAGCAGTTCGTCAAGGAGCGCCTCAAGCCGACCAAGCCCGTCACCACCTTCGCCAACGATCCTGAGATGGTCACGGCGCTGGAGGAGGGCCGCATCGACGCGGTCGTCCACGACACGACGATCCTGCTGGCCTATCCCCAGAGGCGGGAAGGCCGGGTGCGCCTCGTGGGCCAGTACCGGACCGACCAGGGCTACGGCGCCCTGTTCCCGAAGGGGTCACCCAACACGAAGGACGTGGATCGCATCATCAGACAGCTGATCGACGACGGGACGCTCACCAAACTGTCGGCCGTGTATCTCGGGGCAGCCTTCGGCCAGGACCCGGCCAAGATCCCGTACTTCACGGTCGAGGAGAGCTCCTGACCGCTCCGCACCGCCGCACACCCCCGGGACGGACGGCGGTCCGGCCCGCGCCCCGCATCACAGCTCCGCCATCAGCAGACCGCTCAGGTCCCCCGGGGCTCCGGCGTCGAGCGCCTGCTCAGCCCAGATGATCTTGCCCCGGTCGGTGTACCGGGTCCCCCAGCGGCGGGACAGCTGCGCGACGAGGAACAGTCCACGGCCCCCCTCGTCGGTGAAGGCCGCGCGGCGCAGGTGCGGGGAGGTACTGGTGCCGTCGGCGACCTCGCAGATCAGGCTGTCGCCGTCGCGCAGCAGCCGCAGTCTGATCGGGCTGGCTCCGTACCGCACGGCGTTCGTCACCAGCTCGCTGAGGATCAGCTCGGTCGTGAAGGCGGCCTCGCCGAGGCCCCAGGCCTCCAGCCTTCGGATGGCCTCGGCACGGACCTGGGGTACGGCCGCGGGGTCGTGCGGCACCTCCCATTCCGCGACCTGCTCCGGGTCGAGCAGCCGGGTACGTGCGACGAGCAGGGCGACATCGTCGCTCGACCGGGTGCGCAGCATCGCGTCGAGCACCACCCGGCAGGTGCCGTCCGGGGTGGCACCCTCCGCGCCGGCGAGCGCCTCCCGCAGCATCTCGAGCCCGACGTCGATGTCACGGCCACGGGCCTCGACCAGGCCGTCGGTGTACAGGACCAGCCGGCTGTCGGCGGCCAGCAGGAGCTCGGCCGTCTCGACCGGCAGGCCCGCGCCCGCCCCCAGCGGCGGGGCGACGGGGACGTCGGGGAACGTCACCCGGCCGTCGGGCGAGACCAGCGCCGGACCGGGATGCCCGGCCCGGGCGAGGACACACCGCCCGGAGACCGGGTCGTAGACCGCGTACAGGCAGGTGGCACCGGTGACGGCCTCGGAGTTGCCCTCGGCCGCCGCGTCCTGGTCGATCCGGGTGATCAGGTCGTCCAGATGCCCGAGGAGCTCGTCCGGAGGCAGGTCCAGGGCGGCGAAGTTGTGTACCGCGGTCCTCAGGCGGCCCATCGTCGCGGCGGCGTGCAGACCGTGTCCGACGACGTCGCCGACCACCAGGGCCACCCGGGCGCCCGGCAGCGGGATGACGTCGTACCAGTCGCCGCCCACGCCCGCCTGGGCGGGCAGGTACCGGTGCCCGACCTCCAGGGCGGACAGTTCGGGCAGCGTTCCGGGCAGCAGGCTGCGCTGGAGGGTGACGGCCGTGGTGTGCTCGCGGGTGTAGCGGCGCGCGTTGTCGATGCACACGGCCGCCCGGGCGGCGAGTTCCTCGGCAGGGGACAGGTCGTCCGGCTCGAAGGGGTCCTGCTCCGAGCGCCAGAACTCCACGATCCCCAGCAGTTGGCCCCGCGCCTTCAGCGGCACCGAGATCATGGAGTGGATGCCGTATTCGATGATCTTCTGGGCCCGCACCGGATCCTGGGCCCGCCATTCGTCGACCGCGGCGAGGTCCGCCAGCAGGACCGGCCGGCCGCTGGTCATACCGATGGCCACGGGGTTGCGGGGCACATAGTGCATCAGCGTCCCGACGGAGTAGAGGGGCGCGTGGTCCTGGATGCCCGCGGCCGCGACCCGCCGCATCTCCATGCTCGCCCCCGCCGGTTCACTGCCGCGCAGCACGGGCTCCATCAGCTCGATCGTGGCGAAGTCGGCGAAGCGCGGGACCGCCACCTCGGCCAGTTCCTCGGCGGTGCGGGTTATGTCGAGGGTGGTGCCGATCCGCGTGCTGGCCTCGTAGAGCAGTTGCAGGCGCCCGCGCGCCACGTCCGCGCGGCCCGCGAGGGCGCTCAGCTCCGTCGTGTCGCGCAGGGTGGCCACACTGCCCCCCTTCAGGCCCACCGGCCGCAGGTTGACCGCCAGCAGGACGTCCCCGGCCAGGAAGACCTCGTCCGTGACCGCCCGGTCCGATTTGAGCAGTGCGACCAGGGCCGGACTCAGCCCGGATTCGGTGACCGGCCTGCCCTCGGCCTCCGACGGCAGTGCGAGCAGCCGGCGCGCCTCGTCGTTGACCAGCAGCAGCTTTCCGTCACCGTCCAGGATGATGACGCCTTCGCGGACCGCGTGCAGCACCGCGTCGTGGTGCTCGTACATGCGGGTCATCTCCACCGGCCCCAGGCCTCCGGTCTGACGCCGCAGACGCCCGCTGACCAGTGCCGACCCTCCGGCGGCCAGCAGCAGCGCGACACCACCCGCGGTGAAGATCACCGGCAGCTGGTCCTGCACCACGCTGGACACCTTGTTCACCGTGACCCCCACGGTGACGAGCCCGACGGCGGTCCCCTTCTCGTCGAAGACGGCCACCGTCGAGTCGACCGCCTTGCCCAGACTGCTGTCGAACGTGGTCTGGTGGGGCTCGCCTTCCAGTGCCTGGCCGTAGGAGGTGGAGACGTGCTTGCCGATCTGATTCGGGTCCGGGTGGGTCCACCGGAAGCCGTAGGGGCTCAGGGCCACGACGTAGTCGACGCCGGTCTTCTTGCGTACGGCCTCGGCGTGCGGCTGGAGTGCCGCCGTCGGGTCGTCGCTCTGCATCGCCTCCGCGGTGCCCGGGGCGTTCGCGAAGGACTCCGCCGCCACCAGTGACCGTTCGGCGGCATCGTCGATCGCGCGGTTGCGGTCCTGGAACACCAGCACCACCACGGCCGTGGCGATGAGCAGCAGGACGACCACCAGCTGCAACAGGAAGACCTGACCGGCGACGCTGCGCGGAGTCAGCCACGACCACACACGCCTGCCGGCCGACCGGCGACGGGCCTTCGGGCCGGCTTCCGGTGGCACGGCCTTCGGCGGTACGGCCTTCGGCGGTACCCGGCCGTCCCGTCGGCTCGCCGGGACGGATCGCCCTAGTTTGCCCATTTTCTCAGTATCGGCGAGCAACCCGCCGGGCGCGGCTCAGGACGAACCCGAACCGGTCCGGCACGAGGTCCGGACCGGTTGGCGGACGGCGCCGTCAGTGGTACGCGTGCACCACGGCATGGCCCTTGCCGCGGCCGATCATCCACCGGTTGACCGGCGTGGTGAGCACGAAGGCCAGAACGAGGGAGAGCGCGAGCGAGGCCCAGAAGACGAACTGACCGAGGCCTGCGTCCATCGCTCCGGGCACAGCCACGATGACGGTGTTGTCGATCACTTCCATGACGGCGATGGACACGGTGTCCGCGGCCAGCGCGACCTTCAGCGCCTGACCGAGCGGCAGCCCGGCACGCAGCACGCCGCGCATCGTCAGCGCGTAACCGAAGACGAAGGCGAGCGCGATGGAGATGACGACAGTGGTCGCGTTGTGCAGGCCTGCGGCGGTACCGATGACCATGCCGAGGACTTCACCGATGGCGCAGCCCGTCAGACAGTGCAGCGTCGCCTGAGCGGCGGTGCGCCAGGACGTGCCGGAACCATGGTGGGCGTAGTGCTGGTGCTCGTGGTGGTGGTGTGCGCTGTGGTCCATCGTCGGCCTCCCCTTTGCCGGATCGCGTCACCGACCTGAACCATATACCCCCCTGGGGTATTCCCGTCCCGTCCGGACTTCTTCACTGACAGAAGATGTCAGTGAACCTCCGGACAGTGGTGCCATGATCCTCAGTCACCACTCCCGCCGGGCCGAGCGACTGCTCGTGCCCGCCGCTTTCGCCACCGCGCTCGGCAACAACGTCCAGCTCGTCGCCGGGGCACTGCTCCTGATCAGGGAGCAGCAGACCATGATGGCCGTCGGCTGGCTGTTCATCGCCGTCGCCGGGCCGCAGGCCCTGCTGTCACCGTTCTTCGGCCATCTGGCCGACCGCTTCGACCGGCGGGCCCTGTGGATCGGCTGCGATGTCACCAGCGCGGCGCTGGCCCTCGGGCTGCCGCTGTGGCTGGCCTGCGGCGGCGCCCCGGGCTCCGGGATCTACGGCGCCAATCTGGCGCTCGCCGTGATCGGTGCCCTGTTCGTTCCGGCCAGCTCCGCGCTGGTCAAGGAGCGCATTCCGGCGGAGCGGCTGCGGCGGTTCAACGCCCGCTACGAGATGGGGACCCAGGCGGGGATGCTGCTGTCGGCGACGGTCGGCGGGCTGTGTGTCCAGGCGTTCGGTGCCATGCCCCTGCTGGTGTTCAACGCCGGGACGTTCGTGGTCTCGGCGCTGTGCGTGTGCGCGGTGGGACGTCGTCAGGACCGAGTGCCCGCGGCCCCCGGCGCCGGGAAGCAGCCGCCGCCCCGGACGGCTGGGCGGACGCCGCTGCGGATGCGTCACTTCATCCTGCTCTACGCCCAGGGCAGCGTGGTCGTCACCGTCTTCAACGCCCTGCTGCCCACCGCCGTGCTCAGTGAACTTCACCTGGGAGCAGGGATGTTCGGGGTGGTGGACGCCCTCGGGAGTCTCGGTTTCCTGGCGGCCACCGGTGCCTACCGGATCGTCAGCACACGCAGTACGGACCTTCGTATCGCCGTCGTCGGCTTCCTGCTCGTCGGTGTCGGCCTCGTACTGCAGAGCCAGTTCGGGATCGCCGGATACCTCGTCGGGGTACCCCTGGGTGCGTTCTTCTTCGGGCAGGCCCGGATCGCCTCCCGCACCATGCTGATGGCCTCGGCCGACGACGCCTCGGTCGGCCGGGCCTTCGGGCTGGCCAACGGCGGCGGGCTGGCGGCCACGGTCGGGGTGATGTTCCTGGTCGCGACGGTCACCGACCACAGCGACACGCGCTACGGCTTCGTGGTCCTCGCCGCCCTCGCACTGCTGGCGACCGTGTCCGCCGGACTGCTGCTGAGGTCGCCGGCCTCCGTGCGGCCCGATGCGCGCGCCGGCCGGTACCGGTCGAGCACGGCCGCGGCCGTCTCCGCGATCCTGCGGCGCAGCTCCTCGGGGGCGAGCACCTCGACGTCCGGCCCCAGCGACAGGAGTGTGGGCACCGCCAGGTCGACCGATTCCAGCGGCACGGTCGCCGTGACCCAGCCGTCGGCGTCCGGCGGACCTGCCGAGGCCTCGACGGCGCGGACCAGTACCGCGTCCAGGTGATCCGGCAGTGCGGCGAGCAGTGCCGGAGCGATCCGCAGCGAGGCCTGAAGCCGGAGCCTGCGGGCGTCGTAGGCGGCGAGGTAGTCCTGCCAGTGAGCCATCAGGTCGAAGCCGTCGGGGCGCTCGAAGCCGTCCTCCCGGACGTCCAGGCGCAGGATCGACGACACCCGGTACGTGCGCACCGTGCCGTCCACCGCTGCGACCAGGTACCACACGCCCGCCTTGAGGACCAGGCCGTAGGGGTCGAGTTCCCGCTCGACCTCCTGCGGCTCGGCCCAGCGGCGGTAGCGCACCCGGATCCGCCGCTGGTTCCACACGGCATCGGCGAGGGCCACGAGAGCCGGCGGGGAGTCCTGTTCCCGGTACCAGCCGACGGCGTCGAGGTGGAAGCGCTCGCGGATCCGGCCGACCCGGTCCCGCAGTGGCGTCGGGAGCGCCGCCGTCAGTTTCAGCTGCGCCGCCGCGAGCACCTCGCCCAGTCCCAGGTCGTCCGCCGCGCCGGGCATCCCGGCCAGGAACAGCGACTCGGCCTCGTCGGCGTGCAGTCCGGTGAGCCGGGTCCGGTAGCCGCCGAGCAGCTGGTAGCCGCCGCGGTGCCCGGCGTCCCCGTAGACCGGGATGCCCGCGCTGCTCAGTGAGTCGATGTCCCGGTAGACGGTCCGGGCCGAGACGCCCAGCTCCCGGGCGAGCTCGTCGGCCGTCAGCCTGCCCCGGTTCTGCAACAGGAGGACGAGTGACAGGAGCCGCGCCGCACGCATGAGCGAATCATCGCAGGTCCGGCGCCCGGATCAGCCTGGATAGGGCAGATAGCAGTCCAGGGCCGGGTGGTAGAGCACCTGCCAGGTGCGGTCCTCGATGACGCCGCTCTGCTGCAGGCCGTGGCAGACCTGGATCCACTCGATCTTCTTCAGCATGACGATGCCGTAGACCCCGTCGAGAGTGAGTTTGGGCGGCTCACCGCCCCACATGTTGCTGAGGCACTGTGCCTGCCTGACCGCCTCGCCCGTGTCGCCGTAGACGAGTGTGGGGCGTAGATCCGACGGCATGCCGGAACAAGCGGTCGGACCGGGATCGGCCGCAGCGGTCTGCGGAGCCATGAGGCCGAGTGCCGACGTCGCGCACACTGCCGCGACCACGGTGAGCAGTCGGTTTCGTCGCATGCCCACTCCTTCGATGGCGGTATCCGGCCATGATCCCGCATATACGGCCAAACTCGCGAGTTGTGAGCCCTATGTCCCGAGAACGACCGAGAACGATATGAAACGGCTCAGAATTGAACGAATCCGGGTGAGACGGTACGGACCGTGACAGCGCCCTTTCCCCGCCTCACCCGGGCTCGGTCAGCGCCCGGCATGTTCTGCGTGCTCCGCGTGCTCGCGCACGGCGATCCGGGCCAGTTTCGTGAGCATCATGCCGTTGCGGACCGCGACGATGTAGTCCACCGGCAGTCCGTGCATCCGGGTGCCGGGTCCCCGCAGGGGGTGCCAGTCGAGGGTGAGGAGGGTGTGCTCGCCCCAGGGAAGCAGTTCCATGGCGATACGGGCCGCACCGAAGGGGTCCGCCTTCGCCTCCAGTTCCAGGCGATGCTGCGGTTCGCAGATACGGACGACGCAGGTGTCGTCGAGGGTCACGGGTCCGATGCCGACGCGGACCTTCAACCGGGCGCCGACCTCGGGCCAATGCGGGTCCGCGGCGAGGACCTGCTGGGTTCCCGTCACCCACTCCCCGTAACGGTGGCCGTCGGACAGCAGGCGCCAGACCTCGGACGGCGAGTTCAGGATCAGACGGCGGTTCCGGGCCATAATCACGCTCCTGGAGGACGGTCCGCGTGCCAGGCGTCTTCGGCCGAGGCACCCCGGGCCGAGGACACCCGGCGCGGCAGGCGTCCGGCAGTCGCGAAGCCCTGCGCGCGAGCCCGGCCGCTCCCCCGCTCGACGGGGGTGCGGCGCGGCCGGATCCCGCTCCGCCCGCTCACGGCGCCGGCTCCCAGCGTCCTGCCGACCGCACCACGTGCCCAGTCCGACAGGTCCGGACGGGTGAGTGCCCTTCCCCGGGGAAGCCTGGCGTCGGCGGCAACCTCCAGCGCCTCGCGCGCCTGCCTCGGACGGCTTGCTGATGTGCTCAGGCCCGGTCGGGCTCCACAGGCAGCCACAGCTCGGCATCGGCCTCGGTCTTGTCCGACGACAGGCGCATACGCAGGATCTCGGGGCCGGGCCGGCTGCGGTACGGGTTCGAGGGGAACCACTGCGTGAACACGTCCCGCCACAGCTCCTGGATGGCCTGCGGTGCCGGCCCTGAAGTGGTGAAGACCGCCCAGGTGCCGGCCGGAACGCCCAACACGGTCGATCCCGCGGGTGCGTCCGCAGTGGTGATCACGCCCTGGTAGTAGTCGAGTTCGGTGCCCTCGGCACGACTGGGATCCAGGTCGTCGCAGACCGCGACGATGCCGGACGGCTCCTGGTCCGACAACTTCTCCAGACCCTCCAGGAGCTGCGGATCGATCCCGCGGACAAAGTCCATGATCGCCTGGTTGGGCCCCGAATGCACCAGCGGCACCCGGGCCTTGAGACCGACGACGGTGAAGTCCGCCTTGTCCACGACGCGGTATCGCATACTGCTGTTCCCTTCGATGGTGAGGCGGAAGGCCATCCGGGACTGGGAGCTGAGCGCGGCGCCGGTGCGGCGGGCCTCGCCCGGTCCGATACCGTGCATGGCACGGAACGCCCGCGCGAACGACTCACCGGAGCCGTAGCCGTAGCGCACCGCGATCTCCAGCAACGTCTCGCGCCCCGCGAGCACTTCGGCGCCCGCGACGGTCAGCCGACGGCGCCGGACGTACTCCGACAGCGGCATGCCCGCGAGCGCGGAGAACATCCGGCGCAGGTGGTACTCCGAGGTGGCCGCGATGCGCGCCAGCTCGTCCACCTCGATGACCTGGTCGAGATGGCGCTCGATGTGCTCCATGGCCTGGTTCAGCCGCTCCAGCATGCACGGTTCCTTCCTTGACGATCACCACGCTAGGCATCGCCCACCATGTCGGACCCGACATTCTGTGCCCGATCAGGTCGGGTCCACGAGGCGGCCCGGAAGGTCGTACGGCTCGGCCCCGGCCAACTCCCCCCTATGGAGATTCGCACAGCAGCGCGAGTCGCGCTCACCCGCTCGGATGGATTCGTACGTCCGGTGAGTGCAACGCCGCTCGTGGTAACCGTCGGCGCGTGCGTGCGTCGGGAGGCTGTCGCCATGTTCACCCCACATGCACGACCGGCGCGCCAGCGGCGCGGCGGCCGCCGCCGATCCTCCCCGGCCCGGGCCGGGACCGTCGCGGCGAGCGTCCTGGCACTGGTGCTCGCCGTCCCCGGGGTCGCGGCCGCGGCCCCGGGCGGCCTGGACACCACCTTCAGCGGTGACGGCAAGGTGCTCACCGACATCGCCGACGACGATCACGCGGAGGACGTGGCGGTACAGCCCGACGGAAAGATCGTCTCCGTCGGCTCCTCCGTCGACGAAGCGGTGACGGAGAGCCGCTTCGCACTGACCCGCCACAACCCCGACGGCACCCCGGACACCGGCTTCGGCACCGGCGGCACGGTGACGACCGCCATCAACAACATGGGCCCGAGCCTGCAATGGGGCGAGGCGCACGCCGTGGCCCTGCAGGCCGACGGCAAGATCGTCGTGGTGGGCAGCAGCTGGCGGGAGTACGACGACTGCTGCTGGTTCGTGGTCGCCCGCTACAACCCCGACGGAACCCTGGACAACACCTTCAGCGGCGACGGCCGGGTCTTCGCCGACTTCAACAGCCCCACCGAGGCCCAGGACGTGGCCATCGACTCCAGCGGCAGGATCGTCGCGGCCGGCTCCTTCGGCGGGGAGATGGCGGTGCTGCGCCTCAGGAGCGACGGCACCCCGGACACCACGTTCGGGGGCGACGGCACGGTGACCGCCAATCC
The DNA here is from genome assembly GCF_055657365.1 of Streptomyces sp. NPDC107559. Taxonomy (NCBI): domain Bacteria; kingdom Bacillati; phylum Actinomycetota; class Actinomycetes; order Kitasatosporales; family Streptomycetaceae; genus Streptomyces; species Streptomyces sp. NPDC107559. Next base: position 77,498 of record NZ_JBVKBD010000012.1, on the reverse strand, counting down.
GGCGGGGCCGGTCCCGCAGGAGGGCGGTCAGGGCCGGGCCCTGGCACTACAGCCCGACGGCAAGATCCTGGTCGGAGGCGAGGTCGGCTCGACCCGCTTCGACTTCGCGCTGATGCGCTTCAACACCGACGGCAGCCTCGACACGGGCTTCGACGGCGACGGCATCGTCCGCACCGACCTGGGCGACTACGACTCCGTGGAAGGGCTTGCGGTCCAGCCGGACGGAAGGATCGTCGCCGCCGGCGGCAGCGGCTCCCGGTTCGCTCTGGCCCGTTACCTCCCCAACGGCGCCCTGGACACGAGCTTCAACCGGAACGGCACGGTGCTCACCCCCGGCGGCACGGCGGCAGACGTCAAGGTGCAGCCGGGAGACGGCCGGATCGTCGTCGCCGGAAGCAACGGGTCCGGCGGCGACTTCGCCGTCGTGCGCTACAACCCCGACGGCAGCCAGGACACCGGCTTCGGCAACGGGGGCCTCGCGACGGCGGACTTCGGCGGCACCGACGCGGCCGACGGCATGGCCCTCCAGACGGACGGAAGGATCGTCGCGGCCGGCGGGGGCGGACCTGACAGCGACTTCACCCTGGCGCGCTTCGACGGCGGCGGCACCACCCCGCCGCCGTCCGGCGTGGATCTGGCGGTGACGAAGTCCGGTCCCACCACGGTCAGCATCGGTGACCGTGCCACCTACACCGTGCGCGTGACCAACAACAGCACCACGACCTCCGCGACCAACGTCTCCCTGTCCGACGCCCTCAGCGGCGTCGCCGTCTCGGTCGTCTCCGCGACCACCGGCTCGGGCACCTGCACCACCACCGCCACCTCCGCGAACTGCTCCCTCGGCACCCTCGCCCCGGGGGCGGTCGCCACGGTGACCGTCGCCGTCGAGCCGCGGGCCACCGGCACGCTCACCGACCGGGCCACCGTCGCCGCCACCCAGAGCGACCCGAGCTCCGGCAACAACACCGCCACGGCGACGACCGCGGTCAACAACGCCCGTGGCTGCACCCGCATCGGCACCAGCGGCAACGACGCCATCACCGGCACCGTCGGCAACGACGTGATCTGCGCCCTGGGCGGCGACGACACCGTCAGCGCCGGCAGCGGCAACGACACCGTGCACGGCGGTTACGGCAACGACCGCATCGACGGCGGCGCCGGCAACGACACCCTCACCGCAGGCCCCGGCAACGACACCCTGATCGGCAACACCGGCACCGACAACCTCAACACCGTCGACAACGTCTCCGGCAACGACACCGCCAACGGCGGCCTCAACACCGACTCTTGTACGACGGACGCGGGCGACATCCGCATCAGCTGCCCCTGAGCCAGACCGAAACCCCACGACCAGGGCCCCGCACCACGTGTGCGGGGCCCACGCCGTGTGCGGGGCCATCAAGCGTGCAGGCCCGTCAGGCGTGCGGAGCCATCAGGTGTGCGGGGCCCCTCCCTCGGCCGCGGTGGCCGGAGCGCACCGGACCGCAGAACGCGCTCCGACGTCCGTCCCGCAGGCCGATCACAGCGGCGCCGTCGGCAGAGGCTTCGGGAGCGTTTCATGTCCGGCCAGGCAGAGCCTGAGGCGGCACTGGTCTTCGGCCTCGACGAACACCTGCTGCCCCCAGTAGGCGGTGAGGCGGTGCGCGACATCGACCAACCGACGGCGGTCTTCCCGTGTGTACGCCGGGAAACGCACCCAGCCCTGGTCGGCGATCTCGTTGCCGAGTTCGCTGAACAACAGGGCCCGCAATCGCTGTTCTTCCTCGTCGGTCAGCGGCGTAACTGTGCCCTCTTCGGGCCGCACCTGGACGTTGTACAGGTCTCGTATCACCGCGCGGCTCGCAATCTCGCTCAAGGTCAGCTCCACGCGAGCTTACCGATTCACCTACGTGCAGAATCAGGGGCGACGCGTGCCAAGCACGTGTCCGGGCGTTCCGTCGGCAATGCGTGAGCGTCGAAAAAATCCCGAACGCGTCGTCCACGCTCCAGGCAGGATGCCGGTGTGCATCACATCCTGTGCGGGCTCGCCGCCAACCCGGCCCTGTCGTCCGAGCTGGTCGACCGGCTGATATCCATCGCGGACGGCGACCTCGCCACGGACCTCGCCTGTCGTGCGGACCTCAGCCGCGCACAGGCGGTCGCGTTGGCCGAGCGCATCGACGCAAGCGCGGTGCAGCTCGCGTACGAGGGTCGGCTGACCGCCGCGGACGTCGATCCCTCGGTCTGGCCGGATGCCGCCCTCGCCCTGCTCGACCAGGGTGCCGGACGCCCTGAGTGGGCGCGTCTCCTTGCGGCGGACCCGGCCCGTGAACGCCGGGAGAAGCTGGCAGCATGCCGCGGCCTCCCGTCCGACGTGGTGGACACGCTCGCGACGGACCCGGACGTACTGGTCGTCGCCGAACTCGCGTTGTGGGCCGGCCCGGACGTGGCCGCGAGGCTCGCGGCGCATCCGCACGCCGAGGTCCGCCGCGCGGTGGCGTGCAACGAGGCGGCGCCTCCGGCCGTGCTCGCGGCACTGGTGACCGGGGAGGGGCTCCCCGCGGCCCGACGCTGTCTGGTCTGCGACCGCGAGGAGACGCCCTTCCAGCACGATCCGTATTGCCCACGGCTCGACTGCGATCTGCCGCCGGGCGCCGCCTGCGACGGCTCCCACGAGTCCACCGTCCACGGCATTCAGGAAGCGGCACTCCGCAACCCTGCCACCCCTGCCGAAGCCTTCGTCGGCTTCGTGGGACATCCGTCCATGCTGCTGCGCTGGACGCTTGCCGGCCGCCAGGACCTGCCTCCGCAGACCTGCGCACGGCTCGCCTCGGACCCTGTTCCCGTTGTCCGCGCCGACCTTGCCGGAAATCCCGCGATCGACGACGCCCTGATCCGCGCGCTGGCCCGCGACCGCGACCCGGCCGTTCGACGCAGCCTTGCACACAATCCCCGCGTACCGCTCGACGTGCTCACCCTCTTGGCCGGAACCACCAAGATCGGCGCTACCCTCCTGCCCCGTATTGCCGCCTCCTCACCCGCCGAGGTCGAAGAGCTGGCCACGTCACCGGACCCGGCCGCCCGGATGCTCGTGGCCCAGCGACGTGATCTGCCGCCGGAGATTCGCGACCGGCTGGCCGACGACCCCGACGCCAAGGTGGTCAAGGCTCTCGCTCCTCACCCCGGCCTCACCGACGCGCAGTTGAGAGCCATGGTCGCCCGGCACGGCGTCCGTGTCCTGGCCAAGGTGGCGACCAATCCGGACGCGCTCCCTGCGTTGCTGGAGGACCTGGTCCGCCACGAACCAGCGGTGCGGAAGGTGTTCCGTGAGGTTGCCCGACACCGCGGGGCGACGGCTTCCGCGCTGCTCGTCTGCCTGGCGGACGAACAGGCCAGACCGCTGGCCGCAAGGCACCCGGCGCTCCCGCCGCCGGTCATCGTGGAACTGCTCGCCGACGCGGACCGGCAGGTGGCGGAAGCGGCAGCGGCCAACCCGTCCCTGCCGCCTGCCGTCATACCGGATCTGCTGTGGCGGCAGTAAACACCCCGCCCGCCAAGCGAATTGCTCGGTTCCAGAACAAAGAAGAGACCCCGCCCCGAAACCCGGGACGGGGTCCTCACAGAGCGCCGGGCAGGCCTTGCACCTGCATCTCCCCGCAGGAAGCGGGGCATCTTTCCTTGGACGACCAACGCATCGCAACCCGACGCGACTTCCGCCGACCTACTCAAGATCAACCATAGCAGAAACGTTACGCCAGCTCCCGGACCCGCTCAGCGCGACGAGAAGACCGGCAGTCCGCCGACAAGCCGGGATTCCCGCGCCTCTCGGGTTGCTAGTCTGCGCGCATGTCAGACCTGGGGCCCGTCGCCTGGCCGCCTGCGCCGATCAGGACCGAGAGACTCGTGCTCCGTGCGCCCGAGGCCCGGGACCGTACGGCGTTCGTCGAGCTGCTGGCGTCGCCGGAGGTGCACACCTACCTCGGCGGTGCCCGCCCGCGCGCCGAGCTCGAACGCGAGATGCCCCGGGTGCCCGAGCGGTGGCCGGGGAGTTTCGTCGTCGATCTCGACGGGGCGATGATCGGCCAGATCCTGCTCAGGCGAGCGACGGAGCACCGTCGCCCGGCTGCCGTGGGGAAGGCCGATCTCGGCTACCTCTTCCTGCCGCGGGCGTGGGGATCCGGGTACGCCGTCGAGGCGTGTGCGGCGGCGCTGGGCTGGTTCGACGAGGTCTTTCCCGGCGAGCCGGTGGTGCTCACCACCCAGACAGCCAACGCCGGCTCGATGCGCCTCGCGGCAAAGCTGGGGTTCACGGAGGTGGAGCGGTTCCGCGCTTGGGACGCCGAGCAGTGGCTCGGGCTGCGGCCCTCGGTCGCACCGTCCGCTTGAGCCCGCGGCCGCCAGGTCGGGTACCGCCTGGGGGTGAGGACCCTCGGGTCGGCCGACCCGACGCGCGGCGCCCCGCCGCCGGGGATTCCGGCGACGGGGCGCTGACGGGACCGAACAGTCGGCTCAGAAGGCGCAGATGGCGTACACGCTGATGCCGACGCTGCTGTAGGCCTTCTGCCTGCCGAGGCCGATCCAGCCGGATCCGTCCGGGGTGGGGAAGCTGCCGACGAGCATCGCGTCGGCGCCCTGCGCTTCGGCTCCGCCACCGATGACGTGCTTGCCGGCCGGACAGTAGACGGTGCGGCGCTGGAAGTTCGGGACGTTCGCGTTGGGGAGCGTGACGATCTGGTAACCGTCGATGGCACGGGAATGTACGGGCTTGGCAGCGGGTGCGTGCTCGGGGGCTGCCTGGGCGGCCCAGCCGGCTCCAGCGGCGAGAGTGAGCGCCAGTGCACCGGCGGTGAGGGCCGTCTTTGCTCGCATGTGTCTCCTCCTGGTCGTGCGGGACGTCTGTGGTTGGCGTCCCGTCACTGGTGCAACCCTGCCGGACACAGGAGGCACGAACCGATCTTTTCCTGACCAAACGCCCTGATGGTGGGACGTGGAGGTGCAGAAGCGTGAGGGGCGCAGGACCCGGGCGCGGGGTGCGGACGGGTCAGGGGTCACTCGGGGCGGCTGTCGGGTGTCATTCGGGGCGGCTGAAGCGGCGGGCGGCCCAGAGCAGGGCCGCGACTCCGCCGGCCAGCAGGACGGCGCCTTCCAGGAGCAGGGAAGGCTGCCGGCCGAACCACTCGATGCCCACGGCGGTCGCCTGATGCGGTACGCGGAGCGCGATGACGCGGCGGAGCAGGTCCACCCCGTAGGCGAGCGGGTTGGCGGCGGCCAGCGTATGGGCCCAGCCGGGCAGGTTGCCCAGGGGGAAGAAGCCGCCGGAGAGGAACAGCAGCGGCATCATCACCAGGCCGAGCAGCATGTGGAAGATCTCGGGCCGGTCGAGGCTCACGGCCAGCAGCAGGGACAGGGCCGTGATGGTGAACGAGGCCAGGATCATCACGGCGAGGAGCAACGCCAGGAGAACGGGGTCGTAGGGCAGGCCGACGGCGCCGGCCAGGCCGAGCAGGACCGCTCCCTGGACCGTGGAGACGATGGTGCCGCCGGCGCAGCTCCCGAGCAGGAGGGTGGGCCGGCTGACCGGGGCCATCAGCAGTTCGCGCAGGTAACCGCTCTGCCGGTCGGTGATCAGACGGACGCCGACGATGATGGCCGGCGCCTGTACGGTCATCATCAGCATGCCCGGGAAGAGAAACGTCTGGTACCCGACACCCAGTGAGGAGTTCGGGATCAGGGCGGCCAGACCTCCGCCCAGGACGAAGAGGTAGAGCACCGGCTGGATCAGCATCAGGGCGCTGTGCGTGGGCTGGCCCGCCAGGCGCAGTAGATCGCGGTGGACCAGGGCGTGGACCGCCCGCAGTTCGTGGCGCAGGGACAGTCCTGGCTCGCGGCCGCCGCTGCGGAAGGCGGGGGTGCCGGCAGCGTCCGAGGCCGGGAGAGCGGGGGCGGTCATGGGGCCTCCTCGGTCGCTGCAGTACCGGCGCCCGGAGCCGGGTCGGCCGGTGTCGGGTGCGGCCGGGGGGCGTGGATGCTGCGGCCGGTGTGGTGGAAGAAGACGTCGTCGAGGGTCGGCGGGGTCGCGGACGCGGCGTGCACGGCGATGCCGTGGGCTTCGAGTGCCGCGCACAGGCGGGGAATCCAGGCGCTGCCGTTGGGCACGCGCAGGGACACCCCCTCGGTGTCCAGGGTGACGGCCGGGCCCGGCGGCGCGGTCCGGGCGACGACCTGCCGTGCCGCCGTGTCGTCGCCGGTACGCAGCAGTACCCGGTCCGCCCCGATCTCGGCCTTCAGCGCGTGGGGCGTGCCCTGGGCCACGAGTCGGCCGCGGTCGAGGATGCCGAGCCGGTCGCAGTGCTCCGCCTCCTCCAGGTAGTGGGTGGTGACGAAGAGGGTGCTGCCGTGCTGCTCGCGCAGTACGCGCAGGTGTTCCCAGACCTGGGCGCGGGCGTGCGGGTCGAGTCCGGTGGTCGGCTCGTCGAGGAACAGCACCTCGGGCGCGTGCAGCAGGCCACGGGCGAGCTCCAGGCGGCGGCGCATGCCTCCGGACAGGGTGCGGACCGGGAAGCGGCGGCGGTCGTCCAGTCCGACCGCTTCGAGCATCTCGGTGACGCGCACGCGCGCGTGGCGGCGGCGCAGTCCGTAGAGGCGTGCGTGGATGTGCAGGTTCTGTTCGGCCGTCAGGTCGGGGTCCAGGGCGCTGTGCTGGAAGAGCATGCCGACCAGTCTTCTGACCTGGTCCGGCCGGCTGAGCACGTCGGCGCCCGCCACCGTGGCCCGTCCGGCGGTGGGGCGGGCCAGGGCGCACAGCAGGGCGAGGGTGGTGGACTTGCCCGCGCCGTTGGGGCCTAGGAAGGCGTAGGTCTCGCCCTTGAGGACGTCGAGGTCCAGGCCGCGTACGGCGTGGGTGGTGCTTCCGTCCGGGCCCGCATAGCTCTTGACCAGACCGCGCGTGCTGATGGCGTACACCGGGGCGGCGGCCTGTGCGGCGACCGGGCCGGTGCGGGTGGCGGTCGGGGGGACGGCTCGGGTGCGGGCTTCGTCACCGGCATGTGGCTGCACGGTCGGCTCCTCGTCCACGGGGGTGTCTTCCGCGAGGCCTGCGGGCCGCGGCGGAACCGGCTCCGGCCGGTGGCCGCCCGAGGGCGGCCACCGGCCGGAGGATTTCGACTAGGCGCAGCTGACGCCGATGCAGACGGTGTTCAGCAGCGTCAGCAGGCCGACGCACGCGCACGTGCCGCTGAACTGCGCTCCGTCGACGCCGACCGGGTCGGTCTCCGGAAGGGCGTGCAGGTGGGCCAGCAGCTCGAGGGCCTGGTTCTCCATGACATTCTCCTTCTGTGAGCGGTTACGACAGGAGGATTTACCTGTCGTTCAGCCCGGCTCCTGAACCATCCAGTGCCGGGAGTCTGTGTGGCGTGTCCTCAGAAGGAACGCCAGGATCCCTGCGGATCCGTCGCTCCAGCTCGTCGAGACGTCCCCGTACTCGTTGGGGAAGACGACGTGGCTGTCACGGTGGGCCCGTTCGCAGACGATGAGGCGGGCCACGTCCTCGGCCATCGACCGGTAGGCGGGATCCCCGGTGACCTCGGCCATGTCGAGGAGGAAGTCGCCGTTGCCGGCCAGTCCGTGGCACTGGGCCACGGCGGCGCGGGAGGCGCGTTCCACGACGGCGTGTGCGGCTCCGCGGGCGAGGTCGACGAAGCGTTTGTCCCCGGTCTGCTGCCAGAGCCGGACCAGGAAGGAGCCGATGCCCGCCGAGCCGTGACACCAGTAGGGGGCTGTGGGCACGTCCGTGGCCTGGGCCGGCCACTGGGCCGTCTGACCGACCATCACGGCGTTGGCCACCAGGTGCTCCCCCGCCGCCACGGCCAGCTCCATGTGTTCCATGCGGTGGGAGACAGCCGCGGCGGCGAGGAGGAAGCAGCCGATGCCGGACGTTCCGTGCGCGAAGCCCAGATACCGTTTGCCGGCCTCTTTGGACACGGCTTCCGCGGGGACGGGCCAGCTCACTCCGGTCGGTTCGGGCCGTGCGGCGGCGGCCAGCCGGTCGGCCGCGTCGGCGACCAGCTCGGCCAGGCGTGGGTCACCGCTGCGGTGCCACAGATGGGCGGCGGCCAGGCCGCTGCCCGCGCAGCCGTGGGTGATGTCGTAACTGGGCGTCCGCTCGAGCGGGGCCAGTGCCAGGGCCAACGCGTGGTCGGTGAGCGCGCGGTCGTCGATGGCACGTCCGGCGTCGTACAGCGCCCAGGCGATTCCGCGGCCGCCGAAGTGCAGTCCCGGACGGATGGAGCCGGTGTCGGTGCGGGCGACGATCCAGTTTCCCGCGGTACGGAGCAGATCCGGCAGGCGCGGGGCGCCGGTGAGCTCGAAGTACCGGGTCAGGACCGCCAGTACACCGGCCGCACCTTGCTGCACGGTGCAGGGGTCGGTCTCGCCGGCCAGGGTGGACACGGGCCACAGCCGCCCCGCGTCGGCCGGGGTCATCGACTCGACGAGGTGGTTCACCATCCCGGTGACCACGACCTGCGTCGCGTCGTCCGGCTCGGCTGTGCGTGCCGGTGCGGCGGTGGGGCGCGCGGTCCATGACGGGTCCGCCGCGCGAAGCGCCGTACGCGCCCTGTCCGGGTCCCAGCGCTCGCCGGGATCGTCCTTCATCAGCCCGAGGATCATCTCCCGCAGGCCCTCCGGCAGGCCCAGCGTTCCGGCACAGGCGTCCAGCCAGTCGGCGAACCGCTCTTCCTCGGACCTGCAGGCCGGCTCCTCGGGCAGCAGGTTCGGTACCTTCCCGGCGAGCACGAAGCACACGGTGGCGCCGAGACTGTAGTAGTCGGCCGTCGGGGAGACGGGAGCGTCCGCCAGGCGCTCGGGGGCGCTGAAGCCGGGGGTCCCCACCTGGGTCGGGAGCGCGATGTCGTCCTCCAGGACGGCGAGCTCCAGGTCGATGAGGCGCAGTTCCCCGTCGGGGCGGACCATGACGTTACCCGGCGTGAAGTCCCTCAGTACGCAGCCGCAGGCATGGGCCGCCGCGACCAGGTCCACCAGACGTGCGATCTGGTCGAGCGCCTCCGCCCGGTAGCGCTCGCTGCCGACGTCGCGGAAGCGCTCGGCGACCCAGTTGCGCAGGGGTACGCCCGGTACTTCCTCCAGGGCGAGGAACAGGTGCCCGCCCGTCTCGAACGTCGCGAGCAACTCCGGTGCCAGTCCCGTGTGTTCGAGCTTCTCCAGCGTCCTGGCCTCGGTCCGCAGCCAGTCGCGGACGTCGGAGCCGGACCTGTCACCCTCGACGTGCGGCCGGGCCTCCTTGATCACCACGGGTGCGCCCGTGGTGACGTCGGTGCCCCGGTAGACGCCGCCCTTGTTGGTGTGCCGGATCGCTTCCCGTACCGAGAACCGGCCGCCGAGCAGTACGGGCTTGCTCGCCGCCTTCTCCTGCTGCGGGGGAAGGGGTACCGAGGCGGGGAAGGGGCTGACCGCCCAGGGGGGTGGCGCGTACTGGCCGGTGCGCTTGTCCTCCACGGGATTGCCGTCGGGGTCCTCGATGAACCACACCAGCAGACCCTCGTCCGACAGCCGCCGCCGGCCGACGAAGGCGCCGTAGCGGTAATGCACCAGACTTCGCGGGGCGTACGGCTGGTCGGACAGGATCCGGGGGCCGGCCAGGCCTGCCGTGGCCCTGTGCAGCTCCATCGCTATTCGGGCCGCGGCGCCGTCGGAGGGCGGGTATACGGTGATGAACTTGCCGGAACTGCCCCGCGGTGTGGCCCGGGAGTTGAGCGCGCTCACCTGTTCGAGCGATCGCACGAACTTGAATGCCGCGTCTTCGCGCAGCAGTACATCCAGGGCCCTCACAAGGACTTCCGGTGCGGAAGCCGCCGTCGCGGAAACATGCAGTTTCCAGCCTTGCCGGCGTTGAATTCCGGACCGGCAGGTGAGGCGGCACCACATCTCGTCCGCGTCGGTCGTCCAACGCGCCTCCGTACCCGTGGCCTGTAACGCCCGGCGGAGCAGACTTTCGAGGTCGACTTCGGTTGCGTGGCTCGTCATGCGTGTCCCTCCCATCGGTGAGAACCGCTGAGAGAAATGTGCCGTCAGCCCGAAGAAATGCACAACACCCGTCTGCCGCATTCACTCGGTCCAGCGAGCGCAGGGTGTTATCGCCGTTATGAACGGTACAGTCCGGCGCAAATATCGGCGCGCGAGCGCCCCGCGCAGAAATACCCCACCCGTTCGAGGACTTCGCCGTCTGCACCGGTAAAGCACAAACGGACCGAATTGATTCGCCCTCAATCAAGGATTGATGATACAGATTCAAAAGAGCCGCGGCGACCCGTCGACCCCAACTCTCCCAGCAGTTCTTTTATACCGCCACGACGGCGCGCGCCGTTCCCGTTTTCGCGATCGGTCAATCCCCGGCCGCGGTCGAACAGAAAATTGGGCCGGAGCAGCGCCCGTGGCCAATGCCGCGGCCGCCGACGGATGCCGTTCCGCTTTCCGTCAGCCCGTCCATTTCATCCATATAATAATACCGACCGGTGGGAGAAAAACGGCGGCCGCGGGGACCGGCCGACGGCGACGGACCGGTTCGGGCCGGAGCGGCCCGGGGCGCGCCGCCCGAGGTCCTGCACCGCCGAAGGGGGAAAACCTGCCCCGGAGCGATCGGCCGCCGCGAACGAGGGAACCCCTAACGCGTCGTCCGCTCGAGAAAGGCACCGCCATGACCACCACCCTCGGCCCCGACAGCGATCTGTCCCAGATCTTCGAGCTCGCCCAGCAGCTCCGCGTGGACTCCGTCCGTGCCAGCACCTCCGCAGGCTCCGGACACCCCACCTCCAGCCTGTCCGCGGCCGATCTGATGGCCGTACTCATGACCCGCCATCTGCGCTACGACTGGGACGCCCCCGACAACCGGGCCGGCGACCACCTGATCTTCTCCAAGGGCCACGCCTCTCCCCTGCTCTACGCGATGTTCAAGGCCGCCGGAGTCGTCGACGACGACGAGCTGATGACGACCTACCGCCGCTTCGGCCACCGCCTCGAGGGCCACCCCACCCCCGTCCTGCCCTGGGTCGACCTGGCCACCGGCTCACTCGGCCAGGGCATCGCCTACGCCGTCGGCATCGCCCTGGCCTGCCGCGATCTGAGCAAGCTCGACTCCCGGGTGTGGGTCCTGTGCGGCGACAGCGAGATGACGGAGGGCTCCGTCTGGGAAGCCCTGGACAAGGCGGGCCGCCACCGGCTGGGCAACTTCACCGCGATCATCGACGTCAACCGCCTCGGCCAGAGCGGTCCCACCGAACTCGAATGGGACACCCACGCCTACGCCCGCCGCGTCGAGGCGTTCGGCTGCCGCGCCCTGGTGGTCGACGGCCACGACCTCGACGCCGTCGACAAGGCCCTGACCGCCGCCGACGACGACCGCGAATCCCCCACCGTCGTGGTCGCCCGCACCGTCAAGGGCCGGGGCGTCAGCGAGGTCGCCGACAAGAACGGCTGGCACGGCAAGCCCCTGCCGAAGGACATGGCCGAACGCGCCGTCGCCGAGCTCGGCGGCCGACGCGACCTGCGCGTACGCGGCCCCCAGCCGCCGCAGGCCCCGCCCGCCCCCGCACCGGCCGCCGGGCACATCGAGCTGCCCCGCTTCGAAGTCGGCGACAGCGTCGCCACCCGGGTCGCCTTCGGCAAGGCCCTCGCCGCCGTCGGCAACCGCCCCGACGTGGTCGCGCTGGACGCCGAGGTCGGCAACTCCACGCACGCCGAGGACTTCCAGAAGGCCCACCCTGAGCGGTACTTCCAGACATACATCGCCGAACAGCAGATGATCGCCAGCGCCGTCGGCATGGCCGTGTGCGGCTACCGCCCCTACGCCACCACGTTCGCCGCCTTCCTCACCCGTGCCCACGACTTCATCCGCATGGCCGCCGTCTCCCAGGTCACCATGGCCCTGTGCGGCACCCACTCCGGTGTCGAGATCGGCGCGGACGGCCCCTCCCAGATGGGCGTCGAGGACCTGGCCATGATGCGCGCCGTCCTCGGCTCCACCGTCCTCTACCCGAGCGACGCCACCTCGTCCGCCGCACTCACCGCCGCCATGGCCGGCCTCGACGGCATCTCCTACCTGCGCACCACCCGCGGCGCCTACCCCGTCCTCTACGACGCCGACGAGACCTTCCCCGTCGGCGGCTCCAAGACCCTGCGCCACGGCGCCGACGACCGGGTCACCCTCGTCGGCGCCGGCGTCACCCTGCACGAGTGCCTCGCCGCCGCCGACCGGCTCGCCGCCGACGGCATCACCGCCCGCGTCGTCGACCTCTACTCCGTCAAGCCCGTCGACACCGACACCCTGGCCCGCGCCGCGCGCGAGACCGGCTCCCTCGTCGTCGCCGAGGACCACCACCCCGAGGGCGGCATCGGCGAGGCCGTGCTGTCCGCCCTCAACGCCGCGGGCGTCCACGCGGCCGTCGCCCACCTCGCCGTCCGCAGCCTCCCCGGCTCCGGCACCACCGCTGAACTCCTCGACGCCGCCGGCATCTCCGCCGGCCACATCGCCGACGCCGCCCGCAGTCTGCTCGGGTGACCCGGCCCGGCCGTGACACGGACCCGGGCAGGCGGCCCGGACGGGGTGGCTGAGTCCCTACCGCTCACGCGGCGCCGCGCGTCCTCGTACGGCTCGCGGCGACCGCGTCGGCGAAGCTCCGCGCGAGCGGGGAGAGCGCTTCCCAGCGGCATACGGCACAGCGGCGTACGGCCCAGCCGTCCGGCAGCGGCGGCAGCGCCGGAACGGGGACGAGACGCAGAGCGCCGCCGTCACCATGTGCGGGCAGGCCCTGTACGGCGCGTACGACGGCGTGGCCCAGGCCGAGTTCGGCGAGGAGCAGGGCCGTGTCCCGGTCGGCGACGCTCGTGTCCGAGCCGGACCGGATCCCCGGTTCGGCGAAGGCCGCGTCCAGTCGGGCGCCGGAGGTGGAGTTCGGCGGCAGCCGGCCGAGGCGGAGGTCCGTGCGGTCGGCTGCGTCGATGCGCGGCCGGGCCGCGAGCGGATCTTCGGACCGCGTGGTGAGTACCCAGGGCACCGAAGGGACACGGACACCGTGCCTGCTCTCGCCGCCACGACCGACCGGGCCGTCACCCTGCTGCGTGAGTCCGGTGCCGAAGGCATCGGCCATCCCGGCGGCACCCTCCTCGCCCATCTCCGGCGCGTACCGGCGCGGCTCCGGGAGTCGCTGAGCGCCGACGCCTGACTCGACTGCCGCACCGTGCTTGCCACTCCCGCCTCCGGGCCGGGCGTGGAGAACTGACCGCTGTGGCGCGGACCGTGGCGCGTTCCATGCCCCCGAAAGTCCCCTGCGTCACAGCTGTCACACAGGTAAGTTACCCTCCGGTGTTCGGGCTTGATCGGTCCGATACATCCTTCTGACCTGTGGGGGGTCCCTGCATGCGCATGTCGCGCGCACATCGGGCTGCCGTTTTTCGGAGCGCGGCCTTCCTTCTGACGACCGGACTCACGATCGGTGCGCTGGCCGCGGTGCCGGCCGTCGCCGACCCGGTGACCGTGACCGGTGTGTCCACCGATGACGACGGCAGGCTGTCCGTGGCGCTGCCGGACAGCCAGGCGCTGTGGGTGAAGGTCAGCGTCCGCGACCCCGCCCGGCCGGATGCTCCCGTGCTCGCCTCGACGGACGAGCTGTCGTTCAGCTGGGAGCACGGCTGGAGCACGGACCAGCCGCTGCGCCTGCCCGGGGACGCCGCCTACGGCGACTACCCGGTCGACGTCGACTTCCGGCTGGCCGACGGCACCGTGCAGCACTGGAGCGGCGCCGAGCACGGCAGGTCCGGACTGTTCGGCTACCGGCTGCACACCGGTGTGGCCACGGCCGCCTTCGACCGCGCGTACACCGACTACGACCACCGCGACGCGATGCTCAGCGGTACCGTCACCACGTTCGACCCGGCGACCGGCACGACCGGCGCGGCCCGGGCCGGCACCCAGGTGAGGATCGCCTGGTCCACTCTCCGGAACGGGACCTGGATCGACGTCTCGCAGACGGTCCTCACCGACGAGTCCGGCGCCTTCACGCTGCCCGTCACCCCCGGCGGCAGGCTCCTGAGCGGCACCGCCACCGTGGTCGCTCCCCAGGCCGACACCGATCCGGAGGACGCCGAGGCGATTCCGGAACTCGACGCCGTGACGACGCGCTACCGGATCACCGCCGAGGCGGACAAGGCGCGTGTCTACGCCGGGAAGACCTTCAAGGTCAGCGGCAACGTCCAGCGCTTGACGCCCAACGGCTGGGTGCCCTTCGCGAACGCGCCGGTCATCACCACCACGCATGCACCGGACCCCTGGAACCACACGGTCACCGACATCATGGGCAGTGCCGCCGCGGGCGCCGACGGCACGTTCTCGTACGACGCGAGGGCCGACCACACCACGACCCACTACACCTATGTGCAGCCCTCCGACTACCTGGCGGACTACACCGACCCCTTCAGCGACGAGGTCACCGTGCCGAGGGCGGGTCAGATCGGCAACCTCAGCGCGACCCTGGACGCCTACCGCACGATCACCGTCACGGGCCGGCTCAAGCCGGAGTGGATCTGCAACGCCCAGACGGTGACGCTCCAGTACTCCAAGAACGGCCGCGACGGCTGGCAGAACCTCGCCTCGGCCAAGGCCGAGGGCGGCACCGCGGGCTACTGCCCGTTCACCATCCGCGCGCTCGGCCGCCCCGCGGGCTACTACCGAGTGGCGCACGGCGAGAGTTACACCCTGCTCCCGGTCAATTCCGCCGCCTTCAGCCGCAGTCGGATAGAGACGCGCATCGTGTCCTTCGACATGACGCCCAACCGGCCGTACCGCAACGCCTCGCTGACCGCCAAGGGCACGCTCCAGTACAAGTCCGGCAGCACCTGGAAGAACTACAAGGGCGGACGGATCGTGCTCGTCCTCAGGCCCAAGGGCGAGAGCACCTGGTACTGGGTGGTCAAGGGGACCACCGACTCCGCCGGCCGGTTCAGCCTCAAGACCAAGGCCTACGAGGACGCCACGTGGGGCGCCTACCTCGCCGCGGATTCCAAGCACTTCTACAGCGAGTCGAAGTCGGAGTATGTCGATGCCCGCTGAGCGCAGATCCTTCGCCCTGGCCGCCGCCATCGCGGTAGTGGCCACCGCGCTGAGCACGGTGCCCGCTTCGGCCGACGACGCGGGACCGGTCGGTATCGGCGTGGCCCGCACCGCGGACGACCGCGGGACCTTCACCGTCACCGCGTGGACGGACGCCCCGGGCGCCGCCGTGACCTCCGTCTCCGCCCGGGTGCGGGCCGGTGACACGGTGGTCGCCGAGGTGCCGGCGCTGACCAGGACCGGTTCGACCTGGGCGCTGCCCGCCGACGCCGCGCTGAAGCTGGTCGAGGACGGTGGGACGATGCCCCACCTCGGCGCCTACTCCATCGACGTCAGCGCCACCGACGACCAGGGCCACACCACGACCCGCAGCGCGGCGGGAACGCTCGACTTCACCCTCCGGCCCGCGCTGATCGACACGGCCGGCGACAACAAGCTGGAATTCACGCGCCTGCCGACCTACGACCGCAGAAGCCTCGGCGCCACCGACCGCCTGGTCGGCATCGAGCCCGGCTCCGGCGACCGGGTGCCGATCGAAGGCCGTACGGTCGAGGTGACCCGCTCCTACGACGGCGGCGCGCCGCGGCCGGACGACACCTTCACGGCGGTCACCGACGCCGAGGGCCGCTTCACCACCGAAGACCTCGACATGGCCAACTGGGCCAGTTTCACAGCCCGGTTCACCGCGGCCGACGACCAGGTGCACGGCGACGCGCGCGCGTTCGGCCGTCCGTCGATCTCCCCGGCGAAGGCGTCCGTGACGGCCACGGCCGACCGCACCCGGGTACTTCCCGGGCAGACGCTGACCGTCACCGGAACCGTGAGCACCGGCAGCGGTGCCGACGCGGCCGCTCTCGCGGACATCCCGGTCCGGATCAGCCTGCGCACCTACGGCAGCGACCGTCCGGCACTCACCGTCACCACGGACGCGTCCGGGCACTTCTCGGCGGTGCTCCACCCGCCCGCGGGCGTCGGAGTCGACGGATGGTCCGCCGTCCCGCCCGACATGTACCTCTCCGCGACCGCGGCCAGGGGCTCCCTGGTCGTGCCCGAGGAGTCCGTGCTGCGCAAGGTGACGGCGTCGCTCGCCGCCAACGGGCAGGTCAAGGTCACCGGCCGACTGGCGCACGCGTACAACAACAGCTCCTCCGACGCGGAGTCCGTGCGCCTGGAGTACTCGGCCGACGGGCGGACCGGCTGGCAGAGCCTGGCCACCGGCAAGTCGGACTACTACGGCAACTTCACGCTCTCCGCGTGGGGTTACATCGACGGCTACTACCGGGTCCACCACCTCGCCGACGACAAACTGGCGGAGAGCACCAGCGCCCCGGTCCGGCTCAGCCGCGTCGACACCCGGGTGTCCTCGATCAAGGCGTCCGCCGTGAAGGTCACGAAGGGGGCCACCGTCACCTTCACGGGCACCCTCCAGGAGTACGTCTCCCGCACGTGGCGGCCGTACAAGGGGCAGCACGTCGAGCTGTTCTTCCAGAAGAAGGGCTCGACGAAGTGGACGTACGTCGCTTCGGGCACCACGAGTTCGACCGGCAAGGCCACCCTCAAGGGCAAGCCCACCGCCGACGGCAAGTGGCTGATCCAGTACTTCGGTGACTCCAGGCACTTCGACAGCGGCGGCACCGCCGTCTACGTCGACGTGCGCTGACACCCACGCCGCACGGCACGAGCGGGGCCGAC
Organism: Streptomyces sp. NPDC107559; assembly: GCF_055657365.1. Classification (NCBI taxonomy): domain Bacteria; kingdom Bacillati; phylum Actinomycetota; class Actinomycetes; order Kitasatosporales; family Streptomycetaceae; genus Streptomyces; species Streptomyces sp. NPDC107559. The sequence continues at coordinate 60,709 of NZ_JBVKBD010000012.1, read as the reverse complement.
CGGGACGACCGGCCGGCCCCGCTCCCTTTTACGGTGTCAGGCAGTGGCCGCCGCGGATGCGAACGGGCCGTCCAGGGCGGCCCATTGCAGCTCACGGCGAACGGCGTGGAGATCCTGACGGCCGGCTGACGGCCACGGTCTCAGACGCCGGCCCCGTACACCTGCGTCGTATTCGGCCGGGGCGCGGGCCGGTGGCGGGCCGCCGGTCCCTCGGCGAAGGCGCGCAGCAGGTTCTCGGTCGTACGGGTGACGAAGGCGCGGGTGCGGGCGTCCATGCCGTGGTCGCGGCCCCCGCCGGGGGTGCCCGCCAGCAGAGCCTCCACCCAGCGCATGGTGCCGGTCGCGAAGACGCCCGCGCCGCCGCGGAGTGTGTAGTACGCAGAATCGGCGTGGCTGCGCCGGTCGTTGCACACCAGGGGCGAGTGCGCCGTGATCTCCAGCGGTGCGGGGACGGGCGCACCCGGGGTGACCCGGTCGTACTCCACGCCGACCAGATGGTCGAAGCCCTCCCCGGGACGTACGCCGGTGCCTTCGTACAGCCAGTGGTCCGCCGCGTGGACGACGTACGGGGCGTCCGTCGGGTAGCCCTCGTACAGCACCCCGGTCAGCGACGACTCCGGGTCGGCCGCCGGGGACCGGCGGAAGTCGGTCGTCACCAGGGCCGGTTGCGACGTACGGAGAGGGTCGGCCGGGAAGGACGACTTGTAGCAGACCACCGTGCGGTCGGACCCCGTCCCCTCCTGCTCCAGGCGGATCCGGCGGAAGCAGGTGTTGGCTCCGAGGAAGGCCACGTTGGTGCCGGCGTCGCGCGCCTCGGTGACGTGCCGACGCTGCTCGGGGGTCCAGTACTCGTCATGGCCGAGGCAGATGACGGCGCTCGCCCCGTGCAGGACCGTCGGGTCGCGGTGTACGTCCATCCCGGTGGTGTAGGCGAGCGGGAGGCCGAGTCGTTCGGCCAGGACCACCGCCGCCCGCTCGTACACCCGGAACTTCTCCGCACCGTCCGCGTCGTACGGCCGGTCGAAGCTGACGGCGAGCGACCGGTCGGCGTACGCGCCGGAGGAGCCCTCGTAGAGGCTGAAGCCGCCCCAGCGGTTGTACGCCTGCCAGGTGGCCGGGGCATGCATCAGCACCGTACGGCCCGCGCCCCGGGTGGAGCGCACGATCAGCGGGATGTATCGCTGATGGCCGTCCTGCGTGTCCAGGCGCAGCAGGTAGGCGCCCTCCGGCCATCCCGTCGTGCCGAGCCCCGTCGTGCGCGGCCACTGCGCGCGGACCGTGCGGGTGTCGGACTGCAGGCGGGGTGCGGGCTGGACACGGCCCGGTAGCCGCTCGGACGACCACACCAGCCGGGCCTCGGCCCCGCCGTACCAGCCGACGCGGAAGGCCGAGACGGTGAAGGACGGCGCGGTCGTCGAGACGTGCAGACCGATCTCCTCCCCCGGGGTCACACTCACCCGGTCCGCGTACCCCATGACGGCCGTGTCGGGACCTCGCGACCGAATGCGCCAGTCGGGTGTCCCCGGGCGGTTCCGTTCCGCCTCCGGCCGGGGCGAAGCGGCGGTCCGGTCCGGGTGGCGCGCGAGAGCGGACGGGGCGCACGCGGCGGTCGCGGCGAGCCCCCCGCCTGCGCACGCCTCCAGGAACGCCCTGCGTCGCAGCCCCGGGTTGTGTCCCTGCCCGTCCCGCGGGGTGTCTCGCTGGTCGGGGCCCACATCGCCTCCCGTGCGTCCGGTTCCTGCGGCACCTGCCCCCGAGGACCAAAGTTGGCACAGCAGGACAAGCCGCGCGCCCTGCCGTCGGCCGTCTCCACGGCGTACGGCCGCATCCGCTCCCGGGGCGGGCCGGCCGCGTCGGCGCCGCGCCCTCGTCGCAGGACTCGTCAGCCGACGTGCCGACCGTCGGCGAGCCCGCCGCACACCTCGGCCACCGTCCACCCATGGCCCCCACCCGCCCCGCTGGAAGGCAGGCCCTTCGGGCACGTCGGCCACCCCGGCACCGGGGGTCGCTTCCGGCGTGGCAGAGTGTGCGTGTGCCCACCACTGATACCGCCCGTGCCGCCGACGAGGTCCCGCGTGCCGTGAACACGGCCGACGCCTCCCCCGACCGGCCCGGCCGTCCCGTCGATCTGCGCAGCGACACCGTCACCCGGCCCGGCGAGGCGATGCGCCGGGCGATGGCCGAGGCCGAGGTGGGCGACGACGTCTTCGGTGACGACCCCACCGTCAACGCGTTGCAGGAGCGGATCGCGGGGCTGCTCGGATTCGAGTCCGCGCTGTTCGTCTCCTCGGGGACACAGAGCAACCTCTGCGCCCTGCTGACCCACTGCGGCCGCGGCGACGAGTACATCGCCGGCCAGATGGCCCACATGTACCGGTGGGAGGGCGGTGGCGCCGCCGTGCTCGGCGGCATTCAGCCCCAGCCGCTGCCGCATCGGGCGGACGGGACAATGGACCCGCTGGACATCGCGGCGGCCGTGAAGCCGGACGACCCCCACTTCGCGCGCACGCGGCTGCTCTGCCTGGAGAACACCATCGGCGGCCGCGCCGTGTCGACGGACTTCCTGAAGACCGCCACGCAGCTCGCCCGCGACCACCGGCTGGCCACGCACCTGGACGGGGCGCGGCTGTTCAACGCGGCGGTCGCCGCCGGAGGCGACCCGTACGAGCAGGCCCGGCTGATCGCCGGCCACTTCGACAGCGTCTCGGTCTGCTTCAGCAAGGGCCTGGGCGCGCCGGTCGGCTCGGCGCTCCTGGGTTCGAGGGAGTTCGTGGCCGAGGCCCGGCGCTGGCGCAAGGTCCTGGGCGGCGGGATGCGACAGGCCGGCGTACTGGCGGCCGCCGCCCTGTACGCGCTCGACCACCATGTCACGCGACTCGCGGACGACCACGCACACGCCGCGCTGTTCGCCGAGGGCCTGAGGGACGTCAAGGGTCTGACCGTGGAGCCCAGCGGGACCAACATGGTCTTCGCGAAGTCCGCCCCCGGCCTCGACACCGACGAGCTGCGCGACCGGCTGGCGCGTCGTGGGCTGTTGTGCGCGGGATACCCGGGCCAGCTGCGCTTCGTGTTCCACCTGGACGTGACGCGCGCCGACGCGGAGTACGCGGTGCGGATCGTGCGGGAGACGCTGGACGAGGTCGCAACGGGCTGATCCCGTAGGGACGTCGGCCGGTACGTCCGTCCGTTCCGTCAGTCCACCGGCCAGGTGTGGACCGGCGCGTTGAGGTGCATGTAGTCGATGTACTGATGCGTCATGCGCCGCAGCGCCTCGTGACGGCCGCAGTGCTCCGACGCCTCGTAGCGGTGCAGCATCTCCTTCTGCCAGACGGCGCCGTTGCGCGCGGTGACGCACCGCTGCTCGATGATGCCGAGCAGCGGTTCCCGCCAGGCCGCGTCCATGCCCGAGCGCTCCAGGCCCTGGTGCGCCAGCGGCAGCAGCCTGCGCAGGGCGAGTTCGGGCGCCGGCACCTCGCCCGTTCCGGGCCAGTAGAGCCGGGCGTCGATGCCGTGCCGTGCCGCTGCGTGCAGGTTGTCCTCGGCGGCGGAGAAGGACATCCGCGACCACACCGGCCGGTCCTCGTCCACCAGGGCGCGGGTGAGGCCGTAGTAGAAGGCGCCGTTGGCGAGGGTGTCGGTGACCGTCGGGCCCGCGGGCAGCACGCGGTTCTCCACCCTCAGGTGCGGCCTGCCCCGGGAGACGGCGTAGACCGGACGGTTCCATCGGTAGATCGTGCCGTTGTGCAGGGCGAGTTCGGCCAGGTCCGGGGTGTCCCCGCGATCCAGCGTCTGCTGGGGGTCCTGGTCCTCGCACAGGGGCAGCAACGCCGGAAAGTAGCGGACGTTCTCCTCGAAGAGATCGAAGACGCTGTTGATCCACCGCTCCCCGAACCAGACCCGGGGCCGTACTCCCTGTGCCTTGATCTCCAGCGGGCGGGTGTCCGTCGCCTGCTCGAAGAGCGGGATACGGGTCTCGTGCGCCAGCTCCTTGCCGAACAGAAAGGGCGAGTTGGCCGCCAGCGCGACCTGGACTCCGGCGATCGCCTGCGCCGCGTTCCAGTAGTCGGCGAACTCCTCCGGCGGCACCTGGAGATGGAACTGCGTGCTCGTGCACGCGGCTTCCGGCGTGATGGTCTCCGCGTAGGTCCGCAGCCGGTCGACACCGTCCAGCTCGATGAGCAGATCCTCGCCGCGCGCCGCGAAGACCTGCTCGTTGATCAGCCGGTAGCGGGCGTTCTCCGACAGGGCGTCCGGTCCGACGTCCGCCTCCCGCAGGGTCGGGAGGATACCCACCATGATCAGCTGGACGCCGATCGTCCTGGCGCGCTGGTCCGCGTGGTTCAGCGCGGCACGGATCTCCTCCTCCCAGGCATCGGGGCCGCCCGCGGTCAGCCGCCGGGGCGGAATGTTGATCTCCAGATTGAACCGGCCCAGCTCGGTGTCCCAGGCGGGATCCCCGATCGCGTCGAGCACATCCGCGTTGCGCATCGCCGGCTCGGCCTCGGAGTCGGTCAGGTTCAGCTCGATCTCCAGGCCCACCTGAGGCCACTCCGCGTCGAACCGTGACTCCCGCAGCATCTGTGCGAAGACGTCGAGACATTCCTGCATCTTGATCCGGTACCGGCGACGGTCCTCGCGGGTGAAGACCAGCGCCGGAACGTCGCGTCCCATCGGCCCTCCCGGTGGCCCCACGGCTGCCTCTCCCCTACAGCGTCGCACCACGGGACAGGTCTGACCATGCGGGACGAAGCCGCAGGCCGGCCGGGGACGGCACCGTCGCCGCCGCAGCCCGGTCAGGCGGCGACCAGGGCGACCAGCCCGTAGTCCAGTTCCTGGCCGTCGACCAGCACCGCCTCGACGGTGCGGGTCTCGGGGTCGATGTCGGCCACGATCCCCTGCCCCGAGTAGCGGGGGTAACCGGAGGCGCCCGTCTCGCCCGTCACCTCGACGAGTGCCGACCTCACGGCCGAGTCCTCCGCGCCGACGCCGCCTCCGTTCGCGATGTGCGCGGGGACCAGCAGGACGGTGAAGCGCTGCGGTTGTGTAGTCATGCTCCGGAATCTAATCGTCCGTCCCGCTCCGTCCGGGAAGGACGCACGGTGGGGCTGCGAAAGAGGCGGTCGCCTCGGCGTCGGCGTCCACTGCCCCGTTCCTGCCCGCCGGGTCAGCTGAAGGTGCGTCGGTAGGTCTGCGGGCTGACGCCGGTGGTGCGTTTGAAGCGGTCGCGGAAGGTGGTGGGTGAGCCGAAGCCGACCTGGCCGCCGATGCGTTCAACGGAGTGCTCCGTGGTTTCCAGGAGGTGCTGTGCCTGGCGGATCCGGGCTCGGTGCAGCCACTGGAGCGGGGTGGTGCCGGTCTGCTCGCGAAAGCGCCGGATCAGGGTCCGGGTGCTGGTCCCGGCTCGCTCCGCGATGTCGGTGAGGGTGAGGTCGCGGGCCAGGTTCTCCCGCAGCCAGGCGAGCAGCACGTCCAGCTCCGATCCCTGTGGCTCGGGGGCGTGGTCGTGGACGATGAACTGTGCCTGTCCGCCCTCCCGTTCGAGGGGCATCACCGACAGCCGGGCGGCATCGGCGGCGACCGCCGAGCCGTAGTCACGGCGGATCATGTGCAGGCACAGGTCCAGGCCTGCGGCCGCGCCGGCCGAGGTGAGGAACTGGCCGTTGTCGACGTAGAGCACGTCCGCATCGACGTCGAGGTCCGGGTGGGTGGCGGCCAGGAGCTCGGCCGCGAGCCAGTGGGTCGTGACCCGCAGCCCGTCGAGGAGCCCGGTGGCGGCCAGGGGGAAGGTGCCCGCGCAGATGGAGGCGATCCGCGTGCCGTCGGCCGCGGCCGACCGCAGCGCGTCGCGCACGGCGGCGGAGAGCGGAGCGGTGAGGTCGGCGACACCCGGCACGATGACGGTGTCCGCGCCCTGGAGGCCCTCCAGCCCCCAGGGTGCGCGCAGGGCGAAGGCTCCGGCGTCGATCTCGTCGCGCTCGGCGCACACCCGGACCCGGTAGCCGGGCCGCCCGTCGGGCAGACGGGTGCGGGAGAAGACCTCGATCGGGGTGGCCAGGTCGAACGGGATCACCTGGTCCAGCGCGAGGACGGCGACGGTGTGCATGGCCGGAATTTACCTCATCAACGGTTCGGCGGGACCTGCCCGACGTCCGGGAATCCCCGAATCACAGCAGGTCCGATCCTCTGAATGCACTTCTGAATGCCTTTGGCGTTATCCCGTTGAACTCTGTCATTACTGCCACTGGGCGATCAAGGCGGCGGCCTGTTGACTTCGGGGTGTCCGATGGAGACCACCCCCCGAAGGAACGTCCATGCACATCCAGGTTGTCCTGTACGACGGCTTCGACCCGCTCGATGTCATCGCCCCCTACGAGGTGCTGTACGCCGGTGGCTCGGCGTCGGACGGCGCGGTGAGCGTCGAGCTGGTCTCCGCGGAAGGCCCTCGTGAAGTGATCAGCGGGACCGGAGGACTGACGCTGCGCGCCACCGGCACCCTCGACCCGAGGCGCGCTGACATGCTTCTGCTGCCCGGCGCCTCGGGCCGCGTGGGCGAACCCGGTGAGGTCCCGGCGGAAGAGGTGGGCACCGGCGAGCGGCGGCAGGACGAGTCCGTCCCGGTGCTGCTGGGCCGCACGCTGAACACCGGGCTCCCCGCGCTCCTGAAGCAGGCGATGGACGACCCGGACGTCACGGTCGCCACCGTCTGCGGCGGCTCGCTCGTCCTGGCCCTGGCGGGCCTGCTGGAGGGGCGTCACGCCACCACCCACCACCTGGGCCTGGACCTGCTGGACGCCACCGGCGCCCACGCGGTCCGCGCCCGCATCGTCGACGACGGCGACCTCGTCACCGGCGCCGGCGTCACCTCCGGGCTCGACCTCGGCCTGTACCTGCTGGAACGCGAGGTGGGCCCCCGTGTCGCGCACGCCGTCGAGGAACTCTTCTCCCACGAGCGGCGTGGCACCGTCTGGCGGGCCCAGGGCCCGACGCCGACCCCCTTCTGAACCCTCGGCCCGCGCCGGTCAGCCGCCCGCCATCCCCCTTGCGCAGTCAGGAAGAACATCAGCATGTCCGTCGAAGGCACCTGGAACCTGTCCGTCTCCACCCCCATCGGCAAGATCGAGGCCGTGGTCGAACTCCGTGAGCAGGACGGTCTCCTGACCGGCGTCGCCCGCGGAGCCGACGAGGAAGTACCCCTCCACGACATCGCCCTCGACGGCGACCGGCTCACCTGGAAGCAGGCCGTCACCAAGCCCATGCGGCTGAACCTGGCGTTCGACGTGACGGTCGACGGAGACACCCTCCAGGGCACCTCCAGGGCCGGCCGCCTCCCGACCTCCAAGGTCACCGGCGAACGCCGGACCGGACCCGAGCGCCGGCCGTGACCGCACGCCGGGGCTCCCCGCTTCCTCCCGCGGCTTCGTGCTGCGCGTGCATGGCCTGTTGGTGGGCGGCGAGACGGTCGGGTGACACCTCGGAGTCGTAGCCGGACACCTGCCGATCGCGCCCTCGAAGTACGACCTGGCGTCGACGCCGCCGATCCGCATCGGAGCGTCGGTGTCGGTGTCGGTGTCGGTGGGGTGATCCGACACGCCTCCAGGGCATCCTGGTCGCAAAGCACCCCGTCCTTGTAGATCTTGACGTACCCGGTCGGGTAAGCGGGACTCGTGTCGCGGGTGTTGATCACCAGCGCGTAATGGATCCACTCACCGGGACCGACCTTGTCCTCGAAGTACGATCCGGCGCCGAATCCGCCGTCGTTGAAGACGTGTCCGCTGATGCGGTTGGCGCGCAGTTCGCTGTTGTCCCGCGAGTACACACGGGCCAGCCACTCGTTCCCGCCGTCCGTGCCGGAGGCCTTGCAGCCGCAATCATGCCGCCGAGGACTCCCAGGACGAGTCCGACCGGCTTGTGAGCGATCTCGGACGCTTTCATGGCATCAGCCCTTCCGGCGCCGCAGCAGCCATCCGGCGCCTGTCACCGCAGCGGCAGTCACCGCGCTCGCCCGACCGGGGAATAGCCTTGCACCTCCAGTGACTGGAGACGGCAGAGTGCGGGACATGAACGCGACGACCCTCTACCCGATCGGGGAGCTTTCCCGCCGGACCGGCCTGTCCGTGCGGACCATCCGGTTCTACGCCGATTCCGGGGTCGTCGCGCCGACCACCCGAAGTCCCGCCGGCCATCGGCTCTACGACCTCGACGCACTGGTTCGTCTGGAACTCGTCCGCACCCTGCGCGAGTTGGGCCTGGACCTGCCCACGATTCAACGGGTGCTGGACCGCGAGCTGTCGATGGCGGAAGTCGCCGCGGCGCACGCGGAGGCCATGGACGTCCAGATCCGGACGCTGCTCCTGCGTCGGAGCGTGCTGCAGGTCGTGGCCGGACGGGGGTCCAGTCCCGAGGAGACCCAACTCATGCACAGGCTCACCCAGTTGTCCGGCGAGGAACGCCGGCGTCTGATCGACGATTTCGTGGCGGCCACCTTCGGCACGGAGGATGCCGACCCCGCCGCGGTGGCCCTGGTCCGCGCCGCCACGCCCGACCTGCCCGGCGATGCGACCGACGAGCAGGTCGCCGGATGGGTGGAGCTCGCCGAGCTGGTCGGCGACGCGGATTTCCGTGCCCGGATGCGCCGGACGGCCATGTTCCAGGCCGCGGGGCGTACGCTCGGCATCGAGCGCGCCGCCGGCGATGAACTGATGAGGTTCACCCGTCAACAGGTCACCGCGGCCATGGAGTCGGGCATGGACCCGCTCGGCGAGCGGGCCGCCCCGGTCGTCGACGACCTCGTACGCCGCTTCGCCGAGGTGTTCGCGCGCACCCCCGACGCGGAATTCCGGGACTGGATGGCACGGGAGTTCGAAGAAGGGCATGATCCCGTGGTAAACCGCTACTGGCGGCTGGTGTGGATCGTCAACGGCTGGCAGGTGGTTCCACACCTGCTCCCGGTGTATCCCTGGCTCATCCAGGCCCTGCGCGGCAAGGCCGCAATCGCTTGAACATCCGTACTCAGAAAGTGACTTCGATGATCTGACGGGTCGCCATGAACGGTCGTGAACACCGCGAAGCTCCCGTACCAGCCGGTAAGTCATTCAAGCCGATATAAGCTCCGGCTGCATTTGTTCACCTCACTCGGGGGATCCCCTTGCGCACGCGTCTTGCCGCTTCAGCGGTCACCATCGCCCTCGCGGGCGTCTTCTTCAGCGCACCGACCGCATCGGCGACGACGGCACTGCCGTCCACCAACACAGCCCACCGCTGCGTCCACCACACCACCGGACAGTGCGGCTGGACACATCACCAGAAGCCCAGGGACAAGTACGAGACGGCGAAGTGCAAGGACGCCTCCGTCTCGTACTCGCGGCACTCCCAGGGCACCTGCTCGCACCACCACGGCGTCCGGTACTGGTTCAAGTAGACCCACCACCGAGCGGATGCGCCGCCCGCCACCCACGGCAGGCGGCGCATCCGTCCGTCACATGGCCGTCGCCCGGTGAACGCGCCCTGCTGCCGGCTGCCCCCGCACCGGGTGCCCGGCCCCCGTCCCGACAGCGAGATTCCCTGGGAGGAACGACATGCCGTTCCGTTGCGCCGTACTCGACGACTTCCAGAACGTGGCGACCGCGTACGCGGACTGGACGGCGCTGGGCGACCGCGTGGAGGTCGTCTCCTTCACGGAGCACTTCACCCGTGAGGACGACCTCGCCGCGGCCCTCGTCGGCTTCGACTGCGCGGTCACCCTGCGCGAGCGAGTGCCGTTTCCTGCCACCCTGCTCGACCGGCTGCCCCGCCTGAAGCTGCTGATCGCCTCCGGCATGCGCAACTCGGTGATCGACTACACGGCGGCCAAGGCCAACGGCGTCACCGTGTGCGGCACCGAGAGCTCCTCCACCCCGCCGCTCGAACTCACCTGGGCCCTGCTCCTCGGGCTCGCCCGCGGCCTGGTCCAGGAGAGCAACGCCCTGCGCGAGGGCGGCCCCTGGCAGTCCACCGTCGGGGCCGACCTGGCCGGGCGCACCCTCGGGCTGCTCGGACTGGGCCGGATCGGCAGCCGGGTGGCCCAGGTCGGGCTCGCCTTCGGCATGGACGTCACCGCCTGGAGTCAGCACCTCACCGCGGAGCGCGCCGAAGCGGCCGGCGTACGCCTCGCCCGTTCCAGGGAGGAACTGCTCGCGGGCAGCGACTTCGTGTCCGTGCACCTCGCGCTGAGCGACCGTACCCGCGGCCTGCTCGGGGCCGCCGAACTCGCCCTGCTCCGGCCGACCGCCTATCTGGTCAACACCTCCCGGGCCGCCGTCGTCGACCAGGACGCACTGCTCGCCGTGCTGCGCGAGGGCCGTATCGCGGGCGCGGGTGTCGACGTCTTCGATGTCGAACCTCTGCCCAACGACCACCCGATGCGCACCGCGCCGCGTCTGCTCGCCACCCCGCACCTGGGCTACGTGTCCCGCGCCAACTACGAGCGCTACTACGGCCAGGCCGTGGAGAACATCCGGGCCTACCTCGACGACGCCCCGGTCCGGGTCCTCGGCTGACCTGCCGTCTCGCTCCGCGTCGTGGTCTCACGCGGCGGAGCTGTCGGCCTCCATGGTCATGCGGGCCACATGGAGTGCCAGGTAGGAGACCTCGTCCTCGCTCAGCTGACGCCCCAGACGCAGCTCGACGATCGTCGCCAGCTGCTCCGCGGTGCGCGTCGCGTCCGGGTAGTACTGGCGGATGCCCTTGCCGATCGTGGACTCCTGGCCGGTCAGCTGCTGGCGCTGCTGGATCCGTACGAAGAGGTAGCGCACGTGGGTGACGAACCTCGCCACGTTCATCGACTCGTGGGAGATGTCCAGCCCGTACCGCTCCCGTACGACGGCGAGCATCTGCTGGATGACCCCGGTCATCGTGTACGTGAACGACAGGTCGCCCGAGACGAACCCCGCGTTGACCAGGTGCAGGGCGAGCGCGACCGCCTCGGAGGCACCCAGTTCCGGCACCACGCGCTTGTTGATGGCCCGCAGCAGGCGCTGTGCCTGGGCGTACTCGGTGGCGTACAGGGTCTGGACCTCGGCGCGCAGCGGGTAGTCGATGTCGGTACCCTGCCTGGCTCGTTCCAGCGCGCCGGCGACGTGGTCGGCGACGGCGATGGCGAGGGTGGGGCGGGTGGACTCGCGTCCCTCGATGCCGACTTCTTCGAGGGCGCTCACGACGGCCTCGAGGACTTCCTCGCTGATGAGGGCGAGGGCCTCGCCGAGCCGGTCGGCGTCGTGGTCGTGGCCGTGGCCGTCGGTGGGGACGAAGACGCGCTCGATCAGCGCGGAGTCGACGGGCTTGCCCTGGTGGGAGCTGAAGCCGATGCCACGCCCGGTGAGGATGACCGGCTGGCCCTTCTCGTCGCTCGCGAGCACCACGTTGTTGTTGAGGACACGCAGAGCCTTCACCGCAGACCCTCCCTTCCGTCCGTCTCCATCCTCTCCCGAACCGAAGCGGCGCGCGCACGCCTCCCGTGAGGGGGGCGTGCACGCGCCGGTTCAGTGACGGGTGATCACCGCCGCACGGTCACCACCCGGGCGCCGGCGGTGACGTCCTGCCCGGTGTGCGGCTCGACCGAGGCCATGTCCGCGGTGTTCAGGACGGTCATGAGAACGACCGTCGGGTGCCCCGCGGCGCGCACCGCGCCGAGGTCGACCTCGGCGAGGAGGTCACCGGCGGAGACCTTCTGGCCGGGCTCGACGCGGACGTCGAAGCCTTCGCCCTTCATCTGCACCGTGTCGATGCCGATGTGGATGAGCACCTCGACACCGTCCGCGGTGCGGATCCCGAACGCGTGGCCCGTCTTGGCGACGGTGATCAGCTCGCCGTCGACCGGGGCGACGACGTGGCCGTGGGCCGGCTCGATGCCCACGCCCTCACCGAGCGCGCGGGAGGCGAAGACCGGGTCCTCGACCGTGCCGAGGCCGATCACACGGCCCGAGACCGGCGCCGCGAGCTCGAGGCCCGCACCGGCAGCAGCAGAAGCGTCCGCCGCGACGGTGCCGGCGGAGGCGCCGGTGGCACCCACGGTCACGAGCGCACGCTCTGCGGCGGCCGCGGGGGCGCCGACGGTGACCAGCTCACGCTCCTCGGCCGGTGCGGCCTCGGCGGGGGCGGCAACCTCACCGCGGGCGGCGGCCCCGGCGGCGTCACGCTCGGCGTTGGCCGCGATGCGCTCCTCCTTGGTGCGGTAGTCGGAGAAGTACACGAGAGCCATCGAGGTGAAGAAGGCCGCCGTGATCGCGATGATGTACTTGATCATCGGGTCGAAGACCGGGATGGTCAGCAGGGAGGTGAAGGCGAAGGCCTTGGTGTTCACGCCGCCCAGGATGCCGATGATCACACCGCCCACGAGGCAGCCGACCAGCATGCGCGGGTAGATCCGCTTGAAGCGCAGGTGGATGCCGTACAGCGAGGGCTCGGAGATACCGCCGAGCAGACCCGCGGCCAGGGCGCCGGTGGCGGTCTGACGCATGTCCTTCTCACGGTGACGGATCGAGAGCAGCAGGACACCGGCGGTGGCGCCGAAGCAGGCGAAGTTCCACGTGCCCATGGGGCCCTGGATGAAGTCGTACCCGAGGGTGTTGATGTTGACGAGCATCAGCGCGTTCAGCGGCCAGTGCAGACCCAGCGGCACCAGGAACGGGTACAGCATCGGGATGACGATCGCGAAGACGATCGGGGCGTGGCCGTTCAGCCAGGACAGACCCGTGCCGAGGCCGTTGCCGGCCCAGACGCCCATGGGGCCGATGAGGAAGGCGGTCAGCGGGATCATGATCAGCATGCTGAAGAACGGCACGAAGACCATCTGGACGTTCTCGGGGAAGATCCGCTTCAGGCCCTTGTAGACCAGGGCGAGCAGGGCGACCATCAGCAGCGGCACGAACACCTGGCCGCCGTAGTCGTTCAGCTGCATCGGCAGCCCGAAGACGTGCGCCACGGACTCCGAGGTGCCCAGCGTCGCGTTGGTGTGGGTGACGACGCCGGGGGTCTTGGACCCGATCATGCCGGTGAAGTTCGGGGTCATCACCGCGGCCATGACCGTGGCGCCGACCCAGGGGTCGATCTTCAGCTTCTTGGCCGCGTTGTAGGCGACCATGATCGGCAGGAAGTACAGCACCGAGCGCCACATGGCGTCGACGAAGACCCAGCTGGCGGACTTGTCCGCGGCGCGGAAGTCGACCAGGCCGAAGGCGTCGAGCATGGAGGCGATCGCGATGATCAGCGAGGCGCCGAGCAGCACGCCCAGGAGCGGGCGGAACGAGTCCGAGAGGTACTCGAAGAAGTTGTCGAGCCAGGCGTAGCGGCCGCGGCCCTTGGCGCGGATCTCGGCCTTGACGTCCGCGTCGGACTGCGGGCTGGGAGCGGCCCCGCTCTTCATCGACGGCAGGTTCATGATGTCGGAGTAGACGCCCGCCACGGCTCCGCCGATCACGATCTGGAAGCGGTCGCCGGACTGAGGCACGGTGCCCATGACACCGTCGAGGCCGTCGAGCGCGGTCTGGTCGACCTTCTTGGCGTCGTGGAGCTGGAAGCGCAGCCGCGTCGCGCAGTGCGTGAGGCTCTCGATGTTCTCGGATCCGCCGACGCCACGGAGGATCTTCTCCGCCAGCGCATCGGATGTGCGTGTGCTCATGGGTGCGTCCTAACATCCCTGGTTCGTGCGGTTCTGCACCGTTCTTCGATCTCTCCCGCCCGGACCGTGGCAGCAAAAAAGGCCTGGGTGGCGCACGTGGCGCCACCCAGGCCTTGCCTCCCGTCGGACCGGCCCGCCGCCGTCACCTCACATGAGGCGACGCCGATGGCGTCCATAGGGAGTAACAATCCTGCGATCGGGTTCGATCGAAAATTACTATAGCAGCGAAATAGCGCCATAGGAAGAAACTCTTCCGGACCGGGACAAACGGTCGATCTCCTGATGGATCACGACACTCCGGCCCTCCACCACTCCGCCACTCCCGACGGGGGGAGCCTCTCCGTGGTGGCTGTTTCCGAAGCCGACACGCAGGGACGTGGCCGACGGGGGCCGGAGCCATGAAGGCTCCCGGCCCGTCGATGGCCAGGTGGCCGCGTCGAGGACTTCCGAACCTCGATCAGGAGATCGAGAGATCAGCAGATCAAGAGATCAGGCGATCAGGAATCGAGCGGGCCATAGTGTCGCACGGCGCCGGGCATCAGGGCCAACGCCTGCCCGATGCGCGCCCCTGCCCGGTCGCTGGGGCGGCGGCGTACGGGACCGTGAGCACGCCGGAGAAGGCGGAATACGCGAGGCGCTTCGGATACGACGACGTCTTCCTGCGGGACGGTTTCACGGAAGCGGTGGGAGAGGCGACGGCGGGCAGGGGCGTGGATCTGGTCCTGGACCCGGTCGGCTGCCCCACCCGTCCGGCGAGCCTGGAGATCCTGGCCCCGTTCGGCCGGGTCGCCGTCTGCGGCGAGGCGGCTCGCCACCCCGACCGCATCCTCCCGGTCCTCCCGCTGTGGAAGAACAACCACCAACTGCTCGAGTCGGGCGAGAACATGGGAAGGGCCGTACTGCGAGTCCGCCCCTGAGCCCAGGGCACGTGTCCAGCGGGTCCGCCCCCGACTCCCCTCCACCGCAAGCCCCTTCGGCCCGGCGGACCGCGGGTCGCACTCCCCCTCGGTCCGCCCTCAGCGTGCGATCACCCGTGCGGGCTGCCGATGTCCCCCGTGAAGCCGTCGGTCGGACGCGGTTGGAGTGGCTGGGGAAATCCCAACTCGTCCAGCAGCGCGCCGAAGAGGTCCTCCGCGAAGGTCGCCCGCGAGCGCAGTAGCTCCTCGATCCGGGACTGCTGACCGGCAACTGGGACACCGGCCGCCGCAGCCCAGTCGAGGGCGCGTACGGCGTCGGCCGGAACATCCATGTCGAGTTCCGCGCGCTTGCGGCTCACAGCGTCGTCGAACTCGGGCGTGCCCACCCACAGGCTCACGTCGTCCAGGCCCTCCGGCTCCTCGGCGAGCAGTGCAGCAGCGACGTCCATGTTGAGCCACGCCTGCCAACGCTGCCCGTCGGTTCCCAGTCCGGTCACGAGAGCGAGGTCGCTGTCGGAGACGTCTGCCACGCAGGCCGGTGCACCGGTCCAGCCGACCAGAGCGGAAAGGTGGGTCGTCCTGCCACAGTCCCTGATCGAACCAAAGCGTCTGCCAGCCACCCGGACGCGGCCACCAGGCGTGCACGGTGTCCCTCGACTCCCGGTCGACGCTGTCGAAGGCGGGTGCTTCCAGCAGCGGACACTTGCTACGGGCAAAGACCAGGTGACCTGAGAGTCCCACGGGACCTCCTTCTCGGAGACGTTGCGCGCAGCCTATGAGCGGCCACTGACACGGCAGGCCCACGGCGAGGGGCCCACGGTTCCGGCCTACGCTGTCCGCCGGCCGGTGCCGATCGGCATGGGCGCCCGACGGGCCCCGCCACCGGGGCCGTACCGGTGTACGTGACACAGGCCACAGGAACTCCTCTGGTGCTGCGGAGAGAAGTGGTCGTGAGAGACGCAGAAGACGATGTGCGCCGCCGCGTGCGCCAAGGGGACCGCGCGGCGTTCGCCCAGCTGTACGAGGAGTTCGCCCGCGCCGTGTACAACCACGGTCTGCGGCTGACCGGCGACTGGTCGACAGCCGAAGAGATCATGTCCGAGACGTTCCTGACTGCGTGGCGGACCCGTGCGCGGGTGCACGAGGACGGCGGCTCGCTGCTGCCCTGGCTGCTGGGCATCGCCACCCACAAGGCGGACAACGCCCGCCGGGGACAACGCAGACGCCAGCTGTTCCTGGCGCGTCAGCCGCAGCCGCCCGCGGAGGAGGACTTCGCGCCCCGGACGGTCGGGCGGATCGACGACGCACGGCGCCTGCGTGCCGTGCACGCCGCTCTGGGCCGGCTGCGGCGCCAGGAACGCGAGATTCTGGCCCTGTGCGTGTGGTCCGGCCTGGACTACCAGCAGACGGCGGAGGCCCTGGGCATCGCCGTCGGCACCGTGCGTTCCCGCCTCTCGCGGGCCCGCAGGAAGCTGGCCCGCCTCGCGGAGGAAGACCGGGAACCGCCCGTCACCCGCGGAGAGATGACAAGTGCGGCCGCGATCGCGGCCCTGCCCGCACGGAAGGAGCTCACATGAACGACGGCGACCGCGAGGAGATCGCGCGCCTGCTGCCGGCCCCGGCCGACTGGGACCTTCCGCGCGAGCAGCACCTTCGTCACAAGGAACTGCTGATGCACCGCATCGACCGAGACATCGCCCAGGAGCAGGCGACCCGTACCCGCCCGGCCCGCCGGCTGCTGCGGCCCGCGCTCCTGGCCCCGGTCACCGCTCTGGCCCTGGCCGGCGCGCTGGCCGCGGGAGTCGCCCTGAACGGCAACGGCGGGACGCCCCCCGGCGCCTCTTCGCACCGTGCGGCCACGGACATGCGGCCCGCCGCGGCGCTCCTGGGCCGGATCTCCGACGCCGCCGGGGAGCGCACCACGCCGCAGGTGCGGGACGACCAGTTCGTCTACATCCGGGAGAAGGCGCGCGGTGCCGACCTGACCAGCGGGAAGGCCGTCCTCGGCCCGCTGCAGGACCGGGAGGTGTGGGCCGCTCAGGAACAGGGACCG
Source organism: Streptomyces sp. NPDC107559 (assembly GCF_055657365.1). NCBI lineage: Bacteria > Bacillati > Actinomycetota > Actinomycetes > Kitasatosporales > Streptomycetaceae > Streptomyces > Streptomyces sp. NPDC107559. The sequence continues at coordinate 44,085 of NZ_JBVKBD010000012.1, read as the reverse complement.
CTGCACAAGCTCGGCCTGGTGCGGGAGGACGGCGAGACGCTGCCGATCAACGCCGAACTCGGTGACACCGACGGCACCCCGGCCGGTATCAACCGGGCCACCTACCGCTGGCTCGGCTCGCTGCCCACCGACCCCGACAAACTGCTGGCCTACCTGTACGCGAACACGCCGCACGCCGAGGGCCGGGGACGGGACCAGGCGGTGTTCGAGCAGATCGGGGGTCTGGTCGGCGGGGTGATGCCGCCCGCCACGGCCGCCGCGCTCTACCGGGCCGCGGCGAAGATCCCCGGCGTCACCGCGGCCCCGCAGGCGCGCGACGCGATCGGCCGCCGGGGGCTCGGCATCGCCCGTGACGACACGGACTACGGGGTCCGGACCGAGTGGGTCTTCGACGAGAAGGACTACTCCTATCTCGGCTCCCGCAGCTACCTGATCAAGGACACCTCGTACGGAAAGGCGGGCACGCTGCTGTCCAGCGAGGCCGAGCTGGAACTCGCCGTCGTCGACAAGGCCGGCCAACAGCCCACGGACGCGGAGCGCACCCGGATCCAGTCGCAGAGCTGACCGTTCGTCCCCGGGGTCCCCCGCTTCAGTCACGCTCCGGCCCCGCCGTCCGGACAGGACGGCGGGCCGAGCTCGGCCCCCGGGGCTGCGGCACGCCGGTGTCGGGGTCACCCGTCCGCCCGGTCCGGCGGGACATCGGCCCGCCTGCCTGGTCAGGCTGGACCCGTCCGGCGGGAGGGGGCGGTCATACGGTCCCGCCTCACTGATAGGAGCACTCATGCGCGGCCACTCTCGGCGTGCCCTCAGCAAGATCTTCCTGCTCGTCGCCCTGCTCGGGCTGACGGTCCCGACGGCGACGGCTTCCGCCTCGACCTCCGCCCGGGTCATCCACCAGCGCACCGTGGAGCTGGCCCTGAACGGCACTCTGTCGACCACTCCGGAGCCGGTCGACATCAGCGGACGTATCCGCATCACCGTCGTCACGGTGGCCAACGCGGGCGGCGGCGGGACCGCCGCCATCACCAGTCAGCTGCGCAACACCACCGGCATCGGACGCAGCACCGGCGGCCACTACCGCTTCGTCGGCAGCGACCGCAGCATCGTCGCCTGGCCGCCCGACCCGGTCAGCCCGCTGAACGTCTTCCCGCGCTTCCTGAAGATCTCCCCGCCGGGGTCGTTCGTCCCGCCCAACCCGATCCGGCCCGTCCATGTCCACACGACGGTCCTCTCGGACGGCACCATCGACAGCATCTCCGCGGACCTCCCCGAATCCGGTCCCGACGCCTGAGGCCAGGCTCTCGGAGCTCGACGGCGAGGCCGGTGGTCGCGATGGCCACCGGCCCGTCGTACGCCTTCGCCGGCGCCCCGGCCCCGTCGTGCGTCCGGCGATGCCGCCGCACGGCGTGGCGCCGTCCCGGTACCCCGTGCGCCACACCGCCCGAGCAGGCACGGGGCAGGCGTTCAGGATGTGTTCAGGCCGGCGCTGCGACGGTCGTCGATCGCGATCGTGTCGGCACGGTCGCTCACGTGGCAGGGCGCGCCCCCAGCGCGGGGCGAGCGCCCTGCCGTACGACACACAAGGAGCCCCCCACCTTGCAGCAGCCGAAAGTCCTCACCGACCTCGATGTCGCGGTTCCGACCACCTCGGTGATGAAGAAACTGCCCGAAGTCACCCTCGCGTTCTGGATCATGAAGGTCGCCGCGACGACGCTGGGCGAGACCGCCGGAGACCTCTTCTCCCAGACCCTGGGACTCGGCTACTTCCTCACGACGATCGCCCTATTCCTGATCTTCGTGGTGACGCTGGTCGTCCAGCTCCGCTCCAGCCGCTACAACCCGTTCTTCTACTGGACGGTGATCCTGTCGACCAGCATGGCCGGCACCACCATGTCCGACTTCATGAACCGCGACGCCAGCTCCAAGTATCTTTCCGTGGGCGCCACTTCACTCGGCTGGGGGCCGCAGGGCCTGGGCCTCGGCTACCCGTCCGGCGCGGCGATCCTGCTGTCGGTCCTGGTGGTCATCTTCGCGATCTGGCGGCTGAGCGGGATGACCTTCCAGATCCGCGACATCGTCACGTTCCGCGGGGAGGCCCTGTTCTGGTCCGCGATCCTTGTCTCCAACACGCTCGGCACCTCGATGGGCGACTTCCTCTCGGACAGCTCCGGCCTCGGGTATGCCGGCGGCGCGCTGCTGGTGACCGGGGCGCTCGCCGTCCTGGTGGCGCTGATGAAGGTGCCCGTGGTGCCGAACGTGCTCCTGTTCTGGATCGCGTTCGTCCTCACCCGCCCGCTCGGCGCGACGGCGGGCGACTTCCTCACCAAGCCGGCCGCCAAGGGCGGGCTGGACCTCGGCACCGCCGGCTCCTCGGCCGTCCTGCTGGCGGTCCTGCTCGGCCTCATGGCCTACGCGCACGTCCAGGAACGCGCGGCTGCCGCCTCGTAGCCGACGGAGCCGCGCGCTGTTCAGGCCTGGTCGGCGGTGGGGGCCGCGGGCCTGAAGCCCTTGACGAGCAGGTGGATGCCGACCGCGAGTTCCCAGGCGGCGATGGGCAGGGTCGCCAGGAACGACCACGCGGAGAGCTGGTCGTTGTGGCCGAAGAAGGTCGCGATGCCGGACGTCAGGAGCAGCGGTGCTCCGATGAAGCCCAGGACGGGAATGAGGCGTGGCACCAGCCGGGAACGGTACAGCAGCGTGCCGAACAGCAGGGCGTTGATGCAGGGCATGAAGCCGGGGCCGAGCAGGAACGTCCAGTCGCGGACGGCCACCAGCGCCTTCCCGGTGGTGACCAGTGTCGCCGCGTCCTGACCGGTCGCGCCGGTGAGGTCCTGGCGCAGGGTGATCACGGACAGCAGGCTCACCACGCCGGTCAGGATGACCGCGGCCTCGACCAGGCGTGCGGTGACAAAGCCCAGGGCCAGGGCCTCGCTGGTCCGTTTGACGACGGGGAAGACCGCGACGGCGGTGCCGATGCAGGCCAGGGCGCTGATCAGGTCGAGCAGACACCCCCACAGCACACGGGTGTCGTCGCCTGCGCCGGTGATGTAGTCGGCGTGGTCCAGGACAGGGGCGATCAGCAGGAGCGCGGGAATGGATGCCACGAAGGTGATCAGGTAGAACGCTCCGGCCGCGCGGGCGTGGTTCCTCGTCCGGTCGGTCCGTGCGTGTGCGGCAGAGTCCGTCGGTAGGGTGCTGGTCATGTCAGTCTCCGGGTTCTGAGTTCTCGGATGTGCGGGGTGGGCGCCTCGTCGGGTCGTCCTCCCGTGGGCCCGTCTCCACCCGGGCGACCGAGACCAGCGGGAGGCCGATGTCGCGCAGCCTGTGCAGCAGGCCGTGCAGTGCCGCCTGGTCCACGACGGGGCCCTGGAGAAGGGTTGTCCCGTCGCTGTCGGTGGTGAGGGTCATGCCGTCGAACCGGGTCGCCCAGCGGGGGTCGAGACGGCCCTGAAGCCGGATCTCGTACCAGCTGGGACGACGGTCCTGAGGACCGGTCGTGGGAGTGCTCATGACGCTCCTCGGGCCTTGCGGGTCAGGAAGCCGACCGCAAGGTCTCAAGCAGTGTGGTGAGCGGTCGTCACCAGATGTGGTGACCGAGGTGGTGATGGCGCGGCCGGGTCCTCAGGAGGCCCTTCTCCGGCTTTTCAGCTGCCGGGTGCGCGGGGGATGAGGCCGAGGCGTGCGGCCACCCGGACCGCCTCCCGCCGGTTGTTGACCCCGAGCTTGGTGTAGATGTGCCTGGTGTGCGTGCGCAGGGTGTTCAGGGACACATGGAGCCGGCGGGCGATGTCCGGGCCGGCGAGGTCACCGGCGAGCAGCCGCAGCACCTCCGACTCGCGCTCGCTCAACGGTTCTACGAGTGCGTGCCGCGTGGCCGCGGACGTCGTGCCCGTCGCCTCGCCGGTGGCGCCACCGGTCCGGCGGGCCGCGTCCAGGAGCCGGCGCGGGTACGCCCAGCCGGGCCGCTGCCGCACGACAGTGGTGAGCAGCGCGGTGAGCGGCGGTCCGTCGTCGGCGAAGACGCGGACATGGCCTTGCGCTTCGGCCAGGGTCAGGGCCCGCTCCAGGGCGGCGAGCGCGGCGGCGGAGTCGCCGTGGGCGTCATGGACCCGTGCCTGCAGTACGAGGATCTCGATGACGGCGGCGGTGCGTCCGCCGGCCTCGGCGGCCGTCAGGAGTCGTTGGAGGAAGGGGGCGGCGGTGCCGAGCGCGGATCCGCGAGGGTCGGCCGTGTGGGCGGCGAGCAGGATGCGGGCCAGGGTGATGTGCTCGTACTCGCGTACGTAGGACAGCTCGTCGTCCGTGGTCAGGCCCTGTCGGCGGACCCAGTCGCGGGCCTCGCCGAGGTCTCCGTGGGTGAGCAGCAGCCGCACCCGGGTGGCCGGGACCGGTCGTACGTCCGGGGAGAGGTCGCCGGTGTAGACGCGCTCCGCTTCCTCCAGCAGGTCCAGGGCGCCGGCCTGATCGCCCTCGGCGTCCAGGATCCGGGCCTGAGCGACCCTCCACCGGTAGGGGTGCTGCGGCAGGCCGGCGAGCTCACCGAGTTGCCGCGCTCGTTGCAGATGTCCGGTCGCGGCCGCGGCGTCTCCGCGTTCCCAGGCGATCTGGCACAGCCCGACGTACATGTCCGAGGTGCCGCGCAGGGTGTCCGGTGCCTCGGCGGCCAGCCGCAGGGCCCGTTCGTAGGTGCGTTGCGCGTCGGTCAGCCGGCCCTGGGTGATGCGGATGTCGGCCAGCGTGATCGAGCAGCCCAGCACGTCCGCGACATACCCCGCCCGCAGCAGGCCCTCGACGGCTGCGGAGTAGGAGGCGTGGGCGGCGTCCAGGTCGCCGCTGCCCCAACTGGCGAGCCCCGACAGGGCCGCTGCCGCCGCCTGGACCACGTGGTCGTCCGGGGCTGCCCGGTCGATGGCCCGCTGTGCGTGGCGCACGGTCGCGGACGAGTCGCCTCGCGCCAGGGAAAGGGCGGAGCGGTACATCTCGATCGCGCCGGGCAGCCGGGCCAGCGCACTGCGGTCGGCCACGACCGGTTCGGCTGCCGGGCCTGACTGTCCGCAGTCGTCGAGCAGCCGCTCGGCCCCGTCCAGACGGTCCTCGACCCCCTCGAACTCGCCGCGCGTCATGAGCGCGCCGACCAGACCCACGGCGAGCACCGGGCGCACGCGCACGACGTCGTCCGGGAGGTCCTTGATCCAGCCGCAGATGGTGGCCTCCTGCCGGTCGCGCTGCAACGCGGGGATCGCGCGTTCGACGAGGTCGGCCGCCCGGTCGACGTCTCCCGCCTCGAGTGCGTGGCCGACCGCGGGCACCGGCTCGCCGGCGTCGGCGTACCACTGGCCGGCCCGTCGGTGCAGGCTCGCGACCTCGTCGGGGCGCTCGTCGACCAGATGTGTGCGCAGGACGTCCGCGAAGAGATGGTGATAGCGGTACCAGCGGCGCCTGTCGTCGAGTCTGTCGACGAACAGATTGGCCCGGTCGAGGACTTCGAGCATGGCCTTGCCGTCCTGCCGTCCGGTGACGGCGTCGCACAGCGGGCCGTGCAGGCGGTTGAGGACGGACGTCCGGAGCAGGAAGTCGCGCACGTCGTCGCTCTGGCGTCCGAGGACCTCTTCGACCAAGTAGTCGACGACATACCGGTCGTCACCCGCGAAGCCCGCCACGAAATCGGAGACGTCCTCGCGTCCGCGGAGCGAGAGCGCCGCCAGCTTCAGCGCGGCGATCCAGCCCTCGGTACGCTGCTCCAGCGCCTCGACGTGCGCCGCGATCAGTTTCAGTCCGACGGCCTCGTCGAGGTAGGCGGCCGTCTCGTCGGCGGTGAAGCGGAGGTCGGCGGCGCGCAGTTCGACCAGTTCGCCGCGGGCTCGAAGCCGGGCGAGCGGCAGCGCCGGGTCGGCGCGGGTGCAGATCACCAGGTGCACCTGCGGCGGGAGGTGTTCGAGCAGGAACGTCATGCCTGTCCGGATGTCCGGAGTGTCGGCGAGATGGTAGTCGTCGAGGATCAGATCGAGCGGGTCGCTCAGCGCACCGAGTTCGTTGAGCACGGTGGTCAGGACGGTCTCGACCGACGTCGGGGCCGACTGCAACAGCGGCAGCGCACCGGCGCCCACACCGGGCGCGGCGCGCTGGAGGGCGGTGACCAAGTAGGTCCAGAACGACGCGGGTTGACTGTCGCGGGCGTCGAGGGACAGCCAGGCCGCGCGCCGCCCGCCGACGGCTGCGCCCGCCAGCCACTCGGCGACCGCCGTCGTCTTCCCGAAGCCGGCCGGGGCCGACACCAGGGTCATCCTCGACTTCGACCCACGGCCGAGGAGTTCGCCCAGGCGGGGGCGCGCCACCACGCCCTGCCGTATCCGGGGGCGGTACAGCTTGGTCTCGATCAGGGGGCTTGCCACAAGCGGTCCCCTCCCGCGTGTTCGAGCCGGTGCACACGAAAGTACGGCATCCCGCCCTGGCGGCCCACCGCCGACAGCAGAAGACCCCGCCCCACGGAACGCGGGACAGGGTCTTCACAGAGCGCCGGGCAGGCCTTGCACCTGCATTTCCCCGCAGGAAGCGGGACGTCTTTCCTTGGACCACCAACGCATCGCGGACCGGCGCGCTTTCGGCCGACCAGCTCAAGATCGATACTAGCAGGTGAAACGTGAACAACCCAGGTCGGCGAGGGAGCCTCACCGCTGCCCGGCCTGCGGCCCCGCCGGACGGCGGCGGCGTGGCGGGCCCCTGCGGGGACCCGCCACGCCGCCGTTTCGTCACCACCGTGCCCGGGTGGCGCGTTCAGCCGGCCGGACGTGCGGTGCGGTGCGCGGGGTCAGTGACGGTCGTTCCCGTGTCCGCGGTGGTCGCCGTGACGGTGGTCGTCACCGTGTCCGCGGTAGTCGCCGTGACGGTGGTCATCACCGTGGTGGCTGTAGTCACCGTGACGACGGTCGTCACCGTGGTGGCGGTAGTCGCCGTGGTGGCGGTAGTCGCCGTGGTGGCGGTAGTCGCCGTGACGACGGTCGTCGCCGTGGTGGCGGTAGCGGCCCCAGGACTCGTCGTCGACGAAGCGGCCGCGCTCGTCGCGCAGGGTGATGGTGCCGCGGTAGTTGTCCCAGGCGTGGTCGCGGCGGTCCTGGTACAGGTCGGTGCGGGTGTCACGCCCCTGACCGGTGTGGATACGGACCGTGTCGCGACCGCCGAGACGGTAGTGGTGGAAGACGTAGGTACGGCCGACGTTGTCACGCAGGGTCCAGCCGTCGAGGTTGACGGTCTGGCGCGTGCTGTTGGTCAGCTCGACCCATTCCTTGTTCAGCGAGCGGTCGGAACGCACGTCACGCCCGGGGGAATCGGCCTGCACGGCCGTGATCTCCACCAGCGACTCGTACGGCCGGGCCATTCCGGCCGCGGACGCCGGCAGCGCCGCCACACCCACCATGGCGCCCGCCGCCAGCGCGGCGGCGGCCAGACGGCGAGGAGAGATCCAGCGGGCGGTGACAGAGACAGAAGTGGACATGAAGTCCCCCTGACGGTGCGGGCGCCTGCCCCTGAGCGGCCGTGCCGGCCGCCGGGGCACCGGCGCGATGTACGAGGTCGCGGCCCCTTTTTGCGGCCGCACGCACACTCTGTCCGTAATGCACCGACTTCGAGTGGAAAACCGGCCGCTGTTACACGTTGACCACATTTCCGTGACTCTTGGATGCATTACCCATGTATGTTCCGAGTGTCCGTCCCTGGCACCCCGTCAGGCCGCCCGTCCCGTGCAGGCGTTGGGGAACCCTGCCCGACCGCCGTGCCACGCCATGCCGGGACCGAGCAGGCCGTCACCTGAAAGTGGGTAACGGCCCTCCGCCTCACCGGGGCGCGACCCGGGCGGAGCGGCCGCGCCCCCCTCACCTGCCGTGCCGGTCCAGTGCGGCCTGCACTCCGTCGAGGAAGACCTCCAGCGCACCCGGGTAGGCGCTGGTGCTCATGGTCCGCGCCAGGGTGTGCGCGGATTCGGCGATGCGGGGATACCGGTCGGGGGGCAGACAGGCATACGTCCCCTGCCAGGCCGCGCGGTCGGCCGCACCGGCTTCCGTGGGGAGCGCGTGGGCGGCCGCGTCGATGGCGGCGAAGCCCAGCGCGAAGTCGATGAACCGGTGGTAGTACCGGGCCGCGTCCTCCGGTCCGAAGCCGGCGTCGCGCAGGATGCCCAGACCGATCTCGACCCCCCGTATCTCGTTGGGCCGGCGGGTGACACGGGACGCCGTCAGCACCGCGACCTGGGGATGGGCGGTGTACGTGCGGTGCAGGTCCGTACCGATACGGCGCAGGTCCACGCGCCAGTCGCCGGTGATCCGCACATCCTTCAGGCTCATCCCGATCAGTTCGTCCGCGACCGCGAGGACGAGATCGTCGGTGCTTCGGAAATAGCGGTACAGCGCGGAGGGGTCGGCCCCCAGGGCGATCCCCAGACGCCGCACGCTCAGCGCGTCGTTGCCCGGCTGCTCCAGCAGGCGGATCGCCGTCTGCACGATCAACTCCTGGCTGAGCACGGTGCCCGTCCGCGTCGTACGGCGCCGCCGTCCGGCCGCGAGCCGGTCGGCGGGGGCCGCGTCGTCCGTGCCGTCGAAGGCGCTCACCCGGGCTCCGATCTCTGGGGGACTTGCGGCAGGCCCTCTTGCGGCCCTCCCGTGGACTCTTATGACAACTTGATTGACCTAAAAAGTCCAGAGCCGTGCGCTGTGGCTCCACCGGTGCGACAGGCTTCGGTTTCCGGGCGACAGCGAGGTGTGGCGACGAGCGCGGCTGTGGCGACGAGCGTGGTTGTGGCGACGCGGGCGTGGGTTTGGCGACGGGCGTGCTGGTTACCTCGGCACCGTCAGGACCGTCCCCGCCGCAGGCGAGCCTCTCCGTGTGCGGGGGACCCAAGCTGCGGCCGTGATGGTCGAGCGCCGCCGGTCCGCAGCCGTTCGAGGAGGTACGTCGTCGATGACCCGGCCGACCCGCCCCCCGCCCGTGCGCGGCATGTCCACGGGCGTACTGCTCCCCCTCGTCACCGTGGCCGCGGCCCACATCGGACCCGCCGCCACCTGGCTCCCCGGGCTGCGGCACCGGTTCTTCCCCGGACTGGCCGGCCTCGGCCGCCCGAACCACATCGCCCTGACCTTCGACGACGGACCCGACCCCGGCTCCACCCCGTGTTTCCTCGATGCCCTGGACGACCTCGGTGTCCGGGCCACCTTCTTCCTGCTGGGCGAGAGCGCGGTGCGGTATCCGGCGCTCGTCCGCGAGATGGCCGGGCGCGGTCACGAACTCGCCGTCCACGGCTGGACGCACGAGCGCCCCTGGCTGCCCTCGCCCGCCCGCGACCGACGCGAGGTCATGCGCTCCGTGGAGGCGTTGCACGGCCTCGCGGGGCAACGCCCGCGCTGGTACCGCCCGCCCTTCGGGATCCTGACCTCCGGACGCTGGGCGGCCGCGCACCGGGCGGGGCTGCGGACGGTCCTGTGGAGCGCCTGGGGGAAGGACTGGACGGACGACGCCACTGCCGTCTCGGTACGGGCGCTGGTCGGCGCCGACCTACGGGCCGGCGGCACGGTCCTCCTGCACGATTCCGACCGCGTCGCGGCGGCGGACTGCTGGCGCTCCACCCTGGCGGCGCTCCCGGACATCGTGAACGGCTGTCACGCGGCGGGGCTGGCGGTGGGACCGCTCGCCGAGCACTGCCCGGTGGGACGCGGCCGCGGTGCCGCCGCCGGGATTTCCGGCCGGGGCTCAGGGTGAACACCGCGGACCCGGCCGGGCGATCACTCGCGCGAGCACGTCGTCCCGGAACACCGCCCTTCCCGCCGCGATACGTCGATCCCGCTCCGGGCCCGGTGTGGTCAGGCGGTCGAGCGACCCGAGCAGGCCCGTAGCGTCGGCCGCGAGGTCGCACAGCCCGAGGGCGGCCATCCGCCGTACCCCTTCCGCCCCGTGTCCGGGCAGCGGCCGGTACCCGACCACGGGCACACCGGCCGCCAGCGCCTGGACTGCGGTCTGCCCGGCCGCGTTGTCCACCAGCGCGGCGCAGGCGCGCAGCAGCCGGGGCATGTCCGTCACCCAGCCGGGCGCGAGCACACCGGGTGTACGGGACAGCGCCCGGCGCAACCGCTCATTGCGCCCGCTGAGCAAGACCGGCAGGAAACCTCGCCCGGCGAGCAGCCGAGCCGTGTCGGGCAGATGTGAGCCGACGCCCCAGGCGCCGGCCGACACCAGCACCGCGGGGCGCCCGGCCCCACGGCTTTCCAGGTGTTCGCGCCAGGTGGGCGCCCCTTCGTCTCCTGCGTCACCGAAGAAGCGCGGGTCCACCACCGGGCCGACCGTCTCCGCCGCTCCGCCCAGCCACCGGCGCACCTGGCGGGCGCCGTCGTCCGAGACGCACAGATGGAGATCGTTGCCGGGATGCAGCCACTGCCGGTGCACCGCGAAGTCGACGATCATCACGGTGCTGGGCACGCGCAGCACACCGGCGGCCCGCAGCTCCCCCGTCAGCTGTGCCGCGAGATGGAAGACCGGAACCACCACGTCGGGGCGCGACCGGCACACGGATGTCATGAAGGCGTCGGCGGCGAGCCGGGCCAAGGGGGTGCCGGCCGGGCGACGGCCGGCGCCGAGCCTGAAGAACAGCTCGTAGATGCCCTCGTAGGCCCACGGGGCGCCTCGGACGCAGGCCGCGTAGAACCCGCGCAGTCCCGTCCCCAGACCGCAGGGCAGCAGCGCGAGCACATCGACGACGTGCGCCTGCTTCCCCTCGGCCCGGACGCGACGGGCGAGCTCGGCCGCCACACTGTCGTGCCCGGCTCCCATGCCTGCGCTGACCAGCAGCACCCGTTCGGCTTCCGGCGCCGAGGCCGCCTCGTGGCGAGCGGACGGGTGAACAGCCATGAATCCTCGGAATTCGGCCGCACTGGACTTCGGTGCCGTCGGCGGGCGACAGGCACGAGCCGGTCCCGCACGGGTACCGGCATTTCATTCTCACCCCCCGGTGAGGCAGCGGCCAGCCTGCCGGTGCGCACGGCGCGGTCGCGGTGCCGCGAGTTCAGGAACGTATGGCGCCGCTGCCACCCCTCGCCCGAGGCGATCGCCGAGGTCACAAGCTTGCCCGCGCCCGGCGGGACCCGGCGCCGGCCCTCTGTCGACCGCCGGTGAAGTCCGCTTTGTCCATGTCGGTGTGCCAAGGTGAAAGGACGTCCATGAGCTGGAGCGGCGGCAGCGGAGGCCGGGATGCCCTCGCACCGGTTCCGAGGAGGCACTGCCGAAGCAGCTTCTTCCTGTCCACCAGTGCAGCGAGGTCCGCCCATGTCTCACGCCCCTCACCACGCAGACGGGACAGCCACGGCTGTGCCCGCGCCCGGCTCTGCCCCGGCAGCGCACCCGCGCACCACGCACCGGGCAACCCGCTTGCGCGGCTCGGCCCTGGTGACGGGCGCCTCTTCCGGTATCGGTGCGGCCGTCGCCCGTCGGCTGGCCGCCGAGGGCGGCTGGGACATGGTCCTCAACGGACGCGACCCCACCCGGCTGAACCGGGTGGCCGCACAGGCGTCGGCCGTGGCCTTCCCCGCGGACCTCACCCGCCCGCACACCGACCGGCTCCTGTGCGACTTCGTCCTCGACCAGGTCGGCAGGCCCGACCTGATCGTGGCCTGTGCCGGGGTGGGCTGGGCGGGCAACTTCACGACCATGCCCAGTTCCGCCATCGAGGAGGTCGTCGCCGTGGACCTGCTCTCCACCCTGCATCTCGTACGGCAGTTCGTCCCCCACATGACACAGGCGGACTCCGGACGCATCGTGCTGATCGGCTCCGTGGCCGGCAGCGTCGCCGTACGCGAGGAGGCCGTGTACTCCGCGGTCAAGGCCGCGCTCGGCGTCTTCGCCGACGCCTTGCGGTACGAACTGCGCGCCACCGGCGTGGGCGTCAGCCATGTGATCCCGGGTGTGGTGGACACTCCCTTCTTCGCCCGCCGCGGGGTCCCCTACCTGCGGTCCCGGCCCCGGCCGGTGGCCCCGGAGCGGGTGGCCGACGCGGTCTGGAGCGCCGTACGACGCGGTCGCGACGAGGTGTACGTGCCGGGCTGGCTCCGGCTGCCCGCCCGGGTGCGGGGCGGGGCGCCCGGGCTGTACCGGTGCCTCGCCGCCAGATTCGGATGAGGAGCCCGTGGGAGCGCTCACGGTCGTCCTCGCCCTGCTGGCGGCGCTGTGCAACGCCTCGGCCTCGGTCCTGCAACGCCGGGCCGCCGCCGAGGAGTCCGACAGCCGGGCCGGTGCCCGGCACGCCGTGCGGTGGCTGACGCGCGTGCTGCAACGGCCGCACTGGCTCGCCGGCTTCGGTCTGCTGATCCTGTCCACCGTGTTCCAGGCCTGGGCCCTCGCCGTGGGCAGTCTGTCCGTCGTCCAGCCGCTGCTCGCCAGTGAGCTCCTGTTCACCCTGGTGGTGGGCAGCCTGGTGTTCCACCGCCGCCCTGATCTGCGTACCTGGTCGGCGTTCACCTCCCTCGGAGTCGGGCTGGCCCTCTTCCTCACCGCGGCCTCCCCTTCCGCCGGGCGCAGGACCGCATCCGACGGTTCCTGGCTGACCGCCGGGGGGGTCGTGCTCGCCGTGGTGGTGGCCCTCGTGCTGGCGAGCCGTCCGACGCGGGGCGGCCCGCGGGCAGCGCTGCTGGGCCTGGCCGCCGCGATGTCGTTCGCGATGACCGCCGCGCTGCTCAAGGAGGTCGTGGGACGACGGGACCAAGGGCCGGCGGGCGTGTTCACCCACTGGTCGCTGTGGGGGACGGCCGTCATCGGCCTGATCAGTTTCGTGCTGCTGCAGGCCGCCTTCCGTGCCGGATCGCTGACGGCGTCGCAGCCCGCCCTCACCTTGGGTGACGCCATCACGAGTGTCGCCCTGGGTTGGGCGCTGTTCGCGGAACACATCGAGCTCGGTGCGCGCCTCGTACCCGAGATCATCGGCATCCTGCTCATCGGCGCGGGCAGTCTCGGCCTGGCGGCCGCGCCCTCCGTCGGCGCCGCCTGGGACACCGTCCCCCGCGGCACCTCGGATTCCCACCCGGCGCAACGCCACCAGCCGCGCTGAGGGGACCCGACGGCACCGCACCCCACGAGAAGGCCCGGTACGGGTCCGCCGGGTCCGCGCACCAGCAGCAACGGCGCATCAGCCTGGTCCTGCGAGAGGGGAATCAGGTGGACCCGGCCGGGGCGGTCAGGACCTCGGGCTCCTGGTGCGTGGGCTCTCGCAGGGCGGTGGAGAGCAGCACGGCCAGCACCGGAACGGTGGCGAGCACGATGAGGGCGCCTCGGGGGCCGTAATGGGTGGCGACGATGCCCAGCAGCGGCATGAACAGTCCGCCGGCGCTCACCGCGAGGCCGAGGGTGACACCCGCCGCGGTCCCGGGACGGCTGGGCAGATAGTCCTGGCCGAGCTTGATGAGCACCGCGAACGGGATGTTGGAGACGAGCCCCACCAGCAACGCCGTCGGCAGCGCCGCGTACTTGTCGTCGCACACCAGCATGAGCCACAGGGCGGGCAGCATGGCCGCATTCCCGATCTGCACCGTGCGCACCATGCCGACCCGGTCGGCAAGCCGGCCACCGAGCAGCGTGCCGAGCACACCACCACCGAGCTCCAGCGTCAGCGCCGTACCGCCCAGCCCGCTGCTCGCCTCCAGACTGCGGATCCAGTACAGCGAGATGAACGTGTTCAGCCCGGTCGAGATCGTGGAGCGCACGACCTCGACCGCGGTCAGAGCCGCGAACAGCCACGGCCGGTCCGCGCCCTGACGCTGCACCTTCCTGGCCGCCGCGCCCGCCGTGCGCTGGTGATGGCGCAGCAGGACGAAGCCCATGAGCACTGCAGGGGGAATGAACAGCGCCGTCGCACCGACCCCGAGGCCGTCCAGGGCCGGGGTCACCAGCGCCGGGCCCACGAAGAAGCCCACGCTGCCGCCCGCGGCGAAGTAGCTCATCGCGGTGGCACTGCCTCCGGCCGCGCGGCGCGCGTCCCGCCCCGCCGGCGGATGGAACATCGCGATACCGAGACCGGCCATCAGCAGCAGCACGAACACCAGCGGATAGGAGGGCGCGAGCCCCGACAGGCCGGCCCCGATCCCCGCGAGGCTGATCCCCAGCGGCGACATCCATCGCAGCCGGTACCGGTCGGCCAGCAGCCCGATCGGCACCTGCGGCAGCGCGCTGCCCAGGGTGGCGGCAAGGGCGAGCCCGGAGGCCTGGACATAGCTGAAGTCGCGTTGCAGCACGAAGTAGGGGACGGCGGCGGGCACCAGTCCCTGGTAGAAGTCGTCGACGGCATGGGCGCCGGCCCAGATCCGCATCCGGCGCCAGGGTCCTTGCTCCGGCCGGTCACCGGCCTCACGCGCCGTGCCTGTTTCCTGTATCGCTGTCACGGCTCCACGATGCTCAACGGCACCCCAGGCGCGCTTCCCGTATTCTGCCTACCCATGTCGAAGATCCGCCACATGCCCGTCGCGCCCACCAAGACCGAGGCCCACGGCGGCGGCGACACGATCGAACGGCACCGCCACGACGACCACCAGCTGATCTACGTCAGCTCCGGAGTCCTCGCCATCTCGACGGAGCACGGGTCCTGGATCGCCTCCAACGACCGAGCCCTGTGGATCCCGGCGAACACCTGGCACGAACACCGCTTCTACGGCCGGAGCCGCTTCCACGCCATCGGCTTTCCCGCCCGGGGCACGACGGCCCTGCTCGACACCGAGCGCCCCACGGTCATCGCCGTCGACGCCCTCGTACGCGAACTCCTCATCGCACTCACCGGCACCGCCCTCACACAGACCGAGAACCACCACCTGGAAGCGGTGCTGCGCGACCGGCTGCGCCGCGTCACCGCCCAGCCCGTCGCCGTGCCCTCCGCCCATGACCGACGACTGGCCGAAGCCTGCCGTCTGATCGAGGAGAACCTGCGCCACCCCTACACCCTCGCCCAGCTCGCCGACCGCGTACACACAGGTGAACGCACCCTCTCGCGTCTGTACCGCGACGAATTCGGCATGACCTTCCCTCAGTGGCGCACGCGCGCCCGGATCTTCAACGCGATGGTCATGCTCGCCGAGGGCGCCTCGGTCACCGACACCGCGCACGCCTGCGGATGGGCGACGACCAGCGCGTTCGTCCACGCCTTCGCCCAGACCATGGGCACCACCCCCGGCGCCTACCGCGCAGGCGTGCACGCCTCACCGGCACCCTCCGCCGACACCACCGCATGACAGCCGGGTCGGCCGTCCCGGCCGGGGCCGACGACCGACGCCTGTGACCTTGCGGCGAACCTGTCCTTGATCGGTAACAGGAGCCCGCAGCCTGCGAGTTGAGGGAGATCTCCGGTGCAGAATCGGTCCGCCGTCGCTTCGACGGCCGACCACGCACGACCGACCACAGGGGGACCCCGATGAACGCCGCTGCCCGAGAGAAGACCAAGAGCTCCAACGCCTGGCAGCCCTACGCCCTGGGTGCCGCGGTGGCCGTCGCGCTCCTGACGACAGCGGCGTGCCAGTCCGGCTCGGGCGGCACCACGGACGAATCCAGGTCCTCCGCCCGGCCCGGCGCGACGAGCACCACGACACCGGGTACGACGGGCGCGACGCCGGCGGGTGCGAAGGCGTCGAGCGCGACGACGTCGGACGCGAAGACCTCGACCCGGCCCGGCGGCGACAGCGGCAGCGGCAGCGACAGCAACGAGAGCGGACAGGGCGGCAGCACCGCCAAGGCGGCCGGCGGCGACGACAGCTCCGGCATCCTCCTGTGCACCTTGCAGGACTTGTCGGTCACCGCCACGAACTACGACGCGAAGGGTGAGCCGGTTCGCCACCTCCTCCTCGTCGTCACCAACACCGGCCGCAGGAAGTGCGACATCCAGGGCGCCCCCGAGGTCACGCTCGGCAGCGCCAAGGCACCGACGCCGGTCAAGAAGGAGACCGACCCCGGCGAGGTGCTCACCCTCGCTCCCGGCGAGAAGGCGTACGCCGGCCTGCTCGCCACCGGCGGTCACAGGGACACCTACGACGTGAAGTCCATGACCCTCGGCCTCGGCAGCCCCGGCGGCGAGAGCGAGGCGGGCAGGCCGGTCGGCGTACGCATGCCCGTCGCCTCCTTCCAGGCCGACGACGGCCAGCGGGTCACCTACTGGGCGGGTACCGAGGGCCTGGCCATGCGTCCCGTCACCCAGCCCTGACGAAGAACCTCCACCCGGCCCGGCCCGCCGGCCGGGCCGGCACCGGCGCCCCGACCGCACCTGCCCGGCCCTGCCTACCCCGGGAGCTCCGTACGCTCCCACCACTCGTACACGGGCAACTTGCCGTGCTCGGTGTCCTGCTGACGCGTCGTGACCCTGAAGTGCTCGTATCCCCCGTTGAACGGGACCTTGATGTCGAGCCCCGACGCGGGAACCGAGACGATCCGTTCCGTGAGACCGTCGGGGCCGCCCTCAAGAACTGCTTTCGTGGTATCGGTCATAATCAGATTTTGTCCGCAGGTCCGACCGGCGCCTCCCGCGACGCGCCGAGGCGTCCGCGGCCGCCGTCGAATCGTGGCCGCCGTCCGCGGTACCGAAATCGGATGCCTCATCCGGGTCCCGGCATGCCAAGCTGTGCATTCCACTGCCAGATCCCAGGAGGTCCCCGTGACTACAGAGTCTCCATCCCAAGAGGGTGCGGAGCCGGCCGAGACCGAGTCTCCTGCCCTGGCACCCGACGACGACGGTCAGTACGACCTGAAGGCCAAGTTCCGCGAGGCCCTGGCGCGCAAGCGTGCCCAGCAGGCGGACGCCGCCGAACTCGCCGCGAGCCCCGGGGCGTCGAAGGTGCGCGGCACGCACGGCCCGGCGGCGAGCCAGCGCTCGTTCCGGCGCAAGAGCGGCGGCTGAGTTCCGCACCGGCCCACCGGTACAGGCCCGCAGGAACCGGCACGGCACCCGTCCCGGACGATGCCGCGCCGGTTCCTGCCGGGTGCCGAGGCTCTCCCCCTCTCATCCCACTGTCCTGGATCCGGTGGCGCACCGTTTTTTGGGACACGCTTTACGTGACGCATGGCAACTGGAACGTGGGCACTCGCTGTCTGAGAGGGAGTCGGGCCCGTCAGGGCCGAAGCGAGAGAGAGCGAGGCAGGGCGTGCGACGGCGTAGGAGCGGCATAGGCATCGCACTCGTCACGGCTGCGGTGCTGGTGGGCACGAGTGCCTGCGGCGGGGGCGGCAGCGACAAGGCCGGCGGGGACGACGCGAAGGCATCGGGCACACCGCGTGCGAGTGCCAGTGCGTCACCGACGAAGCCCGCGGGTCCGCCCATGCTGCTGGAGACGATCACCCCGCAGACGGGCACCACGGTCGGTGTGGCCATGCCGATCTCGGTGATCTTCACGAACCCGGTGGCGGCGAAGGCACGGGCCACGGTGGAGAAGCACATGCAGGTGAGCGCCTCGCAGCCGGTGGCCGGAGCCTGGCACTGGTTCGGCGACCAGCGCGCCGACTGGCGGCCGCAGAACTACTGGCCTTCCGGTACGAAGGTGAAGATCGACGTCGACATGAAGGGTGTCAGCAACGGCAACGGACGCTACGGCGTACGCAGCTACACGCACTCCTTCACCATCGGCGACGACGTACGCGCGGACGTCTCGGTGACCGGCCACACCATGAAGGTGACCAGGAACGGCAAGCCGGTCCGCACCCTGTCGATCAACGCGGGCAGCGCACAGTACCCGACGTGGAACGGCACGATGGCCGTCATCGACAAGCAGGAGAAGGTCCACATGACCTCCTGCAGCGTCGGCATCAGCTGCGACAAGGGCAGCCCCAACTACTACGACCTGACCCTGCCCTGGGACGTCCACCTGACCCAGTCCGGTACGTACGTGCACTACTCCACCGGAGACCCCAACCCGGGCAGCGGCAGCGCCCGCGGTTCGCACGGCTGCGTCCACCTGTCCCTGTCGGACGCCAAGTGGTTCTACGGCCAGGTCAAGCAGGGCGACCCGATCACCATCACCGGTTCGCCCCGCGCCAAGGCCTCGGCCGACAACGGCTACGCCTCGTTCAACCTGCCGTGGGACCAGTGGCTCGTGGGCAGCGCGTCCGGGCAGCAGACCACCGCCACGTTGTAGGACCCGGCGGTGGGGGCACGGCGGACGCACCCGCGCGGTGCTTCCTGACAACCCGTGCCCCGACCGCCGTCACGTCGCGGCCGGCCGTCGCCACGTCACGGCCGGCCGGGGTCCGCGCGCAGGTCGAGTCCCATCGGGTTGTCCAGCGGGATGTCGCCCTCCCGCAGCACGGCGCGGGTCAGCGGGCGCAGCAGCCGCAGGAGTTCATCGGTCTCCTCGGTGCCGAGCGCGTCGTAGGCGGTCGCCGCCAGCCGGTCGGTGCGTGCCTCGACCTCGGCGGTGAGCTGTTGTCCGCGCCGGGACAGCCGCCCGTCCTCGATCAGCCCCCGCGCGGTCAGCGCGTCGCGTCGCTCGGTCCACTCGTCCTCGTCGAAGTCGCGGGCCACCGTGTAGACCTCGCGGGGGATCCCCCGTGCGGTGGCTTGCAGGACGTGCGATTCGCGGCCGCCGATCCCGGCGGCGGCCAGGGCCGCGACATGGCCGTCGCCGCGATGCTCACGGAGCAGCGTCGCGGCCTGCCACAGCTGGGCGAGGGGTTCCTCGGGCACCGGCAGGGAGTGGTTGGCGGCGAAGAGCGCCCGGCCTTCGAGAGGTGCCGACCGGGCGGCGCGCATCGCGAGCTGTGCCGCCCGCGTCACCTCCGGGCCGTCGGCCGCGGGCCCGAGTGCCCGGCCGAGCGCGGCCACGGATCCCCGTAGCCGCGCGTGCAGGGCCTTGTCCGGCGGGGCGAAGCTCCACGCCGCGGGCACGGCCCGGCTCACCCGCTCGTAGCTGAAGTTGTAGAACAGCGCGTGCACGACGTCGGCGCCTGCCTGGCCCAGCGGGGCGGCCCGGCCGGCGAAGTAGCCCATCCAGTAGCCGCGGTAGCCCATCGCCCTGAACTCCTCCACCGGCTCCGGGGCGAAGTACACGACGGCGTGAATCGGTTCGAGCAGCCGCCACAGGTCACGGGCGACGTCGGCGGGGTCCGGTATCGATGCTGGCGTTGTCATGCCACCGTTCTACGCCTGAACCGCGTTCAGCCGGAACAATTCCTTCGAGCGGTTTATCCACCGTCGAGGGAACTGTGCCGGTGTGCCCACGCGTCTGAGGCGCGCAGCGCCTGCGACGGCCCGTCCCGTGCTTGTGATCATTCCGGGAGAGTGGTGTATGAGCCGCCACAACCTCATACCGACGGACCCGCAGCGGCTGGGCGCGTACTGGACGGCGGCGCGGCTGGGATCCGGCGGCCAGGGCGTGGTCTACGAGGCCTACGACGCCGCCGGGCGGCGCGTCGCGGTGAAGGTGCTGCACTGGGACGCCGCCTCGGGGGCGGCGGCCCGGCGCCGGTTCGCCAAGGAGGTGGTGGTCCGCGCCCTGGAGCACGAGCCCGACCTGAGTGTGCTGCCCGAGCCGTTGCGGTCCCTGGTGCGGGAGGCGCTGGCCAAGCGGCCCGAGGACCGGCCCACGGCGGCCGCGGTCCTGCTGCGGCTGCTCGGCGGCGGCTACGACGACCAGCAGGCACTGCGGGCCGGTGCCGGTGCCGCGGCCCTGGTCCGCGGCTTCGGCGAGGCGGCGCGGGCGACCGTGCCCTCGCTGGGCGAGGCGGCCGCGGCCGCCTACGACGGCCTGCCGCCCGCGGTTCGGGCCACGGCCCGTGAGGTCTGGCTCCGGCTGGTGGTCCCGGGCACCGCACCGGACGGATCCCATGACACCGTGCGCGCCGCCGACGAGGACGAACTGCTGTCGGAGCGTTCCTCCGGCGAGCAGGCGGCCGTACGGGAGACGATCACCGCGTTCGCCGACGCGGGTGTCCTGCTGCACGAGGCGGCCACGGTCCGGCCGGCCGCCGCGGCGGTGCTGCGGGCCTGGCCGCGGCTGCGGGAGTGGGTGGCAGGACACCACGCAGCGCACCGCGCCGCGCCGGCTCACGAAGCTGTCGGGCATCCGCTCGATGGTCACCGCGCTCACGTTCGCGCCGGACGGTCGCCGGCTGGCGGGCACGGAGTGGGGCGCCGAGGTGTCCGCCGGCCGGGGCGTCGTGTGGGACGTGAGCCGGATCGCCGACATCGTCACGCACCCCGCCGAGCGGGCGTGCGACCTTGCCGGGCGGGGGCTCGACGCGCAGGAATGGTCACGCTACACGGACGGTCTGCCCTTCCGGAACACCTGCGCCCAGCGCTGAGCGGGAAATCCGCCTCCTGCCCGGGGCTACCAATAATGTCGGCGGCCGCCGACGGCGTGACCGGCCGCTCCCAGAATCCAGAGAATGACACCCACGACCAGGAGAATGACCCCGATCGTCCAGAGGATCGAAATTCCCGTCAGGAATCCGACGACGAGGAGAATGATGCCGAGGATGAGCATGGCGTCCTCCATTCCGCTTGACGTTGCACAACAGGGGTAGGTGGTGATGATGGCCCGCGACCTGTGAGGTCGCAGATCAAAGGAGCGTTTCCATGATTCTCATCCTTGGCCTCGTCGTTCTGGCTCTGGCCGTCGTCGTCGGGCTGGCGGGAGTTTTCGGCAATATCGGTGCCGGACACAGTCTCGGAGCGGGCGGCGAC
The DNA here is from genome assembly GCF_055657365.1 of Streptomyces sp. NPDC107559. NCBI lineage: Bacteria > Bacillati > Actinomycetota > Actinomycetes > Kitasatosporales > Streptomycetaceae > Streptomyces > Streptomyces sp. NPDC107559. Next base: position 23,414 of record NZ_JBVKBD010000012.1, on the reverse strand, counting down.
TTCTCGGTTTTCGGCTACCACGCGACTTCCTCGACCGGGTCCCTCTTTCTGAGCGGAATAATCGTGGGAGCCGTGGGTTTCCTGGGCCTGGCCCTGGTTCTGATCGGCGCCCGTCATTCGGCCCGCCGCTCCACACACACCCGCCGAGCACCCCGTCTGTTCCGCCACAAGGCCTCCACCGTCGGCTGACAGCAGCCGCAGCACCCTTGCGCCCTCGGACCACCGCATCAGGGGCCCGGGGGCGTCGCGGTGTGGTCCGGGTGGCCCGGGGTGCGGCGGACCGTCTTGAAGTGGGCTTCCAGGAGGTGGTCGCGGCCCTCTGCCAGTTCCTCGACGATCTGGTGTTCCATCGCGGCGAAGGGCCGGTAGTAGGTGGAGTTGTAGGCCTCGACGATCTGGAAGGTCCAGCATCCCGGGACGACGTTCCGGCCGACGAGTTCACGCTCGACCAGTGCGGCCTGCTCCTCGTGGCCCGCCTCGCGCAGGAGCCCGACCGCGTAGTCCAGTTCGAAGTCCGCCGTCCCGGTCAGCTGGTGGAACCCGTACAGATGGCCACGGGCACGCTCCGTGGTCTCCAGCGCCTTCGACAGCGCGCCCAGGGCGCGCACCGTCTTCTCGTCGACACCGGGGGGCACTTGATGGTCCTGGTCCAGCTCGCGATCGTTCTCCATGATGGTCCTCTGCCCGGGAGGTGCCCCGCCCAGCGGCCGACTGGGCCGTGCGGCGTACACCGGGCTCACCCGTCGGCTGCCGCCGGCCCTCCGCCGTCGCGTGCCGTCCCGATTCCCGGGTGTCCGGTATGGAGCGGACATCGGGGGTACCCGCCGGACAGCCGGGACGGAGGATCCAACGCTGTGCCGTCCCCCATAGACCGGAGGAGTTGTTTTTCGCGTGACTGAGCATGTGTGGAACTACCAGCCGACCGCCGGCCGCCTGGCGGGTGCGGACCTGACGGGCTACAAGGTCGAGGCGACCGACGGCAGCATCGGGAAGGTCGACAAGCACTCCGACGAGGTCGGTGACGCCTACCTGGTGGTCGACACCGGCGTGTGGATCTTCGGCAAGGAGGTCATGCTGCCGGCGAGCACCGTGGTCAGCATCGACCCCGACGAGGAGAAGGTCCTGGTCGACCTGACCAAGGAGCAGATCAAGAACGCTCCCGAGTTCCACCGGGACAAGCACCTCGGCGACCCCGGATACCGGGACGAGCTGGGCGCCTACTACAGCGCTCCGTACGGTGGCCCCTTCGCCTGACCTCGCCACGCACCACTCTGGTCCCGGTGCCCTCGGGGTGCCGGGACCAGAGACGTCCGCGCATACGGCTCCACAGGCGGCCAAGCGGCGCGAGCGAAGCCGCGACCGTCCGCTTGAGGTCGCCTGCGGGAGCAGGCCGACGTACCGCCCCGCCTCTTCCCGACCGGGCGACTTCACCCCACACCGGCCGGGATCTCGCCCGGACCGGCACTCACGCGTGGGCCACGACCTCGCCGGCCGTGACGCGGGGAGGGTTGGGGAGCAGTGGCGCAAGGTGGTCCCGTACGAAGTCCGCAGCCCTCGAGTTCGACTCGTCGGCGCCGGACCGGTCCTGGAAGACGCTGGTCGAGACCATCACTCCGTCCCCGGCGTCGATCCAGTAATAGGCCACGAAGCCCGGGACCTGGCGCATGAGCGGCACGAACCCCTCGCCCACCAGGCGTGCGGCCTCGGCCGGATCAGTTACCCCTTCGTACCGCCGAACTGCTGCGTACATCGCCAAGCTCCTCACAGCGCGCCGGGTTCGTCCTCTGCCTGGACCTCGTACCCCTGCGACGGCCGGCCGGGCTCCTGAGGCGCCCGGCAATCACCCGGAAGGCCGCCACGGGCGATCCGAACGGCGGCTGCCGACCCGGACACCCGGCCCCACGCACGTCCGCCACGTCGGGACATCGACGCACACCTTGCTCCACCTATCGAATTTCGATAGATTCCCATCGTAACTCGATTGAAGGATGGGTCATGGGAAAGCTGACAGTGCAGGCGCTGCGCGCCGTGCTAGCGGTGGTGCTCGCCGGCACCGTGCTCGTACAGGCCGGGATGGTGTGGGTGTTGGTCAGCGGGAGCGACCCGGAGGACGGGTCGATACCGCTGACCGCGTTTCGCGTGATCACGATCCTGGGCATGGTGTCGGCCCAGGTCGCCCTGGTCAGCGTCTGGCGGCTGGTGGCGATGGTGCGACGCGGAACCGTGTTCTCCCACGCCGCCTTCCGGTACGTGGACGCCGTGATCGGCGCGATCGTGGCGATCGCCCTGCTGTGGTTCGCGGTCACGGCCGTCAACGCGCCGGGGCAGCGGGAGGACCCCGGCGTCACCGTCATCATGGGCGGGATCGGCCTGGCCATCCTGGGGGTCGCGCTCATCGTGCTCGTACTGCGGATGCTGCTCGCCCAGGCCGTCGCACGCGACGTCGAAGCAACGCGGATGCAGGCCGAGTTGGACGAGGTGATCTGATGCCGATCGCCGTCGACATCGACGTGATGCTGGCCCGGCGGAAGATGTCCGTGGGCGAGCTCGCGGACCGGGTGGGGATCACACCCGCCAACCTGGCGGTACTCAAGAACGGCCGCGCCAAGGCGGTGCGTTTCGCCACCCTCGCCGCGCTCTGCGAGGTGCTCGAGTGCCAGCCGGGCGACCTGCTGCGCTGGGAGACCGAGGACGCCGACGCCGTGGTCGGCTGAGGTACTCGGGTCAAGCTTTTGCCTCTTTGAGTCCTGATTCACACAGCACGGCAGGCCGAGGGCCCGGGCCTCGGGTCGCACCCCGCGCGTACGGGGCGGCCCGAGGCCCGGGCCGCCTGCTGTGACATCGCTCATTCCCTCGGGCAGAGCCTCTGTCTACGCTGGTGCGTCACAGGCGGGGCAGCGCGGCTCCGCGAAACAGCTCGCAGGACGGATCGGCCGGACACCGGCGAGCACGCTCCCGAGAGACCCACTGCCGTGCCCCATGATCTGACGCCCGTCATAGCCGCCTCCGCTCGCTGGCTCCTGGCCGCCTACCCCGCGCCCTCAGGTGCCCTCAGCCGGGCGCTGGCCGAGGTCCAGGCCCGGCAGGCCGCATCCCTCGCCGCCGCCCTGCGCTACCCCACCGGCTTCGACGTGCAGCTGCTTCATCTGCTCGCGCCCAGCGGGGCGCACCGTCTGGACTGGCTGAACGGATACGATCCGCAGCCCGAGGACTCCGCCTGGCGGACCTGGGTCGACGAAACCGTCGTCAGCTGGGCAGCCTGTCTGCTGGCGGATCCCGCCCTGGCCGGAGCCGCTCAGCGAGCCGTCCGGGAAACCGAGCACCACGGCGAGGCAGGCGAACTGCAACGGCTGACCGATCCCGGCGACCGGGACAGCGAAGCCGCCGTCCTACTCCGCCATCCCGACCTTCTCGAAACCGTCGCCGCGCTGCACCGACCCGAGCTCATGGAACTGCTCAGTGCCGAGGGCGCCGAGCTGTCGTGACCCCTTCACTGTGGTGACAGGGGCCGGTTCCTCCGCTCACCCGTCGGCCTGCCGGTCCATGGCTGGAAGTGCCACCGTGATGCGGATCCCGCCGCCGGAGCGCGGGGTGAGAGTGAGTGCGCCGTCGTGCGCGTGGGTGATGGTCCTGACGATGGCCAGGCCGAGGCCGACGCCCGCGTGATCGGTGTGTATGCGCTCGGTGCCGCGCTGAAACGGTTCGGTGAACGTCGAGACCAGCTCTGGGGCGAGCTGCTCGCCGGTGTTCTCGACGGTGAGCACCACGGCCTCGGGACGCACGCTCGTACTGACCCACACCGTGCCCTGTTCGGGCAGGTTGTGGACTATGGCGTTGTGCACCAGGTTCATGGCCAATTGCAGCAGGAGCGCCTGCGATCCGAGGGTGCGGCCGATGACGCCACCGGTCTCGATGGTGACGCGGTGTTTCTCCGCGAGGGGGAGAAGCGTTTCGGTGGCCTCTTCCGCCAGGAGGGACAGGTCGACCGGTTCACGGGCGAAGGCGCGCCGGTCCGCGCGGCTGAGCAGGAGCAATGCCTCGGTCAGGCCGATGGCCCGGGTGTTGACGGTGTGGAGACGGTCGATGAGTTCGCCGGTGTCGGCGTCCGGATCGGTGCGGGCCACGTCGAGAAGCGTCTTCGAGATCGCCAGCGGGGTGCGCAACTCGTGTGAGGCGTTGGCCGCGAATCTCTGCTGTTCGGCGACGTGCGCTTCGAGCCGCGCGAGCATCGCGTCGAAGGCGTCGGCGAGTTCGTGGAACTCGTCGCTGCGGCCTTCCAGGTCGATCCGGTGGGAGAGCGAGCCGTTCGCGGCCATGCGTGTGGCGCGTGTGATGCGCGTGAGCGGAGCGAGCATGCGACCGGCGAGGATCCAGCCGCCGAGCAGACCGAACACCAGCAGGAAGGCCAGCACGACGGCCGCGATCGGGGCGAAGTCCCGTAGGACGGAGTACTGGTAGTCGGGCTGGAGCAGGAGCCCGACGTGCGGCACCCGGGTGAGGAACACCCATACCGCCGCCAGCAGCAGACCGCCGGCCAGCATCAGGAATCCGGCATAGCTGAGGGTGAGTTTGACGCGGACGCTCAGACCGGGCTGCCTATCCACGCTCTCGATGCTACGAACCGACGCATATCGCCGGCATATCGAAAACCGGATACGTGTCGGCAACACCGCCTCGGCTTGACTGGCAGCATGCCTCGAACCTCGCACTGCGCGCACATGTATGCCCACCCCACCCGGAACCCGAGGAAGCAGCAGTGACCGGCAGTACGCAAGGACGGACGATGACGCAGGTCGGTACGCCGGAGACCGGCCGGGGCGATGCCGGACCCCGGGCTGCCCGCCCAGGCGCGCTGCACAGGGCCGTCCGCCGGGCGATCCTCGCCGGTTCCCGGCCGGGGCCCTGGAGGCGCGGGCCGGTGCTCGCGGCGTCGGCGGTGCTGCTCGGCCTGCTCATGCTGCTGCACGCGAAGATCCCGAACCGGATCGGAAACCTCGGCAGTCTGACGGAGACGTTCCTGCCGTGGTTCGGCCTGTTCATCCCGGTGCTGCTGGCCGCGGCGCTGTGGCGCCGCTCCGCCTCCGCGGTCGCCGCGCTGCTGCTGCCGGTCGTGGTGTGGGTGAACCTCTTCGGCGGGCTGCTCGGCGACAAGTCCCACCCGGGCAGCGACCTCACCGTGGTCAGTCACAACGTCGACGCCGACAACCCCGACCCGGCTCGCACCGCGCGTGATCTGGCCGCCTCCGGGGCGGACCTGCTGGCCCTGGAAGAGATCACCGCGCAGGCGAAGCCGCTGTACGAGAAGGCGCTGGCAAGGGCATACCCGTACCACACGGTGCTGGGCACGGTCGGGCTCTGGAGCAGGCTGCCACTGTCGGACACCCGACCGGTCGACACCAAGCAGGACGCCGGACCGCTGGGGGACGCCAAACCGGCCGACGAGAAGATGACGTACAACCGGGCCCTGCGCACCACGGTGGCCACGGACCACGGACCGCTGGCCGTGTACGTGGCCCACCTGGGATCGGTACGCGTGTCGCCCGCGAACGGCTTCTGGACGGAGAGCCGGGACAGAAACGCACGGGCGCTCGCCGAGGCCATGGCCGCCGAGCACAATGAGCGGGTGGTGCTGCTCGGTGACCTGAACGGCACCACGGACGACCGTGCGTTCACCGGCCTCACCTCGCGGCTGCGCTCGGCACAGGAGGCAGCCGGGGACGGTTTCGGCTTCAGCTGGCCTGCGGCGTTCCCGGTCGCGCGGATCGACCAGATCCTGGTGCGCGGCGTGAAGGCGGACAGCTCATGGGTACTGCCGACCACCGGCAGCGACCACCTGCCGGTGGCGGCCGGAATCAGCTGGTAGGCCGTTGCCGAAGGTCTGCCTCAGCCGTCCACCGCCTGGGGCACGCCTGCGTCCGAGCCCTTCTGCCGCGAGTGCGGGGTGCGCCATCTGCGCATGGGCGTCGGCTGACGTGCCCAGGCGCGCGAGGGGGTGCGGCGCCCGGGCCCCTATGGAGCGCCGCTCGCCTATGGAGCGCCGCTCGGTACCTGTCCGCAGCGTTCATCCGGCCACCACATGCGCGCGATGTCCTTCCGGATCTCGGGACGCGAGCCCCCGTCCGTCTCCTCCAGCGCGCGACGACTGGACGCGGACCTCCTGCCGGCCTTCTCCTGCACCATCCTTCGACGCATCTGCCTGCCTCCTCTGCCGTGTCCTGCCGTCTCTCGAGTTCCTTGCTTCTCCCGAGTTCCGCGTTCCGTGCGGTTTAGGCGTATTTCAATCGAGCTGCTGAAATATTCAGTCTCGCTCGCCTGCGCGAGCGTGAATGCACTCGCCCGCCTCTGCTACGGACACCCGCGCTGGAGCAAGACCGAGAACGGCATGACGGCAAGTCAGACGGCGTCCTCGGCCAGCGCCTTGATGCCACGAAGGGTGGCTTCCATCCCGGCGTGCAACTCCTGCAGCCGGAATGCGATGAACTCCTCCTCCCGGTCCGGCCAGCGCTCCAGGGCCAACGTGAGTCCGCTGCGGCCCGGCCCGACGCGGACCGACTGCCGCAGCCGGCTGCCCCCGCCTTCGACGTCGAGTTCGTAGCGCCAGTTCGCCATGGCCTTCGCCGGATCCAGCGTCGGTTCTCCGTAGTGGCCGTCCGCATCGGTGACGGCCCAGGCGAACACGTGCGGTTCGGTCAGCTCGACCACATGGGAGACGGTCCGCCACTCGCCGAGCCGCCGGTGATGGTTGTAGCCCTCGAAGCACGCACCCTCCGAGGGCCGGTCTGCGCCGTCGAGCCATGCGACACGCTGTAGTTCAGGGCTGAGCCGGGCGGTCAGGCCGATGTCGGTCACCAGTTCCCAGACGCGCGGCACAGCCGCCGCGACGTGAACGTCACAGTGCGCACTCGGACCGTCAGCGAATCGCACAACGCCCCCTTCGATGCCGGTTTTCCTGATCAACGCGTCGGGCGAGTAGTCCGTTCCGAGTTCGGTGAGCTAAATTCCTTACTTGCTAAGCCATTGCAGTCCACGGACGCAAGGAGGCAAGTACGTGAGTGGACACCACGACGAAGGCCACACCATTGCCGGATGGACAGGTTTCGCCGTCGCCACGATCGGGGCACTCGCCGTCGGCATGGGCGTCGTCAGCTGGCGCCCGGGCATCTGGGTCGGGCTCGCCGTGCTGGTGACAGCGGTTCTGATCACGTGGGCCCTGCATCTGGCGGGCTGGGGCAAGCCGCCCGTACCGCGCGGCATCGACCAGCGGCGGCTCTCGGCGCGGGACCACTCCGTACGCGGCGGCCACGAGAACTGCTTCGGGTGCCGGCTGGCAGGGCGTCCCAGCGGCCGGGCCCGGACGACCGAGGCGCCCTGACGGCGATCCGTACCCCCGAACCCCTGCCGGCCCGGACCGAAACCGGCCCGCGGTGCGGGTCGCCGTCATCGGTGGTCGCTGCGCGGGCCTGTGGCGGTGTGCCGGGACAACGCCAGCACGCTCAGACCGAACATCAGGACACCGAGGGGGAGATGGACCGACGGAACGTGCGCGATGCCGAGCACCACCTGGATCGAGGCCAGTACGAGGAACCCTGACGCGTGCCAGACCGGCCGGGGCGAGCCGCCGCCCGGCTTCCACGCCAGCACCGCCGCAAGCACGTACAGCATCGACGCCCCGTACATCACCCGGGCTCCCACACTGTGCAACGTCTCTCCGTAGGAAGCGGTCAACAACAGGCCTGCGGAGACCGCCTGAAGGAAGATGGTCAGGGTCTGGAGAGTGATGGCGATCCGCAGAAACGCGGAGCCCCGTCGTACGCCCGTCGATGCCATCGCCTTCGTTGTCTTCGCCGTCTTCGCCGTCTCAGTGGCCATGTCACAGTCCCCTTCTGCGCCCTCGGGCGACAGATCGATAAGGTCTCACCAGTCCGACGACGCAGGCGGACGAAAGGTAAGGCGAGGGGGCCACCGGAAGCATGGGAAGTGCGCGGGCCGGTACAGCGGAGGCAGCCGACGAGCGACGTCAACTGGTCAATGTCGCCTACCGATTGCTCGGTTCGGTGACCGATGCAGAGGACGCCGTCCAGGATGCCTACACCCGCTGGTACGGGCTGCCGCAGGCCCGGCAGGAGGAGATCCGCTCCCCCGGCGCCTGGCTGACGACGGTCACCAGCCGCATCTGTCTGGACCTGCTCGGCTCGGCGCGGGCCCGCCGTGAACACTACGTCGGCGCATGGCTGCCCGAACCGCTGCCCGACCGCACCGAGTGGAACCATACGGTCGGGGCCGATCCCACCGGCTCCGCGGACCCCGCCGACCAGATCGTCCTGGACGAGTCGGTGGCCATGGCCTTCCTCGTGGTCCTGGAGTCGATGACGCCCGCCGAACGGGTGGCGCTCGTCCTGCACGACATCTTCCGGTACCCGTTCGCCGAGATCGCCGACGTGCTCGGACGTACCCCCACGGCCTGCAAGCAGCTTGCGTCCTCCGCCCGACGGCGGGTCGGCGCCGCAGACGCCCCGGCGACCGCGACCGGCCGGGCCGAGGTGGTGCGGCGCGTGAAGGAGGCATGGGAGACCAAGGACATCGCAGCCCTCGTCGGTCTCCTCGACCCGGCCGCCGTGATGACAGCCGACGGTGGCGGCCTGGTCGGCGCCGTGCTGCACCCGGTCCAGGGCGGCGCGCGCATCGCCCGGTACCTGGTCGCCATCGCCGACAAGGCTCCCGGGCTGGAGTTGCTGGAGCGCTCGGTCAACGGTGTGCCGGGCCTGGTGGCGCGGCGTGCCGGGACCGTCATGACGGTGGCCGCGTTCGACGTCTCCGACGGGCGCGTCACCCGGATCTGGGCGGTCCGCAACCCGGAGAAGCTGCGACCGTGGACGCGGCAGGACAGCTGCCGCAGCCACTGAACCCGTCGCTCAACCCGCGTCCCTGACAGCAGCGCGTACGGTCTCGGTCTGCCGGGGCGTCAGGAGTTGCTCCAGCCGCGGGTGCTGAGCACCAGCCGGTAGCCGTCAGGGTCTTCGACGCTGGCACCCCAGGTGTCCCAGTACGAGTTGCGCGCCTGCACGCGCTTGCCCCCGTGGCCTTCCAGGCGTGCGAGCAGCGCTTGCGGTACCTGCTCGTCGAGATAGACGACGAGCAGGTCCCCCTCGGTGGGCCGTGGTTCGACCGCGGCGTCGTGGACGAGTTCAAGGTGCCAGGAGGCGTCGGGCCAGCCGACCATCAACAGATCGTGCTCGTCCGGCCCGCCTGCGCTCTCCGACCGGAACAGCACGCTCAACCCGAGCCCGCCGACCCAGAACCGTTCCGCCGCGGCGAGGTCACGGGAGGGCCGGGCGATACGGATGTGGCTCTGGCCGGTGGCGGGCATGGCATGCTCCTCGACATCGATCATGTACTGACCGAGGCAGCGTAGGGAACGGTGTCTCCCACCGCATCGGCCCCGCGGCACAGGACCGATCCGTCGTGAGTCCTACGCCCCCCGAACCGGGCCGATTTGGCCGCGCTGAAAGGCAAAGCGTCTCCCTGTCCTGGGGAGACATCCCAGGCTTCCCCGTTCTTGCAGGTCAACCGGGGTGAGACCATCCCACCGTTGTGGGTCGGGCGGCGGCTGCCGGAAGATCCTGTGCGTAGTCGGAAAGAGCGTCCGCGACGAGTGGCAGCGCCGAGCCGGCCGACAGGTTCCGGGCGTGAGCGTCCGCAAGCACCCTTGGCGTGCAGGGAATTCGCGAAAGCGGGACATGTCCGCCGCGGCTTTGTCCGGGCCTGGTCATGTCCGGTCGCCGATCGCGGGCGGCTTCGAATGGTTCACTGAATTCTTGGAGGTCTGATGAAGTCCGTCATCCGGAAGGCTGCGGGATTCGCGGCGGCCGGCGTGACCGTCGCGGCCATGTCCTTGACGGGCGCGTCCGCGGCCCACGCGGAAGCCCCCACCCAGGGTTGTCCGTACCCCTACGTCTGCTTCTACCTGAACAACGCCGATCTGCTGGCGGGCAAGCCGATCTCGAAGTACCGGGACGTCACCAGTGGCTACCAGGCGGTCAAGCCTCGGCCGCACTACGGGGTCCTGAACACCCGCAACGACGACGTGGCGTATCTGCGGCTCCAGGACGGGTCCTCGATCTGCCTTCCGCCGAACACCCAGACGCTCTTCGCCGACGGCTACAGCGTCACCGGAATCAAGATCTCCAGCAGCTCCACGTGCTGAATGGGCTGGGACGACCGGCGGGCGCGCGTGATCGCGCCCGCCGGGCCGGCGCCGGCTACCGTCCGGGCCTCCCCGAAGGACCGCTCGCGGACGAGGCCGTACGTGCGGTGGACCGACCGGCCGGGCCCACGGGTGTGGACCGCATCGTCAACAGGCCGACTCTCCTCCGTGCTTCGGGACCGTTCGGCCCCCGGTGAGGACCATCGGGACCTGATCACGGACACCGCCGAGGAGAGACGCTGTCGGTGAAGCGGAAACCGGCCCCGCGGCGTCGCTCCCGAGCGTCACCGTCCGCGTCGCGCCCGTCATCCGCCGCACCGCACTTCCCTGGAGGTTCCATGTTGTCCGCGGAGTCCGCAGCTCTCGTACGGGCCACCCTGCCCGCCGTGGCCGGGGCGCTCGACGAGATCACCACCCGCTTCTACGCCGCCATGTTCCGCGAGCGGCCGGAACTGCTCGACGGGATGTTCAACCGCGGCAACCAGGCCAGCGGGGCCCAGCGCCGCGCGCTGGCCGGTTCGATCGCCGGGTTCGCCACGGCGCTCCTGGAGAACCCCGGCGCGCGGCCCGACGCGCTGCTGTCACGTATCGCCCACAAGCATGCCGCCGTCGGTGTCACCGACGACCAGTACACGATCGTCCACAAGTACCTGTTCGGCGCGATAGCGGACGTCCTCGGAGCCGCGGTCACTCCCGAGGTCGCGGCCGCCTGGGACGAGGTCCACTGGCTGATGGCCGGCGCCCTGATCAGCCGGGAGGCCCTCCTGTACCAGGACGCGGGGGTACAGCCCGGCGGGAGCCGGCGGCCGTGGACGGTCGTCGAACGCCGTACGGAGACCTCCGACGCCGTTTCCTTCCTGCTGCGTCTGGCGGACGGCGAGCCGGCACCGCGGGCCCGCGCCGGCCAGTACGTGAGCGTCCGGGTGCGCATGCCCGACGGTGTGCACCAGTTGCGCCAGTACACCCTGTCCTCGGACCCGGGTGGTGAGCTGCGGCGGATCACCGTGAAGCGGGCCGCGGGCGAGGGCGGGGAGCCGGACGGTGAGGTCTCCACCCTGCTGCACGAAACCCTGGGTGAGGGTGACGAGTTGCTGCTGTCCGCGCCGTTCGGCGATGTCTTCCTCGACGACCCGGCCGACGCCGTCACCCCGGTCGTCCTGGTCTCGGCGGGTATCGGCTGCACCCCGATGACGGGCATCCTGGCCCATCTCGCCGCCCTCGGCTCGACCCGGCCGGTTCTGGTCCTGCACGCCGACCGCTCCCCCGCCGACCACGCGCTGCGCGCGGAGACACACACGCTCGTCGAGCGGCTGCCGGACGCCCGGTCCGTCTTCTGGTACGAACGCCCGGGCCCGGAGGAGCCTGCGGCGCGAGCCGGACTCATGGACCTGAGCGGAACCCAACTCCTCGCCGAAGCCACGGTGTTCCTGTGCGGCCCGCTCCCCTTCATGCGCGACGTGCGCGGACAGCTGCTGGCCGCCGGTGTCTCCCCGCGTCGCATCCGCTACGAGGTCTTCGGCCCCGACCTGTGGCTGCCCGGCACCGCGGCCTGACCACCGAACGCCGATGCATTCCGCTCCTGAGGAGGGATCCCCCGTGACCACCGACAGCACACGACAGGCCCCGCCGATCCGGCTGCGCACCGACGGCACCGTCGACGAGGCCACCCTGGCGTACGCCCGTACGAAGATCGACGCTGTCCTCGCCCGGCCGGGGCTGCCCACCGTCACCGGCGAGGTGCGCAACGCCCGAGCTGCGGCCCACCACGCCGGTCACCCGTGGTCGGCCACGGCCGACGTGCGCGTCGGGAGCCGTCAGGTCGTCGTGCTGGCCGAGGAGGCGACGGGCAACCTCCGCCGACCGGGCCGCCGTCCATTGACCGCCCGTCCATTGACCGCCCGTCCATTGACCGCCGTCCGTTGACCGCCCGTCCTTGGCGACCCGGTGAGGAACAGGCCCGCCTCGGCCGCCCAGGCCCTCACACGGCTGACATGAAGCTGTCACACACGAGCGGAATGCGGGCTCACCGACCGCCCGTTCCCACTGACATGACTGATGGCGTACCGCTCGACGCATCCGGCGTGCAGAAGCAGGAGATCTCATGACCACCGAGGCGACCACGGCAGACCTCCATGCCTTCACCGAGCAATGGCTGGAGTGGTACCGCGAACAAGAGGCCCGGCTCTCCGGCCCACACGGGTTCCTGGCGATCACCGGCCTGCACTGGCTCGACGACCGGCCGCAGCGCTTCACCGACGCCCCCGGAACCTGGCACACCGGCCCCGACGGGGTCGTCGTCACACTGGATGACGGTGAGGAACTGGTCGTCGAGGGGAAGCCGGTCGACGGTGAGCACCGTTTCGGCGTGCTGCCCGAACGCGGCGGCGTCGACGCGATCTGGAAGGACGCCGTCATCGAGGTCGCCAAGCGGGGCGGTCAAGACATCGTGCGCCCCCGGCACCCGGACGCGCCGCTGCGCACGGCCTTCACCGGAACACCGGCCTACGCCCCCGACCCGCGCTGGGCCGTGACGGGCCGGTACATCCCCTTCGACGAACCGCGGCCCACCACCGTGGGTGCCGTGGTCGAGGGTCTGGAGCACGTGTACGACGCGCCCGGCAGGATCGAGTTCGAGGTGGACGGGTACCGGCTGTCGCTGACCGCGTTCCCCGGGTCCGGTCAGGGCCGGTTGACCGTGCTGTTCACCGACGGGACCTCCGGGGTCACCACCTACACCGCCAGCCGGACCCTGTCCGTCGCACCGCCCGCTGCCGACGGCACGGTCGTCCTGGACTTCAACCGGGCCACGAACCTGCCGTGCGCCTACACGGACCTGGCCACCTGCCCGCTGCCGCCGGCGGAGAACCGGCTGACGGTGGCGATCGAGGCGGGCCAGAAGACCCCGCGCGAACGCGGCGGTTCCTGAACCGTGACTCCCCGGAGGTGACGGCGGCCGTCCCGGCCCTCCGGGGGAGCGTCCGGTTCCGGCATTGACGTCGGCGGAGGCGGGCCCGACCCGTGACGTCCTCGCCGACCCCGGCACGCGTACACCCGGCAGCTGCCGGCGAGCGCCCCCGGTCTGACCGACGCACGCCGTGGTCCGTCCCTGTCCGGGTTCACGACGGACACGGCGCCCCTGCCCTCGCACCGGTGGGCGGGTCGGGCTCGGGCAAGTCCACCGCCGCCCGGCTGGTGCTCCGGCTCACCTAGGGCTGTTCGTGGGGGTCGCTCCGGCTGCGACGAGGAGGGCGGCGGTCTCGGCGTGGGCTCCGTGGTCCGCCCAGTCCAGGGGGGACAGACCCCGTCCGTGTTCCTCACGCAGGCAGGGGTCGGCTCCGTGGGCCAGCAGGGCGCGCACGGTCTCGGTGTGCCCCCAGCACGCGGCCGCGCACAACGGTGTGCCGTCCGAACCGTCACCCCTGCTCTCGGCGTCCGGGCGGGCGCCGGCCTCCAGGAGCAGGCGCGCTATCTCGGCCTCTCCCTGCACGGATGCCAGATAGAGGGGGAGGGTGCCGTCACGGTCCCCCCGCTCCGGGTGCGCTCCACTCCGCAGCAGTGCCCGCACCTGTGCGGGGTCGGCATCGAGGATCGCCCCGAAAAGTCGGCGGGAGAGCTTCTTCTGTCGCCGCTGATTCATGGTCGTCGAGCCTAGCGATCACAACGCCTTGAGGCGACACGCCGACCCTGCCACAGCCTGTGGTCCAGGTGTCCCCACCCCGAAGCGGTGGCTCACCGGATGGGCAGGGACATGCGTCTGCGGCGAACGTGTGTCTCGGCAGACCACTTGAGCCGAAGGAGAAGACAGTGACTCGTCCTGTGGAACGCGCCCTCGCGCGCCGCACGTTACTGGCCGGCGCGGCGGCGGCCGGCGCGGGGGCCGTCCTGGCGGGCGCCGGTCAGGCCACCGCTGCCGGGTGGGCAGGACCGGTGGGGCAGGCGGCCGTGGACGCCGAGACCGCGCGGGTCCGGCAGGCGCTGATCGAGCTGCGCCGGGACATCCATCGGCATCCCGAAGCCCCGGGGCGGGAACGGCGTACGGCCGCCGTGGTGGCCCGGGAGCTGCGGGCGGCCGGACTGACCGTGGCCACCGGGGTGGGGGGCCACGGTGTGGTCGGCGTCCTGCGGGGCTCGCGCCCCGGCCGGACGGTCGCCTATCGGGCGGACATGGACGCGGTTCCGCCCACGGACATCGTCGGGACGGGCCCCGCGCCGGCCCATGTCTGCGGGCATGACGTCCACACCGCGATGGGCATCGGCGTCGCCCGGGTCCTGGCGCGGCTGCGCCGGCGCCTGAGCGGTACAGCGGTGTTCCTCTTCCAGCCCGCCGAGGAGACGCTCTCCGGCGCCCAAGCGCTGATCGATGCGGGCGTGCTGGAGCGGCTGGGCATCGAGGAGATCCACGCGCTGCACTGCGGACCGTTCCCGGTCGGCCGGTTCGCGGTGCCTCCGGGCTACGGAATGCCGGGCCAGGACAAGGGGGAGGTGGCACTTCGCGGACTGGACGCGGTCGACGCGGCGCGGCGCCTGGCCGCCGAGATCGGTGCGCTCGCCACGGTCGCCGTACCGCAGGGCCCGGCGGACCTGGAGCGCATCGTCGCCGACGCACAGACGCCCGACGGGCCGCTGAAGCGGTTCGTGGCCCTCCGGGCCACCGTCCAGGAGGTCGACCGGGCCACAACGGCCCAGGAGGCCAAAGTGAGTGTGTCCTACCGCTGCTGGCCGCAGGAGCGGTACGTGGAGGTACGCGACGCCGTCCGTCGGGCGGCCGCCCCCTACGCGGGTGCCGAGGTACGCTTCCCGGCCGAGCCGTTCCCGGCCCTGGTCTGTCCGGAGCACGACGCTCACCTGCTGGCCCGCCATCTGCACCGCGCCCTCGGCCCGGACACGGTCACCGAACTCCACGCCTCCTTCCCGCCGTTCAGCGGCGAAGACTTCGCCCTGTACCTGAACCGCATTCCCGGCACCTACACGTTCCTCGGCGTCCGGAGCCCCGGTGCACCCATCACGACGAGCTATCCGCACTTCCCCGACTTCCTCCCGGACGAGCGCGCCATCGGTATCGGCGTACGGGCGATGGCCGGCTGGATCGCGGAGCGCACCCGCGGGGCATAGCGCCCGCCATCGCGGCGGCCGTCGTCCGCGTCGCGGCGGCGGTCGTCGGCATCGCGGCGGCCGTCGTCGGCGTTTCGGCCAACCGCCCTGTCCAGCACACCTGTTGCAGGGACTGGATCCATGCATCCGGCACGCGACGCCACGCGCACTGTCCCGGGATTCCAGGTCCGGCCGAAACACATGTGTTCGATATCCCGGGTCGGTCGTTGAGCCCCACGACCATGCTGGACCACCGTCAAGGGGGCTCGACGTTGACCTCGGACGACACGAACCGACAGCAAGCCACCACACCTCCGCCACCGCCACCACCGCCGGCGGAGATCACCTACAGCGGGCAGTACTCCGTCAATCCGCTCGCCGAGGTCTCCTTCCGGCGGATGTGCGCACAGATCCCCTCCGTCCTGGGCCGGATCGCCCGGCTGGCATGGCGGACCGATCGGCGGGCCGTTCAGTTCCTGCTCGGCTGCCAGGTGGTCACCGGTGTCTCGGCCGCCGTGCTGCTGGCCGCCACCGCCCGCGCCATGAGGCCCGTCCTGGGCGACGGCTCCGCCGGAGACCGGCTGCGCGGAGCCGTCCCCGCGCTGCTGGTGGTCGCGCTCGCCGCCGCGCTGGGCCGCGGTGCGGCGGCCGTGGCCACGTACGCGGAGCGGCGGGTCACCCCAAGGCTGACGACGGAGACGGACAGCTCGCTGGTCGAGGCGGTGTGCCGGGTGGAGGCGTCCGCGTACGCGGAGGAGGGGTTCTCGGACCGGCACGAGGCGGCCGAGATGGGGGTGATCCGCACCCAGGTGATGGTCACCGACGCCCAGCGTTTCCTGTCCGCGCTGATCCGGATGGTCACCGCCGGCGGCGTGCTGTCGGTGCTGAACCCGCTGATGCTGCCGCTGCTCCTGCTCGCCGTGCTGCCGGCCGGTGTGGGGGCGGTCCTGACCGCCCGGGTCGACTACGAGATCCACTACGCCAACGTCGCCGACCGCAACGTACGCGGCATGATGCGCTGGTGGGCGACCACCTCGAAGTACGGCGACGAGGTACGCGCCAACTCGATGAGCGACTACCTCGTCTACTGGTACCGGGCCCTGTCCGACCGGTGCGACCGGCGCACCCTTGCCGCCGCGCCGCGCACCCTGCGGATCGCGGTGCTCTCCGCGTCGGCGGGCGGCGTCTTCCTCGTCGCCACCTGGGCAGCCCTCGCGTGGCTGGCGGTCTCGGGCCGGATCGAACTGGCCGTCGCGGCCACGGCCGTCATCGCCGTGCAGACCACGCTCGCCGCGCTCTCCCAGGTCGTCGTCAACGGCGCCGCGGTCTTCCACACCAGCCTCTACCTGAGCGACATGCAGGCCTTTCTCGACGACGCCGCGGCTCGCGCCCCCAAGCGTGGGGCCGTCAGGCACGGCGCCGCCACCGAGCAGATCCGGCTCGAGGAAGTCGTCTACCAGTACCCGGGCAAGGACAAGCCGGCCGTCGACGGCGTCTCCCTCACCCTGGAGCGCGGTCAGATCCTCGCGATCGTCGGAGCGAACGGCTCGGGCAAGTCCACCCTCACCCGCCTCCTCACCGGCATCTACCTGCCGGACAAGGGCCGGGTCACCTGGAACGGCACCGACCTCGCCCAGGTGGACCCCGCCACCGTGTGGGCGCGCACCGGCCTGGTCCCGCAGATCTTCGCCCAATGGCCGATGCCGGTCCGCGAGAACGTCACCCTCGGCCAGCCCCGCACCCACGACGACACACCCGTCTGGGAGGCCATCGACGCGGTCGGCCTGCGCGAGGCCGTCGACGACCTCCCCGCGGGTCTGGACACCCTGCTGTCCCGCGACATCTTCGGCGGCTCCGAGCTGTCCGGCGGCCAGTGGCAGCGCGTGGCCTGCTCCAGGGCCCTGTACCGCCGCCCCGGGCTGCTGATCCTGGACGAGCCGACCTCCCAGATGGACCCGCGCGGCGAGCACCAGATCTTCGAGGAGATCAAAGCCATCGCCGCCGGCCGCATCACCATCGTGGTCACCCACCGCCTGGAGAACACCAAGATCGCCGACCATATCGTGGTGATGGAGCACGGCAGGATCACCGAGCAGGGACGCTACGACGACCTCGTCCACGCCGACGGAACCTTCGCCGAACTCCTTGAACTCTCCCAGGACCGCTGACCGCCTCCGCCTCGTCCGTCCCGCCGCCGTACGGTCTCGTGGCAAACGCGCCCCGAGCCCGTAACGTCAGGGCCATGAGCACCGCATTGCCGACCCTGCACGGACGGCGGGGCGTGGTCCTGAGGCCCGCCGACCACCGGGACATCCCGTGCCTGGCCGCGATCCGCGCCACGCCCGAGGTGCATCGGTGGTGGCGGGGCGGCCCCGACCTGGCGGCCGAGGTGGCCGGGGATCTCGCCGACGCGGACACCCGGGTGTTCGTAGTGGAGTACGAGGGACGGGTGGTCGGGCAGATCCAGTGGTACGCCGAGCAGGACCCGGAATACCGGCACGCCGGCATCGACGTCTACCTCGACCCGTCGGTGCACGGCCGGGGCCTGGGGACGGACGCCGTCCGCACCCTGGTCCGGCACCTGATCGAGGACCACGCCCACCACCGTCTCGTCATCGACCCGGCGGCCGACAACGCGGCGGCCATCGCCTGCTATCGCAAGGTGGGGTTCCGTCCGATCGGCGTCATGCGGGCCTATGAGCGGGGCTCGGACGGAAGCTGGCACGACGGCCTGCTGATGGACCTCCTCGCCACCGACCTCACCTGACACCCCTCACGTATGCCAGGTCACATCCGGTCCACCCGCACCGTGAGCCCCCGTGCGCGCAGTGTCGCGGAACCGGTGAAGCACCCCACATGACCCACGTCACCCACTAACCGCGATAGTGGACAAAAAGGGACAGGTTTAGAAGCGGACGCATGCTCTGACCTGGGGATTGAGAGCCAGCTCACACGGACCAGCAAACACCCCAATGCGGCCACAACTAGTAAAAGGGGTCATTGCGGACATCGGTCGGGGCTGGTTGTCTTGAGGACGTCGCCAGGCACCACGGCCCCCCAGGGGTCACGGTGCCGACGCATGCCAGGACCGGAACACACGGCCCACCGGCGAGCGAGCGACCTCCCTGTCCCCGAAGAAAGAGGCTCTCTGTGTCCGTGTCCGCCATCCGTCGCATCGCCAGCCCGAAGAAGGCCCTCTCCGTCGTCGCCATCGCCGGCGCCGCCGCGGGCATGGCCCTGACCGCGGCCCCGGCCCAGGCAGCGACCACCTCGGCCTCCTCCGCCCAGGCGATCGCGCACCGGATGATCCCGGACGCGGCCCAGTACAACGCCTTCAACCAGATCGTCACCCACGAGAGCGGCTGGAACCACACCGCCACCAACTCCTCCTCCGGCGCCTACGGCCTCGTGCAGGCCCTGCCCGGCTCGAAGATGGCCACCGCCGGTGCCGACTGGAAGACCAACCCCGCCACCCAGATCAAGTGGGGCCTGGACTACATGAACTCCCGCTACGGCAGCCCCGCCCAGGCCTGGGACTTCTGGCAGACCCACCACTGGTACTGATCCACCGATCAGCCAGTCACCCCCGGCACGCCGACCTGAGCGCGCCATCCGCGAAGGCGGCGGCCCCCGACCCCGGGGCCGCCGCCTTCGGGCGTTTCCCGCCCCGCCCGGAGCTCCTGCCATGCTGCATGTCATGCGCATACAGATCACCTCGGCCGGGATGACCGAGCTCAACCAGGTTCTCGCCGATCATCACCGGTACTGGGGAGAGCGCGACCTTCGGCCCCTGCACCTTCGGGCGCTGGTGCAGGAGTTCGGTGAAACCTGCCTGGCCGCCCGCACCGAGGACGGGATTCACGGGTACATCCTCGGGTTCGTCACCCCGACCGGCACCGGGTACGTACACCTGATCGCCACTCGCGACGACGCCCGCGGCACCGGGCTCGGACGCCGTCTGTACGCCGCGTTCGCCGACGCCGCGCAGCGGCAGGGCGCGCTGCGACTGAAGGCGATCACCTCCCTCGGCAACACCGGGTCGATCGCGTTCCATCGCAGCCTCGGCTTCGACGCGCAGACGGTCGACGACTACAACGGCCCCGGTCAGGCCATGGTCGTCTTCCGCCGCGCTCTGCCGTTCGACACCGTGCAGCCCCGCGCGATGCCCTAGCCCTCCGGCTCCCAGGCCCACAGCAGCTCGAACTGGCTCAGGTCGCCGTCGAGTTGGAGGGAGGTGATCGGGACACGGTCGTAGAAGGCGAGGACCATGTCACTGGCCCTGTCCCGGGCAAAGGCGTCGGCCGTGTCCTGGCCCTCGTCGTCGGCGGGCAGCGCGCCGGGCGGCGCCGGAAGACGGGCGATCCGGGCGCCGTCGGCGGAGAGCGAGACGCGCCAGGAGCGGCCCTCGGTGGTGTGGAAGTCGAGGGCGGCGGGCTTGTGCGGCCAAGGGCTCGTCGTTGCGCAGCAGGTGGACATGAGCTCCTCGACACCGTCGAGTGCCACCTCCTCCGGCAGCGGCTGCCCGTCACCGGCGGTGAGCTGGGCGTCGTAGGTGTGCACCGCGATCTCCTGGAGCTGGTGGCGGGCCACGGCACGGGAGGTCTGCGGCGACTGCGACGAGCCCCACCACGTCGAGCAACCGCGGCGGCCACACCGCATGAGCCGCACGCCCGTCGGCGACGCGACGCTCCGCTCGGTCCCGACGGACCTTTCGCCGACGTGCTATCGGGCTGGATCGGTGTCGTAGTCGTGCCGGGCCTGCTCGACCCTGTCCAGGTTGGCGGCAGCCCAGCCGGCGAGGTGCGCGAAGAGCGGGGCAAGACTGCGGCCCAGTTCGCTGATCTCGTACTCGACCCGAGGGGGGACCTCCGGGTGGTACGTCCGTACGACCATGCCGTCGCGCTCCAGTTGCCTCAGCCGCTGGGTCAGCACTTTCGGCGTGATCGCGCCGATCCGTCGTTCCAGCTCGACGAAGCGCTGCCGGCCGTGCGCGTTGAGCGTCCACAGGATCGGCGTGGTCCACCGGCTGAACACGATGTCCACGACCGCACTGGTCGGACAGGCGAGTTGAGGGTCGACCGCAGTAGCCACCCCGTCGGTTTCACCGGCCACGTGCACCCCTCGGGATAGTCGCTTTCCTCTAGGTACCTACTATATCGGCGCTGTTAGCGTCCTCGTGTCGTCCGGAGCGCGGCTCCGCGCGACGGTCCCGCCCGCCCGGGCGTGGCAACCATGCTTGTTCGACACGGGAGTTGTTCATGTTTGTAGTGACGGGGGCAACCGGCAACGTCGGCCGTTCGCTCGTACAGGCCCTCGCGGCGGCGGGTGTCCAGGTGACCGCGACATCCCGGGGGATCTCGGCGGCGGACGTACCGGAGCACGTCGATCACAGACGGGCCGACCTGGTCGACCCCGAGAGCCTGCGGCCCGTGTTCGACGGTGCCGACGCACTGTTCCTCCAGAACGGAGGCCCCAGCGCGCATTTGCTGAACCCGCAGGACATCCTCGACGTGGCCAAGGCCGGCGGCGTCGGCCGAGTCGTCCTGCTGTCCTCCCAGGGGGTCGCGACCCGACCCGGGTCGGCCTCGCACGGGGACACCGCGCGCTCCATCGAGGACGCCGTCCGGCAGTCCGGCATGGCCTGGACGATCCTGCGGCCCGGAGGCTTCAGTTCCAACGCGTACGCCTGGGCCGAGTCGGTGCGTACCCGAAGGACCGTCGCCGCACCGTTCGCCGACGTCGGCCTGCCGACGATCGACCCGGACGACATCGCCGAGGTCGCCGCCGCGGCCCTGCGGGAGGACCGACACACGGGATTGGTCTACGAGTTGACCGGGCCCGCGCTCGACACGCCCCGCGAGCGGGCCCAGGCGATCGGCGCCGCACTCGGCGAACCCGTCCGGTTCGTCGAGCAGACCCGGGACGAAGCCCGCGCGCAGATGCTCCGGTTCATGCCCGAGTCCGTGGTCGAGACGACGCTGACCATCCTCGGCGAACCCACCCCCGCGGAACAGCGCATCAGCCCCGATGTCCAGCAGGTCCTCGGCCGCGCACCCCGCGCCTTCGCCGACTGGGCTCGGCGCCGCATCGCCGCTTTCCGATGAATCCGCAGTCTTCGGCCAGGACGAGTTCGGAGCATCGACCCGGAGGTTGCAGACAACTCCGCCCGCCGTAGGCGATTCGTTCCCGGCTTGACACTCAAGTAGCGGGCGGGAAACGGCACTTGGGTAAACTCTTCGTCTGGTCCAGACCAAAGAGTCGTCTGGTCTAGTCCAACATGATTGACGTGATCGCGACAGTGCCCGGAAGCTGGGGCTTCCCCCACCCCTCTGGAGGCACAGTGAGACGTCTTCGCGCATGTCTGGGCGCGGCAGCCGCCGTGAGCCTGGCCGCGGCCGGCGCGACCGCACTCGTCGCCGGCAGCGCCTCGGGCGCGACCGCCGCGCTCAGCAACCGGTGGTACGCCGCCGCCCCCTACCTGATGCCGACGGACAACGATCCGCCGGACGCGGCCGCGATCATGGACGCGACCGGCCTCAAGGCGTTCCAGCTCGCGTTCATCCTCGCCCCCAACGGCGGCGGCTGCTCGCCCACTTGGGGCGGAACGTCGGCGGTGTCCTCGGACACCGCCGTGCAGTCGGTCATCAACACCATCCGCGCCAAGGGCGGTGACGTCTCCGTCTCGATCGGCGGCTACGGCGGCACCAAGCTCGGCCAGGCCTGCTCGGACGCGACCGCCACAGCTGCCGCCTACCAGCAGGTCATCACCAAGTACGGCCTGCATGCCATCGACTTCGACCTCGAGGAGCCGGAGTACGAGAACACGGCGGCCGTCAGGAACGAGATCGGCGCCGCCAAGATCCTCCAGCAGAACAACCCGGGCCTGTACGTGTCCGTCACCACGGCCGGAACGGCGGACGGCACCGGCTGGTTCGGCAAGCAGATGCTGCTGGAGGCGAAGTCCCAGGGCTTCACCCCGAACAACTTCTCCATCATGCCGTTCGACGGCGGCTTCAACGGCGCCGCGTCCCAGACCAGCGCGCTCGCCAACTTCAACACGATCCTCCAGTCGACGTTCGGCTGGGACCAGGCGACCGCGTACGCCCATGAGGGCTTCTCCGGCATGAACGGCCGCAGCGACACGGGCGAGTACTTCTCCCAGGCCGACTTCCAGACGGTGCTGGACTTCGCCACGAGCCACAACATGGACCGCTTCACCTTCTGGTCCCTCAACCGGGACCGCCAGTGCTCCCCCGCCGACAACGGCGGCCGCACGTCGGGCACCTGCTCCAGCGTGACCCAGAACTCGTGGGACTTCGCGAAGTACTCGGTGAAGTTCGCCGGCGCCACCCCGCCCACCGGCACACCCACCCCGACGCCCACACCGACCCCCACGCCCACACCGCCGGGCAGCGGCTGCAAGACGCCCTGGAACGCGGCCACGGTCTACACCGCCGGTAACGAGGCTTCGTACAACAACCACAACTGGAAAGCCAAGTGGTGGACCCAGAACGAGACGCCGACCGGCGTCGACTGGGGTCCGTGGCAGGACGAGGGCACCTGCTGACAGTCCCATCGCACCTCTTGAGGGGATGGCGTCACCCGAGACCCGGGTGACGCCATCCCCTCGGCACATTCGAGACCGCGGTCACATCCACCCCACCCGCACCGTGAGCCTCCGTGCGCGCAGTGTCGCGGAACCGGTGAAGCACCCCACATGACCCACGTCACCCACTAACCGCGATAGTGGACAGAAAGAGACAGGTTTAGGCACACATCTGTGCCCTGACCTGGGGATTGAGAGCCAGCTCACACGGACCGGCAAACACACCAATGCGGCCACAACTAGTAAAAGGGGTCATTGCGGACATCGGTCGGGGCTGGTTGTCTTGAGGACGTCGCCAGGCACCACGGCCCCCCAGGGTCACGGTGCCGACGCATGCCAGGACCGGAACACACGGTCCCCCGGCGAGCGAGCGACCTCCTTGTCCCCGAAGAAAGCGAGCCTCCGTGTCCCTCGCCGTCATCCGTCGCATCGCCAGCCCGAAGAAGGCCCTCTCCGTCGTCGCCATCGCCGGCGCCGCCGCGGGCATGGCCCTGACCGCGGCCCCGGCCCAGG
>NZ_JBVKBD010000011.1:147595-268662 GCF_055657365.1 Streptomyces sp. NPDC107559 | reverse complement strand
GACGACGGGGTGCTCATCCTGGACGACACCGGCTTCCTCAAGAAAGGCACCACCT
This sequence comes from Streptomyces sp. NPDC107559, assembly GCF_055657365.1. NCBI lineage: Bacteria > Bacillati > Actinomycetota > Actinomycetes > Kitasatosporales > Streptomycetaceae > Streptomyces > Streptomyces sp. NPDC107559. Next base: position 268,607 of record NZ_JBVKBD010000011.1, on the reverse strand, counting down.
CCGCAGGCGTGCAGCGCCAATACTCCGGCACCGCCGGCCGCACCGAGAACTGCCAGATCGGCGTCTTCGCCGCCTACGCCACCACCCGCGGCCGAGCCCTGGTGGACCGCGAGCTGTATCTGCCCAAGTCCTGGACGGACGACCGCGAACGCTGCCGCGCCGCAAAGATCCCCGATGAAAGGGCCTTCGCCACCAAACCAGAGCTGGCCAAGGAGATGGTGCTGCGCTCACTCGCCTCGCCCCTGCCGATCGCCTGGGTGACCGCGGATGCCGCCTACGGCCAGGAGTGGCGCTTTCGCCGGATGCTGGAAGAAGCCGCCATCGGCTACGTGCTCGCCGTCCCAAAGTCCCAGCACCTACCTGGCTTTGGCCGCATCGACCACCTGTTCACGCAAGCACCGCAGGAAGCCTGGGAGCAACGCTCGTGCGGCGACGGCGCCAAGGGCCCACGCGTTTATCACTGGGCAGCCGTCCAACTCCCCGCGGTCTCGGACTTCGACGGCGAGCGGCCCACGCATCACCGCTGGGCGCTGGCCCGGCGCAGCGTCAGGAGGCCCGATGAGATCGCCTACTACCTCGCATACGCGCCGGTGGGCACCGGCGTCGACCGGCTTGTGAGTGTGGCCGGGCGTCGGTGGGCGATCGAGGAGTGTTTCCAGGCCGCGAAGAACGAGTGCGGCCTGGATCAGTACGAAGTCCGACGTTACGTGGGCTGGATGCGGCACGTCACCCTGGCCATGCTCGCGCACGCTTTCCTCGCGGCCACGGCTGCCTAGGCGGCCGCAAAGGGGGATGCAGAAACGGTTCCACCCTGGTTCCGCTCACCGTGGCGGAAGTCCGCCGACTCCTGGCAACTCGCCCCGCAGCCCAGCCCCGACCGCCGCTTCGCGTCCACGCACTGAGCTGGTCACGATGGCGGCGCAGGCGTCAGGCCGTCGCCCGGCACTGTCACTACCGACGACGAGGCCACTCGTTGGAGGGGCGGTCCGGCAAGACCGCCCCCGCCCCCCTCTCTGCCCACTACACTCCTGACGACGCCTCTGACCAGGCCAGATAGCGAAGCGCTGCTGGAGTACTAGTACTGCAACGGTGGTTGTCCTGATTGCTGGCCAGTTCAAGGGCTGTGGCCGCGTCGTTTGTAGTGACTGATGCGTGCTTGGTGTTGGCGTCGTCGGCGCCATGTCGACCAGTGCAGGATGTGGTCGATGGGGGTGGGGCGGCGGTCGGTGAGGCGGGTGATCAGGCGTCGGATTTCGGCGAGGCTGAGGTAGATGAGTTGGGAGGATCCGTTTCTGCTTTGTCGGTGTCGAGTGCGCGGGCTCGCAGGACGGTGAGGCAGGCGTGGGCGGCCATGGCGAGGGTCATGTGGCGGTGCCAGCCGGGGTAGCGGCGGACCTGGTAGTCGTCCGGGCCGCATTCCTGCTTCGCGGTCTGGAAGCATTCCTCGACCGCCCACCGGCTGCCGGCGATCCGGATGAGCTGGTCGAGTGTGGTGTCGACGGGGCAGTAGGCGATGTAGTAGGAGATCTCCTCGGGCCTGCTGACGCTGCGGCGGGAGCTGCTGACGGCGCTGCCCGGTCTGTCCGCCGAACACATCGGTCCGCTGACCGAGCTCGTGCACGAGGCTTCCTGGCGCCTGCACATCGCGGGCCAGTTCGCACCCGCCGACCTCCCAACAACAGAGTGCTTCAGGTCTGCGACGTGCCGCTTTGGATGCACCACCGTACGGATCACCAGCAGAGGAGCCGCATCGGGACCTGACCGCCGATGGACGCGCACGGGGGCTCCTCGCAGTATGAAGTTGGCCTCGTGCTTCCAACGACACAAGCCCTGACCTGCGGGACCGCCAGTAAGTGAGACCAGCGGCCCCGCGGCGCGCCCGATACGGGTTCTGGCGCCTGAGATGCGGAGATCCGAGCGTCGGGACGCGACCTCAGGCGGCGGGGCTGACCTCGTCCCACAGCGTGCAGTTGTGTTCCTGGTCGATCTGAGCGTGCGTGACCCGCGTGGCCGACGGTGCGTGGAACTGGAGGAGAGTGCCCTGGGAGGTGTACCTCGGCCAGGTGGGCGCCAGTCTCACGTTCGGGTCGCCGTCCGAGGCGAAGGCGCCCCAGTAGCTGATCATCTGGTCGGAGAGTCGGACCTGTGTGGAACTGAAGGGCAGCGCAGTGCCGAGGTAGTCCCACAGGTAGCCGAGATCGTTGACGTGGGTGGCGCCGAACGGGTAGTCGCTGTTGCCCAGCCTCCAGATCGAGGTGAAGGACGGCCCGTCCTTCTCCGCGAACTCGTAGGCGTAGGTCCTGGTGTCGGCGGCGAGCCGTTCGCGCAGTGTCTGGTCCTGACAGGCGCGCTGGTCGCTTTGGATGGCGCCCGCGGCCACGGAAGGAGACCAGTAGTCCTCGACCGGGTAAGCGGCCTTCACTCGATCCGCGCCCTGCGGGTAGATCTGGTCGACGAGACCGTGGACCTCGTCGCCGGTGAGGGGATGACCGAGGTAGTCGTAGGCGCTGAAGACGCCTCCCTGGGACTCGTCGGAGGTGCCGCCGACCAGGACCGGCAGATCGGTCAGTTTCCGGGCCTTGAGCAGGGCAAAGGGGTCCTTCGGCAGTACGGCGGTGCCGTAGACCGAGGAGTTCTGGGCGACCTTCTGCTGGGCGGCGAGGATGTCGGCGGGGCTCTTGGCCCGCAGACAGGTGAGCTGTTGGGAGCCCGCCGGGCAGTTCAGTTCAGCGGCGAATCGCTCACCGCTGTCGGCGGCCGCCGCCTGCGTCCGTACGGGCGAATTGCAGCCGCCGCTCTGCAGGACCGCCCGGTCGAAGAGGCCCTTGGCGCCCGGTGCGGCGAGCTGGGTGCAGGTGTTACGGGCGCCGGCTGACTGCCCCGCGAGAGTGACGTTGCCGGGATCGCCGCCGAAGGAGCCGATGTTCTGCCGCACCCAGCGCAGGGCGGCTTGCTGGTCGAGGAGACCGAAGTTGCCTGCCGCGCCATCCTTGTTGTCCTTGTCCAGTTGGTCGGTGTAGAGCCAACCCATGGCGCCAAGACGGTAGTTGATGGTGACGAAGACGACGTCCTGTCGGCTGACGAACTTGTCCGGATCGGTGTCCCGGCCGGCCCCCGCGGTGTTGCCGCCACCGTGGTTCCACACGAAGACGGGCAAGTTCTTCTTCGTGGTGTTCGAAGGCCGGTACACGTTCAGGTACAGACAGTCCTCGGTCAGGGTCGGCTTTTCGTACCCGGGGTCCCAACTGGTCCCCTGCACACAAGATCCGCCGAACTCGGTGGCGTCCCGCACGCCGCTCCACTTCGCGGCCGCCTGCGGGGCCTTCCAGCGCAGGGAACCCACGGGCGCCTTCGCGTACGGAATCCCTTTGAACGAGGTGACCATCGACGCGGCCTCCCCGCGCACCTGTCCCTGCGCGGTCCTGACCACGGGATGGCGATCGGGATAGGAGTTCGGGTTGCCGTTGGCGGAATCGGCATTTCCCTGTGCCATGGCGGTCAGAGTCGTCACTGCCGCGAGTACGGCCGACGCCCCTGCCACGAGCAGCGTTCTCGTTCTGCTTCTCATGTCGCTTCTGCCCACTCCTCATTCGGTAAGAGCCGGACTTCAACCGGCCAGGCTTTCCGCTTGCTTGGAGTCGTTCAGTCGTCGCGAAGAAGGGGTCGGCAGGAGCCGGACCCGGTTATGGCGGGGAGTGCCTGGAGTGGATAGATGGTGGCCTGGAACACATCGCGATGGCGATGGCGATCTGCACCGCTTTCCCTCGGACCACGGTGCGAACTGGCGCTTGCCGGGCGCGGTCGCAGAGGAACGAGCGACCGACAAGGAGCTCTTGCCGGTGCGCTGAAGCAGTCCCCTAGCGCCGGTGGTCGGTGCCTCGTGCTGTGGTTCCCGACGGGGTGAACGGTGACGGACCTATGCCGGCGAGGCCGTGGACATGGGCGTACGCGACCGCCTGGACCCGGTCGCGCAGGTGCAGCTTGGTCAGGATCCGGGAGACGTGGGTCTTGACCGTCTCGTCGCCGATGCCGAGCCGGGCGGCGATCTCCGCGTTGCTATGGGCGGCCGCGATCAGGACCAGGACCTCACGTTCCCGGCCGGTGAGCCGGTCGACCTCGGCGGGGGCGGGCGGCGGGGCGACCCCGTCGGCGAGACGGGTCAGCAGCCGCCGGGTCACCGACGGGTCGATCAGCGCGTCCCCGCGCGCGGCCACCCGTACGGCCGCGATCAGTTCCTCCGGGGGCAGGCTCTTCAGCAGGAAACCGCTGGCTCCGGCACGCAGCGCGCGGTGTACGTACTCGTCGCTGTCGTACGTGGTCAGCACCAGCACCTTGGTGACGTTCGCCGGGTCGGCGAGGATCGCCTCCGTGGCGCGCAGGCCGTCCAGACGCGGCATCCGGATGTCCAGGATGGCGACGTCGGGACGCAGCCGGGCCACTTCGGCGACCGCCGTCCGGCCGTCCGCCGCTTCCGCGACGCAGTCGAGGTCGGGCTGGGTGTCCAGGACGGCTCGCAGGCCGGAACGGAACATGGCGTGGTCGTCGGCGACCAGGACGCGCAGGGTCATGCGAGGTCCAGGGGGAAGGAGACGGAGGTGATCCAGGTCCGGCCGTCGGGTGTGGGCCCGTAGCCGGTGGAGCCGTTGAACATGGCGGCCCGGTTGCGGATGCCCTGCAGGCCCCGGCGGGGCGAGTCGGTCCGGGCGGGAGCGGGGACGGGCAGCGGGTTCGCGGCGGTCACGGTGACCGCCGAGTCCTCGTACCTCAGTTCCACCTCGGCCGCGGCGCCGTTGCCGTGCCGCAAGGCGTTGGTGAGCATCTCCTGCACCACGCGGTAGACGGCGATGTCCATGGACTCCGGCAGGGGCGGCAGCACGCCGTGCACGGTGACGCGGGCCCGCAGCCCGGCCGCGTGCGCGTGGTCCAGCAGTTCGGCGAGGTTGTCCAGTCCGGGTTGGCTGTCCTCCCCCGACGGGGTGCCGTGCAGGAGGTCGAGCAGCCGCCGCAGGTCCACCATGGCGGCCCGGCTGGACGTCTCGACGGCGGTCAGCGATTCCGTCATGACCTCGGTGCCCGGCGTCGTCGCCGCCTTCAGCCGGGCGGCTCCGGCGTGGACGCCGATGGCGCTCACATGGTGGGCGATCACGTCGTGCAGGTCGCGGGCGATGCTGCTGCGCTCCTCCGCGACGGCCTCGACGAGGGCCTGACGCGCTTCGCGCTGTTCGCGCTCCGAGCGCTGCTCCAGCTCGGCGATGTACGCGCGCCGGGCCGTCGTGTAGCGGCCGACGAGCCAGGGCAGCAGAGCGTAGGCGATGCCGTCGAGCACGAAGAGCGGCCAGCCCCCGTGGCGCGCCCCGCGCAGCACGTCCCAACCGGCCTGTCCGGCGATCAGGAAGGCCAGCGACGCCACGGCCGGCCACCGGGTCAGCCAGGCACCGGCACGGTACGCGGAGATCAGCAGCCCCGCGTTGTTCAACTGCGGCATCGGCGCCCCGGTCCACGGCAGCAGCGCCGCGCCGGCCACGGTGAGCGTGGCCTGGGCGACGGCAACCGCGCCGGAGAAACGAGGCGGGGCACCGAGCCCGGCGTCCACCACGACGATGGCCGCGAGTACTACCCAGCGCCAGCCGGGCTGGAACGAGGAGGCCCCGGCGAGGAGGAAGGACAAGCAGTCCACCAGCAGGGTCACGCCGGCGACCAGCAGCGCCTGGCGGGTGAGTGATCCACCGGTGTCACGGGCGCGGACGAAGGCTCCTATTCGCTTGCCTCGTCCGGATGTCTCGGGCACCGGCACCCCTTTCACCTGCTCGCTCCGGCTGCCCGTACGGGCGGTGCGACGTCATCGGGACGAACCGTCACGACGGCCCCATGATGCCTGGTCGTTCCTGTGAATCAGTCCCCCGCGCGGGGGACGCGAGGTCCCCTGGCACCGTGACGACACGGGGATGACGGGGTTTCTAGCGTGACCCGTGATGAACGACACCGCCCTTTTCGCGGCGGGGCCCGGCACGTCCCGTCGAACAGCTCATTCCGTCCCGCGCCGCCTGCGGGCCGCGCTTGCCGTCGTGGCGTGCGCGTTGTGCGCGGTCCTCGGCCTCGACCCGTCCGCGTACGCCGACTCGGCCTCCGCCGGCGGCGATGTGCAGGTCGCCCAGACACTCGGCGGCAGAGAACTGACCGTGATCCTGCGCCGGGTGACCGGAGTGCCGGGCCCCCTGCACGTGGACGTGATCACCCACACCGGTACGGCCGCGGGCCGGATCAGGCTGGGGGTGACGCCGACCGGTGTGTCCGCGTCGTCGTCGAAGGCTTCCTCCGCGGGGACCACCACCGACACCGCCACGGTCACCCTGGGAGCCCGGCCGGGCTCCTTCTCCGCCGTGCTGGACATCGATGGGGCGGGACCGTGGGAACTGTCGCTCGACGACGGCCGGCGGACGGCGACGATTCCGTTCGTCGTGAGCGAGCAGACCGTCTCGCCGGCGGAGAAGGCCGTGTATGCGGGCTTCATCGGCGCGGGCGTCCTGATCGTCGTCACCATCGTCGTCGCCGTACGGTCACGCCGCGGCTGGTGGACCTTCGTGCCGGTCAGCGGAGTGGTCGCCTGCCTGGCCGTCGCGGTCAGCGGAGCTCTCATCTCCCGGGACATGCCCCTCCCGCCGGCACAGGGCATCCAGGTGGACGCCAGCGTCGACGGTGTCGAAGACCCGTACGGCTACACCGGTCAGCAGACCGGCGACTACTCGCGCCCGCCCGCCACGATGGTGCTGCGCTCCTCCACGGTCCGCGTCGGCCAGGCCGACGACCTGCGCGTGGACCTTACCGACACCGCCACCGGACTGCCCGTGGACGACCTCGTCGTCCACGACGGGGCGCTGGTGCACCTGCTGGTCGTCGGACCCTCGGGGCGGCTGTGGCACCTCCATCCCGTGCGGTCGGCACCGGGTGTCTACGAGGTTTCCCTGCCCCTGCCGGAGGCGGGTCACTACGCGCTCTCGGCCGAGATCGAGCGCCGCGGCGGCGGCGTCCAGCAGCTCCGATCCGCCACCGGTATCGACGCGGTCTCCGGCGGCGGGACTTCCACGAAGAGCGGCACGGTGTCCGTTCCGGCGGAGGCGGGCACCGGCACGCGGACCGTCGACGGAGTGCCGGTGAAGCTGACCGCCTCCTCGCTCACGGCGGGCGAGCCCGTCGTTCTCACCGCCCGTGTCGGCAACGACGCGGACCTTCAGCCGTGGCTGGGAATGCTCGGCCACCTCATCGTCGTCGGCCCCGTCGATCCCGGCGTGAAGGACATCGGCGAGAAGGCACAGAACGCGGAGGTCTGGGCCCACTCCCACTCCATGGGGGCCGTCTCCGATCCCGCGGACGAGCCGGAGGGGATGGCCGACATGCCCGGGATGGAAAGCATGGGCGGCTCCGACTCCACCGCCGACTCTTCCGCGGCCTCGTCCTCCTCCGGCATGGGCTCGATGAGCGGTCTGATGCCCGTGAACGGCGACAGCGCCGCCGACGAGACCGTCGCCGCCTATGGCCCGGACGTCAGCTTCGTCTACACCTTCCCCGCCACCGGCTACTACCGGATCTGGATCCAGGCCGAGAAGGACAGTGCCATCCTCACCGTCCCCTACCTCCTCCACGTCACCGGCGGCACCGGGAGCGAGGGATGAGCCGGCTCCTCACACAGTCCGCGCGACGGCTCCTGATGGTCGCGGCGCTCCTCGCGACCGTGACACTGACCGTGCTGGCGCTCCGCCCCTTGCTGGCCAGGTCGGACATCACGACCACCACCACGACCACGACCTCCTCTGACGACACGTCCGACGACGCTGTCGTCCTCACGGGCGGCACCGCACACGACGTGGTGACCCTGACCGTCTCCGCGCCCTTCACCGGCTCCACCGGGGTCGACGTGAAGCTCACGCCTCGCGCGGCTGAGGCGGCCGAGACGTCCTCGACGAACGTCACCGTCTCGGCGGTGCTGCCCTCGGCCGGCCACGCCGTGCCCGCTTTCACCGCCGTACGGGACGGCGACCGCTACCACGTGTCCGGACTTCCCCTGATGATGCCCGGCCGTTGGGAGTTCCTGGTCTCCGTCACCGACGGAGGCCGCCACGACCAGGTCGTCTTCCCACTCGCCGTCACCCGCTGACGCACCGTCACGGTCGCGTCTGCCCGGCCCATTCACCCGAAAGGCACCTCCCGATGGACTCCGCCACCACGGCCCGAGCGGTCGACTCCGGCCAGCCGCCACCACCCGACGCCAGGTTGCCTCAGGGCGAGCGCGCCGGGGCGGCCGGCGCGTACACCGTTCTGTTCGGAACGCTGATGTCGCTGGTCGGCATCAGCTGGGACGTGGAATGGCACGTCGACGTCGGCCCCGACACCTTCTTCACGCTGTCCCACCTGCTGCTGTACGCGGGCAGTGCCATCGCGGGTGTCGCCAGCCTCGTGATGGTGCTGCGGGCCACCGCAGCCCAGCGGGCCGGCCGCCCCGCCGACCCGGCTGTCGGGGGAAGCCCGGTGCGGGTCCTGCGCGGCACCTTCACCGCACCTCTCGGATACCTCATCTCCGGCATCGGCGGCGCGCTGTTCCTGCTGTACGGACTGATGGATCTGTGGTGGCACTCCCTGTACGGCTTCGACGCCGTGCTCAACTCCCCGCCGCACGTGGCCCTGTTCATCTCCATCAGCGTGACCATGGTCGGCAGCGTCATCGTGTTCGCCGCCGCCCGCGCGCGGCGCTGGGGACGCGCGGGGATCATCGTCAGCGTCCCTGTGCTGATGACGTTCACCCCGATCACCACCAACGCCTTCGACGGGCTGAATCTGTCGGTCGACCCGGTTGTCGCGGGCACCGTGTTCTTCTCGGTCTGCTTCGTCCTCATGGGCGCGATCACCGTGCGGGGCCGTGCCACGGCCGTGTCCATCGCGGCCGTCCTCGGAGTCATGCAGCTCTTCCTGTGGTGGTTCTCCCCGTGGGCCGCCAAGGCCTACGCGGCCCACGTCGGGCTGCCGCTGCGGGACAACCTGCGCAGCATGCCGCCGGAACTGCCCTCCGGAATACCGATGTTCATGCTCGCCGCGGCCCTGGTGATCGACGTCCTGCTGTGGGTGGGGCGGCGATACGGATGGTCGGCGCGCTTCGCTCCCCAACTGCTCGGCGCCGTCGCGGGTGTGATCGTCAGCCTCACCATGCTGTGGCAGAAGCGGCTGCTGCAGAGCGGCGGGGGCGGGCGGGGCCCGATGGGCGACCGGAGCGAGGACCTGTTGTCCACGGTGCTCACGGACACGCTCCTCGGCCTGGTGTTCGGCGTGCTGGCCGGCTATCTCGGCGCGCGCTTCGCCGCGCTGCTCAACCTGAACGACAACGCCGCCGAGCAGGAAGGCCGCTGAACCGATGCGCACCCCAACCTCCTTCCTGATGCGGCGGCGAGCAGTCGGTGCCGCGCGCCGGTCCGTGGTGCGGCGCACCCGGGCCCTCCTGCTGGCCCTGGGCACGATGGCGGCCGCGATCGCCTTCTCGGCCCCGTCCGCCCAGGCGTACGCACCCGTCGAGATCGTCCACACCGAACAGGTCGACGTCGGCCCCTACCGCATGACGGTCGGCTTCTCCGTGTGGCCGCTGCGCGCCATGCAGTCGCTGGACTTCACCTTCGCCCCCGACGGCGGCATCAAGGGCAAGTCCGGCACGCTCCGGATGGCCCGCGCCGGATCGAACGGTGCCGGATCGAACGGTGCCGGGTCCGACGGTGCCGGGTCCGACGGCCCGGGAGCCGACGGTCCCGGCAGGCGCAGCGGGAGCCCGCTCTCCCGGCATCCGCGCAAGCTCGACGTCTGGGGCCTGGACGTGCAGTCGCTGGACTCCGCCGGGACCTACGACTTCACCTTCGACGGTCCGCAGGGCCAGGGGACCGGCACGCTCAAGAACATCACGGTCCTCTCCCAGCCCGGCCCGCCGCTGCCGCTGAGCTGGACGGTCTGCACCCTGCCGGTGATCGGCCTGATCGTCTTCCTGGTCATCGCCTGGCGCCGCAACCGCCCGTCCCGGCTCCTCGCGGCCACGGGGATCTGAGGCCTCCAACCGACATCGGAAGTAGGTGGTGCCCGGTCGGCGGGAGTGCCGGCCGGGCACCACCTGTGACGAAGAAGGGCTGGTCAGCAGGGTTGTCGTGGCGTAGCCTTCATTCTGATCAAATGACCAAGTCATTTGATCAGAACCAATGAGTGGAGCAGACCATGGCACGACTGGCAGCGGAAGACCGGCGCGAGCAGTACATCGACGCGGCCATCAAGGTGGTCGCGACCGTCGGGGTCGCCGACGCGACGACCCGGCGCATCGCAGCCGAGGCAAAAGCTCCACTCGCCGGTCTGCACTACTGCTTCCAGTCGAAGGAGAACCTGTTCGTAGAGGTCCTGCGGCGCCTCTCCCAGGTCGACCTGGGAGAAGTGCGCGCACTGGGGAAGGACCTCGAACTGGGCGAGGCCGCAGCGGAGTTCTTCAAGCTCGCCGTGGACTGGATGATCGACCACCCGCACCACATCCGGGCGCAGTTCGACCTGCACCTCTGGGCGATGAAGCAGGATCCGGACATCGCCCGTGACTTCTACTCCGCTTTCGTGGGGTCCTGGCACGAGGTGCTGCGCGAGATCACACGCGCCGACGTCGACGACGAATCCGTCGCTCTGGCCGTGCGGACCGTACTCGTCCTCACCGACGGGTTCGCGATCAAGTGGATGACCTTCGGCGACAGGCCCGCCCTGGAGCGGGACATGAGACTGGTGCGCCTCATGCTCCGGAACATGCCGGCCGACTTGTGGCCCCACGCTCTGCGTGAGGTCCTGGAGGAGCCCGCGATGTGATCCGCGGGTACACGGGCCGGGTTCCCGACCGGCCTGCCTTCCGCGTGCCCGTGAGTCGAAAAGCCCGCTGTGCGCGGGACGAGCCGCGCCCGAAACTTCCCCGCCCCTGCCATGCGCGAGCCCTTGCCCTTAATGGTTGCTACGCAATAATTCGGCCATCGATATTTGGGTTCTCTGCCCTCCACCAAGGAGTCACCGTCTATGGACCACGTTCGCCCGCCTGCCCGGACAGGCGCCGCCGACGGCGGCGAGCGCAAGGACATCACCCTGCCGCCAGGCTTCCTCTTCGGCACCAGCACCGCCGCCTACCAGATCGAGGGCGCGGCGACCGAGGACGGCAAGGGGCCCAGCATCTGGGACACCTTCACCGCCGAGCCCGGCCGGATTGTGGACGGCAGTGACGGCAGCGTCGCCTGCGACCACTACCACCGCTGGCCCGAGGACATCGAGCTCATCAAGCGGCTCGGCGCCGACGGCTACCGCTTCTCCATTGCCTGGCCGCGCATCCAGCCCACCGGCAAGGGCCCGGTCAACAAGGCCGGCCTGGACTTCTACGACCGGCTCGTGGACGGGCTGCTCGAAGCCGGCGTCCAGCCCATGGCCACCCTCTACCACTGGGACCTCCCGCAGGCCCTGGAGGACGAAGGCGGCTGGCTCAACCGCGACACCGTCGCCCGATTCGGCGAGTACACCTCCGTCGTCGCAGACCTTCTCGGCGACCGGGTGACCCACTGGTGCCCGGTCAACGAACCCAATGTGGTGACCCTGAGCGGATACGGCGAGGGCGTCCTCGCCCCGGGCAAGGCGCTCATGCTGGACGCGCTCCCGGTGGCCCACCACATCCTGCTGGCCCACGGCACCGCCGTACAGGCACTGCGCGCGGCGGGCGTCACCGGGAAGATCGGCACGGCCACCAACCACATCCCGGTGTGGCCCCTCACCGACGGCGAGGCCGGCCAGGCCGCCGCCGGGTTCTTCGACACGCTCTGGAACCGGCTCTTCGCCGACCCCGTCCTGCTCGGCAGCTACCCCGAGGGACTGGGCGAGGCCATGCCGGGCCCGGTGGCGGACGACCTCGCGTTGATCTCGCAGCCGCTCGACTTCTACGGGGTCAACTACTACAACCCGATGGGTGTGAGGGCTGCCGCCGAGGGCGCGCCGGTCCCGTTCGAGTACGCCGACGTGACCGGATACCCGACCACCGACTTCGGCTGGCCGATCGTGCCTTCAGGGCTCACGGACCTGCTGGTCGACATGAAGGAGCGCTATCCCGGCGTCCCGCCGTTCATCATCACCGAGAACGGCTGCTCCTTCGCGACCGGCCCCGACGCGTCCGGCGTGGTCGACGACCAGGGCCGGATCGGTTACCTCGACGGCCACATCCGTGCCGTAGCCGAGGCGATCGAGCGGGGTGTCGACGTGCGCGGCTACTACTGCTGGTCCCTGCTGGACAACTTCGAGTGGTCAGACGGGTACGCCCAGCGGTTCGGCCTGGTCCACGTCGACTACGACACTCTGGTCCGCACCCCCAAGCGCTCCTTCGACTGGTACGCCGGTCTGATCCGCGCCCACCGCGGAGCGACCGCGTGAGCGCCCGCGTCCAGCCCCAACCTCAGTCGCCGTCCGTCCATCCTGCGCTGGCCGAGCCGACCGAACGGGTCTCCACCGTCTGGGTCGTGTGGCTGGTCCTGATCAGCGTCGGCCTCTGGTCGGGCCTGTTCGGCCCGATCCAGGTGCTGCTCGCCCAGCAGGCCGAAGCGATATCACCGGACCACAAGGAAGCCGTGCTTTCCCTGGTGACCGGCGTGGGCGCCGCCGTCTCGATGATCACCAACCCCCTGTGCGGCGCGTTCTCCGACCGGACCGTCTCACGCTTCGGGCGGCGCCGTCCGTGGGCGATCGGCGGAGTCCTCGGCGGCATCGTCGCCATGCTGCTGCTGACCAACGCGGACTCGGTCATCGTGATGGTCCTGGCATGGTCCCTGGCGCAGGGATCGCTGAACGCCACGCTCGCAGCCATCTCCGCCACCGTCCCCGACCGGGTGCCGGCCCGGCAGCGCGGCGTCGTCGGCGGTGTCCTCGCGATCGCCCAGACCCTCGGTGTCGTCGCAGGCTCCGGGATCGCCGCCGCCACCGGCAGTATCGCGGCCGGCTACCTCACCCTGGCCGCCGTACTCGTGCTGACCACCCTGCCGTACGGCCTGGACGCCCGTGACGTCCCGCTGCCGCGCGAGCTGCGGCCCGAGCTGCGGTGGGGGAGCTTCGTACGAGGCTTCTGGGTCTCGCCGCGCAAGCACCCCGACTTCGGCTGGGCCTGGATCACCCGGTTCCTGATGAACCTCGGCAACTCGCTGCTCATCCTCTACCTGCTCTACTACCTCGGCGACGCCGTGCACATGAGCGACGACGACGCCGAGTCGGGCGTGTTCGTGCTCACCGCCGTGTACGGCGTCGTCACCGTCGTCACGGCCTTCGTCGGCGGATGGTGGTCGGACCGGGTCGGCAAGCGCAAGGTCTTCGTGATCTGGTCGGGTCTCATCGCCGCGGTGGCGCTGCTGATCTTCGCGTTCGTCCACACCTGGACCGCCGCCCTGGTCGGCTCGATCGTGCTGGGCATCGGCTTCGGCGCCTACACGGCCGTCGACTTCGCCCTGATCACCGAGGTGTTGCCGGGCGCCGGGGACCGGGCCAAGGACCTCGGCGTCATCAACATCGCCAACACCCTGCCCCAGGTCCTCGCACCGGTCGTCGCCGCTGCCGTCATCGCGACGGGCCTCGGCTACACGGCGCTCTACGGTCTCGCCGCTGCGGTGAGCGTGCTCGGGTCGGTCCTGGTGGTGCGCATCAAGGCCGTGAGCTGAACCAGGCACACAAAAGAGCAGGCGGGCCAGAACCGGAGAGGTCCTGGCCCGCCTGCTCTTTGCCGTCCGCCAGGAGGATCAGCGCGCGCGGAAGCCTCCGTCGACCACCAGTTCGGTGCCGGTGACGAAGGACGCGTCCGCACTGGCCAGGAACGCCACCGCGGCGGCCAGCTCGTCCACGTTCGCGCGGCGCCCCAGCGGCGTCTCGGGGACCACCCCGCCCTCGGGCTCGGCCTCGTTGATCGGCGTGCTGACCCCGCCCGGCACCAGCGCGTTCACCCGGATCCCGTCGTCCGCCAGCTCCAGCGCCACGGTCCGGGTCAGGCCGAGGATGCCCGCCTTGCTCGCCGCGTAGGCGGCATATCCGGCGGCGCCCGACGGACCGAAGATCGACGAGGTGTTGACGATCGCGGCCTCGGTGCCGCGGCGCAGCAGCGGGATCATCGTCTGGATCCCGAGGAAGACACCGGTGAGGTTGACCGCGATCACCCGCTCCCAGGTCTTCAGCGGCAGCTCGTCGACCGGCGTGACGTCCACGATGCCGGCGTTGTTGACCAGCACGTCCAGCCGGCCGAAGCGGCTCTCGACGTGCGCGCAGGCGGCCTGCCAGTCGCCGGGGTCGGACACGTCGAGGTGGAGGTACTCGACGTCCAGGCCCTCGGCGGTCAGACGTGCGGCGGTCGCGGCCCCGTCGTCGTCCAGGACGTCGGTGATCACGACACTGGCGCCCTCTCGGGCCAACCGGTGAGCGTGCGCCGCTCCCTGGCCGCGTGACCCTCCGGTGATCAACACGGCCCGATCGGCGAAACGGGGGCTGAAGGCGTGCGGGGGCTGAGTCATCGGTGTCCTTTCGCGGGGGTGGAGCCGACACAAGGCGGCTGCCGCCAGTATTTGTGTCCCGGGGCCACGCCGTGAACGGCGATCTGACGACGTACGCCGAAGGTTTTTCCTTGGGGTGGGCCGGGGGGCCGGGAACAGTCACGGGTGCGGCACCAGGACGGGCGGCAGGTGGGTGAGACGCTCCATCGCTCCAGATCATGGGCTGTGAAAGAATTCCGTTCGTGCTGGGACGTACACACCGACGACCGTTGATCACGCGCGTGTTCGCGCCGATCCACGATGTCGACCTGTCCGGTGCGATCGACCGGCGCATCCGCACCGCGATCCGGCTGGGCCTGCTCGCCGACGGTGAGCGCCTGCCCCGCGAAAGGGATCTGGCCGAGCAGCTGAGCGTCACCAGAACCGCGCTGCGGGACGCGCTGGACGTGCTGCGGGCCGACGGCGTCATCGAGACCCGGGCGGGGAAGTACGGCGGCAGCTTCGTACGAGCCCAGCAGATCACTGGACCCGACGCGTTCCTGCGACAGCTTTCCGGGACCGACCTGCGTGAACTCAGCGACTGGCGCGCCATGCTCGTCTCGACGGCGGCCCGTCTGGCCGCGGGCCGGGCCTCGGCGCACGACGTGGAGGTCCTGGAAGCGCACCTCACCGACCTGGTGAGCGCGGACACCGCCCCAGCGGCCCGACGCGCGTACGCCCGCTTCCACATCGAACTCGCCGCCATCGCCCAGTCCCCGCGCCTGAGCCGGGCGGTGCTCGAGTTCACCGAGGACTCGGACTGGATGTTCGAGCCCGCGTTGGAGACACCCGAACTGCGCGCCGAGGCGACCGAACAGCTCGGGGCCCTGGTGGCCGCCATCAGGGACCGTCGGCCCGATGACGCCCGCTCCGTGGCCGCGGACGAGGTCGCGCACGGCTTCGCCGTTCTGCAGACCCGCAGGGTCGAGATCCTCGCCGACGAGACCCGGGAGCGGCCCGAGCAGGCCGCCCGGAAGGCGGGACCGGCCGGCCTGGCTGCGCAACTCGACGAGGTGCTGGGGCGGCTGCGGCGCGATGGTGTGCAACTCGCCGACGCGGTCGCGGCGGTGCTGCGGGAGGACAGGCGGGAGGTGGCCGTACGCCCGCGGATCTCCACGCTGACCCTCGACGCACTGTCCCGGGCCGAACTCCCGCTCGACGGGGCCGGGTTCCTCGCCGAGCCCGGAGCCGTCGAGGGCGCGGCGCACTGGATGGACTGGTGGGAGAACCGCGGTGACGGCGACTATCAGCCTCGCGTCCACGAGCTCGACGAGCGCAAGGACACCTTCTACGACTACACGCACCGCGAGTTCTTCGCGCAGCCGCGCGACCGGCGGCACGCCTGGGTGACGGGGCCGATCGTCGACGCGGGCGGTGTGGACGACTTCGTCGTCTCCACCACGGTTCCGGTGCTCGACGACGGCCGGTTCGCCGGAATCGTCGGCTTCGACCTGCTCGTGTCGGACATCGAGCGTGCCGTCGTGCCGTGGCTCCTGGAGAAGGGTCTGCTCTTCGCCGTGGTCAACGCCGAACGGCGAGTCGTGGTCTCCAACCACCCGCAGGTGTACGTCGGAGACCTCGTCGACGAGGCGGCCACGGTGCTCGTCGGGCTGGAACAGGTGCCCTGGACGGTCGTCGCGCTGGGGTGAGTGCTGCCCGGGCGGCGGACGTCAGCGCCAGGGCGAATGCTGCGGACGTCAGCGCTCGGCCGTACGCAACTGCACGATGTTGAGCGTGGCGGCGACGTCGATCGGCCGTTCCGCGAGGGGCCGGGGCAACAGCTCGTCCACCCGTCGCAGCCGCCGTTCCACCGTGTTGCGGTGGGTGAATAGGACTTCAGCGGTACGGGAGATGTTGAAGCGCTCCCTCACGTAGGCCGCTGCCGTCTCGCGCAGGACCGGGTCGGCGTGTTCGAGTTCGCCCAGCGTCTCGCGCACGTAGGCGTCCATGCGGGCCGGGTCGCCCGCCATGAGCGAGACCATCCGCACCTCGTCGAAGGTCGCGAGACGGCGTGGGGAACGCAGCCCGGCCAGCACCTGCTGTGTGGTCAGCGCGTCGAGGTGGCTGCTGCGGAAACCGTCGAGTCCGGTAGCCGGACGGCCCAGTGTCACCCGTACCTGCGGGTGCTCCCGCATCACCGCCCGCAGGGCGTCGGCGTCGGGATCCTCGGCCGTGGGCATCCAGGTCCAGGTGATCGCGGCACCCGCCACGACCGCGAGACGCCGCCGGCAGCCCAGGGCCCGCATCAGGTGTTCGGCCGCCGGTTCGAGCTCGGCGGCGAGGTCGTTCGAGGGCACCCAGAGGAACGCCGCCAGATGCGGTCCGGTCAGTGGATATCCGAGTGCCTGCTCGGCCCGCTCGACCGGCACCGGCGCTCCGGAGATCAGGAGGGTGGCGGTCTCCAGACGGGTGCTGGCGGTGCCCCGGGTCAGATGCTCGCGCTCCGACTCGATCACCGATCCCACCGCCCGGATCGTGTCGTCCACGAACGTCGTGATCGAGAGATGGCTGATCGACAGCACCTCGATCAGCGTCTCGTTGTCGGAGGCCAGCCCGACACACTCGCGCACCCACTGGGTCCAGGCCACCTGCTGCGCGGCCCGCCAACTGTCGAGGTCGTCCCCCTCGAGGCCGCGTCGGACGAGGTCGCGGGCGAGGTCGATCGCCTCGGCGCCGACATACGGTTCCACCCGCTCGCCGGGTGCGTTGACGTTCGAGGTGATCCACTGGAGGGCGTTCGCCTCGCTCACCGACCGGTCCGCCTCGGACAGGACCGGGTCGGAGCGCAGGCTCGCCGGCGCGACGGACTGGGTCGCCGCGAACAGCGCCTCCACGAGCGACTCCTCGCGGGCGAGGAGTCGCTCGGCGGCGCGCCGGATCAGCCTGCGGGACGACTCCGACGGCATCGGCCATTCACCTTTCACCGGTGCATTGTGCATGTGCCGAGCTGCTGGGGAAAAGCATCTCGTCGCAGGTCGGAGCGTCTACTGGCGCCCGATGCGCTGGTAGATCTCCGGCTTGCGCCGACGCAGGACGGCGGCGTAGACGGCGCCACCGATCGCGATCGCTGCGCTGGCGCCGACGAACAGGGCGCCGAGTTCGGCCGAACCGCCGATCAGCATCGGGAAGTTGACGGCGCCGAAGTAGACGAGCACCAGGAACAGGACGAACGCGATGGCCGGGGCGACCGTGCCGCGCCAGCGGGAGACCGTCGGCGAGGGGTGCTTCACGAAGTAGGCCACCACGGCGAGTGAGGTCACGCACATGGCGATCAGGACGTTGTAGGAGCTGAGGCCGCCGAACCAGGAGTAGATCTCGACGACGCTCAGACCGGCGAGCAGCAGTGTCACGAGCAGCACGAGGTTGACGACGCTGACGCTGACGGAGGCGCGGTAGGGCGAGTTGTGGACCGGGTGCACCTTGGTGAAGTACCGGGGCAGGATCCCGTCGACGGACAGCGAGTAGACGTATCGGGCGATGACGTTCTGGATCGACAGGTGGGCCGCGAAGACGCTGGTCACCAGGAGGACCGAGACGAGGTCGACGTAGGTCTTGCCGAGGAGGTGCTCCGCCACGTTGTTGAACGAGAGCGGACCTTCGGCGGTCGCGCGGGCCACGGCGTCCTTGGTCCCGAGACCCGTGATGAAGGCCCAGGACGTGATGACGTAGAAGACTCCGATGAACAGGGCGGTGGCGATCGTGGCGCGCGGGATGGTCCGCTCAGGGTCGCGGGTCTCCTCGCGGTAGACGGCCGTGGTCTCGAAGCCGACGAAGACCGCCACGCTGAAGATGAACGCCGGTCCGAGGTTGCCGGCGTTGTCGACGAGGTGCGAGGGCGAGAAGACGCCGAGCGAGACGCCGTCCGCGCCGCCGTTGCTCATCGTCACCAGGTCGAAGGCGACCACCGCGAGGACCTCGACGGCCAGCAGGAAGCCGAGGACCTTCGCCGAGACGCTGATGTGGAAGTAGGCGAGTACGCCGACGGCGACGAGGAAGCCGACCGCGTAGAGCCACCAGGGCAGGTCGGGGCCGCCGAAGGACACGACGAGCTGGTTCGCGATGAGCCCGCCGAAGCCGTAGAAGCCGACCGCGGCCGAGATGTAGGTGCCGAGGATCAGGAACGCGGAGCCGAGTCCGGCGGTCCGGCCGAGCCCGGCGGTGATGTACGAGTAGAACGCCCCGGGGTTCGGCGTGGCAGCCGCCATCGCGCCGTAGCCCAGCGAGAACAGGGTGAGCAGCGCGGTGAGGATCACGAAGACCAGGGGGGTTCCGACACCGACGCCAAGGCTGATCATCAGGACGATGTAGCCCGTCGTACCCGCCAGCGGGCCGGTGAAGGCCAGGGTCGACAGCACGATGTCGCGGACGCCCAGACCACCGCTCAGCTTGGTCTCGGACGTGGCCGCCGGGGCGGAGCCGGTGGCGGGCGGTGGAGATGAGGGTTGCTGGGTCATACGTGTCCTCGCTCGGGTCGGCGTGGGTCGCGTCCGGCGGATCCGTCACGCCGTCCGCAAGGTCGAGGCACAACCTTTGGGATGCGACCTCATTGCGTCAAGTCCTTACAGAAAATATCTGAGCTCTATGGTTGTAAACCGATATTTAGCTTTAGGGTGTCGATCGACGCCACCTCTCGGTGTCCCGACCCCGTGTCCGCGTGCCCTGAAAGGTGGCGCCATGGCCCTCATAGACGAACTCGAAGCCCTCGGCTGGTCCCGCTCCGGTCACTTCATCGACGGCGAGGTACGTCCGTCGAAGACCTGTCGCGACGTCCAGGACGTGATCGACCCCGCGACCGGCGAGACCGTCTACACGACGTCGCTCGGCGACGCCGACGACGTGGACACGGCGGTCGAGGCGGCCCGCCGCGCGGGCGCCGACTGGCGCCGGACCACCCCGGCCGAGCGTGCCGCCGTACTGAACGCGGTGGCCGACGTCATCGAGGACAACGCCGACCTGTTCGCCCGGGTCGAGTCGATGGACGTGGGCAAGCCGGTGCCGTTCGCCCGTGACGAGATCCCCGGCTCGGTCGACGCCCTGCGCTTTCTCGCCGGCGCCGCCCGCGCCGCCCAGGCTCCCGCGTCGGGAGAGTACGTGACCGGGCACCTGTCCCTGATCAAGCGGGAACCCGTCGGCGTCGTCGGGGCGGTGACCCCGTGGAACTACCCGCTGCTGATGGCCGTCTACAAGATCGCCCCGGCGCTCGCCACCGGCAACACCATCGTGCTCAAGCCCTCGGAGCTCACCCCGACCTCGACCACGCTGCTCGCGCACCTGACCCGGGACATCGTCCCCGCGGGAGTGCTCAACGTCGTCGTGGGCACCGGTGCGGGCGTCGGCCGCGCGCTCGCCGAACACCCCGGCATCGGCCTGATCTCCCTCACCGGTGGCGCCGAGACCGGCAAGGCCGTCGCCGCCACAGCCGCCTCCACCCTCAAGCGCGTCCACCTCGAACTCGGCGGCAAGGCCCCCGTGGTGGTCTTCGCCGACGCCGACCTGGACGCCGCCGCAGAGGCGATCGTGATGGCCGGCTACTGGAACGCGGGCCAGGAGTGCGGCGCCGCCACCCGGGTCCTAGTCGAGGAGTCGGCCGCCGACTCGCTCAAGGAACGCCTCGTCGCGGCCTCGGCCGCGCTCGTCGTCGGCGGCCCCGACGAGGAGGGCGTCCAGATGGGCCCGCTGATCAGCGGAGTCCACCTCGACCGAGTCTCCGGCTACGTCGAGCGCGCGGTCGCCGCGGGCGCCCGCGTCCTGGCCGGCGGCGAACGGGTCGACCGGGCGGGCTGGTTCTACCGGCCGACCGTCCTCGACAACGTCGCCCAAGGCAGCGAGATCCAGACCACCGAGGTGTTCGGCCCCGTCGTCACCGTCCAGACCTTCACCGACGAGGCCGAGGCCGTGTCCCTCGCCAACTCCGTCGAGTACGGCCTCGCCGCCTCCGTGTGGACCCGGCAGGGCGGCCTCGGCCTGCGCATGAGCGACGCCCTCGACTTCGGCACGGTCTGGGTCAACGACCACCTGGCCGTGGCCTCGGAAATGCCCTGGGTCGGCTTCGGCGGCTCCGGCTACGGACGCGACATGTCCACCTACGTCCTCGACGACTACAGCCGCACCAAGCACGTGATGCTCTCGTACAAGTAAGGGCGGAAGCCACAGCATGACCATCAAACGCGGTACGTACGACGCGACCGCCTTCGACGCCACCGACCGTGACGTCGCCGACGCCGTGATCGTCGGCGCCGGACCGTCCGGCGCCGTCTACGCCAAGTACCTCAGCAGTTGGGGCTTCCACGTCGTCGTCCTCGAACAGGGCCCCTGGATCGGCACGGCCGAGTACACCGGCAACCGCCCCGAGTACGAGATGTCCCTGTGGGGCCGCTGGCACAAGGAAGGCGGCGTACGCGGGCAGTGGCACGACTACCCCTGCGACATTTCCGCCTCGGACCTCTCCCCGGTGATGTACAACGCCGTCGGCGGCGGCAGCATCCACTACGGCGCCCAGTGGCCCCGGCTGCTGCCCAGCGACTTCCGCGCCCGCACCCTCGACGGGGTCGGCGACGACTGGCCGATCACCTACGAGGACCTCGTCCCCTACTACGAGCAGGGCGACGTCGACTTCGCCGTCTCCGGCATGGCCGGTGACCCCGCCTACCCCGACGGAGCACCGCCGCCGTTCCCCGCCATGCCCATCAACGAGGGCGGACGGCGCCTCGCTCAAGGCATGAACCGGCTCGGCTGGAGCTGGTGGCCCGCCCCCAACGCGATCTCCCAGGGCAACCACCGCGGCCTCGTCCCCTGCGCCCGCTACGGCACCTGCGAGGCCGGGTGTCCCAACGGCTCCAAGGCGAGCGTCGACATCACCCACCTGGAGACCGCGCTCAAGGACGGCGCCACCGTCGTCACCGGCGCCCGCGCGAGCGAGGTCCTCGTCGACGCGCGCGGACGCGCCTCCGGCGTGGTCTTCCTCGACCGCACCGGACGCGAACACCGCCTGCGCGCCGAGGTCGTCGTCCTCGCCGCCAACGGCATCGGAACCTCGCGCCTGATGCTCACGTCCCAGTCCGCCCGCTTCCCGAACGGCCTCGCCAACTCCTCCGGACTGGTGGGCCGCAACCTGATGCTCCACCCCACCGGCATGGTCGTCGGCGTCTGGGACGACGAGGTCGACTCGGTGCTCGGACCCGCCGGCCAGAACATCCACTCCTACGAGTTCTACGAGACCGACCGCACCCGAGGCTTCGTCCGCGGCGCCAAATGGGTGTCACTGCCGACCGGAGGACCGCTGGTCGCCAGCACCATGGTCCCGCACAGCCCGGTCGGCGCCCACGGCGAGGAACTCCTCACCGACGTTCGCAGCGTGCTGAACCGGTCCACCATCCTCGCCGTCATCACCGAGGACCTGCCGAACCCCGACAACCGCGTCGAACTTTCCGACACACTGACCGACGCGAGCGGACTGCCCGCGCCCAAGGTCAGCTACCGCCGCGACGAGAACAACATCGCGATGCTCGACTGGCACCTCGGCAAAGCCCGCGAGGCGCTGTACGAGGGCGGCGCGTCCACCGTCCACTGGTACGGCATCGTCCCGGACCAGCCCGGCCACTTCCTCGGCACCGCCCGCATGGGCACCGACCCGGAGACCTCGGTCACCGACTCCTTCGGCCGCACCCACGACGTGCCCAACCTCCACATCGCCGACGGCAGCATCTTCGTCACCAGCGGCGGCGTGAACCCCACCAACACCATTGCCGCACTGGCCCTGCGAGGCGCCACCGAACTCGTCCGCCGCGCCGCCGACGAGGAGGTCCCCGCATGACCTGGCAGCTCACCGACGCACGGCGCGAGCACCTGCTCGCCGTCGCCGACTGGTTCTTCCCGCCGACGATGCACGGCTTCCCCTCCAACGAGGAAGCCGATCCCGACGGTTCAGTGCTCGATCTGGTGCTCGCCGAGATGGGCCCACACCACTCTCGCCTCGACGCTCTGCTTGACGCGGTGGCAGGACAGTCCGCCGAGACCTTCCTCAAAAGCCTGCGCACGGCCGACACCGAGGGCTACGAACTCCTGCGGATCGTGTGCGCCGGACGCTACCTGGCCGCCCAGCCGGTCTGGGACGCGATCGGCTTCCAGGGCAGAAGGCCCAACCCGGTGAAGCCGGGCGAGGCGGACGTCTACCTGACCGGCGATCTGCTCGGTCCGCCCCGCCGCCGCGGCAAGATCTTCCGGCCCACACCCGGCTGACCCCCCACCCGACGAACACCGCACACCAAGGAGCATCGTGACCCGCTACTGCATCATCGGCGCCGGAGCCGCGGGCCTGTCCGCCGCCGACGAACTCACCCGGGCCGGCCACGAGGTGGTCTGCTACGAGAAGACCGACCGCGTGGGTGGCCATTGGCACACCGACTACGAAGCCCTCCACCTCATCACCTCGCGGGACACCACCCACTTCCGCGACTTCCCCATGCCCGACCACTACCCGCACTTCCCCCGACGCGACGAAGTCCGCGACTACATCGTCTCGTTCGCCGAGCACCGGGACCTGAACCGGTGGATCGTCTTCGACACGTCGGTGGAGACGGTCGAACCGGCCCCGGCGGCGGGCCGCCCTGGTGACGCCGGCTGGCTGGTGCGCACCTCCCAGGGTCTCACCGAGCACTTCGACGGCGTCCTGGTCGCCAACGGACACCTCTGGGACCCCAAGATCCCTCCCGTGGAGGGCACGTTCAGCGGCGTGCAGCTCCACTCCAGCGAGTACGACAGCGTCCGGGACCTGAGCGGGAACCGCGTCCTGGTGGTCGGCGCCGGCAACTCCGGCTGCGACCTCGCCGTGGACGTGGCCCAGCACCGCCTCGAGGCGGACGTCGTGATGATCCAGGGCCTGCACTTCCAGCCCAAGTCCTACTTCGGCCTGCCCCGCCAGCAGGTCGAGTGGCTCCAGCGGTTCAGCCCCGCCGAGCAGGACTTCATCAACCGGCTCATGTCCAAGGTGGTCCTCGGAGACCCCGTCGACTACGGGATGCCCGCGCCGGACGCGCCGACCCTCGCCGACGGTGTCACCACCGTCAACACGCTCCTCATGTACTGGATCCAGCACGGCCGCGTCGGCGTCCGCCCCGGCATCCGCTCCTTCGACGGGAACACCGTCCACTTCACCGACGGCGCTTCGGCGGAGTACGACAACATCCTGTGGGCCACCGGCTTCCACGTGCGGCTGCCGTTCCTCGCCGACGACCTCCTGCCCTGGGAGCGCGGCGTACCCCTGCGCCGGGCCGCGGGCATCCTCCCCGAGGGCACCAGCGGCCTGTACTTCATCGGTCTGACCGCACCCCGGGGACCGCAGCTGCCGATCTACGGCACCCAGGCGGCCGCCGTGGCCAGGATGATCACGCTGCGCGAGACCGGCCTCGACGTCGAGGAGCGCATCGAGCAGTTGCAGGAGACCGATACCCGCGTCGACATTGTGCGCGCCGACTGGGTCGAGCAGTTGGAGGACACCACGCGCCTGCTCGACGCGTTCGAGGTGGAGGGCCGCACCCGTCAGGAGGCCGTGACGTCCTGATCGGACACGCGGGAAAGAGGGGGTATCCGCCGTCACGGCGGATACCCCCTCTTTCGTTGCAGCCGGCGGTACGGGGATACGGCTCAGGCCGCGGCGCTCTGCAGTGACTTCAGTCGGCGGCAGGCCATGGCGACGAACTCGCGAGTCGCCCGGGACGGCAGGCTGCCGCTCCGGGTGATCACGGCGAACCGCTCCTCCTCCACCGGCGACAGCGGGGCGCAGTGCACCACGTCCGCGAACCGGGGCAGCCGGGTCAGCAGCCGCGACACCAGCGCGTCCCCGACCCCGCCCGCTGCCAGCTCGAGGGCCGCCGTCTCCAGCTCGACCTCGACATGCGGCCGCTGCGGCACGCCCGCGGCACGGGCGCGGGCCAGCAGCGCCCGGCGGATCGGGTCCCGCTCGCGCAGCCGCGCACCGGACAGCACCAGCCGCCGTACGGCCAACTCGTCGATGGTCACGGGCCGTCCGGCACGGCTGGGATCGGCGCTCGCGCACACGACGGTGTCGACGAGGACCGGCTGGGTGACGGACAGGCCCGAGACGTCGACGGGCAGGCGCACCAGGCCCGCTTCCAGGTCGCCGGCCCGCACGAGGTCGACGATGTCCGCGGACTCCAGGCCGACCAGGCGCATGCCCACCTCGGGGTGGCGGACGCCGAACTCCTTGGCGACGGTGTCGAGCACATGCAGGTGCACGCTGCCGGACGCGCCGAAGGAGACCTGCTCTCCGGGTGCGCTGTCCGCTCCGCGGATCTGCCGGGTCAGCACATCGACGCTGTGAACGGTTTCCCGCGCCAGCGGGATCAGCCGGCGGCCGATCTCGGTGAGCTGCAGTGTTCGGTTGGTCCGCACGAAGAGCGGGCCGCCCAGGGTGCGTTCCAGGCGGCGTATCTGCTCCGACAGGCTCGGGGCGGCCACCAGCAACCGCTGGGCGGCCGCCCCGAACGACCCGTGCTCGACTGCGGCGAGGAAGTACTCGAGCTGCCGCAGGGTAGGACGAGCGGGCACGCGTTCCTCCTCGGTACGGGTGCGGCCCGACCGCGACCACCTCGGGAGGGAGGAGTTCACGGCCGGGCCGCAGATGGGTCAGGCGCCGGCGCCGGCTTCGGCGACAGTGGCGGTCTCGGTGGCGGGGGAGCTGTTGCGGCGCATGTGCTCGTCGATGATGTCGAGGATGGTGCCGACCACACCGGGGGTCAGGTGGTGGCCCATGCCGGGGACGATCACATGCTTGGCACCGGGGATCGCGGCGGCGGTCGCCTTGCCGCCGGTGGGCGCGACCATGAGGTCACGGTCGCCGTTGATGATCAGGGTCGGCGCGGTGATGCCCCGCAACTCCTGCGTCCGGTCGCCGGACTTCTGGATCGCGGCGATCTGCCGGGCGTCACCGGTACCGGCGAGCACACCGGCACCGCGGGCCCACATGCGCTTGGCCCAGGTGCGCTCCTCCGCCTCGTCGAAGGGGAACTGCTTGGACGCGATGTGCCCCAGCATGGACACGTGCGAGTCGGCGAACGCCTCGGCGCTGCGGGGGACCGGGCGCAGCAGTCGCGGCAGTGTGGACGTCGCCGGCTGTCCCACCTTCTTGTTGCCGGTGGTGGAGACCAGCGAAGTGAGCGAACGGACCTTGTCCGGGTGCCGGGCGGAGAGCGTCTGGGCGATCATGCCGCCCAGCGAGATGCCGAGGGCGTGGACGCTGCTCAGGCCGAGGTGGTCGATGAGACCGGCCGCGTCCTCGGCCATGTCGCCGATGTCGTAGGCGTCGTCGGGGGCCTTGGCCGTCAGCATCTGCCAGCTCGTGGGCACCTTGTTGTCGACCAGGGGGGTCGAGCGGCCGCTGTCGCGGTTGTCGTAGCGGATGACGTAGTAGCCGCGCGAGACGAGTTCCCGCACCATCGCCGCGGGCCACGACGTCAGTTCCAGGCCCAGCCCGGGCACGAGCAGCAGGGGTTCGCCCGAGGGGTCGCCATTGGTGCGGTAGCACAGCGTGATGCCTCGGCCGACATCGCAGAACTGGTCCTCGCTGTCGCCCGGCAGGTGGCCGGCCGCCTCGGTCTGGGCGGGCGAGCGGTACTCCGCGGCGACCTGCACCGTCTCGAAGCGCAGGTTGGGGTCGGCGACGTCACCGTGGCGCAGGAGCTTGACGTCGCCCGGGTAGCTCATGGACATCAGCCACGGGAACTCCTCGCCCTGACGCGGCTGTTCGTCGATCACCCGCTGGATGTAGCCGGCGCTGAAGTTCATCAGGGGCCGGGTGCTGCCGCCCTCGGGGAAGACCGGACGCACCGTGTTGTAGCCCAGCTCGTCCATATGGGCGAGCAGTCGGGTGAAGTGCTCGCACAGCAGGCCGACCTTGAGCGTCCACGAGCCGTGCGTGTAGCCGATGAGGAAGGCGAAGTTCGGCACGCCGGAGAGCATGTTGCCCTTGAACGCGACGGTGTCGGGCAGGTGCACGGGCTTGCCGTCGACGCTCAGCGTCATGCCGCCGAAGAGGCGCACGTTGAGCCCGGTCGCGGTGATGACGATGTCCGCGTCGAGGTGCTCGCCCGAGGTGAGCTGGATGCCGGTCTCGTCGAAGGTGTCGATGGTGTCGGTGACGACCGACGCCTTCCCGTCCTTGATCGCCTGGAAGTAGTCGCCCTCGGGGGCCGCGCACAGCCGCTGGTCCCAGGGCTTGTACGGCGGGTTGAAGTGCGTGTCGACGGGATAGCCCTTGGGCAGCAGTTTGCTGTTCACCCGGCGGATGTACCGGCGCATCGCCCTCGGGAAGCGCTGGGCGGTCTGCCAGGTGATCGCCTCCATCTTGATCTGGAACTTGCGCGTCCGCGCGTACGCCTTCGCGGGGCCGGACAGCTTGCGCAGCGTCTGCGCCACCGGGTCGCGCCGGGGCACCGGCATCACGTACGTCGGGGTGCGCTGCAACTGCACGACGTGGGCGGTCTTGTCCGCCATGGCCGGGATGAGGGTGACGGCGGTGGCGCCACTGCCGATCACCACGACCTTCTTGCCCGCGTAGTCGAGGTCCTCGGGCCAGTGCTGGGGGTGCACGATCGTGCCCTGGAAGCGCTCGCGCCCGGCGAGCTGCGGGGTGAAGCCCTCGTCGTAGTTGTAGTAACCGGTGCCCGCCAGAAGGAAGTTCGTGGTCAGCCGGATGCGCTTCCCGCTCGCGCCGTCCTCGATCTCGAGCAGCCAGCGGGCCTGCTCGGTTGACCAGGACGCACTGATCACTTTGTGCCGGTAGCGGATGTGCTGCTCGACGCCGTACTTGGCGGCGACGCCCCGCACGTAGTCGAGGATCTGGTCGCCGCCGACCAGGACCGTCTCCTCCAGCCAGGGCTCGAACTCGTAGCCGAAACAGTGGTGGTCGGAGTCGGAACGGATGCCCGGGTAGCGGAAGAGGTCCCAGGTGCCGCCGGAGGCCGCGCGGGCCTCCAGGATGGCGAAGTTCTTCCCGGGCAGCCGTGACTTCATGTAGTAGCCGGCTCCGATGCCGCCGATGCCGGCACCGATGATGAGGACATCGAAGTGCTCGGGTTCGACGGCGGCGGTGTCGGACGCGGTCGGCTTCGTGGACGTGTCTGCGGGCATAGGGCGCACCCCTGTCGGTGTCTGGCGGTGTCGCGGATCACAACGGGCGTTCACTGTCCGGCCACCGGCGCCCCTGTGTCGACGCAAAGATGCATCGGAATCAGGGCGCTGGTGGTGCAAACTGCCCTGCCTGTGTGTGGCATGTGCAGGGCGTAAGCGACTGTGTCCTCAGAGGTGGCGTGTGCCCGTGCAGCCGGAGAACCCGCCTGGCGGCCAGGAATAGGGGGTCGGTGCACTTCGCACCACTCGCGCGCAGAAGGCGGTGCACATCGCCATCGCTCCTTCGGTGTGCCCTCCGTCACCATCTAGCAACTCCGCATAGAAGCGGCCCGGACGGCACTTTCGCTCGCTTCCGGCCGTGCGGTAGGCGCACTGGAGACGCCGCCCGGCCCACGGGGCCATGGCGCGGCGCGAGAGGTAGGAACCACCATGGGCAACTTCACGGGAAAGGTCGCCGTCGTCACCGGCGCGGGATCCGGCATCGGGCAGGCGCTTGCCGAGGGACTCGCCCGGCGTGGAGCACGGCTGGCGCTGTGCGACGTGAACGAAGAGGGCCTCGCGGAGACGGCGAAGCGGATTCCCGGCACGGACGTGTACACGGCCAGGGTCGACGTCTCTGACCGGAAGGCCGTCGCCGCGTTCGCCGAGGACGTCAAGGCGCACTACGGCGTGGTCCACCAGATCTACAACAACGCCGGCATCGCCCCGGTCTCCGCGACCGTACTCGAACAGGACTACCGCGAATACGAGCGCACGCTCGGCGTGAACCTGTGGGGTGTCATCCACGGCACCAAGGAGTTCCTCCCGCACCTGATCGAGTCGGGCGACGGCCATGTCGTCAACATCTCGAGCCTCAACGGCCTCATGGCCGAGAGCGGCATCGGACCGTACGTGACGTCCAAGTTCGGCATCCGCGGCTTCACCGAGACCCTGCGCATCGAGATGCTCAAGGAGCGCCGGCCCGTCAAGGTCACCGTCGTCCACCCCGGCGGCGTCAAGACCAACATCACCGCCGAGTCGCACCTCGAGGGCGCGAGCGAGGAGGAGCGGCGCCGCGCGGAGATCTACGAGCAGCAGCTCTACAAGACGACCCCGGCCCAGGCCGCCGACGTGATCCTCAAGGGCGTCGCCAAGGGCAAGGGCCGTATCGGCTTCGCCCAGACCACCTGGGCCGACCCGCTGGTCCGGCTGTTCCCCGCGTCCTACCCGCGCATCGTGGTCTACCTGGAGCGCCGCATCTTCGGCGCGTGAGAGCGACTCCCCAGCACCGCCTGCGCATCCGCAGACCCGCGAATCCGCAGTGTTGCTGAACCCCCAACCCCGAACGACCCCACCCACGGCGACGCGGACCCCACGCCGACGAACCGGTTCACCATCGGCCCCGCACCAGTCGGGAAGCACGAACGGAGACGCCCCATGGCGGACCACACCGCGCACCACACCTCCCAGCCATCACGGTCCCTGTCCCGTTGGGCGGCCACCGTGGCTTACGCCCTGCTGCTGTTGTCCACCCAGATGCTGTGGCTCACCTACACCCCGGTCACCACCGACGCCGCCCACAGCTTCGGGGTGTCCGAAGGCGCGGTCGGTGACCTGTCCATTCTCATACCCGTCTTCTACGTCGTCCTCGGCATCCCCACCGGCCGTCTGCTGGACTTGCACTTCAAGCCCGCCCTGGCCATTGGCGCGGTGGTCACGGCGCTCGGCGCGATCCTCCGGTGGGCCGACGCCGACTCCTACACGTGGGCCCTCGTCGGCCAGATCACGCTGGCCCTCGGCCAGTTGCCCATCGTCACGGCGATCACCAAGTTCCCCGCCCGGCACTTCGACGCCAGCCAGCGCACCGCCGCCATCTCGCTGCTGAGCGCCTTCCAGTTCCTCGGCATCCTCGTCGCCTCCGGCAGTGGCAAGGCGCTCTACGACGCGGGCGGGCTCTCCCTGCTCGTCGGATTCCAGGCCGTCCTGACCACCGTGGCCGCGGTGGCGTTCCTCGCCCTGCTCTCCGTGCCGTCCCGCTTTTCGGTCGCAGCGACCGACAAGGTGAGCGTCCTGAAACTGCTGCGCGACAACAAGGCGTTCGGACTGCTCACCATCCAGGTGACGGCCGGCTTCGGCATCTTCAACGTCCTGGCCACCTGGCTCGACAGCATCGAGACCCACCAGGGCAACGCCGACCTCGGCGGAATCATGGTCCTGGCCCTCACCCTCGCCGGCATCGTCGGCGCGGGCGTCCTGCCGACTCTGGCCGCCCGCCGTGACCAGCGCCGAGAAGTGCTCCTGATCTCCTCCTTCGGCGTCATCGCCTGCGTGCTCGCGATGACGGTCGTGACCCAGCCGGCCATCCTGGTGGTCATCAGCGCGGTCCTCGGCTTCTTCCTCCTGCCCGGCATGCCGCTGGTCTTCGACTGGTCCGAGATCGTGGTCGGAGCCCGCCACGCCGGCATCGCACTCGCGCTGGTCCTGGTCGCCGCCAACGTCGGCGCCACGCTCTACGGCTTCATCGTCCAGCCGTTCATCGGCAACCCGGTGGCCGCCCTGCTGGTCCTGGTCGCCCTCACCCTGCCGTGGACCTTCGCGGCCTGGCGCACCCGGCCCACGACGGCACTGACCGTCCCGGCGTAACGCCTTCCGCGCACCCCCATTCCTGCAACCTCACTCCCGTAACCCCTTTCAACAGCACGAGCCGCAGTACGAATCGGAGCACCACCATGGCCACCCTGTCCGTCGCCGCCATCCTCGCCGAGAACGCCCGCAGGCGTCCCGACAAGACCGCCCTGATCGAGGGCGACCTGAGGCTCGGCTTCGCCGAGGTGTGGCGGCGGGCCCTGGCACAGGCCGGCGCCCTCACCGCGCTCGGCGTCCGGCCCGGGGACAGGGTGGCCCTGATGGCACCCAACACCACCGAATTCCCGGTGGCCTACTACGCGATCACCGCCGCAGGAGGGGTGGTCGTCCCCGTGCACCTGCTGCTGTCGCCGTCGGAGATCGAGTATGTCCTGAACGACAGCGGCGCCTCCCTGCTCCTCTGCCACCCGGCCCAGGCCGAAGCGGCGGGCGCCGGAGCGCGGGCCGCCGGGGTCCGACTCGTCGCTCTGGGAACGGAGTTCGACACCCTCGCAACCGAAGCCGAACCCCTGCCCTCCTACGTGGCCAGGCAAGCCGACGACCCGGCCGTCGTCTTCTACACCAGCGGCACCACCGGCGTCCCCAAGGGCGCCGTACTCAGCCACCTCAACCTCGTGATGAACGCGACCACCAGCGCCTTCGACGCCCTCGGCATCGACAGCGCCGACACCGTCCTGGGCGCGCTGCCCCTCTTCCACGCCTTCGGACAGACCGTGTCGCTCAACGCCACCTGGCGCGCCGGCGCGACGCTCGTCCTGCTGCCCCGCTTCGACCCGGCCCGCGCCATCGACCTCATGGTCGAGGAAGGGGTGAACACCTTCCACGGCGTACCCACGATGTACGTCGCCCTGGCCGCCGCGGCGACCGAAGCTGCCGCCCTGCCCCGGCTCCGCCTGTGCGTGTCGGGCGGTGCCTCCCTGCCGGTCGCCGTACTGGAACGCTTCGAAGCGGCCTTCGACGCACCCGTCCACGAGGGTTACGGACTCTCGGAGACGTCCCCTACCGCCACCGTCAACCAGCCTGCCTTCGGTACCCGTCCCGGCACCATCGGTCACCCCCTGTGGGGCGTCGACGTCGAGATCGCGCGCGCCGACCTCGAAGGCCGCATCGAACTCCTTCCCGTCGGCGAGCTCGGCGAGGTCGTCGTCCGCGGCCACAACGTCTTCTCCGGCTACCTGGGCCGGCCCGAGGCCACCGCGGAGGCCCTGGTCGACGGCTGGTTCCGCACCGGCGACCTCGGCACCAAGGACGAGGACGGCTTCCTGCGGATCGTCGACCGCAAGAAGGACGTGATCATCCGCGGCGGCTACAACGTGTACCCGAGGGAGGTCGAGGAGGTCCTGGTCCGCCACCCCGGAGTCGCCCAGGTCGCCGTGATCGGCCTGCCCGACGACCTCCACGGCGAGGAGGTCTGCGCCGTCGTCGTGCCGGCCGAGGACGCGGCGCCGGACGCCGGCCCGGAGATCATCGAGTGGTCCAAGGAGCACCTGGGACGGTACAAGTACCCGCGCCGGGTGGAGTTCACCGACAGCCTGCCGCTGGGCCCGAGCATGAAGGTCCTGAAGCGGGAACTGCGGTCGCGCTACGGGGCCACCCCCACGCCGATGGGCGGGTGATGCCACCGAGCGCCTTGACGGTTCATGCCCGGGGACGTCGTCCTCGGGCATGCCCGCGAGAGCGGCTGTGGTTCATCCGGCGTTGATGACCACCGCCTTGACCTGGGTCCAGTCCTCCAGATAGTCGGGGCCCATGGAGCGGCCGAAGCCGCTGTGCTTGTAACCGCCGAACGGGGTGCCGATCGATCCGTTCGGACCGCCGTCGCCGACCGTGTTGACGGCGACCTGGCCGGCCTGGACCCGGCGGGCGAGACGGACCGCACGGCCGATGTCGCTCGTCCAGACGGTGGCGGTCAGTCCGTAGCGGGTGCCGTTGGCGATCGCGACCGCCTCCTCCTCGTCCTCGTAGGTCAGCACGGACAGCACCGGGCCGAAGATCTCCTCCTGGGCGATGCGCATGTCCGGGGCGACCCGATCGAAGAGGGTCGGCTCGACGAAGTAGCCGTCGTCGAACGGGTCTCCGGTCAACTTGCCACCTCCGACCACCACTTCGGCACCCTCGGCGCGGCCGATCGCCAGGTAGTCGAGGACCCGCCTCTCCTGCCGGGCGTTGATCAGGGGGCCCATGTCCACCGCCTGGTTCCACAGTCCGACCCGTACGGCGCCGAACGCTTGCGCGACCTCGGAGACGAGCCGGTCGTGGAGCGAGGAGTGCACGAGGACACGGGAACCCGCGGCGCAGACCTGGCCGCTGTTCATGACGATGCTGCGCACGATCGCGGGAACGGCCTTGTCGAGGTCGGCGTCGGGCAGCACGATCTGCGGGGACTTCCCTCCCAACTCCAGTTGCAGGGGGATGAGGTTGCGGGCGCAGGCCTCCATCACGGCGGTGCCGGTGGCAGGGGAGCCGGTGAAACTCATCTTGCGGACACCGGGGTGGGCGGGCAGCGCGGCGCCCGCCTCCGAGCCGTATCCGGTGACGACGTTGAGCACGCCGGGCGGGATGCCCGCCTCCTGGGCGAGGCGGGCCAGGTAGAGGGCGGTCAGCGGGGCGTCCTCCGCCGGCTTGAGGACGACGGTGTTGCCGGCCGCGATCGGGGCCGCAGTGTTGAAGACGGTCATTGGGCCGGGCGCGTTCCACGGGATGATCGCGCCGACGACGCCGTACGGCTCGCGCAGAGTCAGGCCCAGCACCTCGGGGGAACGGGTCGGCAGAGTGTCGCCGAACACCTTGTCGGCCTTGCCGGCGAGATAGGTGAGCCGGGCCGCGATGGGAGAGGGGCCGACCGGGTGGCCGACCTCCATCGCCTCGAGGCGGTTGATGTCGTCATCGTGTTCGCGTACCAACTCAGCCCAACGGTAGAGGAGTTCGCCGCGCGTGGCAGGGCTCGTGTCGCGCCAGGCGGGCAGCGCCCGCTCGGCGGAGCGTACGGCGTCGTCGATGTCCTCGGCCGTACCGCGCGGGACGCGGGCGAGTGGCGACCCGGTGGCGGGGTCGACGACGTCGAGCAGGGCCTTGGAACGGGCGGGAACCCACTCGCCGTCGATCAGGTGTGTGCCCTCGGGCAGCAGCGCGGCGATGTCGAGCGGGACGGGGACGGCAGTGGTCATCGTGGTCCTTGAGGGAGGGAGGGGGCCGCCGGGTCAGGCGGTCGAGGCCTTGAGCTCGTCGTAGCGGTGGCAGGCGACGGCGACCCCGTCGCGGTCGGTGAGTCCGGGCCGGAGCGTCCGGCAGAGGTCCTGGGCGAACGGGCAGCGCGGGGCGAAGTCGCAGCCCTGCTCCGTACGTCCCGAGGGCGGGGCGGTGACAGTACGTCGTCGCTCCAGTCGGCGGCGGCGCTGGACCTCGGGGTCCGGGACCGGGGCCGCGGCGAGCAGTGCCCGGGTGTAGGGGTGTGACGGACGGTCGGCGACCTGACCGGCGGGGCCGCGTTCGACGACCCGGCCGGCGTACAGGACGACGATGGTGTCGCTGAGGTGGCGGACCACGGCGAGGTCGTGCGAGATGAACAGGTAGCTCAGGCCTCGGCTGCGCTTGAGCCGGGCCAGCAGGTTGAGCACCTGCGCCTGCACGGAGAGGTCGAGGGCGCTGACCGCCTCGTCGCACACCACGAATTCCGGCTCCATCACCAACGCCCGTGCGATGGCGATGCGTTGGCGTTGACCGCCGGAGAACGCAGCCGGGTAGCGGTGGGCGGCGCCCGACGGCAGGCCCACGTCGGCCAACGCGGCCGCCACCCGCTCCCGGACGGTGTCCTCGGGCAGTCCGAGGTTGTGGCGCAGCGCCTCGGCGAGAGTGTCGCCGACAGTGTGCGCCGGGTTCATGGAGCCGTACGGGTCCTGAAAGATCACCTGCATCCGGCGGGCCAGCAGTCGGCGGTCGGTACGGGTGCCGTGGGTGATGTCGGCGCCGTCGAACGCGACACGACCGCCCGTCGCCGGGACCAGCCCGAGGATCGCCGAACCGATCGTCGACTTCCCCGAGCCGGACTCGCCCACGAGTCCGACGGTCTCGCCGTGCCGTACGGTCAGATCGACTCCGCGCACGGCGTGTACCGCTTCCGAGCGGCGGCCCGGCCTGCGGTAGGAGACGCTCAGGTCGCGCACGTCGAGAAGGGCCGTGTCCCTGCCCGGCAACAGGGTGGCACCCTCGGTGTGTTCAGTCATGGGCCACTTCTCCGATCAGCTCGACGGGCCGGATGCACCGCGCCGAGCGCTCCAGGGCCGTCAGTCGGGAGATGACGACGGGCTTCTCGCGGCAGGCGTCGGTCACGCGCGGGCAGCGGTTCTGGAAGTGGCAGCCCACCGGCCACTCGGGCGGCGGCGGCACCGCGCCCTCGACGGCGGGCAGGGGCTCGCCCGGCACCGCGTGGTGTGGGTCTGAGCCGAGCAGGCCCGCGGTGTAGGGGTGAGCCGGGGCGGTGACCAGTGCGGTGACCTCGGCCTCCTCGACGACCTCGCCGGCGTACATCACCACGGCCCGGTCGCACAGGTCGGCGAGCACGCCCCAGTCGTGTGTGATGAGGACGACGGCAGTGCCGTTCCTTCCCAGATCCCGCAGCAGATCCAGGATCTCGGCCTGGACGGTCACGTCGAGTGCGGTGGTCGGCTCGTCGGCGATGACGAGAGCGGGGTCCCCGGCCAACGCGGCGGCGATGCCCACACGTTGGGCCATGCCACCGGACAACTGGTGCGGGTGGCTTGCCGCGACCCGGGCCGGATCCGGCAGTCGCACCAGCTCGAACAGCTCCAGAGCGCGCTGCCGGGCCTCCTTCCGGGTGCAGCCGGTGTGGACCCGGACGGCCTCCGCCACCTGGGCGCCCGCCGTGAACGACGGGTCCAGGCTCGCGATCGGGTCCTGGGAGATCCATCCGATACGGCGACCCCGAACCCGGCGGAGCGAGGCGGAATCGGCCCGCGCGAGGTCGTTCCCCTCGAACCGGATGGTGCCGGACACGATCTCTCCGCCCGCGGGAAGCATGCCCAGCAGTGAGGTCGCCGTGACGGTCTTGCCGCAGCCGGTCTCGCCGACGATGCCCAGCACCTCACCGGCGCACAGGTCGAAGGAGACATCGCGGATGACGTCGGTCGGTGTCCCGTCGATGAGCAGCGCGACGGTCAGTCCGCGCACCGACAGCAAGACGTCCTCGGCGGGTTCCGCCACCGCCGTGACAGAGGTCCTGGGCACCTTCGGAAGGGACTGCCGAGCCGCACGACGACGGGACGGAGGCTTGTCCGCCGGGGGCGCGTACCGTTCGGCCAGGGTGTCGCGCAGGCCATCACTGAGCAGCCCGAGCGCCAGGATGAAGCTGATGATCATGAAGCCGGAGGGGACCAGGAGCCACGGGTCGGTGCCGATGTTCTTGGACGCCTCGGCGATCATGTTGCCCCAGCTGGCCTCGGTGGTGCCCAGCCCGAGGAAGCCGAGCCCGGTCTCCAGGAGCACGGCGTAGGCGCCGTACACCGAGGCCTGCACCAGTACGACCCCGGTGACGCGGGGCAGGACGTGCCGGCGGATGATCACCCGGTCCCGTATGCCGCTCGCGACGGCGGCCCGGACGTACAGCTCCTCCTTCACCCCGAGGGTGGCCGAGCGCACGACCCGGGCCAGCAGCGGGGCGCCGAGCAGGCCGTTGGCGGCCATGGCGGCGCTCTCCTCGTTCGTGAACACCGAAAGGACCACGAGAAGCACGATGATGACGGGGACGGCCGATACCAGATCGGCGGTCTTGAGAACGAGCCGGTCGAACCAGCCGCCCCGGTAGCCCGCGACCATGCCCGCCGGGACACCGAGCGTCAGATACACCGCCAGTGTGACGATCACGCCGAGGAGCGTGACCTGGCCGCCGTGCATCAGCCGGCTCAGCACGTCCCGGCCCAGCTCGCCGGTACCCAGCCAGTGCGCGCCGCTCGGGGGGCGCAGCGCCGAGGTCAGATCCTGTTCGTCGGTGCCGTAGGGGGCGATCCAGCCGGCGGCTAGGGTAACCAGGAGGACCAGCAGCAGGTAGGCGGCGGAGACCACCGCAGCGGGCTTGCGGACGAACCGGGCGGCGAAACCGGACGGCCGGGCCTCCGGCCGCCCCACCGCACGAGCGGTCCCCGCGCTCTTGAGCTCGGTGCCCTTCATGTCCGCACCTTCGGGTCGAGCATCGTGTACACCACTTCGATCAGTAGATTGATCAGCATCACGGTCACCGTGAAGACGAGGGCCACGCCCTGGACCATCGGGATGTCCTGAGTGGTCGCGGCGGTCACGGCCAGCCCGCCGAGGCCCGGCATCACGAAGAGGGTCTCCGCGAGCACGGTGCCGCCGAACAGCGTCACCACGACGACACCCAGCACGGTGACGATCGGCGCGGCCGCGTTGCGCAGCACGTGCCGGAAGACCACCGACCGCTCCGGGATGCCACGCGCCCGCAGCACGCGGACGTATTCGCGGTCGAGCTGGTTCAGTACGCCGTCCCGGGTCTGCTTGGCGACGGGCGCGGTGGCCGGCACACCGAGCGTCAGGACGGGCAGTACCAGCGACTGAAACCATTGCACCGGAGAGTCGGTGAAGGGGACGTATCCCGTGGCCGGGAAGACGGGAAGCTGCACGGCGAACGCGGTCATCAGCACCAGGCCGAACCAGAAGTTGGGCACCGCGAGACCGACCAGCGAGACACCGTCCACGGCACGCCCCAGCCGCCCGCCCCTGAGGGCGCTGAGGACACCGAGCGTCACTCCCGCGACCGCGGCCACCAGGATCGCGCCGCCGATGAGCGAGACCGTGACGGCCAGCCGGGAGGTGAGCTGGTCACTCACGGGCACGCCCGAGGTGAGAGAGGTGCCCAGGTCACCGTGAAGGGCACCGGTCAGCCAGTCCCAGTAGCGGACCGGCAGCGAGTGGTCGAGTCCGAGCCGGGCGTCGAGTGCCTTCACCTGTGCGGGGCTCGCGTTCGCGCCCAGGATCGTGCGGCCGGGGTCGCCCGGAACCAGGGTGGTCAGGACGAAGGTCAGAACGGTCACGCCGAACACCACGGGGACGGCGCCGACGAGCCAGCGGAAGAGGATCCTGTGCATCTCACCTCACTGTGTTTCCTGGGCCGGGTGGCTCCGGCCACGGCGGGAGCCACCCGTGGTGCCTGACTACTTGGTCGCGTAGAAGGCGAGCGGGCTGGCGAACGGGGCGCCCGCGCTGACCTTGACGCCGCCGGTGCCGGGACGGACGTAGTAGTTGACGGGGGTGAAGGCGACCGGGGCGAACCAGGCGTTCTCCACCAGGTACTCCTGCATCTGCCGGTCCAGCCCGGCCCGTTCGGAGGGTTCGGCGGCGGCCGCCTTGTCGAACAGACTGGTCAGTTGCGGCGACGTGCTGCCGAAGCCGTTGAAGACCTTCGAGCCCGGCATGAACAGGTCCAGTCCCTCCAGGTACATCGGCTCCTCGGTGAAGCCGCCGGAGACCGCCGGGTACTTGTGGTTGGTCTGGTTCTCCACGAAGGAGGTGATACTGGTGACGGCGGTGACCTTCGCCTTGATGCCGACCTTCTCCAACTGGCCGGCGACGGCCTGGGCCATGGTGTCGAAGCCGACGAACGTGGCAGCGAGAACGGGGAGTTCGAAGCCGTCGGGGTAGCCTGCCTCCTTGAGCAGTTCCTTCGCCTTCGCGGGGTCGTAGGTGTAGTGGCCGGCGAGGTCCTCGGAGTAGCCGTCGCCGCCCTTGATGACGGTCTGCACGGTGGGTGTTCCGCTCGCGCCGAGCAGCGCCTTGGTGACGGCCTCGCGGTCGATGGCGTAGTTGATCGCCTGCCGCACCCGCACGTCACCCAGCGGCTTGGACACCTCACCGTCCCGGTCGATCAGGCTCAGCCCCTGGAGGATCACGGGCAGACCGACGGTGCTCATGTCCGCGGATTTCGCGGAGGCGGCGGAGGTGTAGTCGCCCTTGTAGACGTCGATCTGACCGGTCTTCATGGCGTTGATCGCGGTCTGGCCGTTCTGCACGATCCGGATCACGATCTTCTTGTAGCTCTGCCGCGACTTGTCGTAGTAGGCCGGGTTGGCGGTGTAGGTGTAGTGGTCGCCCGCCACGCTGTCGGAGGGCGAGTAGACGTAGGGGCCGGCGCCCTGGCTGGCCTTGGTCGGGGTCAGGTTCGCCGGGTCGGCCAGGCCCTTTGGGCTGATGATCTGGCCGATGCCGTACGACTGGGTCAGCAAGGTCGGCAGGATCGGGTTCGCGTCGGCGAGCTTGATGGTGAGCCCGAGGTCGCCCGTGGTCTCGATCGTCGCGTCGGTCAGATAGTGGGCCTGATTGCCCTGCGCCTTCTTCGCGTACTCCAGCGATGCCTTCACCGCGTCGGCCGTCACGGGTGTGCCGTCTGCGAACTTGACGCCGGAGCGGAGCGTGACCGACAGCTCTTTGTTGCCGGTGCCGACGTACTTCCAGGACGTGGCGAGCGCCGGCTCTACCGTTCCCTCGGGGGAGAGGTAGAACAGCGACTCGTACGACAGCATCGTGAAGTCGACGAAGCCCAGGTCGATGCCGCCGGGGTCGAGCGACGGCGGGGCCTGCTGTTCGGCGACGGTGAGGGTGTCGCCGGCGACCTTCGTGCCGCTGGTGGAGCCATTGCCACCGGCGGCGGTGCCACCAGCGCCTCCGCCGCACGCGGCGAGCGTGAGGGTGAGCGCGGTGCACAGGGCGGCGAGGCCGCCTCCGGAACGGATGGACCGGCGCGCTCTCGGCGCGGCCGGTCGGGGCGCGGCGTCGTGGGACGTCATTGTCTCTCCTTGCTCTGAGCCGGACGGGCGTGGCCGCGGACTCGGGCGGGATAAGGACGGGCTCCGCCCGCCCTGGAGGGCGGCTCCGCGCGGCTCGGCGGAACGCCATGAAGGGCAGGGACGTGAGCGGCCTGAGAGGCGTCTTCCGGATCTCGACCTCGGGAGTCTCGTGTGCCGGTGGCGTCCTGTGGGGTGTCCGCCTGCGCCTGTTCTGCGGGAGTGGGCGAGTCGGCCGACGGGCCGAGGAGGGAGTGATCGCGTCGCGTGGACCACCGCGCGGCCACGGCCGAGGGCCGTGTGGGGCAGGCGGTGACTGGTGAGCGGCGTCGAACCGGAGGTGCTCCCGCTGCTCGCGAGGGTGGTGCTCAGGGGTACTGCCGCACCGGGGGCTGGCCGGTGGACCGGGACGGGGCGCCTCGGTGCTGTAACCCTGCTGAAACGGTGCGGCGGTGTCTACAGCTCGTGCAAGACCAAGTTGGTCACGGATCCGAAAGATAAGCGTGCGGGCCCCGCGATGTACAGATGCGGCCGCCGCGGCGTGGGCGCCTCACCGGACCGGAAGCCCGACTGCCTCAACCCAGCAGGCCGTGCAGCGAGTTCGCGGTCGCACGGACGAGGTCGGTCCAGCCCAGGAGCGTCTCGCGGGACTCCAGGTACGTGATGGCGGAGATGCTGACGCCGCCGATGACCGCACCCTTGGCGTTGCGGACCGGGGCGCCGATGCAGTGCACGCCGAGTTCGTTCTCCTCCTCGTCCAGGGCGAACCCCCGCTCGCGCACCTCGGCGAGGTCGGAGCGCAGGGCGTCGAGGTCGGTGAGGGTGTGCTCGGTGCGGGCCGCCAGGCCCACCCGCTTCGTCAGCTCGGTGAGTTCGTCGTCGCCGAGGCCGGAGAGGATGCACTTGCCGATCGACGTCGCGTGCAACGCCAGTTGCATGCCCACGCGCGACGAGGTCTGCACCGGCTTCGGGCCGGCGACCTTGATCAGGCAGGTCGCGGCGTCCCCGGTGCGTACCCCGAGGTGCACGGTGTTGCCGACCCGCCTGCTGAGGACTTCGAGTTCCGCGCGCATCACCTGGTCCTCCTCGCAGCCCTGGGTGACGCGCGCGGCGAGGGCCCTCAGCCTTGGGCCGGGTCCGTAGCCGCCGGTGCCGTCGGAGGCGAGGAAGGACGTCGTCACCAGGTTGTTCAGGATGCGGTGCGCGCTGGCCTTGGGCACCCCCGCGGCCGCCGCGACCTCGCGGAGCCGGTGCGGGTAGCCGGGTGCCACCGCGGCTTCCAGCAGGTTGAGCGCCTTGTCCGTGGCGTTTCCCGCGAGCGAGCTGCGTCCCCCGCGGCCGCCCGCCTCTGAGTTCTCTGAACTTTCGATCCCGGCCATTGACAGGCTCCCGTCGCACAGTTTCACTGAGGAACGTTCCACTAAAGGATACGTCATTCTGCGTAATGGAACGCCCGGAGTGGTGGGGCCGGAGGGCTGCCGGCACCCGCCCCGGAGGACCCCGGGCTTCTGCGCGAGACCCACCGAGAGGACAGCACACCGTGCCGGAGAAGGTCCACAAGGTACGCACCACGCCGGAACAGATGGCAGAGATCGAACAGCGGTGGATCGACGAGGTCCGGGAGGACCAGGAGCTCACCACCTTCGGTCTCTACCCACAGCCCTCGCGCGAAGGCGCGGACGCCCAGGGCAGCTACCAGCTCTACCTCCCGCCGCAGTACGAGACCGAGCCGGAACGGCGATTCCCTGTCATCTACTGGCTGCACGGCGGGTTCGGCGACGCCCGTCAGGGTGCGGACATGGTCGCGCGCATCGACAAGGCGATCCAGGACGAGGTCATGCCGCCCGCGATCGTCGTGATACCGCAGATCCTGCCGATCGGCTGGTACGTCGACTCGAAGGACGGCACCCGCCCGCTGGCCCAGATCACCGCCTTCGACCTGGTCCACCACATGGACTCCACCTACCGCACCGTCCCCGAGGCCGCCGCGCGCACGGTCGAGGGCTTCTCCATGGGCGGCTTCGGCGCCCTGCACCTCGGCCTGAAGTACCCCAAGATCTTCGGGAAGGTGTCCGCGGTCGCCCCCGCGATCCTGCGCGATCTCAAGGACGAGCCCGAGGACCGGGTCAACAACACCTACTTCGGCGACCAGGAGTACTACGACCTCTGCCACCCCTGGAGCCTGGTCCTGGCCAACGCCCCCGAACTGCGCCGCACCAGCCAGGTCCGGCTGCTCTCCGGCCGCCTCGACACCCGCCTCGCACCCACCATCCGCGACCTCGACGTCCGATTCACCGAACTCGACGTTCCGCACGACTTCTTCGAGTTTCCCGACGCCGACCACGAGTACGCGGACATCATGGACGGCTACGGCGACAAGTACTACGCCTGGTGGCGCACCGCCTGACGCGGAATCCCACGGGACGTCACCTGGGCGGGCGGCCCGATGCCGTGGGCTCGATGCCGCCGCTGAGCAGTGCCGCACTTTTCCGTTCGGCAGACGGAACGGCTGGAACCGGGCCCGCCGGGCGACCTCGACGGCTGCCTTCTCGCCTGTCTTTCACGGCAGTCGCGGCGCAGGCGTGGCCGCGCTGCAACACAGGCGCCCAGGCGTCCCCGCTCACCACAGTCGGCTGTTCCCGGACCATGACTGAGTCCTCCTGGAAAGAGAATCCGCATGACCTCTCCGTGCCCGACAGTGCGCACCGGGCACGGCCTGGTCTCCGGGACCGAGGCCCGCCTGCCCGGCGTCACGGTGTTCAAGGGAGTGCCGTACGGGGCGAGTACCGCAGGCCCGAACCGCTGGCGCCCGCCGGTCCCACCCGGCCGTTGGGAGGGGATCCGGCCGGCCGGCGCCTTCGGCCCCATCTGTCCCCAGCCCCCTTCCGACCTCGCCGACCCGTCACTCCCACGCGGTGAGGACTGTCTGAACCTCACCGTCTGGACCGCCGCCGGGCAGCCGGACGCGTGCCTCCCCGTCCTGGTCTGGCTGCACGGCGGTCGCTTCCTCTACGGCTCTGGAGCCGACCCGCAGTACGACGGCTCCGCCCTCGCCGCCCGGGGCCTGGTGGTCGTCACCGTCAACAGCCGTCTCGGCGTGCTGGGTTACCTCGCCACACCGGAACTGAGCGTCGAATCGGCCGACGGGACCTCCGGCAACTACGGCCTGCTCGACCAGATCGCCGCCCTGCGCTGGGTGCGGAGCAACATCGCCGCCTTCGGCGGCGACCCCGACCGGGTCACGATCGCCGGGCAGTCGTCCGGTGCCGCGTCCGTGATGGACCTCGTGTACTCCCCGCTCGCAGCCGGCCTGTTCCACGGCGCCGTCGCGGAGAGCGCCGTACTGCACCCCGGGGACCCGGCGATCGCCACCCTCGCCCCTTCCCACCGCACCCTCGCGCGGGCGGAGCAGGACGGCGTCGCCTACGCACACGAGCGCGGCGCCGACACGTCACGGCAGCTGCGCGCCCTGCCGGTCGACGTGCTGGTGGAGGGCAGCGCGGCCGACGATCCCCACATCCCGGGCACTCCGCCACCCCCGCTGTTCCGGCCGGTCGTCGACGGACGGGTGCTGCCCGACACCTACGCCCGCGTCCTGGCCGCCGGCGCCCAGAACGACGTACCGCTGCTCCTCGGGAACAACCGTGACGAGAGCGGAGCGGGACCGGCCGTCGCGCTGACCGTCGAGGAGTACCGACGCAGAGCGGCCGGCCGGTACGGGGACTTCACGGCCGAGTTCCTGACGCTGTACCCGGCGACGACCGACGCCGCCGCGAGCGCACAGCACACCCTCGCCCGCGCCGACTCCGCGCGCACCAGCACCCATCTGTGGGCCACGGAGTGGGCGAACGGTGCCCGGAGCCCGGTCTTCACCCACTTCTGGACCCGCACCCCGCCCGGCCCCGAGGGCGCGGCGCGCGGGGCGTTCCACGGCTCCGAGATTCCCTACCTCCTCGGCTCCCTGCACCAGCTGGACCGGCCCTGGACCGAGGCGGACCGGCACACCTCGGCTCTCATGACCGCCTACCTGGCCAACTTCGCGGCGACCGGCGATCCCAACGGTCCGGATCTGCCCGCCTGGCCCACGACCCGCCCCGACCGGCCCGAGGTCTTCGAGACCGGTCACGGCTGGGCCCCGATCCCGCTGGCCGAGCCCGCGCGGACGGACTTCCACCGCCGTTTCCTCCGGGCACAGACCACCACCTGGTGAGCCCCACCTCTCGCTCACCGCTCACCGAAAGGCAGCAAGACCGTGCGACTGAAACCGCTGACCAGCCTCACCTTCGAACAGACCGACCTCCTCGAAACCATCGTCGGACCAGGAGTCGAGCCCCCGCCACCCTTCCTCGTCTGGGCGCGCAACATGGAACTCGCCCACTGGGTGGAGAACCTGGGCGCCTACTGCCGCAACGACTCGCGCTTCCCGCAGCGGCTGCGCGAGCTGAGCGTGCTGATCGCCGGACGCCACTTCGACAGCCAGTCCGCCTGGAACGCCCACATCCAGCAGGCGGTCGCGGAGGGCATCCCGGTCGAATGCCTGGAGCGCCTGGCACGAGGCGAGGACCCTCGGTTCGAGGCCGAGGACGAGCGTGTCTTCCACGCCTTCGCCCACGAGATGCTCCACGACCACTTCGTCACCGACGAGACCTACGCCCAGGCACTGGCGCTCTTCGGGGAAGAGGGAGTGCTGGACCTGATCGGCTGCATCGGCAGCTTCTCCATGTCCGCCATGATGCTCAACACCTTCCGCGTCCCGCTGCGGCCGCACCTGCCCCGCCCGTTCGCCGACGTGGACGGCTTCCGCAAGGTCGCCGGGAGCGAGGCCTGATGCCGCGACCGCCGCAGCAGATGCTCGACGGACTGCTCGACCAGGAGGACATGGAGAGCGCGGCCCACCGCTTCGTCCTCGGCGGCCCCTTCGGCGCGGAGCCGCCCGACGCCTCCGCCGCGCGCCTCACCCACTTCGCCGACGCCGGCGGACTGCTGGTCGAGACCTCGCACAGCTACGCCGAGGGACGGGCCGAGGAGGCGATCGGGCGCTGGCTCCGCAGAAACCCCGGCACACTGGGGGTGGCGACCAAGGTCGGCCACGACTTCACCGGCGCGGACATCCCGCTCGCCCGTGACACCGTCCACGCCCATGTTCGGGCTGCGCTGCGGAGTCTGGGCGTGGAGACCATCGACGTCCTCCTCTACCACTGCGACGACCCCGCCCGGCCCGTGGCCGAACTCGCCGACACCCTGGTGAGCCTCATCGAGGCCGGACACGTCCGTCGCGTCGGCGTCTCCAACTGGTGCCCCGAGCGTCTGTCCTCGCTCGCGACCGAACTGGCCGGACGAGGACACACACCGGTGGCCAGCTACCAGTTCAGCCTCGCCGAACCCGACCCGGCACTGCTCGGCG
Organism: Streptomyces sp. NPDC107559; assembly: GCF_055657365.1. Classification (NCBI taxonomy): domain Bacteria; kingdom Bacillati; phylum Actinomycetota; class Actinomycetes; order Kitasatosporales; family Streptomycetaceae; genus Streptomyces; species Streptomyces sp. NPDC107559. The sequence goes on along the minus strand of NZ_JBVKBD010000011.1, from coordinate 224,040 downwards.
GCAGCCTGTACGCGGACGGCGCCGTCCTCGACGTCGTCCGCGCACAGCGGTTGCCGCTGCTCGCCTGGTCGGCGCAGGCCCGCGGCTATTTCGCACGTGGTGAGCCACGAGAGGTCAATGGCAGGCCGGACCCGTACGACACCCAGGGCAACCGTGCCCGACGGCAGCGTTGCCGGGAACTTGCCCAGCAATTGGGTACCCGGCCCGAGACCGTGGCCCTGGCCTGGACCCTGCAGCAGGCGCAAGTGTGGCCGTCCATCGGTCCCAGGACGACGGACCAGATCGACCGCTCGTTGGAAGCCCGCCGTCTCCGCCTGACGGCCGCCCAGGCCTACTGGCTCCGGCACGGCCGGTGAGGCCCGCCGCAGCTCGGAGGGGACGCAGCGGCTTCCCACCACTCGACCGCTGCGCCTCCAGGAAGACCGGGTCTGCTCGGTGACCGTAGACGCGAACTTTATGGCGATCAGGCCACGCCATCGCCAACGTGGCCCTGGCTGCTCTCGGCCGCGATTTCGCCGGGGAGATCTCCGTGCGGGCGTACTGCGGGTGTACTGGGGGTCGCAAGTGCAGGAAGGCTGAGCGCCGGTGGCCGCGTTGGCCGGAAGGAGAATTCGCAGGTCGCCGCCTGCCTCGTCTGTGCTGCCGCCGCGGACACGTCTTGGTGGACCGGGACCTGTACATCTCGCGCTCGTGGGCCTCCGGACCCGACCGCTGCCGGGTCGACGGACTCGAGGAGGACACCGCGTTCGCGAGCAGATATGTCACCGTAAGGATCATCAGCAGAGAAGCGGCATCGGACCCCGACCGCGCACGGACGCGCACCAACGTCCGCCGTCCGCACGCAGCGTCCCGGCAGAAGAACCGGCGGACCTGCAGGCAGAGGACCACCTGTCGTCCCGCACTGGGCACGTCGGTGGGAAACCGCAGGTAGGAGCTGTGTATCCGTCGTGAATGACTTCCGCAGTCCGGACACGCCGCCCCGGTCGCCGTACCGCGGGCTTCGATGCGTATCGCCTCGCTGTTCACTTCCATCGACAGCACCGCCACGTCCGCGATCGCCGGGAACAACAGCTCCTTCAGGCGGAGCAAGGTCTCTTCCACGACGCTGAACTGTCGGTTACAGCCAGGTCGACGCTGATCATTTTCAGGCAACTTCCGGGAGGCCGATCCGAGCGTCTCCCGTCACTCAGCGTGTCCCGTTCACGGAAAGCGAGCCAGAGCCGCAGTAACGACGTCGCTTCTCGATGAGTTTGGGAGGCACCCCGTTCCACGGACGGGTGGTGTTGATGAGTTCGGGAGGCACCGGGTCTCTTGCCAGGGCAGCATCGGGATGCTCCTGGTGAAAGGTGCTGGTCATGCCGCGGATGTCGAAGGTCGAGCTGTACGCGGCGATCCGGCGTGCGCGGCCATCGTCGACCGCCTGACCTTCAACGGCACCATCATCGAGACCGGCACCGACCCCTACCGCCTCGCCAGCACCCGGGCACGAGCCGAAGAGCCCGTCAAGGCCGGCTGAGCTCAGGGCGACCAGACATACGGTGTCGTCGTGGTGATCACGTGCAGGCCAAGGCGGGTAAGGATCGGGGCGCTGTCGGCTGAGGCGTCAACGTAGACGTAGGGGACATCGCGGGCAGCAGCGAGTTGGGCTCGGTGGGCGACCATGGCCCGGTAGATGCCCCGTCCGCGCCATTCCCTGAGTGTTGAGCCGCCCCAGAGGCCGCCGAAGTCGACGCCGCCCTTGAACACCAGCCAGGCGGCGCAGACGACTTCGGCGCGTGCCTCGGCGACGAGGACGATGGTGTTCTCCGGGGCGTTCTCGATCCGGGCGGCCAGGTCGTCGGCGAGCCAACTCCAGTCCTCGCCCCAAACGGTGCTCTCCAGAGCGGCAATGCGCTGGAGGTCTGATCTGGCGGTGACACGGCGGAGGGTCACGCCGTCGGGCAGGACGGGGTCGGCGGCAAGGTCTGCGGCCTGCCCGATGAGCACGGTCTCGCTGTCCTCGGCGACGAAGCCGGCCGCCGTGAGCCGGTCCGTGAGGTCGGCGGGGAGATCATGGGCGCGAGTTTTCCATTCGACCGCCTCACCACGGGCAGCGTAGAAGTCACGCTGCCGCGCTATGAGCGTGTCGAGTTCTGCCCCGTACACGCCGAGGTCGCGTGGGCCCGTGACGAAGCCACGGTGCCAACCGACGACACGGGTCAACGGGCCGTCCTTCTCGACGCGGGCGCTGCCGCCAGGCGGGGTGACACCACGGAGTTGGGCGTCATACGCGGTGCGGAGTTCGTCGATCAGAGTGTCCTTCACTCGAACACCGTACGGACCGGGTCAAGTGAATAATTGCCGGTCGAAATCGCGCGGACGTCAAGGACTGCACTGCCTCACCCGGCCACCGGAGATCAGAACAGGTACTGACCTCTGCCACTACCTGCCTCGCCGGCCAGCTGCCCTTCGAGTGGCTGGCCGGCGACACGTTCGCATCCACGCAGTGCCGTCATTTCTCATCCACATTCCAAAGCCGATTGATCACCAACTGCCTCCGGAAACCGTCGACAAACGCTGTTCTTGGAGATCAACGAAGCCAAGCGCGGCGACCGTCGCCTCAACAGGGGTGGTGGGAGTGACGTCAGACATGAGCAGGGCCTTCCTGCGGTCGGGGATGCAACAGGCGACGACCGAAAGCGGCCGTGCCGACAAGCCCGTGCCGAACGGGATCTCTCCAGCTTGCGGCCTGAACCGGCAGACCTGATGGGCACAGCATCAGTCGTCGAACTCAAAGCCTGCCGTCTCCGCACGGGCAACAAGCTCGCGAACCACGCTGGGGCTCGAGACCACGGGCTCAAGGGCAGTCTTGAGCTGCGTGAGGTCACTCAAGCTCCCAAGCGCACAGAACATGCCGCCCTCGCTGTCGAAGTCGAGGCACTCAGCAAGATCCGGCCAGGCGAACTGCACAAGGCCTTCCCAGAAGTACCCGTTCGGCTCGTGTCCGGCGGCAACCACTGCCGCATCAGCGGCCAGGTCGCCGGCATCGAGCGTCAGCGAGTGCTCACCATCAAAGTCATGCAGGGTGATAGTCACGCCGCGATCTTCCCACCCCCGGCACACAGACTGCCTAGCCCATTCAAACTGCTCGTCCGCGCCTAGTACTCCAGCAGTACTTCGTGGTTTGACCTGGGGAAACGTCGAGCGGTGGGAGTGTAGCGGGCAGGAAGTCGTCACGGACGGCTTCTGCCTGCCCGCCCCTCGAAGGAGTGGCCACGATGGCAAGGTCGCCCCGGGCCTGGGAAGCCTCAGACGGTGATCACCGAACAGGCAGCCGAGACCTGGGACCGCGACCTGAACCACCTCTTCACCACCAACGGGCACCACTTCGGCCGCGTCGAACCCCGCCGCCGCATGCGGGACTACGTGCGCGCACTACTCGCCCCGGTGGCCCGCAAAAACAGCTGGCAACTTGCCGAACACGCCGGCCACTCCACCCCCGACGGACTGCAGCACCTGCTCTCCCGAGCCCGCTGGAACCCCGACGACATCCGCGACGACCTGCAGACCTACGTCGCCGAACACCTCGGCAGCCCCGACGGGGTACTGATCATCGACGACACCAGGTTCCTGAAGAAGGGCACTACCTCCGCCGGCGTCCAAAGGCAGTATTCCGGCACCGCCGGCCGCACCGAGAACTGCCAGATCGGCCTCTTCGCCGCCTACGCCAGCACAACCGGCCGCGCCCTGGTGGACCGCGAGCTCTACCTGCCCAAGTCCTGGACCGACGACCGTAACCGCTGCCGCGCGGCGAAGGTTCCCGACGAGCGGGAGTTCGCCACCAGGAACACCCTCGCGGCGACGATCGTCTGCAGGACGCTGTCCTCGCCGCTGCCGATCGCCTGGGTGACCGCGGACGCCGCCTACGGACAGGACAACCACTTCCGCCGGATGCTGGAAACATCCGGCGTCGGCTACGTCCTCGCCGTCCCCAAGTCCCAGTTCTCCCTGGCCGGCCCACGCATCGACAGGGCCTTTGAGCAGGCCCCCGACCAGGCATGGGAACGCCGTTCCTGTGGCGCGGGAGCGAAGGGACAGCGCGAATACGACTGGGCGGCCGTCCAGTTGCGCCCAGTGGCCGAGTACGACCACCAGGACGGCGTGTTGATCCGTCGACGGTGGGCGCTGGCACGGCGCAGCGTGAGCCGGCCGGACGAGATCGCCTACTACCTCGGCTACGCACCGCTGGATGTCGCAGTGGACGAACTGGTGCGCGTCGCCGGTGCCCGGTGGGCGATCGAGGAGTGTTTCCAAGCAGCGAAGAACGAGTGTGGCCTGGACGAGTACGAGGTCCGCCGCTACGTCGGCTGGTACCGGCACATCACCCTGGCCATGCTCGCCCACACCTTCCTCGCTGCGATGAGCGCGCGAGCAGCCGAAAAAGGGGATCCACCGGTGAGGATGCCGTGGTCATCGAGCTCACCGTGGCAGAAGTGCGGCGACTCCTGGCAGCTCGCACACCCCGAGACCTTCACACCCTCACGCACGCGTTGAGCTGGTCGCACTGGCGCCGACGACGCCAAGCGGTGGCCCGCCGCTGCCACTACCGCCGTCGTGGCCACTCCTTCGAGGGGCGGGCAGGCAGAAGCCGTCCGTGACGACTTCCTGCCCGCTACACTCCCACCGCTCGACGTTTCCCCAGGTCAAACCACGAAGTACTGCTGGAGTACTAGCGGCCTAAGGACGCCTACGTCTCCGCCGCCGACCCTGAACTCTGCACACACGGTGTGAGCCGCCCGCCGCGGGGGAGCGCGGGCGGCTACTCCAGCATTCCGAGCGCCTTATCCGGGCGGCAGTGCGTGCACACCGGAACCTGCTTGCGCAGTGCCTCGACCGCCTGTTCGCGAGTCACCGGCTGCCACTTGCCCGTATCCCAGCAGTCCCCCTGATGCACGGCGACCACGTTGCTGCTGTTCAGCCCCCGCCCGATCACCCACTCCGGCGGCTTCGGCCGGGCCTCCTCGCCCCGCAGGCGCTCCGCCTCCTGTCGCTCCTCGGTCGCGGTCCATCCGTTCAGCTGTGCGAGCTATGCGGTCGCCTGCTGTACGACGACTCGCCGTGCGAAACGCAGCAGCTCAAGAGGGGATGGAGTGTCGCTCATGCGTTCGAATGTAATGGAAGGGGGAGGCCCCGGCGACCCGGGGCCTCTGGTGAGTGGCTACGTTCGGCGCGCTGTTCTGGCTACTGCGCCGGAGCGGGCCACAGCACGGTGTCGGACTCGATGTCCACGACGGAGACCCACTCGGCGGCGGGGGCCGCCCTCTCGATCACGTACCAGTGCTTGCTGCCGCGATTCTGCTCGCTGACATAGGGGTCGTTGTCCCGGTTCAAAACCGGCACGCCGAGCGACAGGAACGCCTCCGGCTTCACGTGCTTACCCGCCCAGTCGAACCAGTGATGGGCCTCGGCTTCGGGTATCCGCAGCTCGAAGCGGAGGGTCCGCCCCTCCCGGAAGGCCCACGGAAGATCTTCGGGGTCCATGGAGTCCATCACGTGCACCGTTCTGGGGGCGGAGTCGTCCCCCGGCCATAGGGCTTCGAGGGCCTTGGAAGCGAGGATCTGCTCCCAGAACTCGGGCTTCGTGAAGTGGTACAGCGTTCGGCTCATTGGCTCACCGTAGGTCGTCACCGAGCCTGTAGGGCGCGGGTTGATCGGTTCCGTGTGCGGCCGTCGGTTCAGTCGACGCTGCCGCCGTCCGCGCCTGCCGGATCGCTCTCGGCATCCTTCGACTCGCCCTTCGTGCGCGGCTTGGACCGCCAGGCGCCGGCGTGGCCCCGCTCGATGCTCTGCACCGTGCTGTGGGAGACGTGGATCATCGCGCCGACCTTCCGGTACGAGTGCTCCTTGAGCAGGTCAAGCACGATGTCACGGCGCTGATCGCGCCACTCCGTCTCGTGGTTGGTGACGTACTTGAGCACGTCGCTGATCGCTGCCGCCTTCGCGACGGGGTCCTCCATGTGCTCGATGCGCTGTAGGGCCTCGATCGCTGCACGCGTCTCCTCCGCCTGCTCGTCCCCAGCCATGCCCGTCCCTTCGCCCGGCGGGCCGCCTTGCTCGGAGTGTATGGCACGCCATACACTTCCGGGGAGGAGCAGCCCGCTGCCTCCTCGTGGACAGTCCTGGCCTCGTGGTGGGACATGCAGTGCCGGGACTGTCCCCTTTTATGTGCAAATCGGCCCCTCGGTCGGGGCCTCGTAAACGCCGACCGGAGGGGCCTCGTCAGATGGAGCTGACGTATGGCAAAGAGTACTGATCTCCCTCCGGGGAGTCCCCAGGGCCTCACCGACGAACAGAGGTCCACGGCCGCCGAAGGCCTCGCCCGCGCCGCGAGGCGACTCGTGGTCGACGACCCGGACGGCACGCTCAACAGCCTCGAAGCCGCCGCCCTGGTGGGCGCGATGGTGTACGAGGTCGGAGCCGAGCACGGCACCGGCCGCGGCCTGGACATCCAGCGCGCGGCCCTGGCAGTCGTGGGCGAGGTGCCCGACGGCGCGACCCGAATTGAGTTCGCGGTGAGCGTCGCCCAGGGGGCGCAGACCCTCGGCTTCGACGAAGGGCGACAACTGGCGCCTGATCGGCGGGGCTCGCACCGTCCTGGAGTGGGAGCCGGTCCGCAGCAGGCTGATCGAGCTGGCTGACCTGCTGCGTCAGAACACGCCGGACGAGCCCGCCGTCGAGCGGGAGATCGTCGTCATCGCGAGCGAGATCACCAGCAAGCAGGCCCCAGCCGTCTTCCTCGGTGTCTGGTTCGGCATCTGTCAGGTGGACACGGGGCAGCTGACGCGCCGCGCCTACGGTGACCTGCTCCTCGGGCTGGTGAACCAGTGAGCGCGGCAAGCGAGCAGGAGAAGGCTCGCGACGCGTACCGCAACGGCAAGCAGCAGCGGGACGACGCGAAGCTCGGCAACGGCCTTGTCCGTGGCGCCGGTTCTGCTTCGGCCCAGTCCGGGGGTGCCCGGTGACGACGCAGATCGACACGAAGACCCCGAACGCGATCACGGCGGTGCCCGCGACTGTCGCGGCCTGCCAGGGAGACCGGGCGAACCGGCCCGGCAGCGAACAGGGCCTCACGCCGAGGGAGGTCGACGCGGAGCGGGCCGTCGAGGCAGCCGTCCAGTTCGGCCTGGTCTCAGGGCAGGTGGCCCGGTGACGAAGCCCTACAAGCCGAAGACCACGAAGGACCTCGACAAGGCCAAAGCGAAGGCGGCCAAGGGGGAGGCCGCGAGCAAGGCGCGCGGCAAGGCCTCCAAGCTCCGCTACGCGAAACACGGGACAGCCGGCTGCCTGTCGCTCCCCATCCGCAAGGACGACTGACCTCCTGACCCGGCCCACCCTCCCTGGCCTCTCCGGGGAGGGCGGGCCGCCCCGTGATGCTCAGCACGAAGGAAGCCCCATGACGCAGGATCAGCAGCCCCGACTCCCTGGTGTCCGGTACCGGCAGGTGACGCGGCATCGGGACGAGACGACAGTCATCAACGGAATCCCGTCCGTGCGGAAGGTGGCGTACCAGGCGTGGGAGCCCGTTCCGCCGCGCGACTGGGACGAGCTGATCCTGCGCGGTGTCACCGGCGTGACGATGGGCGTCACCCTGATCGCGATCTGCTCGACTGCGGCCAGCGTGGGTGGCCTGCTGAGTCGGATGATCCCGGACACGCTGGCGTACACGGTCGGCGTGGTGTTCAGCCTGACGTGGCTGTCCTGCATGGGGATCGAGTGGCTCCAGAAGGGCAACTCCGAGGCGGCCCGCGTCCCGCAGGTCGCCGGATGGATCGCGCTCGCCATCGGCATGGGCGCGGTCGGCATCTACGGCCACACCCTGGGCCAGACCCCGGCCGGTGTCGTCGGCGCGTGCGTCGACCTGCTGTCCAAGGGGCTGTGGAGCCTGGTCATGGGCCTCTACGTGGTCCAGCTCGACGATGGTGTCGCGCACTGGCTGCGGGACCAGGAGCAGCATCTGTCCGCGCGGGATCGTCTGGCAGGGCGGCTGAGGCGCCTGAACCGGCGGGCCGCGTACATGCGGGCTGTCGGTGGCGTCGAGCAGGAGGCTGCCGACGCGATCCTGGCCGCCTGGGCCGCGCAGCTGACGCCGGACCCGGACCCGGATCCGTCGCGGCAGCCGCTGCCCGCGTCCGGCTCGGAAGCCACCCCGGCCCCGGCGGCGCCCGCCGCCGACCCGGCCCCCGCCCCGCAGGCTGCTCCCGCTCCCGAGGCGCAGCCGGTGCACGCGCAGGCGCCGGTGCCCCCGGCTCCTCCGGTCGCCCCCGAGCCCGAGCCCGAGGTGGCTCCGGAGCCTGCCGAGGCCCCGGCGCCGCCGAAGGGCGACGTCCTGGACATGAAGCCGTCGGTCCGTCAGATCGTCCGCAATGCCCTGGCCGAGGACGAGGGGATCTCGGAGGGTGACCTTCTCGCCCGCGTCCAGAAGGTTCACGGCACCGACAACCCGAAGCTCGGCGCGACCGCCGAGCGGTACCGGCGCGAAGCGCTGAGGGAGCGCCGGACGGGATGATCCGCCGCTCCCGCCGGATGAGGGTCGAGGCCGGTCACATCGTGGCCGGCCTCGCCTTCTCCGCCCTCCTGCTGCTCCTCGTCTCCGTCTGCCAGCTCCTCACGCAAGGGAACCCCTGATGTCCATGCTGCTGATCGGCGCGCTGCTGGTGCTGTTCGTCGCCCCGGCGTGGCTGAAGGTCGTGGTCTTGGGCGCGGCCGCGTACTACGGCTGGACACGGCACGAGGAGCTGCGGGCCCTCGCCAGCCGCCGCCGCGGCGGGGCCGGTGCCTCGTCGCTGGCCCGCGCCCGACGGCTCCGCACCCCGTGGGTCCGCCTCCTCACTGCCGTCGGCATCGAGACCGAGGCGGCCCGCCTCGCCGACCGCTGCGAGGCCGGAGCGGTAGGGGAGCGGCGGGTCGGCGCGATCCTCGCCGAGCTCGAAGCCGAGGGCTGGACGATCCTCGCGGACCGCGCGCTCCCGCGCGGCGAGGCCAACGTCGACTTCCTCGTGTTCTCGCGCAAGGGCCGAGTGTTCAACGTGGACGCCAAGAAGTACAGCGCCGGCTACGAGCTGCACGCCCGCAACGGCCGCCTGTTGCACGGCCGGTACGACGTGACCAGCCGGCTCCGGGGGATCGGCCATGAGACCCGCACCGTCGCCCGCGTCCTCGGCGTCCAGGTGACCTCGGTCGCCGCTGTGGTCGGCGCCCGTGTCCCCGACGGCGAGCTCCACATCGACGGCATCCGGATCGTCGAGGCCGAGGACGTGTGCGCACTGCTGCGCCGCCTCGACCGCCAGTACTTCCAGCAGCAGGGCGTTGCGCAGCTCATCGACACCGCGACCCGCCTGCTCCCTCCCAAGACCGGAAGGTAACCCGCTCATGCTCGTCCGGATCGGTGTGTACGTCGCTTTCCTCGCCGTGGGCCTGTCGGCCGCGCCGAGGAGGCTCTACAACGAGTCGCTCAGCATCGCGATCCTCGGCCTCGGCTGCATGGTCCTCGCTCAGTTCACGACCCGGGAGAGCCGGATCGGCCGGGGCATCGCGCTCGTCGCTCTCTGTGCCGCCTTCGCGGTCCTGTCCGCCCCGTTCGCCCCTGCGTTCCACGCCCTGGGCGACGCCATGCGAGGTGCCGCGTGACCGGGAACCCGAAGCTGGACGCAGCGGCCGCCATGCTCGCGGCCCTCGTCGTTGTCACCCTGCTCGTGGCCCCGCTGGGCTGGCGCTGGGCATGTCGCATCTTCGCCTTCGGCCTGCTCGTGATGGCCGCCGAGCTGGCGGTCATCGAGCTCGCGCCCGTCGTCAGCGGCTGGGTGCTGGAGGTGGCCCGGTGACCTCCGCCGCCGAGCGCTGGACGAAGCGCGTCATGGACGGGCTCGGTGCCCGCCCCGTTGGACACGCCGCCGCCGATGACGGCGACGAGCCGGAGGGCCCGCAGGTCCCGGTGCAGTCGCCCGTACCGCCCCAGCCGTCCGGCCCACCTGAGCCGCCCGGCCCGCGCGGGTCGACGCGCCTGCCGGACTGGTGGGCCCCGAAGCCGGACCTGGGCGAGGGCTCTGAGCCTGAGGGCGAGGCCGAGCCTCAGGCCGCCGAGGCCGCCAAGACCGACGGTCAGCCGGACGTCGAGAAGACCGACGAGGCCCCGGCCAGCGAAAAGGAGGTGAAGAAGTCCCGCCGGTCCTGGCCTGGCGGCGGGAGTCCGGTAGGGAAGCTTGCCGAGTTCAAGCCGGTCGCGATGGTCCAGGACGACCCGCGGATGCGGTGGGTGGCGTTCACCGGCAGCGCGGCCCTGGTCGGGCAGAGCGTCGGCCTGGTCGACGTCTTCCGCCCGTTCCTGCCCGGCGCTGAGCAGGCCGCCGTCGGTACGTTCGCCCTTGTCCTCGCAGGAGCGGGCGCCTGGTGCGCATGGAAGCTGTTCGGGCACCCGGCCGTCCAGCGGATCCTCCCGGCCGCCCCGGTCAGCCGCGTCCTGCTGACCGCCGGCGCTGCCGAGTTCGGCCGCCGCCTCGCCCCCATGCCCGTCGCCTACCTCAACCACTACGGGCAGAAGTGGGGTCTCGGCCCGTCCTCGATCAGTCTCCTGATCACGGCGGGTGGTCTCTGCGGCGCCCTGTGGTGGTGCTTCGACCGGCCCGCCCGTAAACGCGGCTGGCCCGCGCCGATCCGCTGGATGGCCCGCATCCCACTGGCCAGCGCCCTCCTTGCCTTCGCCCCGTTCCAGTCGAACCTGTACAGCTGAAGGGCCCCACACCGTGACCCCCACACTCGTCCACACAGCCGCCCCGGCGGTGACGACCGGCATCCACGGGATGCAGTTCCTTGGCCCGCTCACCGTCACCGGACTCGCCGCGATCACAGGGGTCTGCCTGCTCGCGGGACTGCGCGGCAGCGACCGCATCCAGATCAAGAACAAGGACCAGGCCCTGAAGTGGGGGTTCGTCACCGGCACGCTGTGGATCGCGGCCGGTGGCACCTGGGCCGACCTCGCTGGAGGCGTCGGCGACATCGGCCTCGGCATCACCAGCGGCTCCGGCCTCGGCGACCCGGGCATCGGCGGCTCCGCCGTCCTCATGCTCCTCCTCGCCTGGGCCTGGCCCTGGAAGACCCGGGTCATCTTCCCGGCGCTCCTGAGCCTGGCCGGTGCTGTCCTGGCCGGGCAGGCCGGGGGAATCCCCGGCATCGCGGTCAACATCATTCGGATGCTGTCGATCAAGCTGACGGGGGGCTGACCGGTGCCCGTGGACCTGAGCAAGCAGCCCGAGCCCGAGCCGGCCGGTGACGAAGAGGAGTGGGAGCACGAGGAAAGGGGAGCGCTCCGCCAGGTCCTCGACGCCATCGCGCCGCGCGCGCTCGCCAGCAGCCTCGTACGCGGCTCGTGGCTGCTCCTCGGCGTGATCCTCCGCGCAGCCCTCGCCGGTCTCAAGCACGCCGCGAAGATGCCCGCCCCCGCGGCCGTCAAGGACAGCGGGGAGAAGCCGAAGACGTCCGCCCCCGCGGCCGCCAAGGACGGCGAGGAGAAGCCGAAGGCTCCGCAGAAGAAGACCGCAGCGAAGGGGACCGGCGACGCCCTCGAACGGCTCGCCCTCGCCGGCTTCACCATCATCATCGCCGTCGTCGCCCTCGGCGGCCTCGTCGGCTCCCTCCTCGTCATGCTGCGCCCGTACAAGCCGATCGCGGTGACCGTCCTCGTCTTCGGCTGGGCGATCGCAGCGATCACCGTCGACCTGATGAACCGGTCCGAAGAAGAATCCGAGGAAGAGGCCGAGGAGGCCGAATCCGACGACGAAGAAGAGGCCGAGGAATCCGATGGAGCCGAGCAGATCGACCCGTGGCCCGCACAACGGAAACTGCTCCTGACATTCGTGGAACACCGCACGACAGCGGGCGCATACGGACATACGGAAGGCCGAAAAGGCAGGGGAGTAGCAGTCGATGACCTCCTCTTCGAACAGCAGCAGGCCGGGGGTCTGGTCGGGTTCGACCGAAAGGCCATGATCGCGCTGCTCGAAAAGGCCGGAGTGACCGTCCGGCCGCAGCTGTCGATCCACTTCCTGGAGAAGACGGAAACGGGCACGAAGTGGCGGAAGGGGAACGTCCCCGGAGTGCACATCGAAGACCTCGCGAAAGACCTCGGGCGCACCCCGAATTTGCCCGCCCGCCTCGTGCCCGACAACACCCCCGGAGCGGCCCCGTTCCTCCTGGCTGAAGAGGCCCCCGACGAGGCCCCGGAAGAGGCCGAAATCACCCCCGATTCCGGGCCGGATTCACCCCCGATTCCGGCCCAGGATCCGGGTGGAAATGCGGTGGCGATTCCCCCCGCCAGGACGGCCCAGAAATAGGCCAACCCGGGGCCCCGCCCCGGGCCGGCTCCCGGGCCCGGCCAGGGGAGTGCCACGGGGTCCGCCCGGGGGCCTCCCCTCCCCCGCCCCCGGGCGCCTACTACCGCCCCTGCTCTACCGGCCTACTACCGGCCTACCGGGGGAGGGGAGGGGCAGGCAAACCCGGGCAAGTCTGGACGTACACGGGCAGAAGCGGGCGGCGCTTCCCGATGGGTCACAGAGCGCGCTACTCTCGTCACGCACAGAGATCAGCCAGTGACGCGAACGCATAGACCCAGGGGGCCGACGATGCACCGATATGAATGCGGGAACTGCCGCCTCCGTTCGGACCCGTTCGCAACGCTGCGGGGCGCCAAGGCGTTTCGCCGAGGGCACTGCGACGAAGAGCACAGCGGGATGTCGCCAATGGACGAGCGGTTCCTGTCGGACCCAGTCGTATTGCCGCAGGCCAGCGACTGGAAGATTTTCGCGCTGCTCGCCGTCCTGATCCTCGCCGGGCTCGTGAACAAGTACATGTAGCCGTCCGCGCCAAACATCTCGAAGGGCCAAGCTGCTCCGCGCGTGGCCCTTACGGCTTTCCGGGATCGGTTACCCTCGCGCGGCCGGAATGACCAGGGGAAGGGTGGCCGCATGGCAGGGACGACAGCAATGGTGTGCGTACTCCTCGGCGGGTGTGCGGTGGCCGCCCTGGCGATCGTGGTGAGAGGTAGGGTCGAGATCGCCCGGATTCAGGCGGAAGCGGCCCGAGGAAAGTAGACCGGACCAGACAACGAAGGCCCGCCGGAATCCCGGAGGGCCTTTCGTGTTCCGTGGGCGGAATCAGCCGTCCTGGGGCTTCGCCGCCTTGTTCGGCTGGCGCGGCTGCACGCCGTGCTCCTTGCCGAGCACGCGCAGGTGAACCTCGCTCCACGGCACGGAAGGGTGCTTGGCGACGGCCGAGTAGGCGAGATCCGGGTCTGCCTTGAGGTCGTCACAGAGGGCGGCGCCAAGGGCCTTGCGCAGCCGCTCCTCCTCCTCGATGGCGCGGTGCCACGCGGCGATGGTCTGGGTGACCTCGTCGCTGGGCTTGTAGGGGCGCTGGGGGGCGGGTCCTGACTTCCTGGGCATGCGGGGAGTGTTTCACAAGCTGGCTTTGCCAAACGCGCTGTGGAACGGCCGCGCGGTGCACACTCCTCCGACCTGCGCTCCTTTGCGGATTCTTTGCCAACTCAACTTTCGAAAATCGGTTAGCAAAAGTCAGCTTTGTAAAGAATGGAAGTAGAACAACCCACCCCACACCGACCCCCCAGGAGCCCGCATGAGCGTCGACCCCACCACCACCCCCCACAGGTGTGGGAAGTGCGGACGGGCCATGCGGAACCCCTCGCCGGACGGCTACGGGCCCAAGTGCCGCGCCAAGCTGCGCCGATCCGGCAAGGCCCCCGAGATCACCAGCGACTACAAGGCGAGCACCGTCGAGAAGGCGACCGAGCACCTGCGGCAGGGCGGCCTGGTCCTCCTGCGCAAGAGCGACAAGAACCGCGTGTACCTCGCGGTCGGCTCCGACGGCACGACCACCTACCGATCGGCCCGGCAGGCCTGCACGTGCCCGGCCGGCCTGCGCGCCAAGTACGTGTGCTGGCATCGCGTGGCCGCGCACATCTTCGACCTCGCCAGCTGACCCCCTGAAGAGAGGACCCACCCCGTGAGCACGCCCACCACCGCCACCGCGACCCCCGCCGTGGTCCGCCGCCTGCGCATCGCCTCCGATGTCTTCACCCGGCACGCGTACAGCGCCTCGCCGTCCGTCATCGACGCGACCGCCTGCGCGTTCCTGCTGGCCGCCAGCGCGCTCGAGGACGGCGACCTCGACGAGTACTCGGACGCCATGGCCGCCGTCGCCGCAGCGTTCGGCGCGCACGACTTCCACCTGTCGACCGAGCTGCTCGGGTACGCGGTCGAGCCGCTGACCGGCATTCGCCCGTCCATGGACGTGCTGAACGCGGTCGGCAAGCAGCTGGCCGAGGAGGACTTCGACCTACAGAAGCGACGGACCACGGTGCTCCACCTGCCGCACCTCGACTCGGGCGACGACGAGACCGTGACCTGGGCGCTGACCGCGCTGGCGCGGATCCACTACAAGCACGAGCGCCTGGCCCTCGCGGTCGCTGCCGACAACGGCCGTCCCTGCAACGTGGGCAAAACCGCGTATCGCCTCCTCGCCAACCAGGCCGTCTCACAGAAGGCCGCCAAGGCGGCGGGCCCACTCGACGGCCACAAGCTGATCGCCGCCCTCCGGGTGTTCGGCATCCCGGCCTGGCTCGCCGAGGACTCCGGCGTCTCATACGTCATCGCCGGGCTCGACAAGACGGACGACGAGGGTGAGGCGCACACCGGGCCGAAGGTCTTCCTGTACTCGGGCGAGAACGCGGACCTGGCCCCGGCGGACCACACGGAGCCGTGGACGTGCGCCCTGTACGACGGCGAGGGCGAGTTCCTCGACGTCCTGTTCACCGCCCGGCCGGGCCAGGCCCTCGACGAGGAGTGCGCGGAAGCCGCCCTGTGCCTCGCCGCCTGGCTCGCCGACCACGCGGCCCAGTACCCGCGCGCCTGACCTCCCCTCCTGCTCCATCCCTCACCCACGACCCATTTCGCACAGTCAGCTTTCGAAACGACGGTGCGGAAGACGCGGATCCCCCCCACGAAGGAGAGCGCCATGTTCCGTGAAACCGTCATCCACCCCGGAGGCAGCACCGAGGGCACCGCGAGCGAGTCGCACGCGCTGATGCTCCTGCGCCGCGCCCTGAACCGCGGCTACCTCACGGAAGCCACCCGCAACGGCGGCGCCTCGATCCGCTGGACCCGCATCGACCTCTCGTACGCGGTCGTGCTCCGCTCGATCGAACTCGCCCCGGTCCTGCCCATGGACGGGCTCGACGACGACACCCTCGGCATGCTCGCCGACCTCGACGGCACCGACGCCCGCTACGTGGTGCGCGGCACCTGGCGGCAGATCGTCACCGAGCGCGGCGACCTCTCGCCCGTGGACACCTCGCGGCTGCATGTGCGCCGCCTGGTCGCCGTCGACGGCAAGGGGCGCGTGCGCCTGACCCTCGCAGCCCGCCTCGGCATGCTCGCCGGCCAGCACGTCCAGAGCGGCGGCGACACCGACGGGCTCGCGATGTGCTCCTGCGGCGTGGTCGTCCACGCCCCGAACGGCCAGGCCGCCGACGACACGATGCGTGGCCACCGGCAGAACGCCACCGCCCGGTTCGTCGACTCGATCAACGCCACCTACGCGGCCGCGATCAGCGCCTCCCACTGACCCCCGCCCGAGGGCGTCCGGACGCGTCCACGGACGTATCCGGACGCCCTCACCCATCCATCCCGGAAGGCTTCACCATGCGACCCACCCAGGCCCACGTGCGCGGCATCTACGCAACCGCCCTCACCTACCTCGGCAGCGGCCGGACGCGCGCCGAACGGCACCACCTGATCCGCGCGCTGGACACGGCGATCAACCGGCGGCACCCGGAGGCCGACAGGCGCGCCCGGCGCCAGCTGCGGCACATGGCGCTCGAAGGCCTGCCCGGCTGGACCGACGCCGCCACGCTCGCCGACCTGGCTGCCCAGGTCCGCGCGGCCGCCCGATGCGGGCTCGACATGGCCGAGATGACCGGCCAGCCGTACGCGGTCGTCGCGGGCCGGATCTGGGTCCACGGTGCCTACTCGGCGCGGCGCGTGACGGTCGAGCGGCCCGCCCCGACCGGCCTGTCCGCCAGCGGCCGGCCCTGGGTGCGGATCTGGACGGACGCCGAGGAGGCCCCGAACCCGGTCGTCCTCGGCCTCGCCTTCGCCGCCTGACCCGGACGTCTCCGGATGCGGCATCCGGAGAGGCATCCGCGCAGGCCAGACGCCCCGTCCGGATCACCTCCAGGCGGGGCGTCCGCGTATCCGGATGCGACGTCCGAGGGCATCCGGATGTGGCATCCGGGGGCCCGGATTTCCCGCGATTTCCTGCGATTCCCTCGGGTCAACCCGGAACTGCATGGCCCGTGCACGCGTTGTATATAGTGACCACCCAATAACACTCCCCAAGGAGTCCGAGATGGCCGCCACGATCACCCCCACCGTGACCGTCGCGCGCGTCCTGCGCGACCTGGGTCTCACCCAGGGCAAGGGCTGCGACTTCCGCGTCACCGGCGAGTACCGCAACGGCGAGCGCATCGGAACCTACGTCCTCACCCTCACCCGCCACGCGGACGAGGTGGTCGCCGCGAACGCGGACGAGATCGAGCGCCTGACCGACGAGAGCAACCACCCCTTCAACGTCTCGATCTACTACCCGATCAGCGACCGCCCAATGACCGTCGTCGCCAACCACGGCGAGCGCGTCCGCCAGACCCCGCCCACCCCCGAGGTCGTCGAGGTGCCCGCCGAAGAGGTCGCCGAGGAGACCGCCCCGGAGGTCGTCGAGGAGCCCGCCGAGGACGCCGTCCCGGTCACCATCGAGGACGCCGCCCCGGCCGCCATCGAGAACGCCGCCCCGGCCGCCATCGAGAACGCCGCCCCGGCCGCCACCGAGGACGTCGCCCCGGCCGCCACCGAGGACGTCGCCCCGACCGCACCGAGCGGCGAGCGCCGCGCGCGGGCCCTGGGCTGGTCCGCCCGTCAGGCGTACCTGGTGGCCACCGTCGCGACCGGCGGCCTCGTCTACGGCCGCGACGGCGTCCTGCGCGACCGCCCCCACCCCGGCATGACCGGCACCGTCGTCGACGAGACCCGCCTCGGCCCCCTCGTGAAGGCCGGGTTCCTCGCGGTCTTCGAGCCGCACGGCCCCGGCACCAAGCGGATCGCCACCACGACCGACGGCCGCCAGGCGCTGCTCCTGTGGCGGCGGTACCGGCCGACCCCCGCCGTGAAGAACCGCAAGGAGGAGCGCGAGCCGCTGCGGCCCCTGATCGGCGGCGTCCAGGCCACCCGCGCCCGCCGGGCCCTGGCCGAGGATGACCGGCGGCTGCGCGAGGACCGCGCCGCGATGTACGCCGTGGTCGGCGCGATCCACGCCCGGGAGGACCGCTGCGAGCGCGCCTGGTGGGCGTGGGCTCGGGTCAACGGCGGCGGCACCCACCGGCTGGGCCGCACCGCCCCGGCCGGCTGGGTGCCCACCGACGAGGAGATCGCCCGGTTCCGCCTGGACCCGGCCGTCGTCGACGAGCTGCGCGCCGAGGCCGCCAGCCCGACGGCCAAGCCGTCGATGCCCGAGGCGCGCAAGCCGGTCCCGGTCGCCCCGGTGCCGCTCCCGACCGTGCCCCACGAGGTCGTGCAGCTCGGCCTGTTCGGAGCCGTGGCCCGATGAGCGCGCACGCGAAGGCGCCCCGCACGCGAGGTGCGGGGCGCCTTGCTGTCCAGCGCAGGTCAGTCGTTCTGGTAGCTGGCCTTCGCCGACCGGTTGCGGACGTGACCGGCGGCGATGTCGTACACGCGCTGCCTGCCGACACCGAGGACGGGGGCCAGCTCCTCGCCGGTGTGGCCGCGGTCGAGGAGACCGCGCACGGTCAGCTCCCGCTGATGACGGAGCCAGCGCTGAAGCTCGGGGACCGCCTTGAGCGCGGTCGTCAGTGCCTCGGCCTGGTCGAGAGTCGGGTCGGCGGCGAGGTTGGTGAGAGCGGCGAAGGGCTCGGGGAGTTCGATGGCCATGCGAGCAGTCTAGTGGGTAGTCACGCTGAATGACCAAGAAGGGCTCTGACCTGCGGTTTTCTTCGAAAAATTCCCGATTTTCTTCCGTCGCCCCGGTACCCCCAAAGTGGTTCAGCGTTAGACATAGTGACCAACCAATAACCCCCCACCCAGGGAGCCGCCATGGACGCCAGCCTTGCCCTCGACATCTTCACCGCCCGCGCGAACGGGGAAGCCAGGAAGGCCGAGACCGCCCGCGAGAACCTGGCCAAGGGCTGCGCATCCAAGGGCTACCTCGACCTGACCCACCTCATGGACGCCGTGATGATGGCCGACGCGACGGCCAAGCCCTGGCACGACCTGATGGTCCGCATCGAGCGCCACGGCGTCCGCGAGGGCCTCGCCAAGATGCGCGCCAAGGCGACCGAGGCCCTGATCGAGTACGGGATTGCGCTCAGCACCAGCCTGATCACCAACGCGGAGCGGATGTACGAGCAGGACGGCCTGCGCCGCTTCCTCAGCTCCACCAACGGCATGGACATCGAGGACGCCCCCGAGGCCGCCGACGAGGCCCCCGCGGCGGCCGTCGAGGAGCCGGCCCCGGCGCCGGTGATCGCCCCCACGGCGACGCCCGCCCAGAAGCGGACCCTGGAGGCCATCCGGGACAACGGCATCAAGCTCCAGGAAGCGCGCGTGGGCCACCTGCGGGTCGCGGCCGAGCGCGGCGAGCGCCCCCGCAAGGACATGGTCGAGTGGGTCATCGAGCAGGGCTGGGCCGAGCGCGACACCACCACCAGCCTCTACAGCGGCCAGGCCGTGACCCTCACCGCGATTGGCCAGGCGATCCTGGCCGCCTGACCGGCCGCCACCCGGGCGGGGCCACCAGCCCCGCCCCTCTGGCCTGCGATTTCTTCCGAAAGCCCTGGATCACCCCGGTGCCCCAGGGTGTTCTACGCGTTGAACATAGTGACCACCCAATAACCCTCCACCCAGGGAGCCACCATGGACGCCACCGCGATCACCGCCATCTTCACCGCAGCGGCCACCGCCACCGCCTGGAAGCAGACGAACCTCGGCCCCCGCACGAGCGTCCGCATCGACGGCACCGAGTGGACCGTCCAGCTCCCCAAGTGCAGCGGCAAGGCGTACATCGCGGGCAGCAGCGGCCAGGGCGGCGACACCGCCGCTTTCGTCGAAGCCACCTGGGCCGAGACCTTCCCGATCGTCGAGGCCGCCCTCGCGGCCGCCCGCATCCACTGACCTCCCCACCCACCGACGGCCCGGCACCCGCCGGGCCGTCCCCATTCCCGAAAGGAAGCCCGCCCATGACAGACGTCGAGATCACCCACACGCGAGCGGAAGGCACGATCCTCGCCGGCTCGGTGAAGGGTGACGGCATCTTCGCGATCGTCCGGCCCTTCGGCTTCTGGTTCTCCCAGGACGTCGACGGCCTGTACGTCAAGCGGTCACGCGACCGCGAGGCTGACATGTGGAAGATCAACCAGGCGGCCGACGCCCTGCGCGCAGCCGGCCACACGGTCACGATCGAGATCCGCGAGGAGGAGCGGCGCTCCTTCGAGGATGCCGAGACCGACCGCGTGGTGCGCGCCTGGGAACGTGCCACCCGGTTCGACGACCGGGCCGGGCGAGCAGCTGCCAACTCCGACGCCCGCCGCGACAGGGCCAACGACATCGGCCGCCGCTTCGCGATGGGCCAGCCCATCCTCGTCGGCCACCACAGCGAGCGCGGCGCCCGCCGCGACCAGGAGCGCATGCACGACAACATGCGGAAGTCGATCGAGGAGGGCCGGAAGGCCGGGTACTGGGCGGGCCGCGCGAAGGCGGCGGAGGGCTACGAGACGTTCCGGAACAACCCGCAGCGCACCCTGCGGCGCCTGCGCAAGCTCGGCGCCGACCTCCGCGCGCAGGAACGGCACATCGAGCGGGCCGCGAAGGAAGGCTGGGACAGCGGGCGGCACGAGCGCCTGGCCGAAGACCTCCGCGAAGAGATCGCCTACTGGGAGGCCGTGGTCGCCAAGGCCGAGGCCGACGGGGTCAAGCTGTGGGGCCCGGACGACTTCGCGCCCGGCGACTACGCCCTGTACTCGGGGTCCTGGTACCAGGTGGAGCGGGTCAACCGGCAGACGCTGTCGATCGCGTGGAACCTCAGGCTGGCCCCCAAGCAGGTGATGAGGCAGGAGGACGCCACCCAGCGCGGAAAGGTCTGGACGCACCCGGCCGACTACACCAACGTCCGGGCCCGATGCCCCGAGGCGGCGATGGACGCCTTCCTCGCGGACGGCAAGGTGCCTGGCATCAAGACGGCCCGCACCGCCTCCGACGAGCAGCTGGCGAGCGCCGTGCGCGAGGCCCAGGCGGCGAAGCCGAAGCCGAAGAAGAAGAGCGACCCGAAGGTGCCCAAGAAGGTGTTCGTCGTCTGCCCGATCAGCGGGGAAGAGGCGACGCTGACGTGGCTGAACGGCGGTAGCCGACCGCACAAGGACTTCGAGCCGGTGACGATCACGCCACCGGAGGGGGAGAACTTCCGGCGGGCGATCTGGTCCCGTGCCCTGAAGGCCGAGATCGCGCGGGTCCTCGGCGAGCAGGGCTACGAGTGCGGCGAGGACGACTGGACGTACGCCCGCGACAGCAGCGGGTACGTGCGGACCATCAAGCCGAAGGAGGTCGCACCCGAGGCGGAAGCCGAAAAACCTGCTCTGACCTGCGGAAACTCCGAATCTCCCCGGAACCAAACGGATGTCTCAGGCGTTGTACATAGTGACCACCCACTAGCCCCCAACCCTGAGGAGTCCGCAGTGACCGAGGAAAAGGCCCCCGGCCGCAAGCTCACCCGCAAGGAGCTCCGCGCCGCCCAGTTCGCCGAGATGGCCGAGCGTGCCGCCCAGCGCCCGGAGGTCGAGCGCACCGACCAGCTCGACGCCGCCTACCGCGCGTACGTGGACGAGGGAATCGCGTCCACCGACGGCTATTACGCCCCGCTGGACTTCCAGGCGTGGGCGGCCACCCTCGGCGCCCACCTCGTCACCGCGGCCGCCGAGGAGCCCGCCGCGGCGGACGTCGAGCCCGAGGCGGCGGCGCCCGCGACCGGAGACGGTGAGGGTGCCGGGAGCGAAAAAACCCCCCTGACCTGCGAAAACTCCGAGGAAACCCGGAACCCCAAAGCCTCCACGAGCGTTGTACATAGTGACCACCCACTAACATCCCTCATCGAGGAGGCCCCCACCATGACCACCACCGCGCCCGCCAAGAAGGCCACCACCCCCGCCAAGGCCGCCAAGAAGGACGCCCCCAAGGCCCCCGCCAAGAAGGCGCCCGCCCCGGCTGAGGTCAAGAACGTCCAGAAGATCGTCCCGCTCGACCGCATCGACCGGGACCCGAGCCAGCCGCGCGAAGAGTTCGACCAGGCCAAGCTCGAAGAACTCGCCGGCTCCATCAAGGCCCTGGGCGTCCTCTCCCCGATCGGCCTGCGGTACGTCAAGGAGACCCGGCGGTACGTGATCCTCGTCGGCGAGCGGCGGTGGCGCGCGTCCAAGATGGCGGGCCTTACCGAGATCCCTGCGGTCGTCACCCACGGCGTCGCCGAGGGCAGCCGCGAGACCCTCGCCAAGCAGGTCGCCGAGAACGTCGGCAGGGCGGACATGACCCCGATGGAGGAGGCGAAGTCCTTCCAGCGGCTGATGGACGCCGAGTACACGGTCGACGAGATCGCCGAGATGTGCGGCAAGTCCCCCGCCTTCGTCGGGTGGCGCGTCGACCTCCTCAAGCTCTGCGACGCCGCGCAGGACGCCTTGAGTAAGGCGCTCCTCCCGGTCGGCATGGCCTGGTACGTCGCCAAGCTGAGCTGCGAGAACCAGATGCGCTTCCTGGCGAAGTACACGCGGGGCGGGTTCCCGAACGACCGGGCGGCCGACGAGTTCGTGAAGGCGTGCCTGGCCGAAGAGAAGCGGCGCGCCTCGCAGGGCTCGTTCTTCGTCCTCGCCGGCGAGGACGCCGAGGGCGACGGCAGCGTCCAGGAGGCCATCCCCGGTGCGCACGACGTCACCGAGGAGGAGCGCGAGCGGATCGCGGACGAGCGCTCGAAGATGTCGAAGAAGATCGACCGGCTGTCGACCGCAGGCGAGATCCTGTCCGAGCTGGCCACCGCGGACCCGGAGGAGCTGGCCCTCCTCCTCGCCGGGACCCCGGGCGGCGTCCCCGGCCACCAGCTCCGGATGGAGCACCTCCAGAAGCTCATCGGCAAGGTGAGCGCGAACCTGCGCAAGGCCCAGGCGGTCGCGGAGGTCCGCGCGGGCGGCATCGTCGTCAACCCCGAAGCCGCCGCATAGTGACTAGTCACGGAGGCCACCCGGGCGGCGGCCCCCACCCCCTCTCTCCACCCCGCACCCCAGGAGGCACCATGATCTTTCCGACCGACGTCCTCGCCGCCCTCACGGACCCCCGCACCGAGATTCGCGGCGACCTCGTGCGCATCCCCTTCGGGCTGGACCGGCCCACGTACGAGCAGGTCGACCAGGTGCTCAAGGACATGGGCGGCCGGTGGGACGGCCGCAAGCGCGTCCGCGGTCACGTCTTCGGTCACCGGATCGAGGAGCTCATGCGCCAGTGCCTGGCGGCCGGGGAGTACCCGTCGAGGCGCGAGCAGGGCTGGTTCGCCACCCCGCCCGCCCTCGTCATGCAGATCGTCGACCTCGCCGGGATCTGCGCAGGGGAGACCGTCCTCGAGCCCTCGGCGGGCGCAGGCGCACTGACGAACGAGATCGCCCGCCGCGGCGGCCTGGTCGACGCTTACGAGATCGACGAGCGGCGCGCGGGCATCCTCCGTGGACAGGGCGACTGCCGCAGGGTCTTCGCCGCCGACTTCCTCGCCCAGGACCCGCTGGAGTACGAGGAGGGCTTCGACAAGGTGGTGATGAACCCGCCCTTCAGCAACGCCCTGGAGCACATCCTGCACGCGGTCCAGTTCATGAAGGACGACGGTGTCCTCGTCTCCGTCGCGAGCAACGGCCTGCTGTGGTGGGAGGACCGGCGGTCGACCGAGTTCCGCGAGATCGTCGAGGAGGTCGGCGGCGAGATCGAGGCCCTGCCCGAGGACTCCTTCGCGGTCTCGGGAACGCGCGTCCGCACGTGCCTGGTCTTCCTGCCCGGCTACGCGGGCAGCCGGCTCCGCACCCACGACTGGCTGCTGCGCCAGCCCCGCCAGCTCGACCTCTTCAGCTTCGCCGCCTGACCTGGCTTTCCTTGCGCCCATTTTGCAAAGTCAACTTTGGAAACCTGGTTAGCCAAAGCTGGCTTCGGGAACGATCAAGGTAGAACATCCCACCCCCACAAGCCCCCACGAAAGGGACAGCGTGAGTACCGACATCCGCCTCGCAACGTGCACCTTCCAGGAGTTCCAACCCGGCATGGGCACCCCCGTCCGCACCACCGTTGGACGGCCCCGGTTCGGCCTCCCGTACCCCATGACGGCCCACGCCCAACTCGTCACCCCGACCCGCGAACTCCTCAAGATCAACGCGCGCGACGCGTACGAGTTCAGCTACCGCCGGCTACTCAACGCGCGAGGCGGCATCGAAGCGATCCAGGCCGAGCTGATCCGCATCGCGGGCGCCTACGACCTCGACAGCCCCCTCGTCCTCCTCTGCTTCGACCGGTTCGACAAGCTCACGCCCCCCGGCGACTGGTGCCACCGCCGGATGCTGGCCGACTACATCACGGAGCACACCGGCCAGGAAGTGCCCGAGCTGGGCGCCCCGCCACGGACGTCGGCCCCGCCGTCCACCCTCTTCTAGCCGCCCCGCCCCGACAAGGAGAAAGCCATGGCCGGCGCCTACTGCAACTTCTGCGGACACCGCTGCTTCGTGTACCGCGTGATCCCGGACGGCCTCCAGAAGGGGTGGGTCGGACACCTCGCCACCTGCGCTGCCGGGATGGCGCACGACCGGAAGCAGACCGGCCACGACCACACCACCGCGACCAACCCGCAGAGCGACGACTGAGCCGCCTGACCAGCACGTTTCAACCGGCCGGGACCCCAAGGGTCCCGGCCGGACCCATGCCCGGACGGAGCGAAGGACCCACCGTGCGCGAAGAGATCACCACCCGAGTCTGCCTGGACGACTTGCTCGGCCCGTTCGACTGCAAGCTCGACCCGACCAACCGCTGGAACGGCTGGATGTCCCCCCGGTTCACCCTGGACGTCGCCCGGAAGCTGTCCGCCCAGACGCTCGCCATGGCCGACGAGTACGGCTACGACTGCACCGACACGATCCACGTGATCGAGGGCCGCGCGGACAGCCGGGACACCGTCCACATCATCGACAGCGACATCAAGCGCGAGACGGACGACGGCTGGGGCGAACGCGAGCCGCTCTCCATGGCCATCCGGATCAACTGGCGCGACCTGGGCAAGGGCGCCGAGGACGCGACCACGATCGCCATCGCCACGAAGGCCGCCCGAAAGGCGGCCCGCAGGCGCAAGCCGAACGGCAACGGCGAGACGCGCGCGGTCGTCGTCCACGTCCGCTGGCAGTGGGCGGACGAAGGCGGCGACGCCGCCAACGTCATCGAGCCCGCCCGCGACGGCCTCTACTCCATCGGCGGCTGGGAATGGTGCTGGAGCCTGGCCCCCTGGTGGTGCGCCGGATGCGGCAGCTACGCGGACTGGCACGACACCGAGTGCACGTGCGGCCTGACCCGCCCGAAGACGCCGCTCGGCGCGACCGGCTGGGGCGTCGCCTGCGTCCTTCACCGCCTGGTCCCCGAGACCACCTCGGTCCTGGTCGACCTCCACGACGACAGCGCCCGGATCGTCGGCGCGTTCGCCGGTGACGCCGAGATCGACACAGCGGACACCGGCCGGTTCGACACCGAAACGCTCGGCAAGGCGGACGGCATTCTCCGCCGGGCTCTGGTCTTGGCCGAGCCCGGCGACATCGAGGCGGCCGGCTGGGTGCACGTCCCGGACCCGGACACGGAGCACCTGTACCGGATCACCTTCCCCGCCGCCCGCAAGTAGCCCGCCCCGGGCCGGTACGGGCGCCCCACAGCGCCCGCACCGGCCCCACCTCCACCCCACCCGAACGGAATCGAGGAGGTCACATGGACACCCAGCCCCCCATCCGGCCCGCCTACCAGATCCCCGCCAGCCTCGGCGCGGCAGCGCACGCCGCGCTGGACGCCGACCGCGCGGCCCGCGAGCAGCTTGCCCGCACGATGGTCGTCGCGGCCGCCGCGGCGGTGCGCGACATCCTGACCGGCCACCAGCCGGGCGCCGCGTTCGACGCGAGTGCCGCCGAGCTCGTCGAGGGCGAGGACGGCGACCTGTTCCCCACCGGCCGGTACTGGACGCTGTCCGGCACCGAGCGGACGTTCACGGAAGCGGTCGGGCTCACCGAGGCCGGGAACGGCATCCACGGCATGAGCGAGTGGACCGCGTACCTGAACGACGAGAACCGCACGGTCTGGGGCCCGCTGTGCGCCGACCTGCCCGACCGCGACGGGCGGCCGGCGTACGCACTCGACCTCGTCCGGGGCGCCACGCTCCTCGAGGAGCCCGACCCCCGATGGGTCGAGGTCCTGGTGTCCGCGAACGAGGTCGACCGCTACCCGGCCCTGGTCGACCCCGCCGACCAGCGCGACGGACTGGTGAGGCCCTGGTTCGACCTCGACACCGTCCGCCGGATCGCCGAAGACAGCGAGGACCGCGCCGGGTGCTTCGGGCACGGCGCGGTCGACACCGTCCACGTCCTCGACGGCCAGGTCGACCAAAGGGCGCGGGCAGTAGTCCTGGTCATCTGCTGGATGTACCTCGACGGCGAGAAGCACGAGCAGGCGGTCGAGGTCCTCCAGCCGAACGAGAACGGCCGGTACGCGGTCGGCGGCCACGACTGGGGCTGGTACGCGCTCGACGGCCACCTGAACCCGATCATCCCGTTCCGCGCGGACGCCGTCTGACCTGGGCTCCTTTGTGGTCCCTTTGCGGATCATGACGGATATTCGAAAGTCAACTTGGGAAAGCTGACTTTAGAAACGCTTTCCATCCACCCCCCAGGACCGGGCCCCGCGCCCGGTCCTGGCTCATTTCCCGCGGGAGGCCCCACCCATGACCGCCGCCATCAGCCCGACCTTCCGCTCCTGGGAAGCCGCCTCGAAGGAAGCCAACGCGCCCCGGCGACTGAACGCCTACAAGCACGACAGCGGCGACCTCTCCGTGATGGATTGGTTCGCAGGTTGCGGCGGCAGCGGCCAGGGTGCGGATGCCGTCCCCGGCCTGCGCGTGACCCGCGCCGCGAACCACTGGAAGCAGGCCATCGAGACCCACCAGTTCAACTTCCCGGGCGTCACGCACTACATCGGCGACATCCGCAAGGCCCCGGTCTGGGCCTGGCCCGTCACCGACGTCCACTGGGCGAGCCCGGAGTGTTTCCCGGCCGGGACGATGATCCTGACCCGGCGGGGCCAGGTCCCCATCGAGGACGTCGTGGTCGGAGACGAGGTCTTCACCCACGAGCGCAGGTGGCGGCCGGTCGCGACCACCATGCGCAAGACGGCCGACACTGTGCTGGTGAAGGGTGTCGGTCACGCCGGTGGCATCGAGACCACCGCCGAGCACCCTTTCTACACGCGGCAGCGCGCCCGGGTCTGGCAGAACACGAAGCAGGGATACCGCTGGGAACTGACCGGCGACACCGAGTGGACCGAAGCCAAGAACCTCGAAGGCCGCATGTGGTCCACGCCGATCGACTTCGGCGAGGAACTGCCAGTCCCGGAGATCGGAGGACGCGGCGGCATCGAGTTCACCCCCGAGTTCTGGTGGCTCGTCGGCCGCTGGCTGGGAGACGGCTCGCTCCGCGTTGAGACGGCGGCCGATCGCAAGCGCGGCCGGAACGATCTGCTCGTCACCTGCGGACACCACGAGGCTGACGAACTCGCAGAGCGGCTGGATGCGATGCTGAGTGGCCTCACCTGGTACCGGCGCACTCAGCGTACGGCTACGGTCTTCGCCACGACGCACGGTGGCTTGATCAGGTGGCTGGTCGAGCACTTCGGACAGCATTCCTACGGCAAGACGATCCCGGCCTGGGCATTGACCATGCCGGTCGCCTGGCGGGAAGCGCTGCTCGCCGGCTACCTCTCGGCCGACGGCAGCGAGAACGGCGTCTACACGCAGATGGATACGGTCTCGAAGCGCCTCGCGATCAGCCTGCGACTGATGGCCAACTCCCTAGGCGTCGTGGCGAACCTGTCCGGACCGCGCACTCGTAAGCCTGCCAAGATCGAAGGCCGAGCGATCAATGCCCGGCCGATCTGGCACCTGAACTGGATCACGGAGGGGCCGAAGCGCGCCTTCCATGTCGACCAGGACGGATACCGGTGGGCGCCGGTCAAGTCGGTCGAGCCCACCGGCCGGACGGCCGAGGTCTTCAACCTGAGCGTCGCCGAGGACGAGTCGTACGTCGCGGATGGTGTGATCGTTCACAATTGCACTAACTGGAGCGTCGCGAAGGGTCTGAAGCGGTCGTGGGCCACGGCCGTCCAGGGCGACCTGATGAGCCTCTACGAGGAGCAGGAGGAGAAGTTCAAGGCGGCCGACGAGATGGACGACGGCCCGACCGAGGAGGAGGTGGCCAGCCGCGCCCTGATGGAAGAGGTCCCGCTCTACCTGCGAGGCGTCATCGAGCGCGGCGGGCTGGTCAAGGCGGGAGTCGTCGAGAACGTCGTCGACGTCCGCGCCTGGACCGAGTGGGACGCGTGGTTGAAGGAGTTCCACAAGCTGGGGTACCGGACGCGGTTGATCGCGCTGAACAGCATGCACGCCGACCCGCGCAGCGTGCATCGCGCCCCGCAGTCCCGTGACCGGCTCTACCTGGCCTACTGGCACAAGAGCCTCGGCCGTACGCCCGACTGGGACAAGTGGCTGCGCCCTCAGGCGTACTGCACGGGCTGCGGCGAGATGGTTGCCGCGCTCCAGGTCTTCCGCAAGCCGGGCAAGGACATGGGCCGGTACGGGTCGAGCTACGACTACAAGTGCCCCAAGAAGTCCTGCCGCACGATTGTCCACCCGGACGTTCTGCCCGCCGCGGCCGCGATCGACTGGTCCATCAAGGGCACGCCGATCGGCTCCCGGAAGAAGGACGAGGAGTGCCCCGAGGGTCTGGCCCCGGCGACGATGGCTAGGATCCGCGCGGGCATCGCCCGGTACTGGCCGCAGCCCGGCGAGCAGGCCGGACAGGGCTCGCTGTTCGGAGAGGGTGGCGGCGACGTCGGCCCGATGCTCGTGCCCACCGGCGGGACCTGGCGCAAGGACGCGGCCCGGGTCGACGTCCCGATGTCCACGCGGACCACGGTCGAGAGCGACGCCCTGGTGACCCCGCCGTTCCTCGTGCCCTGCGAGGGCCGCGAGGGCAAGCAGCCGATGCCGCTGGATGCCCCGCTGCGCACCCAGACGGCCCGCCTGGAGACCGCGCTCGCCTACGTCCCGTTCGTGGTGCCCATGCGAGGCGGCGGCGACAAGGAGAAGGCGCGGCACGTCACCGGCCACCCGCTCCACACCGTCTCAGCCGGCGGCAACCACCACGGCCTGGCGATGGCCCCCGTTCCGCTGGTCATGCGGAACAACACGCCCAAGGGCGACCCCGCCCAGATGGTCACCCCGGCCAGTGAGCCGCTGCGGACCATGACGACCACCGGCCACCAGTCGCTGCTCACGGCGGACCCGCTGCTTGTCCCGTACTACGGCAACGGCCAGGCCCGCACGGTCGGTGAGCCCGTCGGCGCTCTGCCCACCCGGGACCGGTACGCGCTGCTTGACGCGGACGGGAACTACGACGTGTCCAAGGTGCTTTTCCGGATGCTCCAGCCCAAGGAGATCCAGCGGGCGATGGCCTTCGGGGACCGGTACAAGATCCTCGGCTCCAAGCGGCACCAGATCCGCCAGCTCGGCAACGCCGTTACCCCGAATGCGGCCGAGGTCCTGCTGTGCGCGCTCGTCGAGTGCATCACCGGCGAGCCCATAAGCCGATACGCGCTGGCCGCCTGACCTGCGGTTTTTCTCGAAAATCCCACGTCACACCGGTACCTCACGGACAGTCACGCGTTAGGCATAGTGACTCACCAATAAACCCCCTCCCTGAAGGAGCCCGCCATGCTCGCCACCGCTATCCGCGAAGAGGCCGAACTGATCGCCGGAGCCGGGGATGCCGAAGACGCGCTCGACCTCGTGCGGCGACTGATCCGCTCGAACCAGGTCAAGACCGCGGTCGCCATCCGGCGGGCGGTCGTCAAGGGCGTGCTCGACCGGGACGCTCTCGTCCGGATCGGCGAAGAGATCGCGGCGGAGGCCGCCGCGCGGGAAGCGTGGGCGCAGGCCGAGTTCAGCGCCGTCGCCCGACAGATGGCCCGGAGCGGAGTGCGCGTCATGGCCGACGCGGGCCGCGCGGCGCTGCACGTGTCCTGACCTGCGGTTTTTCTAAAAAATCCCGGAGTTCAACCCGGAACCCCAGGGGTGGTCACGCGTTGAACATAGTGACCACCCACTAACTCAACTTCCCAAGGAGAAAGCCATGAGCATCAACCTCATCACCACCGTCCGCGCGTTCGTCCCCGCGGGCCCGACCTTCAACACGACCGGCCTGGTCACCATCCCGCTCGCGCCGCCCGTCCCGGTCGTGGAGGTGTGCGAGGACTGCGGCAGCGAGCTGGAGATCCACTGCCCCTCCTGTGTCCCGGTCGTGGAGGAGGTGTGCGAGGACTGCGGCGGCGAGCTGGAGATCCACTGCTCCTCCTGCTCCGCGACCTACTGCGAGAACTGCGAGTACGGCACCGGCATCTGACCACCACCTGGCGCGGACGGCCCCGGCCGTCCCCTGAGCAGGAGTCACGGCAGGCATCGCCGACCGTGCCCCCTGCCTGGAAGCCGCTAGCGACCGAACTACCGGAGGAAGACATGACCACCGTGACCCGCGCCCAGATCACCGCAGCGTTCGCCGCCCTCGCCATCGACGACGACGCCACCTACCTGTGCGTCATCAGCGAAGGGCGGCCGGCCGCGTTCCTCCGCCAGGACCGCATGACCGGTCTGAGGGTCCGCAACCTGATCCAGCGGGAGACCGAGTACGCCCGGAGCATCGAGCAGGACGCCACCGGCCAGATCACCGTGCGCGACGACAACGACCGGGTCTACGCCTTCTCCCTCGCGGGCGAGATGCGCGAGTTCATCATGGTCGGCCAGTGCCAGGGCACCGGCTACACCCTGTGGGACATCGCCCCCGCCCCGGTCGACCTCACCCGCCGCCAGGCGGTCGTCGAGGAGCTGGGCGTCGAGGCGGCCGACGCCTTCGGGTCGGTCAACATCGTCAGCGGCGCCACCTCCCGCGAGGCCGTCAACGGCTTCCTGACCGACCTGCGCCAGATGTCCGGCCTGGACGACTACGGCCTGGCCGCCGACAGCCAGGCCGAGCGGATCGACGAAGTCGACGCGGTCCGCGCGCACGGCGCCTCGCCGGACGGTATCGCCGACGTCCTTGCGACCGTGACGAGCGGCAGCAGCTCCTTCGCGGTGCCCGGCGCGCACCCCCACGAGAGCGGGATCCTCCGCCAGCGCGTCCGCTCCAGCATCACGAGCGCGGGCCTCACCTTCCCCGCCGGCGAGGTCGTCGCCACGATCGACAACCACCGCAACTACGCGGGCAACCTCGACCTGGCCGTGGCCTGCGCGGTTCTCGCGGCGGGCGGGCAGGTCGACCGGTACGCCCTCGACCGGATCGTCTGCCTCGCGGGAGTGAGCTGGGACGGCTTCCTGGTCCGGGCGTACGGCACCGAGCGCGCGGTGTGCGTCGCGTACGAGAACGGCTACCGGGCCGCGCTGGTCCCCGCCGCTCAGGTCATGGACGTCCGGCGCATGGGCCTCGACGGCCTGAACGTGATCGGCGCCCGCCACCTGGGCCAGGCCGTGGACGCCGTCAACGAGCTCGCCAGCGCGAGCTGACCGGAGGGGGTGTAGGGCTCTGACCTGCGCCTTTCTCGAAAAACCTCGCGTTACCCCGGTACCACCTGGAGTCCTCACGCGTTGTACATAGTGACCACCCAATAAATCCCCTCAGTAAAGGAGCCCCCCATGGCCCTCCCCATCACCACCCCCCTCCCCACCGGCACCGAGGTCTTCACCGTCGGCACCTTCTACCCGGCCGAGGTCATCTCCTCGGAGGTCGGCACCAGCAAGTTCCTGAAGGTGGCCAGGCGCCGCTCGGTCGTCCGCTGGACCCAGAGCATCCCGGCGGCCGGTGTCGTCAAGGGCGAGACGGACGTGATGGTCGAGATCCAGGGCCGCGTCTCGCGCTTCTGCGTGGGCTCCTGACCGACCGCCACCCGGGCCGGGGGACAGGCAGCGTCCCCCGGCCCAGCCCACTGATCCGAGAGGACCCACCCATGACCGACACCCTGCACACCGCCCCGACCGCCAGCGCCCTCACCGGCGCCTGCGGCAAGTCCCTGGAAGAACTGCTCGCCGCCCGCGCCGCCCTGATCACCGAGGTCGTCGCGAAGGTCGCCGACGTCGTCCGCAAGGCCCTGCCCACCGCGGCCGCCATCACCGTCGACACCGAGTACGCGGTGATCCACGAGATCCACGACGCCAATGGCCAGGCGCTCTGGTGGGCCCCGGCCGCGGTGACGTGCCCGTCCCGCGAGTTCAACGAGCGCCTGGTCCGCGAGGTCGACGACCTCCTGAGCCGCGCGGTGCCCCTCGGCGGCCTGCTCGACGCCGGGTGGGAAGCCCGCGACGAGGACGACGTGTACCTCACCGTCCGGCTCCCCGAGCCGCCCCCGGTGAAGCGCCACGCGCGGGCGTACGTGAACCACGAGGCGATGGTCTGCCACGTCCACGCCGACCTGACCCCCGCCGACCGGCCCTCGTTCCGCCTCGCCTCGCCCTACGGCGAGATGCCCGAGACTCGCGACCGCGTGCGCGCCGCGATCATCAACAGCGGCTACGACTGGCCCGAGGGCGAGCTGACCGTCGAGCTCCACATGGGCGAGCAGCGCCCCGGACCGTCCTGCGACCTGGCCATCGCCTGCGCGATCCTCGCGGTCGCCGGGCTCATCCCCCCGAACAACCTGAAGCGGACGATCCTGATCGGCCAACTCGGACTCGACGGCGGCGTGCGCGAACCGCGCGTGAACATCCGGTACGCCGACATCTGCGGCGGCCGGCGAGTGATCACGACCGTCGCGGCGGCCCAGGACTGCCCGGTCGTCCCTGGCGGATCGCTCCACGCGGTCCTCGACCTGCCGCAGGTCCTCGAAGTCCTCGCCCGCCCCGCGATCTGAGCAGCCAGCCGGGCAGAGGAGCAGGCAGCGCTCCCCGGCCCGTCCCTCGATCCAACCAGAACCGCAGAGAGGCAAGCAGCATGAGCCAGCAGTTGTTCACCGTGGACGGCACCATGTACGGCCCGTACTCGGCCCAGCCCGTTCCCGGCGGATGGCACGCCAACGACCCGATCAGCGTCACCCGGGCCACGGCCGAGGCCATCGTCCACGACCTCAACGTGCGCGACGCGGGATGCGGCCTGACCGCCGAATGGGACGGCGACCGCCTCACCTTCACCTGGACCGAGGACTACCGCTCCGAGCCCGGCACCGAGACCGTCGCCCCCGACGAGAACGGCCAGTACCGGCTCGGCGGCCTGTGGCCGTGGGCCGAGTGGGCGGGCTCGCTCTGGAAGGTCGAGATCACCGCCGAGGCGACTCTCGTCATCGCCCCGGGAGCGATCGGCATCCTGGCCTGTCAGCCGGCTCCGGACGCGACCGCGTACTGCGTGCGCGACATCGACGGCGCCGAGCCGTACGAGATCCGCGCGGATGCCACGGTGTTCCTGCGGACGACATCGGTCGGCGTCCTGCACGGCGGCTGCGAGTGCGAGGCCGAAGGGGCCAAGGAGTTCGAGACCAGAGTCCAGGCGGAGGCGTACGCCTGCGCGCTGACCGCCTGCTACCCGTGCGACGAGATGCCCGAAGTCTGACCGGCCACCGCTCACCGAGGCCCGGGACACCCGTCCCGGGCCTCACCCGTACCCAGCGAGAGGACCCAACCGATGCGCCCGTTCCGCCTGCCCGACGCCCACCTCCCGAGCATCGCCGACGGCTGGACCTGCCGGGCCTGCTCCACGCCCTGGCCGTGCGCGGAGGCCGCCGACCACCTCACCTCCAACCCGTGCCAGTGCGGCGAGAGCGTCTACCGCGAGAAGCGCGGCCCGAGAGGCTGGCACCTGGGGGAGCGCTGCTACACCCCGAAGGACGTCGTCGTGCGGGAGGCCACCGAGCTGGCCGCCGCCCGGCGCCCGCACTTCCCGCCGAGCCACCACTACCCGCCGAAGCCTGCCCGGCGCCGCCGTCAGTGCCCGCCGATTCCTCGGCACCGGGTCACCGGCCCAGGCGACGTCGGCGCGGGCACCTGGGCGTGGGTCAAGCCCGGCGGCCTGCACGCTGGCTGGGGCGACATCCACCACCTCGCCCTGGTCATCGCGGTCGGCGACTGGTGCGAGGTGTGGCTGATCCTCGACGGCACCGTCCACGACGTGCGCGCCGACCGGCTGCTTCTCGACGGCGGCCCGCGCAGGGACCGGCCCCGCTGGTGGAACTGGACGATCGCCGAGCACCTCGCCCACCGGGCTGCCGAGGAGCCCGCCCCGGCCCGCCCGCCGGTCCAGCCCGGACTGTTCGAAGCGTCTCTGCCCGTCTAAGCCGATCACCCCCCTCAGCCCTCCTCCTCTCCACGTGGCCGCCGAGAGGCGGCCACAGGCGTTTTCACGGCCTTCTCCG
The DNA here is from genome assembly GCF_055657365.1 of Streptomyces sp. NPDC107559. Classification (NCBI taxonomy): domain Bacteria; kingdom Bacillati; phylum Actinomycetota; class Actinomycetes; order Kitasatosporales; family Streptomycetaceae; genus Streptomyces; species Streptomyces sp. NPDC107559. The sequence continues at coordinate 190,180 of NZ_JBVKBD010000011.1, read as the reverse complement.
GTGCCCTCATCAGCGCAAACGCATCCAGTCAAGGCTTGACTGAGCAGTTCGGGGGTCGGTCAAGCCTTGACTGGGGGTACGCTTGGTGCATGGACATGGAACAGAAGCACCTCACGCCAGCGATGGTGAGAGTGCTCCAGACCTTCCTGGAAGATCCGGAGCGCATCTTCTACGCCACCGAACTCGCCGATGCCGCGCGCGTCGGTGGCGGCTCGCTCTACCCGGCCCTCGCCCGCCTTGAGAAGGCCGGATGGGTCACCTGCACCGAGGAAGACATCGACACGCGCAAGGAGAGGCGCCCCGCCCGGCACTACTACGAGATGACGGGTGAAGGTGCCCGCGAAGCCCACCTCGCCCTCGTCGAGTTCAGCGAAAGCGTCCGCCCGCCCGCCTCGTCCCCCGGCTGGGGCCTGCCCCAGGCCAACCTGCTCGCGCGCGTCCTCGGATGCTTCTCGCCGCGAACCTCGCTGAAGGGCATCTGAGCACGTGGAAAAGCTCTCGATCCTCTCCGCCGGCGGGGCCGCCGCGAACGGATTCATGCTGCTCGGTCACGACCTGAACGGCTGGAAGGTCGCCATGGCCGCGGCCTTCGTCGCCGCCGTGGTCTACGAGGTGACGATGGCGCTGACCAAGATGGTCACGCTGCGCATCGCCTTCCTCGTCCTTCAGATCGCGCGCGTCGTCACGCCGAAGGACGTCCGGGCCGAGCTGTACGGGAAGTGGAAGTCTCACCTCTGGTACATCCTGCGCGGCGACGGCATCTGGATCACGAAGTTCTGCAAGGGCATGTGGTTCGCCCTTCAGCTCGCCTTCTACGGCGCACGCTCGACGGCCGCCGCCGTCACCATGGACGGCGTCAGGCGGAGCTCGTTGCTGGCGCTCGCCTCGCGGGCGGCGGCCCACTGCGGGGTGCTGGTCCTGACCGGCTACTCCATGACCAGGACGTTGGACTTGGGGCCCACCGTCACTCTCGTCGCCGTGGTCGTGAGCGGCGTCGTCGGGGCGATGATCGGGCTCGCGGCCATGGGGCTTGAGAACTTCAGCGAGAGCTCAAAGCGCGACTTCAACGAGAGCTCAAAGCGCGACAAGTGAGGTAATGTCATGACATCCGGTCGTCCATAGCAGCGGCGCGACCGGAGATGCGCTGGTTGTGTAACTACTGCACGCACTGACTTCCAGTCGTGAGGTCCAGGTGTAAGCCCTGGCCGGCGCTCCACCCGAAGGCCCCCGCGCAGTGGCGGATTCAAGGGGTCGTCGCAACACGCGGTGAGTTGATCAAGCCGCGAGCAGTTTAGACAGACGCTCGGCTGGGGTTTCCCAGCCGAGCGTTTTGCGTGGGCGGCTGTTGAGTTCGGCGGCGACGGCGTCCAGGTGTTCGGGGGTATGGACGGACAGGTCGGTTCCCTTGGGGAAGTACTGCCGCAGCAGGCCGTTGGTGTTTTCGTTGGAGCCGCGCTGCCAGGGGCTGCCGGGGTCGCAGAAGTAGACCGGGACGTCGGTGGCGATGCTGAAGGCGTGGTGGGCGGCCATTTCGGCGCCCTGGTCCCAGGTCAGGGACCGCTTCAGATGCGGTGGGAGGGTCTGGACCGCGTCGGTCAGTGCTGTGCGGACGGTGGCGGCGCTGTGGTCGGTGGGCAGGTGGACGAGCAGCAGGTAGCGGGTGCTGCGTTCGACCAGGGTGGCGATGGCGGAGCGGGAGTTGCGGCCGACGATGAGGTCGCCTTCCCAGTGGCCGGGGACGGCCCGGTCGGCTGCTTCGGCGGGTCGTTCGCTGATCATCGCCATGGGGTGGGAGAAGCGCGGCTGGCGCTTGGCGGCGTGGCGGTGCGGGCGGCGGATGACGCGGCCGGTGCGCAGGGCGTGGGTCGTTTCGCGACGCAGTTCACCGCGTCCTTGGACGTAGAGAGCCTGGTAGACGGTCTCGTGGGTCACGTGCATCTCCGGCCGGCCGGCAAAGTGTCTGCGCAGAGCGTGCGAGATCTGCTCCGGGCTCCATCTCAGGGTCAGGTGGTCCTGGATGAAGTCCCGCAGTTCCGGGTTCTGGCCGATCTTGCCGGGCTTGGGGCGCGGCCGGCGGGCGTCGGCGCGGGCCTGGGCGGCATGAGGCCGGTACTGGCCGTTGGCGGGATGCCGGTTGCGGCGTATCTCCCGGCTGATCGTCGAGGGGCTGCGGCCGAGCTCGGCCGCGATGGCCCGGACCGCAGCCTTCTCACGCAGCCGGTCGGCGATGTGGATGCGGTCGGCCTCGCCCAGGTAGCGCGAGGCAGTCGGCGTCGCCTCAACGACAGGCGGCACCACCGCGTTGACCGGTGGTGCCGCCTTGTTCCTGCCCGAGGCGCCGCGTCCGTTCCGCCATCGTTTGCCGGTCCGGACGTTGATGCCGATGACCGCGGCGGCCTCGAAATAGCCCATTCCTTGATCCACGAGGCGGAAGTATGCCTCCCGCTCCCGGACCAGCCTCCTGGGTCCTTGCGGCCTCCGGTCCTCCCGGATCTCGAAGTCCATTGCCACCCCTGAACTGGGGTGTTGCAACGACCACTAGAACCTAAGAGTGAGCGGGGGCCTTCGGCGTGCCCGGGAAGCGAAAGCGCCCGGACGGACAAATGAGCTGTTCAGCTACCATCGCCGCCCAATTCGGCAGCGACCGCCCGGGAGTGGTGGCCCCATGTTCCACGGATCGATCCCAGCACCCCTCCGCTCGATCATCTACGAGCACGCGGGCACCTGGCCCGGCGAGGACATCTACGTCGGATGCTCCGGGAACCTCACGATCGAACGGGTGCTGCACGCCCGGTTCGGCAACGAGCGACGGATCCACGGCAACGACATCACCGCCTACAGCTGCGCCCTCGGCTGGTACCTCGCCGGCGACCCCCTCGACTACACGCTCCGCGAGGAATACGAGGAGCCCCTCGGCTGGCTCCACCCGTACCTGGAAGACCGGACCGACCTCCTCGCCACCCTGATGCTGGGGACGCGGTTCCTCCAGTACGTCGGCAAGGACGGTGTGTACTACCGGCGGATGATGGCCGCGACCCGCGAGCAGTGGCCGCGCATGCACGAGAAGACGGCCACCAAGCTCCGGAACCTGGAGACCCGCCTCGGCTCGTTCTACGCGGGCGACGTCCGCGACTTCCTCGACGACGTCCCGGCCGAGGCGCCCGTGGTGATGTTCCCGCCGTTCTACTGCCTGTCGCCCGAGCACCGGCTGCTCACCGCGGATCTGCGGTGGGTGCCGTGCGGCGAGTTGAGCGCCGGTGACCGGCTGCTCGCGTTCGATGAGGAGGTGCCGGAGGGCCGCACGCACCGGCGCCTCCGCTGGTCCGAGGTCGTACGGTCCGAGCCCGCCGTGAAGGAGTGCGTGCGCGTCGTCCTGGCGGACGGGACCGACATCGTGTGCACCGTCGATCACCCCTGGCTCGCCGACACCCACGACCGGCCGAGCCGCACCCCGCGCCGCTGGGTGCGAGCGGACCGGCTGCTCACCGACGCTCCGTACGTCATCCGGGTAACGGACACGTGGGAGCCGGTCCGGACGTACGAGTCCGGCTGGCTGGCGGGCATGTTCGACGGCGAGGGAACGGTCTCCGTCGGGAAGTCGACGACCAAGGCCGGGATCGCCCAGCTCCCCGGGCACGCGGCCGACCAGTTCGTCATGCGGATGAAAGAGCTTGGCTTCGAGACCAGCCAGTCACCGCGACCGAGCAAGGTGATCGGCATCGACGTCGCCGGGGGCTGGCCCGAGATCCTGCGCGCCCTGGGCACCGTCCGCCCGGACCGGCTGATCAACCGGCTCCAGGCGCAGGAGATCGAGCGGCTGAGCCTGCGCTCGCGCGGCAACCCGCGCGTGAAGGTCGTCGCCGTCGAGCCGGTCGGCCCGCGCCCGATCCAGTCGATCATGACGACCACCGGCACGTACGTCGGCGAGGGCTTCGCCATGCACAACAGCGGCGACTATCAGTCGCAGTTCGCGCCGATTGACGCCGCGTTCGCGTGGCCCGAGCCGTCGTTCCGCAACCTCGACGAGGACGGCAAGGAACGGATCATCGAGCAGGTCCAGGACCGGCCGAACTGGGTCCTCGGCCTGCACATCGAGCGCCCGGAGCTGCGCCCCCAGCTCGCCGGCGTCGTCCAGACCGCGAACCGCGGCCTCCCGATCTACGTGTACGCGGCGGCCGGACCGCGCCGCATCGTCCGCCCCAGGCAGCCCACCGAACCGATCCCCATGCCGAAGATCGGCCGCGACGACGAGCTCGGCGACCGCATGACGATCCACGTCCTGACGGGCGGGCAGTTCGCGGCGATCCGCTCCCAGTTCATGTCCAAGAGCATCAAGCCGGGGAGCCCGCTGATCGCGTGCGCCGTCGCGGTCGACGGGAAGGTGATCGGCGCGTTCGCCTACCTGCCGCCGAAGTTCGACCCGAACACCGCCTACCTGATGAGCGATTTCCCGGTGTCGTGGACTCGGTACCGGCGCCTCGCCAAGCTGATCGTCATGGCCGCCTCGACGAAGGAGGCGCAGCTCCTCGTCCAGCGCAGCCTGTCGAAGCAGATTGACGGGTGGGCGACGACCGCGTTCACGGACCGGCCGAACAGCTCGAAGTACGGGCGGGGCATCCCCGGCGTGAAGCTCCACAAGCGGACCGAGGCGTCCGCGAAGGACCCCGGCGACGGCATCCATCGCTACCAGCTCCAGTACGGCGGGCCCCTCGGCGCGTACACGCTCGCCGAGGCCCTCAACCTGTGGAAGACCAAGCACGGCAAGGACATGCGATGACCGACAGCCCCGCCCCGTTCCGCCCGCGCCTCGTCCGCCGCGACCCGCGGCTCCTCACCCGCCTCGAAGTGAACGCCCGGTACTTCCGCAAGGAGGAGTTCGACCGGCTCGTCGCCAACGTGCGGCGCGACGGCTGCCTCACCTCCACCCCGCTGATCTACGCGGGTGGCGAGTACGCCGAGGAGCGCGAACTCGTCCTGTCCGGGAACCACCGCACGATGGCCGCGATCGAGGCCGGTGTCGTCGAGATCGACTGCATGCTCATCGAGGAGTACCAGTCCCCGCAGGAGCTGATCGCCCGCCAGCTGTCCCACAACTCGATCGCGGGCGAGGACGACCCGGCCACGCTGAAGCAGCTGTACGAGCAGCTCGACGACGTCGACTGGCGCGCCTACTCCGGCCTGGACGACGACCAGCTGAAGCTCCTCGCCGAAGTCAGCCCCGAGGGCCTGTCCGAGGCGAACCTGGACTTCGCCACCGTGAGCCTGATCTTCCTGCCCCCAGAGCTGGAGGCCGCCCGCACCGCCTTCGACCAGGCCCGCACCGGCCAGGACGAATCCTGGCTCGCCGCCCGCGCCGACTACGAGCAGACCCTCACGACCCTCGCCTCCACCCACGCCGCCCACAAGGTCGGCAACGTCGCCACCGCCCTTCACGCCATCCTCGCCATCGTCGAGAACCACCTCGACGAACTCGCCGCCGGCTACACAGCCCCAGACGGCACCCCCCAGCACACAGGACACGTCGGCCTGGAGACAGTCCTCGGCACCCGCACGCTTCCCGCCCCCGCAGCCATCACGATCAACAAGGCCATCGCCGCAGCAGAAGGCAGAGACGAGATCTCCCCAGGGCAGGGGTGGCGTCTCCTTGAGCGCCTAGCGGGCGAGTACCTGTCGGGGGAGCAATTCACGCCCCAGGGGGACCCTGACACCGCACAGGGCCAGCCGTGACCCTTAAGCCCCCCATCGCGCTCGCACCTGACATCGACCCCTGGGAACGACAGCCCACCGAAACCGCCCGCAGACACGGCCAGTTCACGACGTACCGCGACCTCGGCCGCACCCGCACCCTGACCAAAGCCGCCGAGACCCTGACACTCGCGTACGGGCACGTGAGGAACCTGGCCGTCGAGGGCCGCTGGCGGGAGCGCGTAGAGGCGTACGACGGGCACCTGGACCGGCAGTACGAGGCCATGTGGCTGGAGGAGCGCAGGAAGGCCGCCGAGACCGACGCCAAGGTGCTGGGCGCAGCGATCGGCAAGCTGGTGCAGCGGCTGGCCACCCTGCGCGCCGAGGACCTGAGCCCCGGGGACTTCATCCGCCTGATGGACGTGGCCATGCGGCACCGGCGCGTCCTGTTCGGCGATCCGACCGAGACGATCGCGCTCGCCGGCGACGGCTCGAACCCGCTGGCCCAGCAGTTCGCCGAGTTCGCGCAGCTCACACCGGAGGCGCGGCGGGAGCGGCTGTCCGCACTGTCCGCGTCGGTGAACCGGCGCCTGCGCGCGGTCGACGGCTCCGACGACGACGAGGAGTAGTCATGACGACAGCCGTGCGCGAGCTGGAGCACCTGGACGACACCGCGGTCTTCCAGGAGCTGCGCGCAGCAGAACGGTCGATGAGCGAGGCCCTGCTCGTCGACCCGGTGACGCTCGCGCGCGGCCTGGACCCCTCGTACCGGATGCGCCCGCACCTGAAGGTGATCGGTGACGCGCTGATCGGGGTCACCAGGGGCGACTACGACCGGCTGCTGATCCTGACCCCGCCGCAGGTCGGGAAGTCCACGACGGTTGCGGAGTGGTTCCCGTTCTGGTGGCTGTGCCTGTTCGCTCGGGACCGGGTCGCGGTCACCTCCTACGGTGACGACCTGGCGCTGAAGCGCGGCAAGACGATCCGGGACTACGTCGAGGAGTACGGCGGCGAGTTCGACCTGCGGCTGGCGTGGGGCTCGACGGCAAAGCAGGACTGGTCCTTGACGGCGGGCGGGGGCGTCCGGTCAGTTTCCGTCGGCAAGGGGCTCACGGGCCACTCGGTCAATTTGCTGATCGTCGATGATCCCCATAAGGACCGGGCGGATGCCGAGTCGGAGGCGTCGCGGCGGGCGCTGCACGACTGGTACTCGTCGACGGCCCTGAAGCGACTTCAGCCGGACCGGAATGCGGTCGTCGGCATTCAGACTCGCTGGCATCCCGATGACTGGGCCGGGCGCCGCCTGTCGGAGGAGGGCCGCCTGGAGGAGGGCGGCCGGTGGAAGGTCGTCCACCTGCCGGCTCACGCGGACCCCAAGTTCGGGCCGGACCCGCTTGGTCGGGAGCCGGGGGAGCCGCTGCCGCACCCGAAGATCCCCACGAAGGACAAGCCGAAGCTGCGGGCCTGGTGGGCGGACATGAAAGTCACGTCGATCCCCCGGGACTGGCACGCCCTGTGCCAGGGCGACCCCCAGCCGGCTGTGGGTGCGCTGGTGTCGGAGGAGCTGCTGCGCCTCATCCGGGACACGACCACAGTGGTGGAGCCACAGAAGATCGCTGTCAGCATCGACCCGTCGGGCGGCGGCCGGGACACCGCGGGCGTGATCGGCGGGTTCCTCGGTGATGACGGCCGCGTGTGGGTCACCGACGACGTCTCGGCGCCCATGTCGTCGGCGCAGTGGTCCACGGAGGCCGCCCGGCTCGCCCACCGCACGAATGCGGCGGTCATCTACGTCGAGTGGAACTTCGGCCGGGACATGTGCGTCCTGGCGGTCCAGACGTCGTGGGAGAAGCTCCAGCGCGACGGGGAGATCCCCGAGGGTGTGCTGATGCCGTCGATCCTGCCGGTCCGGGCCAAGCAGGGGAAGCTGCTGCGCGCCGAGCCGGTCGCCCAGCTGATGGTGCAGGACAAGGTGCGGCTGCGCGGCCTGTTCACCGACCTGGAGCGGGAATGGGCGACGTGGCAGCCCACCGACCCCAGCTCGCCGGGCCGGATCGACGCCTCATGTGTCCTGGCGTACGGCCTGATCCCGGAAGCGAACAAGGGCGCGATTGTCCATGCGCCGCTGCCGCAGGCCCCTCAGCCGTCGAGCCCGGTCCCGCAGCCCGAGGGCGCGGCCGCCATGTACGGACGCCGTATCAGCAGGTAGCCGGAGCCGCACAGTCATCTCCACTCAGGCTCCAAGATTTCTTCACACTGCATTTACAACTTGATCACAGTGGATCTAGGGTCATGCCAACTTGATCTTGCTCCGTCGCGGGGAGTGACGGAGACAACACTGAGGACGAACACATGCTCACTCGCTTCACCACGGCCGCAGTCGCCGGCGCTCTATCCCTCGTCGGATTTGCCGCGCCTTCAGCGGAGGCGTCCAGCGGGCCCTCCATGTCCAGCCTCATAGTCAACGGTGGCAAGCCCGTCGTGCTCGACAACAGCCACGATGTGTGGGTTCCGATCACATACAGGCTGCACGGGATAGCGGGCGACTCCATGAGCGTGAGGTTGAAGGACCCCAAGAACTCCGCATACGACAGCTGGAATGACTTCTACTGCACGCTGAGTTCCGGGCAGACTGTGCGCGCCTGCTCGGGCAAGGTCCTCCTCAAGCAGGGGGCGTTCAGGATGGGCGCCCACGCCGGCTGGTGGGACCTGAACTACGGCGGTTCCCACACGGGGGGTACGCGCCAGGTGCACGGCACGATGGTGGACGCGGCGCACGTCGTCCACGCTTCACACCTGTCGGCCAACGCTGGTCCGGAGCCGGTCAAGAAGGGCAAGACGGTCACCGTGACTGGCACGCTGTCGTACTCGGCCTGGGACTTCGAGCGGACGAACAAAGCCAATGCCAACCAGCCGGTGAAGCTCCAGTTCCGTAAGAAGGGCTCCAGCACCTACTCCACCGTCAAGACGGTGAAGTCCGGGAAGAACGGCGCCCTGAAGACGACCGCCACGGCATCCGTCGACGGCTACTGGCGTTGGTCCTTCGCAGGTTCCGCCGCCACGGCCGCGATCAACGCCGCCGACGACTACGTCGACGTGAAGTAGCCCGCACGCGAGGGCGGTGGAGCCATCCGAGGCTCGCGCTGCGCCGACGAGGCCCCTGCCGATTACCAACGGTGGGGGCCTCGCTGCATTCTCGGCATGGAGATCCGCCTGCTGCACGACTCGATCCCGGAAGCGAACAACGGCGCGGTTGCCCACGCGCCGCTGTCGACGGCCCCGCAGTCGGCCACGGTCCCGCAGGCTACCGGCGCGGCAGCCGCGTACGGGAGGTGTATCGCGAAGTGACAGGCGAGGGAGGAATTCGGGCGTATCGGGCCATCGGGAGGCGCCGCAGCCTGGGTCGTGATCTTCACGACCCCTTCACTGATATGCCGCACAGGCCGGACTTGAGTGCATTGTTGCAGGTCAGTGGCGTTGACAGGGCTTCATGATGTGTAGATCATGTGCGCATTGATCATCAGTGCGCCCGGGGTCATGGGTGCTGCGAGGTGGGGTGGGTCGTGGATCAGGGCTGTATGCATGTAACGTACAACAGTTGGTGTCCGGGGTGTCGCGAGTTCGAGAATTTCACCCAGGACCAGAGGCAGGCCGATCGTGCCCATGAGGACCGGATGCGGGATCTGCAGCGGAAGGCGGCACGCGGCGAACTGTCTGCACAGGAACTTGATGAGTTGGGCCAGCCGTCGGCGCGCAGGAAGCCGAGTAACGACGCCCGCTGTGGCCACATGACCTACCACAACGACTGCTCGGCCTGTCGCCATGCCGACCTTTCGGAACGGGCGGCCAAGAAGGCCAATGCGCGGAGCGGCGAACTCGAGAAGAACGCCAGGCGCTTGGCCCGAAATGCCAGAGAGGCTGACGAGCGGACCGCCAGAGCGGCCGAAGAGCGGGCCGCCAGACAGGCCGACGAACGGACGCCCTCAAGGCCGACTCACCAAGGCGGAACCTGGTCCGACCTGTTTGACGATCTGTTCAAGGGCATCGCCATGGTGGTCGTGGGCGCCATGCTCGTCGCAGTCATGGCTACGTGCCTCGCTCCGGTCGGAGTCGTCATCTGGGTTGTCCGAGGGCTGATGCTGGCGACGAAGACAACCGACCAGCTGATCCCCGAACCTGACACAAAGCAAAACGCGTGTCTCCAGTGGTCGATGTGGACCGCGATTCCCGTTGTCTTCGTTCTGGGGCCATCCTCGGTATTCAACTTCATCCCGGGCGCATTCGCTGGAGTCGTCGCCATCGTCACGATCTCGGCGATCGTCTTTACCAAGTGGCGGAAACTTGAGCGCCGCCGGGCCCAGGGCGAGCCCATGTGACCCGCTGGAGCGCGTCGCGAAGTGCCCACGGGGCTTGGCTGCTTGTGCCAGCGTAAGCGGCCTACGTCTAGCCGAGGGGGCCCATTGACCGAGCGACCCGAGCGGAGAGTCCGGCTGCGACTGGCTCGCCGCCGGCCTGCGCCGCTGGTGGTGCGGGCCCGCGTGCCGGAACCGCGGGGGCCCGAGCCCGAGGGGCGGCCCGACCCCACCCCAGCTCCCGAGCCGGAACCTGCCCCCGAGCCCGAGCCCGAGCCCGAGCCCGCAGCGCCGACTCTGCGGCAACGTCTGCGGAGGGTCGGGTGGGCCCACACCATCACGATCGGCGCGGCGGCCCTTGCTGCTGTCGCCGCGATCGGCGGGCTCTGGGCGCAAGCAGTCGCCACGTACTGGACCCAGCAGACAGCCAGGGACCAGCTCAGCCAGTCCAGGGAGGACAGTCAGCGCGAGGAACAGGCCCAGGCGTCACAGGTCACGTTCTGGACGGAGGAGCTGAACTCGGGCGACAACAGTGAGCTGCACGTCCTGAACCGTTCCCTCGACTCGGTGACGAGCGCCTACCTAGTAGTTGTGGAATACGGCGCTGGACTCTACATCTCGCCGAGACTCGATCTGCCTCCCTGTGTCGAACAGGTTTACGACGTCGGGAAGATGAGCCTGGTCCCCAGGGGTGGTGTGGTCACCAGGAAGGGCGAGGACGTACTTGCGGATCAACTCGACAATCTGACGTTCATCGACAGCCACGGAAAGTCGTGGGATCGCACGCCGACCGGCCTGTTTGAGAGCCAACGGCTGAAGTCGTCGGACGTAGGTGGATACCTCTTGTTGCAGTTCGAGCCTCCTCGTGTGAAGAAGGCCGACAACTGCGGCGACAGCCACTGATGAGCCGGACCGGCCCGGACGTACGGGCGGCGCGCCAGTAGGGGGAGGAAGGGCGGAGGCCCGACGGTGTGACGCGGCGGGCCTCTGCCGTTCGTAGCTGCACCGGAGGGGGCCTCCGATACCCGGTCTGCTGTACGCGGCAGGCCGGGCATCGGCACACTGGTTTGTGTGAAGATGCCCCAGGTTGAGTGCCCGTGCTGCACTCGGATGATCGCCGCAGGGATCGTCGCCGGCGCCCCCAGCAAGGGCCGCGTGTGGCGGCACGACCCGCTGGAGCGCCCCAGTCGGTTCGGTGACGCTCTCGTGTCCTGTGATGGCTCGCTGGAGATCGTCGACCTGAAGGCGCCAGGCATCCAGATGGAGTTCGGCGAGGACGAGCCGCAACTGGAGATGGAGCGGGCCCCGGACGGGCCGATGGGTACAGCGGCCCTGTTCTGACCTGCGGGCGTCCGCCCGGCGGCGTGCTCGGCCGCCGAGCAGGTCAACCCGCGGAAGTGTCGCCCATGCGGAGATTGGCCGCACGACGGGCCAAGTTTCCTTCGTAGGCGCGCGGAAGCCCGGGTGCGGGCAGCCCCAAGACGGTTCGCGCCGTTGACTGAATGAGTTCAACAGCCACCTGCTCCAGGGTGGTCGGCGCGGATTCCGGCAGGTCGAGGGCTTGGAACTCGTCGTGATTGAGCGGCCGTGGCGGTGTGTCGCGCAGTACTGTGAGGCGCGGATCGCCGGGGTTCGCGGTGAACAACACCAGCGTCGTCCAGTTGCAGCCCGCTTGCAGCCGAGCCGGGTTCGTCGGAGAGGCGGGGTCCAGCGGAGAGACAGAGCCCCTCGCAAGCCATTGCACGCGCGCTGTGCACCACTCGTGATCGCCGACGCGGTACGTCTGCAAGTCGTCGACAGAGGTTGCGGTCGCACTGATGGTCTTCCATCGGAACGCTGAGACAGTGGCCGGCTCGTTCGGCCCGAGCGCATAGGTGCAGTCGAACGGCGCTTGAAAGGCAAGCCACAGATCGGCGGCCTCCCCGATGGCTGTCACCGCTTCGGGGGCTGCCAGCGCCTTCCTTGCCAGCGTCTCGTCCGTTGCTACGGCCTCGGTGAAGTGTGTGACGACCTGATCGAAGCTGGTGAAGTGCACGAGCCGGCTGCGGACATCGAAGACGTCGTCGCTCATTGGCTCGGGATACGACGTGCCGTCGCCGAAGTCCCTGGTGTTCGCGCTGACGAAGTAGACCGTCTCTGCCGGGTGCTGGCGTGCGTACTCCAAGACGGACAGCCAGATGGCGGCATCCCGGGAACCGGTCTTCTCGCCCTTCGACGTCTTGCACGGGGCGAGCCCGTTCGCCTCCCTGAAGATCGCTTCCCGCAAGACTGTCTCGCTGGTGGGCAGGACTTGAACGATCTCGCTCCATCGCGCGCGCCAGTGCGTGCGAACCGTTTCCGGGTCACACGGATCGAGTTCCGCATTCAGCTGCCATGGTGTGGCTTGCTGCAATGAGCCGAGGGCCTGCTTGGCCAGCTCGTACTTCTCGGTGTACTTGATCGCCTGCTGGGCTGCGAGTTCCTCCATGACGACCCACGGGACGGCGATCTGTTCGGCCCCCATGGCTGAAAGGGCGCGCAGCAGGTCGGCGCTGCTGCTCTCCGGGCTGAACGACCGGAGAATGCTGGTGTCCAGGATGATCACGTCCGGCTCCTCGTGTCTCGCGGCTGCGGGATTGAGGATTTCAGGACTGGGTGCATGTGTGCACCGGCTTTCTGGACCGGAACAGTCCAGGCTCTCGCGCTTGGGGATGGGGGCGAGAGCCCTGCGGGCCTGCATCCGGGCCCCCGCGCTCGGGGGCAGCGGGGGCCCGGGGGACACAGGCGGGAGGAGGGGGCACCGGCGGCCGGGGGCGCGTGATCCCTGCCGTCCGGACGCTGTAGCGGCATGACCGCCGGTGCCGTTCTCCCGGTTGCGCGCTTGCTCAAGGCGCGCGGTCGCGGACTGTAGCAGACCCGGCATTCCGTGCGCAGATACACAAGAGAGATCAAAAGCCGTCCCCAGAAGATCAGTTGAGGGCTGCATTTGTCGCGTATGACCTATAGTGCCCGGTCGCAACGCAAGATCCTCTGCAAGGGGCCGGTCATGATCGATGCTCTGGAACTCGCCGTCCTCGCCGCCGCCGGCTACCGGGCGACCCAACTGATCGTGCACGACGCGATCCTCGAAGCCCCCCGCGACCAGGTCGCTGCCTGGCACAGCAGGAAGCCCGACAGCGCGATCCGCACCGCGGTGCTGACGCTCATCAGCTGCGTCTACTGCACCGGCTGGTGGGTGTCCGGGATCCTCCTGGCGACCTGGCTCCTCGTCACCGGCCAGTTCGACGACGCCCCGCTCCTCGTCCACGGCATCCAGTGGTTCGCCGTCGCAGGAGCGGCCGTCCTCCTCAACCGGATCGACGACACCCTCGGCGAGGTCGGGAAGTGACGACCCGGCAGCTGACCGGCTCAGCAGCCCGGTACGTCACCCAGACGGTCCGCGGCTCCAAGGCCGCCGTCGACGCAAGCTGGCAGGGCCGGGCCTGGCAGCTGTACCACGCCGTCCCCGAAGTCCGGTTCGCCGCGACGTACATGGCCAACGGCATGGCCGGCGCCACCCTCTACGCGGCCCGCCGAGCCGACGACGGCACGATCGAGCCCGCCCCCGACGACCATCGCGCCTCGGAGATCGTCCAGCAGATCGCGGGCGGCCCCGACGGCCAGTCCAAGATGCTCGGCGCGTTCGGCAAGCACCTGACCGTCACCGGCGAAGGCTGGGTCGTCGTACGCCCCAACGGCGACGTCCTCAGCCCTGACGTCCCCGAGGACGGCCACGACTGGCGGGTCCTGTCGACCCGCGAGGTCAGCCAGAAGTCCGGGAAGCTCACCGCGGAGATCGACGGCAAGGACGTCGAGGTCCCGCCCGGCGACGAGGAGACCCTCGACCCGAACTCGCCCGTCGCCCTCCGCGTGTGGGAGCCCGACCCCGAGCACTCCATCGAAGCCGACAGCCCCGTGCGGGCCAGCATCGACCTCCTCGAAGAGCTGCTCCTGCTGAACAGTGCAGTGAAGGCGATCGCCCGTTCCCGGCTCACCGGGCGCGGCCTCCTCCTCGTCCCCAAGGGCGTCCGCTTCCCGACCCGGCCCGGCCAGGGCGACGCCGAGGACGACCTGATCGAAGTGCTGATGATGATCGCCGAGACGGCGATCCGTGAGCCCGAGAGCGCGGCCGCCACCGTCCCGATCGTCCTCGAAGTCCCCGCCGACTCGATCTCCGACTTCAAGCTGCTGACGTTCGAGAGCAACTTCGACGAGTTGGCGCTGAAGCTCCGCGAGGAAGCGATCAAGCGGTTCGCCACAGGCTTGGAAGTCCCGGCCGAGATCCTGCTTGGCCTGGGCGATGGAAACCACTGGTGTACTTTGCCCACTGTGCAGATCATGACCGAAAACGGGTGGAAGACGCACGATCAACTCGAAGAGGGCGAACTGGTCCTCACGCTCAATCACGACACTGGTCTGTCCGAATGGCAGCCCCTCCAGCAGGTCTTCAGATGGCAGGTCGTCAACGAGCCGATGGTCCGCATCAAGGGCAGGCGGCACAGGTCCCTCACCACCGCGGCGCACCGCTGGCCCATCCTCACTGGCCGCCCAGAGCACCAAGGGCGGGCATGGACGACCAGCGGTGACCTCTTGGCCGACCGCGCGAGAGGAGGCGCCAGACACAGCCTCGAACGCATCGTGTTGGCCGCACCGCATGCCGACCTGCCGACCGAACCGAAATACGCTGACGCACTCGTGGAACTGGTCGCCTGGTTCTTCACCGAGGGCCGTTGCGACTTGCGTGAAGGCCGTAAGTCCACCCGCGTGGACATCTACCAGTCCCACGAGGCGAACCCGGACAACGTGGCCCGGATCGAGCGGGCGCTGACCAGTCTCTTCGGGCCGGCCAGTGAGAAGCTCGACAAGGGCGGCCGGTATTCCACCCCGGAATCCGAGGCGCGGCGAGCCGAGGCCCGCCGACTGCGTCACGAGAACCCGAAGATGTCGCTGGCGGCGATCGCCCGCGAGATCGGCGTCTCGGCCCCGATGGTCAAGAAGTACCTGACGGCCGAGGCCAAGACTGGCGACGAGACGCCCCGCTGGCGCAAGATCGGCCGCCGCAACGGCAGCAGCCCGATGACCATGTTCCGGCTGAACGCCGCAGCATCCGCCGTCATCGTTGACCACGCCCCTGAGCGCTTGGTCCGCCTCGGCTTCGTACGCCAGCTGACACCGTCACAGCTGGAGCTGTTCATCGACACTGCCGTGCGCGGCGACGGCCATCTCATGCACGGCCGGACGCCACTCCTAGTGCAGAAGGACCCGGCGATGCTCGACGCCTTCGAGCTGGCCGTCATCTTGTCCGGCCGGTCCGCGCTGCGCCGAACGCACACCGGCCTGGGTGTGTCGGCCAACGGCCCCCGCGAGAGGACGCAGCACGTCGTCTCGGTGTCGGACAGTACGGCCTTCGCCCCGCAGGCTAAGCACCTGGCGGAGGAGGAGTACACGGGCACCGTGTGGTGCCCGATGACCCCGAACGGCACCTGGTTGGCCCGCGATGGCGGATCGGTGTTCTTCACCGGCAACTCCGCCTGGATGCTGACGTCCGAGGCGATCCGCATGGGCATCGAGCCCAAGCTTCAGACCGTCGCGCACGCCCTCACCCAGCAGTGGCTGCGCCCCCTCCTCCAGGCCGAGAACGTCGAGGACTGGCACCGCTGGCTCGTCTGGTACGACACCGCCGGCCTGCGCGTACGCACCAACCGCAGCGAGACCGCCCTCCAGGCGTACGACCGAGGCGTCATCAGCGCCATGGCTCTGCGTCGTGAGACCGGCTTCGAAGAGTCTGACGCCCCCACCGCCGAGGAGCAGACCGCCCGCAAGCCGCAGCCCGCCGACGACCAGTCACAGGACCAGGACCAGGAGCAGGAGCAGGAGCAGGGCGAGGACCAGCCCAGGCCGAAGCCCGACCTGCCGGTCGACGAGACCCAAGAGGAGCCCGACAGCTTGCCCGCCTCCGCCCGGCCCGCACCCAGCCCGGGACTCCTCGCAGCCGCAGACGGCCTGATCTGGGCCGCCCTGTCCTCGGCCGGGGACAAGCTGATCCGGACCCCCGCCTGCCCCCGCAGCGAGCGCGGTCGCGCCCGGGAGATCCAAGCCGCCGCCCTCCACACCGAGATCCGCGTCGAGCCCGGCCAAGTCGAGCAGTTCCGCCTCCTCGACGGCGCCTGGGCGCGCGTCCCCGAGATCGCCAAGCGGTACCAGGTCGACTCCTCATGCCTCACCGCCGCCCTCGACGCGTACGCCCGTGAGCTCATCGCCGCTGGCATCGAGCACTCCTACGACGTGGTGCCCGCCGTCGTCACCTCCTGCGTGGGACTGGCGGCATGACCGGCCAGCGAGGGAGAACCACCGTGGCTGACACGCCACCCCTGACCATCCACGTCGTCCCCGGCTCGGCCCGCGAGGACTGGTGCCCCACCTGCAAGGCCTGGACCCGCTTCACCGGCGACGTCCTGATGCTCACCCCCGGCGGGGTGTCCGTGATCGGCACGTGGACCGCGTGCGAGATCTGCGACGAGCGCGATGGCGAGGAGGAACCCCATGTGTGACACCCCTGACGAGCCAGCCGTTGACGAGCCGGTCAGGCTCCAGACGGCGCCGTCCGGCCACTCGCGGGCCGGGCACCGCACGTTCGGCTGGTGCTCCCGCTGCCCAGGTCGCGAAGTCTGGGAAGAACTCCTCGCCTGGCGGCAGCGGGACAACGAGGCCGCCGACGAGTCGCCCACCCTGGACCGAGCGCCGAGCTCCAGCCCCGAGGCGGAGGCGGTGAGCGCCGGTGGCTGATCCCGCGTTCGTGACGGATGAGGCCTCGCCCGAGAGCGCGGCCCCGATCGTCGGCCTGATCGAGAACGCCGCCACCGTGGCGGTCGCCTACTTCGACCTGCTCCCCGACGGTGAGGAAGCCAGCGTCTACGTCACCCTCACCGGCCGCACCTCGTACGGGACCATCCCGCTCGGGATGTGGATGTTCCTGCGCGCAGCCGACGGCAGCGTGACCCTCGCCGGTTCAACGCCGGAGGGCACCGATGGATAAGGAACTGGCACAGCTCCTGCTGGACGCCGAGGACGCTGTGGCCAAAGAGGTCTCGGCCGTACTGACGGAGGTCGCCGACGAGTTCGCCCACCAGCTCGCCGACGCCACCGAGCTGGTCGCCGCACGGTTCTCCGTGTCCCGCATCGCCCGGATGTTCACGGACCGGATGCCGCGCATCGTGCGCCGCCTCCTGCGCGTCTCCGAGCAGGCCGCCGAGCACACCGCCGACGCCACCGACAGCGACCTGCCCCCGGAGTGGGAAGACCTGCCCGGCCGGTACGACGACGGCCGCGACCTCCCCCCGGCCATGTCGGAGTACGTGGACATCACGCAGCACCTGCTGCGCGCGGTCGGCGACCGTCTCGCCGAGGTCGCCCGCGAGGAGCTGGCCGCCGGTGTCGACGCAGGGGAGGACCTGGAGCAGCTCCGGGTCCGCCTCCGTGCAGCGTTCGCCCGTGAAGGCGCCCAGCTCGGGGAGATGCGCGAGGAACGCATCGCTCGCACCGAAGCTGGCCGGGCCTGGAACACGGCCACCCTCGGCGCGGCCCGTGACGCCACCGGCAGCCCCGCGCCGATCGTGAAGCAGTGGCTCAGCCGGCGCGACGACCGGGTACGGCACGACCACCGCGACGCGAACGGGCAGATCCGCCTCCTGGACGAGCCGTTCCAAGTCGGCGACGTGAAGATGGACGCCCCCCACGACCCGACAGCCCCGGCGGCGCAGGTCGTGAACTGCCGGTGCATCGTTGCCGTCCACCCCGAGACCAGCGCCGCAGCCTTCGAATCTCAGGAGGCGCCTGCGACCGGAATTTCAGAAGCAAGACGGGACGGCCGCACGGCCGCCGCTGATGGGAGTCACCTCATGGGCGGAATGATCGCCCTCCTGCCCACCGCTGACGACGCCGCCCGCCTCGCGATCGAAGGGGGCGAAGAAGCCGACGAGCTGCACCTGACGCTGTACTTCCTCGGCGACGACGGCGCCGCCTGGACCGAGGACCAGCGCAACGAACTGACCGGCCTGGTCCGCGACGCCGTCACCGGTCTGCCTGGCTCGTTCACGGCCCGAGCGTTCGGCGTGAACCACTGGAACCCAGACAGCAAGACCCCGTCCTGGGTGTGGGCCGTCGGCGACGACCGCGACCGGCCCGACGACGCCCCGGCCCTGGAGCACGTCCGGAACCTCGTCACCGGGGCCCTGGAAGACACCCACGAGCGGCCGGACATGCCCGTGCAGCACTCCCCGTGGGTGCCGCACGTGTGCGCCCAGTACGGCGACGACGCGAGCGTGCTGCCCGAGCTGGTCGACCGCATCGGCGGCATCACGTTCGACCGCATCCGCCTCGCCTTCGCCGGCGACCACACGGACATCCCCCTCGGCCCCCAGCAGGAGGAAGAACTCATGGCCACCGATGCCGTCCAGGCCGCCCCCGCGACGGCGGTCCGCACATGGTCGACGCCCGACGACACCGCCATCGCCTTCGAGGACCAGGAGACCGGCGACGGCAGGATCTTCGCCAAGGGCGCCATCCAGTGGGACCGGAGCCCGATGCCGCTCCAGTACGCCGACGAGATGCTGATGGGCCACCAAGGCGCCGAACTCGCCGGGGCCATCAGGACCGTGAAGCGAGACGGCAACCGCATCACCGCCACCGGCCCGCTGTACGCGACCCGGCCGGCCGGTGCCGACGCCATCCAGCTCCTCGAGGAGGGCGCCCCGCTCGGCATCAGCGTCGACCTGGACGACGTCGACATCCAGTTCGTCGACAAGACCCTCGGCCCCGAGGACGCGGAGTACCTGTTCGCGTCCGCCGTGCTGCCGCACGCCTCGCTGCTGCCGATGGACGACGGGTCCGTGATGCTGTCCGCGTCGACCCGCGCCGAGTGGACCGCGTCCGACGGCGCGCTCTCCCGGTCCCGCTACGACCTCCAGCTGATCACCGGACCGGGCGGCGCCCTGACCGCGAGCGTCGTCCGGGACGCGTTCGCCGGGACCGGTGTCCTCACCGCGGCGGCAGGCGACGCCGACGACCCGGACGCCGGTCTCGTCGTCCACGAGATGAAGGCCGGGGATGTCCTGGTGCGGATCACCCGCGCCCGGCTGCGCGGCGCGACCTTGGTGTCGATGCCGGCGTTCAAGGACGCCCGGATCGTCCTCGACCCGCTCGACGAGACCGCCGCCGCACCCGTGCCGACCATCACGGCGGCCGGGGAGACCCGAGACCGCGTCGTCGTCTACGTGATCACCTCCCCGGGGGCCGTCGGAGCCCGCGACGTCTCCCGCGCCCTCGGCATCGCCATGAGCACCGCGCGCGGACACCTCAACGGCGCGGCGAAGGACGGCAGGATCATCCGCCTCGCCCCGGGCCTGTTCTGCGGCCCGTCGTCCATGCCCGAGGGCCACGAAGAGCCCACCGCGAGCGCCGAGGACCGCATCGCGGAGAGCACCTTCCACGGCACCAAGGGACGGCCCAGCTACCGCAAGTTCCACCCGAGCGGCCGCAACGCGGCCAGAACCCGAAAGACCCATCACGCCAGCGGCGGCTGGCTCGGCAGCAACCGGTTCACCGAGGACCAGCACGAAGACGCCATGCTCGACTACATGGGCAGCGGCTACCGCGACATGAACAGCCACCTGCGGTCTGGAGCCGATCCCCAGCGGTCCACGCTGGACGAGACCCGGGATCAGATCGCCGCCCTGGAAGACCTCATCGCGCTCCAGGACCCGCTCCCGGAGGAGATGACGCTCTTCCGGGGGACTCGGCAGCTGCGGATCGGTCTCCAGCCGGGCGACGTCTTCCACGACCGCGGGTTCAGCAGCACCTCCGAGGACGAGAGCGTGGCCAGCTCGATGACGGGCGTCGGAGGCTCTCTGTTCCGGATCACCGCCCCGTCGGGCACGCAGGCCCTGAGCGTGACGAGCCTGGGCGGCGAGGCGTCCGAGGCGGAGTTCATCCTGCCCCCGGGCACGCAGTTCCGCGTCACGGCTGCCAACGAGCCGGAAGACCCGTTGCAGACCGCCGTCTACGACGTGGAGATCATCAACGGCCGGGTCGCCTCGTCCGAGAGCAGCACCGCGCAGCCCGCACCCGAGAAGATCACCGCAGCCACAGCTGACCAGTTCGAAGAGCGCATCTCCGACTGGGACCCAGACAGCCTCGTCATCGACCGTCGCGCCTCCGCCGAGGACGATGACCTCGTGGCGTCGGCGTGGACGGCCATGCAGGGCCTCGACCCGATGCCCACCGCCTGGTTCGCCGAGCCGACCGCAGACGAACTCCCGCCCGGGTCCGGCGGCGTCCACTACAAGGACGGCCGCGTGTACGGGTGGGTCGCCCAGGCCGGTGAGCCCCACGCGGGCTACCCCGGCAAGAACCTGACGATCGAAAGCCTGGGAGTGCTCGACCTGACGCACTTCCTGCGGGCCCGGTTCGCCCTCGATGACGGCTCGTACATCAAGGCCGGGGCGATGACCATGAACGTTGGCCACCACCGCGACGGTGCCGAGTGCGAGACCGCAGCCTGCCAGTTCGACGACACGAGGACCGTCGGGGCGATCGTCACGGTCGGCATGAACGACGGCGGCCTGTGGTTCTCCGGCGCGGCCGCGCCGTGGCTGTCCGAGTGGGACCGGGCGGTCTTCGCCGCCTGCCAGCCGTCGTACCACCTGCGGCAGGCGCACGGCGGCAAGTGGCAGCTCCGCGCGGTCCTGACCGTGCCGGTGCCCGGCCACTCCTCCGCGCTCCTCGCGGCGATGCTCCCCACCGTGGCGGAGCGGTCGAACCTGGCGCTCGCAGCCTCCGCGGCCGGCCTCCTCCCCGCCCTGGACGACCCGTCCGGACAGGATCCGGATGCCCATCCGGATGCCCGTCCGGATGGTGCCCGGACCGTATCCGGGACCTCGACAGCCACCCCAGCTGACCTGCCGGGACAGCGTCCGGACATCGCATCCGGACAGCATCCGGATGCCGAGCCCGCACCGGCCGTCGCCGTAGACGTAGAGGCCCTCGCCGCAGCCCTCGCCGGCGGCCCCCTCATCGACCTGATCGCCGACGCCGTGACCCGGCGCCAGGACGACCGCCGCGCCGAGATCGCCGCCATGGCCGCCCTCGTCGCCCAAGAGCCCGTCACCCTTGCCGCACAGAACGGACTGACCTGAGATGGCGTGCAGCTGCCAGAAGGGCAACAAGGCCCGGTACGAAGTCGTCGTCACCACCGACGGCAAGGAGAAGGTCGTGTTCACCTCGGCCAGCAAGCCGACCGCCGAGACCGTCGGCAAGCGCTACCCCGGAAGCACCCTCCGCGAAGTCCCCCCGAAAGACTCCACCTCGTAGGGCCGCGCCGCTTGCGACCAGGCCCGGGGCCGTACGTACGGAGGGGCCCGCACCATCCGGTACGGGCCCCACGCACGCCTACGGCATCACGAGCGCTGGCGCCTCCAGATGAACCAGCACACCGCTGCCGCCGTCACCTGCGACACGGTCATAGCGGGGGACAGCCCGGCCCCAGCACCGAGCGCAGCGGAGTACCCCGCCGCGTAGGCCCCGGCCAATGCGAGATCCAGCCGCTTCGGGCCCTCCGGTCCGGCGCCAGGACTTGACGACGGAGTAATACTGGACATGGGTCGACTTACCTTCCCTTCAACTGGTGGGTATTGATCCGCCGCCGCCCACTGGTGCTTCTTCGCGGGATTGCCAGGGGCGGCGGAAGCTTTTTCAGCGCCGTTCGCTCTCCGCGGCCTCCGAGGGCGGGGCGGCGGTCACAGCCTCCGGCGAGCGCTGGACCTCTTCGTCCCCAGCCCAGGTTTCCCTGAGGCTTGGCCTCGTGGGGTAGTGCGTGATGATCGGCGCCACGGCACGCAGGTCGCCCAGACGGTCCAGGTCCGCTTTGCTGACCCAGGTGATGAAGTGCCCCGCGGGCTCGGAGGGGCGGTCGGGGCTCGACGCTGCGGCGGACTGCTGCTGGACGCTTACCGAGTGGGTGGGGGACGGATATCCCGGCAAGGGTGGCCCTTCCCCCACCGCATGGGGCGGGAGGTTGCGACGGCTTGTTCGGGCGGCCGCTCTCCGCTCTTCCGTGCGAGCCCAGCTGTCCGCCGCGAACGCGCGTGCTTCCAGCGTGCGGACCCGATCCTCCAGCTGGTCGAGACGTTCGGAGGAGGAATCCTGTCCGCTCTCGCCAGCAGGCTGGTTCTCTTCAGAAGGCTTCGCGGCGCAGTGCGGACAGGTCCCGACGGCCTGCGGACCGGGATAGGCCGGATACGTTTTTACCTGGACGACGGTGTGACGTCCGACGTCGACCCCAGAGACGTCGCCATCAGCCTGCGAGGCAAAGGCGTGGGCCATCTTGTTCAGGCGCGGGAACCAGTACTGGCTGTCGCTGTCGCCGCTGCTGACGACGGCGCCCGACGCGGCAGCGGTGGCGTTACTCAGGGCTGCAATGTGCTCTTGCAAGTGGATGATTCTGTCGGCGTTCTGCCACTGGTTGGCCAACTCCGTCCATGCGGCGCCGAACAAGGCCTCAATCTCCGGGCCTTGCCCCTGCTCAATGGCTTCCGTCATCCAGTCTCCGGTGCGCTGACCGAAGCGCTTCTGGGCAGCGGACTTAGTGACACCGTCGAGTACGGTGCCGATCGCCTCCCAAGAGGTGCCCTTCATGCGCTCGGCGATGACCGCGCGTTCGACGAGGAGCTGTGCCTGGTCCAGCAGCCGCTTGGCCTGGCTCACGAGATGCCCGGGTGCCGCGTCGTACGCCGCCTTGTCGGGAGAGCCGAATCCTGGGCTCGTGCTGGAAGTTGACATGCTTAAAGGGTCTCCCTGAGGTCGACGTTCTGTCAACTTCGCGGCGGTACCTCGTAGAAGTCGACTCGCCGACCTGGGGGAAGTGTTACCGGGCGCAAGGCGTGAGCCGGACGATCCAGCGAACGAACCTTCTGTGTATTCGGTTTGATCGGCGATCAGATGACGCCCGAGGCGAGCCTGCCGTGACGGCCCTCCCTGAAGTGTGGCGCCGACGTGAGCGGCAAGCGGGTGGCCGCGATGCAGTGAGGCCCGCCAGTCGGAACTGAAGGGCCTCGCCGCAGTCCAGGGTCAGCCGAACGTCAGCCCGGCCTCCCTGGCGCCGCGCCTCGTCGCCGCCAAGGCTGCGGCAGCGCCGACCGCTGTAGCGACGGCGCTCACGTGGTCCGGCGGGAGGACTGAAGCGGCTACTACCACCACCACGCCTACGAGGACGGACCTGAGACGGGGCTTGCGGTGGAGGGGGTGGCGAGGGCCATCATGGTTGGAGGGCGTTAGCACTGTTGTCGTCCTATCTGCCGCGAGAGCGGCGGTCCGGTCGCCAGGCGTCCTCACGATGCTTGCGAGGCAGAGGCGCCTGGTGACCGCCAAATTCATGGTTCAAGTCTCGCCGCGCTCTTGCCGCCCTACGAGGGGGTCGGGACAATACGCCGACAAACCGCGCTTTATGCGAGACAACAGGTGTAGACCAGATGCCGCGTCGCTCAACGCCCCTCGACCCCCAAGACGGCCCGCAGGCTCGATTCGCTCTTGCTCTCCGCCGGTTACGGGACGAGGCCGGCTTCGATGCCAAGACGGTCGAGGCCATTGCGGCCGAAAACCACATCCCGAAGTCGACGCTGTACGCCGCAATGAGGGGCACGCGCATTCCGACGGTCCCGGTGCTTGCTGCCCTCGTGCGCGCGTGGGGTGGCGACGAAAGAGAGTGGCTCGCGCGCCGCAGCGCGACAGAGGACGAGGTTGAACGGCACCGCTTGGCCAAACAGGTCGAGGCGTTGGAGCTTCCCGTGTGCGACGGCCCGGATGACGACGTTCGTTCGCGGCCGTTCACCTTTGAGGGCAAGGGGCCCACGTTTGGGGGCAATCTGTTCGGTGGAGACCAGGGCGTCCACGGTTACCAACGGGCGCTATGGCTGGGGGATCCGCAGGAGATTCCTGCGGGAAATCCCACGCCCGTGGTCGCGCTCGACGATCCGCGGGGTTATGTCCTGAGGCCTGAGCCGTACGCATCGCAGCTGCGTCACCTGTTGCACGATGATGACCGGGTGGAGCGGTGGAGGAATCTGCGGGAGCGTGCTGGAGCGCCGAGCCTGCGGATGATCTCCAGTGAGACAGGATTGCCGCAAGGCACCGTGGGGCGGGTCCTCAAGGGGGACTCGGAGAACCAGCGTTGGGTGGGCCTGATCCTCAAAGCCCTCCTCGAACTGGAGGACCGAGTCCATGGTCGGCCTCACAGGGAGTGGTTCCCGCTTGCGGGCTACTGAGAACAGCGATGAACCTGCCTGCCAGGGCATAGGGCTAATATCGGCACAGACGACCGCTGGTTTTGGGCCGGGTCTCCAAGATCGAACTTTTGGAGACCAGCCCCATGGAAGAGTTCTCGCTTCCCGAGGACATCACCGCCCTCAACGACGAAGAGCTGGACGCCCTTCTCGACGGCGCGGTCAAGGCGTTCGACTCGAAGTCGCGCAGCAGCACCGTCACCACCGACGACCTGACCCAGCTCCGCGAGCTGGCGACCGGCGTCGAGGCCATCCGCGCCGAGAAGGCAGAGCGGATCGAGGCCGCGCAGAAGGCCGCCGAGGAGATCGAGGCGCTCGCCGCCACCGTGCGCGGCGACGACCCCGAGCAGGCCGCCACCACCGTCGAGCCGACCGAGCCCGCCGCCGTCGAGCCGGCCGCCGAGACCGAGCCCGCCAAGGAGACCGTCACCGCGGCCGCCACGGTCAAGCAGCGCCCCCTGGACCTGTCGAGGGTGCGCGCCCACCAGCCCCGCGTACTGCCCGCGGACCCGAACCCGCGCCCGGAGATCACCGCCTCCGTCGACGTCCCCGGCTACCAGCCGGGCCAGGCCCTCGACATGGCCGGCGTCACCGAGGGCATCATCCGCCGCGCCAACGCCCTGAAGACGGCAGGCGGCGGCGTCGGCCTCACCGCCTCCTACCGGCTGCCGTTCCCCGAGCAGCTCATCGTCAACGACAGCTCCTCGGGCACTGAGGGCACCCGCGCGGTCGTCCTCGCCGGTGACCAGTCCCGCCTCAACGGAGGTGACCTCGTCGCCAGCGGCGGCTGGTGCGCCCCCTCGGAGACGGTGTACGAGCTGACCGGCATGTCCTGCCCGGAGATGCTGTGGGACCTGCCCGAGATCCAGCTCGCCCGCGGCGGACTCAGGTACTTCCCCATGCCGTCGCTCGACGTCGCCGCCATGACGTTCGTGCACACCGAGGCCGACGACATTGCCGGTACCGCGAAGCCCTGCTTCCGGATCCCCTGCCCGGACCCGGTCGAGGTCCGCTGTGACGCCATCGGCGCCTGCCTGGAGTCCGGCATCCTGACGCAGCGCCATTTCCCGGAGCTGGTTGCGTACTACCAGTCCCTCGCGATGGTCGCGCACGAGATCCGCATCCGGCAGGAGCTGTTCACCGCGGCCGTGGCGGCGTCGACCGCCGTCACGATCGCGGCAACGTTCGGCGCGTTCTCGGCGATCTTCGCCGCTGTCGCCCTCCAGGCGGCGGACATGACGGAGAAGCTGTCGCTCTGCCAGAACATCAGCATCGAGGTCGTCTTCCCGTGGTGGGCGAAGAATCTGTTCCTCGCGGATATCGCCCGCCAGAACGGCGTCTCGGTCAGCGACATCAGCACCCGGGACATCATCGGCGCCTTCGCCGAGCTGGGCATCTCCATCCAGTGGGCGCGTGGCCTCAACCCGTCCGTGCCCGACGAGATCGGCGGCCCGACCGCGGCCACCGACTGGCCGGCCAGCATTCCGTTCCTGATCTACCCGGCGGGCACGTTCGAGGCCGGACGCGGCGGCGAGATCAGCCTCGGGGTAATTCACGATTCAACAAAATTCAGTGTGAATGACTACACAGCGTTGTTCACCGAGGAATGCAGTGCGCTGATCACCCGCAACAGCGAGGCCCGCGTCGTCACCGTGCCGGTCTGCCCCGACGGCCGCACCGGCGAGCAGCTCGGCGTCACCTGCCCGATCGCCTGACCCTCACCCCGACGCACAGCGGGCCCGCACCGAAGGCGTGGGCCCGCCGACCCCACCCGGAGGTGAGGCAATGAATGCTGCTCTACTGCACGTGCGCCCATGTGCGGCGGTGAACGACGGCTCGGATCGTCTGAGGCTTCACGCCGAACTCGGTAGCCAACTCCCCGACATTGCCGTCGAACTGGTTGGTGCCGCCGACGTACCGGCGCCGAATGTCACGGACCTTGGCGGCGTCGAGCCGGGAGCGGCCGTTGCTCTCACCCCGCGCTCCTCGGCCCTTCGCTTCCCGGTCCTGGGTGTTTTCAGCGGAAGTGCCCTCCCGCAGGTGAGTGGGCTCGACGCACGGAGGGTTGTCGCAGGTGTGGCATGCCTGAGTCCGGGGACGCATCGGGCGACCCAGCGTGCAGGCAACCACCACGCGCGTCACGAGCGTGCCCGGTTTACCGGCAACGCTCGTGACGGGGTATCCGTGCGGTCCCTCCGAAAAGGTTCCGATGCCGTTGCGGCAGCCGGTCATGGGGTCGGGGGCGATCTGCATCACCAACTCCATGATGTCGGCGGGACTACGGTTGTACCGGTAGCGGCGGCCAGTTGGGTCAGCTCCACCGTTGCGAAGGCTCCAGTCCCGGCACAGTGCACACCATCCGCGACTCGCGGCTGGCGCTTCGCACCATTCGGTCTTGCACGTGCTGCCCTTGTTCGATTCGTGGAACGGGCGGGCTGCGGGGTCGTTGCCGCGTTGTGTGCGCTGGTAACAGCGGTTGCACAGGCCGCTCACGTGCACCGACCGGCCGCACTCCGGGGTTGCGCAGTGGGTCTTGCTCGGGTCGTTCCTGCGGTGCCACTCGTAGCAGTAGCGGATGTGCTTGCCCGCCTTGAGGCGGTTGTCGGGCTCTGCGGGTTTCGCGCAGACGAGGCAGGTAGCCTCGGTCATGGCCGTACTCCTCTGATTCAGGGGTTCGGTCGGGGTCGGCGGTGTTCGCTGCACCGTCGGCCCTCTCACCTGGTACAACGTCTGTCGTCGGCGTGTCGGTTGCTCCCCGTGGGGGTGAATTGACGTGGCGGCAGGTATGCGGCGCCGCGTCGAGGCGATCTCCGGGCGGCCGCTCCCGTACGGGATCCTCGGCGGCTGTACCGACGTCATCGACGTCACCGACGAACACGAGCTGCTGGGCGTCGAGTGGTTGGCACTGGGCTGCTGCCCGGTCGGCGTGTGGACCGACCCCTGCGTGGGCGCCGACGAGAGTCCCGGCGCCCCCGCGCAGAAGGAGTTCTGCCGTCCGGTCGCCGAGCACGCCGATCCGATCACCGTCTACGCGGGCGCCGAGTGCTCGGCCATGGGCTGGAGCTACCCGGAAGCCCGCGCGCACGCCGAGGAGTCCCTCGAACTCGGCGAGCAGGAAGCCGTCGAGCTCGGCTTCTGGACGAACTTCCTCACCGCGAACGCCCAGGACCTCACCCCGGCCGCCGGACCGGTGTCCATCGCGCAGGGCGTCGCCGCCCTGGAGGGCTGCCTGGCCGAGCAGTACGGCGGCGTCGGTGTCCTCCACGTCCCGGCCGGGGCCGCGGCGCTCCTCGGCTGCTGCAACCTCGTCCACCGCGAGCCCGGCGGCAACCCGACCACGCTGGCCGGGAACTGCGTCGTAATCGGCGCCGGATACAGCACCGCGAACACCGGGCCCGGCGGCATCCCCGCCGACGAGGGCACCGCCTGGCTGTACATCACCGGCCCTGTGGTCGTCCGGCGCGGCCCGGCCGTGACCATCCCGGACCGGCCCGGCCCGTCGGTGAACATCCGCACCAACGACAGACGAGTCCTGGTCGAGCGGACCTACGTGGTCGCGACCACCTGCGCCGTCTGCGCGATCAACGTCTCGACGTGTTCCTCATGACCGGCGCCGTCCACGATCACGATGGGGGCTTCGCCCGTGAGTAGAGCGCACATCACCGTTCAGCCGGCCCGGGACCTGCGGACCGCCTTCGCCCGCTGGGCGGTCGCCCAGAAGCCGAAGGTGCGCACCGTGTCGACGCACGACTTCGCCGTCCCGCACGCCCTGTTCACCGGCCTGCCGGAGCATCTCCTGATCGGCGCGGTCGTCGACGGCCACGCCTACGTCAGCCCCGACGACGAGCCCGAGCCGACCGAGCCGGCCGACGGGCCCGAGCTCCTCGGCGTGGACCAGCCGTTCAGGAACGGGGGGATCCCCGGCGCGCCGCTGCCCGAGGTGCCTGCCGAGGCGTACCCGCCCGACGCGGTCCCCCTCGAGGTCCACCCCGCCGAGGCCAGCGACGAAAGCGACGCAAGCCCGGAAGACGGCCAGCCCACGTGCTCCGACTGCGACCGCCTCTTCAAGAGCGACCGCGCCCTCGCCGCCCACCGCCGTCAGGCCCACCCGGAGGACTGACCCATGCCGGTCTCGCCCGTCCCGTGCGCTCCAGGCGGCGACAGCACACCAGGGAGCTGTGCCTGCGCGCCGTCGATTGCGTCCACGCCGCTGTGCCGTGCGGACGGGACGACCGTCCTCGTCGTCATCCGCTCCGAATGCGTGGACTGCGGCGATCCGGCCGCCGACCCGGCCGTCATCGGCTGGATCGACCCCGTCACCGGCGCGTACACGGCGGGCGCGGTCCCGGCCGACGCCGGACCGTGCACCCTGGGCTGTTCCTGCTCACCCTCCATCGCCACAGCGACCCTGTGCCTGGCGGACGGCACGAGCATTCTCGTCGTCGTCCGCTCCGACTGCGCCGACTGCGACACCCCCGCCCCCGATCCGGTGATGGTCGGCTGGATCGCGGCGGCCACCGGCGTGTTCACGCCCGGAGCGCCGCCGGCCGACGCGGGCCCGTGCACGCAGGACTGCATCGACACGGTGTGCCGCCAGCGCTGCGACGACACCGACGGCGACGGCCAGGCCGACGCGACGTACAGCGAGCTGTGGTGCATTCACGCCGACGGCAGCGCCGAACTGGTCCTCACCTACCAGGACGACCCGTCCGTGCCGTACACGCCCGTGGCGCCCGTGGACTGCACGTACGGCTGCCCCGAGTCCGAGACGGTGATGCTGTGCGACGACGCCGGATCGTTCCTTCGGAGGTACTCGTTCCTCAACGGCAGCGCGACCTACGAGGACGTCGATCTCGACGGGCAGACCCCGCACGTCGTCATCGGCACCGTCGGCGCCTGCGCTAGTGGAGCAGACGCCCCCGCCTGCTGCTCCCCGTCGATCGCGTCGACGCCGCTGTGCCGCACCGACGGCAGCACCGTGCTCCTGGTCGTCCGGTCCGGCTGCATCGAGTGCGGAGAAGCACCTGAAGACCCGGCGGTCGTCGGCTGGATCGACGCCGTCACCGGGACGTACACCGCCGGGCAGGCCCCGGCCGACGCAGGACCGTGCGCGTCCGGCTGCATGGACACCGTGTGCCGCCGGCGCTGCGACGACACCGACGGCGACGGCCAGGCCGACGCCACGTACAGTGAGCTGTGGTGCATCCGCGCCGACGGCAGCGCCGACCTGGTCCTCACCTATCAGGACGACCCGTCGGCCCCGTACAGGCCCGTCTCGCCCGTCGACTGCGAGTACGCCGCTGAAGCGTCCGAGGTCCTGACGCTCTGCGACGACTCAGGTCCCTTCCTGCGCCGCTACTCGTGGCTCGGCAACACCGCGGCGTACGAAGACGTCGACCTCGACGGTCAGACCCCGCATGTCGTCACCGGCACCGTCGGCCTCTGCCCGGCCAGCCCGGACTGCGAGGCGCCCACCACCCCGGCCGCGACGCTCGGCCTGTGCCTGGCCGACGGCACCCCGATCGCCGTCCTGGTCACCCGGGACTGTGAGGGCACCGTCACGCAGGACGGCTGGCTCAACCTCGTCACCGGCACCTGGTCCGTCGGTGATCCGCCTACCGGGACGATGGCGTGCGGCAACCCGCGCAGCATCAGCACGACAGGCACCTTCTGTGACGTCGACCCGGTCAGCAGCAGCGTCCTCGGCCTGGTCCTGATCGAGTACACCTACGGCGCGGACGGCGCTGTCGAGGCAGTCCGCCTGGTCGACGCCGTCACCGGCAGCACGTACACCCCGCAGGGCGAGGTGACGACCTGCCCGGTCGGCGTCGAGCAGCCGGAACGCGACCTGGTGCAGCTCTGCGACACCGCAGCTGGCGGCACGGTCACCCAGTTCGTGCGCGACTACGCCCGCAACGAGAACGGGCAGATCACCGGCCACAGCGACTACCTGTTGGACGGCGTCCCGTACACCCCGACCGGCACCGTGGGCCGCTGCACCGACCAGTGCCGGGACTGCCAGACGGTCGTCCTGTGCGACACCGTGGCCATCCCGCCGGCCACCATCTCCGGGGCCGGTTCCTCCGGGACGCTGTCCAACGTCGTCACCTGGGCGTCCACCGGCCCGAACGCGTTCCCGGCGAGCAGGCAGAGCGGCGGCGCGTCCTGGTGGGACGTGGCCCTCTTCCCCAACCCGGCCGTGCCGCTCACGAGGTGGACGTTCGGCCAGCCGGTGAACGTGGACTTCAGCGTCGTCATGACCTGGTCGACCGGCACCGCGGCTGGAGAGAACCAGGTCCAGCTCCCCGTAGGCGCGGTCCCGCTGAGCCTGCCGTCCGGCTACAGCTACAACCAGGCCACGGGCATCCTGCGCGTGGACTCCACCGTCACCAACGCCGGATGCACCCTCAGCGCCCCCACCCGCGCGGCCAGCGCCAGGTTCCGCGTCACCGGGGTGACCACGTTCACGGCCCAGTACCTGGGCGGCCGGAACATCAGCGTGGAGTGCCGCCGGTTCGGCACCTGGGAGTTCGGCGCCCTGGACGTCTCCTTGGGCGGCCCGTTCCTGCGCACCGTGTGCCGGGACTGCTCGGGCGCTGTCATTTCCAAGACGGACACGCTCCTGGACGGGGTCACGCCGTACACCCCCACCGGCCTGGTCGGCGTCTGCCAGCCCTCGGCGGAGGATCCGGAGCCGGTAGAGCCGGACACCGAGGTCGTCGCCCTGTGCGACGTCGCGGCGAACGGCACCGGCACCGCGTTCCTGCGCCGCCTCACCTTCCCGGCCGGGGGCGGTACTCCCACCGTCACGGACACCGCGCTGGACGGGATCACTCCGTACACGGCGACCGGCACGGTGGGTCGCTGCCCCACCGACGTGCCCGGCCCGGTACGCGTCAGCCCGGACACGTTCCACGGCGAGCAGGTCCTGTGTGATGACGCCGGGCCGTTCATCCGAAAGTTCGTCCAGAACGGCGCGGGCGCGGTCACCGCGGTGGTGAACCTGACCCTGGCCGGAGTGCCGTACACCCCGGTTGGGGCGGTCGGCGTCTGCCAGCGCGACGGCCGGGACGTCGAGCTGACGCCCATGTGCGTGGTCGACAACGCGACCGGCAACGTGCTCCAGCAGGTCTTGGCCGAGGTCATCTACGACACCGTCACCGGGGACCGGCTCGGCGTCCGGTACGTGGACCCCGTCACCTGGGGGCCGGTTGCACTGCCCGGCGGCTCCCACCTGGACGTGTGCCCCGACGCTCCGCCTGCTGAGCCGTGCCGCAACAGCATGAGCCTGCTCCTATGCGACCTGCCGCAGGACGGCGCACCGGACCCCACGGTCACGGACACCAACCCGACCCCGCACGAGACGATCCCCGGATCCGATGCGCTCCCGGGCGGCGCGGCCGCGCTGTGGGCGGGCGGCACGCTCACGATCCCGCCGGACACCAGCCAGGCGTCAGACGGCACGGCGCAGCGCACCCGCACGTTCGCCGCCGTCGTCCAGGCCCCGCGGCCCGGCTGCGACACCGGCACCGCCACGGTCACCGCGTCCATCCAGGTGCGGCGCAACGGGCCCAACCCGGGCTGTGGCGGGACCGGGTTCTTCCAGCTCCACGTCGGGCCGGCCATCATCCAGTCCCAGGGCGTCGCGCCGACGAACGTCCCGGTGGGCACCGTCCAGACGCTCACCGTCACCGGGGAGGTCCCGGCCGCCGACCTGGCCGCGGGCAACGTCGTGCTGCTCGGCACGCTGGAGACCTACCACCGGTCGCCGTCCTCCTGCCCTGGCGGCAGCAACCCGGACGGCGCCCGCATCGGCGGATGGACCGTCGACGAGTTCACCGCCAGCGTGGTCTACGACCAGACCGGCTGCGACACCCAGTTCATCCGTAGCCTGACCGTGGACTGCGAGACCGGCGCCGTCACCGCCGTCACGGACACCACCCTGGACGGCGACCCGTACACCGTCACCGGAGACCCGGCACAGTGCACGGCAGCCGGCGGCGGCACCTGCTGTCCGCAGGAGCCGTGCCCGGCGCAGACCGTCATCGAGCAGTGCCGCTGTGACGACACGGACGGGGACGGCCTCCCGGACGTCGGCTATGTGGAGCTGCTCGCCGTCGACTGCCAGGGCACCTTGACCAGCCTTGGCACTTACACCGACGGCTTCACTGCCCCGTATACGCCCGTCGCACCGGTGGACTGCAACGCCCTCGATCCGGAGGAGGGCGCCGACCCGGCGGTCGGCGTGCAGGCCCGCCGCGTGGAGCTCGCGGCCGGTGCTTCCTGGGACGCCACGGCGTACCCGACCCTCCAGTCGGTGACGGCGGTCGCCCACGGCGGCACCGGCACCGTCACCACCTCCGACGGGCCCAGCTCCCTGCACACCGGAGAGGCGGCCACCTGGAGCGTCGCCCGGGACGTGGACGCGGCCCTGACCGGCCCTCTCACCATCACCGCCGACAGCGGCACGGTGACCGTGACCTGGACGCAGGGGGTGACCCTGTGACGCTATTCCGCGCCGGAGGTAGCAGCCACCCAGGTCTTGCGCCTGCCGTTCGCAACATCGGAGATCAGCGACGGAACGACGCCGAACTCCTCGGCGAGTGCCAGACGGTTCCCAGGGTGCCACCCGTTGCCACGCACGAACCGGCGGCGGATGTCCGCGACCTGCTCGTCCGTCAGGATGGCGCGCGCTGCTCGAAGTCCGCGAGGTGGCACGCGTCGGCCCGCTGCATCCATGTCGGCCATGTTCCGGGTCTGGTCACCGAGGTAGAGGTGACGGATGTTGATGCAGCCTTCGTCCCCGCGGTGGCATCGGTGGAGAACCCAGTCGTCGCCCGGGTCGCCGTTGGCGATGATCCATACCGCGCGGGAGGCGAACATGCCCTTCTCGTTGAAGTTCACACTGGGGCGGCCAGTCCAGCCGTTGAGCATGACGCAGTCGTCGGTGGTTGCGCTGGCTGCGGCGTGAAGCTTCGCAAGCATCGCGCCGTTCCGCTTGTGCCGTGCGCGCCCGTTCGGGTCGGCGCCGGCGTTCGTCCTCGACCACTCGTAGCAGGCGTGGCACAGCCTTCGGGCCTTCACCTTCACGGAGCGTGGGCACCAGCCGCCGTCGCTGAACACCACACGGCACGTAGCCTTTTCCATGCCGGACCTCTCACCAGGTTCGGCCATGCCCCCGGACGGTTGCCGCCGTCGCGGGGGTCTCGTATGCCCCAATTCTACCGACGTCTGTGCTCTGACCAGGCGGAAAAGCCCTCACTGCAACGGCAGTACGCCCCTACCTCCCCCAAGCAAGGAGACCGACTGTGAGTGGATGCTGCGGGCAGGGACCCGTCATCGTCTCCGGGGCGGCGGCCACGCCCCGCGTTGACGTGGAAACCGTCCTGCTGTGCGACGTCCTACCGGACGGCACGGTCGCCGGCGTTGCCCTCGTCGAGCCGATCTACGACACCAGCACCGGTGCCCGCGTCAGCACGCGCACCGTGAACCCGACGACCGGCGCACCGTACGTGCCGACCGGCACGCTCCAGCCGTGCGTGACAGGTTCTGCCGCCTCGGACTGCGAGGCGCTGACCACCCCGACCGCCACGGTGGGTGTGTGCCTCGCGGACGGGACGCCCATCGCCGTGACTGTAGTCCGGGACTGCGCAGGCGTCGTCACCAGCGAGGGGTGGATCAACCTCACCACGGGCGCGTGGTCGGCAGGTGCCCCGCCAGCCGGGACTATGGCGTGCGGAGACGCACGCACGATCAGCGTTTCAGGGACGTTCTGCGACGTGGACGCGGCCGGGGACGTCGTCGGCCTGGTCCTCGTTGAGTACACCTACGACGACACCGGCGCCATCGCCTCCGTCCGCCTCGTGGACGCAGTCACCGGCGGCATCTACACGCCGACCGGCACCGTCACCGCCTGCCCGGCCGGGGTGGAGCAGCCGGAGCGCGACCTCCTCCAGCTCTGCGACACCGCCGCAGACGGCACTGTGACCCCCTTCGTCCGGGACTTCGCCCGCGACGAGACCGGCGCGATCGTCGGGCACACGGACTACACGCTCGCCGGCGCCGCGTACGCGCCGACTGGCGCGGTCGGGGTGTGCTCCGAGCCGTGCACCACCGAGGCGACGCTCCTGCTCTGTGACTCGACTGCCGTCGACCTCGGGCCGCTGCTCACCCTCACCGAGACCGACCCGACGCCGCTGTTCCAGCCCAACCCGCCGGACGGCAACGTGAAGCGGGTCAACCTGGCCCCGGGACAGTCGTTTTTTGACGGCGGCACCGTCACGTTCGCCCCACCGCCTGGCGGCGAGGGTACCGGCACCGCGGGTACGCACCGCTACATCGCGGCCAGCATCGGCGCCGACGCCGTGGCCTGCCCGCCCTGCGGACCCGCCGGAGACGTCACGATCACCGTCACCGGTCGCGCCTGCAATCAGGGCCCGGTCTCTGGTGTCCTGACGTGCGGTCGGTGGCGGATCGTCGACTCCAGCACCGTCCCGGCAACCACCCTGGCGAACCAGACGCTCAGCAACGTCGGCGCGTCCGGCGTCTTCCCGTCCTGCCGCGACCTCTCCGTCACCGCGACCGTCCCCTACGACAAGCTCCTGTCCGGCGACCTTGCCGTGTCGCTCGACCTGGAAACCCACGACGAGAACACGAACGAAAAGACCTGGACCGCCGACAGCTTCGGCGTGACGGCCGTCCTCGCCCCGGCCGCCGGATGCGGTGAGCAGTTCCTTCGCACGATCCGCACCGCGTGTGACACCGGAGTAGCGCTGTCCATCACGGACACCGACCTCGCTGGAGCCCCGTACACCCCGAGCGGTGACGTCGCCCAGTGCCAGCCGCACGCGAGCAGTTGCAGCAGCGGCGACACCTGCCAGGACTGCGAGCAGCTCGTCCTGTGCGACACCGTGGGCACGGCGACGACCTCATTCCTGCGCACCCTGTGCCGGGACTGCACCGGCGCCGTCATCAGCGTCACGGACACCGCCCTGGACGGCACCTCCACGTACCAGGTGGCGGGCACGGTCGGCCGCTGCTGCGACACGGAGGTCCTGGCCGAGTGCACCTACAGCCTCCCGGACACCTCCACCGGGTGGAACTTCGCTGACCCGGCCTATCCCGGCTGCTGGCTCCCGACGGCCTTGAACCCCTCGTACACGTACGGGGACCGGGTCTCGTCGTGGGCGGCCAACTACCGGGCGGATGCCGGTAGCGCGTCGGTCGTCCTGTTCTCCAGCCCGGACCTCGGCGGCCCGATCAACTTCGCCGCGTTCACCCCGGCCCTGCCGGCCAGCCCGGCCAACTCCTCCCCGACGTACGTCGGTACCGCCGTCATCGCTGGCGTCACGGTCACCCTGACCGCGACGGGCGGCGACGGTCTCGGCCGCTGGTCCGCGAACAGTAACGGCCTCTACCTCAACGGCACCGACGCGTTCCGTCTCGACTTCTCCGAGCCGGTGCGCCTGGCCATCACCACCAGCGCGTTCGGTGACCCGCTCACGGTTCACGAGCGGTTCTGTGGCGTCACGGCCAGCACGGTGCCGTGGCAGGCGGTCAGGCTCGCGGACTGCAACGGCAACGTCTCTGTCGTGGACCCGGACACCCGGCTCCCGATCCCGGCAACCGCCACGCTGGACTGCACCCCCAGTGCCTCGTGCGGGGACGTCGAGATCGTCCCGCTCTGTGACCTGGTGGCCGCACCGGCGACGCCCATCGCGGTCCCGGCCAACTCGTTCACCCTGACGGGGAATGTCCAGGTCTTCGGTGACCAGCTCCAGTTCTCCCGCAACAACCTCCCTGCGAACGGGGTGGCAACCCGCTCCGTAAC
This sequence comes from Streptomyces sp. NPDC107559, assembly GCF_055657365.1. NCBI lineage: Bacteria > Bacillati > Actinomycetota > Actinomycetes > Kitasatosporales > Streptomycetaceae > Streptomyces > Streptomyces sp. NPDC107559. The sequence continues at coordinate 153,962 of NZ_JBVKBD010000011.1, read as the reverse complement.
CGGTCTGATCAGCGGCGCGGCCAGCACGCTGCTGTTCGATGCCGGGTGGGGTGGGGGCGGCAATCCGCCGGCCACCAACAATGCGATCTACCGGGTGGACGTCCTTGACGGGGCGACCGTCCTTGCGACCAGCACCGTCAACCTGTCCAACGGCAGTGGCTCGGCCGGGGCGGTGGTCGCCCAGCCACCCCTGGCGTTCACGGCTCCTCCGAGCGGCACCGTCACTGTGCGGTTCACCGACCTCAGCACCGGCGGCGCCCTGAACCGTGACCTGGTCATCCGCCCCCTCACAGTGGAGACGGAGGGCGTCGAGGTCACCGCGATCCCGTTCCTGCGGGCGTACGCCTATGACTGTGCCGGGCTGCTCCTGACCACCACGGACACGGAACTGGACGGCAGCACCGCGTACACGCCCCAGGGCGAGGTCGGTGTCTGCTCCGGGTCGAGCACGGGGACGACGGCGGACACGAACGTCAAGCAGCTCCTGGAAAGGTGCGGCTGTGACGACACCACTGGGGACGGTATCGGTGACGTCATGTACACCGAGCTGTGGGCCATCGACCCGAGCGGCACGGACACCCCCGCGCTGCTCGGCGCCTACCTGGACGGCGACCCGTCCCAGCCGTACACGCCGGTGGCCCCGGTGGAGTGCACCGTGGAGGACGCTTCCACGGACACGAACGTCAAGCAGCTCCTGGAGCGGTGCGGCTGTGACGACACCACCGGGGACGGCATCGGTGACGTCATGTACACCGAGCTGTGGGCCATCGACCCGAGCGGCACGGACGCCCCCGCGCTGCTCGGCGCCTACCTGGACGGCGACCCGTCCCAGCCGTACACGCCGGTCGCCCCGGTGGAGTGCACGATCGAGGACTCCGACACCACGCCGTCGCCGCTGAACACGGGCGTGCGGTCCGTGACCGACACCGCGGCGCAGAACCTCGCCACGGCGTTCCCCGGCCTCCAGAGCGTCACCCTGACCGTCCTTGCGGGCACCGTCAACGCGACCACGACCAACGGCGCTGCCGTGCCGATCCCGGCCGGGGTCACGATGACGTGGTCCGTCGCCCAGGACGCCGACTCGGCGCTCGCGACGGCCGCTTTCGCCGGCGCCTCGGCCGCCGCCCAGTACCTCCTGAACTTCACCTACCGCTGACCGCCCCGGGCCGCCGCCCACCCCGGGCGGCGGCCTCTCCCCTCCCCATTCATGAGGAGACACACCGCCATGAGCGACGAGCCCGCCACCCCGCCCCAGAACGTCCACTACTTCACGAAGCCAGGCCACAGCGCCCAGGTGGTCTACAACCTGCGCGACGCCACGCCTTACCTCGACCTCGGATACACCGAGGTCGACGAGGCCGCCTACCAGGCGACCCTGCCCGCCCCCGAGGCCCTGCTGACTGTGGATGGTGACTGATGGCCGGTAAGTGCTGCGGCGGCGGAACGCTCGTCGTCCGTTCCGCCTCGTCCGGAGGGTCGGCCACCGTCGACCCCGCCGCCTGCAATGCCCTGACGGAGAGCGCCGCCGGCCTCCTCGTCCCGTCCGTCGCCGTCGCGGGTGTCGCGCCCGGCGGCGCCGTCTCCACGGAGCGGTCCGTGGACGTGGACGTGACCGCACCGGCGGCCGGAGCCTGCCCGGCCACCTGGCAGGTCGGGGCCCGGCTGACGCCGGTCTTCGGGGAGTCGCTGCTGCCCGCGTTCGTGGACCTGGTGGCTACGGTGAGCGGTGCATGGGTCGACAGCGGCCTCACCGCCGTGCTGCCGGAGGCGGGCATCTATGACGTCTCGGCCACCCTCCACACGGTGATCTCGACCAACCCGTCCAGCGGCTCGTACAACATCGCCATCGTGGGCCGCCTGTGGAACGTCACCGGCGGCAACGTCGTCGGCGGCAGCCAGTACACGATCCAGCAGAACTCGGACAACAACCCCACGAGCTTCCAGGCCGACTCGGACATGGGGACCTTCCACCGGTTCGTCACCGCCGCCGGGCCCACAACGCTGCGCCTGGAGGTCATGCGACTGGACGGCAGCGGCACCCCGGTCTCCACCACCGGCCTCCAGACCGCGAACACCCGCCTCGGCCTCCAGAAGATCAGCGACTGATGACCGGTACGGACGCCTCGCTGCGGCCCCAGGCCACCCCGTTCGTGGAGGACTACGTCACCACCACGGACCTGCTGCCCCTGGCCGACAACACGTACGGCCCGGTGGCAGGCTCCGCCCTGGTGCTCCCGGCCGCAGGGCTGTGGGTGGTGAACATGGTCGTGCGAGGCGTCCTGTCGTTCACGGGGATCGCGGGCACGTTCGTCGTCGCCCGCCTCTTCAACGTCACTGCGGGCGCCGTCGTCGCCAGCACCGAGACGTTCGTGACACAGGTCCGGCAGAACGTTGCGGGGGCGGGCCAGACGACCGGCGACAACGACACGAGCACCATGACCAAGTACCTGCGTGTGGCGGGCGCGACCATCCTGCGGATGGAGGCCAAAACGGTGTTCCAGCTCGGCACGCAGCCGACGCAGGCGAGCATCGTGTCCGACGCCAGCGGCCGCTCTGGCCTCTTCGCTCACCGGGTGGGTGACTGATGACCGGCACCAGCGCCAGCGTGCGCCTCGCCGAGCACGGGATCGCCGTGCTCACCGCGACCCTCGACCTCCAGCCGACCGCGTCCGGATCCTGGAACGACAGCACCCTTCAGATCATGCTGCCCGCTGCGGGCACCTACCAGCTCGACGCCGCGGTGCGCTCGGCGATCTCCGGTACCTCGCCGGTCAACGCGTACGTCGTGGCCCGTCTCTTCGACGTCACCGTGGGCGCGGCCGTGCCGAACTCGGAAGTGCTCATCAACCAGGTGGGATCCACCACGGCGACGGCCGTCCAGACCGGCCACAACCACACCTCACCGATCCTCGCCGAGTACACGGTGACGGCGCCCACCGTCATCCGCCTGCAAGGGCGCCGCGTCAACGCCGTCGGCGCCTTGACGACGGCCTCGCTCAACGCCAGCGCGGACGGCCGCACCACCCTCCGGTACCGGCGCATCGCCTGACCTCTGACCCCTCCATGGAGGCTCCACATGTCCGGAACCAGCGGCAGCGTCTCGGCAGCGGCGGCGGCCGACGCCGAGTACGAGATCCTTTGCGACACTCAGCCCGACGGCAGCTCTACGCCGTTCCTGCGGCACTACACGACCACCGGCACCGGCGCGCCTGCCGTGTCGGACACCACCCTCGATGGGACCACCGCGTACGCGCCGACCGGCACCGTCGTACGGTGCGGCGCCACCCCGAACCCGCAGATCGACAGCAAGGCCCAGCGGCAGACTGGCGCGGGCAACTTCACGATCACCGCGGGCGCCCGCTCGATCACCCTCATGGTGTTCGCGGGCGCGCCGACCGTAGCCATCGGCGGTGACCCAGCCGTCGCCTTCCCGGCCGGCTCCTCCGGCACCTGGTCTGTGGACCAGGGCGGGAAGAACGGCGAGAAGCTGGCGGACGCGTTCGTGTTCACGGGAGCCGCCGGCGGCGACTTCCTGGTGCTGTCCACCCGCGAGATTTGACGGAGACCGGTAGCTGATGGCGACCAGAGGCGACTACACGCCGATCTCCGGCCGCGTGGAGCGCGCGACCGGCGTGACTGACGCGTCCGGCAACGTCACCTTCAACTGGCCCGCAGGGACGTTCTCCGTCGCGCCGGTCGTAACGGTCGCGCTCCAGGGAGCGGCCGGATTCCGGTCACACGTCAGCACCGCGAACAGCGCGACGGCGACGACGATCAACGTCCTCGGTGCGCCCGTTGTGAGCCTCCTCGGCATTCAGATCCTCGCGGCTTCCATCCCGGCTTCCGGGGTCACCGTCCACGTCCACGCCACTGCCCCATGACGGCCGAACCGTGCTTGAAGTGGGGCCAGCAGCGTTTCGCAACATCGGATGGCGGGCGCTGCTGGCTCCTACTATGTGGCGGGGCCACGCCCTCCCGCAGCGGCCCACTGCGGAAGCCGAGGACGAGACCCCTTCGGTGGTGTGATCCCTGGCTGTTGCCTCAGCTGGGGATCACGCTGTTTCGCCTACGGCTTTTTCTCCCAGAGGTAGGCGATCACGAGGAAAACCTCGCAAGTCGCCGCCACCCTGTTTGAGGAGAGCTGCGGCCGCAGACTCTCTTGCCACCGATCCCTAAGCCACGTGAGTGCCTTCAAGATCGGCCCCTTCCCGGCCCGAAGACCCTGGATACGAAGCGCAGATGCGCTCCGCAGAAGCACCGGATCGTGCCTCTGCGCATCAAGCGCGGTCACGGTGCGTTCAGGCGGACACGTGCGTAGCGTCCTGTTCGGCACCACTTAACAGTCATCAGCCGTGCGGTTGGGGCTGAGGGGGCAAATCCGCGAAAGAGATTCTCCGGTGCCGTGACGGTCCCGCAGCTCACGAAAAGAGGATTATTCGGGTGCTGTGAGGTGAACCGACCACCACCCACCACTCGTCGGCTCGGCATCGTCGAAGTTCTTGGCGAGGTCGTTCACCATCCGGCCGATCTCGGCTTCGGCTGAGCTCCTCGGCGGCCTCTCCCGATGGTGCTTCGTCGCGTCCCAGTACTCCAGGTAAACGAGATTCGGAGAGATGGCGCGGAGCTGCTCGGGCAACTCAGAGACGGGGCAGGTGCTTGTCTGTACCGAATCAACCTTGACAGTCAACGAGTCAACTATGCACAGATACAGTCAAGATGGCCTGTTGTGGAGTGTGCCGACGTGCGTGGCTACTTCCTTGCGGGGACGCCATCGCGAATCGCCCGGGCGCGGTGGTGCTCGGTGGCGTATCAGAACTCGCGGCACGACGCGGCTTCGAGAGATCTCGCGGAGCTGGCTGGGCAATCCCGGGGGTCCGTAAGATTGAGGGAACGCTGCTGGTTGTGGGCCGGGCGGACTCCTTCCACCAGGAGCCTCCCCATGGCCAATTGCTGCGGCGCACAGCGCTGCACCTGCCGCGTCGTCGCCGGGACCGGGACCACCGTCACCGGGAACGGCTCTCCGGCCTCCCCCTACACGATCAGCGCCGACTCCGTACCGACCGCGCTCGCCGTCCAGGACTCGCCGACCGTCGACCTCGGTCTCACCGGCACGGGCGCGGCCGGTGACCCGTACACCGTCACCGCGGACGTCGCCCTCGATCCGGCCCCGCCCGGCGGCGGAACGAACCTGCTCCAGACGAACGCTGACGGCCTGTTTGTCGAGTGCGCCGACGTCTGGGGGTGTCTGTCTGCCGGGGACGGGATCGCCTACGACACGGCCACGGGGGAGATTGCCGCCCAGGTGTCTACGGACGCCGGGAACGCGACCTCGGTCGGGGCCGACGGCGGTCTGTTCACGCCCGTGGCGGCGACCGTCCTGGAGGCCGTCGACACGCCGAGCGTCGATGTCACGATCACCGGCACGGGCACGGCCGGGGATCCCTATCAGGTAGGCGCGGCGGCCGTTCTGGACCCGGCTCCGCCCGGGGGCGGAGCGAACCTGCTCCAGGAGTCGACCGACGGTCTGTTCGTCGAGTGCGCGGATGTCCGGGGTTGTCTGTCAGCCGGGGACGGCGTGGCCTACGACCCGGTCACCGGGGAGATCACAGCGAGCCTGTCGGCCGATGCCGGGAACACCGTCGCCATCGGCAGCGACGGCGGCCTCTACGCGCCGCCGAGCGCCGGGGGAGGTACGACGGTCGTCGAGGGGGGAGACACCCCCACAGCGTCCGACACCGTCAGCGGGACGGGAACGGCCGGGGACCCGTACGTCGTGACGACGGACGTCATCCTCGACCCGACCCCGCCCGGCGGCGGAACCAACCTGGTCCAGGCGGGTCCTGACGGCCTGTACGTCGAGTGCGCGGACGTCCGGGGCTGCCTGACGGCCGGGGACGGCATCACGTATGACGCGGCCACCGGCGAGATCTCCGCCCGCCCGAGCGGTGACGTCGGGAACGCGGTGAGCATCGGTACGGACGGTGGTCTGTACGCGCCGGCCGGGGGTGCCTCGGCGCCCACCGTTGTGGAGGCCACCGACACCCCCACGGTGAACACCACCGTGACTGGCACCGGTACGGCTGCGGACCCGTACGAGGTGAGCGCCGCGGTGGTGCTGGACGCCACCCCGCCCGGCGGTGGCAGCAACCTGGTCCACGCGGGCGCTGACGGTGTGTACGTGGAGTGCGCGGACGTGCGCGGCTGCATCTCTGCCGGGGACGGCCTGGCGTGGGACCCAGTCAGCGGCGAGATGAGCGCCAGGCCCTCGGCGGACGTCGGGAACGCGGTGAGCATCGGTACGGACGGTGGTCTGTACGCGCCGGCCGGGGGTGCCTCGGCGCCCACCGTTGTGGAGGCCACCGACACC
>NZ_JBVKBD010000011.1:64974-147497 GCF_055657365.1 Streptomyces sp. NPDC107559 | reverse complement strand
CCCCCACGGTGAACACCACCGTGACTGGCACCGGTACGGCTGCGGACCCGTACGAGGTGAGCGCTGCCGTGGTGCTGGACGCCACCCCGCCCGGCGGCGGCACCAACCTGATCCATGCAGGCGCTGAGGGCCTGTACGTGGAGTGCGCGGATGTCCGCACCTGCATCGCGGCCGGGACCGGCATCGACTACGACGCGGCCACCGGCACGATCTCTGCCGAGCCCCCCGCCGCGTTTGTCGCCGCGTGCGGCCTGGAGGGCGACGGCTCGGCCGCCACCCCGCTGGCGGTCAAGGTCGCCGCCTGGCCGTACCTGTGCCCGATGGAGCCGGCCGCCAGCCAGGTGTACTGCGACAGCTCGGGCACGCTGCGCGCGGAGCCGCGCGGCAGGGCGCTGTACTTCCAGCAGGGCCTGGACCAGAACTACGCGGCCACCCTGGTCCCTGGGGGCGCGAGCGACACCCCGGTGGAGGACCGGCCGTTCACGGTCACCAACCCGGACCCCTGCCGGACGGCGTTCGTCATCTTCGAGGCCGAACTGGACATCGACTTCACGCTGCCGCCGAACAGCGCCGCTTTGTACGCCATCGGCGGCGACGACATGTTCCGGCTGGAGAACAAGTCCACCCAGCAGATGAACGCCATCCACGTGCAGACGACCAAGGTCTACAACCGGACCATCGCGCCGGGCGCCACCCTCGTCGAGCCGTTCGTCATCGGCATGGGTGGCAACTACAACAACAACAGCACGTACACGCGGATCCAGACCTGGCACCGCGCGTTCCTCTTCATCCTGTGAGGCACACCTGATGGCCACTCATTACCTGCGCTTCGCCAACGGGTCCGTCGCCCGGCTGGAGACGGACGACGAGGAGGCTGCCCTCCCGGAGGGCGCCGAGGAGATCACGGCGGAGGAGTACGGCGCGGAACTCGCCACCATCCAGCAGGCCAACGCCGACGATCTGGCCGCCCAGGAGGCGCAGATCCAGGCCCACGCCGAGGCGGACTACCAGGCGCTGCTGACGCTCGGCGTGCCCGAGGCGACCGCGCTCCGTCTGTCCGGCTACGCCCCGCCGGACGAGGAATCCCCCTGACGCTGGCGAGCAGTAACGAAGCACGGTAGTGGCGCTGCCCCCTGGCTATGCTGTGGGGGTAGCGCCGCTGGTTTTGGGCCGGGCCTTCCTGCACAAAGGGAGGTCGTGGGCATGTCCTGCCCCCTCATCAGCAACCTGGACACGGTCCGGGTCACGCGGCTGGACGCCTGCGGGCGGCCCATCTGCGGCGACGACAATGCGTTCGTCTTCGACTGCCTCGCATCCATCTCGGCCAGCCCGAACGTCGACGACGGCGACCACATCAGCTACAAGGCCGCCAACGGCAGGCAGTGCGGGTTCCGCAAGGGGTGCCCGACGTTCAACGGGTACGACTTGGAGATCAACTTCTTCTCGGTGTCGCCCGAGTTCATCGAGATCACCACGGGCAACCCGGTCGTTTTCGGCTACGACGGCAAGCCCATCGGCTACGACGACTGCTCCGTGCAGTGCAAGACGGGCTTCGCCCTGGAGTTCTGGGCGGAGGCGCTCGGCGAGGACGTCTGTTCCACCAACGCGGCGGGCGGAGCGTTCCTGTATTACCTCCTGCCGTGGGTCACCAACGGCTTGCTGGGCGACCTGGAGATCGGCAGCGAGGCGGTCACCCTCCAGCTCACCGGCGCGACGCGGTCCGGCGGCGGGTGGGGTGTCGGGCCGTGGAACGTCATGCCGACCGACGCGGCCGGCACCGCGGGCCCGATGCTGACCCCGGTCGGCTCGAACTGCCACCGCCGGTACTTCCTCACGTCGGTGCCGCCGCCCGAGCCGGTCTGCGACTACGTCCCCGTCACCGGCCCGCTCTGCCTGGCGTCCTGACCGTGGCCGACCTCGACCTGGTCGTGCCGGTGCGGGAGGTCCCCGTCAACCAGCAACTGCGCTTCGCGCTCAGGAGCTGGCAGGCGAACCTCCCGCACCGGCGCGTGTGGATCGTCGGCTACAAGCCGGCCTGGCTGGGCGGGGTCGGCCACATCCCGACGCGGCAGACGGGCACCAAGTTCGCCAACACCACAGCTGCGGTGCGGGCGGCCTGCGAGCACCCGGAGATCAGCGACCCGTTCCTGTACGCCAACGACGACATGTTCGTCATGGACCCGCTCGGCGAGATGCCCGTGCTGCACCGCGGCCTGGTCGGCGACGTCGAGGCGTACTACGCGGGCCGCTCTTCGGGCGAGTACCTGCGGGGGATGCGGGAGACCCGCGATGTCCTCGCCGACCACGGGTACGACGCGCCGCTGTGCTACGAGCTCCACGTCCCGCTGCCTGTCGGCAAGGCGGGGATGCTCACCGCGCTGGACGCGGGCCGCCACCTGGACGTGCTCCACAAGCGGACAGCGTTCGGCGTCCTCAACGAGATCGGTGGCGAGCAGATCGCGGACGTGAAGGTGCTGCACCGCTCGCCGCGCTTCGACCGGTCGACGCCGTTCCTGTCGACGATGCCGGACAGCTTCGCGAACGGCGACGTCGGCCGCGTAATCCGCGCCGCGTTCCCGTCGCCGTCCGACTACGAGTACCGGGGGCGCTGATGCCGATCCAGACAGGCCCGTGTCAGGCCTGGCCGACGAAGCTGTGCTGCGACGTCGAGAACGTCGAGGCGGAGGTCCTCGAGCGCTGGACGCTCGTGGCCTCTCAGATCCTTTGGGCCTTGTCGGGGCGCAGGATTGGTCCGTGCCCCGTCACCGTGCGGCCGTGCAGGCGGGCCTGTCTGGAGTCGGCCGGCTTCTTCTCCTTCCAGGCCGGGACGGGCACCGGCCCGTGGATCCCGTACATCGGCGCCGACGGCCTGTGGCGCAACGCATCGGTGTGCGGCTGCCGGTCGGACTGCTCGTGCGGCGAGCTGTGCGAGGTCCTCCTTGAAGGCCCGGTCTACGACATCACCGAGGTGAACGTCGGCGGCCAGGTCCTTGCCCCGGAGCAGTACCGGGTGGACGCGCCCGGCCGGCTGGTGCGGGTCGGCGGCGGCTGCTGGCCGGACTGCCAGGACATGGCAGCCCCGCCTGGCGCGTCCGACACGTTCACCGTGACGTACCGGATCGGCCTGCCGGTCGACGAGGCCGCCACAGCGGCGGTCTCCGAGCTGACCTGCCACCTCCTCAGGGGCTGCGGCGGCACCGGCACGTGCGGTTGCAAGGCCAACCGGAACGTCACCCGGCTGACGAGGCAGGGCGTCGATATGGAGATGGCCGACCCGACGGTCATCTACAGCGAGGGCCGCACCGGACTGCCGCTCGTCGACCTGTGGCTGATCACCGTCAACCCGTACCGGCTCACCGGCCCCTCGCGGGTCTACAGCCCGGACTTCCGCACCCCGAGGGTCCAGCAGTGGCCATGAGCCCGCTCGTGATCCACGAGACCGCTGAGCAGCTCCTCGCCTGCGTGTGCGCGGAGCTGACGCTGACGGCGACGAAGGTCGACGGCCAGCCCGGATGCCCGTGCCGGTCCTGCATCGTGCCGGGCACGCCGGCCTGGGACGACTGCGCCGGCGACTGCACGGGCGGCGACCCGCCCGGCCAGCTGACCGTGAACTTCGTCGGCCTCGTCGCGAGCTCCCACTTCCCGACGGACACCCGCGACGTCCTCGGCTCGAAGAACTGCCTGCCCATTCGCCCCGCAGCCGAGTTCCTGATCACGCTGCTGCGCTGCGCACCCGGTCCCGACGGGCAGGGCTGCCCACCGACCTGCGAGGAACTGACGGAGGCCGCGCGCATCCTGGCGGTCGACGGCGTCGCGGTGTGGAACGCCCTCCAGTGCTGCTTCCCGCTGACGAGCGACGCCCGCCGGGGGCGGACCTTCGTCATCGGCGCGCAGCGCACTGTCGGCCCGCAGGGCGACTGCGTGGGGATCGAGCAGCGCATCACCGTCGCCCTGCCGTCCTGCCAGTGCGAGAGCTGAGGAGCCGTCATGAGCGTTGACGTACGGATCGAGCAGGGGCGGCTGGAGTGGTTCCTGCGGTTGCGCGGCGGGATCGTCGAGCGGCGCCTCGCTCGCCGCACCAGCCGTACGGCGGACATCGCCCGCAGCCTGGCGCCGGGGAGCATGGGCGAGTTCATCGACTGGCACGTCGAGCAGGGCGCGCGTGGCCTGGAGGGCGTCATCACCTGCTCCCACCCGGCGACCCGGTTCGTCCTGGAAGGGACACGCCCGCACATCATCAAGCCCCGCCGGGCGAAGGCGCTGCGGTTCGAGGTCGACGGCCAGGTGGTGTACTCGGCCATCGTCCGTCATCCCGGGACGCGCCCGAACAACTTCCTCGGCCGAGCGTTGCGGCTTGGTCGGTAAATCAACCGTCTTGTTCAGGACCTTCCTGGGGAGCTCCGCTGTCCGGGGTGTGGTGTCCCTTGCCCGTGTGGATCGACTGGTGCTCCTCCGATCGCGCTGCTTAGATCATTGTGGGCAGCCGTCAAGAACGCCCTTCGAGCCTCATCGACTTGTGTAGATAGTGCGCTTAGGTCAGGAGACCTTTCCGCATATCTGAGGAGGTCGCTTATGTGTGTAATGGTTAGTTCCGAATGCTCGCTGCGGAATATATGAAGCACTTGCTCTGCATTCAGTCGCGATTCGAGCATGTCGGGGAGAGAAGATCCATCTCTCCAGTAGCTCTCCATTCGTCGGAGAGCCGAGTCCAAGGGTGCCCGCCGTATGAGGTCCGCATCGGGACCTTCGGTGAATCTGAGTCGGTCGCAGATGTGTGACAAGGTGGACTGTGCGCGCTTGTGTGCGGAACTTATGACTCCGCCTTGAGATCGCGCCTGGACGGCACGCAAAAGCTCATGTGCCAGTTCTTCCAGGTCGTTCGATTCCAGGCGGACGACGTTAAAGGCCCTTACTGCTCGATTCGAGCACTCGGAGATAGCCACCTCGGATGCCTGGATAGTTTCGGGCGTTGTCGTGTGGTCGTCCGGTACTTCTAGGTCGTCCAACTCGGAAGTGCTTACCAAGAACTGAACAAAGGCATCTCTGCGTACGCTGCGACGCCATTGATCGATATTCGCATCCGCTGTTGCTTTGACGCCGTCCAGGGTTGCTCGATACGTCGCTTCCGCCGACTGTAGCGCCGCCTTCAACTGCCAGCGGCCAACAAGGACCGCGGCCGGTATGCCGACCGCGGTCACAGCCGCAGCTGATATCGCTCCGATGCCTGCGAGATCCACGATCGCATCTTGGCTCACTTCCGTCCCGGTTGGGGGGCGTTCACTAACACGGGTTGCTGCGACGGCCCGCATGGGGCAGGTGAGGCTACTCTTGCGCGGCGCGCCGCTGGTTTTGGGCCGGGCGTACGCGCGGTAGAAGGGCGCATCCCGTGGCAACGAGAGATTTCGCAGTCCGTACCGAGCCCCACGTCGCCACCCTCGGCGACCTGGGCGAACTCCACTTCGTCCCCGAAGTGTTCGGGGACGAGTTCCTCGACGGCTACAACAAGGTCCAGGAAGCGCAGAGGGCACTCGGCGGCGAGGAGGACCTGAGCAAGCTGGAGCCCGGTGCGCTGCGCCAGGTGTACGGCTCCATGCGCGAGTTCCTGGGCGGCCTCATGACCCCGGAGTCCGCCGAGAAGTGGCAGCGGTTCGAGGTCGTGAAGGGCGGCAAGGTGGCGGCGTACTTCCGTACCCGTGCCGAGGCCGACTTGAAGGCCGACGAGCTCGGCGGGACCGCCCGCGTGCAGGACAAGAGCATGCGCGTCCCGGACCGCGTCCTGGTCGAGCTGCTGGAGTGGACGTCCGAGCTGTACGGAGGTGGCAACGACCGCCCTACTACACCGTCCAGCGGATCATCGCGAGCGTCCAGGAGGGCTGGGACGCCTGGGAAGGCCAGCTCGCGCTCCAAGGCATCGACCCGCACCGCTGGACGCTCCGCACGCTGATCAACGCCGCCGAGCAGGCGATGTACCAGTCCGCCGAGGATGACGCCGAACGCCGGCGGATCCAGGCGAAGCTGTACGCGCCGCCGACGGGGCAGCGTCGCCCCCGCACGCGTCGGACGACGCAGTCCCAGCCTCAGCCGCAGCAGGCACCGCGCAGCGCCCTGACGATGTCGGACGCGCAGTCGTTGATGGCGCAGCTGGCGGCTCAGGACGCTCAGCTCGGACTGGGATGAACCGGATAATCTGGGATCGCCGCTGGTGCTAGGCCGGGCAACCGCACTCCTTCGTGAGGTTGCCCGATGGCTGGCGATGACGTCGACTACGGTCGCGCGACTATCCGGATCGACATCGACGACAGCAGTGCTGACGGCGAGTCCCGGACCGCTGGCAACCGGATTCAGCGGGCCCTGCTGCAAGCCACCCGCCGGGTCGGCGAGCAGATGCGCCGTCAGATCCAGCGTGGGCTGTCTGCGCGGGCGGTCACGGTCCGGGTGGAGCCGGACCTGTCGCGGTTCGACGCGCAGCTCCTGGCGGGTCTGCGATCGCTGACCTCCATCGACATCCCGGTGGCGCCGGACGTCACCGGGTTCGTGGAGCGGCTGCGGGCTCTCCTGGCTGATGTCGAGATCCCGATCCGGGTTGTCCCTGACCTGTCGGACTTCGATGCCCGGATCCGGGCGCACCGTCCGCCCACCATCACGGTCGACGTCGACTTCGACACCGATGGCCTGACCCGGGCCTTCACAGGCCTGGCGTCGTTCGCCGGCCGGGTCGGCGGCGTGATCTTCGGTGCCCTGAAGTTCGGGGCGATCGGCATTGCCGCCGCGGGGGCGGCGACCGGGATCGCGAAGTTCGTGGCCGCGCTCGCCCCGGCGGCCGGCCTGCTCGCTGCGCTGCCCGCGGTCGTCCTCGGCTTCCAGGCCGCCATGGGTGCCTTGAAGCTGGCGCTCTCGGGGGTTGGTGATGCCTTCAAGGCCGCGCTGAGCGGCGACTCCAAGGAGTTCGAGAAGTCGCTGGAGAACCTGTCGCCCAAGGCGAGGGCGGCGGCGCGCGAGGTCCGTGCGCTGAAACCGGCGTTCGAGTCGCTGCGGAATTCCGTCCAGGACGCCTTCTTCGCCCAGATCGAGGGGCAGATCACCACTACGGCCAAGGCCCTGGGCAGGCCGCTGAAGTCCGGGCTGTCCGGGATTTCCGCCGCGTGGGGTGTGGCCGCCAAGAACGCCCTCGGGTACATCCAGGGCGCCAAGGGTGTGGCCGACGTCAAGTCGATCCTGGGCGGCGCGCAGGCCGCCACGGAAGGGCTGTCGCGGACCACGAACCGGCTCACGGCCGGCCTGCTCCAGGTGGCCGGTGTCGTCTCGGAGCGGTTCGGGGATGAGCTGGGCGGCGGGATCGAGGCCTTGGGGAAGCGGGTGGGGGACTTCCTCCAGCGCATCGCATCGAGCGGGCAGGCCGTCGCCTGGGTCGACGGTGCCCTCAACACGCTGGCCCGCCTCGGCGATATCGCCGGGAACGTCGCGCGCATCTTCTCCGGCCTGTTCCAGGCCGGGGAGGGTGCCGGTGCGGGGGTGCTCAACAACCTTCAGACCGTCACCCGGGCAGTCTCGGACTTCGTCAACTCCACCAAGGGCCAGGATGCGTTGGGCGGCATCTTCGGAACGATCGGTGAGGTCGCCAAGCAGCTCGGCCCGATCATCTCGGCCCTCGTGTCGAACCTGGGGCAGATCGCCCCCGCCCTCGCGCCCCTGATCGCCGGGTTCGGGCCCATCCTGGTGCAGCTGATCGGGCAGCTCGGCAGCGCTGCCCAGGGGGCGTTGCCGCAGCTCGCGACGACCTTCGAGCAGATCGGGGTCGCCGCCGCGTCCCTCGGTCCGGCGCTGCCTCCGCTGGCCGAGGCGGCTGCCGCGCTGGCCCGGTCCGCCGCGGACCTGCTGGCTGCGCTTGCCCCCGTGGTCACCGTGTTCGCCCAGCTCCTCGGGCCGATCATCAACTACGCGGCCCCCGTGATCGTCGCCGCTGCCGCGACCCTCGGCCTCGTCAAGGTGATCAAGACCGCCGCTGCTGTGATCAAGCTGGTCCAGGGTGCGTGGCTGGCGCTGCAAGTGGCGTTCGCGGCCTCCCCGATCGGCGTGATCGTCATCACCGTCATCGGCCTGGTAGCGGCGATCTACCTGCTGTACCAGCGGTTCGCGGTCGTGCGGAACGTGATCGACACCGTGGGCCGGGCCCTGCGGGACGGCTTCCTCGCGGCGGTCGACGCCGTGACGTCGGCGGCGTCCACGATCGCCGACCTCTTCGTCGGAGCGTTCAACTCGGCCAAGGCGGCGGTCTCGGCGGGGATCGATGCCGTGGTCGGCTTCTTCACTGCCCTGCCAGGCAGGATCACCGGCGGTCTGTCGTCGCTCGGCTCCACCATCGGCCAGTTCTTCGTGGGGGTGTTCGAGACTGCGAAGGCCGGGCTGACGACCGCGACGCAGGCCGTGGTCGACTTCTTCGTGGCGCTGCCCGGCCGCATCGTCGCCGGTCTGGCAGCGCTGCCCGGACTGCTGCTCGACGCGTTCACCAGCGCCGTCGCGTACCTGATCATCGGCCTGCTGACGCTGATCGCCGGCGTGAACTTCCTCTTCACGGAACTGCCCGGCCGGATCTACAACTCCCTGGTCAGCCTCGGCTCGTTCCTGGTCAGCGCCTTCACGGCGGGCTTCAACACGGCGACGGCCACGGTGTCCGGGTGGATCTCGTCGACGGCCGCCTTCTTCGAAGCGCTGCCGGGCCGGGTCGCTGCCGCGGTGGTGTCGCTCGGCTCGTCGCTGGCCAGCGGCTTCCAGGCGGCGTTCAACGTGACGACGGCCACGGTGTCCGGGTGGATCTCGTCCACGGTCGCCTTCTTCCAGAGTCTGCCCGGCCGGGCCGCTGCGGCGGTGTCCTCGCTCGGCTCGTCGCTGACGGGGAGCTTCAACAGCGGTTTCAACTCGGCGAAGGCCGCGACCACCAATTTCATCTCCTCGACCGCCAGCTTCTTCCAGGCGTTGCCCGGCCGGATCGTCAGCAAGATCTCAAGCCTGGGATCCCGCATCGCGGGTGTCTTCTCCAAGGCGGCCAGCTCTGCGAGGAGCGCCGTGTCGGGGTTGATCTCGGGCGTTGTCTCGCTGTTCTCGGGGCTGCCCGGGAAGATCCTCGGTGCGATCGGCAACATCGGCGGTCAGATCATGGCGAAGGTGAGGGCCGGCCTCCCGGCGGTGGTGAAGAAGTATCTTCCCTTCGCGGACGGAGGCATCGTCTACGGGCCGACGCACGCTCTGATCGGTGAGGCCGGGCCCGAGCTCGTCATCCCGCTGTCGAAGCCGAAGCGGGCGGCGCAGCTCGCTCACCGGTCCGGTCTGCTCGCCATGCTCGGCGTCACCCAGGCCCGTTCCCTCGCCTCGGTCTCGTCGACGGTCGCGGGCGGGGGCGCTGCCGCGAACTCGGCCATCTCCAGCCTGCGCGGCGCGCTCAGCGGCATCGCGGGCCTGCTGGACAACATCGGCCTCAGCGTCGTCCAGGGCATGGTCGCGGGTATCCGGGACAACTCCCGGCTGGTCGTCGCGGCCGTGGAGGGCATGGCCGACTCGGCGGTCACCGCGGCCGAGGACACGCTCGGTATCGCGTCGCCGTCGAAGGTCTTCGCGAAGATCGGCAAGGACGTCGGGGCCGGGTTCATCAAGGGCCTCACCGGGACGGCCGCGCAGATCAAGTCAACCACCGAGAAGCTGGTCTCGGACATCACCAACGCCTTCAAGGGCAAGAAGACGACGGTCGACGACCGGCTCGTCACGCTCCTCAACGCAGGCAACAAGAGGTTGCAGACCCTCGCCACGCAGCGCGACGCCCTGGTCCAGAAGCTGGCCGACGCCCAGAAGTTCGCGGCGGACACGACGAAGGCCGCCATGGACGCCTTCTCGCTCCAGAGCCTGGCCCAGGGCCAGGACACGGTCACCGCGAAGTCCCTGACCGCAGGCTTGCAGAGCGCGGTGACCCAGGTCCAGAAGTTCACCGCGCAGATCAACAGCCTGGCCAAGCGGGGCCTGTCGAAGCCGCTGCTTCAGCAGATCATCGGTCTCGGGCCCGAGCAGGGCGCCCAGCTCGCCAGCGTGCTGTCGGGGTCCACCTCCGATCAGCTGAAGCGGCTCAGCAGCCTCCAGGCGCAGCTCGCCAAGGCGTCCGGCACGCTCGGCAACACCAGCGCCGACCTCCTGTTCGACGCGGGCAAGCAGGCCGGTGCGGGCTTCCTCACCGGCCTGAAAGCCCAGCGCAAGAACATCGAGAAGCTGATGCTGGACATCGCGCGGGGCATGCAGGCGGCGATCCGTACCGCGCTGCGCATCAAGTCCCCCTCACGCGTGATGATGCGGCTCGGCGACATGACCGGCGCCGGCCTCCAGCTCGGCCTGGTCCGCCGGATGGCCGCCCTGTACGCGGCGTCCCGGTCGGCGGCGCAGGCCCTCGTGCGCGGCGTGCGGTCGCAGATGTCCGGCCTGGCCGACGCCGCGCCCGCGCTGGACGGCGGCGGCAACGTGGTGCCGCTGACGAGGAGCCAGCGACTGCGGCAGACCCGCACCGACAGCACACCGTCCGCGCCCGCACAGGCGGCAGCGGCCGGTGACGTGATCCACAACCATCATTGGGAGATCCGGGAGGTAGGCGACGCCCACGTCACGGCGCAGCGCGTACTCAACCGGTTCGTGCTCGGGGCAGGAGTGGCTGGCTGATGGCGACCGAATGGTTCATGAGCTACGGCGGCGTCGAGGTGGTGAACCACGCCCGGCTGAACACGTACCTCGAGACCGTGGGCTCTCCACTGGACGGCTACGGCGGCTGCGGATGCCCGACCTTCGGCCACGCGACCCTGGACGAGCTGCCGTACACCACACCCGGGGACACCAACAGCCCCGCTCCCTGGTACGACGCCGACGTGCCCGAGAGCGGCGAGTTCGCCGGGATCCTGGTCCTCCAGGTCGACGGCCTGGACGACTACCCGGTCCAGCGGACCGTGACGGGCGGGATCGCCGGCGGCGGCGCCATCGGACCCGCCCGCGCTCTGCCGCGCACGATCACCGTGACCGCGCTCGTCCTCGGCTCGACGTGCTGCGGAGTCGACTACGGGCTGCACTGGCTCGGCCAGGTCCTCCAAGGATGCGGCAGCGGCGAGTGCGACGGCGACTGCCTCACGGTCTACAACTGCTGCCCCGGCGAAGTCCTGGACGCGGCCACGTTCAACGAGCGGCACCGGCGGACCCTGCGCCGCGTCGCGCTCGTCGAGGGCCCGCGCGTCACCGCGAGGGCCGGTAACGGCTGCGAGTCGGGCGCGTGCCAGAGCGGCGCGGACATCCTCACCGTGGAGTGGGTGATGACCGCCGCGGTGCCGTGGCTGTGGACCGACCCCACGCCGGTGCTGGAGGTCACCCCGCCGATGGACCTCGACGGCTCGTGCGTCGAGTGGTGCCTGCTCCCGCCCGGCCAGTGCCCCGGCGGCTGCCGGTTCGCCGAGTGCGCGGATCCCACCGCGGCGTGCGCCGACCCCCGCTGCACGCCGACGACGCCTCCGCTGCCCGGCGCCCCGCTGAGCACCTGCTTCTGCCTGCCCCTGGCGGCCGAACGGGCCTGCTACGAGATGGACCTGACGAACCGGCCGACGTGGAGCAACGACGCGCCGATGGTCACCATCCGGGCCGGGTCCAGCGACCTGCGGAACATCACGGTCGAGATCTACGAGCACAGCGACCAGACGCTCACGTGCGAGGAGACCGCCGACGCGGGCCGGTGCTCGCCGCAGAACTACTGGCACGTGACGTTCATCCCTGCCGGGGGCGCCGTCACGCTGGACGGGCAGACCGGCCGCGCCACGGTGGAGTGCGGCGGCGTGTGCGAGTCCAGCCCCGACGTCTACGGCCGCGACGGGATGCCGGCCACCTACCAGCTGCTGGAGTGCGCGCAGTTCTGTGTCTGCATTTCGACAGACATCGAGTCGCCGCCAGCGATCGATGCTGTGGTCGCGCTCAGCGTCTCCGGGCGAGGTCGCTAAGGGTGCAAATGCGGCATTTTATCCGGTGAAGCGGACGGAATGGATCAATGAGTGGACGGCCCCGGCGGAAGGGTGAGAGCTTCCGGCCCGGGGCCCGAGGCCTGTATGGAGGCTCGGATGAATCAGCCTACGTGCATCGTCATCTATGGCGATGGAACGAGGTGTGCCCAAGCCCGCCCAAGAGCGGGCGTTCCTCCATCTGTCAGGCGTGCCATTTATGATCACGCCGACACGACGGGGCCAACCCGAACGGTCGGCAGCGCAGTAGGCAGGCGTGCCGCCCGGGCATGCTCATCGCCGACATCCGCGTTGTCTTGTCAGGACACTGACGGCTGCGTGATCCCGCCCGGGTACTCGGTTAGCTAGACCCAGATCTCGTGTTCGTTGCGGTAGTGCGGCAACGGCCGCCCAGGCTGCTGTGCGGCAAGGACGTGATTGATGCCCGCAACCGATGACCCCGGGCGCAGCGGCTCAATCAGGTAGCGGTCCAGCTCGGAGCGGCGCATCTGGAGCGTTCAGCCCGGCGTCAGCGTCAGCCCTTCAGGCAGTGCCACGGCCCGCAATCGTTCCTGCTGGTGGATCTCCATGGGGCATGAAACTGGCGACCTTGCGTAACCGTGAGTCGCCTATCGCGTATCCCTCGGTTGCCGAGGGCTGATGGTCACCGTGAGTGGTTTCTGGGGGCAGGCGAACGCCGGTTCCCGAATCACTCCAGGTCTTCCCACGTCCAGGGGACAGCGGCACTTCCATCGGGTTCCCGCCCGAACCTGAACCGCCTTGGGTGATCACCGATCCGGATGAACTCGTTGAAGCACCCTGCGGCAGGAAGCCGTTCGGCCAGGGCGGCCGTCTGCTCCTCCGCCCCTGCCTCCCGCAGCGCCTCCAGCAGTCTGGCCGCGGCGTACGGGCGGTCAAGGGCGGCGTGCGCGGCGGGGTCACGGGCCAGCAACGCGGCCGTCTGCTCCTCCGCCCCGGCCTGCCGCAGCGCCTCCAGCAGCTGGGCCACGACGTCCGGGTTATCGAGGGGAATGTGCGCGGCGGGGTCACGGGCCAGCAACGCGGCCGTCTGCTCCTCCGCCCCGGCCTGCCGCAGCGCCTCCAGCAGCCCGGCCACGGCGTCTGGGTTATCGAGGGAGACGTGCATGGCGGCCCGCTCGGCCAGAGCCGCCGTCTGCTCCTCCGCCCCGGCCTGCCGCAGCGCCTCCAGCAGCTGGGCCACGACGTCCGGGTTATCGAGGGAGACGTGCATGGCGGCGTGGTGGGCCAAGACCGCCGCCTGGTCCCCCGCCTCAGCCAATCGCAAACGGTCCAGCAGGTAGGCCACGGCATCTGGTTCGTCGAGGGAGACGTGCGTGGCGGCCCGTGCAGCTAGGGCTGCCGCCTGCTGTTCCGCCCGGGCCTGTCGCAGACGGTCCAGCAGGTAGGCCACGACGTCTGGGTTGTTGAGGGGAAGGTGCGTGGCAATGCGATGGGCCAGGGCTGCCGTCTGTTCCTCCGCCCCGGTCAATCGCAAACGGTCCAGCAGCTGGGCCACGGCGTGCGGGTCGTCGAGGGGGACATGCGTGGCAGCGCGGTGGGCCAGGGCGGCCGTCTGCTCCTCCGCCCCGGCCTGCCGTAGTGCCTCCAGCAGCCCGACCACGGCCTGCGGGTAGTCGAGGGGAATGTGCGCGGCGGGGTCACGGGCCAGCAACGCGGCCGTCTGCTCCTCCGCCCCGGCCTGCCGCAGCGAATCCAGCAGCCCGGCCACGGCGTGCGGGTTATCGAGGGGGACATGCGTGGCAGCGCGGTGGGCCAGGGCGGCCGTCTGCTCCTCCGCCCCGGCTTGCCACAGACGGTCCAGCAGGTACGCCACGGCGTGCGGGTTATCGAAAGTGACGTGCGCGGCGGGGGCGCGGGCCAGCAACGCGGCTGCCTGCTCCTCGGCGCCGGCTTCCCGCAGACGGTCCAGCATCCAGACCACGGCGTCTGGGTCGTCGAGGGGAAGGTGCGTGGCAATGTGGTGGGCCAGGGCGGCCGTCTGCTCCTCCGCCCCGGCCTGCCACAGCGCCTCCAGCAGCTGGGCCACGGTGTGCGGGTCGTCGAGGGGGACGTGGGTGGCGGCCCGTTCGGCCAGGGCTGTTACCTGCTGATCTGCCTCGGCTTCCCGCAGCGTCCTCAGCAGCTGGGCCACGGCGTACGGGTCGTCGAGGGGGACGTGCGCGGCGGGGTCACGGGCCAGCCACGCGGCCGTCTGCTCCTCCGCCCCGGCCTGCCACAGCGCCTCCAGCAGCTGGGCCACGGCGTGCGGGTCGTCGAGGGGGACGTGGGTGGCGGCCCGTTCGGCCAGAGCCGCTGCCTGCTGTTCCGCCCCGGCTTTCCGCAGCGTCCTCAGCAGCCCGACCACGGCGTACGGATCGTCGAGGGGAAGGTGCGTGGCAATGCGGTGGGTCAGGGTGACCATCTGCTTCTCCGCCCCGGCTTCCCGCAGCGTCCTCAGTAGATCGGGCACGGTGTGCGGGTCGTCGAGGGGGACGTGGGTGGCGGCCCGTTCGGCCAGGGCTGTTACCTGCTGTTCCGCCCCGGCTTTCCGCAGCGTCCCCAGCAGCCCGATCACGGCGTACGGATCGTCGAGGGAGATGCGGGTGGCGGCGTGTTTGTGGAGTTGGGCGGCGTCGCGGTACAGGCCGCGGCGCCAGGCGGCGTCGCCGAGCGCGGTCAGGTCGGTGGTGGGGGCGTGTTTGGCTGCTGCCGTCCAGAAGTCGATGGGCGGGATCGTCTCGGCGCGGTGGCGGCGGCCATGCTGGTCGAGATAGTCGGCCAGCCGGTACAGCGGCCCCTGCCCGGCCCCAGGGCCGGCGTCGGTGGTCGTGCGGCGGGTGCGCTGGTTGCGGGGTGCGCCGGTCCTGACGGGGGTGAGGATGCCGGGGATGCCGTTGCAGGGGGTGGTGACGTAGTCCAGCGCTTGCTCGAGCCAGTCGTCGCCGGTGTGGTCCCACTCGGCCTCGGTGAGGTACCCAGGAGCAGCCTCCGTCAGCCAGGCCAGGGGAAGGCGCGGCCCGGCGCCGAGACGGCGGGCGTCCATGGCGGCATGGATCAGCGCTCGGGTGGCGCCTCGGGCCCGTTGGTAGCGGTCCGTCAGAACCGGTACCCCGGCCAGGTACTGGGTGATCTGGCCGTCCCGCGCGTGGTCGGCAGCCTCGCTCAGCCGGGGATCGAGGCCAGCGGTGTCTTCTAGCGCAGCTAAGTCGGCGCCGGTGAAGGCATCCGGCACCGCGATCCAGTGCCCGTCCAGCAGCTCCCGGGCCTGGGCATGGATGTCCGGGGTGGTGCGGGTGGTCAGGGTGTCCCAGTGGCCGGGCCAGAGGGTGGCGAGCACCAGTACTGGGGCACGTGCCGGATCGTGCAGCAGGGCCCGCAGGCCTGCTGCGACCTGCTCACCAAGCTGGTCGGGTTCCAGGTAGAACTGGGCCTCGTTCAGCCAGATCACCGTGTACGGAGCGATGCTGGCGAGTTCGGCCAGGACAGCGCCGGGGTGGATCGGGTGCCACAGCCGCCAGGGATCATCCCTCCCGCGCAGCAGGTGCAGGACTTCCCAGCAGGCGCGGGTCTTTCCGGTGGAGGAGCCGCCCACCAGCACCACGATCCGGCTGGCCTCGGCGGCTCCCTGCGCCACCACCTCGGCCAGCGCCCGGTCGTGCCCGCGCGGCACATACGCCGGGAGCACCGGCACACCGCCGGCCGGGGAACCGATCGCACGGTGCACCTCCAGACCAAATGTGAAGGGGTCGGTCACCTCCGGCAGGGGCCAGCCCGGCCGCATCCGCTCCAGCACCGCCCTGCCCTGCCCTGCGTGCACCGCGGTACTCGTACCCTGCGCGCGTCGACGGGCCTCGGCCTGGTACACACGCCGCCACACCTGCACGTCCAGCACCGCGACCGCCGCCAGGTCACCGGCCAGCCCGACGCGCTCGGCACAGGTCCGCACGGCCCGCACCAGGTCCAGCAGTGGATCGATCTCGTGCGGGAACTGGCCTTTGCCCAGCCAGTTTCCGATTGTGGTCGGGCTGACCCCAGCGGCCCTGGCCAACGTGCGGTCCGACGGCAGCTGCTGCAACCGGCCGCTGCGGAACGTGGCCAGTTCGTCGATCAGCGCGGCGTAGTCCGGCTCCTCCTGCGCCGCCGGTCCCGTCATCATGACGCCCTTTCGTTCCCCCAGCCCGTACACGGGCGTCCACCCCGTCCCTGGACACCCTGGTGAACGCGCACTCCGGCCGTGGCGTGAACCCTAGCTCCTACCAGCGGACTTCGGCCCGATGTGTCCAATCCGCGACCAGACTCCTGCAAGACGGCCCCCTGGACAGCCAGCTTCGGACTTGTCGCGCACGGCCCGCACAGGGCCGTCACCACCCCGGGGAGTTCACGCGATGAGCCCATTGCAGATCCTGTCCCTGCTGCTCGCCCTGTCCACCGCCCTCAACATCGCGATCGCCGCGGGCTTGCTGGCCCGCCGATCCGGCGCCAGCATTTCCCAGGCGATCCTCACGGGCGCGGGCGCCGCAGCCACCAGCTTGGGCATTTACTTCGCCGCGGTCGCCGCCTACACATGACCATTGATCACGTCCACATCTGCGTCACGTCATGGAGGACCGCAGAGCCGGGATGAGCCGGAGGACCCCCGCCGTGTCCAGCAGGGCCTCGACGGTGTCCGCGTCCGCTGCCACGGCGAGCCGCACCCGGGTGCCGGCGGGACCGGGTCAGCCCCTCCGTAACCGGTCGGCGGACAGCCGCATGGGTCTGCTGCTGCCCATCTTCGCGGTGCGCTTGGCCATGGACAGCCCCCTGGGGTCTGCACGAACTGGGACGACGCTGAGCGTCACGAGGGATGCTGTCCACCGTGAAGGCCGTTCAAGGACCGCTTCCCGGCCGAATGCTCATGCTCCGTTGTCCAGTTGACACCTGCCTGGGTGGGTGATGATGACGCGGTGAGTCTGGATCTGAGCAACTACGAACTTCGCTGGCCGACGTCGCTGTTCGTATCCGAAGGAGAGCGTGTTCTTCGGTCGTCGAGCACCTCGTGGGAGGAGCAGGCGAGCTGGCTGCTGACAGAGGCCCTGGCCGGCACCACAGCGGTGGCCGATTTCGAAGACCTGTCCAATCGGCCCGCACCCTCAGATGATCCGTGGGCCAGCCCCACCCCCGACTGGGGGAAGCGGGGCGGGATGAACAAGCGGGAGTGGCTGACGGAGTTGGTCAGCCGCGCTGCCGAACTGCGGCATGCGGCCGAGCCGCGACCGTACTGGCCGCAGCGGCAAGGCCGCCGCCTCTCGCACGACGGCAGCACAGCACGGGACACCCGCCGTGACCTCGCCCGGATCATCAGCGACTTCGCCGACAACGGCTATCTGGCAGAGGTCTTCGGCGAGGAATGCGTCGACGATCCCACCGAGCTGCCGGACGCCTCGCGAGTGATCGAGCGGCGACTGGGCATCCCGGACCTGTGGCCTCTGGCCCCGGAGACATGGGACGAAGACACCTTCTTCGGCCTCATCGAAGTCTTCCACGACCTGGTCAGCCGGCCTCGCGCACGCCACTTCCACCCCTGGAACAACTGCGGGTGGCATCACTCGGAGTTCCACAACGGACCCGCCCGCATCCTGTACCGGGGCAAGGTCAATGAACTCCTGCGCGAGGACGGCATCGAGTACGAGCTGGCCGCCGAAGGCGAGGACCTCGGGCGCCTGGTCGCCGTCACCGACGACGCCCGCAGCGCCCTGGTGCACCGGGCGCTCAACGACAGCGCCCCGGACATCGCCAACCGGATCCGTCACGCCATCGCGCTGTTCCGCGGACGCGACACGACGGCGGAGAGCAAGCGATCGGCGATCGTCACGCTGGCGGGCATCCTCGAGGAACGCCGCGCCCTGCTGAAGGACCAGCTCGGGAAGGACGAAGGCGCGCTGTTCGAGATCGCCAACCGCTACGACCTGCGCCACCGCAAGGCGGACCAGCGCGGCGACTACGACGAGGCATTCCTGGACTGGATCTTCTGGTGGTACCTCGCGACGGTCGAGCTGACGAACCGGCTTATCGCGTCACGGATCGGCTGACTTCTGATACGGCCATCGCCAACCTGGACTGCTCGCGCACCCTTCGCGGGTCCGCCCTGGTCGCCACCGGGCTGATGCATCCCCGCGGTCATCAGGCTCCGCTCGCCGTGGGCCGGATCGAGGAGTACCCCGAAACACACGCGGGTGCTCGGGCGCGCAGGAGGGTGCGCTGTCGGTGGGGTGAGTTACGGTCGGTGGGTCTCCAGGGACCGGTCCGCTCCCGCCTGGCCCACAACCCGGGTCAGGCAGGAGCGGCGTGCTCGCCCCCTGGTGGTTCTCGGCGCGGGGGCGGGCCCTTCCGATGGGAAGGCCGACACCGAGGTGCCTTGTGTCCCATTGACGTCTGTGCAGCGCCGGAAAGCAAGAAGAACTGGGAACTTCTCACCGTACTGCGTACACGGCGTTCGTCTTGAGACCTTGAACCGATCAGGTCCGAGCGCGGGTGGGCGAGTTCGGTAGCCCGATTGTTCCTGGCCGCGAAGCAGTTGTTCCCTGAATCCATGATCACGTGGCGTGACAACTCCGCTACGGGTCATGCTTGTTGACCTTCCGGTCGGAACGGAGTCGGCGCCGCTCCGACCGGCGCTTCTGCCAGTCATCGATGGGCCTGGCGGGCGGAGAGCAGCCAGCTCTCCGAGGTCGACGGAAACAAGAGGATGCCTTCGTGGAACTTCGTTCGATAGGGATCATCACCCTCGCTGTGCTCGCATGGAGCCTGGTGATGGTCTTCGCCGGCCAGGTCGCGGCGATCGCGACACTGGCGCCAGCGCTGGGGGTGACGGTGCAGCAGATCGTCCGTGCCGCCCGCCCCCGCAGTGGCCCAGCCTCCGGGTACGGGGTCGACGCGGTCCCGGACCGTGAGGAGGACGCCGCATCATGACGTCCTCCCTTCCACCGGACGGCCCCGATGACCCGGGTCGACCACGGCCCGGTCGGCCACTCGGCCCCATCGCCACCGACTGCGCTGCGGCCCACCGTGCCTGGCTCGAGCCGCTGCGCGAGGCCTACAAGGAGTCCGGCCTGACGATGACGGTACTCAGCAGACGCGTACACATGGCCCGCTCGAAAATCTCGGAACTGATGAGCGGCCGCAAGTACCCCCGCTGGGAGCTGCTGGAACCGATCGCCTTTCAGCTCAAGGTCCCGGCGGGGCCGCTGTACAAGCTGTGGCGGCAGGCAGCGCCGGACATCCGGCGCAAGTCCCCGGCATGGTCCGAGGCGACCGCCGCGGCGGTCGCCGTCCAGCACAGCCCGCCGCTGAACCACACCGGCTTTAGGGAGCTGACCGAAGCCGGCTACGACTTCTACGCCAGCGTCTTCCTGCCCGACCCGCAGCGAGCGGCCTCGGTGGAGGAAGCCTACGACCAGCTCTGGCTGTCCTGGCCGAAGGCGCTGGCCAGCCCGGACATCCGCCGCCACGGATGGGGAGTCCTGCGCGAGAGCGTGATGTCGCGCATTCCCCACCTCGACAACTGCCCCCAGTTCCTGCACACCGCGTTCGACACGGTCGCGCTGCGCGCCCTGGCCAGCCCTGAGCACCTCGACGCTGCCCTGGAGCAGCTCGTCGAAACCCAGGACCTCTTCAGGGCGATGAGCCGGCTGCCCGCCCCGCAGCTCGACGTCGTCGTCCTGTGTTCCCTGGGCGGCATGACCGAGGAGGAAGCCAGCGACCTCCTCGGAGTCCCACTGGCCGCCGTACGCTCCGACGAACGGCACGCGACCCGGTACCTCACCCACGTCCTATGCCCCCCACCCGCCCCGGAAGGAACCCCGCGTGACCACCATTGAAGGCATCCTGTCCCGTGCGCTGCTGGTTCGTGACCGGACAGTGCCCCGCGACGTCGTCCCGCCGGACTGCGGACCTGCCCACGGCTCGCGCACCGGCCCCTCCCCGGCCCCGCTCCCGGCATCCAACACCGAAGCCGCCGAGGACCTGCGGGCCTTGTGCGAGACCGTGCTGTCCCACACCCCGAACGACGAGGTCACGGAGTTCCTCACCGAGCAGCTGCCCGCTCCGCGCAGCGCCCTCGCACTCGCCTGCGTCATGCAGCTCACCTGCACTGACGACGGCGCACGCTTCTGGTGGCAGTACGCCGCCGGCGCCGGACAGAGCGCCGCCGCCTACTGCCTCTACCTTCACCACCTCGCCAACGGCGAAGAAGACCTCGCCAACTGGTGGCACCGGCAGACCGACGTCATTGCCACCCCCGCCCCCACGGACGATCCACCTGCGGAGAGCCCTGACACCGAAGAAGAATGGGCTCCAGCAACCCATCCGCTCAACACCAGCCCGAACACCATGCTGCGCGTCCTGCGCCGACTGGCCCGAAACCCCCACCAGGCCCGCACCCTCACCCAGTTGATGAGCTACCTGCCCACGGCAGTCGACGTCGGCTACCTCCGCCACGACTTCGAGATCCCCCTGCCGGGCCCGGACTTCGCCGATCGCGTCACCGCCCTCGTCAACCACTCTCGGCAAGACCGCCTCAGCAACCTGCCGGGAGCGGACCGACAGCGTTCCGAGGAGCTGCCCCGCCGATCCGAAGCAGCACCCTCCTCACGTGAACCAGCCGACTGCTGACCTGGACTGAACGGCCTGCCCGGCGCGCAGGAGAATTACGCGGGCTCCGGACGAGCACGGTCCGGGGCCCGCGGTTCCAGAGAGTCGCCCGAGCCCTGCACGTCATCACCCGGGGTCGAAACCCTTCAAGACAGGGTCCAGCTCGGCGGCGGCACCACACAACGAGCAGAGCCAGACGCCTGGCTGCTCGGCCACGTCCAGAGCCCGCTCCAGCGGCAGCACCGGTGCCCCCGCCGACGCCTCTTCGCAGTCGACGGCGTGCACGACACAGGGCACGGGATACGACCCCGATGGTGCTAATACTCCAGCTGTAGATCGTGATCTTCATGTCTGGGATGCGGCTTGCCGCCGGTAGTGACTGGTGCGTGATCGTGCCTGGTGGCGGCGGCGCCAGTCGGACCAGGCAAGCCGGTGGGCCGCGTCGCGGACGGGCCGGACGACGAGCGCGATGAACAGGCGGCAGATCTCGTTGCAGGACAGCGGGATCAGGTCGTCCGGCGCGGGGTGGCGTGCGTGTTCGTCGGCGCGGACGACGGCGAGGAAGGCATGGGCCAGCATCGCGAGGGTGACCCAGCGGGCCCACGAGGGGTAGCGGCGGACCTGCGGTTCGTCCAGCCCGGTCAGTCCCTTCGCAGTTTGGAAGGTTTCCTCCACCCGCCATCGGGAACCTGCGACCTTGACCAGGGTGGCCAGGGATGCCGCCGTGGTGGAGTGACAGCGGTAGTAGGCGAGTTCACCGGTGCTGCGGTTGCGGCGGATCAGCAGCTGGTGGCGGCCCGGTGCAGGCTCGGCGAGGTCGATGACGGCCCAGTCGTAGAACCGCTGGCCCTTCGCGCCGCGTCCGGCCGAGAGCTTCTGCCAGGCTCGCTTTGGCACCTTCCGCGCCAGTACATCCGCGCGGAACCTGCCTGCGCCGGTGGTCACTTCGGCCGAACAGGCCACGGCGAGAACATAGCCGATGCCGCGTTTCTCCAGGGCCGTGCGGAGTTTCGGGTTGCCGCCGTAGACCTCGTCCCCCGTGACCCAGCCGACGTGGTGTCCGGCGTCCAGGAACCGTTCGATCATCGTGCGGGCCAGTTCCGGCTTGGTCGCGAAGACGGTGTCCTCGCCGAGTCCGGCTGCCCGGCAGCGATCCGGGTCGCACGTCCAGGAGCGCGGGATGTACAACTCCCGGTCCACCGCCGCGTGCCCGCGCTCACCGGCGTAGACGAGGTAGACCGCGACCTGGGAGTTCTCGATCCGTCCAGCCGTTCCGGTGTACTGGCGCTGGACCCCGACCGTGCGGGTGCCCTTCTTCACGTCGCCGGTCTCGTCGACCACCAGCACCGCGGCCTCGTCATAGAGGTGCTCGACAACGTATTCACGCACGTCATCACGGACGTCATCGGCATCCCAGGCGGCCCGGGACAGCAGATGCTGCATGCCGTGCGGGCTGGTTTCCCCGGCCCGCTCCGCGATCGTCCAGCAGTTCTTGCGCGGCAGGTCCGACAGCAGACCCAGCACCAGCCGCCCGGCCCGCAGCCGTGGTTCGACCCGGGCGAACCGGCCAGCGATCCGGCCCATGGCCACCTCGAACGCCTCCCGCCAACGGACAGGATCTATGCTGTGACCTGCGGCCACCGTCTCATCGTTACTCCACACAAGTCATGATGATCAACGGTGGCCGCACCCGTTCCCGCAGCGGCCCAGGGTGCAGAAATTTCGCGAGCCGGATTCCGGCTTGGCTGGCACGCTAATGCTCATGGCCACGCCCTTGAGCTCCCGACAACGACTCGCCGCACTTCAGCGCTACTCAGCCTTGAGCGGCGAGGACTTCACCGGCCAGATCCTGGTCTCGGCCAGGACTTCGCAGTTGCGGTTCACCCGATGCTCGTTCGTGGAGGCCGATCTGCGTCACGCCAGCTTGGACGGCTGCTCGTTCAAGTTCTGCGACCTGAGCCGTGCAGACCTGCGCGGAGCCTCACTGAGGGGAGCGCACCTCGCCGGCTGCGATCTTCGCGGCGCGGATCTGCGCGGTGCGGATCTCACGGAAGCAGACTTCGGCCACGTCAACACCGGCAGACCCCCGTACGGCCTCACCGACATCACCGGAGCCCGCCTCAAGGGAGCGATCCTGCGCGATGCCCGACACGACGATGTCATCGGTTGGCAGTCTGCGGTCGACGACATCGCGTAGACCCGAGCTCAGATCTCCCGCTGGCAAGAGACAAGATCACGATCTACGGCTGGAGTACTAAGGGCAAAACGTAAAGGGGCCCCACCGGGATGAGCATTCCGGTGGGGCCCCGCGCCTCATGAAGGAAATTGCGGCTTATTTGACTCACTTACACTTAAAGCAGCCCCAAGACCTCGCCGCTCCAACCCAGCGCCTGCGGAGAATGCCAGTTTGGATGTCCGCCACTAATGGCAATATCGCGCCCTTCGGAAAATGAATTTCGATACGATTCTCCTAGGGCGAGAACTCGCCGAATGAGCAACCTCGCTTCCTCAAGGAATCCTTGACTAACGAGGAGCTCCAGCAAATCTTGCGCAAAACCAGTTGGGCGAAGGAGTGCGTCCGGCGCCGCAGCAGCCAGAGTCTCAGGGTTCTCGGATGAACTGAACCATGGCAAGGCAACGTCTTTTGCATGTCTGCACAGGCCATCTACGATGGTAATTCTGCTGGCAGGAAGAGTGACGATCGCCCTGGCTTCTCGAGAGATATCAAGGAAACTGGTAGCACAGACAATTCCCTCCATCGAGTCAGGGCGATCAACCGTGAGGCTGGGATTCGACTGCCTCCACGCTTTGAGACCTTCATCGAAGACTTCCAGGCTTACGAGACTGAACTCGATTAGCCGTCCCGCCTTGTTCCGGTGACTAGCTTCGAGTCGCATTCGCTCAAGACGCCCATCAAGTCGACGCTCCAGGCTAGTTCGACCCTTGAACCATCGGAAGCCGTCCTGCTCCAGTCGGTACGCCATCCACTCGCCTGCAGCCTGAACGACTTTCTTGGGGACTTCGAGTCCTACCAACTGCTCAGCCAGGTGTACCGCCGAACGTCCTTGCTCATTTGTAGCCATGACCCTCATTATGCCGCATCCATCGAAAGCCTACACAGGTGAGGTCACCTCACTGGCGACAGGCAAACCTCAGCAGAACGGGCCCGGAGTGTCGCGAAACTCCGGGCCCATTCTTTATTACGGTCTACATACACCACACTGCCAGTGGTCAAATTCTACCGGAATCCTCATCGCGCTGCCCTTCTTTATTCCATACTGGGCAAGCTTGCGCGTGTCGAGAATTGCTCCGCTTCTCGCTAGTTCCGGGTATCCGACGGACTGATTATCGGTAATCGGTCCGTCATTCACTTTGGTTTCGACAGCAACCCAATCGCCGTTCGGATTTCGCGCGACGAAGTCTGCGATAAAGACATCACCGTTGCTGTTGAGGAATCGCACCCGCCGGGTGATATCCGTGTATCCACTCGTCTGGAGGCGATCAAGTGATGCCGCCTCGCCAATTGCGCCGTGATCAACCCCGTCTACAGGGCATTCTCCAACGTTATGCACCAGTACTGGCGTATTTCCGGCCAGCACATAGTACGTGTGCAGTTGGACGACGGTGAGGTTGTACATATCCGCCGCACCAGGGACGACCCGGATCGCAACCACTTGGGCGTGTCGGTCCGTCGCCGTGTTCAGGACGTGGCCGAGGGTCAGTTTCCCTGCAGGTATCCAGGCATGCTTGGTGTCGTCCCAGAAGGGGTGGTTGTCGGTGGTGTGAAGGATGGCAGTTTGGCCGTCCTCGCCGCGAATGGTCAGGTCGAGCAGATTGCGGTCGTGGTTGATCCACACATGCTGGACTGTGCGGGCACCTACGTGTTTGCCTGTTTTTTGATCGGCTGCTTCAACCTTGTCACCAAGCTTGATCTTTCCGATGGGCTTCTTCTTCCCGCCCTCCATGAGTACCGGCGTGTCTGGCGAGAAGCTGCACGGCTTGCCCGTTGCCGCACTTTCTGCTTCTGCTGCCGCGGCTACTTCTTCTGCTGCTTCGGCTGCGCCGCCCATTCTGGCCAGGCCGAAGAAGCCGTTACTTCCGCCCAGCATTCCCGAGATAAGCGCGGTTTTGTAGAGGGAGTTCCGCAGCTGACAAACCCAGTCGCCGCTCTCACAAGCGACCAGGTCGGGGATAGTTGTGATCTTTACGGTAGGCGCCGAGGTGTCTACGACACCGTCGACCTTGCCGATGGCGCCACGGCATGCGTCCTGGGCCATGTAGCCGTAGCTGGCGCAGTCGACCGTGCCAGTGCCGCTTTGGTGGGTGCCTGACTTGTTGCTCTTGCTCTTGCAGTTGTAGCAGTCGCCGCTCGCGGCGGCAGTTGCGTTGCCGGACTTCTTCGGCTTGCCCGGGGTATGGCCGGGGGTTGTGTTCTCGTAGTTCGGTCCTGGCCGGGTCGGGCAGTCGATGTCGGCGCAGAGTCCCGTGGGGTCGCTGGAGGAGATGGGGTTGTCGCGGGTGTAGAGGTAGCCGCCCAGGAGTTGGTCATCGGTGGCTTCGAAGATCGGGTCGAGGCTGATGAAGCGTCCGAGGGTGGGGTCGTACTGGCGGGCGCCGAGTTGGGTGAGGCCGGTGTTGGTGTTGTTGGGGGCGTTGAGGAAGCCGCGGTTGTCGATCCAGGTGGTGTTGCTGCCGCGGGTGTCGCCGTAGGGGGTGAACTGGCGCCAGGTGGGGTTCTGGGCGGTGTTGTCCAGGTACAGGCCGCTGGTGCCGTGGGGGTCGCTGATCTGGAACTTGTAGTTGGTGGTGGTGCCGGTGCGTACGACGGTGCCGCCGCCGGGCAGGGGCAGGTAGCGCGCGCCGGTGGTGGTGGTGCCGGTGAGGGTGAGTTGCTCGCCGGGCAGGTACAGGGTGGTGCTGGTGGGGTCGCTCTGGAGCAGGACGTTGCCGTCGGCGTCGTAGATGTAGCTGGTGGTGCCGCTCTTGCCGCCGCTGACCTGGGTGAGCTGTCCGGCGTCGTTCCAGGTCAGGGTCTGGTTGCCTGATGCGACGGTGTTGCGTCCGGTGGTGTTGCCGGCCTTGTCGTAGGTGTAGCTCGTGGCCGTGTTGCTGGCGCCGCTGTCCTGGGTGGAGGCCAGGGCGTGGGGCTGGGTGGTGTCGTTGCCCTTGTAGTCGTAGGTGTAGCTGGTGGTGGTGTCACTGCCGCCGGTGGTGGAGTGCTGGATCTGGTGCTGTCGCTGTCCGAGGACGTCGAAGTCCCAGCTGGTCCAGTAGGCGGTGCCGCCGGCGAGCGGGTCGCCGACCTGGGCGTGGGAGCTCGTGGTGGGGGTGGCGTTGCAGTCGTCGGTGGCGGTCCAGGCCTGGGTGAGGCGGTCGAGGTCGTCGTACTGGAAGCACTGGGTCTCGGGGGCCGCGGTGGCGTTCAGGCGGGTGGTGACCTGCTTGGTGATGTTGCCTGCGGGGTCGTGTGTGTAGCTCTGCTCGTCGAGTATCGCCGGTGTGGTGGAGCGGGTGACCACCTGGTCGGTCAGCGCCGCCGTGTGCGGGTCGTAGGTGTTGGTGAGGGAGGCGAGGTTGGTGCCCGTGCCCAGGGTTTCCTGCAGCACCTGGCCGTAGGCGCTGTAGACGGTGTCATGGGCGTAGGTGTAGGAGGAGGTGCTCAGTGCGTTGGGCAGGTCCAGGCCGGTGGTGTAGCCGTGGTTGACGACTTCAGCGGGCAGGCCGCCACCGAGGGGGTAGTTGTCGGAGGCGAGCAGGCCGGTGCTGGAGGTGTAGGTGTGTTTGAAGGTGTAGGTCTTGCCGCCGAGCGCGCCGTGCACGGCCGGGATGGTGATGGCCTGGCCGAGCGATTCACCGAAGACGTTGAAGCCCAGTTGCTGGGTGGTGTAGGTGTTGCCGGCGTTGTAGGAGGTGGCGGTGGTGGTCTGGCCGATCGGGTTGGTGACACCCGTGACGGCGTTGTCGTTGTCGTAGGTCCAGCTGGCCGTCTGGTTGCCGCTCGCACCGGGGGTTTGAGCGGCGAGGGTGGAGGCGTACTGGGCGGTCTTGCGGTTCAGGGCGTCGTAGGTGTACGAGACGCTCTTGTTGCGGGAGTCGGTGGTCTGGGTGAGGTTTCCAGCCGGGTCGTACAGCATGCTGGTGGTGCCGGCGTCCGGGTCGGTCTTGGACGTCACCTGGCCCAGCAGGTCGTAGACGGTGCTCCAGGTGCTGCCCTTGGAGGTGACGGTGTTCTGCTTGCCGTGTCCGTCATAGCCGTAGGTGATCGGGTTGGAGGTGCCGCCGCTGACGGAGAAGTGCCCGGTGAAGGTGTTGAGCGGGATGGTCAGGGTCGGCCGGGCGCTGTAGGAGTCGACCTCGCTTGCGCGGCCCAGTGGATCGGCGCGGGTGGTTTTGACCGTGCCGCCGTCCGGGGGGATGACGGTGGTGGCGTCTCCGCTGTAGACGGTGGTGGTTTTCTCCTTGAGCACCGAGTTCTGCTGGGAGTCGTCCACGACCACGCGGCCCAGGCCGTCGAAGGTGTAGCGGTCCTGGTTGGGGATCTCGGAGTCCTGCACCGAGGCCGGGCTCAGGGCGGGGAGGTTGCTTTTGTCCCAGTAGGCGTTGTTTTTCTTCCACACCCAGCCGTGCGAGTCGTAGAACGATTCGGTGATCAGCCGGCCGTTCTGCGGGGTCTCCGTCTGGGTCTGTCGCGGTCGGCCGAGTGAGTCGATGAGGGAGTAGGAGGTGACGTACGTCTGGGCGTCGTTCAGTGTCTGTGTGAAGGTGCCGGACTGGCTGGTCGGCGAGACGGTGTAGATGTACTTGGCGTCGGCGGCAGCGGTGGTGGGACGGCTGTGCTGCCACACCTCGGTGGTACGGCCGAGCGCGTCGTAGTGGACGGTGGCGGTGATCCCGTTGGCGTCGGTGGTGGTGAGGATGAGCCCGCGGGTGGGGTCCACAGTGGTACGGATGATCTGGTTCTTGGCGTTGGTGATCGCCGTGGCGGTGGTCAGCCCGACGCTGTCCACGGTGTAAGTCGTTTTGGTCTTGTTGTTGTTGGCGTCGTAGCCGTCGGCGGCGCGGCCGTAGGTGTCGTAGGTGGCACGGGTTTGGGTCTGCCAGGTGAAGGCGCCACCGCTGTAGCCCGAGGCCTGCCGGGTCATGGTGATGTCGCCCTTGGTGGGCGCAGCGGTCTGCGGGAAGGTGGTGGCAAAGCCGGTGTCGTCGTAGAACGTCCGGGTCGCGGAGATCACCTGGTTCGGGCGGTCGACGTTGCTGGGCGCGGTGAGGGTGTTGAAGTTCTTCGGCACGGAGGCCGGGGTGTTCTGGCTGAACGCGGCGCAAGCAACCGAGTCGGTCTCGTGGGATGCCTGCAGCCCGACCAGGTTGGCAGCCGTGTTGGCCTTGGCGTACGTGATCGCGGTGCACTGGTCGTACGCGGCGGCGGCAGGAACCGTGTGGGTGTAGCTGTACGTCAGCAGCCCGAAGTTGTCGTCCGTGACGGCGGCGTCGTAGGTGTTGTCAGTCTCTGCGACCCGCCAGTCTGTGGTGGGGTCATCGGTGACTGCCTGACGGCTCCAGGTTTCGGCGACGTTCGTCGCTCGGGCGGTCAGATCCGGCAGGCCCGCGCGGGCGCGCGTGGCCGTGGCCGGGGAGATCCAGTACGAGGTCACCGTGGAGCTGTCGACGCTGCCGCCGACCCCGGTGTAGGTGGTGGTCTCCAGCGCGTTGCCTGCCAGCTGGTCGCTGTCGGGGTGCGCTCCCTCCTGGGAATCGGTGACGGTCACGGAGCGGCGTTTGGATGCGGACAGCCAGTCGTCGTCCATGCCGCGGTAGTAGGAGGTGACCGTCTTGGTCTGGGGGTCGTTGGAGCCGTCACCAGTGCGGGTTTCCACGCTCGCGTAGCCGCGGAACTGACCCCACGTGCGGTATTTGGCTTTGACGAGCTCGTTGTCGTCGTGGTGCCAGGCGCCGCCGCCGGTGTAGATGTAGTTCGTCTGCTTGGCCAGCGCACCGTCGGTGCTGTCTGTTTCCAGTACCTGGGTGACCGCGTACTTCTCGAACCAGTCGGTGATCGGGTTGAGGTAGTCCTTGGGTGTCCAGGACACCGGGTAGCAGGACTTGGTGTTGGTCTTGGGGTCCGCGCTCGCCACGTAGTTGGCGGTGCAGGCGTCCGGCAGGTCGTAGCTGACGGAGGTCAGCCCGCCCATCTCGTTGGTGATGCCGGAGATGCGGTAGCGGTACAGACCGGGGAAGTTGGAGGTGTCGACCCGGTTCTTGAGTCCGATGCCCGTGAATGTCACGTCCGGCAGGCTGGTGGGTGAGGTGGAGCCGCCTGCGGTGGTGTCGTCGCCCTCGTGGCTGATCGACGAAAGCCAGAGTGTGGGTGAGGTGCCATCCCCGGTGGCCGGCTCACTCTGGTGCAGGGTGTAGGTGTCGATGGCCTGGTATTTGGCACTTGCCGCGCTGTACTGCTGAACCTTGATCGAGGCCAGGCGGACGGTGGAGAAGAAGGACGGTGCGTGCGTGGTGCAGGTGGCTCCGGAGGCGCAGACCAGGTCGTAGGGCACGTCCGGGTACTGGCTGGCGGCGGTGCTGGCCGACAGCGGGGCGCAGGAGGTCAGTGTGCAGCGTGAGGTGGTGGTGAAGACTGCCTGGTTGGGGACAGTGTTGTAGGCGCTGCCATCGCGGAAGCCGTAGTCGATCCGGGCCAGGTAGGAGTCGCGGATGTAGGAGACGTTGTGAGCGCCGTTTTCCTCGCCGTAGTAGTTGCTGTCCTGCGCGTAGTAGTACGCCATGGCGTTGGCGTGTGCGTCGACGACATAGTCGAGGTGCCACTTGTAGGCCATGGTGCACACCGAGGCACTGAACCCGGAGGAGCTGTAACAGGGGTCGCCGGAGTGCGCGGAGTACACCGGGACGCTGTCGACCGACTTGGTCGTGGCCTTGCCGGAGGCCCAGCCGGGCAGCTGGTTGCGGCCGAAGTAGTACTGGGTTCCGTCCCGCTCGGTGACGATCCAGTAGTCGGTGTTGTAGGTGCCCGATTCGTTGCTGGTGTTCGTCTTGTGGGTGACGGTGGCGCCGTCATCGTTGGACAGCTTCCAGGCGCCGTCGGCGTCGTTCTTCACCAGAGATCCGGACGAGCCGTTCAGCGACACGGTCAGGATCGGCCCGTCATAGCACCTGTCCCCGCTGGACACCGGCGAGGCACTGCCTTCCGGATCGTCCGAGCAGTCAGTGAAGCTCTGTTCGATGTAGGAGTCGGGGGTCGCCCAGCCGTCGCCCACCCAGGAGGACTGGGCCTGGGTCGAGGAGGTCCGTCCGTCCACAGAGCCCGAGTTGTAGGTCAGGCCCACCGACGGCTTCAGCGATCCTGACGAGGGCGCCAATGAGATGGGGTAGCTGTAGGTGAAGTCACCCGACGAGCCGCCGCCGGTCCACGAACCGGACGGTGCCAACGGGGTCGCGTCATAGGTGCCGGCCGCCCCGCCCGCTGATGAGGTCGATGCGGTCGCAGCCAGCACCATCGGCTCAGCACTGCTGGCGGCATCGGCTGCCGTGGAGGTGGAGTACGAGGCCGGTACGGCAGTGGTCCGACCGGACGCCGCAGCCCGTGACGGGGATGCCTGGGGCTGGGAGCCCTGCAGAGTCACCGTGGTCGACAGCTGCTGGGCCGCTGCGTCCTGGTCGGTGGCAAGCGGGGTCTGGGTGCGGCAGGCGGCGCGCTGCGGCGTGGTCAGCGCGCAGGCGGGGAGCTTGACCAGGTGCAGGCGGTCGGCGTAGTTGCCGCCGTAGGCAGCGGCGAACGCCCCGTAGTCCAGGCCGAGCTGTACCTTGCCCTGGCTTCCGGCGGCCGGGGTGGCGGCGAGGACCACGCCGGCCACGCCGAGCTTGGTGGCGTCCTGGTGCGAGAGCACGCGCACGGACACGCCCTTGGGGCCCTGGTAGCTGCCCTTGGCCGGGGACATGGCGCGCGCCCACACCGGCGTGCCGGTGGCCGCGGCCTTGGCACCCTGCTTCGCGCCGGCCTTCGGCGCTGCCAGGGCAGCGCTGCCGGTCGCGGCGGCCGGCCAGTGTGCCTTGCCGGGGTGGAATGCCCGCTTGGTCTGGTCCTTGGCCTTCAACTTGCGCGGGGTGAGGGTGGTCACCCCCTGTACGGACGGAGCCTGTCGTACGGCGGGAGCGCCGGCGCGGGACTCCGCTGCCACAGCCGTGGGGGCAGCAAGCGAAGCAGACAGCGCCAGTGCAACCGCAACGCCTACTATGCGTCGCCGGCCGTCGGCACGATGCCCGTGCCTTCGTGGCCACAATCTCCTGACCATGGACGATACCCCTAACTCTCCTGCCGATAGGCAGGCCTCTGCGCACCGCTCCTTGATCAAGTTGCAGTTGCGCGGGCGACTATCGCAGAGATCAAGGGACGCGGGAAAGTGCTCAATTCCGGCACCTCTGCACAACTTGTTTTCAAGATTCGACAAAATTTCACTCATAAGTCGGACAAGATCGATGATCTTGACACTAATCACGTCTGGTCGCAGAGGCCCTAGAGCCGGTCCACTGAGGGGCCGATCCATGTGACCGGACTTGTCCCGACCAGATCCAGAGGAATTCCACGGTGAGACCCACCTTGCGCAGCCGGATACTGAGCGCGTCGCTAGCCGCCGCGCTCAGCGCGCTGTCCCTGTCCGCAGCGGCGCCAACCGCCCATGCCGATGCCACTACTCAGGCTTCGGCACCTGAACTGCCCCTGGACGATGCCCGGGCCTCGGCCAAGGCGCAGGCCACCGGCAAAGCGGTGGCCGTGGACGCGGCGACGACGCCGACCGAGGCGGAGGTGGCCAATCCTGATGGCACGTTCACCTTGACCCAGTCGGTAGCTCCGGTACGCAAGTACATATCCGGCTCCTGGAAGGAGCTGGATGCCACCCTGGCCCGCCACAGCGACGGCACCATCGCCCCGGCCGTGACCAGCACGAACCTGGTCCTGTCGGATGGCGGCAAGGGCCCTTTGGCAGTGATGAAGGATCAGGGCCGGTCCCTGACCCTGACGGTGCCGGCCTCAATCGGCTCCCTGCCCACCCCGACCCTGAACGGGGCCAGCGCCATCTACCCCGACGTCCTTGACGGGGTGGACCTCAAGGTCACCGCCGATACCCAGGGCGGCTTCTCCGAAGTCCTCGTCGTCAAAACTTCCGAAGCAGCCGCCAACCCGGCCCTGGACACCCTGTCCTTCCCCGCCGAGGCCAAGAACGTGGCGCTGGCCACCGATGAAGCAGGCAACATCACGGCCAAGAGCGCCGAGGACCGTACCGTCTTCGCCGCCCCGGCCCCGCTGATGTGGGACTCCGCCACCACTGAGACTGCCGCCCCGGCCGCGCGATCCACCACGAGCAAGCAGGCTGTCTCCGACGCAGACAAGCCGACGGCCTCCAGTACCGACGAGCCGGGAACGGGCGCGCACATTGCGCCGGTCGCCGCCTCCTACACTTCGGGCGCCATCCGTCTGACCCCGGACGCGGACCTGCTGTCCGCCTCCTCCACGGTCTTCCCCGTCTACATCGATCCCACCTATGCCGCCGGCGGGACACTGACCAGCTGGACCTGGGTGAACTCCGCCTACCCGAGCACCAGTTACTGGAAGGACACCAGCCCCACCGGCATGCACGTCGGCTACCAGGGCTGGGAAACCCCTTACCACAAGTCGCGGGCGTACGCGAAGGTCTCGGTGGACAGCCGGATCTTCGGAGCGCACATCACCGACTCCCACTTCTACGCCACCGAGACCTACGCACCGTCGTGCACCGCAACTCCGGTGGAACTCTGGCGCTCAGACCCGATCGACTCCAAGACCACCTGGGACAACCAGCCGACCCGGCGAGAGCAGTGGGGCAGCAAGACCGTGGCCTACGGCTACTCGTCCTCCTGCCCCGCCCAGTCGCTCGGCTTCGACGTCACCGACCACATGCAGGACATCGCCGACGCAGGAAACCTGAGCAACCTCACTCTCAGGCTGGAGGCCAGCGAGGAGCTGGACAAGTACGGGTGGAAGAAGTTCGACCACGCCACCATCTCGATGTCCACCACGTACGACCACCCGCCGAACAAGCCCTCGACGCTGGTCACCTCGCCGGCCACCACCTGCACTGGTGCCATCAAGGCCACCGGTGACGGTGACGTCACCCTGTACGCGGCGGTCTCCGATCCCGACGGCGGCACCCTGACCAACACCTTCAACGTCACCAAGACGTCCGGCGGCGCGCAGATCGCCAAGCCCGTCGTGTCCGCCGCCTCCGGCAAGAACGCCGCCTACATCTTGAAAAAGTCGGTCCTGGAGGCCGCGGCCGGCGGCTCCGTCCTCGGTGTGACGTGGAACGTGACCTCGTCCGACGGCACCTACTCATCACCTGTGTCGGCCACCTGCAAGTTCACGTTCGATCCCAGCCAGCCCGGCGCCCCGAAGGTCTCGGCCGTCTCGGGCGACTCCTCCTACGACTGCGGTGACGACAGCAGCCCGGTCACCTACCAGGTAGGCTCCCCGGCCAGCTTCAAGCTCGCGCCCAACCCTCCAGGCGGGTCCACCAGCGGCTACCTCTACCAGCTCAACGGCGCCACCCCCCTCTCGGTGGCCAGCGACGGAGCCAGCACCGACATCAGCGTCACCCCCACCCGGGGCACCAACGTGCTGACCGTTACCGCACTCTCGGCTGGCGGAAACGTCGGCGACACCGCGAACTGCATCCTCATCGCTGCCCCCGCAACCACGGCCAGCGACGGTGATCTGACCGGGGACGGCATTCCCGACCTGGCCGCCGTCGGGGCCCAGGGGGGCCTGTCTGAGGGACTGTGGCTCGCCCACGGCACCGCAGACGGGCAGCTCACCACCAGCGCCACCAACCTGGGCGCACAGGGCACCGGAGCCAGGCTTACCGGCACTTCAGCAGACTGGAACGGCACCCAGGCCCTCACTGGCCACTTCTACAATGGTTCCGGCTTCAACGACATCCTGGATTACAACCCCGCCACTGGCAGCGGCACGGTCCTGTACGGCAGCGGCGACGGCTCAACTCTCCTGCCCACCAGCGGCAACCAGGCCAACGTCTTGTCCACCGTGTTCACGAACGGCGCAGGAGACAAGGCCACCAGCATCGCCAGCGGCGGCAACCTCTACCACACCCTCAACGGCGAACCTGACACCGGCTACCCCGACCTGCTCGTGGTCGTGGACGGCCAACTGTGGGACGAGGCCGGCAACCGCGCCCCCGGCATCTTTGACGGCGTCGACAACGCGACTCCAGTGAGCAGCACCAACCCCACCGGTTCCGGCGACTGGACCGGCTGGAGCATCACCAGCAGCCTGATCGACGGGCTGCCCGCGATGTTCGCCCGCAACAACGCCACCGGGTCGCTGTACTACTACACCCCGCAAGACCTCATAGACCTCGCCAGCAGCAGCATGGTCTCCCCGCAGCAGGTCGCGAGCAGCGGCTACACCTCCGCCGCTGTACCGATCCTGCAGGCCGCCGACCTCGACGGGGACGTCGACGGCGACGGCCACGACGATGACAATCACACTCCGGACCTGCGTACCGTCTCCGCCAACGGCGCCAGCACCACGCGGATCTTCAATGCGGCCAGCAACACCCTGACCGCGCAGAGCGCCCAGACTCTCATCGCCCCCGGCCACACCTGGCCGCTCAGTGACGCCAGCGACGGTCCAGCAGCCACCGCCGCCGACACCGCTGCCGGACTGAACCTCACCGGAGGCACCACCGCCGTCTGGGACACCGACGACGACGTCTCCTTCTCCTCCAACCTGGCCCTGGACGGCACCGCCAGCAGCGCCATGACCTCAACCGCGGCGCTGACTGTCTCGAAGGCATTCACCCTGTCGGCCTGGGTCAAGCCCGCTGCCACCGGTGGTGTCGTCGCCTCCCAGGACGGCGTGCACAACTCCGGCTTCTTTCTCTACCCGCAGTCCAACAAGGTGTGGTCGTTCTGCATGGCCACCTCGGACACCACGCGCAGCAATGAGTGCATCGCCGGCGGCAGCGCCATCATCGGCCAGTGGACCCATCTGACCATCACCTACGACCCCACCACCAAGGCCATGGTGCTGTACGTGGACGACCGGCCCGTCGCCCGCGGCTCCCACACCGCAGTCACCGGTTTCACCGGAAAATTCACCCTGGGCAACGTCCTCGCCAACGATGCGCGGGGCTCCTTCTACCGCGGCAACCTCGCGGACGTACAGGTATGGAACGAGGTCGCACTCACCTCCGTCCAGGTCGCCACCATGGCCAACGTCGTCCCCCCCAAGGGCCCGTTCACCTTCGCCGACGTCGCCGACTACAACGGCGGCGGCAACCCTGACGTGGTCGCCGCCGACGCCACCGGCAGCCTGTGGCTCTACCCCGGCAACGGCAACGGCGGCTGGTCCACCTCCGCCACATACATCGGCTCCAGCCTCACCGGCTACACCTACGCCGGAATCGGCGACTTCAACAAGGACGGCAACGCCGACACCGTCGCCATGA
The DNA here is from genome assembly GCF_055657365.1 of Streptomyces sp. NPDC107559. NCBI lineage: Bacteria > Bacillati > Actinomycetota > Actinomycetes > Kitasatosporales > Streptomycetaceae > Streptomyces > Streptomyces sp. NPDC107559. The sequence continues at coordinate 112,333 of NZ_JBVKBD010000011.1, read as the reverse complement.
CCCCCGGCGGCACCCTGCGCCTGTTCCCCGGCGACGCCGGGCACGACCTGCTCACCCCGGTCACCAACTTCCTCGGCGACTGGAGCGGCTACGCCTTCGCCGGCGTCGCCGACTTCAACCGTGACGGCAAATCCGACCTGATCGCCCGCCAACCCAACGGCACCCTGAGCCTGTTCCCCGGCACAGGCACCGGCGCCAGCCTGGGCACCCCCGTGCAGATCGGCACCGGCTGGAGCAGCCTCACCCTCGCAGGCGTCGCCGACCTCAACGCCGACGGCAACCCCGACGTCATCGCCCGCGACACCGACGGCCTCCTGTGGCTCTACCCCGGCAACGGCAGCAACGGCTTCGGCGTCCGCAGCCAGATCGGCACCGGCTGGAACTCCTACACCTTCGCCGGCGTCGCCGACTTCAACAGCGACGGCAACCCCGACGTCATCGCCCGCGACACCGGCGGCGTCCTGTGGCTCTACCCCCGCACCGCCACCGCCTTCAGCACCCGCCAGCAAATCGGCACCGGCTGGTAGACAGACCCGCCATCTCTCCGGGGCGCCCAGCGCTGCACACCACCGCCGGGCGCCCCGGAGCTTCCTCTTGCCATCGGCAACCATCCCTTCTCGCAGTGGAGTTACACGTGACAGATCAACGACGTACCGATGTCGACCGCCGTCAGTTCATGCGCCTGACCGGCGGCACCGCGCTCGGCGCTCTCGCCGTGGGAAGCAGTGCAGCTGCCGCGTCCGCCGACGTCCTCGCGAGCCCGACCCCGGGTCCCGGCGCGGGCATCCCCATGTCCCAGGTGCTCAGCCTGCCGCGCACCCCCGCACCGACCACCATGCTGGGCCCCGCGCCGGAACAGTTCACCGGCGGCACGATCACGCCAGCGAGCAGACGGATCCCCTACGCGGTGGGCACGGTCGCCCCGCGGACGGCCGCGGATGACGTGCCCACCACGCTGCCGTTCGAGTTCGCCACCACCGGCTACACCATCGTCGATGTGCCCGAGGGGCTGCGCCCCTGGCGCAACCGGCCTGCTCCCAAGGGCGATGAGGGTGCCTACGTCGATGCCCAGGGCGTGCGCATGTTCTACAACGACCCCGATGTGTTCATCAACGGCGACGGCAAGCTCTACGACCACCCCGTGACGCAGATCCAGTACGGCCTGGGCTGCCTCGCCTCCTACCGCAGCACCGGTGACACGTGGTTCCTCACCCGCGCCAAGGCCCAGGCCCAGCGGCAGATCGACCGGCGCGTCGAGCAGCGCGGCGCCTGGTACTTCCCCTACCCCTTCAACTACACCCACAACGAGCACGGCGGACTCGTCTACACAGCCCCCTGGTACTCCGGCATGGCCCAGGGCGAGGCGATCTCCCTGTTCATCCAGCTCGCCCAGCTGACCGAGATCACCGACGAGGAGCGCATCCTGTACCTGGCGGCGGCCGACGGGGCGTTCGCCTCACTGCTGCGCGCCGACGACGCCAAGCCGTGGGTGGTCAACAAGGACAGCGCGGGCTTCTTCTGGATCCAGGAGTACCCCATCGACGCGCCCGGCACCTCGGACTACACCTTCAACGGGATGATCTTCGCGCTGTTCGGGCTGTGGGACTACTACCAGTACACCCAGAACGAACTCGCGCTGAAGCTGTGGGACGGCGGCCTGACCACGATCGCCAACTACTACCCCCGGCTGCGCAACACCCGCTGGGTCTCCTACTACTGCAACACCCACCGCATCGCCCCGCTGACCTACCACCACCATCACCTCGACCTGTTCATGCAGTTGCAGTGGTTCTCCGGGCACTACACCTTCGCCCGTGACATGGACCAGCTCCTGGACGACTACCCCTACCCGGGTCTGGTCTCCGACGACCTGCCCAACGGCGGCACCGTCGCCTTCGCCGCCGGGACCCACACCCTCTACCAGTACGCCACCACCTCGACCGGCGCCTACGACCCCGCCAAGGACGACGCCCAGACCGCCACCCAGCAGGTCACCTTCACCCGCGACACCTCCGCCCCCGCCACCATGCGCCGGCGCATCCACGGCCGAGGCGTCTACTACCGCATCAGCGCCGGCGCCTACACCGGCTGGTGGGTCGGCGAGAACTACACCACCGCCTTCCTGCGCGGCCAGTGGTGGACCAAGACCTACATCCCCGCCCGCACCCTCACCTTCCCCGCCGACACCCCCATCGACGTCTTCAAATACGGCACCGACGGCGCCATAGGCACCACCAAGACCGTCCAGTGGGACCACCCCTCCAACGCCCCCTTCGACCAGCGCGCCACCATCAACGGCCGCAACATGCTCCGCATCAGCGCCGGCTCCCTCACCGGCTACTGGGTCTGGCACAACAACGTCACCACCGACGGCCAGTGACCAGTCATCAGCCGGGCAGAGCCCTCTCTCCGGTGCCGCCAGCGATTGCCCAAGAACTCGGCGGCACCGGACCCTGGGCATCGCCCACCATCACCCCGGCATGAGCCTGCACCGGCTCCACCGGGACACAGTCAGTCACGAAAGATCCAGGCCAGCGAAGCGGCCACGAACTTTCCCACATCAACAAGGAGACAGACCGTCGTGAGTATGGGACTTGCCGGACTGCCGAGCAGAGAGTGGATGATCAAGGACGCGAAGGGTCGCAAGTACAGCTACGACTCTGAAGAAGAAGCGTTCGAGGAACTGCACGAGTACGGGGAGGGCGCCACGGTGTGGACCCGCGAGGTATATCGAGCCCTGTTCATCACCAAGTCAATCGAGGGCTGGAAGCAGGTCCCCTCCCCCCGCAGCTAAAGAACTGGCAGGCAGAGTCCGGGCTGATCAGCGCCGATGACGGGCTTTTGCGCGCGCGAACCAACTAGCAGCCACCCCAACTATCCGCCGGGGAGAGGCCGAGCGCACCGTCTGCAGCCTCACAGCTCACGCGGCCATGCATGGTCGCAGCCGAAAGTGCATGCGCTGACGCTATAGCCGAAATATGCACAGCCATTGGCGCCGCACGCGCATCGCAGAATCCAGCTGACCACACAAGACCCTCTGATACAGACTCGCGATCTTGGCATGACTCCACCATTCATTCTTGGAGGTTCATAATGTTTTCCCTTGTCTCCAGACCACGCAGAGTGGTGCACATAACGTTCACAGCCGTACTACTCGCGGGGGGATCAGTTGCCTGCGAGAAGGCCGCGAGCGATTCCGCAGTTGCAGACTCGCCCGACGTGACACCGGCATCAGCCGTGGCGAAGGCGGCGAAGAACTCCGACGCCATCACATCGCTCCACTACCGGATCAGCGGTACCGTGCCATCCAGAGGCCGCCTGACAGCAGAAGCCTCCATGACCACAAAACCACTGGCCATGAGCATGAAGCTCACCCTTGCAAGTGCGGAACGCGGAAGCGGCCCACTGGAGATCCGCATCGTCGACAAGGTCATGTACGTCGGTGGCAGTGGGCTGCGTTCCGACAAGCTGAAAGGCAAGAGCTGGCTCAGCGGCGCGCCCGCCACATGGGGAGGCAGCGCGGTGGACAACCAGTCGTATGGCGTGCTTCCCAGCCAGTTGCAGGCAAACCCCACCGCTCAATCCACGCTTCTCGCCGGCTCCAAAGACCTTCGGTCGATCGGAACCGAAACGATCGACGGCGCCCCTACCGCGCACTACAAGGGAACGGTCAACAGCGACGGCTTGATCGGAGACCGCCTCGATCAGTTCATACAACTACAGGTCGCCGACCCACTCACTATGGACCTGTGGATAGATGGCCACAACCGCCCCAAGCAGTTCCGCATGCGGGCGAAGCACAACGACATGCTTCCCGGAACCGGCGACGGGCCGCTCGATCTGACCATCACCTTCCTCGACATCAATCAACCCGCCACCATCAAAGCCCCGTCGGCCAAGGACATCACCGCACTTGGAAACAGCACGCAGGGAGGCTGAACATCACCCTTAAGGACGGTCTACGGCTACTTCGCCGCCTGGCAGAAGGAAGGCGTCTTCGACCAGTTCAACGGCCTGCTGCGGCGCCTGGTGCGGCAATCTGATCGCCGTCCTTGCCCAACGTGGGTGAGGATGAAGTGGTGGGCCGGGTATTGCCACCCCGCCCGCTGGATTGTTGATGACCACCGTGGAATTCTGCTCCTTGAGCTTGTTTCTCACCAACCACGCATACCTGGTTTCTACGTGAGAGACGGAGGGATGGGGGCCTGTCCCACTTCTCCCCGGCATGGGAACTCCCCTTTCGATGCTTGTGGGTGCCGGGACCGGTGAACCGAGCCACAACTGCGTTCCGAACCGGGCGATGTCCCCTGGGCCGTAGTTGGCTACGTGCCATCGGCATCCGCGGCAGTATCCGTCGGCGAGCGGCAGGTTGACACGAAGGCAGCGGTCGCACGCTCCCGTGGATGCCGGGCTGTTTCCTCTCTTACGGGCGGCGAAGGATGAGCAGGGCTCGCAGGTGACCTTCGTCTTTGCTGTGAACCAGGAGCCGCACTGCTGGCAGGACCTCGGTGTCGTCGCCGGGGGCGCCCCAGACGCGGCGTGTGGTCCGTGATGTCCGAGACCGAGGGGGACGGTCAGGTTCGCGCGGCTCTGGCAGGAGCCTGAGTATGTCCGCCCGCAGCAGGATCGCCCGGACGGACCGGCCGTAGTTGGGGATGTCGTCGAGGACCAGCTCATCGACGAGGTCGTCGCCGTCCGCGTCGCGCACGGCGAGCGCGAGGCGCAGCATCTCGTGCAGCTTGCGCTGCATGGGTTTGCTGATCCCGGTGTCCGCCGCGAACGCCGCGGTGTGCTCGACGACATCGCTATAGCCAGCGAGCGGTCTTTGCAGAATGTGCCGGCAGACGTCGATGGACAGCATCCGACGGACCGGGAAGAGTGGTAGCTGCCCCGGGACAGCGGGTGGGAGGACCGCAGGGTCGTCGCGGGTCGGGGCCGCTGCCGCGCGCATACGTTCCACCCAGTGCGGCCGGAGGACAACGGTCGCGCGGTACTCACGGAGGAGCAAGTGCAGGAGATCCGACGCCTCTACATCCCGTACTCGCGAAGGCACGAGCCGACGAGCGCCATCGCGTTGGCGGCCAAGTACGGCGTCTGTGACCAGACCGTCCGCTGGGCAGCTGGCGGTAAGGGCTGGAAAGGCATCGACGGCTAACCTGGCGTACGGATAGCCGCTGGTTTTGGGCCGGGCTCACCTCTACCGAGAGGGGAGCCCGGCCTTGGCTGTTGCGGGGTGCGGAAGTCACAGTGCCGTCGTGCTCGACAGGAACGGCGCGACCGTCGCTGTCGCCAATGTCCTGACCGAGATCGAGTGGAACCGGACGCTGGATGGAACCAGCTCGGCGCGGGCCCTGATCCAGCCGGACGGTGACTGCTGTGGACGGCTGGGGAGCATCGGGTCGTGGAGGAGCCGTCTGGTCGTCTTCCGTGATGGCCAGTACGTGTGGGACGGTCCGATCACGGATGTCACCTGGAGGCTCGGCGAGGTCGAGGTCCTGGCGGAGGACGTCAGCGTGTGGCTCGACGACCGCGTGCCTCACGCGTCGAAGACGTTCACGAGCGTCGACCTGTCCGAGATCGCGCAGTGGCTGATCGACGACGGCTTCGCCCCCGACGACCCCGGGCACGAGGTCGAGATCGTCGGCCAGGCGGGAGTGACCGGCTCGCGCTCGTACACGGCCGGGGTCGGCCAGACCGGCGACCACCTGCGGCAGCTCGCCGAGGCTGGCATCGACTACACGGTGATCGGCAACAAGATCCTGCTGCTGCCCGAGACCCACCTCGTTAGCGTCGGCCGGCTGTCGGACGCGGACCTGCCTGCGGGCCTGGAGGTCGGCGAGGACGGTAAGGCCCTTGTCACCCGGTGGATCGTCGAGGGCTCCGACGACAGTGGTGTCATCGGCTCCGACGGAGGGGCCGACCCGTACTACGGCCTGCACGAGCGGTACATCCAGATGATCGAGATCACCGACGCCGCCTCGGCGACCCAGGCCGCGCAGGCCCGCCGCCGGACCACGTCGCAGGTGCCGGTGTTCATCGACACCCAGCAGGTCACCATCTCGCCCCTGGCAGCGGTCGACGTCCCGAGCCTCGTGCCGGGCTGGGCGCTGGACGTCACCAGCGCCAGCACGTGCCGTCAGGTCACGCAGCGCCTGAAGATCACAGGGCTGCGGGTGACGGAGACCGGCGGCGACAACGACAGCCCCGGGTCGGAGAGCGTGCAGGTGCAGGTGGCGGCGGCAGCGACGGAGGCGGCGTAGATGGCCATGCGAGGAACCCCGGCCAGGCGCCTGGTCGGCAATCCGCTCGGCGGTGTCCTGCGCAACCTGGACCAGCGGGCCCGCATCGCAGGCCGCTCGCGCACGTCCGGCGCCCCGCTCGAACTTGATCCAGCTCCCGAGGCCGTGGCCGGTGCGTCACCCTCGGCGGCCCCTGGGGGCCTCGTCGCGACCGTTCTCCAGACAGGGGAGGACGGCCGCGTTCAGTGGGTGTTCCCAGCCCCGTACGGAGGATGTCCAGCCGTCACCGCGCTCGCCGTGGACCCGGACCCGGGCGACGACGAGCGAACGGTGTGGGCGACCTTGGAAGAGGTCACCAGTTGGTGCGTGGCGGTTCGGGTGTGGCGCAGTCGCCCTCGCCGTGGCGCTGGTGTCGCTGAACCGGCAGGTCCGGGAATCAGCGTGCACCTCACAGCGGTCACCTTGTCGCCCGGGTCAGCCCTGAGCTGATATCCACTGACCGGTGTGGGTGTCGTAGTGGGAGTCCTCTACGACCTCGCAGTGGACATCGGTGACGATGTCTTGGTCGCCGGCGCCCATCAGGCACACCTGCGTTATGCGGTACCTGACGTTCGACTTGATCGGCTGGAAGAAGAGTCCTGCCGTGGGCAGCTCGCGCAGGCGGACCTCAGCGAGGAATTTGTTGCTGGGCAGGATAAACGTGACGTTGTAGGTGTCGGGGTGCTCAGACACGGACGATCTCTTTCGTGCAGGTGGGCGCAGCTACTCTGACGGATGCGCCGCTGGTTGTGGGCCGGGCCGATGGATCTTCCTTGATGGAGCGAGCCCGTGGCAAGCGTGTGTGTGGACAGCGACTTCTTCGACGTCGGGGATGACGGCCGGCTGACGATGGTCCCCGGCAGCATGGGCCTCCGCCAGATCCTGTACTTCACTACGCCCGGCAGCGCCACGTTCAAGAAGGCCGACTACCCGTGGCTGGCCCGGGTCTTCGTCCAGGTGCAGGCGGCAGGGGGAGGGGCGGCGGGGGCGCGGGCGAACGCCGCCCAGCTCGTCGCCCACCCCGGGGGGACCGGCGGCGGGTACGCGGAGCGGCTGATCAACGCCGCGTCGCTGGGCGCCAACGAGACGATCGTCATCGGCGCGGGAGGTACGGCGGGAACGCCGACGATCGACGGCGGCAACGGCGGCAACAGCAGCTTCGGCGGCCTGGTGACCGCGAACGGCGGCTTCGGCGGCCAGGTGGTCATGACGACTGGCACCACCGCGGTCTGCTTCTCCGGCGTGGCGGGCCCGCTCGCCGGGATCGGCGACGTGGCCCAGGGCGGCGGACCCAGCGGGGGCCCGATCCGTCTCACCGGCGATCAGGGGCAGTCCGGCCCGGGTGGCGAGTCCCGGCTCGGGCACGGCGGCTCGCAGCGCGCGTCCACTGGCGGCGGCGGAGCCGGGCGAGGCTTCGGCGGCGGCGCGGGTGGAGCCCTCGCCCGGGACGGCGACAGCGTCAACGGGACCTCGGGCGGCGACGGCGCCGTGATCGTCTGGCTGCTCGCCTGACCCTCGTAGGGACGGTACCCGGGCGGTATCCGGATACCGCATCCGGACGATATCCGCCCAGCTCAGATGCCCTGTCCGGGCTTCGGTCGGATCATGTCCGGATGGCGTCCGTGGACGCGTCCGGACACTGTCCGGATGGGCCGTCGATACACTCGGCGGTGCGCGCCGCTGGGTGTGGGCCGGGCCGAGACAACCCCCGCAAGGACGGTGGACCATGGCGCGATGCGGCTGCGGCGGAGGACTCTGCCAGTGCACAGTGCATGCCGGTGACAACACGACCGTCAGCGGCTCAGGCTCCGCGGCCAATCCCTACGTCGTCAGCGCTTCGGTGCCGTGCTCGGCGGTCCGCTCCTGCCTGTCCGCCGGGAACGGCATCAGCTTCAGCACGGCGACCGGTGTCATTGCCGCCCGCCTGTCGTCGCAGGCCGGGAACAACGCCACGATTGGCCCCGACGGCGGGCTTCTCGTCCCGACGGCCGGCGGGGCGGTGCTCCCCGGGTGTGGCCTGAGCGGCAACGGCACCGGCGGCAACCCGATCAAGGCGAACACCCAGACGTGGCCGTACCCGTGTGCCGTGGACACCTTCGGCGGCGTCGTCGCGTGTGACACCCAGGGACGGCTGCGCTCGGAGCCGCGCGGCAAGATCAGCTTCACGAGCTACTTCGACGACCGGACGTACAGCGACATCGTGGTCCCGGCCGCGCAGAACACGGTCCTCGACACGTTCTCGGTCAACGTGCAGAACCCCGATACCTGCCGACCGGCCGTGGTCTACACGGAGCGCGAGGTCGACATCTACCTCGTCCTTCCGGCCGGTGCCGGGGCCGGCACCGGGCACGCCTCGGACGAGATGTTCTACATGCGCAACACCGGCACCACGTCGATCGTCGGCGTCCACTCCCAGAGCACGAAGTTCCTGCCGGAGGCGTTCACCCTCGCCCCCGGCGCCTCGGCGCCCATCACGCTCAACGCGACCGCAGGACGGGGCAGCGCAGGCGCGTACTACTACGAGATCCACTTCGCCCTGCGGGCCATGATCGTCAGTCTGTGAGGAGCGCACCATGCTGGACATCCCCAACCTGCCCCTGCCCGAGCCGGTGACCCTGCACGTCCTGCACCCGGACGGAACTCTCGGCCGGATCCGCCTGTCCGGAGAGCTGGAGCCCGAGCTGCCCGACGGCGCGAAGTACGTGACCGAGGAGGTCTACGAGGAGCTGCGCGAGCAGATGCGCGAGCAGCACGATGCCCGGGTCGGCGAGCTGTTCACGGCCGAGAAGGAGGCACGCCGCCAGCAGTACGAAGACCTGCGCGCCGCTGGAATCGCCGAGGCGACCGCGCGAGCCCTGTCCGGGCACGGCGGTCCGCTCGACGACGACCCCGCCCTGGCGGGAGCCGGTGGATAGACTCCCATCACTGCCGCTGGTTCTGGGCCGGGCGTACGACTCCGAGTCAGGAGCGAGCGCTCGTGTGCACTGCCAGCGCCTTCACCCGGCCGAGGATCGGCTACACCGTCCACTACGTCAGCCACGGCACGCCCGTGCGCGAGGACGGAAGCCAGGCCTTCCCGCCAGCCTGCCGGTCGGCCACGGTCGCCGAGGTCGACCAGGGCAACGCGTGGCTGGTCGGGCTCAAAGTCGAGAACCCGACCGGCGGCTTCTACCACCCGCTGGCTTGCGGTGGTGCCGAGTACGTCGCGAAGGCCGAACAGCCGCCCACGGACGGGACGTGGCACTCGCTGGAAGAGTGTGACGCCTGATGTCCACAGAGCCGATGGCGCCTGCCGAATGGCGGGCGGCGCTCCGCGCGGAAGGCGTCCCCTTCACGGAGCTGGACGGATGGACCACCCGCGGCAGGGACGCCGCCACGGGCAAGAAATTCGGGCCGGTATACGGGTCGCTGAACCACCACACCGCGGGGACCAGCAGCCTGCGGATCATCGCGTACGACGGGCAGAGCGCCGCACTGCCGGCGCCCCTCGCGCACGCGTACCTGCCCAAGACCGGCGTCCTGGTCCTGGTCGCCGCAGGCCGCGCCAACCACGCGGGGCCCGCGGCCGAAAACGCCTTCACCGCCATCGTCAACGAGAAGCCGATCCCGGCACCGAACAAGGCGAGCGGCACGGTCGACGGCAACGACGGGCTGTACGGGATCGAGGTGGAGAACCTCGGCAACGGCGTCGATCTGTACACGCGGGCCCAGTACGACAGCTGGGTCCGGTACAACGCGGCCGTGTGCCGTCACCACGGCTGGGGAGCGGGCTCCGTCGCCGGGCACCTGGAGACGTCCGTCGAGGGCAAGCCCGACCCGGCCGGCCTGGTCGAGGGCTACGGCCGCCGCGGCCCCTTCAAGCTCACCATGACGCAGCTCAGGGCCGACGTCGCCGAGCGGCTGGAGCACCCGGCGGACTGGAGCCCCACGACCAAGGAGACCGGCACCGTGCCCGACTACGTCAACCTCGGCCTCGCCCACAGCTACGAGCTCGCTCCGGGCCTGTGGGATGCCGTCGCGTTCACCACCGAATGGACGGACGAGCCCGACGGCCACCCGGTGAACGGCGCGGCGTTCGTACAGGGTCCGGCGACCTTCACCGGCTCGCTCAGCCTCCGCCTGGAAGGCCTGCCGGTCGGCGGCGTCGTCCAGGTCCGGATGAGCGAGTACGACGCCACCGGCGCGCTCAAGGCCGACCACCCGATCGACGAGATCGTCGGCACGCCGGGCGGGACCTTCGGCGTCGTGCCGTTGACGAAGCGGATCGGCACCGACAGGACCATGCGGGTGCGGCTGCTGAACCAGTCGGACGAGCAGGTCGAGGTCGCGAGCGCCGTCCTGACCGCGCTCGTATGGGGAGGCTGAGCGTGGACATCACCACTGGCATCCCGGCCGTCGACTCGATGCTGGTGTGGGGCGGTGCCATATCGCTGCTCATCGGCGCGGGCACCGCGGTGTGGCGGGTCGGCCGGGCGGCGCTGCACCTGTCCCAGCGCACCAGCCAGTTCCTGGACGACTGGTACGGCGAGGACGCCCGCCCCGGAGTTGCGGCACGGCCCGGCGTGCTGGAGCGGATGTCCCAGATGGAGCAACGCCTCGGGCGGGTGTACCACGAGGTGTATCCCAACGGCGGCGACAGCCTGCGGGACGCCGTCAACCAGGCGAACGAGACGCTGGCCCGGCTGTGTACTGACCCCTGCGCGCAGGAGCCGTCAGACCAGAGCAGTCCGCCGGTTCTGCCGTCCCAGCCGGACCCGCCGGACGAACCGCCCGGCCGCTGATCGGACGCCCGCCTACGCGCCGGGGCGGGCCGTCCTGTTTGTGGCATCCTGTCCGCCGCCATGAGACGGAGGACGCCGTGACCACCGACACAGACCTGGACGAACTCCTCGCCCAACTTCCGCAGCCCTCGACCCGCGAGGCCTTCGCGGCCATCGAGGCCGCCCGTCGCGCCGACGAGGTCCGCCCGCTTCAGTGGACGATCATCCCCGAACCGGAACTGCCGCCCAGGTGGCCCCACCCCGAGGCTCACCGAGTCCGCTTCCCGTGTGCCCTCGGCTGCGGTTGGAAGCACGCAGAGGACTCAGAAGCGCTGGACGAGGGGCCGATCAGCGTGCCGCTGGGGGCGAGCGCCGAAGAGATCAGCCGGATCTTCAGCGAACGGGCGGAACGCCGGGCGGCCGCGATGCGCGCCCGGATCGAGGCGGCGATCCGGCAGCACTTCACCGAGGCGCACCCCGGCACGGCGCCCCCGGAGAGGGCTGTGTGATGAGGCCGTACAGCCGGATCAACCGGCGGGCGTTCCCGGACCGAGGGCGCGCTCTGCGCCAGGCCGAGCGGACGCTGCGGGTGCCCGGATGCCCGGGATGCGGCCACCCGATCCGGGTGCACGCCATCGAGGACGGGCGGCCGGTGTGCACCCGTCGCCTCGGTGCGATCTCGTGCCGGGACTGGAATGTCCACTGCATGAGTGTGCTGCTCGCGGAGGCACTGGGCACGAAGCCCCACCCGAACCCAGCTCGGCGCGGGTGGGGTCGCGTCATGCGATCGGTTCGAATTCGTCTCGAGCTGCTTCCGTCCACAGGGTGAGGAGGCGCTTGTACTCGACGGTCCGGACGTGGCTGGCGGGCTTCCTCATAAGACGCCGGATGAGCTGGTTGATACGCGCGGCGTCTGGGCGCACATCGTCACCATCAGGTGAATGCCGGAACGTATGTGCAAAGGTACGGCCCGGCATTTGTGACGGAGCTGTGGGGTTGCAATCGGAATGGCTCTTTTCCGGCGTGACGACCTCACTGTTCCAGGCTGTCTCATTTAGGGGACACCACACTTCTGTCTCACGATTTCATCGCGCGCACGCAGTTACGCTGCCTGGCGCGTGGTGGGCGTGAACTGCCGCCGAGGGGGCCTATGCGGCGAGCGGCCGGGCTTCTTCCGGTCAGCCGATGGACCGCTGGCCGTGTTCTCATGCGCGGTCAGGCGGCCCCGAACGCCGAGAACGCCCAGCCCGTCGCCTGATGCAGCGCGTCGCCCGGCAGTGCCGTCCGGGCATCACGCAGGGCCTCCGCTAGGGACAGCCCCGCGCTCAGACCCTTGTGTAGCGCGAGCATCAGCGGCACCACCGCGGCGTCGTTGACGGGCGCGGTGCACGCCACCACCCCTGCTGTGCCGAGTGGCAGCAGGGTGGTGACCAGGCCGAGCAACTCGTCGGCGCCGACGGAGGCGAAGCGTGCGGTGTCGCAGCTGGAGAGGATGATCCGGTACGGACTGCGTTCCAGGCGTTCGAAGTCGTGGACGATCAGCGGCCCGTCGGCCATCCGTAGCGAGGAGAACAGGGGGCTGTCGGCACGGAACGTGCCTTGCGCCGAGATATGAGCCAGAGCCGCGCCGTCCAGCTCAGCCAGCACTTGGGACACGCGCGCGTCGGCGTGCTCTAGCACGACCGGTGCGCCGTACCGGTCGGCCAGTTCGGGCACCTCCGCGCCGCCAGTGGCCAGCCCCGGCCCCCGCACCAGCACATGACGGCCGCCCGGCGGCGGTGCGGTCTCCCGGGCCCGCAGCCAGCTGCTCGCGGATGGCGACACGCTGAGCACCCGGTCCCGCAGCGACGGCAGCAGCGCCCACGGCACACGATGGAGCCCTGCCGGCGGTACGACCACGACTGGGCCGTCGCCCAGATGCGCGGCGGCCGGACCTAGCAGCAACTCCTCCAGGCGTCGCCCCGCAGCCTCGACGATCGGCAGCCGCGCCTCCGCGCCGGGATGGGCCAGCCGCCGCAGCCCAGCCTGAGCGTGTTCGGCCTCCGTCTCCACCTCAGCGAGCAGCCCGGCCTCGTACCGCCGTACCCGCCCCTGCCCGCACAGCAGCACCTGAACCCGTCCGTCCAGCACGGCGAGCTCGACCAGCCGTACACCGTCGCTCAGCTGCTCCAGTAGTTGACCCACGTCGAAGCGGTCCTTGCCGCCGGACGTGTCACCGCGCATGTGCAGGGACCGGGAGCGGATCTCGCGCTCCAGGCGTCGCTGTTCGCGCTCCAGCGCCGGAACCGGGCGGCCCTGCATGCGGGCCACCTCAGCGCGGGCCGCGATCTCCCGGAACGCGGTCAAGCCGCTCTGCAGCACGGGGTCGGCTGGTGGCCGGGTCGGCGGCGTGGACAGCGCGGTGGCCCGCCACCGCTCGCTCCACACAAGCAGCCGCCGCGGGCCGCCCCGGACGAGACTGGCCCGCTGGGCGAGCGCGGCCAGTTCGGCGCCATGGGCGGTGGCACGGGCGCGCAACTCCGAGGCGCCTAAGGTCATTCGGTGATCATCGAGCACGTCCAGACCACGCCGGCACGCCTCCAGCACACCCCGGTGCGAGCCAGCGGCTTGGGCCCGCAGCGCCTGCGCCGTCCAGCCTGTCATCCGTGCCAGCGGCGGACCGCCGCGCCGGCTGCGGGCGGCAACGGTCAGATATCGCTCGGCCTCGGCGATCGAGCCCAAGGCCAGCGCGATCCGCCCTGCCAGCAGTGAGGCTTCCGGAGCGGCCAGCGCGCCGAAGGCGGCCAGTTGATCGGCCACCGCGGCCGCGTCGGCGACCAGCCGCCCCGAACTGCGCCCGGCGGCGGCCCGCGCCTCGATCAGCACCAGCCGGGCATGCATCTCCCACCAGGTGCGCCGCTGTGCGGCGAACAGCCGTACGGCCATGTCGGCGCGTGCGATCGCGGTGTGCGCGTCGTTCGTCAGCCGGGCGGCACGCGCGGCGGCCAGCAGCAACTCCGCCTTGCGCGTGGACTGACCGCCGATGCCGTCGAGCACAGCGACCGCCGCGTCCGCCTCGGCCAGCGCCTCCGGGGCCAGCCCGGCGGCCATCAGCACCTCGCAGCGCCGGATGCTGAGCATGAACGTCGGGGTGCCGAGCTTTGCGTAGCGCTCCTCGGCCTCGTCGAACAGATGTAGCGCCACCGGGATGTCGCCCGACCGGAATGCGGCCAGCCCCCGACTCTCCACCGCGTCGGCCTTGTCGAACTCCTGGCCCGTGGTATCCCATAGCGCCTCAGCCGCCGTGAAGTCGGCGTCCGCCCGTTCCACCGCGCCCAGCGCCAGGTGCACGGTGGCCCGCAGTGTCAGGGCCCGCGCAGTCCAGATGACGTCGTCCGCCTGCCGCAGGACGGGGATCGCCCGGCGCACGTCTTCCAGTGCCTCCCGATGCTGGCCCAGCACCCAGCGCGCGTAGGCCCGCCTGTACAGCACGCGCGCGCGAGTATGCCCGTTCCCGCGCGCGACACTGCGTTCCAAGGCCGCAAGCCCCTCCCGCGTGCGCCCCGCGTGCACCAGTGCGACTCCCAGCGTGGCGAGGACGTCCGCCTCTCGGTCCGGCGACTCCGCGCGAGCCGCGAAATCCCGGGCACGCCGCAGGTGATGGAGGGCGATGCGCATGTCGCCGAAGTCTCGCTGCCAGATGCCGATCACTTGGTGGGCGACTGAGGCGTGCAACGGCGCCGGGTCGGCGTCGAGCACGCCTTCCGCCCTCGCCAGAGCGTCGTTCGGGGCGGCGAACACCATAGGCAGCAGTTCGAGAACCGAGTCGCTTCCCGCAGTCATTGCCCTCCCCTCCCTGGATCGTGTCCCTCAGTGGTCAGCGTGCGCAAGGGCCGATGCTTCGTGGTGGCTCTTGCGCGCATCCCAGAGGGTCGGTCTTGCACTATGAGTTGTATTGATCACCGGCGGTGCCGTGGACTCTTGCTGCCACAGAGTAAAGGCCGTGACGGCGGAGTCCGCGATCAACGCCAGTTCCGCTGCGGCGAGGCTAGCGACGGGGACGCCTTTAACAAATGCCCAGTCCGGTAGGCCGCGCCGCTGAGGCTTCCCCAAGGCACGGGCCCCATGCGCCCCATTTGTCCGCACGTAATCTGGCGGGGCGATGTGCATCGCTACCATCATGAGTGATGCTCGTGCGCATACTGTCGGACTCATCGTCCAATCCCGTCGCCATTCCTCAGCCAGCAGCGTCCCGCAGACTTGCCTTGCTGGCCATGGTGCGCAGCCCAAGCGCCCCGCAGCTGGTTTTCCGGGGGCTTGGGGCATTTGGACGTTTCCGGTCATCGGCATGGTGAAGGGCCTCCCGGGTCGTTGAGGGGCTCACGTGCTGCAGGCTCACCAGGGAGAGGGCTGAGGCGGAGGGCAACTATGCCGTCTGTGGACGTCACAAGGATGGCGTCGTCCGAGCTCATGGCCACGGATGTGACGGCTGCGGGTAGGTGGAATGTGGCGCTGCATGCCCCGGTAGTCAGATCCCACAACGCCGTGCGGCCCGATTCGTGGCCCGTCACCGCGTAAGGTCGCCCAGGCGAGTCAACCACGGTCAGGCCGGTCACCGCATCGCCCTGATGGTCCGGCAACTCCCGAGCTTTGCATCCGGTTTCCAAATTCCAGAGGTAGGCGATGCCCCCTTCCCCGGCTGAGACGGCGTAAGGAAGCCCGTCGAGATGGGCGACCGCCAGAGCCTTCACCGCGCCCACGTGGCCGGTGATGTTGCGGGCGACCTTTCCAGCCATCAAGTCCCACACCTGGAGGCAGCCGTTATCGGCGCCTGTGACGATAGACGGGCGGCCACGTATGTTCGCCGTAGCCAGAGCGTCCACCCATGCTCCATGGTCCACGAGTTCACCAGTCTGCTTACGGGCAGCCAGATCCCAAACACTAAAGCCTCCGTAGCCGCCGACGAGAAGGTGGCAGCGATCCGCGAGCCGTACAGTCGTCATGCTGGTTGTGGATCCGACGTGGCCAGAGAGTTTATGGAGGAGCGCACCGGTATGCGGATCCCATATCCGCATACCGCCGTAACCCCCTGTAACAACCCGGAGCTGGCCCGCGGAGTCGAACACCGTGAGGGCTTGGACCTCGGATGCCGCCAGTGTGCGTCTCCCTCGGCGTGATGCCGAACGGGCCACGGCCTCGCCGTTGCATACGTCCCAAACCTCGATGTGGCCCTGCTCGGTCCCGGTGACGGCATACGGATGGTTTTGGGACGTAAAGGCCGCCAGCACCGTTGGAGGCGAACTCGCAGAAACCGCCCAGCGCACCGCCCACGGCATGGCGCGCTCAAGCTTCCCCTGCAACGGCCGGTTACCATTCAGGGCGGCACTTACTGCCAGCAGTTGGCGACGGGCGTCGAGCGGCATGGACGTCCGTTCAGCGAAGGCGTGAGCATAAGCCGCCGCGTTTGCCTCCGCATCTTCTCCCAAGGGTTCCGTAATGTGGGGCAGCAGCTTGAGAAGGACTGACGGATCAGCGAACACGAGGTAGTCGCTGTCTTCGAGAAGCCGGCCCAAGCAGCCAGCGTCAGCGGCGTGTTGGGGCAAGTGACGCTGCAAATACGGCGTGGCGAGATGCCACAGCGGATGCGACCGCTCGTCGCACCGCACTGACGCGACAAGACCCTGGTAGAGCAGTATCCGGTCTTCATGGCTCGCGCGGTCACGCCACCAGTCGGCAACGCTCTGGTGGAAGAGGCGATAGAGGGTGGTGCCGTCCTCATCGACACTTCGGCTGAGGTAGAGACGTGCCTCGTTGTCGAGCAGGCGGTACAGCGTCTTCAGTGGCACCTTCCGGCCTTGGCCCGTGGGATCAAAGTCCACGACGTCCGCCAGCACGAGCTCTGGCATCCCTTGCCCCTGTGCGAAGGCCAGAGCAGTCAACACGGCCCGCAGCAGGGGCTGGTCGCCGTGGCGCCGGAGGTCCATCGCAAGCAGATCGGGCAGGCTGCGCGGGACGGCATGGCCGGTCCGTGCCGCTTCTTCGATGAGAGAGCTGTGGTCGGTGCTGGTCAGCATGAAATTCACGTAGATACCCGCGGTGAGGAATTCCCCCAGCCGCAGGTACTCCGGCGTGAGGGCATCTGGCTCATCGCCGGTGTCGGCCAGTCGCGTAGCGATCGCCTCTGCCAAAGCGTTGCCGGCTTGTCGCATGGGGCTGGGGGTGTAGGGACCTGCTGCTGCCAACAGGCGCTTCGCGTAGACGAGAAGGTCCTCGCACAGTGATTCCGGAATGGTGGTGTCGAGATCGAGGATTTCGTACCCGTTGCGGGCGGTGAGCAGGACGTTAACCCTGGTGTCTTTCCGCGTAGCGATGAGTAGCCGCACCAGTCCCTTGTACCTGCGAATCAACGGGTAGAGAAGTGCCTCAGTGATCGTTTCGGGCTCGTTCGATTCGTCGAGGGCGTCGATGATGATCGTGATGGGTCGTTCTGACTGCTGTTGCTCCTCCAAAATTGCGAATAAGGAAGCCGTCGAATCCGCGCCAAAGGCCGCGGCAGTCGATGATGGTTGGGGAGCCAAGGTCAGAAGGCGGCGCACCTGGGCAGACAGAGATCGCCCGATGTCGTCAAAGCTCATGTGGCGCGCGTGTATGACGACCAACCGGTCGTTCGTCCCGGGAACTCTGTCGGCACATCCACGCCAGAGCGGCTTGGTAAATTCACGCAGGTCCGGGAGTGCGGCACAGACCAGCATGCCGATCAGCGCCGACTTGCCAGCCCCCGGCTTGCCGGTGACGACGCACAGTGCGGGACCAGCCACATCGTCGTCCAGCCAATTCGAGAGCCGACTCAGCTCCTGGTTACGGCCGCTAAAGTATCCGTCACGCCAGTCTCGTTGGACAGGCTCAGCACCGCCGGCACGGCGCATGAAATGCAGGGGATCCACCGCCAGGTCGGCCAGGCGAGCAATTTCGGACGGCAGTCGTTCCTCGGGGTCATCCGCGGCGAAGCCCGGGTTGGGGAAGAACGGCAAAGTTGAGAGGTCGGCGTGACTGGGCACCAGACTCGTCAGGACGCTCTGTGACATGCCATCTTCCTGAGTCGCGAGCTCAAGTACGGTCGCTTCGACCTCCTTCCATAGGGTGTTCGCAGGTATGTAACGAACCGAGGGATCGATTCGCCGTTCGCCATGAAGGTAGCGATCGAGGACCTGGACCAGTGCTCGGCTGAGCCGGTAACCGAATGCCTTTTCCTCTGGCCCTGCTGCGGCGAGGACCCATGCTCGACGCCTGGTCACGTCCATTCGGGCGTGCCAAGCGGTGACAGCAGCCTCGCCGGCGCAGCAGACGTCCAGGATGAACAGGGTGACGGGGCGGTGGCGTTTGGGGTGATCCTCGATCCACCCGATCCAGCTACTTACCGGATCCCGAAGAGGCTCCCCGTTGCGGCCGAGGATGTACAGCTTCTCGCTGCTGCCTTCTGCCAGTTCGCCGTGTCCTACGACATGCACGATCAATACTGCGATGTCCGACGCGGTTACTAGATTCTCAATCAGATGCTCGCAGTCGGCGTGCTCTGACTGCATCGGAATCTCTTCATATTCAAAGCCGGACAGAGCCTGGGCGACGCGCCGGGCGTGGGCAGGCGCGCTGTCCAGCGGATCAAGGTCCGCCCTGGGGGACGAGCCATCTGCATCACGTGTCAGCGGCATGCCGAGGGCGAGCACCACACGCCGCCCCAGACCACCGTCGTGGCGCCCAGCAGCCGCTCCCCTGGCTGGCTCCCCCATCCGTACGCCCAATTCCCCCTGTCGTGGCCAGTTCCCAGCACCGACCATAGACGCCGCATTCGTGGCCGCACACGAGATCGCTCAAAGCCATGCATGTCATTGGCTGGCCGGGTAACAATGCTTCGCTCAGTTCTGACGGGTGCGACCCTGACCGAGGTCGCCGCGTCGTTGCGGGTGTCGCGGTAGACGGTCAGCGGGTGGAAGTCACGGTATGCGACCGCGGGTCTGGCCGGGCTGGCGGACCGTTCTTGTAGGCCGGCGTCGTGTCCGCATCAGGCTTCTGCCGAGGTAGAGGCGGCGGTGTGCGAGTTGTGGTGCAAGTCCCCGAAGTGGGGTCTGTGGCGGATTGCTCATATGTTGGAGCAGTCCGGGACGGTAGCGCCGGTGTTCTTGCGGATGACCGTGTATCGGACCCTGGTGCGTCACGCGCTGGTGGAACCTGGGGCTCGGCGACGGACACGGTCTAAAAGCGTTGGCAGTGTGGCTCAGTTACAGCCCCCGATCGACTTGTCGCATTCACCCGGTTCAGTCGCGGCCTACGAAGCACCGCTTGCCCCTCCTGCCTGAACGGTGCGTTTGGGCAACAGTCGTGGTGGCTCTGAGGGGTCAGGTCCCGAGGTAGGGAGCGATGGTGGCTGCTGTCGTCGCGGACTGCAGGTAGTTTGTTGCGTGGTGAAAGCGAAAGAGGGAACTGATCACCGTGGTGTGGTCCAGGTCGATCCCATCGAAGTGTCGGCTCAGTTGAGGTGGGACGGCCACGGGATCGCCGGGGTCGGCGATGTTTACCCAGCGGGTCTTCCCTGGCAGGCGCTCGCCTTGTGGCGTGGAGCCGGTTGGCCGTGGAGCGGGGATGAGACGTTCGTAAACAGCGCGGGGCAACGCCAGAGGCGAGCCCAGGGTGAGGAAAAGATCGGGCTGGAGTTCCGGGTGGGCGTGCAGGGCCTCGTAGGCGACGACGGAGCCGAGCGAGTGGGCGATTACGATGCGTGGTTGGTGCCTGGCTATGCGATCGGCAACCTCCTCGCGCACCGCTGTGCGTTCGGGGGCGTCCTCGGTCCGTAGGTACGCTGCGACCTCAGGGAACAGCATCCGCAGGAATACCCGTAGTGGCCCTTCCGCCAGGTCGAATCTGCGCGCCACCCAGGATGACAGCGCCCGCAGCGGGATCGCGGCATGTCCCTGCGACACCTCGTCAGGGACTCCTAGTTCCCGCGCCCATGTGGCGAGCATCTGTTGGGCGAGCGGGTCGTCGAAGAAGTCTCCGTCCCGTGTGCCCTGGGCCGCGGGGGCGGGGCGGAGCTTGTCCGCGTAATAGGCGAAGTCGAGGTCGATTCGGTCCTGGGAGATGCTCAGACCTTTGGTCAGTTGTTGTGTCCACGCTGCCGCCTTCAATGCGCGGAGCTCCTTCAGGCGGGTGCCGGAGATGTCGACGCCGAGGTGGTTGCCTACGCCGTGCACGGCGACTATTCGCAGCGGGGTGCCAGGGGACGTCAACAGAGCTTGCCTTTCGGAGGGGCGAGGCTGAGGACAGCGACCTCGTAGCCGAAGCCGACGATGGCGCCGACTACGGGGGGGATGGCTATGCCCTGTGCGGGGGCGAGGCAGTGAGATGTGGTGCGAAGGGTGCCTCGAAGTGCCTCCTGCGGCACGGCTCTCGGGCTGACCACTCTTCGACCATAGCGTCACGATAGCCACTCGGAGTATCAACTGAGGAGCATTGCCCCGATCTGATGCCACCAAATTGACCCCGCCGGTGCGGCCGGTGAGTTGGCGGGTCCAGATGCCAGGTCCGAGGCAGGATCACTAGAGTTCGTCTCACATTGGTGTTCCATGGATCAGCCGGGGTCACCGCCAATGAGAAAGGGCCAATCATTTTGAGACGCTACAGGAGTGTCGTAGTTTGCGAGTGATCGTTTAGAGCTTGCTGGGCAGCGCTGTTGCGGTGCGCCGCAGTTCGCGAAGGCGAAGCACCGCACTTTCCGAGGCAGATGTTTTCGGCCTATTCGGCCTGCTCCGTTTCTGTGGGGATGGTCCAACGCAGCAGGGTGGTGGTGTCGCGCTGTTCCAGGGTGACTGGGTAGACCTGGTCCCAGGCTCGTTCGCCGCGGTGGCGCATGGAGTGGTCGCCCTGGTCCCAGCCCAGGCCCAGGACCTGGCCTCCGTCGATCTCGATCTGCCCGGCGAGCAGGGGGTGGGTCTGCCCGGCCCGGTGGAGCAGGTGGAAGTGGGTGTGTGCGGCCACAAAGACCACCAAGCCGCTGCGGGGTCCTTGCGACAGCCAGTTCTGGAGCTGGCCGGCGAGTTCGTGGGCTTCGTTCAGGGGTAGGTCGAGCCACCCGTAGGGCCCCTGCCCGTCGTACTGGGGTGTCCGTCGGCCGCCGAAGCGGGCGTGGGCGTCGTCCTCGTACTTTCCCCAGTACGTGACGTCGGCGAGTCCGTCGATCGACTCGCCTGACAGTCCGACGAACGAGTCGAGGGCCCGGGCGTCCCCGAGGACCATGCCGCATCGGTCGACCGGCAGGTCACCGAGCCGGATCGGCTCTTTGCCGCGGTTGCTCGGCCAGGGCAGGCCGAGATCGACTTCCAGGACGGTGATGACGGGCCCGTCGTACGACTCCGCCGTTTGAGCGCGCACCGTCAGCGGTTGGTCCGCGGCGGCCGGCACCGCAACCGCCTCACAGAACCATCCGCTGCTCGGGCCGTCCGCAGGCTCGTGCAGGTGGCCGCCCCCGTGCTCTGCTGCGGCCAGCGCCCGCGTGGACAGTGGATCGCCAGTCTCGGACCAGTGATCGATTCCGCTGGCCATCCCCAGGACCAGCACACCGGACGGCGCCGTGACGACTCCCAGGTCGACAAAGGTCTCACTCACCCGCTGATTCAACCAGGCGACGACCAGGCGGCTCGCGGGGCCCTCGCGGCGTGGCTGTGCGACGGATCGCAGGGCTCTTCGTGATCTGGCCCGGAGTCGCAAACCATCGCGCTCCACTCGCAAACTACGGTGTTCCGTCACACCACTGACATCTCGCCCACGGCCGTGCTGTTCTATTTTGTTCGATAAGCCTGGCTGGGCAGAACGGACCATGATGGCGACCCTCACGGACGCCAGCCTGAGCGGCTACCTCTCCCCGATCTGGTCCTCCAGCGAAGAGGGGCAGTGCTGCATCTGCCACGAGAAGTGCAAGTGGTACGGCACCGGCGCGAACCCGCTGTGCGGGACGTGCTTCGTGAAGGTCGCGGCGAAGTGGAGTCCCGGCGCCCAGCAGAAGGGCTACAACGCGTGATCCAGCTCGCGGACCATGCAGGTATACAGCGGTGCCCCGTCCCACGGATGAGACGTGCCGACCGCCCGGTAGCCCCAGGCTTCGTACGCCAGGCGTGCTGGCGCCGCCTCTGGCTCGGGGCGCACGGTGAGCGTGACCCGCTCGGCATCGACACCGGCCAACAGCCGCTGGTGCAACTCGGCCGCGATGCCCCGGCGCCGCCACGGCTTGCGTACGGCCAGCTCCAGAATGACGAAGGTCCGCTGCCCGTCCTCGCGGGTGAAGTCGGCGGGCAGCTCGATGTTCTGTAGGTTGTGCCACCAGCGCGTGTCCGGGGCGAGGTAGTACCCGTAGGTGAAGCCGGTGACCTCTCCGCCGTCTCGGACCAAGACCAGACGCATCCCCGGCCGACGGGTGTGCACTTGGAAGTGGTCGATGAATTCGGCGACGTCGCTCGGGCCCTCCAGGTACGGGGGATCCACGTAGATCTCTTCGTAGGCGTGAAGGAGAGAGTCCAGCTGCGTCGTGGCGTCGGCCGCCTCGTAGCGTTCGTAGGTCACACCGGTTTTCACGCAGTCTCCTTCAGCTCGACGTACTCGGTCAGACAGGCGGCGGCGTCGCGGGCGCTGGCAGCGTTTACGCCGCTCAGAAGGCCAGTGACCTCCCGGAGCCGACGGGTGACCCGGCCGGATTCGACTTCCTCGAGGTGATCCAGGCTCGCGGTGGCATGTGTCGCGCCCTCGTCGATCTGCCCGGCCTGCACCAGGCTGCGCGCCAGCGTAATCCGGTACAAGGCTCGGTTGCGCCCGTAGGTGCGGTCCTGGTGAGCGAGGGCGGCACGCAGGAACCCGATTGCGCTGTGGTGGTGGCCGGCGTCCGTGTAGAGCAGCCCTTGGGCGTAGTCGAGTTCGGCGTGGCCGTGGAAGGCAGCCCACTCCGGGCAAGGCCGCCCTTGGCCTCCACGCTCCACGAGCCGCATCGACTCGGCCATACGCCGCCCGGCTGCGGTCTCCTCTCCCATGAGGGACAAAGCCCGCGCTTCGCGGGAGGCTAGGAGCGATTGCAGGGTCGGTGAGCCGTACCGTACGGCGCGCTCCTGTGCGGCGCGGGCCAGGTTGAGCCCGTCGCGAGGGCGGCCTTCGTGGCTGGCCTGCATGCTGAGGCTGGCGAGGGCGAGGATGGCGAGGTTGTCGTCGCCTAGGACGGTCGCGGTCGTGAGGGATTCGCCCCAGTAGCGGCGGGCTTGGTCCTGGTCGTCGGCATCGTAGTAGAGCCAGCCGCAGTGCTCGGCCGTCTCCCCGGCGAGCAGCTGGAGCTGGCGGCCGATGGTGTCCGGGTACTTGGCGGTGTTGATGATCCGCTCCACCCGCTTGAGGTGCCTG
The DNA here is from genome assembly GCF_055657365.1 of Streptomyces sp. NPDC107559. Taxonomy (NCBI): domain Bacteria; kingdom Bacillati; phylum Actinomycetota; class Actinomycetes; order Kitasatosporales; family Streptomycetaceae; genus Streptomyces; species Streptomyces sp. NPDC107559. The sequence goes on along the minus strand of NZ_JBVKBD010000011.1, from coordinate 88,887 downwards.
CGGGCGAGGGAGCGGACGTCACCGCCGCCGTAGGCGTTGTCGAGCTGGTAGAGGGAGCGCAGCCCTTCGCGGAGCTCGATGAGGTGAGCGGTGCCGACCGATCCGTTGGGGCCGGGGGGAGTGTGTGTGCTTGCGGACGAGGGGAGTCCTGCCGCAGCGGCGGCGCCGCCGATGTCCTTCATGAACGCCCGACGTTCCAAGTCCCCGAGGCCTTCCTGTGCGAGGAGATGTGCACTCCCCACGGTGACACCTGGTGGCCGGGTCAGGAAGCCTAGTTCGATGGGGTCGTAGCCGAACATGGCGTGCAGGACACGCCAGGCGCGTGCCCGGGGCGTGGGGGGAGGGACGTCCTTCCGCCAGCGGCGAGCCTGGCGTTCCGTCACCATTACCGATTCACCGAGCAGTTGGGCTGTCTCCTCGAAACGCCGTAAGAAGTCCGCCGGTTCACGCATTCCTGTCGCGTGGCAGGCGTGCTCGAAGGGCGTCAGCTCAGCCACTTCGCACCTCCGATGTGCGTTCGTGTACTGACCGTAGCGGTCCCGCCGAGTCGGGATGTCCGGTTGTGGCGAAAAGTCCGGTGGAAAGTCCGCTGGGAGGTCCGGCGGCGGTGCCTGGTCAGGAGTTGGCTCTTAGTGAGGAGCCGCCGAGGGGAGCCGGACCTGTGAAGAGCACACCGTCGAGCCCGACCACAGCCCATGTGACCATGCGCGCGGAGCGCGAACTTGCCGCGGAACACTGGCTCCTGATAGCGGCGCCGTGCGTGCAGGAGGCGCGATGCGCATGGCGAGACGGCGACCTGACGTTCCTGCGCTGCGGCGGCATCTTCACCGCCATCCGGCTGCCCCGCATCCTGGTGCACGCAGCGGCGGGAACCATGGAGCCGGCCCTGGTCGACGACTTCCTCGCGGAAGTTCTGGGCGAGGGACCGGTGATTGCCGGACACGCCTTGGCCACCTACTACGCCCTGGTGCCCGCGACGACGTCGCATCGCTGGCGGAACCCGGCGGTTGAGTGCCTCGCCTCGCGCACGCTCCTCGGCGTCCCGCCGGTGCGCCGCACGACGTACGTGGACAGCGAAGCCTATTGGGCTGTCCCGATGGGCAGTGTCGGCGAACTCTGTCACCCCAGCCAGGTCGACCGCCTCGTTCATCGCGGCATGGAGCGGGCGTCCGAGGCCGGGGATTGAGCCGTGACGACCTTGCCTGGAGCAGATGACTCCGCTTGTCACCCCATCCCATCCAACAGCGGAGGTCCCGCTATGCATTCATTGCTCGCCAGCCCCTTCCTGGGGCAGTACGTCCTACTGAAGCCTGGCCACCCGGCGGGCGTACGGATCCCCGAGGGGCGATACGAGGAACTGCGCTCCGCCGTCGCCGAGGACCGGCCGGCCCCGGCCTGGCTGGACGAGGCGACCGAGATGGTGTGGAACATGCGCATCCTCGACCCCGGTCTCGGCGGCTCGGTCCTGGTGCGCGAGCGCACGGAGCTGGGCTACGGCCGCGCATCCTGGGAGATCAACCTCGGGTGCGATGCCGACTGCTCGTTCTGCTACCTCGGGGAGAAGAAGTTCGAGGGCCTCGACTGGGACGGCAAGACCCGGATGCTCGACGTCCTCGTCCGAGCCGGCGTGCTGTGGCTTCAGATTACCGGCGGCGAGGCCCTGATCGACCCGGAGTTCGCCGCCTCGTACGAGTACGTCTACGAGCGCGGCGTCATGGTCACCGTCTCCACGAACGGCTCCCAGCTTCACAAGCCCCGCATTCAGGAGCTGTTCACACGGCTGCGCCCCCACAGGCTGACCGTCAGTCTGTACGGCGCCACCGCCGAGACGTACGACGGTGTCACCCGCAACCGCGGCATGTACGACCGGGTCACGCGTGGTCTCGACGCTTGCCGTGACGCAGGCCTGCCCGTCCGGATGAACGTGGTCGTCTCGGAGCAGAACGCGCACGAGGCCGACGCCATGGTCGGTCTCGTGGCGGACCGTTGGGGTTTCAAGACCCAGGTCTTCTCGAACATGTCGCCGACGATCCACAGCGAGGCGCATCCGCTCGCGGACCAGGCCAAGAAGTACAACAAGCCCCGCCGGGTCTTCACTGGCTGCAACGCGGGCCGCACCTTCTTCCACGTCGACCCGCATGGGAAGGCGTCCATCTGCAAGGTCGGTCGGGACCCGAACGTCGACCTGATGACTGGTGGCATCGACGCCCTCCGAGAGCTCGGCGTGATCGCCGAGACCCAACAGCTCCGCACCGGTGGCTGCTCAGGCTGCTCGTTGGCAGGCGAATGCCGTACCTGCCGACCGCTCGCCAAGCTGCACCAGGAGGCGGGGGACGCACTGTCCAACTACTGCCAGCATGGAGGCTACGGAAAATGACCCAGACCCTGACTCGCGCAGGTGCGCCGCCGGTGATGGTGACCATCGGACGCCGACCGGCGGAGGCTGGCAGCGTCACGGCGCTGCCCGTCGGACCGCTCCCCATCGACGTCACCCCGTCGCCGATCCGCCAGGACGAGTTCCGGATCATCGACGACCTCGACGGGGACGTCGCCGAGATGGCGGGATGCAGCTGCTCCGCCGGCGATGACGTGCCCTACTAGGCCGACACTCTGACCCAGGCGTTGCCCCAGTCCTCCCGGAGGGCTGGGGCAACGCGTCACCTGCCCACCTCATGAGGATCACGTCGTGTCCATGCTCCGCCTCGCGTTCCATGACCTCCCGGACGCCGCCCGCCGGGCGGTCGAGATGGAGGCCGGCCGTGTGAAGGCCTGCGCCACCGCGAAGGGCGGCTTCAACTCGGGTATTGCCGCCGTCCTCGAGACGGAGAGCGGCCAGGTATTCGTCAAGGGCATCCCGTCCGACCATCCGCAGGCGGTGTCCCAGCTGCGTGAGGTCGTCATCAGCCCTTACCTGCCAGCCTGTTGCCCGCGGCTGCGGTGGTATGTGGAGGCCGGAGGGTGGACGCTTCTCGGCTACCAGGTCGTCACGGGCCACCACGCCGACTTCACCGACAGCGGCGACCTGGTCCTCGTCCTGGATGCCCTGCGGGAGCTGCAACAGGTCACCGTCCCCGCAGAGGTGGAACTGAAGCGGGCAGAGCGGCGATGGGCTGCGTACGCCGACGAGGGCACGGAAGGGCTGTTCGCCGGGGAGACGCTGCTGCACACGGACTTCGCCCCGGACAACGTGCTGATCGGGGAACGGGCGCGGATCGTCGACTGGGCGTGGCCCACCAGGGGCGCCGCATTCATCGACCCCTATGTCCTGGCCGTCCGGCTGGTCGAGGCCGGGCAGGCCCCGGGAGAGGCGGTCACCTGGGTGAGCCGGCTGCCGTCCTGGCGCGAGGCGTCCCGCCCGGCCCTGGAGGCTTTCGCCGTAGCAACGATGCGGATGTGGCGCGAGATCGCGCACGACGATCCGCAGCCCTGGAAGGTCGCCATGGCCGGCTGCGCCGCGCAGTTGCGGACGTACGTGCTTCTGACTCCGTGGGCGGCTGGAAAGTGACTGGCACATTCGGGGCGCAGATGCATAAACAGTCTGAACGGCCGCTTAGTTGGTCGCGACTGAATACGGTCGATGACAACCCGGACTGACCTGGCCCGCCCTTCGCCCCGATCCGGTCATGAATGCGCAGGCCCTGGCGTCATCGCGCCGGGGCCTGCGGCGGGTGCGGGAACGTGAGTAGCGTGCGGGTATGCGCTTTCACTGGGACTGGATCCAGCCTGTGATGCCTGTGCCGTACATCCCGACCCTCGGCCCCGTCCGCCAGGACGACCAACTCTCGGCTCTGTTGGAGGCCGTCATCGAGACCGCTGGCACCGGCTGTTTTCTGCCATACGACAAGGACCGTCGCTGGTCCGGCCGTAAGGCGGAATCAGTCCTGGTCGACGGCATCGAGCACGATCGACGCCGGACCCTCGTGCCGACGTTGATGGAGCACGGGCCGGGCACGGTCAAGGTCTATGTGTATGGCCCCGAGCCGGACAGTCTGATGGCCGGCGCGGGCTTGGCGCGCAAGCTTGCCGCCGCCCGCCGGGCTGGCAGGGCCCGGATCGTCTGGTTTCTCGGGCCGGAGCAGCCCGACGCGCGCGCCCAGGGCGCAACGCGGGTCCAGCTCAAGGACTTCGCCAGCGGGCCGGGCCCGGCGCCCGACGTGAGGGTCCTGGATTGCAAACAGCTCCCCGATCCCGGGCGGTTCGCCGCCTTCGCCGAGGCGATGGCCGACGATGGCTTCGCGTTCCTCCACGAGCGGATGCGAGCAGGAAGCTTGGGGCCAGTCCTCACTGTCCTCGACGGGGACAGCGTGGCGGGCGCCATCGGCCCCATGGAGACCATGACGGACTCGGCAGGCCGGGCCCGGCTGCTGCCGCAGTACTTCGGAGTCCTGCCACAGCACCGCGGCGCCGGGTGCGGGCGGGCTCTGTGGCGGGCGGCGATGCACTGGGGGCACCTGCACGGCGCCGACTACCAGCTGCTCCAGACCAAGGTGGGAGGGGCGTCCGACCGGCTGTGCGCCAGCGAGGGGCTGGAGTCGCTGGGGTTCGTGGCACAGGCCGATGCCTGACCAGGGGACGGCGGCGGTGCATCGGCCGTGGTTGTCGTCCCACGCTACGACGATGGTCGTAGATTCAAATTGTGGGCTGAGAAGTTTCGTTTAGGCACCGTGCTCACTCGCTGAGAATGAATCACGTGCCGGTTTGGTAAGGCTTGCCGTGCTTGGGTGCGGCAGGACGACTTCGGTCCTTGCTCCGCGGCGGGAGCCGAAGTCGTGCAGTAAGCGGCCCCGGAAACCCTTGCTCCGCAAGCAGGGCCCCGGGACCGCGGGTGGGCCCGGCAGACCTGTTGCTGGGCCCACCATCTATTCGGCGGTCGAGTCAGTTTGGACGCGCCGCAATCTGCGTAACTTTCACGAGAACCGGCCAGAAATTTGCCGCAGGTGCCACGCGGGCCCCAGATGGCTCATGGCCTCGTTGCCGCACGTGACAGCCGGTGCGTCAGCCGTGCGCCAACTGGCGCACCACCCACGGCTTGGGAGCGCCGAATGCGGATCGGGGCGTAGGAATCCGTAGGAATCTGTCGAGGTCACAGCATCGTCGCAGGTCAGGGACCTAACTAGCAAGGAGCGCACGTCCGTCCGGACTTGTAGCGGCTGGTGGCCTGCCCGCAGACTCGTCGTCATCCACTCCTCGACGTTCGTGTCGGCAACCGTCCTCGGCTGTCGGCGCGTTCGCCGTGCTGTCTCGTCGTGCGACGGGTGCGGGTCGGGGTGCGGGAACGAAGGGGGATCGATGGATCAGGACATGGTCATGCGGGCGAGGGTACGGCTGCTCAGCACCAACCAGCGGGTGGTGCGTGGCACCGAAGGGCTGTGGATCTACCGCCTGTTGACGCAGGTCGAGCCGGAGGCGTACGGGTCGAAGCTGGCGTACGTCCTGGTGGCGGCCAGCGCGTCGGCGCAGGTGCGGGACCTGCCCCGGCAACGGCTGGCGCTGCTGGACGAGGCGGTGGCGGTGGCGACGGCCCTCGACACCGCGAATCCCTACCGGGCCAAGGTGCTGGCGCGGGCCCTTGAGGCCCGGCGGGAACTGGACGGGCACGGAGCGATGTGACGGGACGGACACGGAGCGATGTGACGGGACGGGCACGGAGCGATGTGACGGGACGGGTGATGTGACAGGACTGGCGATGTGACAGGGGACGTGGCAGGACGGGAGGCGTAGCGGGGCAGGCGATGTGACAGGACCAGGCCGGGGCTCCGGCCTGGTCCTCGTCGCGCTAGCCTGCGTCGTCATGACGCGCTCCTGGAACTTGGCGATTCCCTTCGGGCTCTGCGGTGTGGTCCTCGGTGTCGGTCTGTTCCTGAGCGGGAGCCCCGGGGCCGCTGCGGCGGTTCTGCTGTTGTTCGGGTTGCTCGCAGCCATGAACTCGCCGCTCGTGTTCCCGCGGTCGGTCGGTGCGGTGGAGGCACGACGCCGCAGTGCGGTCGACGGCCGGCCGGTCGTCTATTGGCGGCCGGGCTGCACGTACTGCCTGCGCCTGCGGCTCCGGCTGGGGCGCAGCGCCCGCAGCCTGCACTGGGTCGACATCTGGCGTGACCCGGAAGGGGCCGCGGCGGTGCGGGCGGCCAACGGCGGCAACGAGACCGTGCCGACCGTCGTCGTGGCGGGCCAACCGCACACCAACCCCGATCCCGCGTGGGTTCGGGGGCAGATCTCCTCTTCCGGGTGAGCCGGGACATGCCTCGGCACCCGAGCCGGTTGGCCCGGGTGCCGAGGGCGGTCACTTCGGGTCGCGTCTGAAGGAGGCGGTCGACCAGCGGTAGCCGAGTGCCGCGAGCACCAGGCACCAGGCCACGGCGAGCCAGCCGTTGTTGCCGATCCCGGTGCCGAGGAGGAGGCCGCGGAGGGTCTCGATGGCGGGGGTGAAGGGCTGGTACTCGGCGATGGGCCGGAACCAGCCCGGCATCGCGTCGATCGGGGTGAAGGCGCTGGAGACCAGGGGCAGCAGGATCAGCGGCATGGCGCTGTTGCTGGCGGCCTCGGCGTTGGGGCTGGCCATGCCCATGCCGACGGCGATCCAGGTGAGCGCCAGGGCGAACAGCGTGAGCAGTCCGAACGCCGCCAGCCACTCCAGCACGGTGGCATCGGTGGAGCGGAAGCCTATGGCCACGGCGACGGCGCCGACGAGGACGACGCTGGCCACCGACTGCATGACACTGCCGACGACGTGCCCGATGAGGACCGAGCCGCGGTGGATGGCCATGGTGCGGAAGCGGGCGATGATCCCCTCGGACATGTCGGTGGCGACGGACACGGCGGCGCCGATGACGGTGCTGCCGATGGTCATCAGCAGGATGCCGGGGACGATGTAGGCGATGTAGGCGGAGCGGCCCGAACCGCCGTCGGCCAGCCCGGCGCCCATCGTGTTGCCGAAGATGTAGACGAACAGCAGAAGCAGCATCACCGGGGTGAGCAGCAGGTTCAGCGTGAGCGAGGGATAGCGGCGGGCGTGCAGGAGGTTGCGGCGCAGCATGGTGGTGGAGTCGCGCACGGCGAGAGAGAGGGCGCTCATCGGGCAGTCTCCTTGGACTTGACGGTCTGGGCGGTCTGGGCGGTCTGGGCGGGCACTCCGGTGTTGCCGGTGAGGGCGAAGAAGACGTCGTCGAGGTCGGGCGTGTGCACGGTCAGTTCGTCGGCCTCGATGCCGGCGGTGTCCAGCCGGTCGAGGATCGCGCGCAGTTCACGCTGACTGCCGTCGCTGGGGAGTTGGAGCGCCAGGGCCTCGTCGGCGCGGGTGACGTCGCGCAGGGCGGTGGCGGCCGCCTGGTAGGCGGCCGGGTCGGTGAAGCGGAGCCTGATGTGCCCGCCGGGGACCAGCCGCTTCAGCTCGTCGGCGCTCCCCTCGGCGGCGATCCTGCCGTTGCTCAGGACGGCGATGCGGTCGGCGAGTTCGTCGGCCTCCTCCAGGTACTGGGTGGTGAGGAGGACGGTGATGCCGCCGGTGACCAGCTCTCGGATGATCTGCCACATGTTGTGGCGGGCCCGCGGGTCCAGGCCGGTGGTCGGCTCGTCGAGGAAGATGATCCGCGGGCTGCCGACCAGGGTCATGGCGATGTCGAGGCGGCGCTTCATGCCGCCGGAGTAGGTGGAGGCCGGCTTCCTGGCCGCCTCCACCAGGTCGAAGCGTTCGAGGAGTTCGGCCGTGACCCGTTGACCCTCGCGCCGGGACAGGTGGTGCAGGTCGGCCATGAGGAGCATGTTCTCCTCACCGGTGATCAGTCCGTCGACGGCGGAGAACTGCCCGGTGACGCCGATCGCGGCACGTACGGCCTGCGGATCGGTGGCCGGGTCGTGGCCGCCGACCCGGATCTCCCCGGAGCCGGGGCCGGGGGAGATCAGGGTGGAGAGGATGTTGACGGTGGTGGTCTTGCCTGCGCCGTTCGGGCCGAGCAGGGAGAAGACCGTTCCTTCGGGGACGTTCAGGTCGATGCCGTCGAGGACGGTCTTGTCTCCGTAAGCCTTGCGCAGCCCGTGTGCCGCGATGGCCAAGCCGGTCATGAGTGGATGCTCCTTCTGGGGCTGCGAGTCGACAGTCGAGGGTCAGAGGCTGCGGGCGGTGATGTCGCCCTGGGAGGTGGTCGCGTGGATGTTGAGCTCGGTGGTGCCGTCGTTCTTGAGGTCGTTGCTGACGCGGCCGTGCGAGGTGCCGGCGTCCAGGGCGGCCGAGACCCCCGAGGCGGCGCCGACCGAGATGTCGCCCTGCTGGGTGCGGAGTTCGACCTGGCCGCGGACGGCCTCGGCGATCCGGATGTCGCCCCGCATGGTGCTGATCCGGGCGGGGCCGCTCAGCCGGCCGACCTCGACGTCGCCGTCGGTCGCGGTGAGGTCGAGGCTCGCGGCCTCGTCGATCTTGATCTGCTGGTAGGCGCCGTCGAAGACGACGTCACCGACGCGTCCGACCACCCGGAACTCGGTGGCGGCCGCCTTGGCCTCGACGCGGGAGCCGGCGGGCAGCTGGACGGTCGCCGCGACGGCACCGGAGGAGCCGAGCAACTGGTTCCCTGCCGGGACCTCGATCCGCAGGATCCCGTCGGCGTGGACGACCGTGGTCTGTTCCGCCGCCTTCACGTCACGGTTCTTCGAGGCGTCCGCGGGCCGGATCTCGACCGTGGTGTCGGTCCGGTCGGCGGCGATGATCTGGATGCGGCCCGCGGGGATGTCGAACACGGCGGAGATCGGGGCGGGGGTGTCGAACTTCTGCATCGTTCTCTCCTTGCGAGTCGTTGTTTCTGACATTGGAAAAGCTACGTTGCATTCATGGGTCTGGCAACCGTGACGTTGCATCAAATCGCTGTTATTGCTGGTGAGTGACGGGAATTTGTTGCAACGACTCTGAACGTAATGCAACAGCGACTCTTGCCGGTTGTTGCAATGGGCTGAGCGTGAACGCTATGGTGGCGGTACCACGGGAACATGGAGGAGATGGCGATGCCGGGAGGCAGACTCACCCAGAAGGACCGTCAGCAGATCGCGCTGGGGCTGGCCGACAACCTTCCGTACGCGGAGATCGCCCGCCGTCTGGAGCGTCCGACCTCGACGATCACGCGTGAGGTGATGCGCAACGGCGGCCCCACCGGCTACCGCGCGGACCTGGCCCACCGCGCCACCGAACGCCGGACCCAACGGCGCAGCCCCGCCGCCGCCCAGGGAGCGAAGCCGGCAGCGCTGCCGCACGGACGCGACCCGGTGGCCGTGGCCGAGTACGAGGAGCAGTTCACCACCGTCATGATGCAGTCGGGCCTGACCAAGATGATGGCGCGCGTGATGGTCAGCCTCCTGACCTCCGACACCGGCAGCCTGACCGCGGCCGAACTGGTCCAGCGCCTCCGGGTCAGCCCGGCGTCCGTCTCCAAGTCGATCGCATTCCTGGAGAGTCAGGCCCTCGTCCGCAGGGAGCGCGACGAACGCCGTCGCGAGCGCTACGTCGTCGACGAGGACCTCTGGTACCAGTCGATGATCGCCAGCGTCCGCTCCCTCACCCAGCAGGTCGAGCTGGCGCGGCAGGGCGTGGGCGTGCTCGGCGCGGGCACCCCGGCCGCCGTCCGGCTGGAGAACGTGGCCCGCTTCCTCGACTTCGTCGCCGAGAACCTCGCTCGCGCCGCGGAACAGGCCCGCGACATCCTCTCCACGAAGGCCGAGCCGGCCGCGGCCGGCACGGATGACACCGATTCCTGACGTGGCTCGGCGTCACATGCCCTGGCAGGCCCTGGCCTTGAACTCCGCTGTGGGCACGGTGACGGCGGATTCGTCGCCGCTGTCCGAGACGGCCTCGTAGCGCACCTGTCCCGGGGCGAGGCGGTCCCGGTCGGCCAGGGTGAAGGAGACGCCTCTCGACGACGACGTGTTGTCCTCGGTCCAGCCGTAGAGGGTGTACGTGGTCCCTGCGGTGAGCGGCGCGAGGGGCTTCGTCGCGGTCCAGCCCGGAGGGGGAGCGTCGAGGGCCCAGGTGGTCAGACCGGTGGTGAGGGGGTGGTCGGCGGTCCATTCACCCACCGTCACCTGTCTGTCGGCGTCGGCGCCGTCCACGTACAGGGTCGCGCCGTCGAGCCGCTGCTCGCAGACCATCATCACGCCGAGGAGATGGCCGTCGGCGGTGGCAGAGACACCGGCGACGGCATCGATGGGGACCGTGCATCCCGATGTCGCGGCGAGGGCCGTACCGACCGTGACGGAAGCGGCGAGACGCCGGAACACCCGCCCTGACATCACCGACCACATGCTGAGCCCCCCGCCGAGGGGCGCGCAGGGCCCCTGTCCCTGGATGGTAGGGGGCGAGTGGTGCGGGTCCGGGGTCCTGCCGCCCACCCGTTGCGCGCTCGTTGCCGCCCTGTGGCCGCCCGGCCGCCCGGCCGCCCGGCCGCTGGGCCGAGTCGGCCCGGCAAGGGCCCGCCCCGGGCAGGCCCCCTTCGCCGACGCGGACCCCGCGCCGCCGCCGACTGCCCCCCGTACCCGCACCGGCGCCGTACCCGTACCCGCACCGGCGCCGTGCCCCTACCCGCACCGGCGCCGTGCCCCTGCTCCCGCCGTGTTCCCGCGGGCAGCGCACGGCGCCGAGGGCGGTCCATCACTCCGTGCGCAACGCCGTGGCCGTGCGGACCCTGGACGCCCAGCCCGCCGGAGCCGTCGCGCCCACCAGGGCGACGACCAGCCCGGCGAGGCCCAGCAGCACCAGTTGCGGGGTGTCGTACACGTCGAGGACCGACGGTGGCAGGCGGGTGTCCGCGGACGCTCCCATGACCGGCAGCACATAGCCGTGCAGCGCGAACCCGGCCGGGACGCCGATCAGCCCGCCGACCACACCGATCCCGGCCACCGAGGCGAGCACGAGACTCACGGTCTGCCGCGGGGACATGCCCAGCGCCTTGCACACCCCCAGGTCGTGGACGCGCTCGCGGGTGTCGAGGACGACGGAGTTGAGCACGCCGAGACCCGCCACGGAGACCAGCATCAAGGTGAGGAGCGCGGCCATGGCCTCCAACAGGACGATCATGTTCTCGCCCTCGGGGGCGGATTCGGCGAAGGCGTCGGCGCCCAGCGGCTTGACCACCCCGGCGAGCTTCTGCGCGTAATCGGCCGCAGAGACACCCGACTTGACCTCGATGTGGAAGACCCCCGGCTCCGCCTTCGCGAAGCTGTCGAGATCCGCGTGGACGCTCATGCCGTCGTCCGAGGTGTCGAAGGCCTCGCCGACGATCCGCAGGCTCACGGTCTCCTTCTGGAACGTCACCCGCACGCTGTCGCCGATCCTGGTGCCGGTCCGCTCCAGGAAGTTGGTGGGCACCACGACCTGACCCCGCCCGCCGAGCCAGTGGCCCGCGATCATCTCGTAGGCACCGGAGCGGGAATCACCCTGGTAGAGGGTGGCCCGGACGGTGCCGGAGACCCCGGCCACCGTGGCGTCGCCCGCCGTCGTGCCGAAGTACGAGGCGGTGCCGGGCTGCTTCGCGATCGCGGCACGCACGGCGGCCGGATCGGCCGACGGCTGCTGCTCGTTCGACCCCGAAGCGGCGGGCGCACGCTCGGCACCGGCCGCGGGCGCCCTCTGCACCCGGCCGGGGCCCGGCCCGGCTGCCCCGGTGACGGCGGTGACGTCGGCGCGGTCCTCGGGATCCTGCGCGCTCGCCACCGCGTTGAGGGAATGCGTCAGTCCCACCGCGAATGTCGCGGCCACGGTCCCGAAGGTCACCGCCAGCACCATGGCGATCGCACGCACGGGATGCGCGAAGGGACTCGCGAGGCCGTACGTCACCGGGCGTGGCAGCGGGAGCCGTCCCGCGGCCCGATGCGCCCACTGTCCGCGCGTGGTGCGCGGCGCCCTGCCGACGGCGATGGCTTCGACCGTGGGCAGCCTCCCGGCCCGCAGCGCGGGCACCAGCGCCGCGACCGCGACCACGAGCAGCGCACCGGCCGGCACCACGACGTCCACCCACCAGGCCACCGACAGCGACACGGTGCCGTACACGGACTCGGTGTCGTTCAGCAGCGGCACGGCCAGCAGGTTGCCGAGGACGACACCCAGGGCGATACCGGCCGCGGCGGGGATCAATGCCTGGGCCACATAGGCCCGTACGACCTCGCGCGGGGTGAATCCGATGGCCTTGAGGATGCCGATCCGGCGCAGGCTGGTGCCCACGGCGCCGCTGATCACGCTGCCGACGATGATCACCGACATGACGATGCCGAGCACGCCGAACGCGAACAGGAACGGGATCGTCGCCGCCGCGCCCTGATTGGCGGAGTGTTTGGTGTCCAGCCACGACTGGGTGCCGACCAGCGCCCCGGAGGGCAGGGCGGCCGTGAGCCTCTTGCGGTCGGCGGTGATCTGCGCCTTCGTGGCCGCGGAGTCGAAGCGGTAGAGCATCTGGTTCGTGAGGACGCTCTCCCCGGTGGCGAGGGACCTGACCTGAGCGGGGGTCGCCCACATCTCGGCGCTCCCACTGGCCGACAGCGCGAAGCCCACGACGGTCAGCGTCTGCGCGTCCGCGGAGTCGGAACTCTTCAGCGTCTCACCGAGCGGGAGGAACTGGCCGGCGAACGAGGCGGACAGGACGATCTCGCCGGACTTGCGGGCCCACCGGCCCGACTTCAGATCCAGTGCGTCCACGTCCTTGCCCGGCCCCGACCGTCCCACCAGCGTCAGCGCGGGCAGGTGTCCGCCGTCCGGCCCGACCGGATTGATCGTCGTGGACGGGAACGGTCCCGCGCTCGCCGTGACCCCCGCCAGCCGGCGGGTGCTCGCGAGCTGCGCCGCGCTCACCCGGTCCGGATCGAGCGACACGGTCAGGTGCGCCCCGTGCTGGCGTGCGAAGGCATGGTCGAAGGGCGCGTTCGTGGCGACCAGCAAGGACCCGGCGACCACGGCCGAGGCGACCGCCATCATCGTGGCCACGGCGATCACCAGTGTCTGGACGCGTCGTCTGCCGACCCCGGAGCGTACGACCCGCCCGAGGGCACCGCTGCCGAACCGGATCATCGGACGGCCTCCGCGTGCGTGTCGACGGCGACGTGACCGTCGACCAGATGGATCGTGCGGGTCGCACACGCCCGGGCCAGCTCCAGATCGTGCGTGACCAGGACGACGGTCTGGCCACCGCGGTGCAGATCCACGAGCAGTTCCCGTACGTCCTGCCCCGACGCGGTGTCCAGCGCGCCGGTCGGCTCGTCGGCGAGCAGCAGGGCGGGCTTGTTCACCAAGGCCCGTGCCACGGCGACCCGTTGGCGTTCGCCGCCGGACAACCGCCCCGGGTAGGCGCGTGCGTGCTTCTGGATTCCCAGCACCTCCATCAGCTCTCCGGCACGGGACGCCGCCGCCCGCCGGGCCGTCCCGGTCAGCTGGGCGGGAAGCTGGATGTTGTCGGCGACGGTGAGGTCGTCGAGCAGATTGAAGAACTGGAAGACCATGCCGATCCGCTCGCGGCGGAACCGGGCCAGCGCGTGCTCGCTCAGCCGGTCGATGCGCTGTCCGGCCACGGTCACGGTGCCCTCGCTGGGCCGGTCAAGACCGGCGACGAGATTGAGCAGCGTGGACTTGCCGCTGCCGGACGGCCCCGTCACGGCCAGGGCCTCGCCCTGGGCCACGCCGAGATCGACCGGTCCCAGCGCCGGGGCGTCGGCGCCGCCGTACCGCTTGGCCACGCCCTCCAGTTCGATCACGTGAGTCATGGGTGTGTCCGTCCTTCGTGGTCGGGGAGCTGATTCCCTGTGCGGGCCCGGTGAACGTACGGGCGGGCGCCGCGGCGGCGCGTCGGCCGTGGCACCGACATAGGGCCCTCCCCGCGGAGGATCCGGCTGCGGGGTCATCCTCGAGGAGTACGTCCGGCGGACAGAAGCGCTGGTCACACAGGCGGACGTCGGCCTTGGGCACGGGCCGCACAATGTACGGGTGATGGCGACGGAGGACCCGTACGAGCGGTCGAGCGGCGCACCGCGGGCGGACAGCCGGCGGGCGCGGGCCGGCGATCTGCTGCGCCCCGGCACCTGGTGGGCGCATGTCCGCGACGCGATGCGGCCGGAGGGCGAGCCCGCCCCGCTGTCCCGGCGGGCGGTGCGGCTGGACGTGGTGCTGGCACTCGTGCTGACCGTCGTCGCGCTGGTCGTGGCGACGCGCTATCCCGGCGACGGGCCGGTACGGATCAGCTCCAGGGCCGTCGTCGAGGGCCGGGCGGTGCTTCCGGCCCCACCGGCCGTGCCCGGGCCCGGCTACCGGCCCGAGGCCGGGTACGAGTTCGAGCCGGCGGCGCCGCCCTGGGGTCTGGTCGTGCTGTCGGCGCTGCCGCTCGTGGCCAGGCGCAGGTATCCGCTGCTCGCGTTCGGTGTGATCGCCGCCGCCGCGCTGGCCCTGGGTGACACCGTCTCCTGGATCAACGTGCTGACCTGCAGCATCGCGGCGTACACGGCCGTCGCGCACAGCCGCTACCGAACCCGGGCCCTGGCCGCGCTGATCGCCGCCGCCGTGTTGGCGGGTGTCGCGTTCCGGGACACGGATCCCATCCTCCCCGGCTGGTCCAGCCCTGCCGTGGTGCTCCTGGTCGTCGGGGTGCTGGCCAGCCTCGTGCGCCTCGGGCGGCTGCGGCTGGATGCCAGCCGGAAACGGTTCACGGACCTGCAGCAGGCCCAGGAGAAGGCCATGCGCAGGGCCGTCGAGGAGGAACGCGCCCGGATAGCCGCCGAACTCCACGACGTCGTCACCCACAATGTGAGCGTGATGGTCATTCAGGCGGGTGCGGCGCGCAAGGTGATGGACGCGGCCCCCGAGCGGTCCAAGGAGGCGCTGCTGGCGGTGGAGGCGGGCGGCCGCGCCGCCATGGCCGAACTCCGCCATGTGATGGGCCTGCTCGCGGGCCCGGCGGCGGGCTCCGACACCCCCGCCGACGGCCTGGAGCCGCAGCCCGGCCTCGGTCAGCTCGACGCCCTCGCCGAGAGGGTGCGGGCCGCCGGGACACCCGTGGACCTGACGGTGTCGCTGCCGCCCGGGCCGCTGCCGCCCGGGGTGGAGCTCACGGCGTACCGCGTCGTCCAGGAGGCGCTCACCAACACGATCAAGCACGCGGCGGGCGCCGGCGCGACGGTGACCATCGGCTTCGCCGGCTCCTGGCTGGAGATCGAGGTCACCGACACGGGAGCGGTCCGGGGCTCGCCGCCGGTGGGCGGCAACGGCCGCGGTCTGATCGGGCTGCGCGAGCGGCTCGCGCTCTACGGCGGCGGGCTCACGGCCGCACCGACGCCGGCCGGCGGCTACCGGGTCGCGGCCCGCATCCCGTGGGAGGTGCTGTGAGCGGGCCCGCCCTGCGCGCGGTCATCGCGGACGACCAGGCCCTGGTGCGCACCGGTTTCGGGATGATCCTCGCCGCCGACGGCATCGAGGTCGTCGCCGAGGCGGCGGACGGGGCCGAGGCGGTCGACGCCGTCCGGCGCACCCGGCCCGACGTCGTCCTCATGGACATCCGGATGCCGCGGATGGACGGCATCGAGGCCACCCGGCGCATCCTCGGCGGCGGCACCGACGGCTCCGACGGCACCCGGGTCATCATCCTCACGACGTACGACCTCGACCACTACGTGTACGCGGCGCTCACCGCCGGAGCGAGCGGCTTCCTGCTCAAGGACGTCACCCCCGAGCACCTCGTGGCGGCCGTGCGCCTGGTGCGCTCCGGGGACGCGCTGCTCGCGCCCACGATCACCCGCAGGCTGATCGAGCGTTTCGCGCACCACGAGGAGGCCCCGCGCACGGCCCTGCGCCGCGACCTGTCCGGGCTGACCCCGCGCGAACTGGAGGTGCTCCGCCTGCTGGCGACCGGCCTGAGCAACGCCGAACTCGCGGAGCGCCTCTTCCTCAGCCCGACCACGGTCAAGACGCATGTCGGCCGCATCCTGTCGAAGCTCGATCTGCGGGACCGCGTACAGGCCGTGGTACTCGCCTACGAGAGCGGTCTGATCTCCCCGCAGGGCCCGTCCGGCAGCGGCTGACGACCGGCCAGGGCCACCGCCGGGGCCGGGCCCGCTACCGGTGCGTGCGTACGGCGAACTCGTTGCCGTCGGGGTCGAGCAGCAGGACCCGGCCGCCGTGGTCGCCGCCGTGGTCCTCGCCGGTGGACGTACGCGTCGCGCCGAGCGAGACCAGGCGGTCGAGCTCGGCCTCCGGGTCGGCGTCGGCGGGGAGTGCCAGTTCCAGGTACAGCCTGTTCGTGCCCGTCTTGGGTGCCACCGGCGGACCACCCCAGGTGATCTTCGTACCGCCGTCCGGCGACTGGATCGCGGTCTCCTGGTCCTGGTCCCAGACCAGCGGCCACCGCAGCGCCTTGCTCCAGAAGTAGCCGACCTCCTGCGTGCCGTCGCAGGACAGTGCTCCGATGACGCCGGTGTCGGCGAGGAACTTGTTGCCCGCCTCGATGACGCAGAACTCGTTGCCGTCCGGGTCGGCGAGCACCACGTGTTCCTCTTCCGGGAGCTGGCCCACGTCGAAGTGCTCGGCGCCGAGCTCCAGGGCCCTGGCCACCGTCTGCCGCTGATCCTCCGGGGTGGCGCTGGTGAGGTCGAAGTGCGCCCGGTTGCGGCCGGTCCTCGGTTCCTGGCTGGGCAGGAACCGGATGCGGTACCCGGCCGGGTCGGGCGGCAGTATCGCGATGCCCTCGTCCGGACCGACGGCCGGCTGCCAGCCGAGGACACCGGACCAGAACCGTGCCAGATCCGACGGACGGGTCGCGTTGAAACAGATCGCGAACAGTTGACTCGTCATACCTCGTACATCTCCGTTCCGCTGACGGTCGATCCGGCACCGACGGGTGTCGGAGCGGGACGACGCGAGCCTCGAGCAGGCAGAACTCATCGCCTTCGGGGTCGGTCAGGACAGCCCGGGTTCCGCCGGAGGTCACCCCCGAACCCCCGCCGGCTCCGACAGTGCCGGCAACCCGACGACCCTAGCGAACGAGTCGAGCACGGTCGAAGGGATTTCAGGGCCGCGGAGCCCTGTCCGGGCAGCGCCGCAGACCGGCCGCGGTGACTCGTCGTCCCGGGCGCGTCCGAGCCCAGGGATTCACTTCGCTCGGACTCACCCCCGGACTTTCATGCCCTCGGGTGGGACGAGGCCCTTGCCGGGGTCGGCACGGAAGGCCGCCGTCCAGGCGGTGGGCGGGCACGAGGTGCCGTTGGGGTGCTGCTCCGTCAGCCTGGCCCGGGTGCTGTCCTCGACGACCGTGTCACCGCTCTGCGCGGAGGTCACGGTGAGCCGCACCGGCAGGGTGGAGGCGCCGACATCGTCGGGGAGCCGCACGAACAGCGAGGCGAACGGGTCGTCGGGAGCGCCCGAGGTCCGCTCCTTGCACGTGCTGTTCACGCACAGCCTGATCCGCGCCGCGTCCTGGCCGCCGAAGTCGGCGGGCCGCCACACGGCGGAGATCCCCGACTCCGCGCCCACCAGGGTGCACGGTGCGTTCCGGCCGAGGAGCGAGCATCCCGACAGGGCCACCGCCAGCAGCGGCACGACAAGGGTTCGGCGCATGCCGGCAGACACTACCCTGCCCCGTGCCCGTGCCCGCGCCCCGTCGCAGGTCAGACCCTTTGCGCCGCGCTCCGCCCGCCCCTTCCGGGGAGTGACCGGGCGGCCTTGGCGAGCGCCCGAGGAGCGGACTGATCGACCGGAGTGAAGCCGCATAAAAGGTACATGTATGCGTCTGCTTGACTCTTCGATGGGTGATCTTGGCTTGTTCATAACTCGAACTTGAGTTCCCTTTGTCGCGAATGATCGCTCGGCTTGGCCCTGGCTTGAAACAATCCCTGTCCACGCCACCCCCCACCCCCGTCCCGCCCCGTCACCAGGAGCTTCTTTCCATGGCCATGAACGCACGCCGCACCAGACAACTGCTCGAGACCTCGGCCCCCTTGCTGCTCCCGGACGAGCGGGTCGAGCTCACCAGCCTGGCCTCCGTCGGCACGGTCTCGGTGCGCAGGCAGGCCCTCACCGCGATCGTGGTCGGGGTCCTCACCCTGGGCATGGTGATGGCGACGGTCCGCCCGCGTGCGGTCTACGTCGTCCTGACGAACCAGCGAATCCTGTTCTTCGACGCCAACCGGGGCGGCAAGCCGGGCAAGCTGCTGATGAACATGGCCCGCCTGTACGTCACCGCGACCGCGGCCAGGAAGACCTTCCTCGGCCTGAAGGTGGTCACCCACCTGACCGTCCAGGGCCAGGAGGGCACGCTCAAGGTCGACTTCCCGGTCCAGACCCGAGCCGACGGCCACGTGTTCGCCGGGGCCCTGCCGGTCACGCGCTGACCCCCTCCGGGGCCGCCGGAGTTCACGGACAGGTCCGCGCCACGAGGGTGGGGAGTGCCTGTCCCAGCGGGAGGTCGACGCGCTCGGCGGCCCATCGGTCTCCCCTGGTCGGGCCCTGGTTGATGATGAGGACAGGGATGCCGGACCGGTCGGCCAGACGCACGAAACGCAGCCCGGACATGACCGTCAGGGAGGAGCCGAGCACCAGCAGGGTGGCGGCCTCCGCGACGAGACGCCCGCATGCCTCCACCCGCTCGGGCGGCACGTTCTCGCCGAAGAAGACGACATCCGGTTTGAGCACCCCGGTGCCACAGACCGCACACGCCACCACCTGGAACGCGCGGACCGCTTCCGCCGGCAGCTCCACGTCGCCGTCCGGATTGACGCGCGCGGCACGGTGCTCCTCGGCGGCCTCCTCGAACCGCGGATTCGCCTCCCGCAGCCGCTGGTCCAGCTCCGAACGGGCGCTGAGGTCACCGCAGTCCAGACAGACCACGCGGCTCAGGCCTCCGTGCAGCTCGATGACGCCGGCCGCCCCGGCCGACTGCTGGAGCCCGTCGACGTTCTGGGTGATCACGCCGGTGACCAGGCCTGCCTCGCCGAGCGCGGTGACGGCCCGATGGCCGGCGTTCGGGCGGGCCCTCGTCATGGCCCGCCAACCCAGCTGGCTGCGCGCCCAGTAGCGTCGTCGCGCGGGCTCGCCGCCGACGAACTCCTGGTACGTCATCGGAGTGTGCCGGCGCAGCGAGCCGTGCTCCCCGCGGTAGTCCGGGATGCCGGAGTCGGTGGACAGCCCCGCCCCGCTCAGCACCACGACCCCGCCCGCCCGCACGGCCTCGACGACACCGCTCAGGTCGGCCGAGGCCGGAGGCAGACCGCCGGTGGGCTCCCAGGCCAGAGTGGGTCGCGTCCGCATGGCCTCCAGCTTACGCATCGACGCGGCCGTCTCCGGTGGTCCCCGGCCGGCCGTCGCCCCGGCGGTGCCTCAGTGCGGGCGCGCCGCCGGTCCTTGGCCGCCGCCCGCACCGGATGATGCCCCGGTGGTGCCGGGTGCCTCCCGCGGGTCAGCGCAGAGCGCCGCGACGATGCGCCGGCACCGCGCCGCCATCTCGTCGGCCGTCTGCTCGGGGTGGTGCCGCCACCAGGCGACGGCGCCGCTCACGGTCCCGTACCAGAGGTGGGTGACGAGGTCGGCGTCCAGGGGTTCGACGGCGGGCGCGGTACGCAGGAACTCGGCCACGCCCACGGCTCCCATCCGGTTGAGTTCCTTGCGGTACACGGCCGCGGCGGCGTGCAGCGGGCCCTCCGCCGGAAGTGTCGCGTCGTAGACGAGTTCCCAGTCGTGCAGACGCGATTCGAGCGCGCGGAAGACGGCTTCCAGGGTGCGCACGGCGCGCGCGACGTCGGACGGTCCCTGCTGGGCGCGGGCGACGGCCTCGACGAGCCGGGTGCCCGCGCGTTCGAGGCAGGTCAGGTAGAGGCCGTCCTTGGACCCGAAGTACTCGTAGATCATGGGTTTGGTGATGCCGGCCCGCGCCGCCACGGTCGCGGTCGACCCGCGCGCGTACCCCTTCGCGCCGAACTCCTCGGCGGCCGCCTCCAGGATCAGCCGCTCCCGGTCCTTGCGGGGCATCCCCTTGGTGCCCACGCCCTGCGTGACGTTCCCCTGCTTGCTCATGCCTCCACCCTATGCCAAAGTGACCGCCCGGTAAGTTACCCGACGTTCAGATAGCTGGAGGGGCGATGAGCGGCAAGACGCGATCGTGGTGGGGCTGGGGCAACGTCGAGGACGCGGTGACCGGCGCGGAGCGGGCGGAACTCACCCGGCGCACCGCCGCGCTGCTGCCGGACGCGGACCTGACCGTCCACGAGCCTCCGCCGGTCGGGTCGTTCGAGCCGGCTCCGAGCCGGGTGACGGCCCCGCCCGCGCTGGCACGGCTCGCGTCGTACGACACCCGCGACCGGCTGGCGCACAGTCACGGCCAGGCCTTCCGCGATGTCGTACGCGCGCTGCTCGGCAGGCTGCCCCATGTGCCCGACCTCGTCATGCGCCCCACGTCGGAGGCCGAGGTGGTGAGCACGCTGGAGTGGTGCGACGGTGCCGGTGTCGCGGTCGTCCCGTTCGGCGGCGGATCCTCCGTGGTGGGAGGCGTCGAGGCCCGTACGGGGGAGGAGTACGCGGGGGTGGTGAGTCTGGATCTGGGTCTGCTGGACCGGGTCCTGGAGGTCGACGGCACGAGCCGGGCCGCGCTCGTGCAGGCCGGGGTCCTCGGCCCGCACCTGGAGGAGCAGCTCAGGCCCCACGGGTACACTCTCCGGTTCTTCCCGCAGTCCTTCGAGTTCTCCAGTCTCGGCGGCTGGCTGGCGACCCGGGCCGGCGGCCACTTCGCCACCCGCCTCACGCATATCGACGACCTCACCGAGTCTCTGCGGGTGGTCACGCCCGCCGGTGTGGTCGAGAGCCGCCGTCTCCCGGGTTCGGGTGCCGGCCCCTCGCCCGACCGTCTCTTCCTCGGCTCGGAGGGGGCACTCGGTGTCATCACCCAGGCCTGGGTACGGCTCCAGGACCGGCCGCGCCGACGGGCGGGGGCCACGGTGGCGTTCGGGGACTACGAGGCGGGCGTCCGGGCCGTACGGGCTCTGTCGCAGTCCGGACTCGATCCGGCCAACTGCCGACTGCTGGACCCCATGGAGGCGTTGATCAACGCGGGCAGCCCGAGCGCGGTCCTGGTGCTCGGCTTCGAGTCCGCCGACCACCCCGTCGCCACCTCGATGCAACGCGCCCTGGAACTCTGCCGCGACCACGGAGGCACGCTGTCGGAGCCGCCGCGTCACACCGACACCGAGGACGCGGCCGCGCGGACCTCGGCCGCCGACACCTGGCGCTCCTCCTTCCTGCGGATGCCGTATCAGCGCGACGCCCTCGCTGCCCAGGGCATGATCGTGGAGACCTTCGAGACGGCCTGCACCTGGGACCGGTTCGCCGGCCTCCGCGCGGCGGTGGAGACCGCGGCTCAGGACGCCATGCGCCAGGTGGGCGCCACGGGTGTGGTGACCTGCCGGTTCACACATGTCTACCCCGACGGCCCCGCCCCGTACTTCGGGATCTACGCCGCAGGCCGGTGGGGCAGGACCGTGGAGCAGTGGGACGAGATCAAGCTCGCGGTCTCCGAGGTGCTGATCGCGCACGGCGCCACCATCACCCACCACCATGCGGTGGGCCGGGACCACCGGCCCTGGTACGACCGGCAGCGTCCCGACCTCTTCGCCGCCGCCCTGCGGGCGGGCAAGGCCGTGCTGGACCCGTCCGGGATCCTCAATCCCGGCGTTCTGATCGATCCCCTTCGCTGACCCGGCGGTGTCGGGCCGGCACGGCCCCGTGGTCCGTGGATCCGACTACCAGCCGACGGCGACCAGCAGCCACTGCGGGCTGCCGTGGGAGATGAAGGAGGACTGGCCCGCCACGTCGTCGTAGGGGAAACCGTAGGCGAGGTTGTTGATGGCGCTGTCGTGCCAGAACTTGGCGTAGTAGTTGGCGGGCGCCGCCTTGTAGTACTGGGCGGGATCCCCCTGTTGGGAGGCGGGCAGGGTCGCCACATGACGGTTGAGGGCGGCGCACATGTTCGGGTTGCCCGCCAGCGCCGCCGCGCAGCCGAAGATGTCGGAGGTGGCCGCGTTCACGCCCACCGACTGGGCGTAGGAGGTGAAGTAGTCGGCGTTGGCGCCGCCGGCCCGGAAGCTCGGGTCGCTGCCGGGTGCGATGATCCGGTACGGGGACTGGGTCTGGGCCAGCACCTTGAACGGGGCGGGGGCGGCGGCCGTGAACCGCTGGAAGGTGGTCGCGCGGTCCTCGGCGAAGGTCTGCCGGTTCTCACCGACCTCGACGTCGTAACCGTCCTTGGAGTGCAGGCGCATGGCCAGTTTGAGGCCGAAGGCGTCGACCCGGGTGGTGTTGCCGTTGAAGACGTCGTTGCCGACGGTGAACTCGATGAAGTCGTAGTACGGACCGTTGGGCGACCCGAGGTAGAAGTACATACGGCCCGCGGAGTTGGCCGGCATGTCGAGGTAGGGCTGCTCCGCGATGGAGTGGACCTGTCCGTTGAAGCTCCAGTACACCTGGCTGTCGGGGTACTTGCCGTTGGTGCGGTTGAGGACCTTCACCTCGACGGCGTTGTGCGCGGCGGGAATGTCGGCGGTGCTTCCCCAGAAGGCGTCCGGCGGGGTGGTGCTGCCGGGCCCGTACACCTGGAACTCCCACAGGGAGTAGCCGTAGGGGGTCGCTCGCGTCGTCCCGAGGACGCGTACGTATCTGGCGCTGCCGGTGACAGTGATGTTCTGGGTGCCGCCGGTGCCGGTCGTCGTGGAGTACGCGGTGGCCCAGGTGCTCGCGTCGGTGGAGGTCTGGATCTGGAAGGCCGTGGCATAGGCGGCCTCCCAGTTCAGGGTGACGCGGGTGAGCTGCTGGACGGACCCGAGATCGACCCGCAGCCATTGCGGGTCGGAGAAGGCCGAGGACCACCGGGTGCCGGTGTTGCCGTCCACCGCGGCCCCTGCCGGGAAGGAGCCGTTCTCGACCGAGGACGCCGTGGCGGGCCTTCCCTGGGAGAGCAACTGGTCGGCGGCGTGCGCGGGTGACGGGGTCAGGACGGCGACGCAGGCGGCGAGCAGGGCGGCCACCAGGGCGAGAGCGGTACGGGCCCGCGCGGTCAGGTCGGGCGGTCTGTGCGGGAGGGCGCTGGTCAAGGACTGCATGCGAATTCTCCTCATGCCGGGTCGGCGTGTGTGGGGGCGGAGCAACAGCAGACGGAGAGCGCTCTCTCGGGTTGTATCCCCGCATGTTCCGGACGTCAACAACTGAAGCCCGAGCTAGGAAAGTTCGGGTGCCGGGCGGGACGGAGGGCCGAATGCCGTCGCCGGTGTCGGGTCCGACCCTCCGGCGCCTTCGGACTCCGACGGTGCCAACCACCCTTGTGGGGAGGCGCGTTCAAGACTTGACTTGGCCAACTTCGGTTCGACCGAGTCGATTTCCCGCCATCGCGAGGGTCCTGACTGGTCTACACCCTTGACTGGTACAGACCAAAGCGGTTGAGTGTGGCCCGGCACCCCCCACCACAGCCGCCCGGACCCTGCGACGTCGGCCCTCTGTCGGCGTACGCGCACGGCTCTGCCCTGCCTCCGGTGCGGCCTTGTTCCGCAAAGGACTGATCCTGTGTCACACCGCCGCGCCGCTACGCTCCTGACCGCGATCCTGATCGGCGCCTCCGCGCCGACGCTGCTGCCGGCTGCGAGCGCCTCCGCCGCATCCTGCGCGAGCTACCCGGACTGGGTGGCCGGCAGGTCGTACGTCACCGGCAACATCGTCCGGTACACCGACGGCAAGGCCTACATCGCCGAGCACGACAACCCGGGCTACGACCCCACGATCAGCACCTGGTACTGGGAGCCCTACGGCTGCGACAGCGGCTCGGGCAACCCCGGCGGATCCTGTGCGAGCTACCCGGACTGGGTGGCCGGCAGGTCGTACGTCACCGGCAACATCGTCCGGTACACCGACGGCAAGGCCTACATCGCCGAGCACGACAA
>NZ_JBVKBD010000011.1:0-64875 GCF_055657365.1 Streptomyces sp. NPDC107559 | reverse complement strand
ACCCGGGCTACGACCCCACGATCAGCACCTGGTTCTGGGACCCCTACACCTGCGACGGCGGCGGCTCGACGAACCCCTCCGACGGATTCGTCGTGAGCGAGGCGCAGTTCAACCAGATGTTCCCGAACAGGAACTCCTTCTACACCTACAACGGCCTCAAGGCCGCCCTGAGTTCCTTCCCCGCCTTCGCCAACACCGGCAGCGACACGGTCAGGAAGCAGGAAGCCGCCGCGTTCCTCGCCAACGTCAACCACGAGACCGGCGGCCTGGTCTACGTGGTGGAGCAGAACACCGCCAACTACTCGCACTACTGCGACTGGAGCCAGCCCTACGGCTGCCCGGCCGGCCAGTCGGCCTACTACGGACGCGGTCCGATCCAGCTCAGCTGGAACTTCAACTACAAGGCCGCGGGCGACGCGCTCGGCATCGACCTGCTCGGCAACCCCAACCTCGTCCAGACCGACTCGGCGGTCGCCTGGAAGACCGGCCTCTGGTACTGGAACACCCAGTCCGGCCCCGGCACCATGACCCCGCACAACGCGATGGTCAACAGCGCGGGCTTCGGGCAGACCATCCGCAGCATCAACGGCTCGCTGGAGTGCGACGGCCGCAACCCCGCGCAGGTGCAGAGCCGGGTGGACGCCTACCAGCGCTTCACCTCGATCCTCGGTGTCACCCCCGGAGCCAACCTCTCCTGCTGAACGGCCCGACGCCACCACGGCCCGGCGCCGCACCCGGACAGGCCTCCCACGGCCGCCTCCGGGAGCGGCGCCGGGCCGTGCCACTCCTCACGTGCAGCGCACAGCGCACAGCGAACGGTCGACGAGGCCGGTGAGCTCGCGGATCTGCCGGACGGCGGTGTGTACGCGTTCCGTGGCACCGGCCGTCCGGTGGCGAGGTCACCGACCCCGCTGCGGGCCGGGGAAGGCCGGATCGACGGGGCAGTAGGTGCCACCGGCGGCGAGCACACCCAGCATGGCGACGACGGTCGCCGGCGACCGGTCGGTCAGCACGGCCACGGCCCCGGGCCACGGGCCGAGCCGCGTCGCTGTCGCACGGACCTGGAGCAGCAGCTGCGCGTAGCTCGGTTCGCGTCCGTTGTGGGAGATCGCCGACTCGTCGGGACGTTTACGGGACATCCTTGTCAGGATGCCGATTAAGTCCGCCATCAGATTCGCTTTCCATCAGGCGCCATGACGGCTGTTCCACCGTGCGGCTGCCGCCGCCCGCTCCCGCGGTCGTGTCCACGTCCGAGCCCATGCGTTCCTCCCCCTCAGCCGCTGGTCAGCTGGCGGTCGTCGGCGTCGGCAGCCCCGTCGGCGTCGGTGTCGGTCGGGTCCGCGGCGTGCGCGGTGTCGGCCGTGTCGGCGGCCTCCGGTGCCGATGCCCCCCGGCGGGCCAGCGTGCGCTCGCCCCAGCGCACGGCCGGCACCATGCCCAGGCCCGCCGCGACGAAGAGGGCGCCGAGCAGGATCCAGCCGGGCGCGCCCCAGTAGACGAGCAGCCCGGTCAGCACGAGCGGGCCCACGATCTCGGCCACCGTCAGCCCGGACCCGAAGAACGCCTGGTACTGGCCGTGCCTGCCGTCCGGGGCGAGCCCGAAGCTGATCTCCCAGCTGCCGGCCATCGACAGCATCTCGCCCACCGTCTGCACCCCCGCGGCCGCGACCAGCAGCAGCACCGCCGACCAGGCGGAGCCGCCGCTGCCGGAGAAGGCGAAGACGACACAGCCCGCGCCGAGCAGCAGCGCGCCGCGCACCACGCACCGGGCCGCGCTCGACAGGTCGGTCACGCCGCGCGCCACCCGCACCTGGAGGACCACGACGGTGAGCGTGTTGAGCACGAACATCACCGACAGCACCCACTTCGGGGCCTCGGTGTGTCCGACGATCCACAGCGGCAGCGCCACGTCGATCAGCGGTATGTGCAGCACGAGGACCAGGTTGAGCAGGCTGACGGCGACGTAGGGCCGGTCCCGGAACACCGATTTCGTCCGTTCGCCCGCCGCGGGCGCCGGGGTGGGAGCGACCGGCGGCACCTGCCGGAGCACCGCGGCCCCCACGGCGAACGCCACCGAGTTGAGCGCGAACGCCGCGAGATAGGCCCCGCGCGTGTCGAACAGCAGCACCACGCCGCCGAGCGCGGCCCCCAGCGAGAGCCCGGCGTTGTAGCCGGCCTGCAGGACGGCGCGGACCTTGGTCAGGTTCTCCTTGGGCACCACCCCGGCGAGCAGCGCCTGCTGGGCCGCGGAGCCGGCGCGCTGCCCCACCGCGTACAGGCACGCGGCGAGCACGAACAGCGGGAAGGAGCGCACGAGCAGGTACGAGCCGACGGCCAGCGAGGCGCACAGGAAGAAGAACACCGCCGCCCCCCGCGCCCCGCGCCGGTCGGTGACATGCCCCAGCGGCACGCTCAGTGTCAGGGCCACCGTCCAGGCGATGGTCAGCCCGAGGCCCAGCTGGGCCGCGGACAGGCCGACGACCTGGGTGAAGAAGAGGGCCGCCGTCACGTAGTACGCGCCGTCACCGGTCCTGCTGATCAGCTGGGCCAGGGCGAGCGTACGTGCCGGTCCGGCCGGAGGGGCCAGGCTCTGCTTGTTCATGTGGCTCCTTGGACGAGCCCGCCGGGGCGCGGGCTCACTGTGGCGGTGCCGGAGGCGATCCGGGGGAGCAGGGCCAGCAGCGTGGTGTGCGGCGGGGGCGCGCCGAACGTGCCGAGCATCGCCCCCGCGGCCGAGGACGTGGCCCCGGGCCGGTGCGGGCGGCCGAGTACGGCCACCCGCAGGTCGCGGCGGGCCAGGGTGAGGCCGAGGGACAGACCGAGCGAGCCGTTTCCGACCACGACGACGTCGTGAAGGCGGTTGTCCTCGGACATGGTTGCGGGCACCAGGAAGTTCCCTTCGGGTCGGTCCGGGAGGGTGACATGGTCGAACGCGTGGAAGCCGTGGGAGAGGCGGGCTCACGGCAGCCGGAGGTCCGGCGGCCGGGCCCTGGCCGTCCGTCTCCTGTCCTGAGGGCGGCCGGGGGCCCGAGTGCGTCTCGGTCGACGTCGCACCGTGAGCCAAACACACATGCCGCGACGCCCCAACGCTTTTAGCCCCCGCTAAAACCGACCTCGCACGCCCGCCCCCGGGCGGTACGGCCGGCCGGTTCCGCGAGCCCTGCTCAGGCCGAGAGGCGACGGTCGCCGACCGGCACGGCACTCCGTACGAGGGTCTCGCCCGTCTCGGTGAGCGAGTGGATGACGCGCCGGCCCTCGCGCCGGCTCATCACCAGGTCGCACTCGCGCAGCACGGCGACGTGCTGGCTGATGGCGCCGGGGGTGACGTCGATCGCCGCGGCGAGGTCGCCGGTGGAGGCGGGCACCAGCAGGGCTTCGAGCACCGCGGAGCGGACGCCGCCGAGCAGCGCGGCCAGCGGGCTCGGCTGGTCCGAGGCCCCGCGGTGCCACAACTCCTCGACGCCCGGCCGGGGATAGACGATCATCGACTGCCGGGGCGGTGTCATGGTGAGCACCTCCGGACCGCAGAACACGCTCGGTACGAGCACGATGCCCCGGCCGCCCAGATCCTCCTGGTAGTCGTAGGCGCTGCGCACGGTGAGCTCCTGGTCCCGCCAGGCGATCCGGGGGTGCAGCGAGGAGAAGACGGGGGCCGCCCCGGAATTCTCGATCACCTGCATGCGGGAGCGGATGTCGGACTGGAGGCAGCCCTGGAGCCGCCGCCAGTGCGGTTCCAGCGTCAGGCGCCAGTACGTGTGGAGCTGCTCGGCGATCCGGGCGACGGCCGGTTCCGGCTGAGCCAGCATCTGGCGGTGCAGGGGCGCCGCCTCCCGCCGCCAGGCCGCGGGTGTGCCGGGGTCGGCGGCCATCCAGGACACCTCGGCCACGAAGTGCTCGCTCGGGGTCGAGCGCACCATCTCCAGCTCTTCGGTGATCCTGCGCGGCCCGGAGCCGTCCGGCGGCGGGGTGAGGAAGTCCGGGATGTAACCGGTGGGCGGGATCAACGCGCGTAGCGACAGCAGATCGACGGTCCTGAGCTTCGCGCGCACGTCGTCGGCCCACGGCTGATGCCGCTTTCTGCGTTCCGCCGAGGCCAGCATCCGAATGCTGTAGACCGTCTCGCCCAGCGGAGAGAGCGAGAATCTCACCCTGGTCATGTCGTCCACGGTCGCCGAGAAGCGGATCACTGTCTCCCCCATCCCCGTTGGTGACCCTCCGGTCGGTGACGGAGTGACACATGGGAACCATAAAACCCCGTCCCGTGAGTCGCGGGTCCCGCGTGGCGCGATTTCAACCGGCGGGATACCCCGCCGAAGTGCGCATTTCCAGACCGGCTCAAACAACGCCGGCCTCGGGCCACCGGTGACAGTTGGCCGAATCCCTGCAGGTCGGCCGGGCGAGCCGGGGCCGCCCCCCGGCCCCGGGCGGCCTTTTCAGGTCGCCATCCCCAACCCGCGAACCGCAATTCGTAATGAGCAGGGAAAGAACCCAAGTCAGATGCTATTTGACCGAGGCGGGAAGCGCGCCGCTTTCGGGATTCCGGCCCGGTACGTACGCATTGACGAGAACCGTTCAAGGCGGCACGCCGATAACATGCGGGCCGGCCGTACGGCCGCTGTCGGGACGCTCCCGTCCGCGGCCGCCGTCGAGCGCACTTCCCGCGGCGGTCGTACGCACCGATGTTCACCCTTTGCACCACCGACCGTCACGCACCTCTGGGCGCTTCAACACCCGGGGCGCGTGCACTGAGTACGGACCACAAAATCTTCCGCACGCCGACGGAAAGAGGCCTGCCGGTGCCGCTGCCACTTGACTCCGCCCTCCGGTGGTCGTGTGCCGCGGCGCGGCGCGGTGCCGTCGTCCTCGTGCTCGCCACGGCATTCGGCACGACTGCCGCAACGGTGACGACCGCTCAGGCGCTCACCCCCGAAAGACCGGTTGCGGCGTCCTACGACACGGCGTCCAGCGACACGGCGTCCTACGACGCGGCCTCCCGCGGCGCTCCGGGAGCGGGCCGCCCGGCGCACGGGCTGATCCCCAGCGTCCCCGGGCAGTCCATCGTCACCGACGAGCGGCAGACGCCGGTCGCACCCGGTCTGAGCCTCACCCGCTTCGACCGGTTCGGGACCGCCGGGTGGGTCCGGGGGCAGGTGCTGGTCGCGGACCTCGCCGAGGACCGGCTGAGCGTGGACTACATCTCCTCCGGCACGGTCACGGGCAAGTCCCGGGTCACCGAGCAGGCCGCGCGCACCGGCGCCGTCGCCGCGGTCAACGGCGACTACTTCGACATCAACGACACCGAGGCACCTCTGGGCGCGGCCGTCTCCCGCACGGGCGGCCTCGTCAACTCGCCCACCGCGGGCCGCAATCAGACGGTCGCCATCGGCACGGACGGAATCGGCAGACTGGCCCAGGTGTTCCTGGAGGGCCAGGTCACGGTCGACGGCACCCGGAACCTGAGGCTGTCCGGTGTCAACTCGCCGGCTCTGGCGGCCGGCGGCATCGGTCTGTTCACCGACCAGTGGGGCCCGTCCCCGCGCACCAAGCCCGTGAACGGCGCCGGCCGGGTCGCCGAGGTGTGGCTGCGCGACGGCAGGGTCACCGACGTACGGACGGCCGTCGGCGCCGATCCGATCCCCGCGGGCGCCAGTGTGCTGATCGGCCGGGAAGCCGGAGCCGACGCGCTCGCCGCGCTCGTGCCGGGAGAGACCGTCGAGGTCGCCTACCGCCCGCGCGCCGACTTCGGCGAGGTGGCGGTCGCCGTCGGCGGCGGCCAGGTCCTCGTCTCCGACGGCGTGGTGCAGCACTTCACCGAAGGCGACACCGTCACCGCCACCTCCCGGACCGGCGTGGGCTTCTCCGCCGACGGCCGCACCATGTACCTGGTGGCGATCGACGGCAAGCAGACCGACAGCCGTGGCATGGACCTCAACGAACTCGGCACCTTCATGAAGGGCCTGGGTGCCGTCGACGCCCTGAACATGGACGGCGGCGGCTCGGCCACGATGGCCGCCCGGCTGCCGGGTGAGAGCGTGACCGGCCTGGTCAACAGCCCCTCCGACGGTTCGGAGCGGCCGGTCGCCAACGGACTCGGGCTGTTCGCGGCCCCCGGCTCGGGCACCGTGCACGGCCTGCGCGTGCTGCCCGCCCTGTCGGCCGCCGGCTCGGACCGGGTCTTCCCGGGACTGCACCGCACCGTACGTGCCCTCGCCCACGACGAGACGTACGCGCCCCTGCCCGTCGGCCGGGTTCGGTGGCGCAGCGCGGACGGCCGGGTGGCGGTCGACGCCCGCGAGGAGGGCACCGCCCTTGTCACCGGCAGGCGCTCCGGCAGTGCGCGCGTCGTGGTGTCGTCCGGTCCCCGGGCCACGGGCACGGCGGCCCTGACCGTGCTCGCGCCCGCCGTGCGGATCGCCCCGAACAGCACGCTGCTGGCGCTGAACGGTGTCGGCGGCGAAGCTCGCCTGACCGTGCGGGGCTACGACGCCCTCGGTGACTCCGCGCCCCTCGACGCGTCCGACGTCGAGGTCACCGGCGGCGCGGGCGTGGTGTCGGTGCGCCCCGCGAGCGACGCCACCTTCACCGTGCGGGGTCTGGCCGACGGCGCCTCCGCCACGCTGCACCTGAGGGTGGGCAGGATGACCGCGGACGTGGCGGTCACCGTCGGCCTGGCCGAGACCACGTTCGCGGATCTGTCCGACGCCGCGTCCTGGACCTCGGCGCACGACCGGGCCCCCGGCGGCTCGGTCGCCCCGGCCCCCGGTCACGACGGCGCCCCCGGTCTCACCCTGACGTACGACTTCACCAAGTCGACGGCCACGCGCGGCCAGTACGCCGTGCCCCCGCAGCCGATCCCGCTGCCCGGCCAGCCCCAGGCCGTCACCCTGTGGATCAACGGTGACGGCAACGGCGAGTGGCCGCGGTTGCAGTACCGCACCGGCTCCGGCGTCACCGCCAATCTCGACGGCCCGCTGATCACCTGGACCGGCTGGCGCAAGGCCGAGTTCCCCGTGCCCACGGGCACCGTCTACCCGCTCACCTTCCAGCGGGTACGGCTGCTGGAGACCAGCGCCGCCCGCTCCTACACCGGCGCCGTCACCGTCAGCGACCTGCGGGTCAAGATCGCGCCCGATGTGCAGCTGCCCGTTCCGCCGAAGGTCACCGACCCCGTCCTGGTCACCGACGGCACCGTCGACGACCGGCCCCTGCGCGTCGCCGTCATGTCCGACGCCCAGTTCGTCGCCCGTGACCCGGACAGCCCGCAGGTCCAGGCCGCCCGCCGCACCCTCGCGGAGATCGCGGACGCCGAACCGGACCTGCTGGTCGTCGACGGCGACTTCGTCGACGAGGGCTCGCCCGCGGACTTCACGCTCGCCCGCGAGCTGCTCGACGAGTTCGACGCCCGCACCGGGCACAGCGTGCCCTGGCACTACGTACCCGGCAATCACGAGGTCATGGGCCCCGGGACGACGGTGAACTTCAGCGCGGAGTTCGGGGACACCACATCGGTCTTCGACGCCGAGGGAACCCGCTTCATCACCCTCGACTCCTCCAGCGGCACCCTGCGCGGCGGCGGCTTCACCCAGCTCCAGCTGCTGCACGACCAGCTTGCGGCGGCGGCCGCCGACCCGTCCGTGAGCGGTGTCGTGGTGTTCGAGCACCATCCCACCGAGGACCCGCTGCCGGACAAGGCCAGCCAGCTCGGTGACCGCAAGGAGGCAGCCCTGGTCGAGCAGTGGCTCGCCGGCTTCCGCGCCCACAGCCACAAGTCGGCCGGGTTCGTCGGTGCCCACGCCGGCGTCTTCTCCGCGGCCTCGGTCGACGGCATCCCCTACCTGGTCAACGGCAACTCCGGCAAGAACCCCGCCGGCACGCCCGACGGCGGGGGCTTCACCGGCTGGACGATGCTGGGCATCGACCCGGCGGAAGGCCGCGTCGGCGACGCGTTCCACGTGCCGTCCGACGACTCCGAGAGGTGGCTGCGGGCGGAGGTCCACGCGCGCGTCGACTCGGTGACCCTCGACGCACCGGACACCCTGGAGACCGGCGACCGGGCCACGGCATCGGCCACGCTCACGCAGGACACCACCCGAACCGTCCCGGTGGCCTGGCCGGTCGGCGCCGACTGGACCGGGACCCGCGTCGACGTGCCGGGCGGCGACCGCGGCCACGGCGCACCGGTCGTCACCTACGACCCTGCCACCGGCACGCTCGTCGCGCGCCGGGCCGGCACCGCGGTGCTGCGGGTCACCGTGAACGGCGTCACCGCGGAGCACACGATCACCGTGCGCCGGCGCTGACCGTCCGCCGACGGGCACACTGCCTCCGTCGAAGACCGGCCACCGTTCGGTTCCGTGAGTCTTGACGGCCCATGGGTTCGGCCCAACAATCGCCTCTGCATTGACAGTTCGCCATTGCGATTTCCGTTCCGCACGGTCTTCTGCAATTGTTCGGCATTTCGACCGGTGAAACAGGTTCGGCATTTCGATCGAACGACGTCCGATATACCGAACGCATGGCACCCGCATCGCCCTACCAGAAGACGAAGAGGTCAACCGTGTTATCAAGGCTGAGAACCGCGACCCTGGCGGCCCTGTCCGCGCTCGTCACCGTCCTCGCGCTCGCTGTCGGTCTGCCCCAGGCCCAGGCCGCGAGCTCGCTGCCCTGCGACATCTACGCCGTCGCGGGCACCCCGTGCGTCGCCGCGCACAGTCTCGTCAGAGCGCTCTACTCCTCGTACAACGGCTCGCTCTACCAGGTGCAGCGGGCCTCGGACGGCGCCACCGCCAACATCGGCCTGCTGGCCGCCGGCGGCTATGCCGACGCGGCGGCCCAGGACTCCTTCTGTTCCGGCACGACCTGCATCATCACCCAGATCTACGACCAGTCGTCGCGCCACAACGATCTCACCGTCGAAGGGGCTGGCGGGGCCGGAGCCGCCGATGTCGGCGCGCCCGCGGACGCGCTGCCGGTGACCGTCGGCGGACACCAGGTCTACGGCCTGGAGATCTCGGCCGGCATGGGCTACCGGGACAACTCCACCTCGGGCGTCGCCGTCAACGGCCAGGCCGAGGGGATGTACATGGTGACCTCCGGAACCCACGTGAACGGCAGTTGCTGCTTCGACTACGGCAACGCCGAGACGAACAACAAGGACACCGGCAACGGTCACATGGACGCGATCAACTTCGGCACCGAGTGCTGGTTCTCGCCCTGCTACGGCCAGGGTCCCTGGGTGCAGGCAGACCTGGAGAACGGCCTGTTCCAGTCCGACTCCGGCTACAGCAAGAACACGTCCAATACCGGAACGGGGCCGCTGCCGTTCGTGACCGCGTTACTGAAGAACAACGGCCAGAACCATTTCGCGCTGAAATACGGCAATGCGCAATCCGGCGGCCTGACCACGACATATTCCGGCGCGGAGCCCACCGCCGGCGGATACTCGCCCATGCACCAGGAGGGCGCGATCGTCCTCGGCACCGGCGGCGACAACAGCAACGGCTCCATCGGATCCTTCTTCGAAGGGGTCATGACGTCCGGCATCCCGACGGACGCCGCGGACGACTCCGTGCAGGCCAACATCGTCTCCGTCGGCTACGGCGGAGCGACCGGCAGCACCGGCTCGCTGACCCCGGGTTCGGAGATCTCGCTGCGCGCCACCACCTCGTGCTGCACGACCGACTACATCCGCCACCAGAACAACGCGGCAGTCGTCTCCCCGGTCACCGCCGGCAGTTCGGCCCTCGACAAGAGCGACGCGACCTGGATCGTCCGCCGCGGCCTGGCCAACAGCTCCTGTGTCTCCTTCGAGTCGCGCAACTACCCCGGGGACTTCCTGCGGCACTCCAACTTCCGGCTCTATCGCCAGCCCATGGACGGCACCGCACAGTTCAGAGCCGACGCGACGTTCTGTCCGACGACCGGCAAGAGCGGTACGGGCAGCTCCCTCGCGTCGTACAACTACCCGACCCGGTTCATCCGGCACTACAACCTCAACGTCTACATAGCGAGCAACGGCGGCTCGAACGCCTGGGACAGCGCCACCTCCTGGGCGGACGACGTGAGCTGGGCCGTCGGCCAGCCCTGGGCTCCCTAGGCCCTTCTGTCCGGGTGCCTTGAGGCGAAGGACACGACAGAGCCGCTGCCTCACCCGAGGCAGCGGCTCTGTCATGTGATGTCCGTGGTGGGCGGTGGGTTCGCCCGGTACTGGTTGGTTTAGTACCAGTGGTGGGTCTGCCAGAAGTCCCAGGCCTGGGCGGGGCTGCCGTAGCGGGAGTTCATGTAGTCCAGGCCCCACTTGATCTGGGTGGCGGGGTTGGTCTTCCAGTCGGCACCGGCGGAGGCCATCTTCGAGCCGGGCAGGGCCTGGACGAGGCCGTAGGCGCCGGAGGAGGAGTTGGTGGCGGTGTGGTTCCAGCCGCTCTCGTGGGTGACGATCTGGTTGAAGGCGTTGTACTGGGCCGCGTCCGGGATCATCCGGTGCGCGATCGCCTGTGCGGAGGAGGCCGAGGTGGTCGCTGCCTGGGCCGGGGCCGCGGTCAGGGCCATGCCCGCGGCGGCGCCGGCGATGGCGACGACGGAGAGGGCCTTCTTCGGGCTGGCGATGCGGCGGATGACGGCGAGGGACACGGAGGCTCGCTTTCTTCGGGGACAAGGAGGTCGCTCGCTCGCCGGATCCGGGTGGTGCGTGGGTCCTGGCATGCGTTGGCACCGTGACCCCTGGGGGGTCGTGGTGCCTGGCGACGTCCTCAAGACAACCAGCCTCGACCGATGTCCGCAATGACCCCTTTTACTAGTTGTGGCCGCATTCGCGGTGTCGGCGCCCTGTGTGAGCTGGCTCTCAATCCCCAGGTCAGAGCATGCGTCCGCTTCTAAACCTGTCCCTTTTTGTCCACTATCGCGGGTAGTGGGTGACGTGGGTCATGTGGGGTGCTTCACCGGTTCCGCGACACTGCGCGCACGAGGGCTCACGGAGCGGGTGGGGGAGATGTGACCGCGGTCTCGAAGGCCGGCCCGTGAGGCACGCGCTGCGGCTGTCCGGATATGACGTCGATACGTCAAGACCGAGAAGCTCGTGCCATACGCTCGGAGCCCCGTGGTGACCGGGAGGGCGGATGACGAGGCTCAAGATCGGCTACCTGCTGCCGACACGCGAACTTGCCGTTCGGGACGAACATGACTTGGCTCCGCTCGTCACTCAGGCGCGACGGGCGGAGCAGTTGGGGCTGGACTCGGTCTGGGCGGGCGACGGACCCGTGACCAGGCAGCGCGCGGATCCGCTGCTGCTGTTGGCTTCCGCGGCCCAGGCCACCGAGCGCGTCACGCTCGGCACCGCCGTGCTGCTGCCGGCGCTGCGCCATCCGATCCTGCTGGCGCAGCAGTTCGCCACCCTCGACCGACTCTCGGGAGGACGGCTGATCGCCGGCTTGGGCGGAGGCTTCCCGAACCCGGCCACCCGGGCCCAGTTCGCGGCGCTCGGCATCGGTTTCGGCACCCGGATGAGCCGCATGGAGGAGTCGATCGACGCGATGCGGCACCTGTGGTCGGGGCGGACCGTGTCCTACAAGGGTGATCACTTCGCCTTCGAGGACCTACGGATCGCGCCTTCCCCGTCGCGTTCCGGAGGGCCGCCGATCTGGCTGGCGGCGAGCGGTGCGGCGGGGCTGCGACGCGTGGCTCGCCTCGCCGACGGCTGGCTGCCGTATCCGCCGACGGCGGCCGCGTACGCGCAGGACCGCGCGTACGTCGAGAGGGCCGCCGAGCAGGCCGCGCCGTCCCGCACGGTCACCCCCGCGCTCTATACGACACTCTGCCTGGACGAGGACCCGGAGGTCGCGCAGCGGCGCCTGCGGGCGAGCGTCGAGAGGTACTACAACGCGCCATTCGAATTCATCGCCTCTCTCCAGGCCGTGTTCGCCGGCACTCCCGGCCAGGCCGCCGCATGGCTGTCTGGCTACATCGAGGCCGGTGTCCGCCACCTGGTGATCCGGCTGGCGACCGATGACCACGCCGCCGGGCTGGAGGAGCTCGCCGATCAGGTCCTGCCCCTGCTGCGCGCGAAGGATCGCTGAGGCTTGTTCCGCCTGCCGTCCTGCGGCGCCCGCACGGCGGACCGGAGCTCCTCCCGACGTCGGCTGATCTGCGGCGTCACCTGACATACGCCATGCGGTCGACCCACTGGGACAGGGTGAGAGACGTGGACCAGGCCCTGGCGGCGGAGCCCCGGCCGTGGCGCTGACGCGGGCAGAGCCGGGGGGCCAGGGCCTCGCGGAGCGAGGAGAGGTGTCCGGCGACCGCGGCGAGGCAGTGGTACTCGTCCCGGCACGCGGTGCAGGCGTCCAGGTGGGCGACGACGGAGTCGGCCTGCTCGGGCGCAAGGAGCTGGAGCGCGTGCTCGGCCAGGAGGTCGTGGACTGCGCGGCATTCGGCGTGGTTGGTGGCCATGTCGGATCCTCTCCGTACTGCGACGCCCGGCCGCCCGGGCATTCCACAAGGTCCAGCTGGTTCAGGCGGCCGTGCAAAGCATGGATTCAGGCCTTGTGGCGCATTCCAAGACTGGCCGACGACCGTCCCTGTGCGCGTCGTCCCTCCGCAGTGATTGCCGGGTACTGCGGGCGCAGTACCCGGCAGGTCAGGCTGCTCCGGCTGCGCAGAAGGGGGCGTCCAGCCTGGCTTTCGTCATACGGAGAGGGGAGACGGAGACGGAGACGGACCGCGATCCGTCGTCGCGTTGACCAGACCGCACTGGTACGCGATGACGACGAGCTGGGCCCGGTCGCGGACCGCGAGCTTGCTCATGGCGCGGTTGACGTGCGTTTTCACGGTCAAGGGGCTGACGAACAGACGTTCGGAAATGTCGTCGTTCGACAGGCCGAGCGCGACGAGGCTCATCACGTCGCGTTCCCGCGGGGTGAGGCAGGCCAGCTGCTGGTGGACCGCGCCCGCACAGGCTTCGGGCTGGGCCAGGAAGCAGGTGATCAGGGCCCGTGTGGCCGCCGGGGAGAGCAGCGCCTCACCGGCGGCCACCGTGCGGACGGCGTCGAGGAGCTCGTCGGGCTGCGCCCCCTTGCCGAGGAACCCGCTCGCACCGCGCCGCAGGGCCTCGGCGACGTATTCGTCGTTCTCGAAGGTGGTCAGGATCAGCACCTTCACCGCCGCGAGCTCCTCGGCTTCGCTGATGGCACGCGTGGCGTCCAGGCCGTCCATCCCGGGCATCCGGATGTCCATCAGCACCACGTCGGGATGCCGGGCGCGCGCCAGTTCCACGGCTTCGTGGCCGTCCGAGGCCTCGCCCACGACCTCCATGTCCTCCGTGGAATCAAAGAGGATCTTGAAGGTGCCCCTGAGCAGCGCCTGGTCGTCGGCGAGCAGAACGCGGATCGTCATGTCCGGACCTCCGGTAGTGCATGTGGTGCCCCGCCGCCCGCAGTCGCGGCAGAGCGCAGGGGTAGTTCGGCGATCACGGCGAACCCGCCCTCGGGCCTGGTCTGCGCGGTGAGCGTGCCGCCCACGCTGGCTGCCCGCTCCCGCATGCCGATCAGCCCGTGGCCGGTGCCCTGCCGCGGTTCCTGCGGGAGCGTCCGGCCGTCGTCCTCGACGGTGATGGTCAGCCACCGGGGGGTGTAGCTCAGGCACAGCCGGGCCTTGTCCGCGCTGCCGTGCTTGCGCACATTGGTCAGGGCCTCCTGGATGATGCGGTAGGCGGCCAGATCGGCCGCGGGGGCCAGCGGCTGGGTCGCACCGTGGCAGGTGCACAGGACGTCGAGGCCGACCCGTTCGAGCGAGGCGAGCAGAGCGGGGACCTCTTCCAGCCCCGGAATGGGGCCGCGCGGTGCCTCGCAGTCGCCGGACTGCCGCAGCAGGCCCACGGTGACACGCAACTCGTCCAGCGCCGACCGGCTGGTCTCCTGGATGTCCTTGAGGGCGGCGACGAGCTGATCCGGCTGCTGCTGTCCCACATGGGCCGCCACGCCGGCCTGGGCATTGATCAGGGCGATGTGGTGGGCGACGACGTCGTGCAGCTCACGTGCGATCCGGACCCGCTCGGCCGCCACCCGCTGCCGCGCCTCGTGCTCACGGGTGCGCTCCGCGTGCTCCGCCCGTTCCTCCACAGCCGTGACGTAGGCCCGGCGCGAGCGCACTCCGTCCCCGACCGCCGCCGGCAGGGCCGTCCACGCCAGCATTCCGACGTTGTCCGGTTGCAGCCCGGAACCCGGGTCGTGGAACAACGCCGCTCCGATCAGCACGGCGGCCGAGGCCGAGGCCACGCTCAGAGCCGTACGGCGGTCCGTCAGCGTGGCCACCGAGTACACGGACACGATGACCGGACTGGTCACCACCGGACTTTCCCGGAACCCCAGCAACTGGAACGCCACCCCGCAGCAGACCGCGCAGGCCGCCACGGCGAAGGGGAAGCGGCGACGCCACAGCAGCGCGAAGCAGCCGATGCCGGCCAGCAGGACGGCGGACCATCGCACGACGAACCGGTGCTCGTGCGGGAGGAACGAGGCGCCGACGACGGACAGCACGAACAGCACCGACACGCCCAGCACGTCACGAACCGCACTCCGGGGTCCGCGCTTGCGCGCATTGTTCACTGCCATGGCATCACCGTAAGGACGCCGTTCGCGCGCCGCCGATCCGGCGGACGCCGGCCAGACCTGAATCCCCGGTCCCAGCAGCACGGTCGGGCGATCGACGCAACTGGCCTCTTCGAGTGACAGGCGGGGCCCGACGGCTTCGTATCGCCCCGTGTCCGAGAGGGCCGGGGCACGGGTTCCCGGACACGGGCCGCGGCTCCGCGGCGTGATCCGCCGGACAGGCCCTACTAGCGCTCCGGATCCGGTCCTCGGGACAGGAAGAGCCAGACGGAGGACGCCAGTGCCACCGCCATGCCCACGCCGGCGATGGTCATCGTGACGCCGGGCGGCGGTGTGTCGCAGGCGTTGCCGCCGTACGCGCTGTAAAAGCCGACCCCGACCGCACGGGCGATGACGGTCAGCAGGCGACCGGTGGCGATCCGCTGGATGACCCGGCGTCCCAGGCTTCGGCCACCTCCAGGAGGAGGACGATCGAATAGAACATCAGGATGGTGGCCACCGAAGCGGCCAGGGTGCACACCAGTTCCTCGGTGGCGGCGCGGCCGGCATTGTGGGCGTCTCCGGTGATGGCGCTGTAGGAGATGGATGTGACGACCAGGGCCAGGAATGAGCAGACCATGACCGGCATGGCGCGGTCCAGGGACTCCTTGACGGAATCCGGGGCCGGTGTCTGTCCGGCCGAGCGGCCGTCGAGTGCGCGCGACACGGATATGACGACGGCTGTGAACGAGAAGCCGGCCAGCACGCCGGTGAGTTGAGAGAGCAACCCCGTGGTCGCGCCTATGTCGAAGGAGATGTGGCAATCCATTCGTCCCCCAGCAGTGGACCTTCGTGCTGATCTGCACCTTCGGTACCGACCAGGTGCACCGATGCCGACGGCTGAGGGCGCCCCCCATGCCAGGCGGGGCGCCCTCAGTGTGTTGTCCGCGTCAGTCGACGCTGCCGTACTCGATGGGGAAGTCCGGGGGCCAGGGCTGGCCGAAGTTGAACAGGGACGGGTCATCGAACTCGCGGTCCGCCTCGCGCCACTCGGGGTCGCCGGAGACGGCGAAGCTGTCGCCGTCCGGTTCGATCATCCAGGTGAAGGCCGCGTCCTTCGCGGGTAGGTCATGACGCTCCTTCAGCACCGCGAACTCCGCCTCCGACGCCCGGCGGACGTGGATGCCCTTCTCGTAGATGGGCTTGAGCAGCATGAGCTCCACATGCCCGAAGTACACCTCGACCCGGGTGTCCGTGTTGTCGACCGCGAGGGCGTCGCTGCGCAGCAGCAGTTGCCGGTGCGACGCCGCGAAGCTGACCACGCGGAACAGACGCCCCTCTCGTACGAAATCCGGCATTCTCAGTGCACTTCCTGTTCTGGCTGTTCTTGCTGATGTCGAGGCCTTCGGGTCACTGGGCCCAGTCCGGCTTCGGCATGCTCTTGACGAGACTCGGCGCCGAGCCACCCGGCTTGGTGAAGTACCAGTCGATGGCCTCGAAGTCCCGGCGTCCGAGGATCACCTTGAGACGCAGCGTCGCCATCTCCCGCGCGATGCCGTTGGCAACCCCTCCCCGTGAGCGGCGGTGTTCCCTCGGCCGCTGATCGATGTGCGCGGGTGCGAACGGGTCAAGATCGCGCCGCTGCGCGGCGCCACTTTAAGCACACGCAGAACTTCCAGTACAGGTGTTCGCTTTGCGGGAGGAACGGGATGGCGTGATATCACCGACCCGTCTGACCCGCGACAGAAGTCGTACGGCGCCTCTCCTGTCGCAGTTGACCTGTGCGTTTCTTGTGGGAGGGCTGTGCTGAAGGGTGACTTGCCGTGAGGTGCGGCCGATGAGGCATGGCCGATTCGCAACCGCGTTTGCGACAAGGGCACATGGGCAGTGGGAGACCTCAACTGCCGCTTGCTGCACGCCGAAACGCGGGGCTGCTCGCCGGAATGACCGACGGGCCGCGTCCCGATGGTGGGGCGCGGCCCGCGTGGTCACTTTCCGGGTGGGGTCAGTCCCACTGTTCGTCCGCGAGGGAGCTGACCGGCTGCGGTTTGCCGATGACGGCCAGGGCGATGAAGAAGCCGATCTGGCCGATCGCGATCGTCAGCGTTGCCAGTGCCTTCTGGTCGTAGTGCCTGGCGACCTCGGCGTACAGGGCGTCGGAGACGCGTTCCTGGCCGTGCGGGGCGGGTTGCAGGGTGGCCTCCACCAGGGCGAGGGCGGCCCGCTCGGCATCGGTGAAGTAGGGGGCGTCCTGCCAGGAGGAGACCGCGGTGATGCGTTCCTCCGACTCCCCGGCCTTGCGCAGGAAGCCGGTGTTCAGGACCGTCAGGTAGGTGTTGCCGACGATCTGCCCGGCGCGCAGATGGACGAGGTTCATCGTGGTCCGCGGTACCGAGTGGTTGCCCGTGGCCCGGAAGAGAGCGGCGCTGATGTCGTTCAACTCGGGCACGAACTCGGCCGGGTTCGGCATCCGGGAGATCGAGGTGTTCGTCATGACTGCACTCCTTGGTGTCCGTCCGGTAGGTGACTTCACCGCACTGACGGAGCGGCGCACCGAGATGTGACAGGCGCCGGGAATCTTTTCGCCGACGCGCTCCGCCAGGGGTCCCGCTCGAGGGTGAGCCGCCCGTTGACGGCAGTAGATACTGAGTGTAGATACTGGGGTATGACCGTTCCTCTGACACTCCTCGGACTCCTGGAACGGGAGTCGAGCCATGGCTATGACCTCAAGCGCGACTACGACACCTACTTCGGCCGGGGCAAACCGCTGCCCGCCGGGCAGGTCTACTCGACCCTGGGACGCCTCGCCCGTGACGGCAAGGTCGAGATCGGTGAGACCGGACCGGGTTCCGGACCGGACCGCAAGCGCTACGTGATCACCGACCTCGGGGTCACACAGGTCGAGACCTGGCTCACCGAACCGGTCGCGGGCGAACCGCACCTCCAGACGGTGCTGTTCACCAAGGTCGTCCTCGCGGTGCTCCTGGAACGCGACCCCCGCGTGTACCTCGACATCCAGCGCGCCGCCCACATGGAGCGGATGAGGGAGCTGACCGAGCTGCGCCGCACCGGCAGCACGATGGACACGCTGCTGGCCGATCACGGCGTGTTCCACCTGGAGGCCGATCTGCGGTGGATGGACCAGACCGTGGCACGGCTCGCCGCACTGACGGCGGAGGTGCGCGCATGAGTGCGGACGACGACTTCCTCGTACAGGCGCGGGACGCCGTCCTGTCGTTCGGGCAGACGCCCGCGCTGCGCGGCGCGAACCTCTCCGCCCGCGCCGGCGAGATGCTGGCCGTCACCGGACCGAGCGGCTCCGGCAAGTCCACGCTGCTGCACTGCCTGGCCGGGATCCTCGTCCCCGACTCCGGTGAGATCTGGTTCGACGGCCGCCGTGTCGACACCCTGGGCGAGCCCGAACGCAGCACCTTACGCCGGGATCACTTCGGCTTCGTCTTCCAGTTCGGTCAGCTCGTGCCCGAACTGACCGCCGAGGAGAACGTCGCCCTTCCGCTGCTGCTCGCCAAGTCGCGCAGGACGAGCGCGCTGGCCGAGGCGCGATCGTGGTTCGGGCGGCTGGGGCTGGACGGCCTGGAGGGACGCCGGTCCGGCGAACTCTCCGGCGGACAGGCGCAGCGGGTGGCCCTGGCCCGCGCCCTGGTCTCAAGGCCCAAGGTGCTGTTCGCGGACGAGCCGACCGGGGCGCTGGACTCGCTCACCGGCGAGCACGTGATGGATCTGCTGGTCGCCTCGGCACGGCAGGAGGGCACCACCGTCGTCCTCGTCACCCACGAGCCGCGGGTGGCCGCCCACGCGAACCGCGAGGTCATCGTCCGCGACGGCAAGGTCACACCGCTCTTCGTCGAACGGCTCGGCTCGTGATCCGCCTCGGCCTGCGCCTCACCTTGAGAGGTGGCAGGGAGGCCGGGGCCCGCCTCGCCGTCATCGTGGCCGCCGTCGCCCTCGGCGTCGGACTGCTGCTGAGCATCCTGGCGGCCGTCAACGCCACCGCCACCCAGAACAGCCGCAACGCCTGGCTCAACACCGGCTCCGGCAACGGCACGGCGGCGCAGCCCGCGGCGAAGTCGGACCCCGACCCGCTGTGGTGGCTGCTCAGGGCGGACCACGTCGACGGCAGGACCATCGGCCGGGTCGACGTCGCCGCCACCGGCCCGAACTCCCCGGTTCCACCAGGGCTCGCACACCTTCCCGGACCGGGCGAGTTCTACGCCTCTCCGGCCCTGACCGAGCTGCTGCGCTCAACCCCGGCCGCCGAACTCGCCGACCGCTACCCCGGCCACCAGGTCGGCATCGTCGGCGACGCGGCGCTCCCGGGCCCCGACTCCCTGATCGTCGTCATCGGCCACCACCCCGACCAGCTCGCGAAGCAGCGCGACGCGACCCGGGTCACCGCCATCACCACCGTGGCCCCGAGCAGTTGCAACGGCACGAACTGCACGGTCCGGGCGGGCATCGACAGCAGCGGCATCAAGCTGATCCTCTCCGTCGCGGGCACCGCCCTGATCTTCCCCGTGCTCGTCCTCATCGGCACGGCCACCCGGCTGGCAGCCGCCCGCCGCGAGCAGCGCTTCGCCGCGATGCGCCTGGTGGGCGCCACACCGCGGCAGATCTCGATGCTCTCCGCCGTCGAATCGACGCTGGCCGCGATCCTCGGCACGGCCGTCGGCTTCGGCCTCTTCCATCTGTTCCGTACGCAACTGGCCCTGGTCGACCTCACGCAGACTCCCTACTTCGCCGACGATCTCAGGCTGCGGACCGGCGACATCCTGCTCGTCTGCCTCGCCGTCCCGGTGGGCGCCGCCGTCGCGGCCCGGATCGCCCTGCGCCGCGTGCAGGTCTCCCCGCTCGGGGTCATCCGGCGCGTCACACCTCGCCCGCCGCGGGTGCGCCGGGTGATCCCCCTGGTCGTCGGCATCGCCGAACTCTCGTACACCATCGGCCGGGTGCCCAGGAGTACCGACGGCCAGATCTGGGTC
The DNA here is from genome assembly GCF_055657365.1 of Streptomyces sp. NPDC107559. Taxonomy (NCBI): domain Bacteria; kingdom Bacillati; phylum Actinomycetota; class Actinomycetes; order Kitasatosporales; family Streptomycetaceae; genus Streptomyces; species Streptomyces sp. NPDC107559. Next base: position 45,296 of record NZ_JBVKBD010000011.1, on the reverse strand, counting down.
TTCGTCCCGGGAATCCTGCTGGTCCTGACCGGGCTCGTCATCGCCGGGCCCTGGCTGACCATGGCCGGAGCCCGGCTCCTGGCCCGGCAGACCGGCCGCCCTGCGCTGCTCATCGCGGGCCGACGGCTCGCGGACGACCCGAAGGCCGGCTTCCGCGCGGTCAGCGGGCTGGTCCTCGCCCTGTGCGTCACCAGCGCGGCCGTCGGGATCATCGGCTCGCTGACCGCCGAGCGCGGCATCCCGCAGGCCGGCCGGACGATCGCCGGCGCCGTGGTCGCCGACTACGCCCGGGGCTTCGACGCCACCTCCGGGCGTCCGGTCGGCAGCGTGCCGCCGCTCTCCCCGTCCGTGGTCGGCGACCTGGACTCCGTACCGGGCGTGAGAGGCGTGCTGATGATCCACACGAACCCGCTCGGCACCACGGACCCTGCCTACGGCGCTCCACAGGGCACCGGCACCCCGCCGGTCGCCGGGCTGGCCTCGTGCGCGGAGCTCGCCAGGATGCCGGCCCACAGCGCATGCGTCCCCGGAGCCCGCACGGCGTCGGTCGCCCAGAACTACGGCAGTCTCGGCACGTACCGCTGGATTCACTGGCCCACGGCATGGCCCGCCGCCGACATCTCCGCCCAGCGCCTCGCGCGCCTCCCGGTCCAGGAGATCGTCGTGGCCACCGACGGGTCGACGGGGGCGATCGAGCGTGCGCGCACCATCCTCGCGAACACGTACCCCGACCACGACATCCCGCGGACCGTCGGCGAGGACCACGCCGACAGCGGCGCGCAGCTCGCCGGATACCGGCAACTGGCCGACGTGGTCGTCCTGGTCAGCTTCCCCATCGCCGGCTGCAGCCTGGCGGTGAGCGTGGCCGGGGGACTGCGCGACCGCAAGCGCCCGTTCAGCCTGCTGCGGCTGACCGGCACACAGCTCGGGGTGCTGCGGCGGGTGGTGCTGCTGGAGAGCGCGGTGCCCCTCCTGGTGGTTGCCGTGGTGGCGATCGGGATGGGCTTCCTGGCGGCCCAGCTGTTCGTACGGGCACAGTTCGGCTACACGATCCGGGCGCCCGGGATCCAGTACTACGCGATCGTGCTGGCCGGCCTCGTCGCCTCGCTGGCGGTGATCGCGTCCACGATGCCACTGCTCAGACGCATCACGGGCCCCGAAGCGGCACGCAACGACTAGGGTCCGTCTTCTGCGGTACCAGACACGGTATCCGGCGGCCTGCGGGGAGCCGCTCCAGTTGAGCTGCACCGTCACGGCATCCAGGGACTTGATGCGCAGGTCCGTCGGGACCGGCGGGGTGCCCGCGCCGATGGTGACGGGCCGGGCGCCCGTGGGCAAGCCGCCGCCCACCGCGTTCCAGGTGACCATCGCGACCAGGTAGTGGTGGCCCGGGGTCAGCCCGGCGATGTGCGCCGAGGTGCCGCGCACCGCCGTGCTCTGGATGAAGGCGCCCGGCGTGTCCCTGTCCCAGGTGATGATCTCGTAGCGGTCCACGCTGTCGCTGTACGGCCCCGTGGCGGGCTCCCAGGAGAGGTCCACTCCGTCCAGGGTGGCGTGGGTGAGGACATGCGAGGGCGCAGCCGCCGTGTGCGGGTGGGCGGTGGCCCGGATCACCGGGGACCAGGCGGAGACACCGTCGCCCGCGTTGTTGACACGGACGGAGTACTCCCACTCCCAGCCGTCCTGGGTCCAGGTGGTGTCGTAGCGGTTCGCCTGCACCGGCGTCTCGTTCCACGCGGTCGCACCCACCAGCCGGGAGCGGACCGTGTAGCCGCGCGCGCCGTACACCCGGTCCCAGGTGACCGTGACGCCCAGGTCGTTGGAGACGGCCCTGACGTTCCGCGCGACGTCCAGCGGGCGTTCCGGGACCGAGCGGGGGACGTCGGGGACGGTCTGGCCGATGCGGTACCGGTCGTGGAGGGTGGTCTCGAAGGCGTGCGCGATCTGGAACTCGCCGAGCGCGTCGGGGTGCAGCCCGTCGTAGTCGGCGGGGCAGGCGTCACGGGCACAGCTGTAGTTCCCCGACCAGTTCACGACCTCGACCGGCGAGACGAGGGTGCTCCACCGCGGGACGGCCTGGCGCAGCATCAGGTCGTAGTCGGTGAGGCCGGGGCGCGCCGCCGGACACACCTCCCGCGCACGACCGGCCCCAGAGGGAAATTCCTCGCACCCCTCCGTGATCGCCGGTCCATGCCTGCATCCGCCCCTCGCCGCTCTACAGAGCACGCGTAGCCCGGCATGAAGATCATCATCGCCCCTCGGATCACGCCGGAGCACTGTCACGTGAAAAATGCACGAACTCTGTCGGCGCCGGCCGGGCCCCCAGCCCAGGGCACGCGGCGCCGGACCCGGTCCGGCAGTCGCCGTCGCACCCCCTGACCGCGTCGGGGAGCCGTCCTGCCAGATTCATAACAAAGATGTCCGCTAGATTGCTGTGCATATTGTTAACAATCTTGTAGCGTGCGTGACGCCTTCGCCCGACGCATCTGCGAAGCGCTCGGTTCTCAACGAGGGGAGACCCCATGCGGCGGCTCTCGGCGTCCCCTGGACGCCGCGCACGTGCACACACCTCACCGGCTTCGAGGAAGGACGCCCTGTGACCCGGAAGCAGCTGCTGAGAAGCGTGGCGATCGCGGGCTCCCTCGCGCTCACGACCGTCGTGATCCCGGCCTCCTTCGCGGAGGCTTCCGCGACGGCGCCGAAGCAGATCCGCGGCCAGGGCGCGGACCCGGAGGACGCCGCGCTGGCCTTCGACTCCGCCGCCTACACGACGATCACGGTGACCGTCGACGGCCGGCCGATGAACGTGCGCTGGTACAAGGAGATCTGCTACGTCGCGAAGCCGGTCGCGGCGGCGGCACAGCAGTCCGGTGGCCCCGGCGGCGGCAGCACCACGATCGAGAACACCGCCTGCGGCTACCAGAGCATGAACGTGTTCGTCCCCGAGAGCGCCTTCGACGACCAGCGCGCACCGATCTACTTCGCGGTGAACAACGCGGGCTGGATGGCCAGTTACATCAGGGCGAGTGTGACCGGCGGCGCGTCCTACAACAGTTCCACCAGCAACGTCGGCGCAGCGCTGAAGGCCGGATACGTCTTCGTCGACGTCGCCAACCGCAGCCGCGGACTGCTCGGTGCCGACGGCACGGCCCCCGGCAAGGCCCCCGCCGCCGCGGTCGACGCCAAGGCCGCCGTCCGCTATCTGCGCCTCAACGACGCCACGATGCCCGGCAGCGCCGAGCGGATCGTCATCAACGGAACCAGCGGTGGCGGCGCGCTGGTGTCGATCCTGGGCGCTTCCGGCAACAGCAGGGAGTACGACCCCTACCTCGCCCGGATCGGCGCCGCGGGCATCGACGCGAAGGGCCACAGCACCCTGCGCGACGACGTCTTCGCGGTCAACGCGTACTGCCCGATCACCGACCTCGGCAACGCGGACACCGCTTACGAGTGGCTGTACAACATCCTCGGCACCCGTGACACCACGGGCGAGAACCCCTCGCCCGAGGACGCCGCCGCGATCGCCGCCCGGTTCCCCGCGTACGAGAAGAGCCTCGGGCTGCGCAACCCCGACGGTTCCGCGCTCACCGCGGCGAGCATGCTCGACACCGTCAGGAAGGAGGTCGTCCGCTCCGCGGAGACCTATCTGAAGGCCGACCCCGCGCACACGATCCCGCAGCTCGGCGAGGACTTCGTCATCACGTCCGGTGGCTTCGGAGGCCCGCCCACCACCAAGACCTACGTCAACGACTGGATCGACGTCGACAACACCACCGACAAGGTGCTCTCGGTCGACATGACGAGGTACCTCGCCTTCGTCGCCACCCAGGCCACGCTCAAGACGACGCCCGCCTTCGACGCCGTGGGCGTCAACGGGAACACCACCAGCGGCACCGAGACCAACCTCTTCGGGCCCCCGACCCAGAAGTACATGAACTACACCGAGTACAGCTGGGACCACAACGACGTCGCGGGCGACGGCAGCGGGATCGACGACACCGGCCTGACCTGGGACCAGTACACCCGCAAGCCGAGCACCACCGTCGACGACCAGATCCACCTGATCGACCCGATGGACTTCATCGGCACCGCCGCCGACACCGCGCCGAACTGGTACGTCCGCAACGGCACCCGTGACCGCGACACCTCGTTCATCGTCTCGGTCAACCTCGACCGGGCACTCGAGGCGGACCAGCAGGTCAAGGACGTCGACTACCAGCTCGCCTGGAACCAGCCGCACGCCGGCAACTACGACGTGCCCGAGGCCATGGCCTGGATCGCCAAGGTCGTCCGCAAGGCCGGAAATCCCCTCGCGCCCGGCCACCACGGATAGCCGGACCGTTCGAGTAGCCGGACCGCTCAGTAGCCGGACCGTTCGAGCCGGTGCCCAGGACGCCGTGGATGCGTCGCCGTGCTCACGCACGACGGGAACCGGTCCGCACCGAACCCTTGAGGGCCCGCCGTCCGGGCCCTCAAGGGCGGGTATGCCCCCTGGTGACGGCCCCGTTCGGACCAGGTTCAGGCCACGAGCAGCCGGAGGCCGAGCTCCGCCGCGTCGAGGGCGACGAGGTCGCGGTTGCGCTGCGCCCACCGGCCCGAGGCCAGGTCCTCGCGAAGGCTGTTCACCGCCCGCCGCTCGGCCTGCGGCCCCACCCTGGTCCACACCGACACCGCGCGTCGCACCTGTTCGTCCAGGTACGCCTCGGGCCGCCGCCAGTAGGCCTCGAAGAAGCCGTCGGCGCAGTCCCACGGAATCAGCACCGGCTCCGCCCGGCCCCCGATCGCGCGGGTCAGGTCCGCCAGCGAAGGCCAGTCGACGAGAAGACCGGCGAACTCGGGCAGATAGTCACGGGTGAGCCAGAACCGCTCACGCCGTTCGGTGTCCCCGGCGTCGTACGTGACCACCACCACCCGGCGGGCCACGCGCCGCATCTCACGCAGCCCGGCGATCGGGTCCTGCCAGTGATGAACGGTGCTGAAGGCCATCGCCGCGTCGAACGACCCGTCCTCGAACGGGAGGCTCTCCGCGGTGGCCGCCACGCACGGCGCCGCACCCGCCGGACGCTGCCCCCGCATGACCGCCGACGGCTCCACCGCGGTCACGTCGCGGTCCGGCGGCTCGTAGGAACCGGTGCCTGCCCCGACGTTCAGTACCGTCCGCGCGTCCCCGAGCGCCTCCCAGACCCTCGCGGCGATACGCGGCTCGGTGCGTCGCGTCGCCGGGTAGGCGGACCCGATGGCGTCGTACAACTGCGCACCGAACACCTTCAGTTGTTCCTCCGGCGTCGTCCTGATCCCCATGGCCCGTGCCTCCAGTTCCCTGTCGATGGCCGTCACCGTCGCGGCGGCGCGGTCACGCTGCTCCATGAGCAGGCCGCGCAACCGGCGCAGATGCGCGACCGCGTCGGTGTCCGGGTCGTCGACCAGCTTCGCGATCTCCCGCAGCCCGAAGCCCAGTCGCCGATAGGCGAGCACCTCCCGCAGCCGCTCCACGTCGTCCGCCGAGTAGGCCCGGTATCCGGCCGCGGTCCGTGCGGACGGCCGTACGAGACCGACGGCGTCGTAGTGATGCAGCGTGCGCACGCTCACTCCGGCCAGCTCCGCCACATGCCCCACGCTCAGGTGCTCTTCCACGCCACCGACCATGCGGCATGACGCCGCGTGAGGGTCAAGCACCCGCCCTACTGGATGCTCCAGCGGTGCGGATGGGCGGGATTCCCCGGGCAGGAGAAGACGTTGAGCTCGCCCCAGCGGCCCACGGTGACCTCGGTCGGCCTCGCATGCGGGTGCGGCGGCAGGCCCTGCTCCTCCATCGGTCTCCAGCTGCCGCTCCCGCCGTCCCACTCCGAACTGTCGATGGTCAGCAGCAACTGCATCGGCTGCGCACAGGTGCGGCAGTCCATGGGGGCCGGGTCGGTGGTGTGCCAGGAGGCGAAGCCGCCGGCGCGCCAGCCCGGGGGGATCGACAGGTCGTACTGGTATCCGACCACCGAGGTGTCCTCCTCGTCGGCCGTGTCCCCGGCCTCCTCCTCCATGGCCTCGTCCCAGGCGTCGATCCGGGCGCACAGCTCCTCCGGGAGGAGACCGGCGAACTGGTAGGTGACCACCTGCTCCGGATGCAGCACGCACGGCTCCGGTACGTACCCGTCGTAGCCGACGACCTGCGGTTGCGGCGGCGCGGTCAGTACCTCGCTGACCTCCCAGGACCGGCGCCAGCGCAGGTCGAGCAGCATGCCGTGACGGCTCGGGCCGTGCGCGTCGAAGGGACACCAGAAGACCTGCAGCAGATCGCAGCCGTCCGGCCCGGCCGGCAGGTCGGGAATCTCCCTCCGGTACAGCTGCGCAAGACCGATCAGCGGCAGCGGGTCAGTCGCGGCAGCTCCTTCGACGCGTTGCTCCCGGTCGAGTTCGTCGAGCAGCCGGCGCTCCTCGTCGGTGGGACCGGGGTTCGCTTCACGGCGCCACGCGGAGGCGAGGATCTGCCGTTCCCGGTGGATGTCGGCCGGCCGCCGGCCGCGCGCGTGGCTGTGCGGCTCGGTGCATACCGGCCATGGCTCGTCCGACGGCCACAGCAGCGGACCGCCGACGGAACTCGTGGTGGCGTCCGGCCGTCCCGGGCGTGGATGGAGCCGGGTGGTGGTGCCTCGGTAGGCGGACAGCTCCGGGAAGAGCGCCTCGACGTCCAGCGGGCGCGGCGGTGTGGTCCTCGACATGCAGGTGACCTTAGGGCCTGATCCAGCGCCTCGCTCCGCTCAGGCCGAGCCAGCGCCTCGCTCCGCCCGGGACGTCCCGCTTGCGCAGCCTTCGGTGTCTCCCGGCCGCCCGGGCCTGTGCCGGTCTGTTCACATGGGGGTGCCGGAGTCTCCGGGACGGATGCGGCCGCGCCAGCCGGCGATGTCGCCGCCGCCTTCGACGTATTCCTTGAAGCGGTGCAGGTCTCCCTTGACCCGCCGGTCGATCACGCCCAGCGCGTCGGCCCCCTTCTCGGCCGCGCCGGTGGGCTCCACCTCCAACGTGAGTTCCACCCGGGTGTGCAGGTTGTCCAGCCGCTCGAACCGGACCGATCCGCGCTGCCGGGTGTCGCCGCCGACGGAGCGCCAGGTGATCCGGTCGTCCGGCAGCTGGTCGACGATCTCCGTGTCGAACTCCCGCCGCATCCCGCCGATGCTGGTGGTCCAGTGGTTGTGCCGGTCGTCGAGCTGCCTGACCTCCTCGACACCCTCCATGAACCGCGGGAACTCCTCGAACTGGGTCCAGTGGTCGTACGCCGTGCGTACCGGCACCTCCACGTCGACCGCTTCCTTGACGGTGCTCATGAAAATCTCCTCGCCGACTTGCCCACTTGCCCACTTGCCGTCATGCCTACATGCCGACTCATCGGCTCGTCGACTCGTTGCGATGGCCGGCCGCACCAGGTGTGCCGGCCGCCTTGTGTGTGCACGGCACCGAGTACCCGGCAGAGCGGCGCGAACCCAGGTATCCGCCCCGCATTGCGAAGGGAGGGACGGCCCAGGCACGAGTCCGCCCGGCCGGGGTCACGCGCGGGCCGACAGCAGCCGTGCGGGGCCACGCCTGCGGGCCGGGGCGAACGTGGCGACGGCCGCGTTGCGGCGAGCCGACTCGACCGCGGCGGCCTGATGCCTGGCCCGTTCCAGCAACGTCCTCAGCCTGGTCTCGTCCAGCGCCTTCGCCGGGGCGAACTGCAGGAGCGTCTGCCACAGCAGCATCTTTCCCTCGATCCCCAGGCGGAGGGTCTCCAGCTCGGTGACGCTGCTGAGCGCGGACCGCCCCCGCAGCCGCCCGTTGAGTTTGACCAGGCGTGCCTTCTCGGCGAGACGTCCGGCGTACACCTTGTGGCGCCGTTCCGGGACGCCGAGGTCGTCCATGAGCTCCAGCAGTGTCTGCCGGTCCTGCGCGATCTCGTGTGCCACGCGGCGCAGTTCACCTCCGTACGGCGAGCGGCGCAGGTGCTCGGCGATGTGACGGGACAGTTGCTCTCCGGCAGTGGCGCCGGCCAGATGGTCGTTGAGATAGATCCCCAGCAACTTGCGGTGCATGATGCTCTCCAGGGCGTTCAGACCTGCGTGAGACGCACGTCGACGGACCCGTCGGGGCCGACCCGGCAGGTGAACGGCGGCTGGGGTGCGGTCGCCGGGCCCTGGACGTTCACTCCGTCCGACAGGCGGAACCTGCTTCCGTGCCACGGGCATTCGAGACAGCCCTCGACGACCTTGCCGCCGTGCAGCGGTCCGTCCATGTGGCTGCAACTGGGTTGCCGCAGCGAAGGCGTCCGGGTGGGGGAGTTCGGCGTTCACCTTCCAGCCGCCGCCGAACCACCGGAACTCCTCGTGGGCGCGGTCGATCGCCGCGTCACGGTCGGGGTCGTAGCAGACCGGCAGTTGTCCGACACGCGGTTCGCCTGCGCCGCCGTGCCGGTCGAACGCTGCGGGCAGGCCCGCGTCCGGCTCCGTGGCGATGACGAGATCGGCCGTCACCGAGAAGTCGAAGCCGTCCCGCTCCGCGCCCACTACGTGATCCACCAGTGCACGGGGACCCGCCTGCTCCGTCATCGTCGTGTACCCGAATTGCACCATGGCCTCCGCGTCCCCGAATCGCCCGGGGCAAAACGAGCGAGGGCGGGGCGGCGGAGCCCGGTAGGCGGCCTTCGCTGTCGCGACGCGTGCCGTGACTCCCGTAGGTGTCGGCGTCTCCGCCCAGGGTAGTCGGGTGTCACGGACTCGGGGTGCCACGGACCCGTGCGAACCCGTGTGGGCGGCACGGGCAGGAGGGCGGCAGCAGGTGCGCACTGTGGGAGTGGAGGAGGAACTCCTTCTCGTGGATCCGGACAGCGGTGAGCCGAGGGCACTGTCGGCCGCCGTGCTCGCCCGTGCCGGCCAGGACGATCCCGGACAGGACGTCTTCGAGAAGGAGCTGTACGGGCAGATGCTGGAGTTCGCCACACACCCGCAGTCGCAGATGGCGGACCTCGGCGCCGAGATCGTTCGCTGCCGCAAGGAGGCGGCGCGGTACGCGGGCGGGATCGGGTGCGCGGTCGCCGCGCTCGCCACGTCCCCGCTGCCGGTCAGCCCGTCGCTCAGCGTCAACGAGCGGTATCAGTGGATGGCCGAACAGTACGCGATCGCCGTCCAGGAGCAGCTGGTATGCGGCTGCCATGTGCATGTCTCGGTGGAGTCCGACGAGGAGGCCGTGGCCGTGCTCGACCGGCTGCGGCCCTGGCTGGCGGTGCTGGGCGCGCTCAGCGCCAACTCGCCCTTCTGGCAGGGCCGGGACACCGGCTACGCCGCCTATCGCACCCGGGTGTGGGAGCGCTGGCCGTCGGCGGGGCCGACGGAGCTGTTCGGGTCGGCCGAGCGGTATCACCAGAGGGTGGCGGACATGGTGGCCAGCGGCGTCATCCTCGACCGGGGGATGGTCTACTTCGACGCACGCCTGTCCGCGGTCTACCCGACGGTGGAGATCCGGGTGGCGGACGTGTGTCTGCGTGCGGAGACCGCAGTGCTGGTCGCCGCGCTGGCCCGGGGTCTGGTGGAGACGGCGTCCCGCGACTGGCGGGCGGGCGGGCCACCGCCCGACCACGGCGTCAGTATGCTGCGGCTGGCTGCCTGGCAGGCCGCCAAGTCGGGCCTGGACCGGGACCTGCTCGACCCGGTGACCATGCGACCCCGGCCCGCCGTGGACGTGGTGCGTTCGCTGGTGGAACACATCGGGGACGCGCTGGAGGCGAGCGGCGACGCGGCCGAGGTCGAGGCGGCCCTCGCCGAGCTGCTGCGCCGCGGGAACGGCGCGCAGGAGCAGAGGCTGTGCATGCGGCGCACGGGCAGCCTGCGGGATCTCGTCGTCGAGTGCGTCGGGCACACCCAGGGCGACTGACCTGCGGTGCAGACTGTCGCCCGTCGGGAACCCTCCGCTACCGCGCCGGAGCAAGGGACTCGGTCGGCTGGACCGGGCCCTTCGCCACGTCCGCCATCGGCTTCTTGCCGAAGTAGAACCAGACGAAGGCGGCAAAGAGCGATCCGTTGAGCAGGAAGAGCACCCACAGCACCTTCGGTACAAAGCGGACCCGGTCCGCGGGGGTGCGGACGCAGTCGATCAGCGGCCACAGCGAGATCGCGGCCGCGAGGACGATCAGTACGAGGGTGGACAGTTCCGTCATCTGCAGCATCCGTCATTCCCCTTGCTCGGACTCGGGCGCCGTCTCGGAAACGGCGCTCACCCCCTCATCGGACGAGCCCCGCCGATCGGTTCACGAACGAGCGGGCGGGATACGACAAAGCCGCTGCTTCGTGTGAAGCAGCGGTCGGTGTCGTGTGTTTCTGGCTGTGGGCGGTGGGTTCGCCCGGTGCTGGTTGGTTTAGTACCAGTGGTGGGTCTGCCAGAAGTCCCAGGCCTGGGCGGGGCTGCCGTAGCGGGAGTTCATGTAGTCCAGGCCCCACTTGATCTGGGTGGCGGGGTTGGTCTTCCAGTCGGCACCGGCGGAGGCCATCTTCGAGCCGGGCAGGGCCTGCACGAGGCCGTAGGCGCCCGAGGAGGAGTTGGTGGCGGTGTGGTTCCAGCCGCTCTCGTGGGTGACGATCTGGTTGAAGGCGTTGTACTGGGCCGCGTCCGGGATCATCCGGTGCGCGATCGCCTGGGCGGAGGAGGCCGAGGTGGTCGCTGCCTGGGCCGGGGCCGCGGTCAGGGCCATGCCCGCGGCGGCGCCGGCGATGGCGACGACGGAGAGGGCCTTCTTCGGGCTGGCGATGCGGCGGATGACGGCGAGGGACACGGAGGCTCGCTTTCTTCGGGGACAAGGAGGTCGCTCGCTCGCCGGTGGGCCGTGTGTTCCGGTCCTGGCATGCGTCGGCACCGTGACCCCTGGGGGGTCGTGGTGCCTGGCGACGTCCTCAAGACAACCAGCCCCGACCGATGTCCGCAATGACCCCTTTTACTAGTTGTGGCCGCATTGGGGTGTTCGCCGGTCCGTGTGAGCTGGCTCTCAATCCCCAGGTCAGAGCATGGATGTGTGCCTAAACCTGCCTGTTTCTGTCCACTATCGCGGGTAGTGGGTGACGTGGGTCATGTGCGGTGCTTCACCGGTTCCGCGACACTGCGCGCACGGGGGCTCACGGAGCGGGTGGGGGAGATGTGACCGCGGTCTCGAAGCCGGCCCCGGCTTCGGGCATCGATCGGAGGACGGACCTTGATCAGCACAGCCGAGTACGCGGCCCTGTCCGCATCGGACATCGCGCGGCACGTCGACCGAGGTGACCTGTCGGCGCGCGAGGTCGTCACGGCCGCGCTGGCGCGGATCATGGAACGTGACGATGCCGTACGGGCCTTCACCGACGTCTGGGAGGAGCAAGCCCTCGCCCGGGCCGCGGAGGTCGACGCCAGGCTCGCTCGTGGCGCCGTACTGCCGCTGGCGGGAGTGCCGATCGGCGTCAAGGCCGGAGAGGGCGCCGACTCCTTCCAGAACCGGCGTCTGGCCGAGGCCGGGTGCGTGCCGGTCGGCGCCACCTCGGTGCCGCGCACCCGGCAGGGCTGGCAGACCTACGGGCACACCGACCGCGGTCCCACCCTCAACCCGCTCGATCCGGCCTGGTCGCCCGGCGGATCGTCGGCCGGGTCCGCGGCCGCCGTCGCCGCCGGCCTCGTACCCATGGCCAGCGGTTCGGACGGCGCCGGCTCGGTACGGATTCCCGCCGCGTGGTGCGGGATCACCGGCTTCAAGCCCACCAATGGGCTGCTGCCCTCCCGCGACCGGGCCGGTCTGAACTCGCCGGGTGTGCTGGTCCGGAGTCCGCTGGACGCCGTCGCCTATCTGGACGCGGTTGCCTCCGTACGGACCGCCTCGGCGGAGCCGGCACCGCCGCCGACTGCCGCCTGGTCGGCCGACTTGGGGTATGCCGACACCGACTCCGCCGTCGCCGCCGTGGCCCGTCGCGCCGTACGGATCCTTGCCGACCAGGGCATTCTCGCGGTGTCGGCGGACCGGCCGCTGACCCTCGACGATCCCGCCCCGGCCTGGACGGCCCTGCGGGCGGGCGGCAGGCTGCCCGCGGACGTGGCCCGTGCCGTCGCGGGCAACGCCGCACGCCTGCGGGACCGTTTCGCCCACGCCGACCTCCTCCTCACGCCCACCACACCCCACCCGCCGCACGGCCACGACGGCCCCGGAGCGCGGATGAGTGTGGCACTGACCTGGGCTTTCAACATCACGGGACACCCCGCGCTCAGCCTGCCCGCAGGACGCACCGCGCGCGGCGAACCGGTCGGCCTGCAACTGGTCGCGCCCCATGGCGCCGACGCCCGGCTCCTGGACGTGGCCGACCGTGCCGCCCGTGCCCTGTCGACCTGTGCGGCCGCTCGGGGCGGGGGATGCGCGACGTAGGCTGGAGACCGAGGCTCCGAGAGGTCGCCCTCTTCAGGGACGGCACCCGCGCGGCGCGCCGGCCGGGGTGCAGCCCGTCTGACCGGCATCGCCCCGCCCCGGCCACGGCCTTCGTGCTCAGCCGACGGGCGGGCGGCGATCGGTCCAGGGGTGGGCGAGTTCGAGCGTGCGGGACACCTGGAGCAGGAGGTCCTCGCGCCACGGCGCGGCGACGATCTGCACGCCGACGGGCAGCCCGGTGCCGGTGTCGTGATGGACGGGCACCGAGATCGCCGGCTGGCCGGTCACGTTGAACACCGACGTGAACACCCCCAACGGGTAACTGTTCAGCAGGGCCGCCAGGGGATGGTCGTCGGTGCCTGCCCGCCAGGCGCCGACCCGCGGCGGCAGGCAGGCCGTCGTCGGCGTGACCAGCAGGTCGAAGCCGGCGAGGAAGCCCTCGACGATGCGTCGCGACAACTCCTGGGCCTTGCGCACCCCTTCCGTGTAAGCCCACGAGTCGACGGCCCGTGCCGCGGCCCGCAGGGCGCGACTGTGGGGCTCGACCCGGTCCGGATCCGCGAGCGGGACGCCGCTGCCGCCGACGTTCCAGATGGTCATGAACGCCGCCACCAGTTCGTCGGCCGGGGGCAGCGGGAGGGGGGTGTCGACGACGTGGTGACCGGCCGACTCCAGCGTGCGCAGCGTGACGGCGACGGCCGCGGTACACGCCGGGTCCACGGCGATCCCCGCGATCGGAGAGTCGGTGAGCACACCGATCCGCAGCCCCGTCGGCGCCTCCGTCCTCAGCAAGGAGGCGAAGGACCTCCGCGGGTCGGGCGGTGACCACCACAGGCCGGGATCGTGGCGCGCCAGCACATCGAGGGCGGCCGCGGTGTCCGCCACCGTGCGGGTGAGCACACCGCTGGTGCCCAGACCCTCCGCGCCGACGGTCGCGTTGCCGACCAGACCGCGGGTGGGTTTGAGCCCGACGAGCCCGTTGCACGACGCGGGGATACGGATCGACCCGCCACCGTCCTCGGCATGGGCGATCGGCGCCATCCCGGCGGCGACGGCGACACCCGCTCCGCTCGACGACCCGCCCGGCGTGCGATCCGGGTCCCACGGGTTGCGCGAGATGCCGAGTGTCTCGTTCTCGGTGAAGGGCAGGGCGCCGAACTCGGAGGTGGTGGTCTTCCCGAGCAGGACGAACCCGGCGTCCACCAGCCGTCGTACGACCGGGTCCGACGCCGTGGCCGGTGCCCGCCCGGTGCCGGCGGAGCCATGGGTGGTGGGCCAGCCCGCGACGTCCACCAGGTCCTTGACCGGCAGCGGAACGCCGTGGAACGGCGGGAGGTCGTCGGTCGACGCGGCCCGCGCCACCGCGTCGGTCGCGTCGGCCGCGGCTTTGCGGACGTCGTCGTCGGCCCGGTGACAGAAGGCGTTGAGCCGCGGGTCGAGTTCGTCCATCCGCTCGAGACAGCGGTCGACGACCTCGACCGGGCTCACCTCCTTGCGGCGTATGGCTGCGGCGAGTTCGACGGCCGGGGTGAACGGGTCGATCGGCGTGTGCGTCACGAGCGGTCCCTTTCTGGTCCGCGGTGCTTGCAGGAGCCGTCAGTGTCGGCGCGTCCGCTCCATCCCGTCTTGGACGAATGTCGCGGTAGGTTGGCGTCATGCGATCCGCCGGGCCGGTTCCCGATGCCGCTGCGGTGTGGGACATCGCCACGCCGTCCCAGCCCGGCTTGCTGCCCGGCGTCGGCATGGCCGGATTCCGGGGTCGCACCACGGACCCCGTCGACCTGGACATCGTTCCGTACCCGGCCGTCACGGTCGCCGTCGACCTGGGCGACGGACTGCTCGCCGTCGACGACGGCAACGGCTGGCGGCAGAACGGCAGTTTCGTCCTCGGACTCGCCTCGGGCGGTGTCCGGGGCCGCGGCCGTGACATCGACTGCCTTCAGGTGCGCCTGTCACCGGTGGTCGCGTACGAGGTGCTGGGCGGCGCCTTCGCCGAGGCGAACGGCACGATGGTCACCCTCGAGGACCTCTGGGGCCGCGAGGGCACGCGGACGCGGGAACAGTTGCACGCTGCCCGCTCCTGGGAGGACCGGTTCGCGATCGCGGCGGCGGCGCTCGTCCGACGGTACGAGACAGGCCGGACGGTCGAGCCCGAAGTCGCCTTCGTATGGCGGCAGATGGTGGCGAACCTGGGCGGGGTCCGGGTCGAGCGGCTGGCGGCCGAGGTCGGCTGGAGCCGTAAGCGCCTGTGGTCCCGGTTCCGGTCCCGGATCGGTCTCAACCCCAAGCGTGCCGCCCAGCTGGTCCGCTTCGACCACGCGGCCCACCGGCTGGCCGCGGGCCACAGCGCGGCACGGGTGGCGGCGGAGATCGGCTATGCCGACCAGTCCCATCTGCACCGCGATGTCATGGCGTTCGCAGGTGTGACACCCACGGCCGTCGCGGCCGCGCAGTGGCTCGCGGTCGACGACATCGCGTGGGCCGCTCCCGCATATCTGTCCAGATCCTGATCCGACGGTCCACCGCGTGGCCACCGTCCGCCAGGGAGGTCGAATGGGAACCGCTGTCCGGGCGTGGTTCTGCGTCTGGTTCGTCGTGGGCGCGCTGGGCTCGCTCGGTCTGCTGACCGTGCTGACCGTCGGTCCGTTTTTGCTGCCCGTCGCGATCGCGGCGGCAGCGCTGCTGGCCGTGCGGCGCGGCTCGTCGGCCGGGCTTCCGGGCCTGGTCTCCGGGCTCGGCGTACCGCTGCTGTACGTGGCCTTCCTCAACCGCGACGGCCCGGGGAACGTGTGCACCACGACGGCCTCCGGCCAGTCCTGCGTGGACGAGTTCGACCCGTGGCCGTGGCTGGCCGCGGGCACGGTCCTCTTCCTCGCCGGGATCGTGCTCGCCGTGGTCCTGCGGCGCCGGACGGGCGGCCGAGGCCCGGCACTAGGCTGACACCGTGACGGACGTGGCGAACGAACTTCAAGACGCGAAGCCGGAGTTCGGGAGGCCGAGCCTGTGGCGGCAGCGGGATTTCCTGCTGCTGTGGAGCGGTCAGACGGCCAGCGAGATGGGTTCGGCGGTCACCCAGCTCGCGTTGCCGCTGGTCGCGGTCGTCGCGCTGAACGCGAGCACGTTCGAGGTCGGGCTGCTGACCGCCGCCACCACGGCGGCGTTCGCGCTGATCGCGCTGCCCGCGGGCGCGCTCGTGGACCGTGGCTCCAGACGATCCATCATGATCGTCTGCGATGTCCTCCGGCTGCTGATCATCGGCTCGGTCCCGGTGGCGGCGGCCCTCGGCACCCTGACGATGACCCAGCTCTACGTCGTCGCCGCCGCGGCCGGTGTGTGCACGGTGTTCTTCGACGTCTCGTACCAGAGCTACGTGCCCTCGCTGATCGGCGCCGAGTACCGGATGGAGGCCAACGGCAGGCTGGGGACGACCCAGGCGTTCGCGCAGTTCGCGGGACCCGGCGTGGGCGGGGGACTGGTCGCGGTGCTCGGTGCGGCGGGGGCGATGGCCGCCGACGCGATCTCGTACGCGGTCTCCGTCACCGCGCTCTTCGGCATCAGGACGCGCGAGGAGCCACCGCCCGCGCGGCGGCCCGACGAGACGCTGCGCAGCCAGATCGCCGAGGGACTGCGATTCGTCGTCGGGCACGAGGTGCTGCGGAAGGTCGTGGCGTGCACGGGCACCGCGAACCTGTTCAACGGCATGAGCACGGCACTGGAGATGATCTTCTTCGTTCGGGTGCTGCACATCCCTCCCGCGCTGATCGGGCTGATCACGGCGGGCACGGCCGTCGGCGGGATCGTCGGGGGAGCCCTCGCCGGCCGGCTCGCCAGGAAGATCGGCTCGGCACGGATCATCTGGATGTCGATGCTGGTGTTCAGCGCGCCGCAGATCGTCGCGGTGGCGGCCTGGCGCGGCTGGGGTGTGCTGCTGGTCCCGCTGGGCTGGGGCATCGCGTACTTCGCCGGGATGGTCTACAACGTCGCGCAGCTCAGCTACCGGCAGTCGGTGACGCCTCCCGAGCTGATGGGCCGGATGAACGCGGCCGTCCGCTGGGTCGTGTGGGGCACGCTGCCGCTCGGCGGCATTCTCGGCGGAGTGCTCGGCACACAGATTGGCGTGCGGCCCACGCTCGGACTGGCACTGGTCGGTTCGTGGGCGGCTGGCTGGTTCGTGTTCTTCTCCCCGCTGCGCCACCTGCGTGACGTTCCCGCACCCGCCGTCTGACGGAGCCGCAGTTGCCGCCGGAGTGAGTGTCGAATCCATCATGCCTGGCCGAAGGCCGTTTGCGGTAGGACGGAGCGCACGTGCGTCCGGGCATGTCCCCGGACGGTGCATGTGACCTGCGGAAATGTCGAATAATCGCCGTAGCGAATGCGTGGCGATGGCGCACCGTTGGCGCGCGTCTTCCTACGCTCCCTCCATGGCATACGTGCAGCCGCTGAAGAACAAGGCCGGCGAGGTCACCAGCTACGGCGTGAAATGGCGCCTCGGTGGCTCGCGTACAGGGCCGTGGCAGACGGAGCGATTTGCCGGCGACGAGGAGGGTGAGGCCGCGGCTGAGGTCTTCAAAGACGCCGTCAATGAGTGTGGCCAGCGATGGCCGGCGGGCTGGGTGAAAGGCATCGGGTTCATTGATCCGGCTGCCAGCGTCTCCGACGAGAGCCGCTACCGCTTCCGGGCCTATGCCCTGACCTACGTGGAGCAACGGACCGGCGTCGGGGAGCAGTACCGCAATGACTGCCGTCGAATGCTGGAGCGGTGGATCTTCCCAACGTTCGGGGAGTGTGACGTGCGGTCCACGGAGCACTTCAACTCGGGAACAGTCACGGCCTGGGTGCGCGTCCTGGAGCAGACGCAGGTTTGCAAGGGGCCGATCCCGATGAAGGGCGAAGTGAAGTGGAGACGGATGTCGCCGAAGACCATCCGCAAGCTGCACGGCCTCCTGTCGGCGATCCTGAGCTGGGCGGTCAAGGCTGAACCACCGTTGAGAGACCGCAACCCCTGCGAGCTGACCCGCTTGCCCCGTGAAGACGACGATGGCGCCGAGGGCGAGGACGTTCAGTTCCTGACTCCCAAAGAGGTGGAGGGTTTGATCGCGTCGTTTCGGTACCGTCCCGACCAGCTGCTGACCACGGTCAAATACGGCACCGGAATGAGGTGGAGTGAAATTTCAGCCCTCGCTCCGGAGTGCCTAGTCGACTGGGGCACGGACCGGCCGAAGATCCGTGTCATGCGGGCATGGAAGCGTGACGGCAACAGCGGCTTCTACATCGGTGTGCCGAAGTCCAAACGTTCCCGGCGTACCATCCGCGTCTCAAAAGCCGTAGTTGACGCCATCGACGAACTTGGCGGTCCGGATGAGGAGAACCCGACCCGCCTGTATTTCGGTGTAGACGGGCGGCGCCTGCACTACTCGTCGTACTACGACCAGTGGCAGCGTGCGGTGAGGGGAGCGAAGAAAGCTGGCTTGCTGCCTAAGCAGAAGAACCCGACCCCCCACGACTTGCGGCACAGCCACGCTGCGCTTCTCCTCTCCGAGGGGCGAGGTCTGACTTACGTACAGCGGCGCCTGGGGCACGAGTCCATCCGGACGACCAGCGACACGTATGGGCACTTGCTGCCCGAGGCGGACGACGAGGCGATGGATGTAATTGACCAGTCGCTAGGCCGCAACAGGCCGGCGCGGCCTGCCAGGGAGAAGGCGATCGTCTACACGGTGCAGGTGCCGGGTGCAGAGCGGCTCGGCTTCTGGAACGTGGAGCACGCACGCTTCCTGGTGGAGGTGTGGCGCATGGAGAGCCGCCAGACACTGGCGGTCGAGCCCTGGTCGGAGATGCAGTGGCGGGAGCGGATGCCGCGCAAGTTCGGGAAGGTGCGGAGGGCACTTCCGGAGCGGGCGCGGGTGTGGCAACTTGGGCCAGCAATCTACGGTCCGGACGGTGAACAGCAGTCGGGTCCGGCCGGGGCGCACGAGCTGCGGGAGAGCTGGTTCTGGGAATGGGACCCCCAGTTCACCGTGGCGTCTGCTCACACTCATGCCGCGTACCGGCCGTCGCCGTCGGTGCAGACGGAGGCTGCCGCGTGGGGAGTTGACCCCGACCAGGTTCGCAAGGCGTATGTGCTCGCGCGTACGCAGGCATTGAGGATGTGCGGCCTGCACCCGGCCCTCGCTGGGATGGGAGAGGGCGGCGGGCGGGCAGGGTCAGCGGTTCACACCGACTCCTGACGGGTCCAGGTCGACAGGGTGTAGAAGAGTGACCGGCCGGGGGCCACAGTGGCCCCGGCCGACCGTCGGCTGCATGACGCCCTCGGTGGTTGCGGTGAATCGCTCGTGGCCGCCGGCGAGCACTTGCTCGATGAGGACGTTGTAGTCCGAGGTGACTTCGCGGTAGTTGGTCTGGAGGGTGTCGTGCTGGCGGCGCAGCTGGGCGAGAGCGGCCTGCGCCTCGTCGGCGGTACGGGCCAGGCTGCGCATACGCAGGTTGTGCGTGTTCTCGATCCGTTCCGCCCGGCGCTCGCGCGTGGTGATTGCCTGCTCGCGCCTGTCGAGCTCTTCGGAACGCTGGCGATGCTGCTCGGCGAGGACGCGCACGTCCGCCTTGGTGCGCTCCTCGTGCTGACGGAGCCACCGTTTCAATGCGACCAGGACGACGGTGGTGGCCATGGTGATCGTGAGGGTGGCTCCGACGTTGAGGCCGAGCAGGTCGCTTTCGAGGTAGTCGGTGTCGACGCCGCGGACGACTACACCCCCGACAAGCCCGCTGGCGCCGGCCGCGGCGAGCGGGCCGACTGATCGCTTCGTCATTTCTGGGTTACCCCCTTGCTACGGCGGCCTCCCCGTCCGTGCCGTGACGATCGATATCTCGCTGTAGACGCTGCGCCTGCTCCATGGATGGGATCAGCATGTCTCGGATCGTGGGGTGGGTGACACCCAGGAGATCCGCGGCCGTCTCGGGCGAGACGGGGGGACGGTTTCGTGAGGTTACAGCGCCATTTGCTCCATTTGCACGATCTTCGTCGGGGATGATGCCCGCCGCTCGCAGGAGCTCGGACGTATCGACGTCCAGCACCCTTGCGATGGTCTGGTATAGGTGCAGGCCAGGCAGGGTTTCGCCGTTGACCCAGCGGCCGATGGTCCAGACCGAGACGCCCATTTCCTCGGCGAGTCGCGCCCGGCCCGTCCCGAATCTGTTCATATCGAACCGCGCCTCGGTCGCAAGATGTTCGAAAACCTTGCCGAAGCGCTCGGCCGCCGTTTCGGTCGCTGGTTCCGGTGAGCTCATGTGCACCTCCGCCACCAGCTCCACGTGTGGGAATTTTCCTTGCTCCGCATGGATGGAGGCTAACGCCAGACCGGCTGCTCCCTGGGTTGTGCATGGGTGCACAACCCGCAGGTAGGAGTGCGTGTGGTGGATCACCGCTGGTAGTGAGCCTCAGCGCGCCCGTTTGCACCCCTAAAAAACACACTAATTCCCTTCCTGGTGTCTTTCCTTGTGTGCACGCGTGCACATGATCTAGCTTGTGCAGAGCTGCACAACTAGTGCATCCCTGCACAACTGGAGGGAGGCTCCGTGGCCCGTCCCGTGCTCCGCCTGGCTGAGAAAGCCCTTCGCAACCTGGCCGCCGCACGCGGCCTTGAGACACACGAAGAAATCGCCGACTACGCAGGCGTCAACCGCTCCACGCTCACGCGCAACATGGCCGGCACGACGGTCCCGCGGCTGATGACGCTGGTCCTGCTGGCCAGGGCGTACGGGTGCACGATCGACCACCTCGTGCTCGTCACCGGCGAGGCCGAGACATGACGCCCCGGCCGCACTGCTCCTGCACCGAGGTGCAGAACGTCAGCCTCAAAGAGGCCGCGACGCGGCTGCGCTGCCGGGAACGGTGGCTGCTCGACATGCTGCGCAAGAGCCGCATCCCGCACATGAAGTGCGGAGACCAGCGCGTGCTGTGCCCGTGCGACCTGCTCATCGCAATGCAGCTGTGCAGCGTCGCAGTCATCCAGGCCGCCGACCAGGCCGAGCCCCAGAACGCCGACGCCTCCGCGGCGCCGGACCTGCACCGCATCCGCCCCTCGCGGGCGAGACGCAAGAGCCGCGCATAGCGGCGACGGGGCAGCCCAGACCCTCGCACGGTCCAGACGGCCCCGCCACCAGGAACCTCAACCACTAGGCGAATTGAGGCCCTTATGACCCAGAACCTTACCGGGGATGAGGCAGCGACTGCCGCCCCCGCGCACCAGCTCGTGAACGACCCCGAGCCGAGTTCCGGCCGCCGTGCCGCCGGGGGCGGTGACGACCGGTGAAGGACGTCGCCCAGCTGATCATCCAGCTCCTCGCCCTTGCGTGCTTCCTCGCTCTCCCCGCTGCCGTCGTCCAGGCCGCCCGGCGTGAGAGCCACCCGGAGCGCCGCCGCCTGACCCTGCCCGAGCAGGCCGACCGCTGGAGCGGGGGTGCCTCGTGACGCACAACCCGAGGCGCTGCCGCCTGTGCGGCAGCATCGGCCATGGCCCCGTCCGTGCCGCCGTCCGCAATGCCCTGACCAGGCAGACCCGCAGCAACGGCGAGAACGGGGGCTGCAAGTGATGGGCGATCAGAACCAGGCCGACCACGTCGCGGCCGCCTACCGGTGCCAGGAGCAGCCCGGTACCGAGATCCTCGTCCACGTCTACGCCAGCAGGCAGGGCGCCGATGCCGTCGTGCGCGGCGTGAACAACGGAAAGTACTCCGCCTACCGGCCGTACGGCTCGTTCCAGGCGTCCGCTCACCCCGCCCGGGACGGTTGGGCCGTCTGGGCCCGGTCTGTCGACGTGCCCAACCTGGCGCCGCTGG
The DNA here is from genome assembly GCF_055657365.1 of Streptomyces sp. NPDC107559. NCBI lineage: Bacteria > Bacillati > Actinomycetota > Actinomycetes > Kitasatosporales > Streptomycetaceae > Streptomyces > Streptomyces sp. NPDC107559. The sequence goes on along the minus strand of NZ_JBVKBD010000011.1, from coordinate 24,070 downwards.
TGTGGACGCGGACGGTGCGTCTGCCCGACTACGGCAGCCAGGCAGGGTACGAGGGCGTACAGATCGTAGAGGTGCGGATCTCCGCTCGCTGCCCGGTCTGCGGCGGCCCCCGCGGCGAGACCCGCCCCGACCGCTTCGTCCGAGACGGCGCGACCCACACCCGCGACAGGTGGAAGAACCCGTGCGGCCACGAGGACCGCTACCGGGATGTGCTGCGCGAGGCCCGGCACGGTTCGGACCTCCATCGCCGTGGGGTGCCCCGGGGCGATGAGATCCGGCCCGTCGAGGGCGGCCGGTACGCGAGGGCGGTCGAACTGCTCGTCGCGGAGCTCGCCTGTGACCCCTGGCTGAGCGCGAAGAGGGCGCTGGTCCTGCTCGACGACGCCAGGCAGCGCGACGCCGCTGAAGCCGTCCGGCAGTTCAGGACGGACAACCCCAGCGGACCCAACACGTCGGCGAAGTCCGCCGCGCTCTACCTGGTCCACCTGGACACCGAAGCGCGCACCTCTGACATCGGCACGACCACGGGGGACGAGAAGTGACGATCGCACCTGAGCTGCTGTTCGACCTCGCCGACCTGCCGCCGGTGGGTCTGCCCTACGCGCCGACGGCCCGGCTGGTCCTGCCCGCCGGCGACATGGACGACCCGGAGTTCCGCGCCCGGTGGCTGGCGGTGCGCCGGGAGGGCATCGGCGGCAGCCACGTCGCCGCGATCTGCGGCCTGAACAAGCGGTGCAGCCCGCGCCGTGTGTACGAGGAGTGGCACGGCTTCACGAAGCCCGACAACAGGTTCATGCGGTTCGGGCGGCGGATGGAGCCCGTGATCGCGGCAGAGTTCGAGGAGGAGACCGGCCTCAAGACGGCGATGCCGCCCGGGACGCTCGCGCACATCGAGCATGACTGGGCGCGCTCCAACGTCGACCGGTTCGTCCTCGACGCCGCCGGTCAGGTCGTCGCCCCGCTGGAGTGCAAGAACCACTCGGAGTTCGTCGCCCGCCAGTGGGTGGACGAGAACGACCCGCCCGAGGCCGCTGCGCTTCAGGCGCACTGGAACACCCTCGTCGGCGGCTGGAGCCACTCGTACGTCGCGGCCGTCATCGGCGGCAACCGGCTGCTGGTGTGGCGGCAGGAGCGTGACGAGGAACTGCTGGAGCACCTGCTTGAGTTCTGCGGCTCCTGGTTCCAGCGGCACATCGTCGACGGCTTCCCGCCGCCCATCGACGGCTCGAAGGACACCGCAGAGCTGCTGGCGCGGCTGTGGGAGGTCAAGCCCGAGTCCGTCGAAGAGGTGGACGTCGAGACGGCGAACCGGCTGCTGAGCGATTACGAGCGGCTCGGCGCCGAGCTGAAGGCCGCCGAGGACAAACTCCGCGCGGTTGAGAACGAGATGCGGGACATCGCGGGGCCGAGCGAGATCGTCAAGGACCCCAGCGGCCGGATCGTCTGGACGAACCGGCAGAACTCCACCTTCGCGCCGAAGCGGTTCACCGAAGCCGAGCCCGCCCTGGCCGCCCGCTACACGGTCCAGAAGGACGGCCTCGACACCAAGCGGCTCAAGGCCGACCACGGCGACCTCTACCGCAAGTACCAGGCCCGTCAGCTCCGCCCGGCCAAGCCGGCCACGACCACGAAGGGGGCCTGACCATGGCCAAGTTGAGTCTGCTGGAGAAGGTCAAGGTCGCGACTGGCGTAGCCCCGGATCTGGCCGCCGAGCCGGTCGGCGTGCCTGAGCAGGTCGCCGACCTCAAGGGCCATGAGCAGGTCACCCCGCCCATGAACCGCACCGTCATGGAGTGGCTGGAGCGGTACGCGGCGGAGTTCGACGACGCGCTGCCGCCGCACATCGACCGGGCCACGTTCTTCGCGGCCGTCCGCCCGGCCCTGCCCCGCCTCGCCAGTTGCACGCCCGCCAGCACACTGGACGCGCTTCTGGCCTGCGCCCGCTTCGGCCTCCTGCCGGACGAGAAGCACGCGGTCATCACCCGTGAAGGCAAGCTCGCCCGGTTCGTGCCGATGGCGCAGGGATTCATCGACCTGATGTACCGCTCCGGTGCGGTCCAGTCGGTCCATGTCGGAGTGATCCGCGAGCACGACGAGTTCCGCTACGTGCCGACCGCCCCGGTCGGCGAGGACTTGGTGCACGAGCCGGACCTGCGCAAGTCGAAAGAGGAGCGCGGCGAGGTGATCGTCGCGTACGCCTTCGCCTGGCTGAAGGGCGGCGCCCGCTCGCAGGTCATCGCTCTGACCCGCCAGGACGCGGAGGAGATCCGCGACCAGTACAGCGAGGCGTACCAGCGGGCCAAGGCCGAGGGCCGCGTGGACACGTTCTGGCACACGCACTTCGTCGAGATGTGGATGAAGTCCGCTGTGCGCCGTCTGGCCAAGGTCGTGCCGATGAGCGCCTGGGCGGTCGCCCTGGTGAAGGCCGACGACGCCGGTGACGCCGGGGAAGCGCAGTCCTTCCACGCCCCGGACCAGGAGACGGCGCGCCTGCTCGCGGAGGCCGACGCGGCCTCGGCGGCCGCCGAGGAGTCCCAGGACACCGCGGCACCCACCATCACCCGTCGGCTGCCCGTGAAGCGGGTGCAGCCCCGCCGGAAGGCCTCTCGCAGGGCCCGCCGAGGAAGGAGTCGTGCGGCATGACCGCTCTGCCCTGGACCCGTAGGCCGATGGTCGGCTTCGACGTCGAGTCGACCGACCTGGATGTCGAGACGGGCCGCATCGTCACCGCCAGCGTCGTCCGCTGGGGCGGCAACCTGCCGACCGAGGCGCGTACCTGGCTGTCCGACCTCGGCGGTGCGGAGATCTCCGCCGACGCCACGGCGATCCACGGCATCACGTCCGAGGCGGCCCGCGCTGCGGGCCGCCCGGCGGCCGACGTGATCGGGGAGATCGCCGAGGCCCTGTCGGAGTACGCGGCGATGGCGTACCCGATCGTCGTGATGAACGCCCCGTTCGACATGACGATGCTGGAGCGGGAGTGCACCCGCCACCGCGTGCGGTCGGTGTGGAACTCGACCCCCGTCATCCTCGATCCGTACGTGCTGGACCGGCGAGTGGACCGGTACCGCAAGGGGAGGCGGACGCTGGCCGCGCTGTGCCAGCACTACGCCGTCAAGCTGGATGGCACCGCCCACACCAGCGAGGTCGACGCCAAGGCCGCGTGCGGCGTGACCTGGAAGATCGGCGAGCGGTACCCGCGGATCGGCCGCCTCGACGTCGGCGAGCTCCACGAGCTCCAGGCCCGCTGGGCTCAGGAGATGCACGAGGAGCGCCTCGCCTGGCAGTTGGAGAAGTACGGCGAGTGTGACGAGGCGCGGTACGAGTGGCCGTTCGTCCCTGAGCCCTGGGGGGCCAGGACGTGACGGAGACGTTGCTCCAGGTCGGTTCCGCAGGCTGCTTCGCGGCCTGCGGTGCCCTCCTCCTGGCCGCCCGCAGCTGCGGCCGTCGCGCGGCGGCGGTCACCGCCCCGCCCGCGCGCCTTCACCTCAGCGAGGTCGAGGCCACCTCGTCCTCGCCGGGGACCGGCGTCCTCGAGGACCTCCATCTCTACGGCGGATGCCGGGCGGACCTGCTCGATGCCGCCGAGTTCCGCTACTGCCCGGAGGACCTCCGGGTGACCACGCACGCAGTTCAGGCAGACGGCTCCCGCCGCTGCACTGACTGCCACCTGATCTCGGGGGACACATGAGCATGTACGACGACGGCCCCACGCACGAGCCGTTCGGCCCGGAGTACGTCAGGCCGGCGAACGCGGACTGCCCGGACTGCGCGTGCTGCACCGTGGTGCTGTGCGCGAAGGGCCGGGCGAGCGTTCTGGAGTGCTCCGGTCACGTCAGCGACGCGGAGCTGACCGAGCAGGTGTCGCACTGCCCGTGCTCGGCGGAGTCGACGCGCGGCACGCTGTCCTGGCGGGCCGCGATGATCCGCGCGACGACGTTCGCGACGGAGAAGCCGCTGCGGGCGGAGCTGGAGCAGCTCCTTCAGCTCGTTGCCGGTGGCGAGAGCTGCGGCGAGCTCGTTGCGCTGCTGCCGAAGCTGGCGGTGCGCCGCTACGTGGCGTGGGCGCCGCCTTCGGGCACGCCGAGGGTGACGGACTTCGGGCGGGCCTACCTGGACGCCCGGACGGGCCCGCGCGTCGAGTCGGCGGTGTCGGTGCTGTCCGTCGATGTCGACGCCCGCACGGCGCAGGTGCTCGTCCAGGCGTTCAGCCCCGATGAGCCGGTCACCGCGCTCATGGATGTGCTGGCCAACAGCCGGACCGGGCTGAGGCCGGCGGACCTGCCGTCGGCGACGCTGTCCGCCGAGGTCAACCCGGGCGCCCGCTCGGCGGACGACGTCGTGCTCACGAAGGTCCGTACCCCGGCCCTGGAGGTCTCCGCCCCGCCGGACACGCCGGATGGTGGGCAGTGACCGGAGACCGAGAGCGGGGCGAGCAGCTTCTGCGGCTGCTCGCCCCCGCGGCGGCCGAGTCGTGGGGCACCGTCATCCTCGGCGAGCCGCACAGCAAGGCCCGGCCGCGCTTCGACACGAACGGTCACGCCTACATGGACCCGGCGGACGCCGAGGCCGAGCAGGCGAAGAAGTGGCAGCTGCGCCGTTGGTTCCGGCGCGGCCCGCTCACCGGGAATGTGGCCCTGGGCTGCATCTTCTACCGGTCGTCGCGGCAGGAGATCGACGGCGACAACTTGCTCAAGCACGTGTGCGATGCCGGTAACAGCATCTTGTGGGTCGACGACTCGCAGATCACCTCGAAGTACGGCGGGATCGAACTCGACCGCAGCCGGCCCCGGACCGTCCTCGTCTTGGCCCCGCACGTCTCGACCATGCAGCGCGGCACGGACTACGTCCTCGACTGCGTCGGCTGCGGACAGCCGTTCACGCCGTCCCGCAGGACTCAGCGGCGCTGCTCCCGGGGCTGTGCGGCTGCGGCCCGCCAGGTGAAGGCGGGTGGCGCATGAGGTGCTCGGTGGAGAACATCTTGCGGGTCCTGGAGAGCGAGACGGTGTCGGATGCCGAGCTGGCGTTCCGTCTCGGCTGCCGGCGCGGCATGGTCGCCGCGTGCCGTGCGTCGTTGCGCCTGGAGCCGATGCCGCTGCCGGTCGTCGACCGGCTGACGCCCGAGCTGCGGTACGTGGTCGGGGCCGTGCTCACCTCGGGCGGTCACCGCCGGTGGACCGGCCGCGTCACGCGTGACGGGGTGCCGGTCATCGACGCGCACACGACCGCCTATCAGGTCGCGTTCCGCATGGCGCACGGCCGCGCCCCCGTCGGGCATGTCCGGGTCGGCTGCGTCCGCAAGCACTGCGTCGAGGGCTCGCACCTGACCGACTGGCTGATGCGTGAGTCGGCGAAGGCGGATGCAGCATGACGGTGACCTTGGAGGAGTGGCGGGCCGTGTTCCTGGCCCGCTCCCGCCGTGTCGCGGGCGGCCACCGGGTGTGGCGGGGTGCGTGCGCGGCGAGCGGCACGCCGCTGGTGTTCGTCCGCAAGGAACGGATCACCGCAGCCCGGCTGGCGTTCCGGCTCGCGCAGGGCCGTGAGCCGGTCGGCTACGCCAAGGCCGGCTGCATCCGGTCCGGTTGCGTTGAGCCTGCCCACCAGGCCGACCGGCCGATGCGGGAGGAGCAGAGGGCACGGGAGCGCGCGGAAGCCGCCCTGTGCGTCGACGAGTACGCCGTCGACCTCGCGGTGAAGGGGCGGCTCCCCAGGCCGCGGCTGAGCCCGGAGGAGAAGCGGGCGGCTGTCCGCCTCGCCCCGGCGACGATGCCGCTCATCACGCTGGCCCGCCGGATCGGTGCCTGCACGCGCACGGTGAAGCGGCTCCGCGCGGAGGTGACGGCACCGTGAGCCCGGAGAAGTGGGAGCGGATCGCCCAGCTCTTGAAGGCGGGGCCGATCTCGAACAGCGAGGCGGCCCGTCGGCTGGGTGTGGACAAGCGGCCCGTTGCCGCAGTCCGGCGGGATCTGGGCCTGCCCGCGTACGAGGTGCCGCGCCGTCTGTGGGGGCGGGAGGACTACGAGCAGCTGTCCGTGCCGCTGACGGGCGGTCACCGCCGATGGAAGGGCCGGTACGACGAGTTCGGGGTGCCGATGGCGAACCGGATGATGACGGCGTACCGGCTGGCGTTCCGTGTGCACTACGGGCGTCCGCCGGTCGGCCGTGTCCAGGGGAGCTGCCGGTACAAGCGGTGCGTCGAGGGCGAGCACCTGACGGACCGCATCATTCGGACTGCGCGGGCGGACGAGTCGACGCTGACGGAGCTGCCCGCCGGGGCGACGCACGAAGGCATGGACCTGGTGGCGATCCGGCGGTGCCTGCGTCGCCCCGCCCCGTGGCCCGAGCTGGACCTTCGCGAGGCCCGGTTCGCGTTCCGGTTCGCCGACCCGGCCATGTCGTCGGCGGAGCTCGCGCGCCGGCTCGGTCTGTGCGCGACCACCGTCGAGCGGTACCGGTCCAAGGGGGTGCCGTCGTGCTGACCGCCCCTCGCCGCCCCCACTGCGGCCACAGACGCGGACAGCGTCCGGACGCTGTCCGGACGGCCGTCCGCGCCGCTACGGGTCCGGCCCCGTGTCACCTCGCTGACCTGCCCGGACACGTGTCCGGACACGTCCGTGGATGTTCGTCCGGCCCCGTCCGGACACGGATCGGGAGGAGAGCCCTGATGCACCCTCGAACCAGCTACGACGCCCCCGACAACCTCGACCGGCCTCCGCACTGGGGCGACGACGCGGCGTGCCAGACCAGCGAGACGCCGGACTACTGGTTCGCGGACGGCGACGACGAGGTGGCCGTCGCCGAGCGGAAGGTGGCCAAGCAGGTCTGCGGCCGCTGCCCGGCCCGCCCGCTGTGTCTGCACGACGCCCTGGAGCGCGGCGATACGACCGGCGTCTGGGGCGGCCTCGACGCCGACGAACGAGCCGCCCTGACCCTGCTCCCCACCGCCCGCGACTCCGCCCCCAGCACGGAGGAGGCCCCCGATGCGGCGGCTACGGCCTGAGCGGCCGAAGCCGGGGGTCCTGAACTGGAGCGACCCCGACAGGCACTGGAGACGCAAGGCACTGCCGTGCCGGTACGGGTGCGGCGGCCTGCCCACCCATCTGCGGGACAGCAGCGGAAGCCCAGCACACAAGACCTGCGCCGAGCTGGCGATCGTCCAGCAGATCCAGGAGTACGCGGAGGCGTACGAGAACGAAAGGTTGCACCTGACGTGAACACCCGAAAGCCCCGCAAGCAGGGACAGGACCGCACCGCCTTCGCCGAGCGGCTGCGCGCCGACTACTACGCCGGATCCTCGATCCGGAACCTGGCCGAGCGGACCGGCTACGCGTACGGCACCGTGCGCAACCTGCTGCTCAGCGTCGACACCAGGCTCCGCCAGCGCGGAGGCGGCCGCCCACGGCCGAAGGGGACCGTCCTGTGAGCCCCACCCCGTGGGACCTGCGGACATTGGCCAGCCTCGGTGCCGCGGCGGTCCTCCTCGGGGTGACCGTCGCCTACTGCCAGCACCAGGGCGGTCAGCCGACGACGACCGTCCCGTGCGCGGATACGGCGTACGCCGTCCCGGCCGGGCCGGTCGAGGGCACCAAGTCGTCGACCTCCAGCCGCAAGAGCCCTGACCGGCCGCCGGAGAACGTCCGCAAGGCCGCGCGGCCGCCGTGGTCCGCAGTCGTCCGGCCGAAGGCCAGCAAGCCCCGCAGCAGCCATGCCCACCCGCAGCACGTCGACGTCGACCTGGACGGCTGCTGACCCGCACCCACCTGGAAAGGGACTCCTAGTGAATAGCGCTCCGCCCCCGCGCATGCGGGGACGTACCAAACATCCGCTGTATGAGACGTGGGTCCGGATGATCGCCCGTTGTCACACACCGGATAGCCCCAACTGGCACAACTACGGCGGCCGAGGCATCCAGGTCTGCCAGCGGTGGCGGGATTCCTTCGGGCAGTTCGTTGCCGACCTGCCCGAAAAGCCGTCGCCGCGGCACACCCTGGACCGGATCGACAACGAGGGCAACTACGAGCCCGACAACGTCCGCTGGGCCACCTACCAGCAGCAGAACCGCAATCGGCGCGACAACCGCCCGCTGACCGCCAACGGAAAGACGCTGCTGCTGGAGGAGTGGGCCCAGGTCACCGGCATCCCCAAGAGCACGTTGATGAACCGCATCAACCGCGGCTGGGACGGCGAACGCGTGGTGACCGTCCCGGTGCAGTCCAAGGCCCCGGACAACTCCCTCTTCCCGCCTGGCGGACGCGCGCGCGTCGCCGAGCTGGGTCTCAACCCGTACACGGTGGCCAGCCGCCTGCGCCGTGGATGGTCCTTCGAGGCGGCGATCACTGCACCCGTGGAGAGCCGCCATGCAAGCAAGCGTCGCCGTTAGCGTTCCCATCCCGCCGCGGATGGCCCGGAGGCCCCGAGACCGCCATCGGAGAATCGTTCCCTGGTTCGTCGGCTACGTCGACGGCCAGGCCGACCACCGCGTGGTCCGGCCCGGCGGCATCCGCGATGCCGTCCGCTTCAACCTGTGCTGGCTGTGCGGCGACACCCTCGGCGCCTACCAGACCTTCGTCCTCGGTCCGATGTGCACGATCAACCGGGTCTCGGCCGAGCCGCCCGGGCACAAGGACTGCTCCGAGTACTCGGTGCTGGTGTGCCCGTTCCTGACGCACCCGCACATGCGCCGCCGGGAGAACCTGCCCGAGGGCACGGTCGCCCCGGACGGCACGATGGACCCGCGTAACCCGGGTGCGTGCGCAGTCTGGACGACCCGCTCGTGGTCGAAGATGCCCGGCCTCCAGCTGTTCGGCCTTGGCGAGCCCACTGAGGTCACCTGGTGGCGGGAGGGCCGGCCTGCGGTCTATGGCGAGGCCCTCGACGCGATCTGGTCCGGCCTCGACGTCCTCAAGGCGGAGGCCGACAAGGACCCGCGGCCCCTGCGCGCCCACGCGAGCCTCCTGGAGCAGTACGAGCGGGCGCTGAACTACCTGCCGGGGAACGCCTCATGATGTCTACCCAGGCAGCCGCCCAGCACGTCCACGACACCCTCGCGGCGGCCATCACTGGCGACGCCGACCGCGCGGCCCACCTGGTCGCCACGCTCGGCGTCGACAGCGACGCCAACCGCATCTACGGCATCTGCGTCGCCTTCGCCGAGGCCGGACACCGGGCACTTCAGGTGCTGTATGGCGACAGCGTCCCCGATCCCGCGAACGGTGACCGGTGGATCGTCGAGCAACTCGAGCCGGGCGTCCTCGACTGTGACCCCGCGCGGGCCTTCGCGACCGGGTTCCTCGTGGCTCACTGCAACGGCGACACGGACTCGAAGAAGGCCCGGTTCGAGGAGGCTCTCGTAGCTGGGCCTGAGGTGTTCGTCGGCGGCGTCTGCCGACTCGTCGCCGACGCCGCCAGCCTGGCCCGTACCGCCATGCAGGGAGACACGGCCGGATGAGCAGGCGGCGCACGTGCGGCGTGGGGGCATCCGGTGTCGGCTGTCCCCGCCCGGGTGTGCCGTCGGCCGGTTCAGTCCAGTTCGGCCTTGCGGCGGCTGGTGACGGTGGGCTCGCGCAGCCGGCCGACATTGCGGTCACGCGCGATGCGCCGGATCGTCTCGTAGCTGACGCCTGTGGCGTCCGCGACTTCCCCGGGCTTCATGCCGTCCTCGACGAGGGCCGCCACGACGGCGTCGGCGAAGGCCTCGGCTGCTGGCTCCCGGATGGCCTTGGCGGCCGCCTTGGCCTCTTCCTCAGCCCTCTGTCTGGCGGCGACAGCTTCTTGCAGCCGGGTCACGGCGTCCTCCTTGGGCATGGCCAGATCTTCGCACAACGGTCACTTGGCCTCGCGGAACGTGGGGCTGATCTCCCGCGTGTGATAGCCAACATGCCGTTTGGCCAAAGTGTAATGTTGGCTATGTTGTCATCGAAACGGTGATGACTGCGGATCTGTTCGCATCGATCGAGAGAAGACACCATGAGGAAGCGGAGCGGTCGCCCGCCCCGGTTCGCCCAGGTGCCGAACGAGACTGTCGACGACTCCCCGAACCTGGACCTGACGGCGCTCGGGCTACTGACGGTGTTCCTGCGCCACAAGGACGGCTGGGACATCACGCTGGCCAAGATCGGCGCGAAGTACGGCTACGGCGAGGACGCCATGGCCAACGCCATGGGAATGCTCCAGGTCGCCCGCTACGTGGTGAAGGTCCGGATCATGGGCGCCGGGAACAAGTGGCGCACGGAGATGGCGGTCTTCGCCCCGCCGGCCTGTGACGCCGAGGTCGACGAACTCCTCAAGACGATCCGCGGCGAGGACCCCGACGCACGCCGCGTGGAGGTCATCCCGCCCACCGCCACGGCCATCAAGAGGGTCCAGAAGCGGCGGGAAAAGCTGGCCCAGAAGGGTGCCGCCCCGACTCCGGGAATTCCCGGAGTCGGGAGCGACCTGCGCAATCAGCCCCCACGGGACGCAGAACAGAGCCCCGCAGACGCAAAACCGCAGGTCGTTCCCGACTCGGGGGTTTCCCGGGTCCCGGAAAACCCCCGAGTCTTTAAGAAGACGGTTGGGAAGAAGACGAGAGAACTAGCGCCTTCGGCGCGTAGCGCCAATGCCGCCCGCAGGGCCTCTACCGGTAGTAGCGCGCGCGGGACTCGAGGCGGCTCCGCCGCGACGGAAAAGCCAGCGCCCCCGAGGAAGAAGACCCGGCTGACCCGCCAGGAGACTGCGGCCGTCGCCGTCATCGAGCGCGCAGTGCCCGGGTCGCTGGTGGAGCTGCTGGACGGCAAGGCGCTGCCGCACCCGTTCCGCGTCGCTGCCGCTCGCGAGCTGGAGCACCGCACCGCGCAGCAGCTCGCCGATCGTGTGGCCCGCCGCTGGGTCGCTCACCGCTACCAGAGCGCCTTGCTGGCCGGGAGAGGCATCGCCAACCCCTACGCGGTCCTCCAGGCCCTCGTGCGGGCCGGTGAGTGCCCGGACGCCGGATGTGAGGACGGGTCGATGGTCGACACCGGCCAGCCCTGCCGGGCTTGCGAGGAACGCAAGGCCCGCCGGAGCGACGCATCCGGTGGGCGCGCCTTACCGGCGCAGCGCTCCGCAGCCCCGACGTGGGAGTGCCGGGTGTGCCGCAGCCCGAGATGGCGACGGCGCGAACCCGAGCCCGAGAACCGCGAGTGCGACGACTGCAAGCGGGAGGCCGCCCTGGCCTGCGAGGCCCTTGCCGCCCGCTGGAACACCCCGACCACCGAGGACGTGAACGACCGATGACCAACCGCACCACGGAGCTGGGAAGCGCGCTGCGCGCCCTGGGCGAGCACGGCGAGCACCTGGAGGCGTTCGCAGCGGCGCCCGAGCAGCTCGACGAGATCGGCGAGGGCCTCGACCACGCTCGTCGGCTCCTCGGCGACGTCCGCGCCGAAGTGGCCCCGTCCGGCTGCCGCGTGCACCCGACCGCCCCGCGCGACCCGGCGAACGGCGAGGCCTGCCTGTTCTGCTCGACGAACCGGCGGCGCGGCCACCAGCCCGCCGTCACCGCGGCGGTGCCGCTGGAGCAGATCTGCCAGGCCGTCGCCGAGGCCGGCCACGACGAGGCCGTACGCCGGTACGGGGCCCGCATGGTGGCCCGTGCCCTGCTGCGCTGCCGGTTCGACCCGATGCTGACCGAGGAGTCCGCGTGAGCGCGGACGAGACGCCCCGCGACCAGGCCGTGCGCGCCGTCGCCGACTTCGATCGGGCCGTGCGCGACCCGAACCGGATCGTTGATCCCATGGCCGCGCTGTTCCAGGCGCTGGGTGCGGCTTCCGCCCAGCACGCGCAGGAGGCGCGGGCGGCGCGCATGCGGTGGAGGAACCGGCCCGAGGCGAAGGCCCGCCGGTCGGCCGCCGCGAAGAAGGCCGCCGAGACCCGGGCGGCGAAGAAGGCTGCTGAGCGGGCCGCCTTGGAGGCCGAGGCCGAGCGCGACGCCCGGGTGCCGAGCGTGCACTGCCCGCACTTCGACTTCGTGCCGTGGGGCGGCGGCGAGACGCAATGCGTCCTGGAGCCGGGGCACCGCGGCGAGGACCACGAGGACATCGACGGCCACAGCTGGCCGTCCGACGACTGCACCGAAGAGGACTGTGGAGACGCTTGTGGCTACTGATCCGACCGCCGCGTACCCGCCCCGGATCGTCGAGGACGCCCTGACCCGGGCCATCAACGGCGACGGCCACGGCGGCGGGATGCTCCTCCTCCCGCTCATCGAGGAGTCGCGCTTCTCCTGCTTCGCGCTGTGCGTGATGCTCGCGACGGCCGCCAGGGCCGGGATGCAGCACATGACCGGCATCAGCATGGTCGTCCTCCAGATCGAGGACACCGAGACCGGCCAGCCCGTCGGCCCGGAAGACTTGCCCGCCGACGTGCTGTTCGCCGCCCGCTTCACCGCGGCGCTGGCCAACGAGGACCGCACGTCCGCGAACGACCTGTTCGACGCCCTCGCCGCCGACACGGACACCGAGGCCGGCTTCTGCCGCCTCATCGACGGCGTGCTGGCCCTCTACGGCATGGCCATCGCCACCACCCGCGCGCTCGTCGACGAGCAGCGCAACACCTCCATCCAGGAAGGCAACTGATGCCCCTCGCGCAGGCCACCCGGCCGCTGCTGACACCCACCCGCGACCGGTGCCCGGTCGAGCACGCCGTCGTCGAGAGCATCCTCGACGGCGCCAGCCCCGAGATGTACCTCAACATCTGCTTCCGGCGGCCGGACGGCGGCGCCAACCTGTGGAACGCCTGGACCGAGGGCGGTGAGCAGCTCGGCGACCAGGTCGACAGCCGCGCCCTGGCCGCCGCGCTCGACGCCGCCGACTGGCTGCACATCGGCGACCGGCACAGCACGATCACGCACCGCGGCCGCATCCGCGTCGAGGCGTACCCGCTGCGCCCGGTCCTCGCCGACGTCGCCGCCGGCGAACGCAGCCCCGAGGAGCGGCGCGCCGGACTGCAACGCGTCATCGACTGCGCGGCCGCCCGCACCGGCCAGACCCCGCGCCCCGGCCTGCCCAACTGGCTCGGCTTCGGCCCCACCCTGCGAAACCGAAAGGCCAGCCGATGACCGAAACCCCGAAGTCCGGCGACATCGTGCGCGTGACCTACGCGGCCGTTTGGGCGCCCGAGGACGGCGACCCCCGCATGGTCATCACCGGCAACGACGGCTCCGACCGCTGGCACAACATCGTCCCGGACAACGCCGCCGTCGAGATCCTCCACCGGGCCGCCGATCAGACCGGCAGCGACGAGACGACCGGCCTGTGCCCGCAGAACCGGCGCGGCGACAAGGCCGAACCCCAGCCGCACCACTACCGCCCCGAGGACCTGCGCTGCGTGTTCTGCCACGCGGCCGCGCCCTGGGGCGACCAGGCCGCCCGCGCGCTGCGCACGCCGGACGGCCGCGTGTGGCAGCTCGCCGCCGAGCAGACCGAGGACGGGCACGCCCTCTATGAGGCGCCGTTCGTAGGCTGCCGGTACACCGCCATGGCGCTGGAACAGCTCCACGCCGACCAGGGCGACGTCGTCGTGGTCGCCGAGCTTGCCCCGCCGTACGTCTTCAACGCCCGGTCGGTGAACCGCTCGCCCGGCACGGCGGTGAAGCACATCCCCGGCCAGGACGGCCACACGATCTGCCCTCCCCGGTTCGAGGCGTCCAAGCCGATGACGCAACAGGAGGCCGCCCGCCTGCCGCTGTGCAGCAGCTGCCGCGAGGCGCGGATGGCCGAGACGTACACGCCGAAGCCCGATTGCCCGGGTGCGGCCATCGACCACGACGAGACCGGCATCTGCGCCCACGCATGACCCGCACGACGCAGGCGCCCCTGACCCAAACAGGGGCGCCCGCCCGCCCAGCAAACCAGGAGCCACCCTTGAGCACCAGCGTGGTACTTCGCTGCAACACGGTCCGCGGCTTCTCGAACTGCGCGGCCCAGCTCATCACCGACGGCCAGACCGTCGAGGAAGCCCGCCAGGCCGGCGCCGCCCAGGGCTGGAGACACGTCGCCGGCCGCGACTACTGCGCCGGATGCAGCGGCAGCAAGACCAAGCCGCGCGTCGTTGTCGCCGTCAACGGCGTCGACCTCGCCGCCGACGCCCGGGTCCGCGCGGACCTGCGCCTCCAGACCGCCCACGCGGTCCTGCTGCCGCTCGTCAACGGAGCCACCCCCGGGGACTGGCGGTACGACCCCGAGAAGATGTGGAACGACCCCGGCCTGCACTTCGGCGAGGAGTTCGTGGCGGCCGGGCCGGTCGACCGGCCGGTGTGCGTCGCCGGGACAGGCCCATCGGACGACCCGCAGTCCATGGCTGACGCCGCGTACATCGCGCACGTCGGCCCCGAAGTCGGTCGCGCCATCACCGGTGTGCTCAACGAGGCGTTCGAGACCGTGAACCAGGAGCACGGCCTGGTCGAGACGTCGCTCGCGCGGGCCGCCGTCGACCTCGCCGACGCCATCCTCCGCAGGACGGGGGAGCAGTGACCGGCGAACCACCCCACCAGCCGCAAGCCCCGGACTGGCCCGCCCCGTTGCCCGCCTACACCGAGATGGCCGCACAACCGGCCGTGCCGCCCGCCGCGACGTGCACACTACGTCGCCCCGCACGAAGGAGCCGCCCGTGAACCCGCTGACCCTGACGGTCGTCCTCGCCTCGATCACCGCCGCCGCCCTGGCCCTGCTCGGCTGGCGTCGCGCGGTCCGCACCTGGCGGGGGTGGGCCTGGTGACCCGCACCAGCATGGTCCTCTGCGTCGTCTTCGGCCTCGCGTTCGTGTTCTCCGTGTCGATGGGCGGCCAGGCCATCGGTGAAACCCGCTGGCTGCACGCTGCCGCCGCGTACGGCGTCGCCGCCCTGTGCCTCACCGGCCTGGTCCGCGAAGTCGGCCGCGCCATCCCGTCCGACGACGACGGCACCCTCCAGCCGTGCCAGAGCGCCGGACTCCTCGGCCGGATCCGAGCCGCCCGCCAGGCCCGCCGCGTCACCCGCCAGATGCCGTGCGACTGCAACCGCTTCTGGTCGACCGCCGGCACACAGCACGACGCCTGGTGTCCGCAGTACCAGCAGAGCGCCGCATGAACGCCCCGCCCGTCGTCCACGAGATGCCGCCCCCAGGCAGCCAGTACACGTCCTGCTGCCTGATGGTGCCCGCCGAGCTGCCGGTCGCCGACGTGTTCACCCGCGACACCGGCTGGGTCACCTGCACCGTCCGGTCCACGGCCGAGCTGCCCGTCGCCACCGACCGAGGCGAGTCCCCGTTCGGCTGGTCCGCCTGGCCCGGGCGGCCAGACCACCGGCCGCCCTCCCCCCCACCACGTCGGAAGGCTCCTGTGACCGACCACCGCTCCACCCCTGAACAGGCCGAGGTCGTCGGCCGCCACCTGGCCCGCGCTGCCGACCTCTTCCGGCAGCTCGCCGAAGCTCTCCGTCCGCTGGCCCGCCGGATGGCCAAGACCCTGTCTGCCGTGACGGACTCCCTGAGCCGCCTGCGGACGGCCGCCCCGCTCGCTGCGGCCGCCACCGGGCGACCGGCCTGGATGAGCCCGTACGGCCCGCCCATCAGCCGACACCGCCGCCGCTGACCCGCCCCACACCGAAGGACCGCACCATGCAGCACCACCCCACCCCGATCCTGATCGAGCAATGGGAGGGCTACGAACTCGCGCGCGACGACAAGCACAGCTTCGTGTGGATCTGGCAGGGCTCCAACATCCGCCTGATCGCCATCCCGCACGGTCCCGACGGCGCCTGGGGCTACGACTGGTCCTGGTGTTTCCCCCGCGACCCGGACCTCGTGCGGGAGGCCGTCGCCGAGTGGAACGCGGACACCCAGGACGAGCCGGGCGGCTGGCACAAGCGGCCCACCAGCACAGTTCGCCGGGCCCCGCGCCGTGACGAGGAAGCCGACTACAACCGGCCCCGCTGCGTCCACGGCTGCTACCTCCACGAGGGCTGCCGGACCGTCAACTGTCCCGAGACCCTCGAAGCCAGGGAGCGGGCTCGGAATGCCGCCCGGGAAGGGACCGGCGCATGAAGCCTGTCGACATCCTTCCCGCTGTCCTCGGCATCGAGGGCGGGATGCTGCCGCCCTACTCGGCCGAGGACGCCGTCTGCGCCAAGTGCCAGTACCGCGAGGCGTTCACCTGGTACCGGCCAGCCATCGTCCGCACCGTCCGGGTCGCGGACTGGAACGGTGCCTCGGCCCGGCGCGGCCCGCTCCCGCAGCGCCTGGAGCGCCAGTGCGGCCGCTGCACCTTCAGCTGGGACGAGGCCCTCGTCACCAGCCAGCCCGGCATGACGGTCGACGCCCTCGTGTACGCCCTGGACAACTCCACCCCGTACCCGGTCGAACTCGGCCGCGCAGTGCTGGAGTACATGGCCTTCAAGCTGCTGGCCAACCTCCAGGTCACCGCCCGCCCAGAGAGCCCCATGTGGCAGTGCAGCGACGGCCGGCCCCCCACCACCGCCCCCGAGCCCGACGACCCTGCTGTGAAGGAGCCGACCCGATGATCCTCGAACAGCTCGCACAGATGGAGACCGTCTCCAAGCGGTTCCGCGTCTCGCCCGAGCAGCTCGCCAACCTCGGCGCCGAACCGGCCAGCGAAGAGATCACGATCACCTGGCAGCAGGTCACCGGCCGACTGCCGAGCCTCCTCGTCACCGCCCCGTCCGGCGCCGACGGCTGGGCCGTACCCATCCCGCAGCGGCCCGACTGGCTCATGGCTCTGATCCTGAAGGCGGCCCCCGGATGGTGGCTGAAGTGACCGACCACCGCACGCTGCTCAGCCTTCTCGGCGAGTGGGTCACCGTCACCCGCCCCGGAGCCCCGCACCAGGTCTGGCACGGCCAGCTCGCCGGCCTCATGGGCTGCCCGTCGATCGTCCTCCAGATACCCGGAGGGGGCACCGAGGTGCTCCCGCAGAGCTTCGACGTCCACGCTGCCGCCCCGGCCGCCGGAGGCCCGCGCCCCGACGTCGACACCGACGCACGGTCCTTCGCCGCCCTCCGCGACTCCGGCCTGCTGTGGCTGATCAACCGGGTCGCGCTCCACCCCCGCGGCCTCGCCCTCCATCTCGACGAGCACGGCCAGGCGTACGGATGGAGCCTCCTGCACAACGCGGACGGCGAGCCCTGGCAGGTCGACTTGGCCACCGACGCCGACGGCTACCAGCGGGCCGAGGACACGATCGCCGAGGCCCTCAAGGACTGCGTGGCCCCCGTGACAGCCGTCGGGTGCTGCGTGTGCGGCGGCGGCCCCGTCACGTACGAGAACTTCCGGGGCCAGCCCTTCTGCAACAGGTGCGCCGACTGCGAATGCGGCCAGGACGTGTGCATCCGGATGCGTCCGGATGGACGTCCGGGCACCGGCGATCAGAATCCGGACGCACCCGCCCGCCCGTCCTCGGCACCACCACGACCAGGGCGGAGACCATCCGGACACAGCATCCGGACGTCCGGACACCACAGAGCGGCAGCCGTGCGAAGACACCTGCTGCCCCGGCCCCCGAGACCCCGAAGCCAGGACTCGCGCCGAGGCCCGCGAGCACATCGCCGCAGTGATGGAGCTGCCCCTCGACCTCCTCGCACCCCCGCGCTGCTCGTGCGGCCAGACCACCCCGGGCATCGGCACCGCACCCGACGGCGCCCACTTCCACATGAGCCCCGAAGAACACGACCGCCAGCTCCGCGAACAGTGCGAGGCACCGGCCCTCGCCTCCTGGAGCCAGTGCTGGGACCGTGCCGAAGCCCTCCGGGCCGACCTCCAGCGAGCCGCCGCCTACGACGCCCTACGCTCGCGCTTCCTCGCCACCAGGGCCTACGTCCTCCAGCAGCAGCGCACCGGATCCTTCCTTCGCGGCGGTGACAGCCGTCGCCGCATCCTCGACAGCTTCGCCGTCTGGCAAGTACCCGCTCCGCTCAAGCTCGCCAGCCTCAGCCCTGCGGAGGACTCATGAGCGTCCCCCGCTTCCTGGACTGCGTCACCGGACCCTGGCCCGACACCCCCTGCAAGCACGACCCCGACCTGTTCGTCGCCACCAGCCGGCTCACCCCGCTCAAGGGCCCCGCCGCCGAGGCGAAAGCCTTGTGCGCTGGCTGCCCCGTCCGTGAACCTTGTGCGGACTTCGCCATCGACAACGGCTACCAGGACGGCATCTGGGGCGGCCTCACCGCCAGCGAACGCGACACCCGCGCGAAGGAGCGCATCGCAGCCCAGCCGCCACGGCCGGAATAGAGGCAGAGCCGAGGCGGGGTAGATGCACGCCACGTCCATCTACCCGGCCCGGTCACCACCCCCCGAAGGGCTGCGGAGTACCTCGAGCAGACCCCCGGCTACACGAGATCTTCACATGCTGCATGATGTGGTCACGCACAACATCCCAGGGGGGATCATGACCGCACAGCTCACTGACCAGCAGCAACAGCGTCGCCGCAGCCTGAACAAGAAGATTCTGATCGGCGCCTTCGGGCTGGTCGTCATCGTCGGCATCGCCTCCGCCGGGGGCGGCGACGACTCCGGCGACAGCAAGCCCAAGGCCGCCGCGACCGCCAAGGCGAAGACCACCGCGGCCGCCAAACCGAAGACCGCACCCAGCGCCGAGCCCACCGTCGACTGGGACGCCATCAACAAGGCCAGCGGCATCCCGCCCGAGCCGACCGGCGCCAAGCGCACCCAGCTCCTCAAGGCGCTCGCCGAGGTCAACCCGGGCATCGCCAAGTACGACGAGAAGGCCGTCAGCGCCGCGCGCAACCAGTGCAGCGCCATCAACAACGGCGCCGGAAAGCTCGACTGGTCTGCCTCGCAGCGCTTCAGCTACAAGGACGTCACGACCACCGAAGCCCAAGGGAAGCAGATCAACGCCACCCTCAAGCGCATCGGCTTCTGCAAGGTCTGACATCTAGGGTCCGGACGCCGCCGGTCCACGGTCGGAGCCGAGGCCTCGCCGCTGCGCCCCGCCGCACCGTTACCGGCCGGCGCCGCCGCCCGCTCCGCCAGCCGGTGAACACGACAGAGCCCCGACCGCCGCCACGGCGACCGGGGCCCTGCTCACCACCACACCCCAGAGGTCAGTAGTCCAGGCGCTCCACCTCGGACACCCGAGCCTTCACGACGTCCGTCATCTTGCCGTTGGTGATCTCTACATTGAGCGGCGCCGCGTCACCCTTGGACGTCTTGCCCGGGCCCAGCTTGTCCGCCGTGATCCCCGTGGTCCCCAGCACGTCCCCGTCCCGGTCCATGAACTCAAGTTGAGCGAAGAAGTTGCCAGGCTTGGCGCCCGTGTTGGTCAGCTCCCAGTGGACGACGTACGAGTGCGGCCCCCACGTCGCGTGGTCCTCCCACCCCTGCTTGACCAACTTCACGGCGGCCGGGGCCGTCTCCTTCTTCGGCGCCGCGGCCGCCGCAGCGCCCCCCTTGTTGCTGTCGCCGGCCGTGTCGGTGCTCCCCGAGCACCCCACCGCGAGCAGCGCCACCAGCGTCGCCCCAACTGCCAGCCCGATCCTGCGCATCCCCGTTGACCTTTCGTTTACGTTCAGCGGAGGGCCGACCGTAGCGGGCACCTCGGACACCTCGCCACAAAAGGTCACCCCCAAGGGCGGCGCTCGACCACCAGACCGGATCTGCGCCCCCGCGGCCTGCCCTCCTCTCCTCAGGGCCGGGCCGCTGCGCCGTCACTCGGCGGCGCTGCCGCCCGCCCCCGGATTGTCGTAGCTGCGCCGTGCCATGCGTGACGCATCGAACCACCACCATCCCGAGGGTGAATCCCAAGGGCGCGGCCACAGCAGCAAGCCGTAAGCCAGTCGGCCAGTCGGGGAGACGTAGCTCGCGCGCGCCACTCCCCGGTACGGCTGGCCGCCGACCCACAGGTCCACGCGCACCACCTCGTGCGGCGCGTAGTGGCGCACCGTGTCCGCCCCGCTGGGCTCCGGGGCGGCCTCCGCATCCCGTCGCCTATCACTCATATGTTCGAATGTAGAGGGGAGTCCGCAACCTGGCGACCCGCGCGCAGGTGTGCTGTCTCATCGAAGACTGATCGTGTCTCACTCAAAGTTGAGCGGTATCGCGCACTATGAGCGTTGCGCTGCATACGCCCGGCACGGCGTACGCACTGACTGCTCTTACAGACGTGGGGCGAACGATGGCGAGCGGGTGGCTGGGGTGGGACTGGGGAGCCGTGCCGGCATGGGTTGGCACGGTTCTCACTGGCGGATCAGCCTTGATCGCTGCCTTGGCCTACCGGCGCAGCGTCCTGGACAAGGAGCGCGAGCAGGCCAGCAAGGTGGCTGCTTGGACGAGTATCAGTTATGAGCCTCATGACGGGGAGACGCGTCTTCAGAGGACGCGCCGCCTCCATGTCCGCAACTCCAGCGAAGCCCCGATCTGCGAGGTCACAGCCTGGGCGGGGTCGAACGAAAAGGAGAGACTTCCCGAGCTGCAAGCGCATGGTGCAGCCACCTTCGACCTTCCCATCAAGCCTGGTGCAGGAGCTGCGGTTCACGAGACCAAGGTCCGCCTCGACTATTGGGTTGTTGGCATGAGAGTGCACACGGTGTCCGAGGCCGTCGCAGAAGAACCGACCCGACTGGAATTCCGCGATGCGCTGGGAAGGTGGTGGGAGCGCGATCGGGAGGGCAAACTCAAGCGACTCCAAGTCCACACCGTGACAGGCGCTACCTGGACCACATCGACACCCTGGCGTCGGGGGAGGGGCTGATGCACGTCCGCGCTGGCTAAGGCGTCGCCAAAGAACGCTCCGCCTGCCCGCTCTCCGGTGCCGCACCCGCCTGCCTGCCTGCACTGCTGGCGCCAGGAACATCGGCGACCGCCAAGACCAGCGCGGCCACCACCTCGTCCCGCGCCGCACCTTGCAGATCGCTGTTCCTCAGCAACCGCTCGGCCGCCAGGTACCGCGAGAACGCGAGAGGCTGATCGAAGTAGGCCCGCAGATGCGATGACGCTGCCTCCTGCGACTTCATGAACGTCCGCCCCACATACCCAGCGAGAGCGGCCGACACCGCCCCAAGCCCCCCGGCCACCACCGCACCCGCCGTCGTGCTCGCCCGCACCGCGACACTCACGAACGCGACCAGCAGCAGAAATCCCAGCCACATGGCAAGTTGCGCGCTCCGAAACGACCGCCGCGCCTGCCCCAGTACCGTCTCGTGATAGTGGTCAAGCCGCGAGTGGGTGACCTTCCACAACTCCGGCAACACCAGCGCCGCTTCCGCAGACTCAGGTACCCGCTGATGCGGAACCTCTGGCCGGTCACCCTCGCGCGCCCGCAACGCCTCCTCAAGCTCATGCTCGGCAGCCAGAACCCGCCGTCGGGACTCCGAATCTCCAGCGGGGCGCCTATCAAACAAGCCAACTACAAACAGGACCAAGACCGTGAGGGCAGGTACGAGAGTCGAGGCTGAAACCTCGTCCATATGCGTGAAGTAAAGGAACACCGCAACGGCCATAACGCACGACAAGCCGGTGAGCGAGGGGACCCACCAGGTACTCCGGATGAGCCCATCAGGCTCACGTCTGGGAGGCTGACTGTCAGGAGACTCCGGCATGACCCCACATCCTGCCCCAACTGGCGCAAGCGGGATACCGATTCGATCGACATCCTCTCTCTGTATGAGAGGGCTAGGCGCTGTCCGGGCGATCACGCGTCCCGCTAGGGCGTGTCGTCAAATGATCTTGAGTGGTAGATCATGGTGTGGTGATTCGTCGTCATGAACTTTCCGATGCAGAGTGGGAGTTCGTCCGCCCGTTGCTGCCACTGTCGTTGCGGGGTCGGAAGCGAGTGGACGACCGGAGGGTTCTCAACGGAATTGTGTGGAAGTTCCGAACGGGTTCGGCGTGGCGGTACGTGCCCGATCGGTACGGGCCGTGGGCGACGCTCCACACCCGTTTCCGCCGGTGGGCGAAGGGCGGTACGTTCGCGAGGATGCTCCAGGCCGCGCAGGCCAGGGCGGACGCGGTCGGGGGCGTCGACTGGCTGGTGTCGGTCGACTCCACGGTCGTGAGGGCTCACCAGCACGCCGCCGGGGCCCGAAAAGGGGGGTCCTCGGCCCCGCGCTCGGACGGTCCAGGGGTGGGCTGACCACCAAGATCCACCTTGCATGTGACGCTCTCGGCCGGCCGCTGGGTTTCGTCCTGACCGGCGGGAACGTCAACGACTGCACCCGTTTCGCTGAGGTGATGGAGACGATACGGGTGCCCCGCATCGGCCCCGGGCGACCCCGCACCAGGCCGGTTCACGTCCTCGGCGATAAGGGCTACAGCTCCCGGGCGATCCGCACCTGGCTGCGGCGTCGGGGCATAGCCCACACCATCCCCGAACGTGCTGACCAGGTACGAAACCGGGCCCGGCGCGGCAGCCGCGGCGGCCGGCCACCGGCCTTCGACCGTGAGCTCTACAAGCGGCGCAACGTGGTGGAACGCTGCTTCAACCGGTTGAAGCAGTGGCGGGGCATCGCCACCCGCTACGAGAAGACCGCCGAGTCCTACCGGGCTGCTGTCACCCTCGCATCGCTCTTGATGTGGGTGTGATGTCCCTCGAGGACTGTCGGCTCATTCACGGACCGTGAAGTTCGGTCTCCCAAGCCTGGAACGGCGGCTCGACTTCGTACGTCGGGTCGCAAGAGCGGCGAATCCACTGTGCGGCACGGTACTGCGCGTACCCGTCGTTCAGCACCTCGCCGTCCGCGCCGACTTCCAGCACATTGCTATAGATCACGAAGACCTGCTCCAACGACGAACCGAACTGGAAGAGAGCCGGTCGGTAGTCAAAACCGTCGAGCAGGTCAACGTCAATGGTGCCGTTGGCCAAGTAGAAGGCGAAGAACCGAAGCGAAGCACGCACGTCGATAGGAAGATGTCCCACCAGCACATCATGCCTGCTGTCCACATCGCCCAGGCAAGATCTTTTGACGACAGCGCCTAGGGTGACTCGGTCGAGGGCTGCGTTCTACGCCTTCGTCGAGGCCCGGCACGGGCGTGTCCCCGCGCCCCGCTCGCGGGCCACAGCCGGCCAAGAGCCGGCGCCCATTTCCTCGGCAACCTGCCGGGCACCGGCAGGCGGAACCGATCGTCGCGCGGCGCCCAGGCCGTTTTCGGACGAGGTGAGCTCCGTGGGCCGTCACTGGACGGCAGTGGCCCGTGGATTGACCTCACAGCGAGCGATCTCGTCCACGGGTCCCGCGGTGGCAACGGCCACCCGGACCTTCGCCTTGCTCTTCGCAGGCACCGACACCTGGTCGTAGGTCTTGAACATGGTGAAGCCGTCTGCGTTCTTGTAGCTGATTCTCACGGCGAAGAGACCCTGGCGCCCGTTCGGATTCCGGACCGCGACGGTCACGTACGGGTCGTCCTCGTCCGCGCAGTGCGTGAGCACGGCGGTGCCGTCCTTCAGAGGCCGGGCAGCAGCGACGGAGGGGGACGCCGTGGGGGTGGAAGGGGCGGTCGGCCGCGAACTCTGCTTGCCGCCGCTTTCACCGGTACTCGACGCGGAGTCGGCACTGGGGGCGCCGACCGCGCTGCCAGACCTTGCCGTTGACGCAGGCTGCTGAGTGGACTTCGCTTTGTCCGACTTCGTAGCGCCGCATCCAGACAAAACTATGACTGCCGCCAAAACCACTCCGGCGGTCATGTGCACCCGCTTGATCACGTCACTCTTTCCAAGAACCGAGCCGCAGGATCGATTCCAGGACGGCTGCGCTGGTCAGCGCGTGCAGAGGCTACCAGCGGGCGGAGATCGGGAACCGGCCGCCGTGAGGCGATAACGTGATCACCATGTCTCGGCCCACGGCTCGGCCCACAGGCAGACCGTGCTGCTGGTCTCGTTGCTCGCGCTCGGCTTGGACACGCTCGCCCCCTAACCGGCACATGATCGGCCGGACAAGTCCTAGTACTCCAGCAGCGCTTCGCTATCTGGCCTGGTCAGAGGCGTCGTCGGGAGTGTAGTTGGCGGAGAGCGGGGCGGGGCGGTCTTGCCGGACCGCCCCTCCAACGAGTGGCCTCGAGAACTGTCTGAGCGGTGATCCGGGCAGCCTCTCCGCGTGATCGACGACCTTGC
>NZ_JBVKBD010000010.1:135204-336654 GCF_055657365.1 Streptomyces sp. NPDC107559 | reverse complement strand
ATGCCGACGCCTTCGGACCAGCCGGTGCCGTCGGCCGCGGCGCCGAACGACTTGCAGCGGCCGTCCCGCGACAGCCCCTTCTGCCGACTGAACTCGATGAAGGTGTCGGGTGTGGTCATGACGGTGACGCCACCGGCCAGAGCGAGCGAGCACTCGCCGGCGCGCAAGGCCTGCGCGGCCATGTGCATGGCCACCAGCGACGACGAGCAGGCGGTGTCGATGGTGAGGGCGGGACCCTCGAGGCCGAAGGTGTACGACACCCGGCCCGACAGCACGCTGGCCGCCGTCCCCGTCATGCGCTGGCCCTCCGCACCCGCGCCCGTGCCCTCCTGGTCCCGGAACATGAAGGTGCCCGCGTAGACGCCGGTGTCGCTGCCGCGCAGGCCCGTCGGGTCGATGCCGGCCCGTTCCAGGGCCTCCCAGGAGGTCTCCAGGAGCAGCCGCTGCTGGGGGTCCATGGCGAGCGCCTCACGCGGGGAGATCCCGAAGAACTCCGCGTCGAACTCCGCCGCCTCGCGCAGGAATCCGCCTCGCTTGGTGTAGGAGGTCCCGCTGCTCCGCCCGTCCGGGTCGTACAGCGCCTCCAGGTCCCATCCGCGGTCGGCGGGAAAGTCCGAGATCGCCTCGCCCCCGGATGCCACCAAATCCCACAGCGCCTCGGGGGAGTCGATCCCGCCGGGCAGCCGGTTGGCCATGCCGACCACGGCGATCGGATCGTCCGCGGCACCGACCGGACCCCCGGCCGCGGAAGCCGGCGCAGCCGGGCCGCCGAGCAGTTCCGCGCGCAGGTACCGGACGACGGACTCACCGGTGGGGTGGTCGAAGATCAGGGTGGGCGGCATCCTCAGCGCCGAGACCGCGCCCAGCCTGTTGCGCAGTTCCACACCGGTGAGCGAGTCGAACCCCAGTTCGCGGAACGTGAGGTCTAGATCCACGGACCCCGGGGACGCGAACCCCAGCACGGCCGCGATCTCCCGCCGGACCAGTTCGGTCACGGCACGCTCGCGCTCCGGCTGCGACAATCCGGCGAGGCGCTCCGCCAGGGGGCTGTCGGCGACACCCCGCGAGGTGTAGGCCCCGGACGGCTCGCCGCCGGCGTCCGCGGACGAGGGAGTCGGGGCGGATCCCGTCTCCGACAGCCAGTACGACGCGCGCTGGAAGGCGTACGTCGGCAGCTCGACGCGTCGGCCGGGCGCGGCACGGCGCCAGTCGACAGGCACTCCGTGGGCGTGCAGTTCGCCCAGGGCCGACAGCAGCGTGGGCACGTCGGCGCGTGAGCGTCGTGCGGTGGTGATGAACGCCGCGTCCTCGGTGAGGCAGTCGCGGCCCATCGCCGCCAGCACGGCGTCCGGTCCCACCTCCAGATAGGTGCGGACTCCGGTCTCCTCCACCGCGCGCATGCCGTCGAGGAAGCGCACGCCTTCGCGGGCGTGGCGCACCCAGTAGTCGGCGGTACAGATCTCCTCGGCGCCGACCGTACGGCCCGTCAGGTTCGACACCACGGAGATGCGGGGCGTGCGGTAGTCCAGCCGCCGGGCGACCTCGCGGAACGCGTCGAGCATCGCCGCTATGCGGGGCGAGTGGAAGGCGTGGCTGACCTGGAGCCGCTTCGTCTTGCGGCCCTGCCGTTCCCAGTGGCGGGCGACCTCCAGGACGGCGTCCTCGTCACCCGAGATCACTGTCGACACAGGCCCGTTGGCCGCCGCCAACGCCACCTCGTGCTCGCGCCCGGCGAGGGTGGTGAGCAGTTCCTGCTCGGACGCCTGCACGGACACCATGGCGCCGCCCTCGGGCAGCTCCTGCATCAACCGGCCACGCGCTGCCACCAGTTTCGCGGCGTCCGGCAGCGACAGCACGTCCGCGACATGGGCGGCGGCCAGCTCGCCGACCGAGTGCCCAAGGACGACGGACGGGGCGAGACCCCACTGGCCCAGAAGCTTGTGAAGGGCGACCTCGTAGGCGAAGAGCGCGGGTTGGGTGTAGCGGGTCTGGTGGAGCAGCGCGCCGTCGGAGGAGTCTGGATCGGCGAACATCACGGCCCGCAAAGGCCGTTCGAGCTCCGCGTCGAGCAGAGCGCACACCTTGTCCAGCGCCCGGGCGAATATCGGGAACGCCCGGTACAGGTCGCGCCCCATGCCCGCGCGCTGACTGCCCTGGCCGGTGAACAGGAACGCCACGGCGCCGTCGCGGGCCACCGCGCGCACGAGTCCGGGCGCGGGTGTCCCGGCCGCGACGCGATCGAGCGAGGCCAGCAGGGCGGGCCGGTCCTCGGCGAGGACGACCGCACGGTGCTTGAAGTGCGTACGGGTGGTGGCGAGGGAGTGCGCCACGTCCTGCAGGGGCAGTTCGGGGTGGTCCGCGAGATGCCGGGCGAGCCGAGCGGCCTGAGAGCGAACCGCCGCTTCGGTCCGGGCGGACAGCGGCGCGAGAACCGGGACGTTTCCGGGGGCGCTCGGCGCTGGGTGCGTCACCCGGGCGGCCGGCCAATCGGACAGCACCAGATGGCAGTTGGTTCCACCCATCCCGAAGGAGCTGACTCCCGCGAGGACCGGGGTGTCGCCACCGTGCAGCGCGGTGGTCCCGGTGCCGACGGCGATGCGCAGTTCGTCGAGAGGGATCGCCGGTCCGGCCTGCTCGAAGTTGAGGCTCGGCACGAGCGTGCCGGCGCGCAGACATAGCGCGGCCTTGATGAGTCCCGCGATTCCCGCCGCTCCTTCGAGGTGCCCGATGTTGGTCTTCGCGGAACCGACCAGCAGCGGCTTGTCCGCGGGCCGCCCGGCGCCAAGGACCGTACCGAGAGCCGCCGCCTCGACGGGATCGCCGACCGGGGTCCCGGTGCCGTGCAGCTCCACGAACCGCACCGCCGACGGCTCGACGGCGGCTTCCGCGCAGGCCCGGCGCAGGACGTCCTCCTGCGCGGCGCGCCGGGGTGCGGTGAGCGCGCCGCCCCCGCCGTCGTTGTTCACGGCACCGCCCCGGATGACGCAGTAGATCCTGTCCCCGTCGGCGATCGCCGTCCGCAGTGTCTTGAGTACGACGATCCCGCCGCCCTCGCCGCGGACGTAGCCGTCGGCCCGGGCGTCGAAGGTGTACGTCCGGCCCTCGGGCGACAGCGCCCCGAACCGCTCGGCGACGCTGAAACCCTCCGCGGTCAGGTTGAGGCTGACCCCGCCGGCCAGGGCCACGGTCGACTCGCCCCTGCGCAGGCTCTCGCAGGCGAGCCGGACGGCCACCAGCGACGAGGACTGGCCGGTGTCCACGACCAGGCTCGGCCCAAGCAGCCCCAGGGCGTAGGACAGCCGGTTGGCGATGATGCCCCGGCTGGTGCCGGTGATGGTGTGGTGGGTGAGGGCGTCGGTGCCGTACTGATGGACGAGCTTGGCGTAGTCGTCCCAGATCGCGCCGATGAAGACTCCGGCGGAGGTATCGCGCAGCGCGGCCGGGACGATGCCGGCGTTCTCCAGGGACTCCCAGCCCAGTTCGAGAGCCAGCCGCTGCTGCGGGTCCATGGCCGTCGCCTCGCGGGGCGAGACACCGAAGAACTCCGGCTCGAATCCGTCGACCCGGTCCAGGAACCCGGCCGGCGTGAGGGAAGTGCCGGCCGGGAGTCCGGGCCGGTCCGCGGGGAGCGGGCCAACGGCGCTCTCAGCACGAGACAGCAGTCGCCAGAAGGCGTCGGGGTCCTCGGCGCCGGGGAACCGGCAGGCGACGCCCACCACGGCGATGGCCTCGTGGGGCGGTGAATACTCCTGGGGACGACCGGATCCGGGACGGATGGCCATGTTCTTCGCTCTCCCTGTCGGCAAAACGGCACGTGCCGGGCCGGGCCCGTGGTGCGCAGACGTGCGTGACGTGACGCGGGCGGGGACCCGGCAGCGCAGCCGTGCCGCTGCCGGGTCCGTTCCCGCGTGGGTGATTCGGGCGGTGAGGGCTCAGGTCCTGTCGGCGGGTTCGGACGGCGCCGAGGTACGGCACGGATGCGCATGCCCCGCCCCCTGATCCGGACGACGGGCTTACGTGTAGGTGTGGAACCCGCGGCCGGACTTCTTGCCCAGCAGTCCGGCCTCGACCATGCGCAACAGCAGTGCGGGCGGGGCGTACAAGGGTTCCTTGAACTCCTCGTACATCGCCTCGGCGATGGATACGGTGGTGTCGAGGCCGATCAGGTCGGCGAGTTGGAGCGGGCCGAGCGGGTGGGAGCAGCCCAGGGTCATGCCCCGGTCGATGACCTCCGCGGTCGCCAGGCCGGAGTCGACCATGCGGATCGCGGACAGCAGGTAGGGGAACAGCAGGGCGTTCACCACGAACCCGGCCCGGTCGGGAGACTTGATGGCCGTCTTGCCGAGCCGGCCGACGACGAACTCCTCGGTATGCGCGCTGATCTGAGGGTCGGTCACGATCGAGTCGACGATCTCGACGAGGGGCAGGACGGGCGCCGGGTTGAAGAAGTGGACGCCGATCACGCGTTCAGGCCGGGTCGTGGCCCGGGCGAGCCGGGCGATGGACAGGGAGGACGTGTTCGAGGCGAGGACCGCGTCCGGCGACTGGACGATCTTGTCGAGGGACGCAAAGAGATCGAGCTTGAGTGCCTCGTCCTCCTTCACGGCCTCGACCACCAGCTGACGGTCACTCAGCTCGCCCAGGTCGCGAGTGAAGGTGATCCGGCGCAGGACGTCGCCGCGCCGCTCCTGGGTGATCTTTCCCTTGGTCACGGCCCGGTCCAGCGAGCGCGCCACCCGCGCGGCACCGGCCTGCAGGGACCTGTCGGACGAGACGGCGACCCGTACCTCGCAGCCCGCTTTCGCGCACAGCTCCGCGATCCCGGCGCCCATGATGCCGCTGCCGACGACGCCGATCCGTTCGATGCCGGGCCGCGCGCTGTCGGCCGCGGTGCCGGTGGCGCTCATGCCGCCGCCCCCCAGCGCAGCAGCGACGCCCCGATGGCCATGCCGCCGCCGAATCCGGCCAGCAGCACGAGATCGCCCGGTGTGAGCGCACCGGAGCGGTTCGCCGCGTCGAGCGCGACCGGCACCGACGCACTGCCGACGTTGCCGTACTTCTGCAGGGTGCGATGGGTGATCGCGCCGGTCAGGCCGGCCAGTTCGACGACCTCGCCGAGCATGACGCCGTTGGCCTGGTGCGGCACGAAGTGGTTCACCTCGGACACGCCGACGCCCAGTCGCCCGACGAGGGCGGTGAGGGCTTGCGGTACGTGCTCGCCGACGAAGTCGCGGACACCGCGGCCGTTCATCCGGAAATAGTGGCCGCCTTCGGCCAGAGTGGTCTCCGACGTGGGGTTCCGGCTGCCGCCGGCCTCCACCCGGATCAGATCGTGCGCGTCGCCGCGGCTGACGAGGTCGGTGCCCAGGATGCCGTACGGCTCGGCGACCGGTCCGAGCACCGCGGCCCCGGCGCCGTCGGCGAACAGTACGGCCGTGCGCCGGTCGTCGAAATCCAGGATCCGCGAGTAGAGGTCGGCCCCGATGACGAGCACATGGGAGTCGGGGCGGCCCTCGGCCAGGCTGCGGCCTATCTCCATCGCGTACACGAACCCGCTGCACACCACGTTGACGTCGAAGCAGGCCGACCGGTAGGCGCCGAGCGCGTCCTGCACCAGATACGACGTGGGCGGCTGCGGGAAGTCTCCGGTAGAGGTCGACACGATCAGGTAGTCGATCCGGTCCGCGGTGAGGCCCGCCTGCTCCAGCGCCCGCTCCGCCGCCTTGACCGCGAGATCGGACGTGGCTTCGTCCGGGCCGGCGAAACGGCGCGACACGATCTGGGTCTTGCGCTCGATCCACTCGGCGCTGACGCCGACACGGGCGGCAATCTCCTCGTTGCCGACCTCTTCCTTGGGCAGGTACGAACCGGTGGCCAGAATCCCTGTGCGTTTGCCTGTCACGTCACGCAGCCCTTTCCTGGGACTTCGCGGGTTCGGAAGACGCGTTCCGGCCTGCCGTACGCAGCGGGTTGAGCCGCTCGGCTCCGATGGCGGCGCGCCTCTCGGGGTCGGTGACCCCGAGGCCCTCCTCCGGAGCCAGACACAGGACGCCGACCTTCCCGATGTGCCGGTTGCGCTGGACGAGCCTGGCAGCCTCGGCAGCCTCGGCCAGTGGATACACGTCCGAGAGGACGGGGGACAGATGCCCGAGGTGGATCAGCCGGTTCAGCTCCCATTGTTCCTGGAGGTTCGCGGCGTGACTGCCCACAATGCGTTTGAGGTTCATCCATAGATAGCGGTTGTCGAACTGATGCTGATAACCCGTGCTGGAGCCGCAGGTGACGACGGTTCCGCCCCGGCGTACCACAAAGACCGAAATGCCGAACGTGGCCTGTCCGATGAAGTCGAAGACCACGTGCGGATCCTCGCCCACGGCGGTCCTGATGGCCCGCCCGAGCCGCTTTCCCAATTCGATGGTCCGTTCCGGGGTGAGCACCTCGTCGTTGCCCAGCCCGATCTCGGTCCGGTTGATCACGACATCGCATCCCAGAGAACGCAGGATGTCGGCCTTCTCGTCCGAACTGACCACGCCGATGGGGATTCCGCCGGCATTCTTGACCAACTGAACGGCGAATGCCCCGAGCCCGCCGGTCGCTCCCCAGATCAACACGATGTCGCCCTGCTTGATGCGGGCCCCGTTGTCGCTGACGAGCATGCGATAGGAGGTGGCGGCGGTCAGCAGGACGCCCGCCGACTCCTCCCACGTCAGATGAGCCGGCTTGGCGAGCAGTTGGCTCGCTCGTACGACGGCGTAGTGGGCCAGACCGCCGAAGTTGGTCTCGTATCCCCAGATGCGCTGGCCGACGCCGAGCATTCCGTCGGCGTGCGTGGCCGGTTCCTGGTCGTCCACCTGTACGCAGCTGACCACGACATGGTCTCCCGGACGCCAGTTGCGCACCCCCGCGCCCGCCCGTACGACGACTCCCGACGCGTCGGAGCCCAGGACGTGGTGGGGCAGGTCGTGCCGGGCCGCGTAGTCGCCCTCCCGGCCCATCCGCCGCAGGAAGTCGAATGTGGGAACCGGCTGGAAGGTAGCCGACCACACCGTGTTGTAGTTGATCGAACTCGCCATCACGGCCACGACGACTTCGTCTGGAGCGATGTCGGGCATGGGTACGCGATCCACGTGGATGGATTTCCTGACGTCTCTGTCCTGGACGCCGTCGAACATGGGCAGATCATCAATGCGTAGATGAGCGGCGAGATAGTTCTCGGGGAGATCGATCTCCTCGATTTTCTCCGCGTCGGCACCTGCCAGGAGAGCTTCGGTCAACGCATCCATGCCGGCCCCTTCCGTTAGGAGAACGGCTGCTCCACGATGGAAGCCGCCGCGTTCTGATCAGATCCGTCGGGGAGGCCGACCCAACAGGTGACAAGTCCCCGCGACTGCCGCCACGTTACGCATTCGCATGCGTCGGCCCGTACCCTTAACCGCCCCCTAGGCGGCACCCCATAGGGGTGGGGGATCTACGCGGATAGGGGTTTTTGTCGATCGCCGGTAACACGCGGGGACACCTCGCGTGCGAACGCCCGGTCCCGGTGGAACGAGGAGGGCGGTGACGGGTCGAGGCAAGCCGGGGGCCTCGCACCGGCCGTATCGACGGCGACCCGGTGCGAGCCGGGCGCATCCGTGTCGATCCTGCCCAACAGACGGCGGGTATCCGTGTCGATCACGACGACACCGCCGGACCGGTCGGCCTGCCCTCCACGCTGACGTGCAGGCGACCGGCCACCGGATCGAGCGCCATCCCGTGCGGCGTGCCGTCCGGGGCGAGGCCGACCACCTCGACGAGCCGGTGCGTGTCGGGGTCGATGACGGTCGGAGTCCCTGTGGTTGCGCCGCGAAGCTCGCAGTACGGGGCAGGGCCGGGCATCCTTCAGCGCGCGCGTTGTACCGCCTGCACGTGCCGCACAGCCCACCACAGGGCCAGCGAGTCCTCGGTGCGGGCGGGATCCAGGCCGGTTGCGGCGGTGAGTGCCCGCAGTCGGTAGCGCAAGGTGTTGGGGTGGATGAACAGGGCAGCGGCGGCCTGGTCGATGTTGGCGTCGGCGGCCAGGTAGGTGTCCACGGTGTGGACTGCGGTAGTGCGGCGCTCGTCGGTGAGGTGTCCGAAGCAGCGGGTGACCAACTGTTCTCCGACCGTGGGAAGGGCCAGCACTGCCGAGTGGAGGGGGAGCTCGCCTGCGGTGACGCAGCGCCGGATGCCAAAGGCGACGGCCAGTTCGCTGGCCTGCTCCGCCTCGGCGAGTGACGCGCGCGCCTGGCTCAGCGGCCTCGATTCACTCAGCCCGACGGGCAGCCCCAGCGAAGCGGGCAACGGACCGACGGCCAGCCCGATCACCCGCTGCGGAGCCGGCTCGGCCAGCAGGGCGACGGTGTGCGGGCGCAGCGCCCGCTCGGCTGCGGTGCCACCCGAGGAGTGGCAGACTCGGTACTCTGCGTGCAGGTCCAGGCCCAGCATGTCGGCAGCGGCTGCCATTCCGCGGGTGGACCGGTGCACGGACTTGGCGATCACTGGAACGGGACCTGACGGTCTCCGCTGAGCACGCTGGATCACGCGTCAAGTTGACGTGGGGCTGTACGACCGATTCCCCGACGGCGAGTGGCATTTCGAGACGACGACCGATCACGCTCCTGGAGAGGACATGCGCAACCTCGCCATGGAGATGCGCAGCTTCCTGGAGGCTGAACCACCGGCGTGATCGGCGGGTGCCCAGTTGGCCGCCTACGGCTCACAGCACAAGATCCCGCACGGTGCTTCCCGGTCCGGCAACGACTTACGGCCGGGATACCGGAACCTTCGCTCACGCTGCGGCAGCAGCGGCTCCAGGTGCTCCCACAGTTCGTCCGACATAATCCACGGCGCTGTCCCCACACCGAACGGAACGCTCAACTCCTGTCCTGGACACGGCGACCAGGGCTGATCCACCTCATTGTGCCAGCCGTTGTGAGTGGCGGGTCCGCACGGCGCCCGTTGCGCTGAACAGGGTGAGCACAGTGACCCTCGTCCGGTCGCGGAGGCGAGGAGCACGGCCGGCCCGGGTCCGCCCGCCAGTAGGGGGGCGGACCCGTCCGAGGTCACCCGCTGCGCCGCGCACCGTGCGGGGCTGGGCGAACTCAGTGGCGCTTGGTCGCCTTCTGGACGCGGCTGATCAGCTTGGCGTCGAAGTGGGAGAACCTCTCCTCGTCCGGGTCCACCTCCTCCAGGATGTACCGGGCGAGCATCGCGTGGCCCGTGGCGTACTCCTGGTAGAGCGTCCAGATGGCCTCCCGCGCCGCGATCTGGCAGTCCACTTCGATCTCGGGAGCGCCCTCCTCGACCTCCGTCCAGTGGGACTCCCCTGCCACGCAGGTCAGAAGGTCATTCAACAGCCGAAGCCGCACAGGCTCGGCAAGATCTTCCTGCAAGGCGGCGGCGATCAGCGACGTCACCGGAACCGCCACCTCGAACAGCAGCGACTGGATGTTGATGTGCCCCTCGAGCGTCGCCTCCGCGATCTCGGCGGGGCTGCCGGCCTCCAGCAGACGGGCGAACGTCTCGGGAACGTGGGCGCCTGTTTCACCGCAACCGCACCGTAGTGAAGCCCAGTCGACCCGCTCGGCCTGAATCAGCGAGGGCCTTGTGGTCATGCCTGACCTCCAGATGCGGTCTTCGAGGTGTCGTTCATCGCGTGGAGTATAGGAGTCGTGTGGATCACTTCTTGTTCCACGGGCCGTCCATGAACAGGGCTCCGGGCTCGACGTCCTCGGGAAAGAGGAACCCCTGGCACTTGTCGCAGATGGGCATCTCGTCCCAGGCTCCCAACTCGGGGTCCCAGATCAGGGCACGGGTCAGCACGACACGGTTTGCGTCTCCGCCCAAGGCGTTGATCACGTTGCCTTCCGCGCAGTACCCGCAGCCTGAGGAGGCGACAGCTATCTCGTTCGTCTCGGCGTTGTAGCCGCCCGTCCATGCCTTCTTCATGACGCCGCTGCTGACCGGGATGCCGTCACTGTTGGGGAACAGGGTGCGTTGTGCCACCCGATTGCGGAGATTGCGTGCCCCCGCGAGGCCGTCCTCGATCCGTGTGCCCCTGGGCAGACGGGTCTTGACGACCGTCGCCGCCGAGGAAGCCTTGCGGCCGGGAGCCGTCTTCTGGACGGGCGCACGGGAGTCACGTGCCGACGGCTCGGTCCCCGACGCTCCGGCGTCGGGAGAACTCGGCTCGGCCGCCTCGGCATCCGTCGCGCGAGCCCGCTCCTGTGCGTTGGCCCGCTTCGCGGCGACGAGGTCGGCTGCGTCGTCGGCGGCCTCGCTTGAAGCACTTGCTTCCGCGCCGGCGGCAGCGGCTCCTGTCCCCCCTTCCTCCATGGCTCGTGCAGCGCCCACGCCGAGGCCCACGACGCGCACGCCGAGAAGCATGCTGCCGCCCGCTTCGGCATCGGCGGCACCCATGAAGGCACCTGCCACACAGTCCAGAACGCCGGTGGCTATGCAATACAGGCCGACCGGGAGCACGCCCACGCCGATGGCCGTGTAGATCAGCTGTCCGCCGTCATAGCTTTCGCACCGGTTGGTGCCGAAGTCCTCGGGCTGGCAGGGGGTTTCGCCGAGCGTGGGCGTCGGGGTCTGCGTGGAGCTCGGCGTCGGCCCCATGGAAGGCGCTGGGGTGGTCGACGGAGCGGGTGAGCTGGTCGAGCCGCTGGAACTCTTGGTGCCGCCACTGCTGTGGTGCTTCTTCTTGCCGCCGCAGTCGACGGCGCACTTGTTCATCGACGGGTCGTTGTACCAGTCGTCGAAGCCCGTGGGGTCGCTGCTGCTGGCCGGGTTGTCCGCGGCGTAGGTGTAGCCGCCCATCTGGTTGGGGTCGCCGGCCTGGAAGACCGGGTCGGGGCTGAGGAAGCGCCCTGTGACGGGGTCGTAGTTGCGGGCCCCCAGCAGATCGAGGCCGGTGACCGGGTCGACGGGCTGCCCGAGGAAGCCCTTGTTCTCGTCCGCGGCCACCCACGAACTCGGCTTGGCGCCGCGGGGGTTGCCGTACGGGTCGTACGAGCGGCGGCTGACGGCGAGGGTGGACGCGTCGATGGCGGTCAGCGCGGTGCCCTGGCCGTTGGCGACCTGGTAGGTGACGCTTCCGGTGCTGGAGCGGGTGACGGTGGTGCCGTCGGGTCCGGTGATGTTGCGCAGGCCGGTCCAGGTCTTGGCGGAGACGCTGAGGGTGATCTGCTCGGCGCCGCCGAAGAGGTAGAGGATGCGGGTCTTGTCGACGCCGTCGACCGCGGCGGTCTGCTCGAGCAGGCCGCCCTGGGCGTCGTAGAGGTACTTGCTGGTGTTGGTGTGGCTGCCGGAGGTGGTGGCGACGGTGGCGGTGCGGCCATCGGCGTCGTAGGTGAAGGTCTGGCCCTGGCCGGCCGGGATGGCGCCGGTGGCGGCGTTGGTCCAGGTCTGGCCGGTGCTGCCGCACGTGGCGAGGGTCAACTGGGTGCCGGTGGTGGCGGAGGCGGCCGGGTCGGTCAGGCACATCGCGGTGTTGGCGCTGCTGACCAGAGTGCCGGTGGTGGTGACCTTCCACTTCTGGGTGGCGTCGGTCTTGCATGTGTCGATCACCACGAGGGTGCCGCTGGTGGTGGCGTTGCCAGTGGTGTCCAGGCACATGCCGAGCACCTTGACCGTGCCGTCGGTGCCGACGGTCCACTTCTCACTGGTGGCGCCGTTGCAGGTGTTGATCTGCACCTTGGTGCCCGCGGTGGTGGCGCCGCCCGCGTCGTCGACGCACCGCTTGACCCCGCCTGTGATGGTGAACGAGCTGGTCAGCGGGCCAGTGGTGGTCACCTTGCGGGTGATGGTGTCGCCGGCGTTCGCGTTGGCGTAGGCGGGGTCGGTGTAGGTGGAGGCGACGGTCGCCGTTCCGGACGGGTTCGTGAGGGTCGTCGTTCCCGCCTGGTCCGGCAGCGTCGCGGGCGTCGTGCCGTTCGTGCCGGTGTAGGCGATGGTCTGCGTGGTGTCGTTGAGGGCGTTGCCGGTGGTGTCGTGGTTGACCGTGCCGGTCCGGTCGCCGAGCTGGTCGTAGGTGTAGGTCTGCCAGTAAGGGGCCGGGCCGCCGACGGTGGTGGCGGTGATCGGCGACGTGGTGGTCGTCTGCACCCGTGCGGTGGTGCAGCCGCCGACCGCGCCGGGAGTCGCCGCGCCCGGGTCGGTGATGCCGGCGGTGTCCGTCCAGGCGGCGGTCAGCCGCTGGAAGGAGTCGTAGGTGAAGCACTGGGTGTCGTGCTTGGTGTTGTCCTGCAGGTCGTCGACGGCGGTGAGTTCGCCGGCCTGGTTGTAGCGCAGATTGGTGACGTCCAGGGCGGTCGTGGAGGTCTGCAGCATGCTGCTGCTCTGGGTGACACGCCCGGTGGTGGCGTCGTACTGGGCGAAGGTCGCCAGTTCCTTGCCGGTGTGGCCGTAGTTGGCCTGGAGCACCCGTCCGAAGGCGTCGTGGACGGCGGTGTCGAGGTAGGCGGGGGTGTTGGCGGAGTTGATGAAGCCGCCGATGCCGTCGAGGTTGCCTTGCTGGGTGTAGCCGTAGTCGATGTCCTCGGCCGGCAGGTTGCCGTCCGCCTGGAAGTGCGTGGTGGACAGCAGGCCGACGGTGTCCGTGTAGTGGCTCGTGGTGGTGTAGGTGACGCTGCCCGAGGCGGGCGCGCTGGACTGTCCGGCCGCGGCGAAGCCGTCGGAGGACGGGATGGTCAGCGTGGTGCCCAGCGGCTGGTAGGCCGTGTTGTAGTCGGTGACGGCCTGCGTGTACGCCGATCCGTTGGCGCCGCCGACGTAGCGCGTGGCAGAGGTCTGGTACCCCTTGTCCAGCGTGTCGTACAGGTGCGAGACCAGCAGCTTGGACTGGTCCGGGGTGGCGGACCAGGGCGCGGCGTACTCGGCGGTGGGGCGGTTGTCCCAGTCGTAGGTGAAGGATTTCGCCTGGCCACGGGCGTCTGTGGTCTGCAGGAGGTTGCCGGAGACGTCGTACTTGTCGAAGGTGGTCTTGCCGGTGTTGGGGTCGGTCTGGGTCAGCTTCTGGCCGAGCAGGTTGTAGGTGTACGACCAGGTGTTGCCCGCGTTGTCCTTGATCGACTCGATCTGGCCCGCGGGGAAGTAGGTGTACTTGGTGGTGGCGTCCGCAGCCGCCACGGCACCTGCGGTGCCCTGCTTCCACAGCGTGGTGGTGCCGTTGGAGGCGACGACAGCCGCGGTGGAGTCGTTGCGGACCTGGAAGGTGGCGCCGGTGGTGGCCGTCAGGCCGGTGGTCCACAGCTGGGCGACGGCCGTGCTGTAGATGACGAGGTTGCCGTCGGTGCCGAACTTGGCCCAGGCACCGGCGTGTCCGGAGGTGCCGGAGGACCAGATCGTCGCGCCGGTCGCCAGGGCGGACAGCACGAGGTTGCCGTCCGACTGCATGGTCAGGCGCACGCTGTCGGAGGTGAGCGACGTCCCCGAGGGGATCACCGAGCCGCCCGTCAGCGTGACGGTGGAGCCGGTGTTCTTCACCACCGTGCTGGTGGTCTGTCCGATGGCATTGGTGAACGTGGCGGTGGAACGGCCTCCGGCGGGCGCCGTGGTGTCGACCTCGTCGGCACCGGGGTAGCCGGTGGAAGAGTGCCACTGCTCGGCGGCCTGGTGCCAGAGTGTCTCCTTCAGGGGCCGGCCCTCACCGTCGTAGGTGGTGGTGGTCTCCGAGGGGATCTGGTTCTCGTTCGCCGCGTACAGCGTGGCCGAGGGGAAGTTGTTCGGCTCCGAGTACGGCGCGTACGACGCCACCTGCCAGCCGTGGGAGTCGTAGAACGTGTCGGAGATGACCCGGCCCGAGTTGGAGTCGCCCATGGCGGTGGCCTGGGTCTGGCGGGGCTGGAGCATGCCGTCGTAGATCGTGACGGAGGTGGCGTAGGTGCCGTCGTCGCGCAGGGTCTTGGAGGTGACCGAGGTCGGCGCACCCGGCTGGGTGATGGTGTCGCCCGGCGCGGGGACGGCACCGGGGTCGATCGAGTAGGCGAAGGTGCGGTCGGCGCTCTGGCCGGCGGCCTTGTCCCGGCCGGGGAGCCACACCGCAGTACGGCGGCCGAGCGCGTCGTACGTCATGTCGGTCTTGCGGCCGTTGGCGTCGACGTTCTCGGTGGACAGTCCCCGCAGCGGGTCGAGGGAAGAAGTGACCTTCCAGTTCTGGGAGTTGGTGCTGGCGATGGTGGTGGGGTTGGTGTTGCCGCCCGCCGAGGTCCAGGGCGGGGTGAAGTCCGTGTGGGTGTTCTGCCCCGTGACGTCGACCGTGTCGGTGATCCGGCCGGCGCCGTCGTACTTCATCGCCGAGTTGGTCTGCCAGTTCTCCGTGGTGCCGGTGTAACCGGTGGCCGTGCGCAGGGCGGTGACCCGGCCGACGGCCGTGCTGCCGGACTGCTCGAGCTGCCCGAACGTTCCCAGGTTGGTGAGGCTGCCGTCGCCGTCGTAGTAGAGCTTGCGGTCCGCGATGAGGGTGCCGGCGCTCGGCGCGGTGCCGCACGGGCCGCTGACCGTGGTGGCCTGGTCCGGGTAGGACAGAGCCATCGGGTTGTCGGCCGGCGGCGTCGCGTAGGTGGTGGTGGCGCACTTCTCCTGTGCGGGGTCGACGCCGTCACCGTGGTCGTCGATGGTCGACAGGCGGCCCCGGCTGTCGTACGTGGTGTCGGACTTGGTGTGCCGCCAGGTCCCGTCAGCCAGGAGTTCGTACTTCAGGCTGCTGCTCGACTTGAGCCGGTGTGCGGTGAGGTCGGGCAGCGTGGACAGGGCCGGCTTCGTGTCGCCGGGGTTGTCCTCCTGGGTCCAGTCCGTCCACGGCGTCTGATTCGCGGAGGCCGTGGTGGTGAAGGAGAACGGACCGTCGACGCTGACGGCGTCGACGGTGCCGCCGGCCTGGGTGTAGGTGTCGTTCTGCAGCGCGGTGCCGGACAACAGGTCGGAGTCGGTCACGCTCAGTACCGTGCTGCCGCCGACCTTGGCGTCGACGCTGACGGAGCGTCGGGTGCCGTCGGCCTTGTAGTCGCCGTCCATGCCCTGCAGATAGGTGGTGCTCTGCTGGGTGACCTGTTCGGGGGCCTGGCCGGTCTTCACGGTGACGGTGCGGAAGCCGCGGAACTGGTCCCAGGTGCGGTACTGGTCGTCCGTGGTGGCGGAGTCGTCGCGGTGCCAGGCCGGCCCGGCGTAGCTGTAGCGGGAGATCTGGGTCTCGGAGCCCGCCGGGTTGTTCTGGGCGTCCGGCTTGTACTGGCCCGCGATGGTCAGGTCGGACACGGCCACGCTGTTGACGGTGACCTTGTTGAACCAGTCCGAGATCGGCTTGGAGGCGCCGGGCACGGTCCAGTAGACGGGGTAGCAGGACTCGGTGTTGCTGTCCGCCTGGGAGATCGAGAGCGTCTTGCCCGCGCACGGTGCCGAGTTGTACTCGACCGCGATCGACTCGCCGGTCTCCGTCTGGATGCTGGAGATCCGGGGCCGGTACAGCGGCGGAGCCGACGGGGAGTCGTCGTCGACCCGGTTGTCGATCTCGGTGCCGGTGAACGACACCTGATTCAGTGTGATGTCGTCGTTGCCGTTGCCGTAGGTGTCCTTGCCGGTGTGCTGGATGGACTGCAGCCACATCACAGCCTGCAGCATCCCGGCGTCCTTCGGGTCCACCGTGGTGCCGGTGACCGGGTCGACGGTGCCGCCCGCGTCCGAGTAGACCTGGCCCAGCTTGTAGGAGTCGACCGCGGTGAGCTGGTCGGTCGCCTTCACATGGACCTTGGTGGTGATGGAAGCGAGCCGGGTGGTGGTCCAGAACGTGGGTCCCGACGTGATGCACACGTCGTCGGGGACGGTGGTGGCGCCGTCGGGAAGTTTGGTCTTGTCGGTGGAGTCGCAGTGCAGGTCCCACGGCACGTCCGGCCAGTGGGTGCTGGTGCTGTCCTTGAGGTTGTCGGCCGAACAGTCGGTGAACGTGCTGGTGGTCTGGCAGCGCTGGGCCAGGCCGAAGTCCACCTCCGCGGCAGGGGTGCGCCCGGCCTGCTCGTCGGCCAGCGTGTAGCCGTAGGAGATGAGCGTCAGGGCGCCGCCGCGGGTGTACGAGGTCAGCGTGCCGGTGTCGTCCTGGTCGGTGGACTCGGCCGCCTGGCCGCCGCCCAGGTCGTAGTAGTTCGATTCGGTCGTGTAGTCGTAGCGCTGCACGAATCCGGACGGGGTGACCACGAAGTCGAGGTTCCAGCGCCAGCCCTCGGGCTTGTCGCACCGGGACGCCTTGCCCTTGGCGTCGTCGTGGCAGGGGTCGCTCGAGCGCGGGTGGAGGACCGGGACGCCCCAGGCGGAATGTGTGGAGGCGTCATCGGGGTTCGCGGGCATGGCGGCGCTGCCGGGACCGTTCGGGGCGTGGTCGGCGCCGAAGTAGGCCGCGGTGCCGTCCGTGGTCAGGACCCGGTAGTAGACGCCGTCGTGCAGGCCGTTGTCCGCGCCGGACAGCTCCTGCACGAGGGTGCCGTCGTCGCCCTGCAGCCGCCACTGCTTGATCTCCCCGGGCACGGTGGAGTCCACCCCGTCGGGCACGAGTACGCCGGAGTGCGAGCCGAAGGACAGCATGG
Source organism: Streptomyces sp. NPDC107559 (assembly GCF_055657365.1). Taxonomy (NCBI): domain Bacteria; kingdom Bacillati; phylum Actinomycetota; class Actinomycetes; order Kitasatosporales; family Streptomycetaceae; genus Streptomyces; species Streptomyces sp. NPDC107559. Next base: position 320,059 of record NZ_JBVKBD010000010.1, on the reverse strand, counting down.
CGTTGTCGCCGTCCCAGCACTCGTCTCCCGAGCCTTTGAGGACCTTGTCGCCATTGGAGTCGAGCAAGGAGTCGCACTTGCGGTACGCCCGCTCGACCGAACCGACCTGATAGCTCCAGCCGTCGCCGACCCAGGACGACTGGGAGTTGCGGGCGGTCGTCTCGCCGTCGACGGACTGGGAGTCGTAACCGAGCCCGACGGTCGGCGCGTTGCTGCCGACGGCGGACGGTACGGAGACCGGGTACGAATACGTGAACGAGCCCGTCGCCGACGCCTGCCAGGTTCCCGCCGCGGACAATTCCGTGGCCCCGTAGTCACCTTGCGACCCGGAGGCGCCGGAGGTCACCGCTAGCGCCGTGGTGCCGGCGGCAGCGGCAGCGGCCGCGGTCAGGGGTGCGGTGCGGGCCGACATCGCCGCCGGGCCGTGAGCGCTTTCGGACCGCTTCGGGGTGGCGGTGCCCTGGCCGGACGGCGAGGGCTGCGAAGACTGCGCACTCGCACTCGCACTCGCGTTCGGAGTCGTGGTGCCGTCACCGGCGCCCGTGCCCGCGCCGTCCGGGGACGGCGAGGGGCTGGCGCTCGCGATGGGCTCGGAACCGGCCCCGCCCTCAGCCGTGTTGGAGTCCTGCCCCTCGCCCGCACCGGATGCGGAGTTCATCGCGACCGTCGCCGTCAGCTGCTCCGCGGACGCCCGGTTGGTGAACTTCAGCGGCGTGGCCTTCTGGCACTCCGGCTTCTGCGGAGTGGTGAGGGCACAGCCCGGCAGTTGCACCAGCCGCAGCCGGGAGCCGTAACCACCGCCGTACGCACGGGCGATGGCCGAGTAGTCGATGACGACCTTCACCCGGCCCTTGGCGGACGTGGCGCCGGAGGGGGTGATGCCGAGGAGCATGCCGTTGGCGCCGGTGCGCAGCGTCTGGGCGCGGGAGGCGGACTGCACGCGTACGGAGTCGACGCCGTGCCCGGCATCGGCGGGTGCCACCCACACGGGCAGCGAACCCGCCTTGACCGGCTTCGAGTTCCCCTGTGAGCCCAGGTCGACGACGGCGGTTCCGGCCTTGGGCCAATGGGCCGTCTGGGACCGGTAAGTGCCCAGTGCCTTGTAGCCCTTGGGGTGCTTGTTCGCCTTCGGCTGGAGGAGATGCGCTCCTACGGCCTTGGTGACGGGGAGCTTCTTGGGGCGCCACACCTTGCCGTCGAACGAGAAGCCGCCGTGGTGGCCGAAGCCGTCGCCGCCGTCGTGGCCGGCCAGGAAGCCCGGCATGCCGAACCCACCCGCGATCGCCACCGGCAACAGCAGTGCGAACAGTGCGAGCGGAACCGTCCACAGCCCCAGTCCGCCGAAGAATCTCCGGTGCCACGTGCCCGCGAACCAGTGCCGTCTGCCACTCACGCGTAATCCCCCCACAGAACAGCCCTTTTGAGGGGCCGTCACACAGTCCGATCACTGGTCAGTGATCGACCGGAGGCTAGGTATGGTCATGATCGCGACTCAAGACCCTTTGCAATTTCCATGAAGAAACCATGCGTTTGTATGACAGTTCCTGTGTAGTTTTCTGTGCCGCAGTTGATCACTTTCCTGCTCTCTGTGGCACCCGGGCTTTCCCCCACCCGCTGCCCGCGATCCGAAGGAAGCCCACCAGGTGTTGAGACCACCGATCCGCATCGGCCGCAGACGCACGGCCACGGCCGGCCGACTGGCCCTGCTCGCCGCCGTGTTGAGCCTGGTCGCGGCCGTTCCGGCGCTGCCGGCCGCCGCCGACGACGCCTCGTCCGCCCCCGCCGACCCGCTACTGGCGGCCCGGGCCGAGGCTGTCTCCACCGGAGAGACGGTCCCGGTGGACGCACTGACCACGGAGGTGTCCACCACCGAGGCACTGCCCGACGGCACCTTCACCAACACGACCAGCGCACTGCCCACCCGGGTCTACAAGGACGGCAAGTGGACCCCGGTCGACTCCAGCCTGACGTCCGACGGCCACGGCGGTTTCGCACCCGAGGCCACACCCAACGCCGTGACGCTCTCGGGCGGCGGCGACGGCCCGCTGGTCAAGCTCACCCACGCCGACGGGCCCAGCATGGCCCTGACCCTGCCGTTCACGCTGCCCGCGCCGACCGTCAGCGGCGATACCGCGGTGTACCCCTCGGTGCTGCCCGGCGTCGACCTGTCGGTGTCCGTCACCGATCAGGGCGGCTTCAGCGACGTCCTGGTCGTCCACGACGCGGCTGCGGCCGCCAACCCGCAGCTTCGTAAGCTCCAGCTCGCGGTCGACGCCCACGACCTCACGCTGGCCACCACCGACGCCGACACCATGCAGGCCACCGCCGCCGACGGCGACCTGGCCTACACCAGCCCCCAGCCGCTGATGTGGGACTCCGCCACCACCCCCGCCAAGCTCGGCGGACCGGCCGCAGACATGACGTCCTCGGTGGACGGCCCCGGCCCGGAGGCCACCACCGAGCCGGTCGCCATGACCGCCACGAGCAAGGCCGTGACGCTGACCCCCGACGCGGGCATGCTCAGCGACCCGGACACCGCCTACCCGGTGTACATCGACCCCTACACCAACCCGGTCACCTCGACCGCAAGCCACTACACCGAGATCTACTCCAGCTCCACCTGCGACAACTCCCCCCAGTACGACAAGGCGCAGACCAACGGCCAGGGCGCGGGCTACCAACGCTGGGGCGGCGCATGCGGAGTCGGCGTGGAGCGCTCGTACTGGGCGATCAACACCGGCGGGCTGCACCCCTCGTTCGTCGTCGACGACGCCTACGTGAAGATCTCCACCACCTACGCGGCGAGCTACAACTGCAGCCAGAACCAGCCCCTTACGCTGCACACCACCAACGCCATCAGCGCGAGCACCGACTGGCTGTCGCGCCCAGGCGTCCACGACACCGCCTTCCCGCCGGTGACCGATACCGTGCCCAGCGGCGCCAACTCCGGCAGCTCGTGCAGCAACAGCACCGCCACCTTCCACGTGAAGGCCCAGGCCCAGAAGATCGCGGACGAGGACGGCAACGGCTACGACGCGGACGGCACTTTCGGCGACGGCGCCAACACCTGGACCATCGGTCTGTACGGCAACGAGTCGGAGTCGTCCAGCAACGACGACTACCTGCGCCTGTCGACCACGCTGACCCTCACCACCAAGTTCGACATCCCGCCGGGCATCCCGACCAACCTGCATTTCACCCCTGCCGCCGCCGGCGCCTCCGCCGCCTGCACCACCAGCGGAGTCGGCTGGATCGGCGCCACCACCTACTCGGACGCCGGCAGCAACGTCACCCTGCACTCCACCGTCACCAGCCAGATGTCGGGCGAGAACGTCAAGGCGCACTACTACGTCTGGGACCGCACCGTCGACCCGGACGGCGACGGCAGCGGGGCCTCCGTCTCCAGCCCCGACAGCGGCTGGCTGGCCTCCGGTTCGGACGCGCCGATGAAGATCGGCGCCACCTTGAAGGACGGCCACCAGTACGGCTGGGACGTCTACGCCGAGGACGACTCGGCGCAGGCCCTGACGTCGGCCAGGTCCGACCACTGCTGGTTCACCACCGACTTCACGGCACCGCCGACCCCCGACATATCCGGCAACGCCGCCTTCCCGCCGGTCGGAACGGCACGCGAGGGCGACCCGGTCTACGCGGGCCCAGGCAAGACCACCGACTTCACCGTGGCCGGCACCGACGCCGCCGCCGGCGACGACACCTGCGTCCCCGGCCCCTGCAATTCCAGTGGCATGAAGTCCTTCCTCTGGCAGCTCGACAGCCCGCCCACCGAGGCCGACGGCACCACCGCCGCGGTCTCCGGCACCGACAGCGAGGGCCGCTCCACCGCCACCATCCCCGTCCCGATCCAGGACTGGGGCGTGCACACCCTGTACGTCGCCGCGGTCGACAAGGCGGGCAACATCTCGACCAGCCCCGCCGGTTACACCTTCACGGTCCCCTGGAACCCCGCCACCCCCGTCAAGCCGGGCGACATCTCCGGCGACGGCGTGCCCGACCTGCTCGCCACCACCAAGACCGGCGACCTCGACCTGATCCCCGGCAACCAGGACCCGGGCCAGAACACCGCCCCCGTCCACAGCGACCCGGTCACCGGCACCCCGCCCGCCGTCACCGGCCCCGTCACGGTCTCCACCAAGGAGGATTCCCCCGACGGCACCGGCTGGAACAACTACCTCATCGCCCACCGCGGCAACCTGCACGGCGCGAGCGGCGACGACCTGTGGGCCTACAACAAGACCAGCCACAACCTCTACATCGTCAAGAACGACCTGGACCCGGTCGACGACGCCTCCGTCCCCCGAACCCCCTGGTCCACCCTCGGCGGCTTCGTCGACAAGCGCTTCGACCGCGTCGTCAAGGACGCCTGCGCGGCCTCCGACGTCGTCGCCGACGACACCCGCTGCCGCACCACCGACTACAACAGCACGAGCTGGAACGTCAGCCAGCTCATCGCCCCGGGCAACGTCTTCGGCAACACCGACGACTACCCCGCCGTCATCACCGTCGAGAACAAGGAACTCTGGATCTACCAGTCCGACGGCGGCTACCACCTCAAGAACCCGCTCCTGCTCGGTGACGGCGACTGGACCGGCCAGAGCCTGATCGCCGCGGGCACCTTCAAGGGCAAGCCCGTCCTGTGGTCCCGCGACAACACGACCGGCCAGCTGTACAGCTACCCGATCACCGTCGACCCGACCACACTGGTCCCCGACCTGCTCCACCCGGGCACGCACACCAGCCTCGGGCTCACCCTGTCGCCGACCGCCTACCCGGTCGTCGCCTCACCCGGCGACGTCAACAGCCCGGTCCGCAGCACCTCCACCAACCCCGGCGCCCCGGACGGCATGCCGGACCTGTACGCCGTCGACGCCTACGGCCAGCTCCTCGAGTACAACTACCGCCAGAGCCTGGTCCTCACCTCCCCGCCGACCTACGACTTCGCCCCGGCCGTCTCACTGGGATCGGTCACCGACACCGCCACCCACTGGTGGAAGCTGGCCGAAGGCAGCGGCGCCACGACCGCGGACAGCAACGGAACGCTCACCGCCGGCCTGTCCGGCGGCTATTCCTGGACCAACGACACCACCCGCGGCAACGCCGTGACCCTCAACGGCACCACCGGCTACGCCAGTACGACCGGCCCGGCCGTGGACAGCTCCAAGAGCTTCACCGTCTCCGCGTGGGTCAAGCTCACCTCACTGGGCACCGCCAACAGCACCTTCCTGTCCCAGAGCGGCACCACCAACAACGGATTCCAGCTGTACTACTCCTCCGGCGCCAAGTCCTGGGCCTTCGGCCGGCACAGCACCGACGCGAGCGGCGCCGTGTGGCGGGCGACCTACGGCGGCAAGCCGGTCGCGGGCCGGTGGACCCATCTCGTCGGCATGTACGACGCCACCGCCAAGCAGATCCGTCTCTACGTCGACGGCAAGCTCGCGGCCACCAACGACTGGACCTACACCCCGTGGAACGCCACCGGCCCGTTGCAGCTGGGCCGGAAGCTCTCCTCAGGGACCTACGGCGAATACACCAATGGCGCAATCAGCGACGTCCGCATCTATCCCTACGCCCTTCCCCCCGCCGATGCCGCGTCCGCCGGTGACCTGCCCAAGGTCGCCCAGCTCGACTGACACCTGACGGTCACTCCGTAGCGCCGCCCGTAGCGCCGCCCGCACCCGGACGCCTCCGGGTGCGGGCGGCGCCTACACAGATCCGCAATCCGGCTCCGGATTCGGAATCCGGCTCCGCCCACGTACCTACCTCTGCCCTGGGAACCATCATGAGACGCAGCACCTTCCTGGCCGCGGCCACGGCGACCGCCCTGTCCGCCTCCTTGTTCACGGGAACCGCCCCGGCCCACGCCGACGGCACGACCGGCGGTCCCGTCCTGTCCGACGCCGACGGCTGGTACGAGCCGGGCCTGCTCTTCGTCACGGCGCACTCCGACAGCCCGCTCACCCGGATCACCGCCCACTTCTATCCGCTGGACGCACCGGACGGCGCCCCGGAGGCCGGATCGACCGAGGACTTCACCCAGTACTCGGGGCAGGACGCCCGCTCCGGCGTCTGGCGGGCGCCGGTGCACCTGGCCGAACTCGGCGACTACCGGGTCACCGTGGATCTGCAGGACGCCTCCGGCGCCACCGTCACCGGGGCCCTCTCGCCGCACACCCTGCACTACCGGACCGTCATCACCGTCACCGGCCTCACCACCACCCCGGACGTGCCGGACTACCTCCACCAGGACGTCTCCGTCAGCGGCACCGTCGTCGCCCGCGACCCCCGCGACCCCGACGCTCCGGATCCCGCCGACGGCGTCACCGTCGACCTCGACGCCGGGCACATCCACACGACCGCGACCACCGCCGCCGACGGCCGCTTCACCGCCGCCTTCGTCCCCACCGAGCCGTCCTTCCAGCTGTACACCGTGCCTGAGTCCTCCAACCGCTACCCGGGCGCGATCCACCCGCCGGTGTCCCCGCAGAACCTGCACACCGCGCAGGCGCCGGTCCGCTTCTCGGCCAGCACGCACACCCTGAACCTGGAGCAGGGTGCGACGGGGACCGTCACCGGCCACGCGGAGATCCAGACCGCCTCAGGCTGGCAGCCGCTGCCGCACACCACGATCACCCTCCAGAACAGTGCATACGTGGCCGGGCAGACGATCACCGACAGCCGGGGCGACTACACCCTGCACGTCCCCTCGGACAACGCCGCTCCGAGCGCCGAACTCGTCGCGAGCAGCGCCGACATGCCCTTCCAGCAGACCGCCACCGAACCCTTCAGCCTGCACGTCGCCTTCACCACCCACACCGCCGTGACCGCGTCGCTCCACGACGACGGGACCCTGACGACCGACGGCTACGTCTACTACGAGGACACGCGCGCGCACTGGCCCGCAAAGCCCACCGTCACCCTCCAGTACTCCAAGGACGGCAAGAGCGGCTGGAAGGACGCGGCCACCGTCGCGGTCCCGATCCGCCACAACAAGCCCCTGGTCCCGGAGACGTTCGCCCGCACCCTCACCAAGCCGGACACCGACGCCTACTGGCGGGCCCGCTTCAACGGCGATCCCGACCTGGGCACCAGCACCACCAAGCCCGTGCACCTCTACCGCTACGCCACCCGCATCACCGGCTTCCACGCCTCCCCCGACCCCGTCCGCAAGGGCCAGTCGATCAGCTTCGCGGGCATCCTCCAGTACAAGAAGGGCACCACCTGGAAGCCGCTCGACGGGGGCGCCCCCACCCTCTACTTCAAGCCCCGCGGCTCCTCCGCCTACCACTACGTCTGCGAACTGGCCAGCGACTCCAACGGCCACCTCAAGGGCAGGGTGACGGCCAAACAGGACGGCACCTGGGCCGTCGCCCTCAGCCGCCAGACCGGAAGCCACTACCTCACCAGCACCAGGGTCTCCGACTACGTCGACGTCCGCTGATCCGCGTCACAACCGCCGCCCACCTGGTCAGTCCGCGCGGCCTGTCGTTTTGCGTCAACTGGTCCAGCAGTAGGTCGAACTACTGCTGCCGGAAAGGAACTTGATCGAATTCGCGGTCCGCTCGGGCGTTTTCCGGCGCCAGCTTCGTGTCGGCCGAAGGCCCTTCGCGCTACACCCTGCCGGATGGCCGCGAGGTCGACTCCTGCCGGCTGCCGGCTGCCGGCTGCGGCACGTGGTGCGGGGCCGGTGTCCCACTGCTGGGGCTCCGGGCTGCCCGTACCGAGGCAGCCGCAGAATGGCGCAGAAATGCGCAGGCGGAAAGTCAAGTCAAGGCAACGCACGATCTTCCTGGAAGTCTTCGGGCCCAAGGCGTGTCGATGTGCAGTGTGGGCCGCCCTTGACCTGCAAAAGCAGGCAGGGAGCAGACAAACCGGGAGACTCTCCGTGCTTCGTACCATGTTCAAGTCCAAGATCTAGCGCTTGGGTGTTTCCGCAGGTCAGGTCCTTGATCGCCGCCTCCGGGTCAGCAAATGGTCAGCATCAGGCCGGACGGTGTCCGGCTTGCTGACCTGTACGCGCGGCAGTGACCTGCTGCGCCGCCCGGTGCCCTCCACCAGGCCACGGTCGAAAACCAGTTCCTGCGCCAGCAGCTCGGGCAGCGCGCTGCCATCGTCCACGCGCTGCCCCCCGCGCAGCCTCGGCCGCCGACGGCCCACGCGGAACGTGACCTTCACGGCAGGTGAAGCCGGCCTCGGCGAGCGACCTAAAGGATCATGCAGGTGGTGGTGGCGTGGGCGATCAGTTTGCCCTGCTCGTCGAGCACCTTGCCTTCGGCGGTCGCCGTACGGCGGCCGGCGTGGATGACGGTGCCCTCGGCGGTGAGGGTCTGGCCCTCGGTGCGGGCGGCGCGGATGTAGTTGACCTTGAGTTCGAGGGTGGTGTAGCCGGTGCCGGCGGGGAGGGTGGTGTGGACGGCGCAGCCCATGGCGGAGTCGAGGAGGGTGGCGGCGATGCCGCCGTGGACGGTGCCGAGAGGGTTGGCGAAGTCGGGGCGGGTGTCGAGGGAGATGACGATGCGGCCGTGGGCGACCTCGTCGAAGCGCATGCCGAGCAGGCGGCCGATGGAGGGGATGTCAGTGGGGCGTTCGGTCTGCACCCAGCGCATCAGTTCCAGGCCGGTCATGGCGGTGAGGTCGGTGGTGGTCACGGGTCGTTCTCCTTGCGAGGTGCCGGTGGTGCCGCCCTGAGGGGCGGGGTGTTCATCAGGCGGGGAGGGGCTGGACACGGGCGGGAACGTGCTTGTGCCAGGAGGTTCCGGCGATGAGGTCGCGCCAGGTGAGGTCAGTGAGGGTGTTCAGGGCGACGCCGGTGCGTTCGTTGCCGCCGTCTTGGGTGGGCAGGTCGAGGCCGAAGCCGTTCGGCAGGGCCGCGTCCCGGGCTGCAGGCGGGCGTCGCTCTCGACCACCGCCTCAGCGGTGCCGCGCGACGCGGTGATCTGGGCGGGGGCGCCGTCGGACAGGCTCAGCCGTTCGGCGTCGTGCGGGCCGACGCGCAGGCGTCCTGCTGGTCGCGCTCGCGCCAGGTGTCGTCGCGGAAGGTGGTGTTTGCGGTGAACGCCCTGATGCGGTGGGCAGTTGGGGCAGCCCGCGCCCCGGGGGACGGCGCCCGGGGCACGGCTTGGTGCGGCGGGTGAGGTGCTGGTCAGCCGAGCGGGTTGGTGGTGTCGCGCAGGGTGGCCAGGGCCGGTGCGTACATGCGGGCCTTGATGGTGCCGAGGGTGTCGCCCGCCTTGTTCACCTGTGCCTGGGCGATCTCGATCGCGGTGGAGCGCACGGCTTCCTCGGTGACGGCCTGGTCGACGATGCCGGTGGCCGCGGCGTCGGCGCCGCCGTAGCGGCGGGCGGTGATCATGGCCTCGTGCGCGGTCTGCGGCGCCAGCCGGGATTGGATGAGGGCGGCCATGCCGGGGGTGAAGGGGATGTTGATGTCCGCTTCGGGCAGGCACCAGTAGCCGCGGTCGGCGCGCATGACGCGGAAGTCGTGAGCGAGGGAGAACATCGCGCCGGCCGCGAAGGTGTGCCCCTGCAGCGCGGCCACCGTGATGACCGGCAGCGACAGCATCCGCGCGAACAGCTCATGGACGGTGACGACGTAGTCCTGGTGGTGGTCGGTGTGGGCGGACAGCCAGTCCAGGTCGAGCCCGTTGGAGTAGAACTTGCCGGTGGCGGCGGTGACCAGGGCGCGAGGGCCTTCCGCTTTCTCCACCTCGTCGAGCGCGGCGCTGACGGCGGTGAGCCAGTCGGGGTGGAAGCGGTTCTCTCCGTCTCCCAGGTCGAGGACGAAGACGTTGTCCTGACGGTCGAGTGAGGGCATGGCGACTCCTTCGGGCTGAGCTGACTTGGACAAGCGACTGCGGGCTACGGCCGGGGACCGGATTCGGCACCGGGGCGGTCGCGCAGGGCGTGGAGGAGCAGGTCGTGGATCTCGGCGGCGGCTGCCTCGATCGGGGCGGTGCTCCGTTCGGCCCGGCACATGATCACCGCGCCTTCGACGGCGGCGATCATGAAGGCACCGAGCCGGCGGCTGCGTTCCTCGGTCAGGCCGTGCCGGACGAGAAAAGCCGTGAGGGCCTCCTGCCAGCGGGCGAAGACTGCGGCGGCCGAGCGGGCAAGCTGGGGTGCATCGTCGTTGGTCTCCACGGCCACCGCCACGATCGGGCAGCCGGCCCGGAAGCCGCTCTCCACGAGCCGGTCACGCCACAGCCGGAAAAACGCGTCGACGGCCGCCACCGGGTCATCCACCTGCATCGCGGATTCGATCAGCCCCGTGAGGAAGTCCGCCGCCAGTGCCAGCGCCTCCTCGATGAGCTGCGCCCGCCCGCCGGGGAAGTGGTGATACACCGAGCCCCGGGGAGCTCCGCTGTGGGCGAGCACCCGGTCGATGCTGGTCGCGCTCGCACCGTATTCACGCAGCAGAGCTGCAGCACTGAGGACCATGCGGTCACGGCTTTCACTCTTGCGCGGGCTCATCTGCTCACCAGCTTCCCCATGGCCGTACGGCCCACCAAACGGTCTACCTATCAGTAACTTAAGGTGTATGCCATAGAACATGCAAGAGGAGTCGCCGGCGGTCACTGAATCGCGGACGACCCGGTGAAGGGGGTCCAGAAGCCGGAGTACGCCCGCGAGAAGGCGGTCATCCCGTCCCTCGACCATGTGAAAACGGCGCTGACCGCCGCGGATCACATCCTTGCTCTCGAGATCGCCATGATGGTGGGCTGCGGCTCGGTCCGTCGCTGTCGCCGGCCTCGACGAACCGGACCTCCTCGCCCTCCAGGAGGAAGGTGTAATCGTCGATCACCTCGGGCAGCACGATGTCCTTGACGATCTGGCCTGGAAACTGGCTGTTCCAGAACGCCATACGCTTTCCGGCGGCGAACTCCGCCAGGGCCACGGTGCCCTCGGTGGCGATCATCCGCGCCTCGGGAAAGTGCTTGGCGACCTCGGAGAAACCGAACCAGTGGTCGCCGTGGCCGTGAGTGGCGTACATCGCGACCAGGTTCTTGCCCGAGGCCAGCACCCACTGGGCGCCCGGGCTGCGGCGGTGATGTGCTGCGCGGCGAGCCGTGCGCCCTCGTCCCCGGCCGACCCCGTGGTGATTGCGTCCTTGAAGGCGCGGGCCGGCTCGCGGTCGGCGGCATCGTATGCGCGACTCGGCAGGGGCCAGGAGCCTGTCGCCGCGCAGGGCGCGCCGCATCGCTAGCGCGGTCGCCTGCTCACCGGGAGCAGACACAGCCGTTATACGGCTTCCAGCCACCTAGGCGGAGCGCTCTGGAGTCCCGGGGCGCCTACAGCGGACGGCGACGGCCGCGATGTCGTCATCGAGCCTTCCGCCGCTGTAATGGAGTAGGTCTCGGTGAAGCCGGTACAGCAGCTCACGGGGCGTCACCGGGCCGAGCTGTCGCATCCACTCCGGTAGCGGGAAGAACGTGCCGGCCCGGTCCCGGGTCTCCGTCACGCCGTCGGTGTAGAGCAGCATCTGGTCGCCGGAGGCGAAGGCGACGGTGTCGACGTTGTAGTCGTCCCCGAGGAGCGTCGCGAGGTTGAGGGGCGGTGAGGGGACGGTGGGCTCAAGGACGCGGATCTCGCCGTTGCGCATCACCAGTGGCGGAGGATGTCCACAATTGAGGATTTTGACATGTCCGCCGCCACTGGGGATCTCGGCGATCAGAGCAGTGGCGAAGTGCTCAGGCTGATCCGGGTCGAGGATCGCGACGCTGTAGCGCCCTATGCTCGTCTCCAGCCGATGGATGACGCCCCTCAGGTCGGGCTGGTCGTACGCGTTCTCCCTGAAGCAGTTGATCACCGCCGAGGCAGCTCCCACGGCCGGCAGCCCTTTGCCGCGCACGTCACCGATGAGCAGCCGAACCCCGTACGGCGTGTCGGCCACCTCGTAGAAGTCGCCTCCGATCCGGGCCTGCTCCTGAGCCGCCAGATACAGCGACTCGACATCGAGGCCTTGGACACGGTGCGGCAGCGGGCGCAGCAACACCTGCTGCGCTGCGTCGGCGACGAGCCGGACCTGGAAGAGCGTTTCCTCTCGCTGGAGTCGAAGATGACTCGTATATGCGGCCGTCAAAGTGACCGCGACGATCGCCGCCGCCGTGTAGGGCGTTCCGAGATCGGAGTACACGAGGCTGAGCCCGATCATGGACAGCAGGCAGAACGCCCCCAGCGCGATCGTCGGGAGCACGGGCCACATCGCAGCGGCCAGGGCGGGTGCGGCAGGCAGGAGACGGCTGAAGGCGATCTCCCTGGGAGTGGCGAAGGCCAAGCCAGTGATGAGGACGGTGAGAATCACGGGCGACAGCAGGACGATCTCGCGTGGGGCATCGGATGAAGGGCGGTGGTGCCGGGGTCGTCGTGTCCTGATCACAAAAATCATCTTAACGGGGCATAACGGGCCTCGTTCCGTGAGAGTATCGGCGTCCATGCGCGCCGACCGGCCGCTGGACCGCGCCGTGCAGCCCCCTCGGAACGCCCCCCCCGGCTGTGAGCGGCCCTTCCACCGTCCGCGGTGGGCAGCCCAGGGGCCGGAGGCCGTCGTCAAGGACCGACAAGGTGAAGCTCGCGCCTCCCCGGGCCGAGCCTCACTCTCTTCGAGGGCGCACGTGGTCTGAGACCACGGCCGTCTTGGGCACGAACCACAGGTCATGGCCTTCATGTCCGGGAGGGCCGCACAGTTGGCGACAGCGGCGTGATAGCGAGTGCTGCGGCGGAGCCCCGTCGAGAACCATCCCGACGGGGCGGCTCGTCGTGGCCGCCGGCGGCCTGTCGGCCCGGGCGGACGTCGGCCACCCGGCCTGCTGAAGGCGAGGCCGACGCCCTCGCCTTTCCCGGGAGCGGTGCGTGAGCGACTGCGCGAGCAGCCGACCCGCCGCACGAAGGCACTCCCCGGTGCTGAATACTCTCCCGATGAGTTCACGCACTTCCCCGACCAGTCAGCCGATCACGATACGGCGGGCCGTCGCGCGGGACGCCAAACGGCTCACGCGGCTCGTGCGTGACTCAGGCGCCTACGAGGGCAAACACGCATCCGCAGTCGCGGGCTACCGGGTGGATCTTGATTACATCGAGGCCCACCGCGTCATAGAGGTTCCGTCACGCCGAGTCATCCGAAGACTTGCTCTTTGAGTTCCTCGGCGAACTCAATCTGCGTGATAATGGCTCCTTCGTTGTGGAGTCGGTAGAGGATACTGCCGGCTGGTATGTGTCGGTTTCATTGCTCGATAGCGGTGAATTTGAGATTGTCTATCGTTGTTTGGGGCGAGGTGAACATCGGGTGGTAATTAGTGATTCCCTATCGGTGATCTCCTGCAACGTGACGATCTGGATCGCCGTACTGTCGAGTCCTGCGAAGACTACCCGTATGCACGATTAGTCCTTCAGTTTGTAGGTCAGCGTTGCCGCTGTAGTTCGCCGTTCTATTCGGCGGGGTGCCGCTGGGCCGCTCCAGTTGCGTCGGCGGTGACTGGCACGGGCGAGGCCCGGAGGCAGCGGCACCATAGCGACCAATGCCGTCCGTGCCGAATCCGCTCCATCGGGGCGGGTTGAGCGGCCGTCACCTCCAAGAGCCGACAAACCTCGTAGGCGGGGTAGGCGTTCGGAGCTGTGTCACCGAGGCTGATGGAACTGCGGAAGTCCCCCTCTCTGGCCCAGCGACCCGTCGGCGGGAAGGGAAGCGGCCTGTTCGTGTGTGGAAGCGGCCTGGGCAGCCAGGAAGGCAGCGGCCGGTTGGGCCAAGGTGATATGCCGGTACCAGCCATGGAAGGAGCACACCTCGTAGCCAGCCATTCCGGCGGACGGCTTGGCCGGCTTGATCACCTCCTCCACTCGCCAGCGCGCCCCGGGTACCAATAGCAACTCCTCCACCTCGGTTACCTGCGGGCCTCAATCCAGGTAGTCCCGCTTGTCGGGTTCGGCCCGGCGGCAGTAGGCGATCTGAACCGCCCCGTGGTCGCGAAGCGAGGTCAACCACACGGCACTGGCCTGGGCGTCTTCCGCTACGTCGTCGAGCGCGATCGCCTGGCTCCGCGGCTGTTCTGGATCCCTCGACTTACCTGATGACTCATCAGGTAAGTCAGCCTCCAATCAGCACTGGGCCCGGACAGCCATCCGCATATGCAACTGCTCGGCAGCTTCGCGGCAGTTTGTTCGCGCAGGTGAGCAGCCTGCTACCCATGGCGCACGGTGTTTTGAAAAGTCTTCGAGCCGAAGGCACACCCATGTACAGTGTTGGGCGCCCCTGACCAGCAAAAAGCCGGCGGGGAGCCGTCTTCCAGGAGTCCAAAGTGCTGCGCACCATGTTCAAGTCCAAGATCCACCGTGCCACCGTCACCCAGGCCGACCTGCACTATGTGGGATCCGTGACCATCGACGCCGATCTTCTGGACGCGGCCGATCTGCTGCCCGGTGAGCTGGTCCACATCGTCGACATCACCAACGGCGCCCGCCTGGAGACGTATGTCATCGAGGGGGAGCGCGGGTCCGGGGTGATCGGGATCAACGGGGCCGCGGCCCATCTGGTGCACCCCGGCGACCTGGTGATCCTGATCAGTTACGCACAGGTCACCGACGCCGAGGCCCGCACCCTGCGTCCGCGGGTCGTGCACGTGGACGGCGACAACCGGATCGTGGCGCTGGGCGCCGACCCGTCGCAGCCGGTGCCGGGCTCGGACCAGGAGCGCAGCCCGCAGGCGGTCGGAGTCTGACCGCGGGGACGCCGGAGAATCCCACCGTACTTCGAGCCATATTTCGAGCCGTACTTCGAGGGGGAACCCATGAGTGACATCGAGATCCGTGACGACCGGACGGGCGGGCGCCTGGAGGCGCTGGCCGCCGACGGCGAGGTGGCCGGCCGTATCGAGTACTTCGTGCTGGAGGCCCCCGCGCGGGCCCTGGTGCCCGTGCACACGATCGTCGAACCGGCCCACGAGGGCAAGGGCATCGCGGGCTCGCTCGCGCGCGAGCTGTACGCCACCGCCGCCCGCGAGGGCATCCCGGTGGCCCCGCTGTGCCCGTACGTCGTCAAGTGGGCCGAACGCCACCCGGACGAGGCCCCGGCCGCCGACCCGGAGCTGCTGCGGGCGGCGAAGGACTGGCTGATCGCGCACCCCGGAAGGTTCTGAACCGCCTGTGCTCGCGCTCCTGCACACCTCGCCCGTCCACGTCCCGGTCTTCGACGCCCTGCGCGACGAGGCGCATCCGGGCCTGGAGCTACGGCACTTCGTCGACGAGGGGCTGCTGGAGCGGGCCCGCGCCACGGGCCCGGACGCCGTGGCGGCGGACGTACGCGCCGCCGTCGACCGTGCCGTGGCCGGCGGGGCGCGGGCGGTGCTGTGCACCTGCTCGACCATCGGCGCCGTCGCGGAGGCGTACGGCGCCGAGGCCGGTGTCCCGGTCCTGCGGGTCGACCGTCCGATGGCGGCGGCCGCGGTGGCGGCCGGGTCGCGGGTCGTCGTCCTCGCGGCCCTGGCGAGCACCCTCGGCCCGACGGTGGACCTGATCGAGGAGGAGGCCCGGGGCGCCGCCCGGCCCGTCACGGTCCGCACCGTGCTGGTCGACGGCGCCTGGGCGTGCTTGGAGGCGGGCGACGGCGAGGGGTACGTCCGCCTGGTGGCGGAGGCGGCCGACGCCGTCGCCGACGCCGACGCGATCGTCCTGGCCCAGGCCTCCATGGCCCCGGCCCGGGAGCTCGCCACCACGTCGGTCCCCGTGCTCGCCAGCCCGCGGCCGGGCCTCACGGCCGCGGTCGAGGCCGCGCGGGTCGCCTGAGGGCTCCGAAGCGAGGGCGGGGCCCAGGCGGGCCCTCGAGTGAGTGGCGGCGCGGGCACCGGGTACGCGGGGAGTGGTCCAGAGCCGAGGTTCACCGACTCGCCGGAGGACGCCATGCAGCAGCCAGCACCGTACCCCGATCCGGTCCCGCCCGGACCGACGCCGGGCCCGGACCCGCAGCCACCGGAGCCCGCTCCGGATCCCGGACAGCCGCCGGCGCCGTTCCCGGACCCCGTGCAGCCTCCGTCCCCGGTCCCCGCGCCGCCCCCGGTGCCGACTCCGCCAGAGCCGCCGCAGCCCGGGCCGACACCCCCGGCGCCGGGACCTCCGGACCCCTCGCCCTCACCGATCCCGCCGGGCCCCGAGCCGGTACCGAACCCCGAACCGGGACCCCCGCTCACCTGATGGACAGATGGAAGCCATCGCCACTGCCCGGAATCGGGCAGGATCGTGGCTTTCGGGCGACCGGACGCCCTAGGGGCGTCGCGTGATCGACTTCTCCGCCCTCTGGGGCTTCGCCGTGATCGTCGGCCTGCTCACCCTCACACCGGGACTGGACACCGCGCTCGTGCTGCGGACCGCCGCGCTGGGCCACCGGCGCCGGGCCTGGGGCGTGGTCCTCGGGATCCAGACCGGGACCCTGACCTGGGGCGTCCTCACCTCGCTGGGCGTCACCGCCCTGCTGACCGCCTCCCAGCTCGCCTACGCCATCGTCCGCTGGGCCGGTGCCGCCTACCTCGTCTGGATGGGCGGACGCATGATCTTTGCCACCCGGCGCCGGGCGGGCGAATCGGCAGGGGAGCCGACCGGAGAGTCGCAGGAGGCCGACCGCGCTGCGGACGGTGCTCCGGACACGCTCGGCTGCGGCTGGCGGCAGGGCGGCGCGCTGACGAACCTGCTCAACCGTTCCTAAAGACTGAGCGGGAGTGAGTCCTGTCTCCAGGACTGCGATTGCTCAGCCGAACGTCCCGAACGGTGTTGGGTGTTCTGGTCGCCCGCTTTCGCTCCGCTGCCGGGCGGCACGGATCTCGTCCGTGGTCCGGGGATGCGGGGGCGGGGTCCCTCACGCCTTCGGGTGTCGGGTCCGGCCTGGGCGGTCCGATGCCGTACACGATCACTCTGGTCGTGTGGGGGCGGTGCCGTCCGTCGCCGGATCGGGTGTCCGAGGGCGCGTCGCCCGATCGCGATGCTCGCGGCATCGTGCCGGGAAACCTTGCGGGTACTGCCGGTCAGGGGCTGTTGCCAGTGCTGGGCGCCCCACCGGGAGGTGTAGGCCGGATCGACCGCGACCACCGCAATGTCCTGCTCGGCGGCCATCGCAACCAGCCGGGCTCCGAGTTTCGCGGTGGGGAAGCGGGCGATGAGGCGGCGGAAGCGTTTGTTGCGGCCGTGCTTCTCCCGGCTGGTGCCGTCGGTGAAGTCCAGGTCCTCGATCGCGATCGCGGCCGCGCCGGTAGCGGCCGTGTGGTGCAGCAGGCGGGTCAGCGCGTGCCGGATCTGCACGTCCCGGTGAGCGGTGGTGCCGGACAGGTCGTAGAAGAAGCGCCGGGGCGCACCGACCGGGTTGCCGTGCACGTCCAGGCGCCACGCTGCGAGGTGGTCGTCGTTCATGTCGACACCGACCACGCCCCGCGCCAGCGCCGCCTCAAGCGGCACCACCGGGACCGGGGTGCGCTGGCAGGAAGCGGTCACGTACCAGCGGCTGCGTACCACATCGTGGTGGATGCGGTAGACGACGGCCCGGTTGTCGGTGATCCGGTCGAGCCATTCCTGTTCCCGGTGCCGGATTGTGACGGTCGCATCCAGGAGGTAGCGGCCGTGCGGGGCGTTGGCCAGATGGGCCAGTGCCGCCGGGAGCTTGAGAGTGAGTTGTCCGGTGTCGGTGACACGGATCGTCTCGTTGCCGAAGCGTTTGCCGGACTCCCCGTCCGCGGTCAGGAACATCCGCGCCGCCCGCCACCGCTCCCGCCACGCCTCCACATCCAGACCGGCCTGGTCGAGGTGGTGGCGCAGATGAGCCAGGCGCTTACCGCCGCGCACCACATGCACCCGGCCGGCCGCCCGGTCCGCCTCCACCCGCGTCAGCCGGTCTTTCAGGGCGTGCAGGCGGCGGGACTTGGCATGCCACTCCGCCCGCGAGCCGTAGCCGCGGGCCAGCCCCGCCCGCCGGTCCGCCTTCGTGCCCAGCGGCCGGGCCAGCCGCGCCTCGATCGACGCGATCTGCCCCCGCAGCCAGGATGCCTCGGCCGCCTGCCCCCGCCGGGACAACGCCCACTGGTCATGCGTGGCCTTCGTGATACTGCCCGCCCACCGGGCGGACGAGAGACCGGTCAGCTCCCGTTTGCGCACCGCCCATGTGGCCGCATCATGCTCCAGACCCTGCCGGACACGCGTCGCGAGATCACCCACGGCCAGCGAGCCGAGGAACACACCCACCTCGGCCAGCACCGCCACGTCCGCCTGCGACACCCGCAGCCGGGCCCGAACCGCAACCCCCGTGGGACCGGGCACCACGAACGACGCCGCCACCTCCCGCAACCCACCCACCCCCACCCAGCACCGCACCAGCCCGGTCACCCCACCCAACGAACATCCTCCCGAAAAGGTCACGCATTCGACCAGCAAACCCCCGTTCCCACCAACGACACCCGCCACACGCCACCAGCCGCTCACCCATGCTCACGAAAGCTCACTCGCTCATGGTCAAGCGGCAGAAGTTCCGAACCCCAAGGTCGGCGCGTTCTACGTGGCCGTGCTCCCGCAGTTCGTACCGGCGGGCAGCTCGCATCTCGCGATGGGTGTCCTGCTCGCCGGAACCCATGTCGTGCTGGGGACGCTCTGGTCGTCCGTCCTCGTCGGCTGCGCCCACCTGCTGCGCGACCGGCTGCGCCGCCACTCCACCCGGCGCCTGCTCGACCGGGTGACCGGCACGGTCGTCGGCGCGTTCGGCATCCGGCTCGCATTCGGCGACTGAGCCCGGGCCCACCTGCCGAGGCGCTGCCTGCCCTGACCATGACCATGTGCGCCGACGCAGGGCATGCCGACGGCGGGCGACCGGTGTGGTCGCCCGCCGTGGTCACCCGCCGGTGCGGCGGGCAGCGGTCGTACGGTCCGCCGTCAGGCGGTCACGCCTCGACCTCGGACCGGTCGCCGCCCCACATGGTGTGGAACGAGCCCTCCCGGTCGACCCGCCGATAGGTGTGCGCACCGAAGAAGTCGCGCTGCCCCTGCGTGAGCGCGGCCGGCAGCCGCTCGGCGCGCAGGGCGTCGTAGTAGGCGAGCGCCGCGGCGAAGCCGGGGGTGGGGACACCCTCGCGGGTCGCGGCGATCAGGACCTCGCGCCAGTCGTCCTGCGCGGCCGCGATCTCCTGCGCGAACGTCTCGTCGGACAGCAGGCTCGGCAGGTCGGGCCGGGCGTCGTAGGCGGCCCGGATGCGGTCCAGGAAGGCCGCGCGGATGATGCAGCCGCCCCGCCAGATCGAGGAGACCGCGCCGAGGTCGATGTCCCAGTCGTACTCCTCGCTGCCCGCCGCGATCTCGTGGAAGCCCTGCGTGTACGACACGATCTTCGAGGCGTACAGCGCCTGCTCCACCCGGTCCGCGAAGGCCGCGGCCTCGGACTCCGACAGCGCGGTGGCCTTCGGTCCGGCCAGGCCCCGCGAGGCCTCGCGCAGCGCGCTGTGCCCGGACAGGGAACGGGCGAAGACGGCCTCCGCGATACCGGACACCGGAACGCCCAGGTCCAGGGCGATCTGTACGGTCCAGCGGCCGGTGCCCTTCTGCTCCGCCTGGTCCTGGACGACGTCCACGAACGGCTTCCCCGTCGCCGCGTCCACGTGCGACAGGACCTCCGCGGTGATCTCGATCAGGTACGAGTCGAGTCGGCCCGTGTTCCAGGTGCGGAAGATCTCCGCGATCTGCGCGGGGGAGTACCCGGCGACGTCGCGCAGCAGCTGGTACGCCTCGCCGATCAGCTGCATGTCGGCGTACTCGATGCCGTTGTGGACCATCTTCACGAAGTGCCCGGCGCCGTCGGGACCCACGTGCGTCACACAGGGGGCCCCGTCCGCCGCCTTCGCGGAGATCTTCTCCAGCATGGGGCCGAGGGATTCGTACGACTCCTTCGAGCCGCCGGGCATGATGCTCGGGCCGTTCAGCGCGCCCTCCTCGCCGCCGGAGACGCCCGTGCCGACGAAGTGGATGCCCTGTTCGCGCAGGGCGCGCTCGCGGCGCCGGGTGTCCGCGAAGTGCGCGTTGCCGCCGTCGATGATCATGTCGCCGGGCTCCAGCAGCGGGGCGAACTCCTCGATCACCGCGTCCGTCGGCTCACCGGCCTTGACCATGATGACCAGCCGGCGCGGCCGCTCCAGCGCCGCCACGAAGTCCTTCGCGGTCTCGGCCGCGACGAACTCACCCTCGTGCCCGAACTCCTCGACCAGCGCGTGGGTGCGAGCCGAGGTCCGGTTGTGGACCGCGACCGCGTACCCGTTGCGCGCGAAGTTGCGGGCGAGGTTGCGGCCCATGACCGCGAGACCCGTGACGCCGATCTGGGCTGTAGTGCTCATACGGTTGGCTCCTAAGCATCCTGATATCGGTCGTGCCGGTCGTGTCCGTCAGTATTGCCGCTGTCGCGCTCAGTATCGCCGCATCGACCATCCTGACGTTCCGGTTCGCCGACCGCACGTCCGGGCTGTTCCATGTCGCGTACGCAGATACGCGCCGGAACCCCCTCCCGCCTCAGCCGTCCGGGAAGTCGGTCGGATTCCTCGCCACTTGTGTGCCAGGGCGGCTGATTGCCGTCTTGTCATGGCCAGTTCGGGGCGCTTACTTTTGCCCCTCCTGACGTGCGTCGAGGGGGCTCTCCATGGCCGTACGCGGCCGGCACCGCCGGTACCAGCCGAACAGGATCAACCGCGCCTCGCTCACGGTCACGGCGGGCAGTGCCGGAATCGCGATCCCGCTCATCGGCGCGGGCAGCGCCCAGGCGGCCGACGTGGACACCTGGAACAAGGTCGCCGCCTGCGAGTCCAGCGGGAACTGGGGCATCAACACCGGCAACGGCTACTACGGCGGTCTCCAGTTCACCCGGTCCACCTGGGAGGCGTACGGCGGTACGGCGTACGCGCGACGAGCCGATCTGGCCACCCGGGACCAGCAGATAGCGGTCGCGGAGCAGGTGCTGAAAGGGCAGGGTCCCGGCGCCTGGCCGGTGTGCTCCGTCCGGGCGGGGCTGACCCGGGGCGGGGACACGCCCGGCATCCACCCGACCGGCGCCACCTCCACCCGGACCGCCGCGCACGCGGCACAGGGTGCCAAGACCTCCACCGGCGCCAGACCGGCCGCCGTCCGGGACTCCGCCCACACCGCCGCGCGTACCTCCGCACCGGATGTACAGCCGCAGACCACGCCCCAGTCGCGGGCCGGGACGGCCGAGATGTACACGGTGGTGCGCGGGGACACGCTCTCCGGGATCGCCGAGGAACAGCAGGTACGGGGCGGCTGGCAGCGGCTGTACAGCGCCAACCGCGCCACCGTCGGCGCGGACCCCGACCTGATCCTGCCGGGCCAGC
Organism: Streptomyces sp. NPDC107559; assembly: GCF_055657365.1. Taxonomy (NCBI): domain Bacteria; kingdom Bacillati; phylum Actinomycetota; class Actinomycetes; order Kitasatosporales; family Streptomycetaceae; genus Streptomyces; species Streptomyces sp. NPDC107559. The sequence goes on along the minus strand of NZ_JBVKBD010000010.1, from coordinate 298,700 downwards.
GGCTGAACCTGCGCGCCGAAGCCAAGGCCGAAGCCAAGGTCGCCGGTAAGTCGGTCGGCAAGTCGGCCGGCAAGTCGGCCGCCCCGGCCCACACCCCCGCGCGCAAGACCCCGCACAGGTCCGCGCCGGACGCCGCCAAGGCGCCCACGTCCGGCGCCCACGACCTCGTCGCCCCGGTCCACGCGGCCATGGGCACGGCCTACCACGCGGAGGGCTCGCACTGGTCGAAGGGCTACCACACCGGCGTGGACTTCCCCGTGCCCACCGGCACGGCGGTCAAGGCGGTCGCGCCGGGGCAGGTGGTCGACGCCGGGTGGGGCGGTTCCTTCGGCTACCAGGTGGTGATCCGGCACGCCGACGGCCGCTACACCCAGTACGCGCATCTGTCGGCGATCTCGGTGAAGGCGGGGCAGTCGGTGGGCGGCGGCCAGCGCATCGGCCGGTCGGGTGCCACGGGCAACACCACGGGCCCGCATCTGCACTTCGAGGTGCGGACGGGGCCCGGGTTCGGTACGGACGTCGATCCGGTGGCGTATCTGCGGGCCGGTGGCGTCAGGATCTGACGCGGGTGTGATGCCGGTCCACCACCGGCATCACCACGAACGGGCCGCCGTAGAAGGAGCTGTAGTAGCGCGGCTCCTCGTCCTGGGGCTCGCTCCAGAGCTCGGGGCGCGGCAGGGCGCCGGGCTCGTCGTCGTTCGGATCCCGGTCGCTCGTGTCGCGGCTGCCGCTCGTGTTCCGGTCCGGCGCGAGGTCCACGGCCAGGTCATTGGGCGGCAGGTCCACGGCCAGGTCCTCGGCAAGGTCCTTGGGCAGGTCCGCAGTGAGCTCCGCGGCGAGGTCCGGGGCACCGCTCGGTGCGCCGTCCGGCGCGGCCCGGGGCGGGGCGAGGGCGGGGGTCCCGGAGAGCACCGGGGCGGCGTCCTCCGGTACGGCGGCGAGCGCCTGTCCGCCGACCACCTGCCCGGCGAGCGTCTGCTCGGGGACCGTCGGCCTGCCGACCGCTTGCCCGGGGACCGTGTGTCCGCCGACCGCCTGTCCGGGGATCCGGAGCCGCGGGGTCTCGCGGAGCTCCGCCGGTGCCGGCGCCTCCGGCGCGTGCGCGAGACGCTCGGTGGTGAGCAGGATCAGGCCGCCCGCCGCCACCACGGCGCAGCTCAGTGCGAGCACGGTGCCGGTGGTGCCGTGACGGAAGGTTTCGCCGAACATCGTGATGCCCACCGCGGCCGCGACCACCGGGTTGACGACCGTCAGCGTCGCCAGCGGGGCCGCGAGTCCCGCACCCCGGTAGGAGGCTTGCGACAGCAGCATGCCGGCCGTCGCCAGGACCGCGATGACGGCCAGCGACGGCAGGTCGCCCGCCACCACGCCATCCGTCCAGTCGACCGCCACCGTCTTGGTGAACACCGAGGACATGCCGAACGCGATGCCGGAGGCGGTGGCGAGCAGCACGCTGCGCACCGCCGGGTGCCGCTGCGCGGCCCGCGCGGCCGTCATCAGCGCCACCACCGCGCCGCCGGTGACCACGGCGGCGCCGACCCGCTGGGCCGTGCCGAGCGACTGTGCGTCGGCCGTGCCGACCAGCGCGAGCAGGCCGGCCAGTCCCACCGTCGCCATGATCGCGCCGCGCCAGGCCGTGGCACCGGCCCTGCGGCCGACGAACAGAGCCGCCATCGGCAGCGCGAACACGATCGTCAGCGCGCCCAGCGGCTGGACCAGGCTCAGCGGGCCGTAGGCGAGCGCCACCACGTGCAGCAGGCCGCCGAGGCCGTTCAGGGCCACGGCAGCCCACCAGCTCGCCCGGCGCAGCGGTGCGAACTGTTCGTCGGGGGAGGAGAACGCGACCTGCTCCTGCACGATCGCACCGCCCGCGTACGCCACGGCGGAGACCAGCGACAGCAACACGGACAACGCGAGGGCACTCATGGGCGGCTCCTCTGCGTGAGGCGCGCGCACGAGGCGCGGCGCGGCGAACGGTCGGCGTTCATAGCGAACACCCTGCCCGGTCGATCTCTTCCCGTCGTCGTCCCTGAGCAGGCAATGGGTCCTACTGCCGATGGAGTACGGAAGGCGGACGCTCCTCCCCAGGGTGGGTGACACGGAGGGGAACCGGCTGATCACGGCTCCTGCCGGACTTGGTGCCACCGGTGGTCGCCGGACTTGGTACTACTGCTGGTCGTGGACCACGACCAGCACCTCGACCCCGGCCTCGCCGCGCTCCGCCCGCTCGGCGGCTTCTTCGTCCTGCGCACCCTCCCGGCTCCGTCCGGGGCACCCGCCGGAACGCCCGCCGGACCGCCGCCCGCGCTGCACGACGTCTACGAAAGCCGGACCGCGAGCCCGATCGCGAGCCCGGCCGCGAGCCCGGCCGAAAGCCGGACCGCGAGCCCGGCCGAAAGCCCGCCCGGAAGCCCGGCACCGGACGCGGACAGGCACCTCGACCCGCTGGCCTTCCGTGTCCGGAAGGTCACCCGGAGTCTGCGGACCGCCGAGGTGCGTGTCGGGGCGTCCGTGGCGCACCAGGGGCTCGCGGCCCGGCTGTGGTCGGCCGCGCTGGGGTGCGCCGCGCTGTACGGGCGGATCCCCGACCTCGACCCGCGGCTGCTCCTCTGGGACGCCGACGCCGGTGCCCCCGACGACCTGTGGCTGTCCGAGGTGCGCCCGCTGCCGGGGGACGCGGCGACCGTCGCCGACGCCGTGCTGGAGGGCCACCTCCGGCCGCTGACGGCGCTCGTGCACACCCGCTACCGGGTCGCCGAGGGACTGCTGTGGGGCAACGCCGGATCCGCGCTCGCCGGGGCGGCCCGGGAGCTGGACCGCTGGGCGCGGGCGAACGGACGTACCGACGTCGCGGCCACCGCACACTCCCTGACCGCCGCACTCCTGCGCCACCCCCTTCTCGCCGGTACCGGCACCCTCACCGGCACCGCGTTCCGGCGCCGCAGCTGCTGTCTGTACTACCGGGTGCCGGGCGGGGGCGTCTGCGGCGACTGCTGCTTCGCGCGGCCACCGCGGTCTTCCGCGCGGCACACATCTGGGTGACCATGAGGAGGGAACCAGCCATCGAGCCAGGGGGATCCGGGTGCGAGTGGGACTGCTGACCCGGGAGTACCCCCCGGACGTGTACGGCGGCGCGGGCGTCCATGTCGAGTTCCTCGCCAGAGAGCTGCGCACCCTCGTGGACCTCGACGTCCACTGCTGGGGCGAGGGCCGCACGGACGGGGTCACCCGGCACCGCTCCTGGTCCGCGCTGGACGGCGCCAACGACGCGCTGCGCACCTTCTCCACCGATCTGTCGATCGCCGCGGCCGCCGAGGGGCGCGAACTCGTCCACTCGCACACCTGGTACGCCAACCTCGCCGGCCACTTCGCCAAGCTCCTGTACGGCATCCCGCACGTGCTGACGGCCCACTCGCTGGAGCCGCTGCGGCCCTGGAAGGCCGAACAGCTCGGCGGCGGGTACGCGCTGTCGGGCTGGGCGGAGCGCACCGCCGTGGAGGCGGCCGACGCGGTGATCGCGGTGTCCGGCGCGATGCGCGACGACATCCTCTCCTGCTATCCGGCGCTGGACCCGAAGCGGGTGCACGTGGTGCACAACGGCATCGACACCGCCCTCTACCGGCCCGATCACGCAACCGACGCCCTGGTCCGCGCCGGGATCGACCCGAGCCGTCCGTACGTGCTGTTCGTCGGCCGGATCACCCGTCAGAAGGGCGTGCCCCATCTGCTGCGCGCGGTGCGGGACATCGACCCGGCGGCGCAGGTGGTGCTGTGCGCGGGCGCGCCCGACACCCCGGAGATCGACCGGGAGTTCCGCGACCTCTTCGAGGAGCTGAGCCGGGCCCGCGACGGCGTGCACTGGATCCCGCGGATGCTGCCGCGTCCCGAGGTGATCCAGCTCCTCACCCATGCCTCCGTGTTCGTCTGCCCCTCGGTGTACGAGCCGCTGGGCATCGTCAACCTGGAGGCGATGGCCTGCGGTACGCCCGTGGTGGCCTCGCGGGTCGGCGGCATCCCGGAGGTGGTGGCGGACGGGAAGACGGGCGTACTGGTGCCCGTGGACCCTGCCGACGAGGTCTTCGAGGCGGGCCTGGCGCGGGCCCTGGACTCGGTCCTCGGCGACCCGGCGACGGCTCGCCGGATGGGCGAGGCCGGACGGGAGCGCGCGGTGGGCGAGTTCGGCTGGGACGCGGTGGCCCGGCGCACGGTCCGGCTGTACGAGGAGATCCTCGACGGGGCTTGAGAGCCCCGGACAGAAGTGGGGCCCGGCGGGCCGATGCGGACATCCCCGGACAGGCTTAGCGGGAGCGTTGCGGGGCAGATCTGTGGCAACCAGGGTGAGGGGAGCGGCCATGCGTCGTGGAGGACCTTCGGTGCTCGGGATCGTGCTGGCGGGCGGTGAGGGCAAGCGCCTGATGCCGCTGACCGCGGACCGGGCGAAACCCGCGGTCACCTTCGGCGGCACCTACCGCCTCGTCGACTTCGTCCTGTCCAACCTCGTCAACGCCGACATCCTGCGCATCTGCGTCCTGACGCAGTACAAGTCGCACTCGCTGGACCGGCACATCACCACGACCTGGCGGATGTCCAGCCTGCTGGGCAACTACGTCACGCCCGTCCCGGCGCAGCAGCGGCTCGGCCCGCGCTGGTACCTGGGCAGCGCCGACGCGATCCTCCAGTCGCTGAACCTGGTCTACGACGAACAGCCGGAGTACGTCGCGGTGTTCGGCGCCGACCACGTCTACCGCATGGACCCGCGGCAGATGCTCGCCCAGCACGTCGACAGCGGGGCGGGCGTGACGGTGGCGGGCATCCGGGTACCGCGCGCCGAGTCCGCGTCGTTCGGCGTGATCACCCCGGGCTCGGACGGCCAGAGCGTCCAGCGCTTCCTGGAGAAGCCCGCCGACCCGCCGGGCCTGCCCGGCGACCCGGAGTGCGTGTTCGCCTCGATGGGCAACTACCTCTTCACCACCAAGACGCTGATCGAGGCGCTCCAGCGGGACGCCGAGGACGAGAGTTCGCCGCACGACATGGGTGGCTCGATCCTGCCCCAGCTCACCAGCCGGGGCGAGGCGCAGCTGTACGACTTCAGCGCCAACCACGTGCCCGGCGAGACCAGCCGCGACCAGGGCTACTGGCGGGACGTGGGCACCCTCGACGCGTACTACGACGCCCACATGGACCTGATCGCCGAGCGTCCGGCCTTCAACCTCTACAACCGCAGCTGGCCGATCTACACCCACTCGAACCAGCTGTCGCCGGCCCGTTTCAACGCCGGGGGCATCGCGGGCGAGTCGATCATCAGCGCCGGCTGTCTGATCCGCGGGCAGGTGACGCGGTCCGTGCTGTCGCCGGGCGTGGTGGTCGATCCGGGCGCGGTCGTCCAGGGCTCGGTCCTGCACGACAACGTCCACATCGGCCGGGGCGCGGTGGTGCGCGGGGCCGTCCTGGACAAGAACGTCGAGGTCCCGCCGGGCGCGACGATCGGCGTGAACCCGGAGCGGGACGCGGAGCTGTACACCGTCTCGAGGAACGGCGTGATCGCCCTGGGCAAGGGGCAGCAGGTCCCGTAGCAGAAATCGGACACGATACCGATCTTTGGTGTGTGGACCGCGCGAGTCGTCTTCGGTGGCGCCTCGGAACGCCTGTGACCAGCGGGGTTGCTGAGGCGCTGACACCGGGACTTAATCCGCTATTTACTGAGCGTAGCCTGATCACGCTTGACCGTAATCGTCCATGGCGCTTGACTGCTTGCTCAACCGTCCCCACGTCGACGCGAGGCAAGCCATTGACTTCCGACCTGCTCGCCCCTCTCGACCTGGCGTTCTGGAACATCGAGTCCGCCGAGCATCCGATGCACCTCGGCGCGCTCGGCGTCTTCTCGGCCCGCTCGCCCACCGCGGGCGCGCACGCGGCCGATCTGCTCGCCGCCCGCGCGGCCGTCGTACCGGGGCTGCGGATGCGGATCCGCGACGTGTGGCAGCCGCTCGACCTGCGCCGGCCACTGGCCTTCGGCGGTGCGGCCCGGGAGACCGACCCGGAGTTCGACCCCCTCCACCACGTCCTGCTGCACGCCCCGACGGCCGACTTCCACGCGGAGGCGGGCCGGCTGATGGAGCGTCCGCTGGAGCGCGGCCGCCCGCCCTGGGAGGCGCACGTGCTGCCGGGCGAGGACGGCGACAGCTTCGCCGTGCTCTTCAAGTTCCACCACGCCCTCGCCGACGGGCTGCGCGCGCTGACGCTCGCCGCCGCCGTGCTCGACCCCCTGGACCTGCCCGCGCCCCGCGCGCGCCCGGCGCAGCCGCCCGAGCGCGGCCTGCTGCCCGACGTGCGCAGACTGCCGGGGCTGCTGCGCGGCGCGCTGTCCGACGCGGGCCGGGCCCTGGACATCGGCGCCTCCGTCGCCGTGTCCACCCTCAACGGGCGAACCGTTCCGGCGCTGACCGCCGAACCCACCGGCACCCGGCGCATCGCGGGAGTGGTGATCGACCTCGACGACGTGCACCGGGTGCGCAAGACGGTGGGCGGCACCGTCAACGACGTACTGATCGCGCTCGTCGCCGGGGCGCTGCGCCGCTGGCTCGACGAACGCGGCGACGGCAGCGCCGGCGTGGCGCCCCGCGCGCTGATCCCCGTCTCCCGGCGCCGCCCGCGCACCGCGCACCCGCAGGGCAACCGGCTCTCGGGCTACTTGATACGGCTCCCCGTCGACGATCCGGACCCGCTCGGGCGGCTCGGCGCGGTCCGCGCCCAGATGGACCGCAACAAGGACGCGGGCCCGCACCGCGGCGCGGGCGCGGTCGCCCTGCTCGCCGACCACGTGCCCGCGCTCGGCCACCGGCTCGGCGGGCCGCTGGTGAGCCAGGCTGCCCGGCTCTGGTTCGACATCCTGGTCACCAGCGTGCCGCTGCCCAGCCTCGGCCTGAAGCTCGGCGGCAACCCGGTCACCGAGGTCTACCCGCTGGCCCCGCTCGCCCGCGGCCAGTCCCTGGCGGTCGCCGTGTCGACCTACCGCGGCCGGGTCCACTACGGGCTCGTCGCCGACGCCAAGGCCGTACCGGACCTGGACCGCTTCGCCCACGCGCTGGCCGAGGAGGTGGAGACGCTCATCACGGCCTGCGGCCCTTGACCGCCCAGCGGTTTTGTCCCGGCGTCGGGCGCTCCGTAGAATTCCCCGTTCGAAAGCGAGCGCGGTCGGAGCGCCGCGACGGGACCCCAGGGAACGGCAGCGCGATGACGGTGACAGAGCACGGCACGACGACCACGGACGACGTGGTGTACGGGCCCGGTATCGACCCGGAGCGACTGGCCGTCTGCCTCGGCGTGCTCGAGGAGCTCGACGAACTGGACGTCGACCACCCCGACGCGATCACCGTGCGCCGGGCCACCGCGGCCATCTACCGCACGGTCAAGCAGCGCCGCCGCCAGGAGCGCCGGGCCGCCAAGACCGCGCACGACAAGGCGGTCACCGAGGCCACCGCGACCGGCTCCGCCCAGCGCATCGACGACGAGACCGAGGGCATCCTGCCGTCGTCGGTGACGGCGCAGGACCAGATCGCGGGGATACTCCAGCGCCCGCGCTCCTGCTACACCTGCAAGACCCGCTACGTCGAGGTCGACTACTTCTACCACCAGCTCTGCCCGGCGTGCGCCGCCGAGAACCGCGCCCGCCGCGACGCCCGCACCGACCTCACCGGCAAGCGCGCGCTGCTCACCGGCGGCCGCGCCAAGATCGGTATGTACATCGCGCTGCGGCTGCTGCGTGACGGTGCCCACACCACCATCACCACGCGCTTCCCGAACGACGCGGTCCGCCGGTTCAAGGCCATGGACGACTCGGCGGACTGGATCCACCGCCTGGAGGTCGTCGGCATCGACCTGCGCGACCCGGCCCAGGCCGTGGAGCTCGCGGACCGGATCGCCGCGCAGGGCCCGCTCGACATCCTGATCAACAACGCGACCCAGACCGTACGGCGGCTGCCCTCGGCGTACGCCGCGCTCGTCGAGGGCGAGAGCGCCCCGCTGCCGGCCGGTGAGCTGCCCGCCCGCCAGATCATCGGCGCCTTCAACTCCGGAGCGGTCGACGGACTGACCGCGCTGCCGGTCGGGGTCAGCGGCCTGGACGCGCAGAAGGTGGCCGACCTCGCCCTGGTCGCCGGCAACGCCAGTGTGGTCCGCCACCGCGAGGGCACGGCCATCGACGCGGGCGGTCTGGTGCCCGACGTGGTCGACACCAACACCTGGGTGCAGACCATCGAGCAGATCTCGCCCGTGGAGCTGCTGGAGACCCAGCTGTGCAACTACACGGCGCCGTTCATCCTGATCAGCAAGTTGCGGCCGCAGATGGCCGAGGCCGCGCGCAGGGCGTCCGCGAAGCGCGCGTACGTGGTCAACGTCTCCGCGATGGAGGGGGTCTTCGGCCGCGGCTACAAGGGTGCGGGCCACCCGAACACCAACGCCGCCAAGGCCGCCATGAACATGGTGACGCGGACCAGCGCCCAGGAGATGTTCGACACCGACGGCATCCTGATGACCTCGGTCGACACCGGCTGGATCACCGACGAGCGCCCGCACTACGACAAGCTGCGGCTGGCCGACGAGGGCTTCCACGCCCCCCTCGACCTGGTCGACGGCGCGGCCCGCGTCTACGACCCGATCGTGCGCGGCGAGGCGGGCGAGGACCTGTACGGCGTCTTCATGAAGGACTACGCGCCGGGCAAGTGGTGAGCCCCGCGCAGCCGGTCGTGGACCGCGTACCCCGCTGAGGAGTACGCGGCCCGCACCCGGGTGCCGCCGTCCACCAGCAGGTCGGCGCCGGTGATCCAGGCCGCCGCGTCGGACACCAGCCAGACCACGGCCCGCGCGACGTCCGCCGGCTCCCCGATCCGGCCGGCCGGCAGCCCCGCGGCCACCTCCGCCTCGCCCGGCTCCCACACGAACCGCGCCAGGTCGGTGCGCACGAGGCCGGGGGAGACGGAGTTGACCCGCACCCCCGGCGCCAGCTCGCCCGCGAGCTGGCGGGTCAGGTGCAGCAGGGCCGCCTTGCTGGTCCCGTAGGCGCCGACGTTCGGGCCGACGTGCTCCGCGCCCTCGGTGCAGATGTTGACCACCGCGCCCCCGTGCTCGCGCAGCCACGCGTGCCAGGCGCACTGCACCAGCCGCAGCGGCGCCTCGACGTTCACGGCGAACGCCGCGCGCCAGGCCTCCGGGTCGACGCCCATCAGCGGCCCGTACGGCTGGTTCGTCGCCGCGTTGTTGACCACGACGTCGATGCGCCCGTACTCGCGCAGTACCAGCTCGGTCAGCTCACGCGGATGCGCGGGGTCGGCCACGCTGCCCGCGAGGCCGATGCCGTCCAGCTCCGCGGCGGTCCGCCGTACCGCGTCGGCGTCCCGCCCGGTGACGCACACCCGCGCACCGGCGGCGGCGAGCTCCCGGGCGACCGCGCGCCCGATCCCACGGGTGGCCCCGGTGACGACGGCGGTCCGGCCCGTCAGTGCGGAGGACGAGGTCATCCGCGTACCGTCTCATGACGGTCCGTCAGTTACCAGTGCGAGGAGGGGAGTCGGTCCGGGGACCGGTGGCAGTCAGTCCACCGTCCGCAGGGTCGAGTGCCGCTCGGCCACCAGCTCCAGCACGGTCCGCCAGTCCTCCAGGACTCCGGCGTCGAACCCGGCGCCGCGGCTCTCCTCGGCCGCCTGGCGCAGGCTCGCCAGATCGTCCTCGGCGGAGCCGCCGAGCCAGGGGTGCCGGCGTATCAGCCGGGACACCCGCTGCCCCAGGAGCGGACGCACGGCGTCGGCGGCGTGGGCGGCCTGCCCGGCCGGGTCGCCGGGCCTCAGCAGCTGCCCGATGGGGTGCACCAGGCCGGTCACCTGGAGTTCCTTGTCGGCGGGGCGGCTTCGGCGCAGCAGGGCCGCCGTGCGCAGCGCGTGTTCGTGCAGGTCGACCGGGGTCCGGGCGGGCCCCCGGGTGTCGCGGACGCCCCGGCAGGCGTACAGCAGGTCCATCAGCTCCTCGACGCTGTGCAGCTCCATGCGTCGGTCCTCCCGCGAGACAGCCGTTGCGGTACATCAGCAGATCATGGCCTGCTTGCCACTGGGCCAACGGCACTTGAACTGCCCGGCCCCTCGACGTCACTTTCCCCGCGGTAGGCCGAACGGGTGATAGATAAAAGGCGCAGAAGGACGCAAATAGGTTTAAATCAAAGGGTGATGTGCCGGGGTGACTTGCGAGAGTTACCCCAAGTTTTAACCACCTAGTGAGCACTGCCCCGCTCATTTGGTTAATCTGTAGCCGACGGACAGCAGTAAGGGGTCCCACCCACACCCGAAGTCCGTCATGGGACAAGCCGGTCCACAGCGGCCTGCTCTCACTGCGAGTCAGTCGGCGCCACCGCGTCCGAACCGCTTCCGGCAATGACCCGAGCGGGCGTCGAGAAAGGGCCGGAGAACCGGCCGGTACGTCCCGAGGGTGACCGACACATAAGGAGTGCGCGGTGACACCAGAGAAGACGAATCGCGAGGAGCGCCCCAAGGAACGCCCGGAGCGCACGGGCCGCCGGCCGGGGGAGATCGGCAGCCTCGACGTGTGGGCCCGGTCCGCCCCGATCCGCCTGGCGGGTTACGAGGACGACCTCGCCGAGCCCCACATCCTGCCCAGCGTGGACTGACACCACCCGGAGCGGGACCGTCGCGATCGCCGCACGCATGGGCGTGTCCGACTCACGCCCATGCAGATCAGCGAAGCGGGGGACTTCCTCTACGGCGCCGCAGCTTTCCTGCGACTTGATCCGCCGGACAGGCCCTAGTCCAGCGGCGCTGTCCGCCGCCAAGGGCGCAGCTCCTCCAACTGCTCCGCCAGCCGCAACAGTTGCCCCTCCGACCCGGGCGGTCCCACCAGCTGTACGGCGGTGGGGGCGCCCGAGGGCAGCGTGCCGAGCGGCACCGCCATCGCCGGCCAGCCGGTCAGGTTCCACGGCGGGGTCAGCGGCGAGTAGTTCGTGTTGACCAGCACATTGTGCAGCCAGCCGCGCTCGTGCCAGGGCGCCGACCTGGGCGAGCGCCGGGCGAGCGCCGGGGTCAGCAGTATGTCGTGCTCGGCGAAGAACGGCTCCAGCCTCCGCCGCAGCCGTTCGCGGCCCTCACCCGTGCGCACCCCGTCCAGGAACCGCTGCCCGACCGTGGCGTGCACCCGGGTGCGCCGGGCCAGCAGCCGCCGGTCGAGCCCCCGGGCGTCGACCGCGGAGCCCGCCGTCCAGTGCGCGAGCGAGGTGACACCGAGCGAGAGCGGATACGGCGGCTCGGCCCGGCGCACCTCGTGACCCGCACCGGCCAGCAGCCGGGCGGCCTCCCGTACGGCGGTCGCGTACGGCGCGCTGATCGTGACCCCGGCCAGCGGGCTGCGCACCGACACCGCGATCCGGCGCCTGCCGGGCTCCTCCTCGCGGGTGATCTCCGTGTCCGCGAGCACCGAGAACATCAGCCGGGCGTCCTCGACCGTGGTGGCCAGCGGACCGTTCTCGGACATGCCGAACCAGTCGCCGTCACTGATCCCCGCGGGCACCACCCCGTGGCCCGGCTTGATGGTGACCAGGCCGCAGTTGGCCGCCGGGATCCGCAACGAGCCCATGCCGTCGTTGCCGAGGGCGATCGGCACCATCCCGGCGGCGACCGCGGCCGCGCTGCCGCCCGACGAACCGCCGGCCGTGCGCGAGGGGTCCCACGGATTGCGGGCCGTGCCGTGGACACCCTCCGTGGTACCGAAGATGCACAGTTCCGGCACGTTCGTCAGACCCACGACCACCGCGCCCGCCGCCCGCAGCCGGGCCACGGTGACATGGTCCTCGGCGGCCGGCGTGTCCGGGGTGGCGGCCGAGCCGATCCGGGTGGACTCGCCGCGCACCGCGAGGTTGTCCTTGACGGCCACCGGCACGCCCGCGAGCGGCAGTTCGGCCAGATCGGCCCGGCCGGCCACCTCGTCGGCCTCGGCCAGCGCCGCCTCGGCCCGTACCGTGCGGAAGGCCCCGACACCGGCGTCGAGCCGCTCGATCCGGGCGAGATGTTCGGCCACCACCTCGCGGGGCACGGCCCGCTTCTCGCGTACGGCGGCGGCGATCTCTGTGGCGGTCCGGCCGACCCAGCTGGTCACGGGCGCTCCTTGGTGCGGAGTGGTGCTGCTTGCGAGAACTGAGGGAGAACCTTGAGTACCGAGGGGGAACTTCGAGTACCGAGTGAGAACTCTGGGAGAACAATGCACCTGCGTGGGCCCCGCGTCGAGAGGTGGTGATCGAGTTCCCGCCGGGAGCTCAGTTCCCGGTCCGTCCGCGCAGCCACTCCTCGACCTCGGCCACGTGCGCGGCCGCCGCCGCGCGGGCCGCTTCGGGGTCCCGGGCGGCCAGCGCGCGGTGGATCGCCGCGTGCTCACGGCGGGTGCGCGCGAAGGCTCCCTCCTCCTGGCAGCCGCGCCGGACCCGGGCGCGGAACGTGCGCGAGGACAGGCCCTCCAGGATCGCGGCCATGGTGTCGTTGCCCGCGGCAGCCGCGATCTCGCGATGGAAGGCCAGGTCGTGGGCGAGGATCTCCTCCGGGTCGTCGGTGGCGTCCATGGCGGTCAGATGCCGCTCCACCTCGGCGAGCCGGTCCGGGGTGATCCGCGCGGCGGCCAGCGCGGCCGCCGTGGACTCCAGCACCCGGCGCACCTCCAGCAGCTCCACCAGCCGCGGACCGCGGGAGAGACCGGCGACGACACCGAAGGTCTCCAGCAGGTCGCCGGCCTCCAGCCGGGTGACGTAGATGCCGGAGCCGTGCCGGGCCTCCAGCACGCCCATGACCGTGAGCGCGCGGATCGCCTCCCGCATCGAGCTGCGCGAGATGCCCAGCTCGGCGGCGAGGTCGCGTTCCGTCGGCAGCCGCTGGCCCGGCTCCAGCAGGCCCTGGCCGATCATCGCCTTGATCCGCTCGATGGCGCGCTGGGTCACCGTCCCCCGGGACCGCCCGGCCCCGGCCCCCGTCTCGCGCACCCCGGCCGCCGCCTCCTGCGCTCCGGTCCCCGTCTCCCGCACCCCGGCCGCCGTCTCCTGTGCTTCGGCCCCTGCCTCCTGTGCGCCGGTCCGCTCCCCGGTCTCGTCCACGCCGCTCCTCCTGTCGTACGCGCCGCGATCCGACCACGGAGGTGGTCCGACCACTGTGGCTCGAAAACGGGGACATCCGGCACCACAGGGGGTCTTTTTTCCCGGAGTGGTCCGATAATTATGCGGGCAGCCGCTCGACCGCACACCGCCAGGAGCCGAACCGCGTCCCTCGCGTTCCCCGTCCCGCAGCCGACCGAAAGGCCCGCCGTGTCCTCTGCGTCGTCCCCGGCGTCCCCGGCGTCCCCATCGTCCCCCGCGCCCCCGTTCCGCGCCCGTGTCACCGCGGTCGACACCTACGACATCCGCTTCCCCACCTCGCGCGAGCTCGACGGCTCCGACGCGATGAACCCGGACCCCGACTACTCGGCGGCGTACGTCGTCCTGCGCACCGACGCGGCCGACGGCGACGCGGGCCACGGATTCGCCTTCACCATCGGGCGGGGCAACGAGGTCCAGGTCGCCGCCATCGAGGCGCTGCGCGCCCAGGTGGTCGGACGGGACGTCGCCGATCTGTGCGCCGACCCCGGCACGCTCGCCCGCGACCTGACCGGCGACAGCCAGCTGCGCTGGCTCGGGCCCGAGAAGGGCGTGATGCACATGGCGATCGGGGCCGTCGTCAACGCCGCGTGGGACCTCGCGGCCAAGCGCGCGGGCAAGCCGCTGTGGCGACTCCTCGCCGACGCGGACCCGGCCTGGCTCGTGGACCAGGTCGACTTCCGCTACCTCTCGGACGCGCTGACCCCTGCGGAGGCCCTGGACCTGCTGCGCCGGGGCAGGCGGGGCGCGGACGAGCGCCGGGCCCGCCTGCTGGAGCGCGGCTTCCCCGCCTACACCACCTCCCCGGGCTGGCTCGGCTACGACGACGACAAGCTCGCCCGGCTCGCCGCGCGGGCCGTGGCCGACGGGTTCCGGCAGATCAAGCTGAAGGTGGGCGCGGACCTGGCGGACGACGTACGCCGCTGCCGGGTCGCCCGCGCGACGGTGGGCCCCGGCATCCGGATCGCGATCGACGCCAACCAGCGCTGGGACGTCGGCGAGGCGATCGCCTGGACCGAGGCGCTGGCCGAGTTCGACCCCTACTGGATCGAGGAGCCCACCAGCCCCGACGACATCCTCGGCCACTCGGCGATCCGCCGGGCCGTCGCCCCGGTGAAGGTGGCCACCGGCGAGCACGTCCAGAACAGGATCGTCTTCAAACAGCTGCTCCAGGCCGGCGCCGTCGACATCGTGCAGCTCGACGCGGCCCGGGTCGGCGGTGTCAACGAGAACCTCGCCGTGCTGCTGCTCGCCGCCAAGTTCGGGGTGCCGGTGTGCCCGCACGCCGGCGGGGTCGGGCTGTGCGAACTCGTCCAGCACCTGTCGATGTTCGACTACGTCGCGCTCTGCGGCACCACCGACGACCGGGTCATCGAGTACGTCGACCATCTGCACGAGCACTTCGTCGACCCGGTGGATGTCCGCGAGGGCCACTACACGGCACCCACCGCGCCGGGGTTCTCGGCCGCCCTGCGGCCCGGCTCGATCGAGCGGTACACCTACCCCGGCGGCACCTTCTGGGCCGCCGACCTCGGCGCGCGCGAGGGACAGGCCGTATGAACGACTTCGACGGGCTCAAGGCGCTGGTGACGGGCGGCGCCTCCGGCATCGGCCGGGCCACCGCGGAACTGCTCGCCGCCCGGGGCGCCCGGGTCGCCGTCCTCGACCTGGACCCCTCCGCCGTGGCCGAGCCCCTGCTCGCCCACCGCGCCGACGTCGGCGACGACGCCTCCGTACGGCAGGCGGTGGCCGCCGCCGTCGCCGGCCTCGGCGGACTCGACGTCCTGGTGAACAACGCGGGCATCGGCGCCCAGGGCACCGTCGAGGACAACGACGACGCCGAGTGGCACCACGTGCTGGACGTCAACGTCCTCGGGATGGTCCGCACCGCCCGCGCCGCCCTGCCGTACCTGCGCGACTCGGCCCACGCGGCCGTCGTCCAGACCTGCTCGATCGCGGCCACCGCCGGTCTGCCGCGGCGGGCGCTGTACAGCGCGACCAAGGGCGCCGTGCTCGCCCTCACCCTCGCCATGGCCGCCGACCACCTCCACGAGGGCATCCGCGTCAACTGCGTCAACCCCGGTACGGTGGACACCCCCTGGATCGGCCGGCTGCTGGACGCCGCCGACGACCCGGCCGCCGAACGGGCCGCGCTGGAGGCCCGCCAGCCCAGCGGCCGGCTGGTCACCGCGGCCGAGGTCGCCGGCGCCATCGCCTACCTGGCGAGCCCGCTGTCCGGCGCGACCACCGGCACCGCGCTCGCGGTCGACGGCGGGATGCAGGGCCTGCGCCCGCGCCCCGCGGCAGGGCGATGAACACGCCCCGCGCCACGGCGGTGCGCACCCTCGGCCGCAGCGGCGTCGAGGTCACCGCCCTGGCCTTCGGCGGCGCCGGGATCGGCAACCTGTTCACCGAGGTCGGCGAGGAACAGGCCCGCGCGGCCGTCACCGCCGCCTGGCGGCACGGCATCCGCTCCTTCGACACCGCACCGCACTACGGCCTCGGCCTGTCCGAGCGCCGCCTCGGCGCCGCCCTGCGCACCCGTCCGCGGCCGGCGTACACCGTCTCCACCAAGGTGGGCCGCCGCCTGGAGCCCTCGGACGGCACGGGCGACGACCTCGCGGACGGGTTCGCCGTGCCCGCGACCCACCGGCGCGTGTGGGACTTCAGCGCGGACGGCGTACGGCGCACCCTGGACGCCAGCCTGGCCCGGCTCGGCCTCGACCGGGTGGACGTGGTCTACCTCCACGACCCGGACGACCACGCCGTACAGGCCTTCCGCGAGGGCTACCCGGCGCTGGCGGAGCTGCGCGCGCAGGGCGTGGTCGGCGCGATCGGCGCGGGCATGAACCAGACGGAGATGCTCACCCGTTTCGTCCAGGAGACCGACGTCGACGTGGTGCTGTGCGCGGGCCGCTACACCCTGCTCGACCAGAGCGCGCTCACCGGGCTGCTGCCCGCGGCCCTCGCCCGCGGCACCTCGGTCGTCGTCGGCGGCGCCTTCAACTCCGGCCTGCTGGCCGACCCGAAGCCGGGCGCGACCTACAACTACACGACGGCACCTGACGAGTTGCTGACCCGTGCCCGCCGGCTGAGGTCCGTCGCGGAGCGGCACGGCACCACCCTGCGGGCCGCCGCGCTCGCCTTCTGCGCCGCGCACCCGGCCGTCGCGAGCGTCCTGGTCGGCGCCCGCTCGGCGGCCGAAGTCGACGACTGCGCGGCCCGGTTCGCGACTCCCGTACCCGCCTCCTTCTGGCGGGAACTGCGGGACACCGGCCTGCTGCCCGCCGAGGCGCCCGTCCCGGGGGAGGAGCCGGCATGAAGCGCGCCCCGCGCACCGGCGCCCGGAAGCCGTCGTGACCGTCGACGCCCACCACCACGTGTGGGACCTGTCCGTCCGGGACCAGGACTGGCTGCACGCCCCCGGACTCGGGCCGCTGCGCCGGGACTTCACGGTCGGCGACCTCGAACCCGAGGCCCGCGCGGCCGGGGTCGACCGCACGGTCCTCGTCCAGACGGTCACCGTGGCCGAGGAGACCCCGGAACTGCTGGCCCTGGCCGCCGGGCACGAGCTGATCGCCGGGGTGGTGGGCTGGACCGACCTCACCCGCCCGGACGTCGCCGACGAACTCGCCCGGCTGCGTGAACTTCCCGGCGGCGACCGCCTCAAGGGCATCCGCCACCAGGTCCAGGGCGAGGCGGACCCGCGGTGGCTGCTGCGCCCGGACGTCCACCGGGGCCTGGACGCGGTGGCGGACGCGGGCCTGGTCTACGACCTCGTGGTGCTGCCGCACCAGCTCCCCGCCTGCGCGGCGGCGGCCGCCGGGCACGAGGGGCTCACCTTCGTCCTCGACCATCTGGGCAAGCCGCCCGTCGCCTCGGGCGGGCCGGAGCCGTGGGCGGGTGCCGTGCGCGCCCTCGCCGCCCGCCCCAACACGGTCTGCAAGCTGTCGGGCCTGGTCACGGAGGCCGACCGGGAGACCTGGCGGGCGGCCGATCTGCGCCCCTGGGCGGACACCGTGCTGGACGCCTTCGGCCCGCATCGGCTGATGTTCGGCTCGGACTGGCCGGTGTGCACGCTCGCCGCGACCTACGCCGAGGTCCACGCGACCGCGCGACGGCTGACCGCGGGGCTCGGCCCGGCCGAGCGCGCCCTGCTCTTCGAGGGCACCGCCACCGCCGTCTACGGCCTCGGACCGGCGCCCGGGACCGGACACCGTTAGGGCCGGTCCGGCGCACCGGCTGCCTCGGCCGCTGGCGTTCAGGGCGACCGCTGGGCCACGCCCGCGAGCCGGGTCGGCGGCAGGTACTCCCGTACGTACACCCGCTCCCAGCACGCCCCGGTCTCCCGCAGTTCGCGCCAGGTGGTGTAGCGGTAGCGGAAGAGGCGGGCCCGGACGAAGTGCGGCGGCTCGTCCGGCGGGAACGGCGAGCGCCGCAGCAGCTTCAGCGTGTCGCGGTCGTTCTCCAGGAGCCGCTCCACCAGCGCGCCGAACCAGGTCCCGGCGTAGCCGGGCGACAGCGCGGCGAACCACATCAGCCAGTCCAGCCGCAGATGGTACGGCGCGAACTGGCGCGGCCAGTGCCGCAGGTCGCCCGGCTTGCCCCGGAACTCGTACTCCCGCCAGTCCGCGTCCTCGTGCGGCGCGGTGTCGAGCGTGCCCTCGACCACCACCTCGTAGCGGACCCGGCTGACGCTGCCGAACGCGCCGTAGGTGTTCACCAGGTGCAGCGGGTCGAAGGACCGGTTCATGACCTGCCGACGGGAGATCATGTTCACCACCGGGTGGTGGCTGAGGAACAGCAGCAGCGCGGCGACGGCGAGGACCAGCACCTCGTACCAGAGCGGTGGCGCGGACGGCGGCGGCGGGGAGCCGGGCAGCCGCAGCGCGGGCACGGCCAGCACGATGGTGATCCAGTTCAGCCAGGCGAAGTTGCCCGACAGCACCAGCCACAGCTGGGTGACGATCATCAGCGCCGCGGCGGCTCCCGCGACGGGCTGCGGGGTGAACAGCAGGAAGGGGACGATCAGCTGGGTGAAGTGGTTGGCCGCCACCTCCGCCCGGTGCAGCGGCTTGGGCAGATGGTGGAAGAACCAGCTCAGCGGTCCCGGCATGGGCTGGGTCTCGTGGTGGTGGTAGAGACAGGTGAGCTTTCGCCAGCAGGCGTCGCCGCGCATCTTGATCAGGCCCGCCCCGAACTCCACCCGGAACAGGATCCAGCGCAGCAGGAACAGCACCACCACCGGCGGGGCCACCTTGTCGTTGCCCAGGAAGACGGCGAGGAAGCCCACCTCCAGCAGCAGGGACTCCCAGCCGAACGAGTACCAGGTCTGGCCGACGTTGACGATCGACAGGTACAGCGCCCAGGGCACCAGCCACAGCAGCATCCCGCCCCACAGGGGCAGCAGGGAGTCCGCGCCCGCGAGCAGGGCCGCCGAGACCGCGCAGCCCGTCCAGGCCCAGCCCGCGAAGAAGCGGTCGGAGTAGTGCAGATGGAACACGCTGGGCGCCAGCCGGAACGGCGTCCGGGCGAGGAAGCGGGGCACCGGCAGCATCCCGTGCTCGCCTGTCAGCGCCCGGAACTGGCGGGCGGCCGCCAGGAACGCCACCAGGTACACGGCGGCCAGTCCCCGCTGGAAGACCAGCCGGGTCAGCCCGTACTCGGTTGCGCTGAACCAGTTCACGGCCGCTCCCTCTCCTCCATTCTGCCGCCCCTCACGCTCCGTGTCCGATGCCTCCAGTTGCGTAACCCGTACGAACGACGCAAACAATAGTCCTGAATCACCCGAAATGGTGCTAATCACCAAGATGATCCAGGAGTGCGCGGTGCGGACAATCATCAGAGTTTTCGTCCTGGTCTGCGCGCTCTCGACGGCGCTCCTGGTGGCCGGCTGCGGCAAGGGTGCGCCCGAGCGGCCGGGGCGGACCACGGGGTCGCCCCGGCCGGCCACCGACGTGGACCCGCGCCACGCGGCCCTGCCGGGCGAGTCCGGCATCGCCGCCGCGACGAGCGCCCCCGAGTCGCTGTCCGACGAGATAGGCCCCGCGCGCGTGCCGGAGATACCGGACCTGCCCGACGGCGGCGGACTCATCCCCGACGACCCGGACACCGGTGACGACTTCGGCGCCCCGGTCGGCACGGACGGCATGACCGGTACGGACGACTCCAGCCTCGTGGGCGGCGTGACGGGCGGCCTGGCGGACGGCGCCGCCGGAAGCATCTTCGACAGCCCGACCGATCTCTTCGTCCACTGATCCGGTCCCGGGTGGCGCATCGGGGGCGGCGGATCGTGCGTACCGGTCGAAGAATCGGACAAATGCTGGCAAAGTGGGCCCATGGCTGATCGGGGAGCGAGCGCCGTGTCACTCCCGGACGGCTGGCCCGCCCATCCGGATCCCATTCTGGCGCTCAACCGCATGGGCAGTTTCGACTGGGACCTGGACACGGGCCTGCTCCACATGGACGCCCTCGCCCACGAGATCTTCGACGTGCGCCCCGACGAATACGACGGACACCCGGAGACCCTTTCCATGCGGGTCCCCCAGGTCGAGGGCCTGCGGCTGGACACCCTGGTCACGCAGGCGATCAAGGACGGCAGCGAGAACTACGGCGCCTACTTCCGGCTCCGCTGCCGCGACGACACCCTGCGCTGGACCCACACCCAGGGCTACATCAGACGCGACGAGACGGGCCGCCCGCGCCGGATCGTGGGCATCGTCCGCGACGCCACCCAGGAACTCGGCGACCTCGCCGAGCGTCAGGAGGCGGCCGACCTGGACGACACCCGCCGGGATCAGGCCGACGTCGTACAACTCACCACGGCAGCCCTCGCCCACGCCCGTACCGTCCGGGACGTCATCGACGTGCTCAAGGACATCAACGGTCTGACCCATCTCGGGGCGACCAGTCTGGTCATGGGTCTCGTCGAGGCGGGCCGCATCCGGCTGGTCGCCGAGGGCCCCGAGGGCAGCTTCGTGCCCGGCACCCTGGTCACCCGCATCGACGACCCGTACCCGATGAGCGAGGTCGTACGCACTCTCAGCCCCCGGTTCATCGAGTCGGCGGAGGAGTTCGCCGCCGGGTACCCGGTCCTGTGGCCCGGCCTCGCCGATCTGAACATCACCTCGGCCGCCTATCTGCCGCTCATCGTGCAGGCCCGCCCGATCGGCGCCATGGGCCTGCTCTACGGCGACCGCCGCGGCTTCACCCCGGAGGAACGCAACATCCTCGTCGCCCTCGGCAGCAGCATCGCCCAGAGCCTGCAACGGGCCATGTTCTACGAACAGGAGAAGGACATCGCCCAGGGCCTGCAACGGGCCATGCTGCCGCGCACCATCCCCAGCGTGCCCGGCGCCGACGTGGCGGTCCGCTACCGGGCGGCCAGCGTCGGCGGCGCCCACGGCCGGGACATCGGCGGCGACTGGTACGACCTGATCCCGTTGCCCGGCGGACGGGTCGGCGCCGTCATCGGTGACGTCCAGGGCCACGACACGCACGCCGCCGCGGTGATGGGCCAGCTGCGCATCGTGCTGCGCGCCTACGCCGCCGAGGGACACACCCCGGCCGCCGTGATGGCCCGCGCCTCCCTCTTCCTGCGCGAACTGGACACCGAGCGCTTCGCCACCTGCCTGTACGCGGAGGTCGACCTGTCCACCGGGGTGGTCCAGGTGGTCCGGGCCGGCCACCTCGACCCGCTGCTGCGGGCGCCCGACGGCAGCTGCCGCCGGGTCGCCGTCCCGGGCGGGCTGCCGCTCGGCCTGTCCGCGGAGTTCGGCAGCCTCGCCTACCCGGTCGGCACCATCGAACTCGACCCCGGCCACACCCTGCTGCTGTGCACCGACGGCCTGGTCGAACAGCCCGGTGCCGACCTCGACGACGGGATGAAGACGCTCACCGCGCTCGTCACCGAGGCCCCCGAAGGCGTCCGCGAGCTCGCCGAGCGGCTCATCGAGGTGGCCGACGAACGCGGCGGCGACGACGACGTGGCGCTGCTCCTGCTGCACCGCCGTCCCCCGGACAGCCGGCAGTCCGGCGGCCGTATCCGCCAGCACGTGGCCCCCGGCGACCCGCAGGCGCTCACCCAGGCCCGCCGCACGCTGCGGACCGCGGTCCGCTCCTGGGGCGCGCGCGACCGCACCGACGAGGTCGAACTGGTGGCCGACGAACTGATTACCAACGCGCTGATGCACACCGAGGGCGCCGCGATCCTCACCCTGCGGGTCCTCGTCGGCGCCGGCCGCAGGCTGCGGGTCGAGGTCGAGGACTCCTCCAGTGCCCTGCCGCGCCGCCGCGAGGCCGGGGAGGCGGGGGTCGCCGGGGTGGCCGGCCGGGGTCTGCTGCTGGTGGACCGGCTCACCGACATGTGGGGCGTGGAGGCGCGGGGCGGCGGGAAGTGCGTGTGGTGCGAGTTCGTGGTGCCGGACCGGCCCGGATCGTGACGACGGCTTTCGCCCGGCTTGCGGTGGCTGGTGTTCAGACGGCCTGGGCCGCCGTCCGGCTCGGGACGGGCCTGCAGTCGCCCCCTGATGGCACTCTGGACCTATGCCGGAACTCCCCGAGGTGGAAGCGCTCAAGGACTTCCTCACCGCGCACCTGGCCGGGCGCGAACTCGTCCGGGTGCTGCCCGTCGCGATCAGTGTCCTGAAGACGTACGACCCTGCGGTCACCGCCGTCGAGGGCCGCCGGGCCACGACCGTGCGCCGGTACGGCAAGTTCCTCGACATCGGCACGGACGGCGGGCCGCACCTGGTGATCCATCTGGCCCGCGCGGGCTGGCTCCAGTGGCGGGACCCGCTGCCGGACGGCCTGCCCCGCCCCGGCAAAGGGCCGCTGGCGCTACGGGTGGCCCTGGAGACCGGCGCGGGCTTCGACCTGACCGAGGCGGGCACCCAGAAGCGCCTCGCGGTGTACGTCGTCCGGGATCCGCAGGAGATCGCGGGGGTGGCCCGGCTCGGCCCGGACCCGCTCGCCGACGACTTCGACGAGGCCCGCCTCGCGGCGCTGCTGGCCGGGGAGCGACGCCGGATCAAGGGCGCGCTGCGCGACCAGAGCCTGATCGCCGGGGTGGGCAACGCCTACAGCGACGAGATCCTGCACGCGGCGCGGATGTCCCCGTACAAGGTGGCCGCCTCCCTCGCGCCGGAGGAGGTCCACGGTCTGTACACGGCCCTGCGCGGCACGCTGGCCGGGGCCGTGGAGCGTTCCCGGGGCCTGGCGGCCGGCCGGCTGAAGTCGGAGAAGAAGTCGGGCCTTCGGGTCCACGGCCGCACCGGCGAACCGTGCCCGGTCTGCGGCGACACCGTTCGCGAGGTCTCCTTCAGCGACTCCTCGCTCCAGTACTGCCCCACGTGCCAGACGGGCGGCAGGCCGCTGGCGGACCGGCGGATGTCGCGACTGCTGAAGTGACCGGCGCAGGTCGCGACCGCCCGGGCAGCGGCTGTGCGAGGCGGCCCGTTCCGGCCGGGTTCACTGCGGTGCGGGGAGGGTGACCAGGCGCTCGCCCTCGGCCGTGCGGACCTCGTACCGGGTGATCTGGTCGGAGTGCAGGGTCGAGCCGCCGTGCATGGTGAGGGGGCGGGCGTCGTGGGTGGGGACCATCCAGCTGGCCAGGGTCTGCTCCGAGCCGTCGCCGGCGACGGCGATCAGGCGGCAGGAGCGCGGGCCCGCCCCGTCCTTGACCTGGAGTTCGACCTCGCTGCCGTACTCCTCGTCCTGGGTCGTGAGCTGCGCCCAGACGCCGGACCGCTCGTCGGTCGCCGTGACCTGCGCCGTCCCGTCGCCGCCGCCCAGCGTCGTCGAGAGCACGCCTCCCGCCAGCGCGACCACCACGGAGGCGGCCAGGGCGAACAGCAGCCGACGGCGCTGGGCCCGGTGCCGGGAGGCGACCTCGCCGAGGAGCTTGTCCAGCAGTTGGGGGCCGGGACCGGCCATCGGGTGCACGGTGCGCGGCGTCGCCTTCCGGTACAGCAGCAACTGCCGTGCCGTGGGGCCGAATTCGGTGACCTGCGCGGCGCACTGAGGGCACTCCATGAGGTGGTCCTCGAAGCGGAAGGCCTCCGCCTCGTCCAGGAGGCCGAGCGCGTACGCGCCGACGTCTCGATGCCTTTCCAGGGACCTCATGCGGAATCCTTGTGCCTTTGGGTGTCGGTGGGGTTACTGCTTGCTCCCACTGGTACGCACCAGGCTGCCGAATCACTCAGGGTCCGCACCGAATCGTAACCAACGAGTTCGTAGCCGTCGGCTTCGCGGATTGGTCGGATTCTAGAAAAGATGGATCGCGAGATGTCCGAGGGGCAGTCCGAGCTGCCACGCGGGCGTCCACACCTTCGGTCCGTCGTCCTCGCCGACCTGCGAACCTCCGCCCGGCACGGCGTTCAGGTCGGGCGCGAGCAGCTCCGTCTCGCGGAGCCAGCGCCAGGCCGCCGCCGCCAGCTCCAGGTCCGCCGTCGGCCCCGCCGACTCGGCCGCGTCGGCGGTGAGCCGGGCCATTCGCTCACGCACCCACTCCTGCCACGGCTGGTCGTACGCCGTCAGCGAGAGCCAGGTCTCCAGCTGGGTGATGACCCGGATGCCGGACAGCTCGCCGTCCGTGTCGGACAGGAAGATCGTGAGGGCCAGGGCGTCCCGCCCGGCGCGGAACTCGAAGGACGTCGGCGGCATCAGGTCGCCGGTCCGCAGCAGTTCGTCGGCGATGTACTCGGCGTACAACCAGGCCATGGGGACGGTCAGTTCACCGCCGTCGGTGCCGTCCGTTTCCTGCTCACCTCTGTGCAGCATCCCTTCCTGCCTTCCTCCGGTGCGTGCGCGTCGCCCGAACCCGGGCCCCCGGTCCGGAACACGGATGAGGACAGCGGATTACTCAACCGGGTGCCTCAGCAAGGCGCTTTACGGAGGTTTGACTTTCCCACTGGTTTCAGCGCAGGTCGGCCGCGTATCCCGGAAGAACCCGGCGCAGGGCGCGCAGCGCGTAGTATGCCCGGGACTTCACCGTACCCGGCGGGATGCCGAGGGCCTGGGCGGTCTCCGCCACACTGGCCCCGAGGAAATACACCAGCACCAGGACCTCGCGGTGCTCGGGAGTGAGAGTCTTCACAGCCTCGCGCACATCGAGCATGGCGGCGGACCGCTCGGCGTGGTCGGCGCACACCGGCGCGTGTTCCAGCACGGCGTCCCCGACTTCCGCCGGACGGGCCTGCCGGGCCCGTCGCGCGTCGATCGCCAGGCGCCGCCCCACGGTCAGCAGCCACGGCCGTACGGAGGCGAAGTCGTCGGCGCGCAGCGCCTCGGGATGCTGCCAGGCGCGTACCAGCGTCTCCTGGACGAGGTCCTCGGCGCGCTGCCGGTCGCCGTCGCAGAGCCTCAGCAGCAGGGCGAAGAGCGGCCGTCCGTGCTCGCGCTGGAGCGCGGCGAGCTCGTGTTCGGCGGTCGTCGACTTCATGAGGATGGTTCCGGCCGTCATGGCCGTATGGGAGCGCAGGGCGCGGCGTGAGGACAGGGCGCGCGCACGGATCTGCGACGGACGGTCGATCGCGTCGGCGAACGGTGCGACGAACGGTCCGTCTGCCCCACTCGTGCGCATCCATTGGGTTAATGGGGGTGCCGTGACTGTTTGCGACGACTGTCAATCCCGTACTTATTTATGGGTAAATACGATCGCGATGGGGTGAGTGATGATCGCACGCAGACGGCAGGTGGCCCTGGCCTTGACGGCCATTCTCACCGCGGCCGCCGCCTGTCAGGCTCACCGGCAGCAGGACGACCGGCCCGACCGGTCCGACGGGTCCAGCCGGTTCGGCGAACACGGCCTGCCGGGCCCGTCGTCCGGGACCGCCGGCCGGGGTTTCACCCTGGTCGCCTCCGGGGACCTGGTCCCGGACGCCTCGATCGTCGAGCGGGCACGCTTCGACGCGGGCGGCACGGGCTACGACTTCCGGCCGATGCTCGCCGGTGCCGAACCGGCCGTGTCCGGCGCCGATCTGGCGCTGTGTCACCTGGGAACCGTGTACGGCGCCGACGACGACTCGGGCGCCGGCACTCCGCGCAAGTCGCCGCCCGAGATCGCCCTGGCGCTCGCCGCCGCCGGCTACGACGGCTGCGCCACCGCGTCCGGCCACAGCCTCGACGACGGCGCGTCCGGGATCCAGCGCACCCTCGACGCATTCGACGCGGTGGGCATGGCGCACGCCGGAACTGCCCGCACCGAGGCCGAGGCGCGTACCGTCACGATGCTGCGCGCCGGACCCGCGGCGGTCGCCCACCTCGCCTACACCTCCGGCACCGACGGCCGCCCGCTGCCCGACGGCCGGCCGTGGGCCGTCAACCCGGTCGACGAGAACCGCATCGTCACCGACGCCCGGACCGCCCGGAAGGCGGGCGCCGACGTGGTCGTCGTCTCCCTGGACTGGGGCACCGAGTGGCAGGACGCGCCCGACGGACGGCAGCAGAGCCTCGCGCGGCGGCTCACCGCCTCGCGCACCGACGGGCGCCCCGACATCGACCTCGTCATCGGCACCCGCACCCATGTCCCACAGGCGTACGAGAAGGTCAACGGCACCTGGGTGGTGTACGGGACCGGCGACCAGGTCGCCGGTGAGGCGCTCGACCGCAAGGGCGGCCTGCGGGACCCGCGCGCGGGCCGGTCCACGCTCGGCCGCTTCACCTTCACCCCGCCGTCCCGGCCCGGCGGGCGCTGGGAGGTGAGCAGGGCCGAGTTCGTCCCGCAGCTGTTCGACGTCGACGCCGGGCGCGTGGTGGACCTCAACCAGGCACTCGCCCAGGGGGCCGACGTCGAGGGGGTGCGCGACCGCATCCGGGAGACGGTCCTCAGCCGCGGCGCGGCGAAGGACGGCCTGGTGATGGGGGAGTGAGCGGCGCCTGGTCGGGCCCGTGTCCGGTCGGCTCCACGCCTGGTCGGGCCCGCGTCCGGTGCGGCGTGCGCTCGGTCGGGTCCGCGCCCGGTCGGGCCCGCGCCTGGTCCGGCACGCACGCCCGGTACGACGCACGCTGCCGTCGCGCCCGGTTCCCCGGCCTGCGCCGAGTGCCCGGCCCGTGCCGGGGCGCGGCGAAGGATGGCCTGGCGATGGGGGAGTGAGCGGCGTCTGGCCCGGCGCACATCCGGTCGGCTGCACGCCCGCTGCGGCGCACGCCCGGTCGGGCCCGCGCCCGGTCCGGCACGCACGCCCGGTGCGACGCACGCTGCCGTCGGGCCCGGCCCCCGGCCCGCGCTGAGCCCCCGGCCCGCGCTGAGCCCCCGGCCCGCGCCGAGCCCCTGGCCTGCCCTGCGTGCCTGGCCCGTGCCGAGTCCCTGGCCCGTGCCGAGTCCCCTGGCCTGCGCTGAGCCCCCGGCCCTTGCCGACTGCTCGGCCCGTGCCGAGTGCCGGCCCGCGTCGGGGCACTGCCGGACCGGCTACGGCACCACCGTCACCGGCCAGCGTCCCGCCTTCACCAGCCGGACCGCCACGGAGCCGACGATCCGGTGGCCGGCCTGCTCCGAGGCACCGACGACCACGGCGTCCGCCTTGAGCTCGTCCGCCGCCTTGACCAGGCCGCCGTAGGGGTCGCCGCGGAACGTGTGGAACTCCCAGCGCACGTCGAATATCCCCTTGACCCGCTCGGCGGCCTCCCGGATCTGGCCGACCAGGTCCTCGGCGATCTCGTCGGTCGTCTCCGCCACCGGCACTCCCAGGGCGGCGCCCGCCGCCATCACCGGCTGCACGTACACCACCGCGAGCAGCGCGTGCTGGCGCCTGGCCAGACCGCCCGCGTAGGCCGCGGCACGGAGCGAGGAGTCGGAGCCGTCCACCCCGACGACGATGACCTTGGGCCCGTCGGTACCCCGCTCGAACCGGGAAGAGTGCTGTTCCATCACGCACCGAGGCTATCGGAGGCACCCGGTCCGGTCCCCGACCGGCCCGGGGCCCGGCCGACGCCCGGCGCCCACGCCCACCGGAGGCCGCACACAGCCCCGTCCACCAGGCGACCGGTCGGCCGTCCGGGCGGGGGCGCCTCGGGGCCCTGCCGGGCGGTCGCAGGCCTTCCGGCAGGCGGTGCGCCGCCCGTCAGGGCAGCCCTTCCCGCAGCCGGCCGGGGCCCTTCCCGTGGACGGACCCGGGCTATCCCGGTGGGCGAGCGCCAGGCCTTTCGGCGGGCGAGCCGTGGGCCTGTGGCGGTCGGGTGCCGGGTCTTCCGGCGGGCGAGCCGGAGACCTGCCCGACGGGCGAGCCACAGGCTTCCCGGCGGGCGGGGGCGTTCCCGGTGGGCAGGCGGGGGGACGAGGCCCCCTCCCGGCAGGCAGGCCGGGGCGTTCCCGGTGGGCAGGCGGGGGACGGGCCCCTCCCGGCGGGCGGGCCGGGGTCTTCTCGTGGGTGGGGGCGGGCTCTCGACGGGCGGAGCGGGCGTGCTGTTCCTACAGTCGGTACATGAGTGCCCCCGTGGAGGCCGCCGCGGCCGAGGACGCCCCGGGCCCGATACGGCCGCCCGTCGGCGGCTTCCTCGGCAGGGTGCCCGAGGCCTTCGCGACCTTCTTCGGCACCCTGGGCCTGCTCTGCGCCCTGCTCGCCCTGATCCCGCCGCTGCGCCTGCTGCTGCGCCCGGTCGTACGCTTCCTCGACCTGCTCACCGTCCCGGTCAGCGCCAACCTCGCCTACGCCGTCTTCCTGTTCCTGCTGGCCGCCGCCACCGGCGCCCGCAAACGGATCGCCTGGTGGCTGGTCGTGGTCTATCTGGGCCTGGTGGTCCTGACCGACGCCCTGGGCGTGGCCGTCGGCCTCTACGCCGCGTCCCTGCCGTCCCTCGTCGTGTGCGGCCTGGCGCTGATCCTCCTGGTCCTCGCCCGCAGGGAGTTCTACGCCGCCTCCCGCCGCGGCGCCGTACGCCGCGCGCTCGCCGTGCTGGTCGCCGGGCTCGCCGTGGCGATCCTGGCCGGCTGGGGCCTGGTGTCCCTCTTCCCCGGCACCCTGCCCGAGGGCCAGCACCTGGCCTGGTCCGCCACCCGCGTCCTCGGCGGCCTGGTCTCGGCCCGCTCCTTCGACGGCCGGCCGCCCCACGTCGTGTCCTTCCTGCAAGGCCTGTTCGGTGCCCTCGCCCTGCTGAACGCCGCCGCCACCCTGTTCCGCTCCCAGCGCCTGGAAGCCGCCCTGCACGACGACGAGGAGCCGCGCATCCGCGCCCTGCTGCGCCGCTACGGCGGCCACGACTCCCTCGGCTACTTCGCCACCCGCCGCGACAAGGCCGTCGTCTTCTCGCCCAGCGGCAAGGCCGCGGTCACCTACCGCGTCGAGGCCGGTGTCTGCCTGGCCAGCGGCGACCCCGTGGGCGACCGCGAGGCCTGGCCGCACGCCATCGCAGCCTGGCTCGACGTCGCCCGCCGCCACGGCTGGGCGCCCGCCGTCATGGGCGCCTCCGAGGACGGCGCCAGGGCCTACGTGCGCGCCGGTCTCGGCGCCCTCCAGCTGGGCGACGAGGCGATCGTGCACCCCGCGTCCTTCGACCTCGACGGCCGCGAGATGCGGGTCACCCGGCAGGCCGCCCACCGGGTGCGGCGCACCGGTGCCACCTGCCGGATCCGCCGCCACGCCGACCTCGACGAGTCGGAGATGGAGGAGGTCGTCGACAAGGCCGACACCTGGCGCGACACCGAGACCGAACGCGGCTTCTCGATGGCCCTGGACCGCCTCGGCGACCCCGCCGACGGCGACTGCCTGCTGGTGGAGGCGATCGGTGAGGACGGGCGGCTGCTCGCGCTGCTGTCCTTCGTGCCCTGGGGCGACGACGGCATCTCCCTGGACCTGATGCGCCGTGACCGCACCGCCCCCAACGGCGTGATGGAGTTCATGGTCGCCGAGCTGTGCGCCGCCGCCCCCAAGCTGGGCGTACGCCGGATCTCCCTCAACTTCGCGGTGTTCCGCTCCGCCTTCGAGGAGGGCGCCCGCATCGGTGCCGGACCGGTGCTGCGCGCGTGGCGTCGGCTGCTGCTGTTCTTCTCCCGCTGGTGGCAGCTGGAGGCCCTCTACCGCTCCAACGCCAAGTACCGCCCCGAGTGGTACCCGCGCTTCCTCTGCTACGGGGACGCCGCCTCCCTGGCCCGGATCGGCCTTGCCTCCGGCATCGCCGAGGGTTTCGTCTCCGTACCCTCGCTGCGCAAACTCTGGGGAAAGGGGCACTCGAAAGGCGCGCGGCGGCCCGCTACCACGTACGGGCTGCCGTCGCTGTCGGCGCTCGGTCTCGACGGAGGGGACGAGGCCGGGCCGGCCGGCCCGGACGCGGGCCTGCCCGAGCAGGTTCGCGTCCGGCACCAGAAGCTGGACCGGCTGCGTGCCGTCGGCACCGACCCCTACCCGGTCGGCGTCCCGCCGCGCACCCACACCCTCGCCGCCGTACCCCCGGACGGGCAGGTCACCGTCGCGGGCCGGGTCATGCTGGTGCGGGACTTCGGCGGCATCGTCTTCGCCGTGCTGCGGGACTGGTCCGCGGACCACCAGGTGGCGTTCACCCGCACACAGTCCGGTCCCGCCCTCGACCGGTTCACCGCCGGCACCGACATCGGCGACCACATCACCGTCACCGGCCGCGCGGGCCGCAGCGACAGCGGCGAGCCGACCGTCTTCGTCACCTCCTGGCAGCTCACCGGCAAGTGCCTGCGCCCGCTGCCCGACAAGCGCCACGGCCTCGCCGACCCCGAGGCCAAGGTCCGGATGCGCTACCTCGATCTGGTGACCAGCCCCGCCGCCCGCGACGTCGTGCGGGTCCGCTCCACCGCCGTACAGGCGCTGCGCCAGGGCCTGCTGGACCGCGGCTACCTGGAGGTCGAGACCCCGATGCTCCAGCAGATCCACGGCGGCGCCAACGCCCGCCCGTTCACCACCCACATCAACGCCTACGACCTCGATCTGTATCTGCGCATCGCCCCCGAGCTGTATCTGAAGCGGCTGTGCGTCGGCGGCCTGGAGAAGGTCTTCGAGCTGGGCCGCACCTTCCGCAACGAAGGCGTCTCCCACAAGCACAATCCCGAGTTCACCATGCTGGAGGCCTACCAGGCCTTCGCCGACTACGACGTGATGCTCGACCTCACCCGCGAGCTGATCCAGGGCGCCGCCACGGCCGCTTTCGGCCGGCCCGTCGCCCATCACGACGGCACGGAGTACGACATCTCCGGCCCGTGGCCGGTCAGGACCGTGCACGCCGCGATCTCCGAGGCGCTGGGCGAGGAGGTCGACGCCGGCACGGAGCCGCCGCGACTGCGCCGACTGTGCGACCGGGCCGGCGTCCCGTACACCGCCGACGACGGTCCCGGCGACATCGTCCTGGAGATGTACGAGCGGCTGGTCGAGGAGAAGACCCGGCTGCCCACCTTCTACAAGGACTTCCCGACCGACGTCTCCCCGCTGACCCGGCAGCACCGCACCGACCCGCGCCTCGCCGAGCGCTGGGACCTCGTCGCCTTCGGCACCGAACTCGGCACCGCCTACTCCGAACTGACCGACCCCGTCGAGCAGCGCCGCCGTCTCACCGAGCAGTCGCTGCGCGCCGCCGGGGGAGACCCGGAGGCGATGGAACTGGACGAGGACTTCCTCGACGCCCTGGAGTACGCGATGCCGCCGACCGGCGGACTCGGCATCGGCGTCGACCGGATGGTCATGTTCCTCACCGGCCTGACCATCCGGGAGACCCTGCCGTTCCCCCTGGTGCGCCACCGCTGAATCCGGCCCGCTCGGCCGTACGGGTGCATCCTGCCGCCGCTGAAGTGTCGTCGTGCTGCGCCGGGTGCCACCCGGGCGACTGATAAATCATGAAAGAGGATCAGATGATCACGCGGCGCCGCGCGTTGCTCGCCGGTGCCGTCGCCCTGAGCGCGGCCGGAGTGGCCGGAGTGGCCGGTCTGCTCGCGCCGGACACGGTCGAAGAGCCGGCCGGACCGGTGGCCGGAGCCGCGGGCGCCCCGGCCCACCGACTGGCGTCGAAGCCTTCCGCCTACCGCCTCGAACCCCTGACCGGCTACGGCGTCCCGCGCGCGGCGCCCCGCCGGACCCTGGTGCGCCACGAGCCCCTGCTGAGGATGTCCGGACGCGGCCGGACCACCCCCGTCCCCGGCACCCGTGCCATCGTCGACCGGGTGGAGGGTGGTGCCGCACCCGGCGTGGTGGTCCTCTCGCACGACGCCGGGGGGGACCGCTCGCACACCGTCCAGGCGCTGCGCGACTATCTGCCGCAACTGCTGGACTCGGGCTACCGCATCACGGTCCCGCACCGGCAGTACGCGTGAGCGGCGATCGCCCGCCCGGCCGGGGAGCGCTCAGCGGACATCGGCCAGGCGGGCGAAGACGACGACGTTCCCGGCGTAGCCGTTCTGCTGGGTGAAGCCGCCGCCGCAGGTGATGACCCGCAGCTCGGGGGTGCCCTTGGAGCCGTAGACGCGGTCGCTGGGGAAGTTGCTCTTCTCGAACACCTCGATGCCGTAGATCTCGAAGACGGCCGTCCTGCCGTCCCGGCGTCCCACCTCGACCCGGTTCCCCTTCTTCAGCGCCCCGAGCCCGTAGAACACGGCGGGACCCTGCTCGTTGTCGACATGGCCGACGATCACCGCGGTCCCCTTCTCGCCGGGCGAGACGGCGCCGGTGAACCAGCCGGCCAGATTCGGGTTGTCCGGCGTCGGCGCGTCGATCCAGCCGTCCTTGTCCAGGCCCACCGAGGTGACGGGCGCGTTCACCTGGATCGTGGGGATCCTGACCCGGTCGGGCACCGAGTACGGCAGGGCGTCCGGGGCCCGGCCGAACGTGCCCGGGGCGACGCCGCTGCCGTCGCCGGCGGCCGCGGCGGCCGGTTGCGGAGGGCCCACGTCGAACTCGCCCGACCCGTTGCGGATCAGCGCGAGCCCGGTCAGCAGCACCAGCGCCATCACGCCCCACGGCGCGCGCTTCCTGGGCCGCTCCTCCTCTTCCGCCACCTCGGACAGCTCGTACGCAGACATTCGCCATCCCCTCTCGGCCCGGCCGTCGCCGGGTCGTTCGCGCCTGCGTAAACGCTAAGTCCCGTTGCGCGGAAGCGGCGACGAGTCACACGCGAACGGGTGGCGCGACGGGCGGGGGTGCGCCATCCGGGGCGGCACCGTACAGGAAATTTCCGACAGTCGATGACCTGCGGCAACATCAGATTATGAGGTTTTCCGTCGGCGTGTCGTCTCACCAGGACGGACCATTGTCGAAATGCGGCCGCGTGCGGCGCGTCCGAGGGTCTTACCAGGAGGCGCTTTCTCGCCGATTGACCGGGGACGGGACCCGGGGCGCTTTCCGCGGAGGATCTCATGCGAAACGCACGTGCCCTGGCGGCCGCGGCCACTGTGCTCGCCGTCCTCGGGTTCGCGGCCCCCGCGGCCTTCGCGGACGGTATCGGCAACGGGGGTACCGGCATCCCGCCGAACGGGGTGGGTGGTGTCACCGGCATCGGACCGGGGATCGGACCGGGCTTCGGCGGCATCGGGCCGGGCAACAACTGGGGCGGCGGTTTCCCCAACAACGGATTCGGGCCGGGGCGGGGCAACTTCTTCGGCCCGAACAACGTCTTCGGGCCCAACAACGTCTTCGGCCCCAACAACGGCTTCGGGAACAACGGCTTCGGCCGGAACTTCTTCGGGGGCAACAACGTCTTCGGGCCGAACAACGTCTTCGGCCCGAACAACGCTTTCGGTCCCAACAACGGTTTCGGTCCCAACAACGGTTTCGGCCCCAACAACGGCTTCGGGAACAACGGCTTCGGCCGGGGGCGCAACGACGGTTTCTTCGGGAACAACAACTTCGGCCGGGGCCGCAACGAAGGTTTCTTCGAGAACAACAACTTCGGCCGGGGGCGCAACGACGGTTTCTTCGGCAACAACGGGAACGGCCGCGGCCCCGACGGCTTCTTCGGCCCGGACAACGGCCTGGGGAACAACGGGGGCCTCAACAACGGGCTCAACAACGGGCTCGGCAACAACATCGGCTTCAACAACAACGGCTTCGGGCCGCGGAACATCATCGCCCAGCCCGGCGTGGTCGCCGCCGGCGGCCGGCTCACCGTCACCGTGGACGGCTGCCGCAACGGCGGTGCGATGGCCTCCCGCGCCTTCCGCACCAGCCCGCTGCGCCCCCTCAACGGCACCAACGACACCGCCAGGGGCGTCGCGGTCGTCGAAAACAACGCCCGGCCCGGCCGGTACGACATCACGGTCGACTGCAGCGGCCGGACCCTGACCCGCCCGGCGGCCTTCACCGTGATCGGCGGTGTCCGCGGCGGCGTCGGCGGCAGCGTCCCGATCGGCGCGACCACGGCCGACATGGCCATCGGCGGCGGACTCGTGGGCGCGGCCGGCCTCGGCGGAGCGGTGTTCTGGATGCGCCGCCGCGCCGAGAGGCGCGTCTGACCGTCAGCCGCCGTCCTCGCTCTCACGGCGGCGCCCGAGGCGGTACGCCGTGCCGACGGAGCCCGCGATGAGCGCGACGCCCAGAGCGATCTCCTTCAGGTCGAAGCCGGCGGCGCTGCCGCCCTCGCCGGCCTGGACGGCCCGCGGGACCTGCTGCACCGGAAGGGGCGCGGAGTCCGAGCCGGTGCCGTCCGGCCGGCCCTCGGCGATGGTCAGGTCCGTGGACCCGCTCACCCCGTCGCAGGTGAACGTCACCCGGTGCACGGCCCCGGCCCGCGCGTCCCGGGCGACCGTCGTCGTGGCCGACGGACGCCCGGCGGGGATCCGTACCGTGTCGAAGGCGCCCGAGGCGACGGTGGCGGTACCCCGGCAGCCGCCCCCGTCGCGGTCGATCTGGAGGGTGAGCTGTCCGCCCGGCGCGATGCTGCGGGGCAGCACGCCGAAACCGAACGGCGTGACGTCGTGGTCGCTGTCGCCGTCGCCCGCGACGACGGCCGACGCGGAGAGGGCCAGTGCGGTGACGCCCAGCAGGGCCGCCGAAGCGACGCGTATCGCGCGCATGGTGGATCCTCCGGTCTCCGAGGAGCAGCCGCGGACCTTGTTCCGCCTGAGCCGAAAATGCGCCTCGATGACCGAAACGCTAGGAACGGGCGGGTGCCCCCGCGATCTCAGTAGTGCGAACGGGGTAACCGTGTGGGCCGTGCGGGCGAATCCCCGCGCGGAACCGGGAGAGACGCCGGCGCCCGTGGCACACGCGCGCCCGCGGGGCGCCGGCGGCGGGCCGCGGGCGCCCCTCCTCGGTACCGGCCCGTCAGCCGCCCGCGTGCGGGAACAGGTGCAGGAACGGCTCCGCGGTCGCGGCGACGCCGCGGCTGTAGGGCGAGTCGAAGTCCCAGATCAGGAAGAGCAGGAAGGCGATGAGCGCCGAGAACATCCCGGCCAGGACGAGTTCCCGCGCGGTACGCCGGATCTGGAGCGCGAAGACCATGCCGATGGTGATGACGGCCCCGATGAGCAGCCCGAACCACACCACGCCGGGCATGGTGGCCCCGGTGGAGTCGGCGCGGGCGTTGCGCGCCTGGTCCGCCGCGGCGACCTGGTCGAGCAGGGGCTGGTAGGACTGGGCCTCGAAGTCGTTCTTCGGCTGGTAGTCCGTGACGTCGGCGCGGACGCGTCCCAGCAGTTCGGTCCCGCGGTCCGTGACGTCCCCGTGGTCGGCCATCGCCGTCCACTCGGTGGTCACGACGTGTCCGACATAGGTGTTGACGTCCGCCCGGATCCGATCCCGTACATCGGGGGGATACGCCCGGACCCGCTCCGAGATCTCGTGCAGCGCCTGGGCCTCCGCCTGGACATGGTCCTGGGCGACGCTGCGGGCCTCCCAGACACCGGCGATGGCCAGGCCCAGGACGATCGCGTAGACCACGCCGATCCACATCGTCATGTACTCGATGACGTCCGGTGTCTCGGCGGGGTCCTCGTCCTCGGGGGCTCTGCGGGCCCGTACCAGGGTGATCACGACCACCACGGCGCAGGCGGCCACCATCGCGAGGGTGAGAACAAGCCATTCCGGCAAGAGGAGCCTCCAGAGGATCAGCGGGGGCGCAGCGCGGCGACGGCGACGAGCGCGGGCACGGTGATGAGCAGGACGTAGACGACGGGCGGCGTGGTGTCGCGTGCGGGTCGCGGGGGCGGGGCGGAGTGGTGGCGCGGATAGCTCACCGGCGTCACGGAGGGACGCGGGGTGGGCTTCGGCGGCGGCTCGGGGGTCCTGGTCGGCGCGGGGGCCGGTGGCGGGGGCGGCGGGACGGGAGCGGGCCGCGACCGGGGCGCGGGCGGCGGAGGGGGCGGTGGTGCGGGGCGGGGCTTCGGCGGTGCCGGGGCCGGGACGGACGTGGGGGTGGGCTTCGGCTTCGGTGGTGGCGGGGGCGGCGGCGGCGGTGGCGGTGGTGGCGGAGGTGGCGTCCGGGTCGGCGACGGCACCGGGCACGACGGGGGAGTGGGCCAGGCGCCGCCTCCCACGACCGACGCCGCGGCGCCGCCTCCCGCGACCGCCACCGCGGCCATGCCGTCCGGGCCGGTCGAGGTCCATGCGCAGGCGTCGGCCGCCGCGGTGCCGGCCGGTGCGCCCACCAGCGTCCAGACCAGCGTGACAACGGCCAACACCCTTGTGCCGAAGGCGGATCGGGTCGGTTCGGGTCCTTGCACGACGGAGATCATTCGCTCCGTCGGGGCTGCACACGCAGGACCGGTCGAGGATTGCCCCGAAGGAGGGACAGGTGCCGTACGGCGGTTTGATCGGCTCGCCGCGGCGGGGCGGCCGGCACGCACGCGCGTACGAGGTGGGAGGGGCCGGGCACAGGTTCCGAAAAGAATTTCGTGCTGTGGCTGAACACAACCCCCGTACCCGTGCGTACCCAGTGTCGTGCGGCGGCTCACAGGGAGTCGCAA
This sequence comes from Streptomyces sp. NPDC107559, assembly GCF_055657365.1. NCBI lineage: Bacteria > Bacillati > Actinomycetota > Actinomycetes > Kitasatosporales > Streptomycetaceae > Streptomyces > Streptomyces sp. NPDC107559. The sequence continues at coordinate 262,686 of NZ_JBVKBD010000010.1, read as the reverse complement.
CACCAAGTGGATGATCGGGGAGTTGACGATGAAGACCTCCTGGCGGAGCGCCTCTCTCGTGGCGAGCGCTGTGTCCGTGCTGGCGCTGACGACGGCGTGCGGCCAGGAAAACGGCGCGCCGGCCGCTAGCCAGAACGTCGGGGCCACGGCCGCGGCCGGCAGCTACGGCAGCGCGGGCACCGGTCTCGGCGCGGACACCTCCAACAACGACCCGGGGGCGCAGACCACCACCGCCGGTGAACTGACCGTGTCCGACAACGCGCAGCTCGGCAAGGTGCTCACCGACAGCACCGGGCTGACCCTGTACCGCTTCGACCAGGACACCGCGGAGCCGCCGAAGTCGAACTGCGACGGCGACTGTGCCACGACCTGGCCGCCCGTCCCCGCGGACGACGCCACGGCCGGCGCCGGCATCGACCAGGCGCTGCTGGGCGAGGTCACCCGCTCCGACGGCACGAAGCAGCTGACCGTCAACGGCTGGCCCGCGTACCGCTACGCCAAGGACACCAAGGCCGGTGACACCTCCGGTCAGGGCGTGGGCAACAAGTGGTTCGCGCTGGCCCCCGACGGCAAGAAGGCCAAGTCGGCCAGCCTGGCCGGACTTTCGGTCCGCAAGGACCCCACCCTGGGTGACATCGTCGTCGACAAGAACGGCATGACGGTCTACCGGTTCCTGAAGGACAAGGCGTGGCCGAAGTCGGTGTCGAACTGCACCGGGGCCTGCCTGGAGAAGTGGCCGGCGGTCGCGCCCGTCGCCACGAACGACACCGAGGGTGTCGTGAAGAAGGGCCTGATGAGCTTCACCCGGCCCGACGGGGTCAAGCAGCAGACCGTCAACTGCTGGCCGATCTACACCTTCTCCGGTGACAAGGCGGCCGGGGACATCAACGGTCAGGGCGTCGGCGGTACGTGGTACGCGGTCTCCCCCGACGGAAAGCCGGTCGGCGCGCCGAAGCAGTAGGGATCACCTCCCCAGGGCTGATCGCTGCTGCCCGATGACGCGCGCGACCCAGATCCGCCCCCTCCGGCCGCACGGAGGGGGCGGATCGTTGTGCGTGGTGAGGGTGCTTAACGCCGAGTTTTCCTGGCGGTTGATCAATCTTCATGATTCTCGGGGAGTCTTCGGAGCTGCCCGAACGCATCAGTGCCTCGGGCACCTTTTGCGGCGCGGGCCGGACCTCCTTCCGGCACGTGCCGCAGGCAGTGACCGGGAACGGACGGTCAATTTCCGTTTCCGCTCGCTCCTTTGGCGGGCGATCAGTAGCCTCAGCTCGAACACCGGATCGTCCACGCCTTGGAGGGTTGGATGGAGCGTCCCGCTTGGGCCCCACGGAGCATCGACATCTCGGTGCCGAGCGTTTCGCGCATCTACGACTACTACCTGGGCGGTTCGCACAACTTCGAGGTCGACCGGGAAGCGGCCCGCAGGGCCATGGAGTTCATGCCGGGACTTCCCAGGATCATGCAGGCGAACCGGGCGTTCCTGCGCCGCGCGGTGCGCTTCGCGGTCGCCGAGGGCGTCACCCAGTTCCTCGACATCGGCTCCGGCATTCCCACCCACGGCAACGTCCACGAGGTGGCGCAGGCCGCGGCCCCCGGTGCGCGGGTGATGTACGTGGACCACGACCCGGTGGCCGTCGCGCACAGCGAGGCGGTGCTGGCGGGCAACGACGACGCGGACGTGGTCGCCGCCGATCTGCGCAAGCCCCGGGAGATCCTGTCGAGTCCTCAGGTTCGGCAGCTGATCGACCTGAATCGTCCAGTGGCGCTGCTTCTCGTTGCCATACTGCACTTCGTGGAAGACGCGGACGACCCGTACGGTGCGGTGGCGGAGCTGCGCGAGGCCCTCGCGCCCGGCAGCCTGCTGATCCTCACGCATGCCTCGTACGAGGGAATCCCGCTGCCGCCGGAGCGGGCCGAGGGTGCGGTGGACGTATACAAGGACATTCGCAACCCGCTCATCATGCGCTCGCGGAACGAGATCGAGCGGTTCTTCGAAGGGTACGACATGGTGGAACCGGGACTGGTGCCGATGCCGCGGTGGCGGCCGGACGCGGCGCCGGAGGACGACGACCCCTACGCCTACTCCGGTTTCGCGGGCGTGGGGCGTACGGCGTGACCGCGGAACCGGACGGCCCGGAGGACAGACTGCGGCGGTTCGCCACGATCTGGAGCCGGGCGGTGTACCCGGTCACCTCGACGTCCCTGACCCGGCCGGAGTTCGAGGAACTGCTGCTGCCGCTGGCCAGGCGGCTGAGCAAGGCGCTGCGGGCCCGCAGCTTCGACGCCGCCGAGGGCAAGGCGGTCGGCGCCGCCCTCGTCGCGGCGCACTGCACGGACCCCGACGCGCTCGGCCCCGCGCTGGACTGCGTCGACGCCTACCTGGTGCTCTACTGCGGCGGCAACGGCTCCCAGGAGGACCTACGGACCCGTTCCTCCCGACTCCAGCACGCCATGGCCGCCGGGTACGCGCAGGCGCTGCGCGACCGCACCCTCGCCGAGCAGGAGGCGATCGCCCGAGCCGCGCTCCAGGCACAGGGCGTGGTCGCCCAGGCGCTGCACGCGAGCGAGGCGCGCTTCCGGGCCGTGTTCGAAGGCGCGGCCATAGGTATCAGCATCGCCGACCTGGACGGCAACGTCCTGGAGGTCAACGGGGCGATGCTGCGCATGTTCGGCGGCTCCGAGCAGACGCTGCGCGGCCGCAACGTCCGGGACTGGACACACGCCGAGGACGCGCCCCAGGTCTGGCGGCTGTACGAGGAACTGGTGCGCGGCGACCGCGAGCACTACCACGTGGAGAAGGCCTACTACCGCCCCGACGGGACGGTGCTGTGGACCAACCTCACGGTCTCCCTGCTGCGCGACGCCGACGGCGCGCCGCAGTACCAGCTGGCGCTGATGGAGGACACCACCGAGCGCCGCCTGCTCAACCTCCGACTGCGCTACGAGGCCACGCACGACGCGCTCACCGGGCTGCCCAACCGCACCCTGTTCTTCGAACGGCTGGAGAAGGTGCTGAGTTCCGGCACGGGCCAGCGGTTCGGGCTGTGCTACCTCGACCTGGACGGCTTCAAGACCATCAACGACAGCCTCGGCCACGCGGCCGGCGACCGGCTGCTCGTCGAGGTCGCCGACCGTCTCCAGTCCTGCGCGACCGCGCCCGGCGAGATGGTCGCGCGGCTGGGCGGCGACGAGTTCGTGGCGCTGACCACCGGGCCCGACACCCAGCGGGAGGTCGACGAGCTCGCCGCCCGCATCATGAACGCCCTGGTCGCCCCGATCAGCGTCGACGGCCGGGAGCTGACCGTGCGCGGCAGCATCGGCGTGGTCGAGGGCGCGGCCCAGGAACGCAGCGCGGCGGAGGTGCTGCGCAGCGCCGACATCACGATGTACCGGGCCAAGTCCGCCGGCGGCAACCGCTTCGAGCTCGCCGACCCGGAGGCCGACGCCCGCGCCATCACCCGGCACGGGCTCACCACGGCACTGCCGGCCGCCCTGGAGCGGGGCGAGTTCTTCATCGAGTACCAGCCACTGGTCCACCTCGGCGACGGCAGCGTGCACGGCGCCGAGGCGCTGGTGCGCTGGCTGCATCCGCAGCACGGCGTCCTCGGCCCCGACCGGTTCATCCCGCTCGCCGAACACACCGGCCTGATCGTCCCGTTGGGCCGCTGGGTGCTGGAGCAGTCGGTCCGTCAGGCCGGCCGGTGGCACGAACGCCACGCCGACAGCGGTCCGTTGCGCATCAACGTCAACCTCTCGCCCTGCCAGCTCACCCACCCCGGCCTGGTGCAGGACACCGTCGAGATCCTGGAGCGCACCGGTGTCGCCCCCGAGGCGCTCTGCCTGGAGGTGACCGAGTCGGCGCTGATCGGCGCGGACGACGACCTGCTCAAGCCATTGCGCCGGCTGGCCGAGATGGGCGTCGACATCGCGCTGGACGACTTCGGCACCGGCTACTCCAACCTGGCCAACCTGCGACGGCTGCCGGTGAGCATCCTCAAGCTGGACCGCTCCTTCACACAGAGCATGCAGCAGTTCCCGGCCGACCCCGTCGATCTGAAGATCGTCGAGGGGATCGTCTCGCTCGCCCACAGCCTGGACCTCGCGGTGACCGTCGAGGGCGTCGAAACCGGCGCCCAGGCCGAGCAGTTGCGGATCCTGGGCTGCGACACGGCCCAGGGCTGGTACTACGCCCGCCCCGGCCCGCCGGAGCGGCTGCACGAGCTGGCGCTGGTGGACGCGACGGGGTGAGCGCCGTAATCCGGTTGCGCGGGCACCGGGTCCCCGTGTGAGCATCGGCGCGTGACCCCTGAATCAGACGCCGTGAACGAGGCGATCGCCGGCTCGGACGCCGTGAACGAGGCGATCGCCGCCGAACTGCGCCTCATGGACCCGGCCGTGCGCTCCTCCCGCGCCGAGGCCCTCCGCCTGTTCGACCCGGAGTTCGTCGAGGTCGGCGCCTCCGGGCGGCGCTACACGTACGAGGAGACCGTGGCCGGGCTGCCCGACAAGCCGGGCAGCGCGGCCGACGGTCCGCGCTACCGGGCGTCGGCGTTCACCGGAGTGGTCCTGGCGCCCGGCCTGGTGCACCTCACCTTCGAGACCGACTTCGACGGGGTACGGGCCCGGCGCACCTCCCTGTGGCGCCGGCGCGACGAGGAGACGGGCTGGCGGATGTACTACCACCAGGGCACTCCGGTGCCGCCGGAGATCGACTAGGGCCCAGGCTGCCCTGGGACGCGCTTGCGTTCAGCGTTCCAGCAGCATCCGCTGGAGTTCCCGGGCCGCCCGCGGCGGAGCCACGTCGCTGCGGTGGGCCAGGGCGATCGTGCGTTGCAGGCCGGGCTGGGCCAGCGGGGTCACCCGCAGCCCGTGCCCGGCGCGCGCGGCCACCATGCGCGGTACGACGGCGACGCCCAGCCCGGCCCGTACGAAGCCCAGTACCGCGTCCATCTCGCCGCCCTCCACCGCGAAGTCCGGCTCGAACCCCTCGACGCGGCATGCGGCCACGGTCAGTTCCCTGAGGTCGTAGCCGTGCCGGAACATCACCAGCCGCTCGCTCTCCAGATCGGCCACGCGCACCGTCTGCCGGCCGCCGCCGGGCGGGTCCGCCTCCGGTGACGACACCACCACCAGGTCCTCGCGCAGCAGCTCCACCGTGGTCAGCGCGGGCGACGGGGTGGGCAGGGGCAGCACGACCAGCGCCAGGTCCAGGGCGCCGCGGGCCAGCTCCCGTACGAGATCGTGCGAGCCGCTCTCCTCGATGATCAGGTGGACGCCGGGATAGCGGTCGTGGAAAGCGCGCAGCACGTCCGGCAGCAGACCGGTGCACAGGCTCGGGGGCGCGCCCAGCCGCACCCGGCCGCTGCGCAGCTGCAACAGCTCCAGCACCTCGTGCCGAGCGGTCTCCGCGTCGGCCAGGATGCGCCGGGCCAGCGGCAGCAGCGCCTCGCCCGCGTCGGTGAGCGTGATGTTGCCCCGGGCGCGCAGGAACAGATCCGCCCCGAGCTCCCGCTCCAGCGCCTTGATCTGCTGCGACAACGACGGCTGCGCCACATGGACGGCCTCCGCGGCCCGGGTGAAGTGCCGGGTCTCGGCGACCGCCACGAAGTACTGAAGCTGCTGGAACTGCATACCTCCACGGTAACCCGCTGATAGTCACAAGCTATGGATTCGAGCTGGACCATGTCTTGGACCGATTGGGACCTTCGGCCCTAACGTCAGGACCCATGGCTCTGGCAACGCGGACGGACCGACGGGCGTCACTGGCACGCACCGTGTGGGACTCCTCCATCGGCAAGAAGGCAGTGATGGCCGTCAGCGGCCTGATCATGCTGCTGTACCTGGTCGCCCATGTGATCGGCAACCTGAAGATCTTCTTCGGGGCGGGCGAGTTCAACCACTACGCCCACTGGCTGCGCACCGTCGGCGAGCCCTTCATGCACTACGAGTGGACCCTCTGGCTCGTCCGTGTCGTGCTGGTGCTCGCGGTGGTCGCCCACGCCACCTCCGCCTACCAGCTCAGCCGCCGCGACATCAAGGCACGCCCCGGCAAGTACGTGCACAAGAAGCCCCGGGCGAGCTATGCGACGCGCACCATGCGCTGGGGCGGCATCATCCTCGGCCTGTTCATCGTGTGGCACATCCTCGACCTGACCACCGGCACCGTGCACCCCGGCGGCTTCCAGGAGGGCCACCCCTACCAGAACGTCGTCGACACCTTCTCCACCTGGTACGGCGACGTCATCTACATCGTCGCGATGCTCGCCCTGGGCCTGCACGTCCGGCACGGCTTCTGGAGCGCCGCCCAGACCCTCGGCGCCGGCAGCCGCACCCGGGACCGGGCCCTGAAGATCTTCGCCGACGTCCTCGCACTGCTGCTCACGGCCGGCTTCGTCGCCGTACCCGTGGGCGTCATGACCGGAGTGGTGAGCTGACACATGACCGACTACGCCGAATACCGCACGGGTGAACCGATCGTGGACGCCAAGGCCCCGTCCGGCCCCGTCGCCGAACGCTGGGACAAGCGCCGCTTCGAGGCCAAGCTGGTCAACCCCGCCAACCGCCGCAAGCACACGGTCATCGTCGTGGGCACCGGGCTGGCCGGCGGCTCGGCCGGCGCCACCCTCGCCGAACAGGGCTACCACGTCGTCCAGTTCTGCTACCAGGACTCCCCGCGCCGGGCCCACTCCATCGCCGCCCAGGGCGGCATCAACGCCGCGAAGAACTACCGCAACGACGGCGACTCGGTCCACCGGCTGTTCTACGACACCGTCAAGGGCGGCGACTTCCGCGCCCGCGAGTCCAACGTCCACCGTCTCGCCCAGATCTCCGTCGAGATCATCGACCAGTGCGTGGCCCAGGGCGTGCCCTTCGCCCGCGAGTACGGCGGCCTGCTCGACACCCGCTCCTTCGGCGGCGTCCAGGTCTCCCGCACCTTCTACGCGCGCGGCCAGACGGGCCAGCAACTCCTGCTCGGCGCCTACCAGGCGCTGTCCCGGCAGATCGCGGCCGGGAACGTGGAGATGCACCCGCGCACCGAGATGCTCGACCTGATCGTCGTCGACGGACGGGCCCGCGGCATCGTCGCCCGGGACCTGATCACGGGCCGCGTCGACACGTACTTCGCGGACGCCGTCGTCCTCGCCTCCGGCGGCTACGGCAACGTCTTCTACCTGTCGACCAACGCCATGAACTCCAACGCCACCGCCGTCTGGCGGGCGCACCGGCGCGGCGCCCTGTTCGCCAACCCCTGCTTCACCCAGATCCACCCCACCTGCATCCCGCGCACCGGCGACCACCAGTCCAAGCTGACCCTGATGAGCGAGTCGCTGCGCAACGACGGCCGTATCTGGGTGCCGAAGGCCAAGGGCGACGACCGCCCGCCCAACCGCATCCCCGAGGACGAGCGCGACTACTACCTGGAGCGCATCTACCCCTCCTTCGGCAACCTCGTCCCGCGCGACATCGCCTCCCGCGCGGCCAAGAACGTCTGCGACGAGGGCCGGGGCGTGGGCCCCGGCGGCCAGGGCGTCTACCTCGACTTCGCCGACGCCATCGCCCGGATGGGCCGGGCGAAGGTCGAGGAGAAGTACGGCAACCTCTTCGACATGTACGAGCGGATCACCGCGGAGAACCCGTACGAGGTGCCGATGCGGATCTACCCGGCCGTGCACTACACGATGGGCGGACTGTGGGTCGACTACGACCTCCAGACCACCGTTCCCGGCCTGTTCGCGATCGGCGAGGCCAACTTCTCCGACCACGGCGCCAACCGCCTCGGCGCCTCCGCGCTGATGCAGGGACTGGCGGACGGCTACTTCGTGCTGCCGTCCACCATCAACGACTACCTGGCCCGCGCTCCGCACCAGGAGCCGGTGACCGCGGAACACCCCGTCGTCCAGGAGGTGCTGGCGGAGACCGAGGACCGGCTCAACCTGCTCCTGGCCGTCGACGGCGACCGCACCCCGGACTCCTTCCACCGCGAACTCGGCGAGCTGATGTGGGAGTTCTGCGGCATGGCCCGTACGGACGCGGGGCTGCGCAAGGCCCTGGAGCGCATCCCGCAGATCCGCGAGGAGTTCTGGCGGCGCATCAAGGTCCCCGGCACCGGCGAGGAGTTCAACCAGTCGCTGGAGAAGGCCAACCGGGTCGTCGACTACCTGGAACTCGCCGAACTCATGTGCCTCGACGCACTGCACCGCGCCGAGTCCTGCGGCGGCCACTTCCGCGAGGAGTCCCAGACCCCCGACGGCGAAGCGGCCCGCAGGGACGAGGAGTTCGCCTACGCGGCCGCCTGGGAGTTCACCGCGACCGGCGAGCCCCCGACCCTGCACAAGGAAGACCTGGTTTTCGAGTACGTCCACCCCACCCAGCGGAGCTACGCATGAAGCTCACCCTGCGCGTCTGGCGGCAGCGCAACGCCGACGCCGAAGGCGCCATGTCCACCTACGAAGTGGACGGGATCTCCTCCGACATGTCCTTCCTGGAGATGCTCGACACCCTCAACGAGGAGCTCATCCTCAAGGGCGAGGACCCCGTCGCCTTCGACCACGACTGCCGCGAGGGTATCTGCGGCGCGTGCAGCCTGGTGATCAACGGCGACGCGCACGGACCCGAGCGCACCACCACCTGCCAGCTGCACATGCGGTCCTTCCGGGACGGCGACACCATCGACGTCGAGCCCTGGCGGGCCTCGGCCTTCCCGGTCGTCAAGGACCTGGTCGTGGACCGCTCGGCCTTCGACCGGATCATCCAGGCCGGCGGCTACATCACCGCCCCCACCGGCGCCGCGCCCGAGGCCCACGCCACCCCCGTGCCGAAGCCGGACGCCGACCTCGCCTTCGAGCACGCCGAGTGCATCGGCTGCGGCGCCTGCGTGGCCGCGTGCCCCAACGGCGCGGCCATGCTGTTCACCTCGGCCAAGGTCAACCACCTCAACGTGCTGCCGCAGGGTGCACCCGAGCGCGAGACCCGGGTCCTGGACATGGTGGCCCAGATGGACGCGGAGGGCTTCGGCGGCTGCACCCTCACCGGGGAGTGCGCCACCGCCTGCCCCAAGGGCATCCCGCTGATGTCCATCACGGGCATGAACCGGGAGTGGCTGCGGGCGACCCGCAAGGCCGCGGGCCGCTGACGGCCGAGAGACGTTCGCCGACAAGGTGCGGACGGGCGGGACCGGGAGTGGTGCTCATCCCCGGTCCCGCCAGGCACCCGCCGGTCACGACAACGGCACCCGGCCCCGCCGGGACCGAGGCCGAACAGGGGAAAGCCGCCGGGTCGGGCGGGTCGCGCAGGCGGCCGGGCCCGGCCCGCGGCTATGGCTGTCGGCATGGCACTCCTCTCTCCTCCCGCCCCGGCCGCGGGGGACACCGCGGCGTCCGCAGAGCGGCACGACCGCCGGTCCGTCCCCCGCGGTCCATGGCTGTGGCCCACGCTGGCCACCCTCGCCGCCGCCCTGTACCGGATCGGTGAACCCCTGCTGGGTCGCGACGAACTGACGAGCTGGGACATGTCCGCACGCAGCGTCGGACAGGTGCTCGCCACCGTGCGCCGGGTGGACGCCGTGGTGGGCACGTACTACCTCCTCCTGCACGGCTGGACCCGTCTGTTCGGGGACTCGCCCTTGGCCCTGCGGCTGCCCTCGGCCCTGGCCATGGCCGCCACCGCGGCCTGCGTGGCGCTGATCGGGCAGCGCCTGTTCGGCCGCCGCGCCGGACTGGCCGGCGGTCTGCTGTTCGCCCTGATCCCGGGGGTGAGCCGGTTCGCCCACGAAGCCCGCCCGTACGCCCTGGTGATGCTGGCCGTGACCCTGGCCGCGCTGCTGCTGCTGCGCGCCCTGGACCGGCCGCGCAGCCCGGGCCGCTGGGCGCTCTACGCGCTGGCGGTGGTGGCCGTCGGACTGTTCCACCTGATCGCGCTGACCTGCCTGCTGGCGCATCCGGTCCTGGTGGCCCTGCGGGGCCGGCCGGAGCGCCGCCGCTGGTGGGGTTTCTGTCTGGCCGTCACGGCCGCGGTCGCCGCGCTGTTCCCGCTGGTCGCGCTGGGCCAGTCGCAGACCGGCCGGCAGAGCTCCTGGATCACCCGGCCGGACGGCTGGGGCCTGGTCGACATCTGGTCGCAGCTGTTCTACTCCGGTCTGTGCGCCGGGGCGCTGATGCTGCTCGTCGCGCTGGCCTGCGGGCAGCGCCGGGACGCCGTCGCCTTCTGCGCGGTCTCGGCGCTGGTGCCCCCGCTGGTGATCTGGACGGTCTCCCAGGGCGGGATGTCGTACTTCTACTTCCGCTACATGCTGTTCACCCTGCCGGCCCTCGCGGTCCTGGCCGGAGCGGGGCTCGTGGCGGCCGCCAGGACCCGGCCGGTGATCGCCGCGGTGCTCGCCGCCCTCACGCTGCTCACGCTGCCCGAACAGCTCGCCCTGGGCGAGCCGCTCGCGCACTACTGGACCGGCGGCCCCGACTACGCGGCGGCCGCCCGGACCATCGGCAAGTACTACGTACCGGGCGACGCGATCGTCTACGACCGGGACGAGGAGGCCGGCATGTTCCCGCTCGGCGTCCGCTACTACCTGCCCCGCGACCTCGTACTGCGCGACGTCTTCCTCGACGAGCCGGCCGTCCGCCGCGACGACCTGCTGTCGACCGACTGTCCGCAGCCGGTCCGGTGCCTGCACGGCGAGAAGCGGATCTGGCTGGTGGTGATGGGTGACCAGAGCGATCCGCTCGACGGCCTGCCGCCGCTCCAGGCCGCGGCCCTGCGCGCCCATTACACCGCGTACGGGGCGGACCGTCCGGGTGGACTGACGGTGGCCCTGCTGCTGCGGACGAAGTGACACCGCGGCATTCAGGACGCAAAGAACCGGTCATTCAGCAGCCGCACATCCATGGGCCCCGCACAGGACACGTCCAGGCCAGCCGGGGGCGGAAAAAGTGAGGTGCAGATGTCCTCACGCTTCCGCTCGGCACAGGAGACCGTCATGACCGCCCTGCCCGCCTCGCCCCCCGCACTGGCAGCCCCGGCCGGAGGATCCGGCTATCTGGTCTCGCTCGCCCGCGACCAGGACGACGTCCGCGCCGCGCAGCGGCTGCGGCACCAGGTGTTCGCCGGTGAAATGGGCGCCCGCCTGGACGGTCCCGAGCCGGGCCTGGACGTGGACGCCTTCGACGCCTACTGCGATCACCTTCTCATACGGGACGGCGCCACCGGCGAGGTGGTCGGCACCTACCGGCTGCTGCCGCCGGAGCGGGCCGCGGTCGCCGGACGCCTTTACTCCGAGGGCGAGTTCGACCTCAGCCCGCTCGCCCCGATCCGGCCCGGACTGGTCGAGGTCGGCCGCTCCTGCGTGCACCCCGACCACCGGGACGGCGCGGTCATCGGCCTGATCTGGGCCGGGATCGCCCGCTACATGGTCGAGCGCGGCCACGAGTGGCTGGCGGGCTGCTGCTCCGTCCCGCTGGCCGACGGCGGCACGCTGGCCGCCGCGACCTGGGACCGGGTGCGCGAGAAGCACCTGGCGCCCGAGGAGTTCCGGGTACGGCCGCTGCGGCCCTGGACCCCGCCCGCGGGCCTGACCACGCCCGCCCGCACCGAACTGCCCGCCCTGCTGCGCGGCTACATCAGGCTGGGCGCCTGGGTGTGCGCCGAGCCCGCCCACGACCCCGACTTCGGAGTCGCCGACCTGTACGTGCTGCTGTCGATGCGCCGGGTCAACGAGCGCTACCTGCGGCACTTCCTCTCGCTCGTCCCGGCCTGATGAGCGTCTGGCTGCCCAGCGCGCCCTGCACCCCCGGGGCGTGTGTGGAGCCGACGGGCTCCGCCGCCGCCGTACCGCGGGCCGTGCTGCGGATGACGGCGTTGATCGTGCTGCTTCTCGCGGGGATCACGCTGGTGCCGCTGGGCCGGTGGATCCCCGCGGAGGCGATACGCCGGTGGAGCCGGTGGATCGTACGGGCCGCCGGGGTGCGGATCCGGGTCACCGGCCCGGCCGCGCCCACCGGCGGGCTGCTCCTGGTCGCCAACCACATCTCGTGGCTCGACATCCCGCTGCTCGCCGCCGTGCGGCCGGCCCGGATGCTGGCCAAGGCCGAGATCCGGCAGTGGCCGGTGGCGGGCCCGCTGGCCGCGGGCGGCGGCGTGCTGTTCATCGACCGCGACCGGCTGCGCGCCCTGCCCGACACCGTGGCCCGCATGGCGGAGGCCTTGCGGGCCGGCGGGGCGGTCGCGGTCTTCCCCGAGGGCAGCACCTGGTGCGGCCGGGCCCAGGGCGACTTCCGGCGGGCGGCCTTCCAGGCCGCGCTCGACGCGGGGGCGGCGGTCCAGCCCGTGCACATCCGCTACCGGTTCGCCGGGGGAGCGGCCAGCACGGCGCCCGCCTACGTCGGCGACGACTCGCTGCTCGCCTCGGTGTGGCGGGTGGTGTCGGCGCGCGGGCTGATCGCCGAGGTGGAGGTCCGGCCCGCCCTGCCCGCGGGAGCCCACGCCGACCGCCGCGCCCTCGCCCGCGCGGCGCAGCACAGCCTGGGCGTGCGGGCCGGAGCGCACCCCTGACGGGGGCGGGCGGCACTTCTGGCGGCGGCGGCCACGCGTGACGGTCGCCGTGCGTCCCTGACGGCCGGAGGGTGGCGGGACCGGGCGTGGTCCCGCCACCCTCCCGCGCCGGACCTGGTGCCGTGACGCTGCTGCCACGCACCCGCGCCACGGTGGGGGCCTGTGCTCCGCCGACGTGCCGGACGGGCGCCGCGCGACCCGCCGGGGTGAGCCTCGCGCTCGCGGCCCCGCGCGAGGGTGCTGGGCCGGCTCCCTGACCGGTGCATATGCAGGGATGTCTGAATTGTGGCAGTTTGGGGCCATTGGACGGCTGTCGGCTGCGCAGGGAAGGCCCGCAAGGATGAGTACTCCAGGTTTCGGATTCGGACGCAGCCCCTTCGAGGAGTTCGACGAGCTGATGTCCCGGTTCTTCGGCGGCCAGGGACAGCCCGCGCAGGCGCGCCGGGTGCAGGCGCTCGACATCGGCAGTCTGCTGTCGGAGCGCGCCCGTGAACTCGTCGCCGAGGCCAGGGACCTGGCCGCCGCCGAGGGCAGCGAGGAGCTCGACGCCCGGCATCTGCTGGCCGCGGCCACCACGCACCACTCGACCCGCCGGCTGATCGCGGAGGCGGGCGCGGACCCCGACCGGATCAGGGAGCGGCTCGGCATCGGCGAGGATGCCGCCGAGAAGGCGGCGCCCACCACGCTCACCCCCTCGGCCAAGCGGGCCCTGCTGGACGCCTACCAGATCTCCCGTGCCGAGGACTCCTCCTACATCGGTCCCGAACACCTGCTGCGCGCCCTCGCCGCCAACCCCGAGTCGACGGCCGGACGGGCCCTCGCCGACACCGGCTGGGAGCCGACCCGGATGCCCACCGAGACCGTGGGCGAGCGGGCCAAGGGGCCCAGCAGCACACCGACGATCGACGAGTTCGGCCGCGACCTCACCGAGGACGCGCGGGCCGGGCGCCTCGACCCGGTGATCGGACGCGACGACGAGGTCGAACAGACCATCGAGGTCCTCTCCCGGCGCAGCAAGAACAACCCCGTCCTCATCGGCGACCCCGGCGTGGGCAAGACCGCCATCGTCGAGGGCATCGCCCAGCGCATCGTGGCCGACGACGTGCCGAAGACCCTCGCGGGCAAGCGGCTCGTCTCCCTCGACCTCGCCGGGATGGTCGCCGGCACCAAGTACCGCGGCGAGTTCGAGGAGCGGCTGAAGAAGCTGCTCGACGAGGTGAGCGAGCACGGCGACGGCCTGGTGCTGTTCCTCGACGAGATGCACACCGTCGTCGGCGCGGGCGGCGGCGGTGAGGGCGCCATGGACGCGGGCAACATGCTCAAGCCCGCCCTGGCCCGCGGCGAGCTGCACCTGATCGGCGCCACCACGGTCGACGAGTACCGCAAGCACATCGAGAAGGACGCCGCGCTGGAGCGGCGCTTCGCCCCGATCCTGGTGGGCGAACCGTCCGTCGACGACACCATCGAGATCCTGCGCGGACTGCGCGACCGCTACGAGGCCCACCACCAGGTCCGTATCACCGACGAGGCGGTGGTCGCCGCGGCCGAGCTGTCCGACCGCTACATCACCTCCCGGTTCCTGCCCGACAAGGCCATCGACCTGATGGACCAGGCCGCCGCCCGGGTGCGGCTGCGCGCGAAGACCCCGCTCGCCGACACCCGCGAGATCGAGGACGACATCGCCGCCCTGAACCGGGAGAAGGACCAGGCCGTCGCCGACGAGGAGTACGAGCGGGCCAAGGAGCTCCGCGACCGGATCAAGGAGGCGGAGGGCCGGCTCGCCGAGGTGGGCCAGACCGAGGAGCAGACGCCCAAGGTCACCGCCGAGGACATCGCCGAGGTCGTGTCCCGCACCACCGGCATCCCGGTCGCCCAGCTCACCGAGGAGGAGCGCGAGCGGCTGATGAAGCTGGAGGAGCACCTCCACGAGCGGGTCGTCGGCCAGGACGAGGCCATCACGGCCATCTCCCGTGCCGTGCGCCGCGCACGGGCCGGGATGAGCGACCCCAACCGCCCCGTCGGCAGCTTCCTCTTCCTCGGCCCGACCGGAGTCGGCAAGACCGAGCTCGCCCGCGCCCTGGCCGCCGCGCTCTTCGGCGACGAGCACCGCATGATCCGCCTGGACATGAGCGAGTTCCAGGAGCGGCACACCGTCTCCCGGCTGGTCGGCGCCCCGCCCGGATACGTCGGCCACGACGAGGCCGGGCAGCTCACCGAGGCGGTGCGCAGGCAGCCGTACACCGTGCTGCTGCTGGACGAGGTGGAGAAGGCGCACCCCGACGTCTTCAACACGCTGCTGCAACTGCTCGACGACGGGCGGCTGACCGACTCCCAGGGCCGCACGGTCGACTTCAAGAACACCGTCGTGATCATGACGTCCAACATCGGCGCCGACCGCATCCTGGCCGCCGGCGTGGAGGACTACGCCAAGGTCCGCGAGACGGTCATGCCGGTGCTCCACCAGTACTTCCGGCCGGAGTTCCTCAACCGCATCGACGAGATCATCGTCTTCCGCGGTCTGGTCCGCAGCCAGCTGCGCGAGATCGTGGACCTGCTGCTGGAACACACCCGGCGCCGGCTGGCCGCCCAGGACGTCGGTCTGGAGGTCACCGACGCGGCCGCCGACCTGCTGGCGAACCTCGGCTACCAGCCCGACTTCGGCGCCCGTCCGCTGCGCCGCACCATCCAGCGCGAGGTCGACGACCGGCTGGCCGACATGCTGCTGTCGGGCGAGCTGAACGCGGGCGACCGGGCCCGGGTGGACGCGCACGAAGGCGCGATCGTCATCCGGGCGGACAAACCGGCCGAGGTCTGACGCGTCCGAGGCGGCCCCCTCGGGACGCCGTCACGACTCAGGAGGCCATCACGACGGCGGCGAGCCGCCGATAGGAGTCGAGCAGGGCCGCGCGGTCGTAGGTGCTCGTGGTGACGAGCACCTCCTGCGCGCCCGTCTCCTTCAGCACCGTCTCCAGCTCGTGCGCGACCTGCTCCTCGGTGCCGGCGATGTGTCCGGCGAGCCCGGACTCGTAGAAGCCGCGCTCCTTCGCCGTCATCGTGCGCGCCTCGACGGCCTCGGCCGGGGGCAGCGGCGGGAAGCTGCCGTGCGTACGGGCGTACGCCATGGACCAGGCCTCCGGCACCAGCAGCCGCCGGGCCGCCTCCGGGGTCGCGGCCACCGCGACCGAGCCGGAGATCACGACGTACGGCTCCGGCGCCCAGCCGGACGGCCGGAAGCCGGCGCGGTAGCGGTCGACGCCCCGCCGCATCCGCTCGCGGTCGCGCAGGTCACCGATCACCATCGGCAGGCCCGCGCGGGCCGCGATGTCCGCGCCCTCGCCCATGGCCAGCACGAACGGCGGCACGTCGAGGCCCTCGGAGGGGCGCGCGTGCACCCCCGTCGGGGACGTGCCGCGGAACCAGCCGAGCAGTTCGTCGAGCTGGGCCGCGAAGTCCTCGGCGTCGTCCTTGCCGCGCCCGAGCGCCCTGCGCACCCCGTCGGTGAACCCCACCGAACGGCCCAGGCCCATGTCGACGCGCCCCGGGAAGAGCGACTCCAGCACCCCGAACTGTTCGGCCACGATCAGCGGCCGGTGGTTGGGCAGCATCACCCCGCCGGTGCCGACCCTGATGGTGCTCGTCGCGCTGGCCACCGCCGCGGCCAGCACGGTCGGCGCGGAACCGGCCACCCCGGGCACCCCGTGGTGCTCGGACACCCAGAAGCGGTGGTAGCCGAGCCGCTCCGCCTCCCGCGCCAGCGCCACGGTGTCGCGCAGCGCCTCGGCGGCCGGACGGCCCTGCCGGATCCGGGAGCGGTCGAGGACGGAGAAGCGGGCCGAGGCGATCACGGAGCTCATATGTGGTTCAACACCGGGCGGGCCGGGGGATTCCCCACCGACGGCGGCGGGATCCCCATGGCGGGCGGCGTCTAGGGTGGGCGCCGTGGCAGACAGCAGCAGACCGCCGCTCGCGGTGTTCGATCTGGACAACACCCTCGCCGACACCGCGCACCGGCAGCGGTTCCTGGAGCGCAGTCCGCGGGACTGGGACGCCTTCTTCGGCGCCGCGCCGCAGGACCCGCCGATCGCCGAGGGCGTGGCGCTGGCGGTGACGAGCGCGCGGGAGAGCGAGGTCGTCTATCTGACCGGGCGGCCCGAGCGGTGCCGCCCCGACACGCTCGACTGGCTCGCGGCGCACGGGCTGCCGCAGGGGCGTGTGTACATGCGGCGCAACGACGACCGGCGGCCCGCCCGGCGCACCAAACTGGAGACCCTGCGGCGCCTCGCCCGTACCCGGGAGGTCAGGTTCCTGGTGGACGACGACGAACTCGTGTGCGACGACGCCGAGCGGGCGGGATTCACCGTGGTCCGGGCGCGCTGGCGCGCTCCCTCGGACGCGCTGACGGCGGCCCAGGAGCAGGACGGGCGGACCTGAGGCGCGTCGGTGCGGGCGACGCGCCCCGGTCGTACGCCGGCGGAGCGGTCAGTCGGTGTCCTCGATCCGGAAGCCGACCTTCAGGCAGGCCTGCCAGTGCTCGATCACACCGTTCTCGATCTGGCCGCGAACCTGGGTCACCTCGAACCAGTCCAGGTTGCGCAGGGTCTGCGAGGCGCGGGAGATGCCGTTGCGGACGGCCTGGTCGATGCCCTCGTGCGAGGTGCCGACGATCTCCGTGACCCGGTAGGTGTGGTTCGACATGCGGGGGCTCCTCTCCGCCGTGACCGGTATGTCACGTATGCCTCCACGGTGCCCCAGGCCACGCCGGAGCGCGAGGCGTCGGGCGCCGCACGCGCGCCGCGGGTCCGCCGGGCCCAGGGGCGCCGGCGGACCCTCTCAGGCGGCGTCCGCGCTCAGCGCACCGTGCTGAGCGACAGCGCGAAGCGGCCCTGCGTGTCCGTCCACCAGTGCGTCAACTCCATTCCGGCGGCGGCCAGTTCGGTGCGCACCCCGTCCTTGCGGAACTTCGCCGACACCTCGGTGCGCAGCTCCTCGCCGGCCTTGAAGTCCACGGCGAGATCGAGCACGGGGATCTTCACGGTCTGGTCGGTGCGTGCCCGCAGCCGCATCTCGATCCACTCGTGCTCCGCGTCCCACAGGGCCACGTGGTCGAAGGCGTCGAGGTCGAAGTCGGCGCCCAGCTCACGGTTGACGACGGTCAGCACGTTCTTGTCGAACGCGGCCGTCACCCCGGCCGCGTCGTCGTAGGCCCGGACCAGCACCTCTTCGTCCTTGACCAGGTCCGTGCCTAGCAGCAGCGAGTCCCCGGGCGCGAGCAGGGCCCGTACGGACGCCAGGAACGTGGCTCGCTCGGCGGGCAGCAGATTGCCGATCGTGCCGCCGAGGAAGGCCACCAGCCGGGGTCCGGGGGTGTCCGGCAGCTTCATCGTGTCGGTGAAGTCGGCGATCAGCGCGTGCACGTCGAGTCCCGGCCGCTCGGCGGCCAGCGCCCGGCCGGCCTGGGTGAGGGCGCTCTCGCTGACGTCCACCGGGACGTAGCAGCTCAGACCGGTGAGGGCTTCGAGCAGATAGCGGGTCTTCTCGGAGGAACCGGAGCCGAGTTCGACCAGGGTGCGGGCCCCGGTCGCCACCGCGATCGCGTCGGCCCGGCCGGCCAGGATCTCGCGCTCGGCGCGGGTGGGGTAGTACTCGTCGAGTTCGGTGATCTGCTCGAACAGATCGCTGCCGTGCGCGTCGTAGAACCACTTCGGCGGCAGCGTCTTGGGGTCTGAGGTGAGGCCGAGCAGGACGTCCGCGCGCAGCGCGGCGTCCGTGGCGTCCTCGGGAAGGGTGCGGGTGACAAGGAACGGGCTCACGTACAGGGCTCCTTCAAGGGTGCGGGTACCGCCTCGGTGCTCGGTTCCCCGATCGGGGTGAGCAGCACCTCGGTACGGCTCGCCACGAGCAGCGTGCGGTCGGGGACCTGAAGCCAGTGCGGATCGTCGTCGTAGGGCTCGGAGGCCACGACGGCGCGGCCGGGTTCGGCCAGGTACCAGAGGGTGTCCCCCCAGGCGGTCGCGGCGATGGTCTCGCCGTCGGTCAGCAGCAGGTTGAGACGGGACTGCGGTGCCGCGGCGGCCACGTCGACGACCGTGTCGGCCAGGGCGCGGCCCGGCTCGTCGCCGTGGCGCAGCCGGTGCAGGGCCAGGGCCCAGACCAGCGCGGAGTCGTTGCGCGCCTCCAGCGACAGCAGTTCCTCGGGCGGCAGCGTCCGGGCGGCCGCGGCCATGGTGTGCGGCCAGCCGGCCACGGCGCCGTTGTGGCTGAACAGCCAGGGGCCCGCCGCGAACGGAGCCGCGGCGGCCTCCGCGTCGGCGCCCGCCAGGGTCGCGTCCCGGACCGCGGCGAGCAGGGCGGTGGTGCGCACCACCCGGGCCAGGTCGGCGAAGGACAGGTCGGCCCAGATCGGCCCGGCCCGCCGGTAGCGGGCCGGTGCCGGGTCCCCGGCCGCGTACCAGCCCACGCCGAAGCCGTCGGCGTTGACCGTCCCGTAGCGCTGCTGCCGGGGTGCCCAGGACTGGCGGTACAGGCCGTGCGCGGGCTCCGTCAGCAGCCGCCCCAGCGGCTGCGCGGGCCCCAGATAGGCCAGGTGACGGCACATCAGACGGCCTCCGAGCGGGCGGTGCGGAACCCGGAGAAGATCTGCCGCCGGATCGGGTAGTCCCAGTTGCGGAACGTGCCCCGGCAGGCGACCGGGTCCACGGCGAACGAACCGCCGCGCAGCACCTTGTGCTCGGGGCCGAAGAACACCTCCGAGTACTCCTTGTACGGGAACGCCTTGAACCCCGGGTACGGCTGGAAGTCGCTCGCCGTCCACTCCCACACGTCACCGATCAACTGCCGTACGCCGAGCGGCGACTCGCCTGCCGGATAGCTGCCGACGGGGGCCGGCCGCAGATGCCGCTGGCCCAGGTTGGCGTGTTCCGGCGTCGGGTCGGCGTCGCCCCAGGGATAGCGCGTCGAGCGGTCGCCCGCGGGGTCGTGGCGGGCGGCCTTCTCCCACTCGGCCTCGGTGGGCAGCCGCCGCCCGGCCCAGCGTGCGTAGGCGTCGGCCTCGTACCAGCTCACGTGCAGCACCGGCTCGTCGGGCGGTACCACCTCGGTGACGCCGAAGCGGCGCCGCAGCCACTGCCGGCCGTCGCTGTGCCAGAACAGCGGGGCGGTGATGGAGTGCTTGCGGATGTGCGCCCAGCCCTGCGGCGCCCACCAGCGCTCGGTGTCGTAGCCGCCGTCCTCGATGAACGCCCGGTACGCGGCGTTGGACACCGGTGCCGTGTCGATGTGGAACGCGGCCACCTCCCGCCGGTGCGCGGGCCGTTCGTTGTCCAGTGCCCAGGGCTCGGACGAGGTGCCCATGGTGAACGGGCCGCCGGGGACCAGGACTTCGGCCGGGCCCGCGAACAGCGGGGCGGGCTCGGGGTCCGGTGCGGTCAGGACCTGTGGTCCGGTGCGCAGCTGATGGGTGATCAGCATGGTCTCGTCGTGCTGCTGTTCGTGCTGCGCGATCATCCCGAAGGCGAAGCCCGCCTCGGTCAGCCGGGTCCCGTGGAAGGCGGTGCCCTCCAGCACGTCCAGGGCGCGGCCGCGCACCTCGGCCGCGTAGGCGCGGGCCTCGGCGGGCGGCAGCAGCGGCAGCGAGGGCCGTTCGGAGCGCGGATGCTCGAAGGCGTCGTAGAGGCTGTCGATCTCGGGGCGCATGGCCTCCCGGCCGGCGACCGTGCGCAGCAGCCAGAGCTCCTCCTGGTTGCCGATGTGCGCGAGGTCCCAGACCAGGGGCGACATCAACGGGGAGTGCTGGGCGGTGAGATCCGGCCCGTCGACGCAGTCGGTCAGCAGGCTCGTGCGCTCGCGGGCGGTGATCAGCGACGTCAGCGCGCGCTCGCGGAGGGACTCGGCGTCGAGGGCGGGCTCGCGGAGGGTCTCGGTGTCGAGGGCGGGCTCGGTCATGTGCGGATGTCCTTCCCGTGCGCGCGGTGGTCCATCGTGCCGCGCAGTCGGTCGAGCAGGTCGTCGGCCGGACAGCGGCCCGGGATGACGTAGCGCTTCACGAACGCCGCCACGGCGTTCGTGACCTCGGTCGTGGCACCGAGCCGGGGCAGGGCGTCCAGCGCCGCCGCGAAGCAGGCGATGGCCGCCTCGTGCAGTTCGGGATCGCCGAGCCCGTACCGGGCGGCGTCCATCCACAGCGGGTTGTGCGGCGCGGGCATGCCGACGGCGCGTTCGGCCAGCGGTTTCACACAGCGGTAGGCGGTCTCGGTGGCCTCCCGGTCTTCGAAGAGGGCCGTGGTCACGGCGAGCGGCACGATCCACCCGTCGTCGCCGGGCTGCGCGTCGATCATGCGCAGCTCCAGATGCCCGCGCGGCCTGACCGGCGGGAACAGGGTCGTGACGTGGTAGTCGAGGTCCGCGCGGGTGGGCGGCCTCGGCGTCCCGGACCTGATCCACTGCCGGAAGGTCAGCCCGTCCGGGACATGCCAGGGGCCGGTGTCCTCGCGTACGCACATCACCGGCGCGTCCAGGACGTGCCGGGCCCAGGCGTCGCGCGGCTCGGCCTCCAGCGGCGGCGCGCCCGCCCGGCCCGCGCCGATGTCCGTCCAGATCAGCTGACGGGTGGACACCCAGCCGGTGGGCCTGCCCGCGATCACCGGAGAGTTCGCGAACGCGGCCACCAGGACCGGGCCCAGGGTGTGCGCCAGCCACCAGCGCCGCCCGAGTCCGAGGGTGCCGGGCTCCTCGTACCCGGCGTCCAGACACACCTGGACGGAGGCGGAGGTGCACATCATGGCTCGGCCGGCCGGACCCGAGCGGTCCAGACAGGTCTCCATGGCGTCGTAGCGCGGCTCGCGCAGGAAACGGCGGGGTGTGTGCCAGGGATCGGTGCCGATGCCGCGGAGGCGGAGTCCGGCCTCGCGGAGCACCGCGCGGACGGCGTCGAGATCGGCGGAGACGATGCCGATGCACTCCATCAGGGAGGCGGCGGGCGGCGAGCTCAGTTCCAGCTGGCCGCCGGGCTCGGTGGTGAGCGCCGACCTCAGGGGCACGGTCCGCAGTGCGGCGTAGGCGGCGTGCAGTCGTTCGGGTGTGACCGGGAGTTGCGGCCTGCGCAGCTCGTGGACGAGCCATTCCACTTCCACCCCGACGGTGCGGGGCGGTCCCGTCTTGAAGCAGATTCCCCGTACCAGGGCCTCCACCTCGGCTTCGGTGAGGGCGGTGCGGGGGTGCGTACAGTCGCCCTCCGTACGGGCGCTTATTGAATCGGGCATGTCAGGATCCTCCTGAGATTCCACCGTTCAGCCGGTCCCGGGTACCCAGGGACGGCGCACGCGCTCGTCCTACCCAAGACTGTCGAGTCGAATCGCACAAGGGTGCACATCATCGCTTATGGGGCACACCCTGCGTGTGCCCAGGGATGTTCCTGGGGCGGAGAAACTCTGTTGCACCGCAGGACCAGCATCGCTCACGATGCGTTCATGAGCACGACGGGGGAGTCACCACGGGGGAACGCGCAGGCCGCGGGCATGGCACGCACGGGGGTCGCGCCATGAGCGCGCGCCTGCGCGCCGTGGCCCGGGAGACGGAGCGGATCGTCTCGGAGGGGGAGTACGGCGCGTCCGACGGCCGCCGGGTGTCCATCGCCGCGGCGGTCGAGGCCGCACGCGCCGGTACGCGCATGTTCGGGCCGGAAGCGGTGGCGGTGCCGCCCCTCCCGCCGGTGGACACCCTCTTCGAGGTCACCGGCGAGGACAGCCTGACGGCCGCCCGGCGGACGGCCGGCCCGGTCGCGGTGCTGGACTTCGCCTCCGCCCGCAACCCCGGCGGCGGCTACCTCAACGGCGCCAAGGCCCAGGAGGAGGACCTGTGCCGGTCCTCCGCGCTGTACACCTGTCTGCTGCGGGCCCCGGAGTTCTACGCGTACCACCGCAGCCGGGTGGATCCCTTCTATACGAACCGGGTCATCCACGCGCCGGCCGTCCCCGTCTTCCGCGACCACC
Source organism: Streptomyces sp. NPDC107559 (assembly GCF_055657365.1). Classification (NCBI taxonomy): domain Bacteria; kingdom Bacillati; phylum Actinomycetota; class Actinomycetes; order Kitasatosporales; family Streptomycetaceae; genus Streptomyces; species Streptomyces sp. NPDC107559. The sequence goes on along the minus strand of NZ_JBVKBD010000010.1, from coordinate 240,154 downwards.
GCGGACGGCTGCTGGACGAGCCGTTCACGGCCGGATTCCTGGCCGCGGCCGCGCCCAACGCCGGTGTGGTGATGCGCGTTTCGCCGTACCACTCGCCCGAACTGGTGTACGCACTGATCATGCGGGCCGAACGGGTCCTGGAGACCGCCGCGGCGCACGGCTACCGCGGGCTGGTGCTGGGCGCCTGGGGGTGCGGGGTGTTCCGCAACGACCCGGTCCGGGTGGCGGCAGCCTTCCGCGCCGCGCTCGGTCCCGGCGGAAGATTCGCCGGAACCTTCGAGCACGTGGTGTTCGCCGTACTGGACCGCACACCGGGAACGGTGGTCAGGGCCGCCTTCGAACAGGCATTCCCTGCGCCGCGGTTCCCGGCCTAGCGTTCCGGGCCGGCTCAGCTCCAGCCGTAGCGTTCCCCCAGCCGGTGCCGGACGAGGTTGAAGCGCATCCGGTCCAGCGCGCAGGCCTCGCGGCGCATCCCCTCCTCGTGCAGGCGCAGGACCCGGTCGACGTCCACCCACGAGTCGCGCCCGGTACGGTCCCACGGCCCGCTGCCGATCGGCACCCACTCGCGGTCGCCGTCGTGCCGCTTGCTGGAGAGCTGCACGGCGAGCAGCGTGCCCGCGGCCTCGCGGGCGACGACCAGCACCGGACGGTCCTTGCCCCGGCCGTCGTTCTCCTCGAAGGGCACCCAGGTCCACACGATCTCACCGGGGTCCGGATCGCCGTCGTGCGCGGGCGCGTACTCGGTCCGTACCCTGCCGACCTCGCGGGGTTCGGCCTCGGTGGTCGCGGTGGGGCCGTAGCGGCCCGGGACGTTCTCATCGGTAGACGCAGTCACGGTCCGTACCGTACGGGACGGGGGCGCACGGCGGACGACCGCCGTGCGCCCCGACGGTCAGCCCTCCTCCACCGGCACCTTTTGCGACGGCGCACCCGCGATCCCGTTCAGCGGCGAAGTCCCGTTCGCGGACGGCCCGTTCTGGTTCATGGAGGCCAGCAGCTGACGCGCGAGACCCAGCCCGGTGCCGCCCATCGTGAGCGCCTTGGCGAACAACTCGGCCATGCCGTCGGCGCCGTTGAGCAGCACCATGTTGTCGACGCTGCCGAAGGCGGACGCCCCGGCCCTGACGATCTCCGGCCAGTTCTCGGCGAGTTGCTGTGCGACGACCGCCTCCTGGTTCTCGGCGAGCGCGGCGGCCCGCGCCTTGATGGCCTCCGCCTCGGCCAGGCCCTTGGCCTTGACCGCCTCGGCCTCCGCCAGACCCCTGGCGCGCGCCGAGGCGGCCTCGGCCTCACCGGTGACCCGGGTGGCGGTGGCGGCCGCGGCACCCCGCGCCTCCGTCGCCTGGGCCTCGGCACCCGCGGCCGTCTTCACCCGGGTAGCCTCGGCCGCGGCCGCGAGCTCCGTCTCCTTCGCCTTGGCCTGGGCCGCCGAGATCCGCGCGTCCCGCTCGGCCTCGGCCAGCGTGCGCTTCTCGTACGCCTTGGCGTCCGCGGGCTTGCGGATGTCCGCCTGGAGCTGCTGCTCGCGGCGGTGGGCCTCCAGTTCCGCGACCCGGGTCTCCTGGACGACGACCTCCTGCCGGGCGGCGGCATCGGCGAGCGGGCCGGCCTGCCGCGACTTCGCCCCCGCGTGGTCGCGTTCGGCCTGGTAACCGGCCTGGAGGATCTCGCTGTCCCGGGTGGCCTCCGCCATCCGCGCGTACGACTGCTGCTCGGCCTCGGTGGCGAGACGGTTCGCCTCCGCCTGCGCGATGCGCGCGTCCCGCTGGACGGCGGCGGCGTGCGGCATCGCCAGATTCTGGATGTACCCGGTCGGGTCCTCGATCTCGTGGATCTGCAACGAGTCGACGATGAGTCCGAGCTTCTCCATCTCCGTGCCGCAGGCGGCCCGGGTCTGCCCGGTGAGCTTCTCCCGGTCCCGGATCATGTCCTCGACCGTCAACCCGCCCACGATGGACCGCAGATGACCGGCGAAGACGTTGTGCACCCGCTCCGACATCAGCTTCTGCTGGTCGAGGAAGCGGCGTGCCGCGTTGGCGATCGACACGAAGTCGTCGCCCACCTTGAAGATGACCACGCCCCGCACCTTGAGCGGAATGCCCTGGTGGGTCACGCAGTCCACGTGCAGCTCGGTCTCGTTCAGGTCGAGCGAGAGCTTGCGCACCGCCTGCACGCCGGGCAGCACCAGCGTGCCGCGCCCCGTGACGATGCGGAACCCCATCCCCGCTTCGAGCCCCTCGGTCCGGTGCGTGGAACCGGAGATGACGAGTGCCTCGTTCGGCTCGGCCACTCGCCACATCATCTTGAAAATACCGACCAGCACGAGGACAGCGGCTACCGCCGCCCCCGCAACGACGCCGACGAACATCGGCATACGCCCCCTTTGAATGGTGCCCTTTCGGCACCGAACGAAGGGAGTGTGCTCCTGCGCGGACATGGGGAGAAGACGCTGACGGAACCTTGTCGCAACCTTGACACACAGGGCTCTCACCTGCGCCGGTGCGGGCTCAACTGTCGTACGCGGCAGTGACGTAGACCGTGCGCGGCGGCAGGTGCTCCACCACCATGACCACGGTGCCGCGCTCCAGCCGCTCGGTACCCGAGGCGGAGTACGCCAGGAAGTGCTCGGCCCCGCCGCGCACCCGGACGATCACCTCGCCGACCAGTCCGGGTCCGACCGTCCCGGTGACCCGCCCCATCAGCCCCACCATCGACGCGTCGTCCATGCTCAAAGCCTAAGAGTTCCGGACCGAAGGCTCTACGGCCGCAACGCCCTCGGAGCTCCGCACCGAAGGCTCGACGGCCGCAACGCCCTTACGCCGCCGGGGAATCCAGGGCCGCGAGTTCCGGCCACCGCTCGTGCCAGCGCAGGTCGGCCTCCAACTGCGCCGCCAGCGACACCAGCAGCGGCTCGCTGTGGGCCGGGCCGAGCAACTGCGCCCCCACCGGCAGGCCCTCGTCGACGAACCCGGCGGGGACGTTGACCCCGGGCCAGCCCAGGACGTTCCACGGCCAGGCGTAGGGGCAGGCGGCGATGACGGCGCGGTCGGTGGCCAGTCCGCCCAGGTCGCTCATGGCGCCGACCCGGGGCGGGGGAGTGGCGGTGGTCGGCGCCAGCACCACGTCGTACGTCTCGAAGAACGCGCCGATACGGTGGTGCAGGACCGTTTCCGCGCGTCGGGCCGCCCGCAGTGGTGCCCCGCCGAGCAGCCGGCCGAGCCGGGCGGAGCCGTGGGTGCGCGGGTCGAGCAGTTCGGGGAAGGGCACGGTGGCGACCCGTTCGGCGATCCCGGCGGTCGCGCGCGGCAGGAAGGCCAGCCCGATCCGGCCGTACGGCGGGTCGGCCTCCTCGACCGTGTGCCCCAACACGGCGAGCCGCTCGGCGAGTTCGAGGACCCGGGCGCGCACCTGGGGCTGGAGTCGGGCGGGCACCGCGGTGAACGGCGGCTTCAGGGACAGCGCGATGCGCAGCCGGCCGGGGTCGCGGCCCACCGCCGCCGAGATGTCGAGGCCGGGCGGTCGGTGCGGGTCGAGCGGATGGTTCCCGGCCGCCGCGTCCAGCAGCAGGGCGGCGTCGGCGACGGTACGGGCCAGGGTGCCGTTGACCGTGATGCCCTGGAAGGACTCGCCGAGCGGCCAGGTCGAGATGCGGCCGCGCTGCGGCTTGATGCCGACGAGGTGGGTCCAGGAGGCCGGGATCCGCACCGAGCCGGCGCCGTCCGAGCCGAGCGCCGCCGGAACCAGACCGGCGGCGACCGCGGCCGCGGAGCCCCCGGACGAACCGCCCGGTGTGTGCTGCGGGTTCCACGGGTTGCGGGTCGCGCCGAAGGCGGGGCCCTCGGTGAACGGCCACTGTCCCAGTTCGCAGGTGTTGGTCTTGCCGACGACGACGGCTCCGGCCGCGCGCAGCCGTCGTACCGCCTCTCCGTCCTCGGCGACCGGCGGGAACTCCCCCGGGCAGCCGAACGCGGTGGGCTCGCCCGCCACGTCCATGTCGTCCTTCACGGCGACCGGAACCCCGAGCAGCGGACGGCGCACGCCCGCGGCCAGTTCCGCGTCGGCGGCCGCGGCCTCGGCGAGCGCGGCTCGGGTGCGGACGATCCGGAAGGCGTTGAGGGTGTTCCGGGTGGCCCCGATCCGGGCGAGCGCCTCCTCGACGAGAGCCTGGGAGGTCACCTCCCCGCAGGCCAGCGCACGTGCGGTCGCCGCCAGGCCGGCGGAACGGTCGAGCGTCATTCGGGACTCCTCCGGGACGGCTTGGGAACTGCGCGGGGGCGGCGTCGGTACGGCGGCCGACGACGGCTGCGGGATTCCTCGGGTGTTCCTTCGGGGCTGCGATGTCTACCGCACGGTAACGTCTGGCGGCCCACCGGCGGAACGTCCCACGCGGGAGCGGACGGTGAGCGGTCGTCGACCGCGCGGACCGGGCCCCGTGCGGCTCGACGACGGCGGGCGGCGCCGTGCCGGGCCGGCCGCCCGGGGCCGAGGCGCGACCGGCGCCCCGCGCGGACGCGGCGAGGGCGCCTTCCCGGTGCGTCGCACATCAGGAAGGTGCCCTCTTCGTCGTGGTCCGGGCCGTCGCGCCCGTCGGCGTCGGCGTGTCCGTGCCCGCCGGTGCGCCCGTGGGCCGCGGTCCGTCAGTTCGGTGGCGGGCCCGTGCACGGCCCCTTGTCCGGCAGATGCGCCTCGGCCCACTGGCGCAGTTCCTCCAGGGCGGGCTCCAGGGCCGCCCCGGCCGAGGTGAGCCGGTAGGAGACCCGCAGCGGCGGGCCCTCGTCGACCTCGCGGACGACGAGCCCGGCGATGCCGAGCTCGGTCAGCCGGTCCGACAGCATGCGTTCGCTGATGCCGGGGATGGCACGGCGCAGGTCGGCGAAGTACGTCGGGCCGTTCAGCAGGACGGACACGATCGGTCCCGTCCACCTCTTGCCCAGCAGGCCGAAGACGCGCGTGATGCCGTCGTCCACCTGCGAGCAGGCCGCCGGGCTGTGGACCTGGCCGCGGGCCACCTCGCGCTGTACCCCGTCGATCGCCATGGGCTCAGGATACCCGCCCCTCCGTGCGGGGATGAAAAATAGTAAGTGACTGTGTTATTCATAGGTAGGCACGAAACTTCAGCCCACCTTCGGGGTGGGCGCCACCCCCTTTGGAGACCCTCATGGCCACGTTGCTGCACATCGACTCGTCCGTGTTCCCGAACGAGGCGTCCGCCTCCCGTTCCGTCACGGACGCCTTCCGCAGGACCTGGGAGGAGCAGCACCCGCAGGGCAAGGTGATCTACCGCGACCTGGCCGCGCACCCCGTCGCGCACATCACCGCCGACGCCCACACGGCCGCCTTCGCCGACCCCGCCACGCACACGCCCGCCCAGGTGGCAGCCTTCGCCGAGCGCGTCCGGCTGGTGGAGGAGCTGGAGCAGGCCGACGCGGTGGTGATCGGCGCCCCGATGTACAACTTCTCGATCCCCTCGACCCTCAAGGCGTGGCTGGACAACGTGGCCATGGTCGGCCGCACCGCCATGACCGAGGAGTCGAAGATCAAGGGCATCCCCGTGACCGTGGTCGCCAGCCGCGGCGGCGCCTACGGTCCCGGCACCCCGCGCGAGGGCTACGAGTACGTGCAGAACTACCTGCAGGCCCTGCTGGGCGACATGCTCGCCATGGACGTCGACTTCATCGTCCCCGAGCTCACCATGGCCCCGCAGAACCCGGCGATGGCCGAGCTGGTCCCGCTGTTCGAGGCCTCCCGCGAGCGCGCCCACCAGGACGCGGTCGTGAAGGCCAAGGGCGTGGTGGAGCGTCTCGCGGCCTGACCCCGGCCCGGCCCGCGGCGGGGGCGCCCGCGCTCGCCCGGGTCCATCCCGGCGCCCTCGCCCCGGCCGTCCCGTCCACCGATCGGCGGGTGTTACGTTCGACCGCATGGCTCTGCGCAACGCGGTGATGGCCGCGCTCCTGGAGGGTGAGGCGTCCGGATACGACCTCGCGAAGGGCTTCGAGGCCTCGGTCGCCAACTTCTGGATGGCCACCCCGCAGCAGATCTACCGGGAACTGGACCGCATGGCGGGCGAGGGGCTCGTCGCCGCACGGGTCGTCGAGCAGGAGCACCGGCCCAACAAGCGGCTCTTCTCGCTCACCGAGGCCGGGTACGGCGCCGTCCGCGCCTTCCTCGCGGAGGGCTCCGCCAAGCCGCTGGCGATCCGGGACGAACTGCTGGTCAAGGTCCAGTGCGTCGATCTCGGCGACCCGGGCGACGCGGACGCCGTCCGCGCCGAGATCGTACGACGGACGGAACGGTCCGCCGCCAAACTCGCCCGCTACGAGCGCGCCCGGGAACGGCTGCTGGCCGGACGGACCGAGGAGGAGTACTGCGGCACGGGCGAGCGCATCGGCCCGTACCTCACCCTTCAGGCGGGCCTGGCGCTGGAGCGCGCCAACCTCCAGTGGGGCGAGCTGGCCCTGCGGCTGCTCGCCCGGCGCACCGCGCGGAGCGGCGCGCCGGTGGGCGGCTGACCCCGGCAGGTCCGCCTGCCGGGGTGTTCGCCGTGGCGCGCCCGCGCGTCGGGGGCGGCGCCGCCGCCCCGGTCAGCTCTTGCCGGGAGCGGCGTCCGCGCGCATCATCACGCAGTCGAACTCGATCACGCGGCCGGTGTCGGCCTCGCGGGTCACCGGGTACATGCCGGTGACCCCGAAGCCGGCGGCCTCGTAGACGCCGATCGCCTCGTTCATCGGCGGGCTGCCCTCGTACAGGCGCAGCAACGCGACCTCCGACTGGAGTCCCACGAACTCCGCGACGCGGTCGCCGCCGCCGGCGAACACCTCCAGGTCGTACCCCTGGGTGTCCATCTTCAGGAACGGGCGGGGCGTGTCGATGCCGTCGAGCGCCTTCTCCATCATCGAGTCCAGGCGCCGGATCTGGATCTCCTCGGTCGCGCTCGTGGCGAACCGGACGTACCGGCCCTTGCCGTAGTCGCTGGGCGGGAGCAGGGAGTTCATCGTGTTCCAGCCCGTGTGGATGGTGCTCGTGGTGTCCTCGCGGCCGAGGCCGTAGGGGTACACCCACCAGTCCGGGTCGTCCGCGGAGGCCTTCTCCAGCGTGGCGAAGTGCTCGGCGGTGGGCTCGAAGGAGACGATGCGGCCGGTGTAGCCGAAGCGGCGCAGCCGCCGGGCGTACTGGCCCCGGTTGGCCCCCACGTCGAACACGCAGTTGACGTCGTAGAGCTCCAGCATCCCGGCCACGTGCTGGTGGCAGAGGTATTCGGCCGCCGCGAGCTGCAGCTTGCGTTCGTCGGACCCGGCCGCCGGGTCCAGAAGCAGGCTCGCCCCGCTGTCGCCGAGGCGGACGGTGGTCGACTCCGGTCCGCTCTCCTCCTGCTGGACGCGCGACGCACGGCGCCGGACGACCCAGGCGTCCGTGCCGGCACCGGCCACCGTATAGCGGCCGTTGTCTCTGGCCAGCACGTCCGCGCCCGGTCCCAGGGGGATCCGGATCCGCCCTCCGCGCCGGGAGACCACAGCGGTGCCGGGGCCGAGATCGGTCACCTGAAGGCCCAGCCGGGGCATCAGTTTCAGCAGTCTTCGGTAAGCGGTCTGCATCGCTTCACCCTGGCAGACGAGGCGGTCGGCCATCACCCCTATGAATAAGATTTGTCTCTCCGATGAACGACACCTGACCGGCCCCGTCCGGTCCCGCCGCCGCGCCCGGTGCCGCTTGCCCTGGAGAGCGCTCGAAGGCCTGGCGTCGTCGGGGTCGGCGCAGATCCCGGTGGGCGCACGGCCCCGTCCGGCCGCGGTTTCAGGTGCGGCCGGACACGCGGGGTGCCGGGAACGCGCCCGCGGGGTGACACACGAGGGGGCCGGGCCCGAAGGCTCCGGCCCCCTCGCGGGAGTGCCGACCGCCGTCAGGCGGCGACGGACGTGTCGGCGTGGCCGCGCAGACGGGCGATGACGTCGGTCAGCTGGGCGGCGACCTCGGCGTCGTCGGCCGGGTGGGTCTCGGCGAAGCGGACGACGGAGCCCGGGATGGACAGCTTGACGTCCTCGAGCACCTTGGCGCCCGCGATGCCCGCGGCCTTGCGGGTCTCGTCCTGCGCCCACACGCCGCCGAACTGGCCGTAGGCGGTGCCGACCACGGCGACGGGCTTGCCGGTGAGGGCGCCGGCGCCGTACGGGCGGGACAGCCAGTCGATGGCGTTCTTCAGGACGGCCGGGATGGTGCCGTTGTACTCGGGCGAGAACAGCAGCAGCGCGTCGGCGCCCTGGGCGGCGGCACGCAGCTTGGCGGCGGCGGCCGGGACGTCGCCCTCGACGTCGATGTCCTCGTTGTAGAACGGGATGTCGGCCAGGCCTTCGTACAGCTCGACCTCGGCGCCCTCGGGAGCCAGCTTGACGGCCGCCTCGGCGAGCTGACGGTTGTGCGAACCGGCGCGGAGGCTACCGACAAGCGCGAGAATACGGACAGACATGCGAACTCCCAGGGTGCTGAAACACTGACGAAACAATCCGGACCGAGGTCCGTTTATGGGTACCACTGTAACCGGACCGGGGTCCACTTCATTCCGGATGCTTTACGCTGAGTTCATGTCCGGACCCCTGCCTCCCCTCGCGAAATCGGAATACCCGGTCGCAGAGCCCGAGTTGCTCCAGCTCGGTACCGCGCAGGACGAGCCGTGCCTGCGCGCCGACGCCGCGCGCAACCGGGCCCGGCTGCTGGACGCGGCCGCGCGCCTGATCGCGGAGCACGGGGCGGCGGGCGTCACGATGGAGGCGGTGGCCGCGGAGGCCTCGGTCGGCAAGGGGACGGTCTTCCGCCGCTTCGGCGACCGCACCGGTCTGCTCACGGCACTGCTCGACCACTCCGAGAAGAAGTTGCAGGCCGCGTTCCTGTGCGGACCGCCGCCGCTGGGTCCCGGAGCGCCGCCGGCGGAGCGGCTGCGGGCCTTCGGCTGCGCGCTGCTGCGCCGCGCGGTGGACGAACTGGATCTGCAACTGGCGGCCGAGCCGAGCGCCGAGCGCCGGTACTCCGTGCCGGCCCGCCAGGTCCAGCACGCCCACGTCGTCGTGCTGCTGCGGCTGGCCGTGCCGGACGCGGACACCGAACTGCTCGCCCACGCCCTGATGGCCCAGCTCAGCCCGGCGCTGATCCATCATCTGACCCGGCAGTGCGGCATGTCCCTGGAGCGCATCGAGGCGAACTGGTCGGACCTGGTGACACGCGTCACATGCCAGGAGCCGCCCCGCTGAGCCCCCGAGCGGAACCGTCCGGGCTCGCATACGTTGTTGCACAGTGAACGGCCGTCCCCCGCTCGGGCCCCGCGCCCACGCCTCTGCCAAGATGCGATACGTCATGGTGCAGATACCGAAATCGCCCACGCCCGCGCTGCCCGCACCGCGCTCCGTGCCCACGAGCGCCGACGTGGCCAGGCTGGCCGGCGTCTCGCGCGCGACCGTCTCCTACGTCCTGAACAACACCAGTGCCGTGCGGATCAGCGAGCCCACCCGCCGCCGCGTCCACCAGGCCGCGAAGGAACTGGGGTACGTCCCGCACGCGGCCGCCCGCAGTCTGCGCGCCGGGCACAGCCGCATGGTGCTCATGCCCGCGCCGGCCGTCCAGGCCGGCCCGCTCTACAGCCAGTTCCTGAACGACCTCCAGTGGGCGCTCGGCCGGCTCGACTACACGGTCGTGCAGTACGGCAGTGTCGGGCTGCACGGCGACGAGGCCGCCCGCGCCTGGGCCGAGCTGCGGCCGGTCGCCGTCCTGGTGCCCGGCGCCGATCTCGGTCCGGAAGGCGTGGCGGTGCTCAAGCGCTCCGGCGCCCGTGCCGTGGTCACCCTCGGGTCCGAGTCCGTCGAGGGCGCCCACGCCCTGCTCATGGACCACGAGGGGGCCGGCCGGGCCGCCGGTGCGCATCTCCATGCCCGGGGCCGCCGTCGCATCGGCGTCGTCGTCCCCGAGGAGCCCGGCCTGGACTCGTTCTCCCGGCCCCGCCTCGCCGGGGTGCGCGACGCGCTGGCGGGCACCGACGCCGTCGTCACCGAACTGCCCCTCGCCTACGAGGAGGAGTCCGCCGCCCGCCTCGCCGCCCGCTGGCGGGAGCTGGGCCTGGACGCCGTGTTCACGTACAACGACGAGTACGGGATGCTGCTGATGCGCGCCCTCCAGGACGAGGGGGTGCGCATCCCGGCGGAGACGGCCGTCATCGGCGCCGACGATCTGATGCTCGGCCGGCTGCTGCGGCCCCGGCTGAGCACGGTCCACATCGAGCTGCCGTCCGGCCGGGACCTCGCCGAACTGGTCGACCGCGCCGTGCGCGACCCCGGCGCGGCGCCCGAGACGCACCGGGTCCTCGGCTCCTCGGTGGTGCACCGCGAATCCAGCTGACACGAGGGGGCTCCCCGCGCGGCGGCGCGCGAGGCCGGGCCAACGGGGCGACGCTTGGCGGGGCTTGCGCCCGACCGGGCGCGGCGGGCCGTTCGATTCCCGTGGCGTCTTCCCCGCAGCGGTTTCCCTGCCGCGTGGCTAAGATGTTGCACGCTCAACCAGATGGGGATGCGTTCGACCACCGGATGCGGCTCGCGCGGCTGCGCCGGATCACCGCGTCCCGCCCCGCGGCCGCCGCACCGGCCGCGCACTGCACGGGACTCCCGCCCCGAGTCCCGCCGGTCACGAACGGAGAGCCGCCATGCCGTTGCTCGACCCCGGAACCTGGCAGGCCCGGACCCTGAAGGGATCCGAGCACACCGTCACCGAGCCCGCCACCGGAGATCCGCTCGGCACGGTCGCCCTGGCCACCGCCGAGGACGTCCGCACCGCCGCCGCCGACGCCCGCACCGCCCAGCGGGAGTGGGCGCGGGTGCCGCACTTCGTACGCGCCGGGGTGCTCCGCAGGGCCGGAGACCTGTTCACGGCGCACGCGGACGAGCTGCGGGAATGGCTCGTCCGTGAATCGGGGTCCGTCCCCGGCAAGGCCGACTTCGAGCTGCACGTCGCCGCCCAGGAGTGCTACGAGGCCGCAGCCCTGGCCTCCCGCCCGGCCGGCCAGGTGCTGCCCAGCGAGGCACCCCGGCTGTCGTACACGCGCCGCGTCCCGGTCGGCGTGGTGGGCGTGATCGCCCCGTTCAACGCCCCGCTGATCCTCTCCATCCGCTCCGTCGCCCCGGCCCTGGCGCTCGGCAACGGGGTCGTCCTGAAGCCCGACCCGCGTACCGCGGTCTGCGGCGGACTCGCCCTGGCCGCGGTCTTCGCGGCGGCCGGCCTGCCCGAGCACCTGCTGGCGGTGCTGCCCGGCGGCCCCGAGGCCGGCCAGGCGCTGGTCGCCGACCCGCAGGTGCCGGTGATCTCCTTCACCGGCTCCACCGCGGCCGGCCGCGCCGTCGGCGAGGCGGCCGGCCGGCATCTGAAGCGGGCCCACCTGGAACTCGGCGGCAACTCCGCCCTGGTCGTGCTGGAGGACGCCGACCTGGACGCGGTGATCTCCACGGCGGCCTGGGGCTCGTTCTTCCACCAGGGCCAGATCTGCATGACGACCGGCCGCCACCTCGTGCACCACTCCCTGTACGAGGAGTACGTCGAGCGGCTCGCCGACCGGGCCGACTCCCTCGCGGTCGGCGACCCGCACCGCGCGCAGGTCCACCTCGGCCCGCTCATCGACGGCACCCAGCTCGCCAAGGTGCACGCCCTGGTGGAGTCGAGCACCACCGGGGGCGCCAGGCTCGCCGCAGGCGGCACGCACGAGGACCTCTTCTACCGGCCGACCGTCCTCGCGGACGTCGACGACCACACCCCCGCCTACGCGCAGGAGGTCTTCGGCCCGGTCGCACCCGTACGGTCCTTCGCCACCGCGGACGAGGCTGCCGCGCTCGCCGCCGCGAGCCCGTACGGCCTGTCCCTGGGCATCGTCACCCGCGACGCCGCCCGCGGCCTCGACCTGGCCGAGCGCATCCCGACCGGCATCGTCCACATCAACGACCAGACGGTGAACGACGAGGCCGTGGCGCCCTTCGGCGGCATCGCCGCGTCCGGCACCGGCGCCCGCTTCGGCGGCGAGGCCAACCTGGAGGCGTTCACCGACGTGCGCTGGACGACGGTCCGCGGCGACGTGGCGCCGTACCCCTTCTAGGGACGCCTCCGGCCCGGGGCAGGGATGCCTCCGGCCCCGGGGCGAGCGGTCCCGGGGCCGGTACGGCGCGCGGTGCGGCCGGGAGGTCAGTCTCCGGACCCGGGCTGCCCGTCCTTGAGGTCGGCCCCCGCCTGCTGCTCGGCGATGCTCTTGCGCACCTCGTCCATGTCCAGCTTCCGGGCCTGCCCGATGAGGTCCGCGAGAGCGGCCTCCGGCAGCGCGCCCGGCTGGGCGAAGACGGCGACCTGATCGCGGACGATCATCAGGGTCGGAATGGACTGGATGCCGAAGGCCGCGGCCAGCTCCGGCTGCGCCTCGGTGTCGATCTTGCCGAAGACCAGGTCCGGATTGGCCTCGGCCGCCTTCTCGTACACCGGTGCGAACTGACGGCACGGTCCGCACCAGGCAGCCCAGAAGTCGAGGAGGACGAACCCGTTCTCCGTGACCGTCTGGTCGAAGTTCTCCTTGGTGAGCTCCACGGTGCTGCTCATGCTCGTATCCCTACTTTCCGGTGCGGGGGCCAGACCGTCGGCACAACACGGCCGCACCGAACGGTATTCCGGCCCCTCCGGGCAGACCCATCCGTGTGGCCGCCCCGCACCCCACCCAGCAGACTGTGCCCATGACGGAAACGGAATCCATCGCGTACGACGTAGTGGTGCTCGGGGCCGGGCCCGTGGGGGAGAACGTCGCCGACCGCGCCCGTGCGGCCGGCCTGTCCACCGCGGTCGTGGAGAGCGAACTGGTCGGCGGCGAGTGCTCGTACTGGGCCTGCATGCCCAGCAAGGCCCTGCTGCGCCCGGTCATCGCCCGCGCCGACGCCCGCCGCGTGCCCGGACTGCGCCAGGCGGTGCAGGGCCCCCTCGACGCGGCCGCGGTCCTCGCCCACCGCGACTACTTCACCGCCGACTGGAAGGACGACGGCCAGGTCGGCTGGCTGGAGGGGATCGGCGCCGTCCTGTACCGCGGCCACGGCCGCCTGGCCGGACCCCGCACGGTCACCGTGACCGGCCCGCAGGGCGAGCAGCACGTGCTCACCGCCCGGCACGCCGTCGCCGTGTGCACCGGCACCCGCGCCCTGCTGCCCGGGCTGCCGGGCCTCGCCGACGTCCGGCCCTGGACCAGCCGGGAGGCCACGAGCGCGCACGCGGTCCCGGGACGGCTCGTGGTGGTGGGCGGAGGCGTCGTCGCCACCGAGATGGCCACCGCCTGGCAGGCCCTCGGCTCCCAGGTGACCCTCCTCGTCCGCGGCGCGGGCCTGCTCGCCCGCATGGAGCCGTTCGCGGGCGAACTGGTCGCCGCCGCGCTCACCGAGGCGGGCGCCGACGTCCGCACCGGCACCTCCGTGAAGTCGGTGACCCGCGAGAGCGGCACGGTCGTGGTCGTCACCGACGGCGGCGACCGGATCGAGGCCGACGAGATCCTCTTCGCCACCGGCCGCGCCCCGCGCACCGAGGACATCGGCCTCGACACCATCGGCCTGGAGCCGGGCTCCTGGCTGCCGGTCGACGACAGCCTCCGGGTGACCGGCACCGACTGGCTGTACGCGGTCGGGGACGTCAACCACCGTGCCCTGCTCACCCATCAGGGCAAGTACCAGGCCCGGATCGCGGGCGCCGCGATCGCCGCCCGCGCCGCCGGCACCCCCCTGGACACGAGCGCCTGGGGCGCCCACTCCGCCACGGCCGACCACGGCGCCGTACCCCAGGTCGTCTTCACCGACCCGGAGGCCGCGGCGGTCGGCCTGTCCCTGGCGGAGGCGGAGGCGACCGGCCGGCGCGTTCGCGCGGTCGACGTGGACATCTCCTCGGCGGCGGGCGCGGGCCTGTACGGCGACGGCTACCGCGGCCGCGCCCGCATGGTCGTCGACCTCGACCGCGAGACCCTCCTCGGTGTCACCCTCGTCGGCCCCGGCGTCGGCGAGCTGATCCACTCGGCGACGGTCGCCGTCGCCGCGGAGGTGCCGGTCGCCAGGCTCTGGCACGCGGTCCCGTCGTATCCGACGATCAGCGAGGTGTGGCTGCGGCTGCTGGAGGCCTATCGCGGCTGACCCGCCCGTTCCGGGGCCCACCGGGCCCCGGAACGCGCCCGCGGATCCTCTCCGCCCCGGCTCAGCCCGGCAGTTCGAACCCCAGGGCTTTCGCCGCCTCCTCGGGAGTGGCGCCCGTCCACCGTTCCAGCATCGCCTGATGCGACGACAGCGAGCGCGGCTCCGCCCGGTCGAGGTAGAGCATCCCGTCCAGATGGTCCGTCTCGTGCTGCACGATCCGGGCGGGCCAGCCCGTGAACACCTCGTCCAGCGCCCGGCCGTGCTCGTCCTCGCCGGTCAGCCGCACCTCGACGGGCCGCGCCACCACCGCCTGCCAGCCGGGCACGCTCAGACAGCCCTCGAAGAACCCGGCACGGGCCGTGCCGACGGGCGTGTACGACGGGTTGACCAGCACCCGGAACGGCTGCGGCACCCGGCCGCGGGCCAGCCTGACCTCCTCGGACACCGGTGCCGGGTCCTCGATCACCGCGATCCGCAGCGGCACCCCCACCTGCGGTGCCGCCAGCCCGACCCCCGGCGCCGCCCGCATGGTCACGCGCAGCGCCTCGACGAAACGCGCCAGCAGCGCGGGCCCCAGCTCGCCCTCGTAGCGCCCGGTGCCGACCCGCAGCACCGGGTCGCCGGCCGCGACGATGGGCAACGGGCCGTCGGTGGCGAGGAGTTCCTCCACCAGTTCGACAAGGGGTGTGCGATCGCTCGGAGATGCCATCGCGCCAGCATGCCACGGCTCCGCCACGACGCCGCCGTTCGACTGTGACACACGCTACTTGACGCCCCGGGAACTCGGCCGGACCCGCCGCCGACTACTGGACCGCCACGCTCACCGCCCTGGCAGCCCACGCCCCCGACCGCCGGAGAAACCGCCGATGTCCACCGCTCCCTCGACCACCACGGACGAGGCCCCGCAAACCACCCCGCCCGCGCCGTCCCCGCGCGGGTGGACCACACTGCGCCCGCTGGTCCTGCGACTGCACTTCTACGCGGGCCTGTTCGTCGCGCCGTTCCTGCTCGTCGCCGCGGTCACCGGCCTGCTGTACGCCGGCTCGTACCAAGCCGAGAAGCTCCTGTACGCCCACGAGATGACGGTGCCCGTCGGCGACGCCGAACTGCCGCTGTCCACGCAGGTCGCCGCGGCCCGCACGGCACACCCCGAGGGCACCGTCACGGCGGTACGGCCCTCGCCGGCGCCCGGCGCGACCACCCGGGTGCTGCTCTCCGGCGTCGAGGGCGTCGGCGCCGACCACACCCTCGCCGTGTTCGTGGACCCGTACACCGGCAAGGTGCGCGGCGCCCTCGAACAGTACGGCTCGTCCGGCGCGTTGCCACTGCGCACCTGGATCAGCGAACTCCACCGCAACCTCCATCTGGGCGAGACCGGCCGCCTCTACAGCGAACTCGCCGCGAGCTGGCTGTGGGTGGTCGCGCTGGGCGGTCTGGTGCTCTGGTTCTCGCGCCGTCGCGCGCTGCGCAAGGTGCGCGGCACCAGCGGGCGGCGCCGCACCCTGGGCCTGCACGGCACCGTGGGCGTGTGGGCCGCGGCCGGGTTCCTGTTCCTCTCGGCGACCGGTCTGACCTGGTCGACGTACGCCGGTGCGAACATCGACGAACTGCGCACCTCGCTCGGCCAGTCCACCCCGTCCGTCGCGACGGCGGCCGGCGGCGAACACGCCGGGCACGACGCGGCCGCCGCCGGCGGCGGGGACGCCGGGCACGGTGTCGGCCTCGACAAGGTGCTGGCCGCCGCGCGGGCCGAGGGGCTCGGCGACCCGGTGGAGATCGTCCCGCCCGCGGACGCCTCCTCCGCCTACGTCGTCAAGCAGATCCAGCGCGGCTGGCCCACGAAGCAGGACACGGTGGCGGTCGATCCGGCGACCGGCGAGGTCACCGACGTGCTGCGGTTCGCGGACTACCCGGTGCTCGCCAAGCTGACCCGCTGGGGCATCGACCTGCACAGCGGGGTCCTGTTCGGGCTGGTCAACCAGATCGCCCTGATGCTGCTCGCGCTCTCGCTGATCCTGCTGATCTGGTGGGGTTACCGCATGTGGTGGCAGCGCGGCCGCGGCTCGGCGTTCGGCCGTCCGGTACCGCGCGGCTCCTGGCAGCAGGTGCCGCCGTACGTCCTCGTCCCCGGGCTGGCGGCGGTCGCCGTCCTCGGCTGGTTCGTGCCGCTGCTCGGCATCCCCCTGGCCTGTTTCGTCGCCGTGGACGTCGTGCTCGGCGAGATCGCCCACCGGCGGGGGCGGCGGACCTCAGGCAGTGGAGCGGCGGCCGGGTGAGGCCGTAGCGGAACGACGGCGGGGGCGCGCGGCACGGCTGCCGCGCGCCCCCGCCGCCCGGGTCGGACCGTCACCCTCCCCGGGGCCGACCGCTCGGAGCTGTCAGACCTGGTCGAAGTCGCCCGCGAGCGCCGAGGCGATCCTCAGGTGCGAGGCCGCCTCCTCGTGCCGGCCCTGGCGCTGAAGCGTGCGGCCCAGCATCAGCCGGGCGTAGTGCTCGACCGGGTCGCCTTCCACGATGACGCGCAGCTCGCTCTCCGCGCGGCGCAGCTGGGCCGAGTGGTAGTAGGCGCGCGCCAGCAGCAGCCGGGCCGCCGTCTGCTCGGGCACCTCCTCGACCAGGGCGCCCAGGACCCGGGCCGCCGCCGCGTAGTCCTCGGCGTCGAAGAACATCCGCGCGCGCTCCCAGCGCTCCGCCGTCGTTCCGTGGCCGTAGTACGTCGTGTCCACTCGTGACCTCCTTCGAGGGCGAGAACGACCCAAGGTTGTTGAATATTCCACTACGCCGGGCTCCCGGTGCGGTGACGGCCGTTCCCGGCCCGGCGCGCCCGCGCGCCGGGAACCGTATCCGGAAGCGATCCGCAACCTGACCGGGCGACAGCCCCGGCGACGGACTGACGGAGCGGGTCCGGCGGGGCTAGGTTGGGCGCCATGAGCAATCTTGACCGCGAGCCGGTTCCCGCCGTCTGCGGTGGCCGTGGGTTCGTCGTGGCGGAGCCGGTGCGCGAACTCCTCAGCCCTCGCCGCGTCCGGCTCGGCGAGTCCACCGAGGTCCGCCGGCTGCTGCCCAACCTGGGCCGGCGCATGGTGGGCGCCTGGTGCTTCGTCGACCACTACGGCCCCGACGACATCGCCGACGAGCCCGGCATGCAGGTGCCGCCGCACCCGCACATGGGCCTGCAGACGGTGAGCTGGCTGCACGAGGGGGAGGTCCTGCACCGCGACTCCACCGGGAGCCTCCAGACGATCCGCCCCCGCGAACTGGGCCTGATGACCTCCGGCCGGGCCATCAGCCACTCCGAGGAGAGCCCCCGGTCGCACGCCCGCTTCCTGCACGGGGCACAGCTGTGGGTCGCGCTGCCCGACAGCCATCGCCATGTCGACCCGCACTTCGAACACCACGCCGAGCTGCCGGTGGTCACCGCCCCGGGCCTGAAGGCCACGCTGATCCTCGGCGGCCTCGACGGCGCGACCTCGCCCGGGACGGCGTACACCCCGATCGTCGGTGCCGACCTGGCCCTGGCCGCCGGTGCGGACCTGCGCCTGCCGCTGGAGCCGGACTTCGAGTACGCGGTGCTGTCCATGTCCGGCGAGGCACATGTCGACGGTGTGCCGGTGCTGCCCGGCTCCATGCTCTACCTCGGCTGCGGCCGCACCGAACTGCCGCTGCGCGCCGAGTCGGACGCGGCGCTGATGCTGCTGGGCGGCGAGCCGTTCGAGGAGGAGCTGATCATGTTCTGGAACTGGATCGGCCGCTCCCAGGAGGAGATCGCACAGGCCCGCCGGGACTGGACGGAGGGGGACCGCTTCGGCGAGGTGAAGGGCTACGACGGCGCTCCGCTGCCGGCCCCCGAGCTGCCTCCGGTGCCCTTGAAACCGCGCGGACGGGTGCGCTAGGCCCTGTCGTCGAATTCCCGTCTGTCCCAAGACGCCTGGCGCGCTCCCCCACGCTCGGCTTCGCTCGCGCGGGCGGTGCCCCCACCGCCGCACCGGGCGAAAGCCCGAGTACGTCCAGTACGAGGACTTCCGCCCGGCACGCCGAGAGCACGCACCAGACGCCGCGGGCCGCCCTCCGGGCGACGACGGGAATTGGACGACAGGGCCTAGACGGCCTCGAGGATCATCGCGTTGGCGAGTCCGCCCGCCTCGCACATCGTCTGCAGGCCGTACCGTGCTCCCCGCGCGCGGAGCGCGTGCACGAGGGTGGTCGTCAGCCGGGTCCCGCTCGCGCCCAGCGGGTGGCCGATGGCGATTGCACCTCCGTGCACGTTGACCTTGGCGAGGTCGGCGCCTGTCTCCTGCTGCCAGGCCAGGACGACGCTGGAGAAGGCTTCGTTCACCTCGAAGAGGTCGATCTCGTCGATCGTCAGACCCGCCTTGTGAAGCACCTTCTCGGTGGCGGGAATGACTCCGGTGAGCATGAGGAGGGGGTCGGAGCCCGTGACCGCGAAGCTGTGCAGCCGGGCGAGTGGACGCAGGCCGAGGCGCTCCGCGGTCTCGCTGCTGGTGATGAGCACCGCCGAGGCACCGTCATTGATCGGGCTTGCGTTGGCGGCGGTGATGTTCCAGCCGATCTGCGGGAACCGCTCCGCAAAGCCGGGGTCGTAGTAGGCGGGCTTGAGACCGGCGAGGATCTCGGGGGTGCTGGACGGCCGCATCGACTCGTCGCGTGTGAGGCCCTCCAGCGGGGCCGTCTCGGCGTTGAACAGGCCGGCGTCCCAAGCGGCCCCGGCCTTGTGGTGAGAGGACACGGCGAAGGCGTCCATCTGCTCCCGGGTGAGCGACCACTTCGCGGCGATCAGCTCGGCACTGATGCCCTGGGGGACGAGGCCGTCCGGGTAGCGCGCGGCGACTCCGGGCCCGAAGGGGTCCTTGCCGGGGGGCACGTTCGACCACATGGGCACACGGCTCATGGACTCCACGCCGCAGGCCACGACGATGTCGTACGCACCCGACAGCACACCCTGCGCGGCGAAGTGCACGGCCTGCTGGGAGGAGCCGCACTGCCGGTCCACGGTGGTCGCGGGCACGGTCTCCGGGAAGCCCGCGGACAGCACGGCGTATCGGGTGGTGTTCATGGCCTGCTCGCCGACCTGGTCGACGGTGCCGCCGATCACGTCGTCGATGAGCGCCGGGTCGATGCCGGAGCGTTCGACGAGGGTGCGCAGGGTGTGTGCGAGGAGCTCTACGGGGTGGACATGGGCCAGGGCGCCGTTGGGCTTGCCCTTGCCCACCGGGGTCCGTACGGCTTCCACGATCACGGCGTCACGCATGGTAGCGGCCTCCTTGCCCGGTGATACCGAGGCGACGTTACTGGTGAGTTTGGAATCTGGATTCACCATAGCCCTGTGAGTTTGAAAAGCAAACCCACCTTTAGACTGGGAGGCATGGCCGCCACCAAAGATCCGCGCCCCTGCTCCATCGCCGACACTCTGGCCCTCGTCGGCGAGAAGTACTCCCTGCTCGTCCTGCGCGAGGTCCTCCTCGGCAACGGGCGTTTCGACCAGATCGTGCGCAATACCGGCGCCCCGCGTGATGTCCTCGCGGCGCGGCTGAAGCGACTGGTGGAGGGCGGGATCCTGACGAAGAGCAAGTACAGCGAGCGCCCGCAGCGCTTCGAGTACCGGGCCACGGCGGCCGGCCTGGAGCTGGACCCGGTCCTGATGGCTCTCATGGCATGGGGCGACCGTCATCTCCGGGCGGAAGGTGATCGCCCCATGGTGATCAAGCACCACTGCGGTCACGAGCTGGCCGCGGTTGTCACCTGCTCCGCCTGCGGCGACGAGCTCCGCCCCGGCGATCGGACGCCGCACCCCCAGGCGCCGGGCTGGACGGTGTCAGGACCGGCCGCAGCCCAGTAGGGCCCCTCCGGCTCTCGGGGTCGGGCTGGTGGCGGCGGGCGGTGGCGGACGTGGCCCGGCGGGGCGACGCCCGGCGTTCTTCTGCTCATCGCGAGCTCGCCCCGAACCGGCAACCCTCCCTCCCCTATCGTGCGCATGTCATGCAGCCGGTCGATGTCCGGACCGGCCCGACTCCACGATCCGGAGGCCTCGTTGCCGATCGTCCACCCCCCGCTGCCCGCTCCGCGCCCGCCGTTCACCGCCGGCCGCGGCGGCGCGTTACGTCTGCTTTCCGTTCTGGTCGTGCTGGCCCTGGCCTGGTGCGCCGCCCTCGCCCGGCCCGCTGCCGCGGCCACCGGCACTCTCGCCACCGACCGTCCCACGCTCGCCGCCTGGTGGGCCCCGGTCCACTTCCAGGACGTCGACACCACGGGTGAGACCGCCCTCGCCGGCCAGTCCGACTACCTGGCCGCCTACGACTTCGACGGCGACCTCAACGGCCGCAACAACTGGGAGGACACCGGCCGTTCACCGCTCGCCGCGCATGTCTACTACTCGGTGACGCAGACGCAGTCCTTCTCCTACCTGCTCTACGTCTACTTCCACCCGCGGGACTGGTCCGACGGCATCCTCGACAACTACCAGGAGGACCTCACCGAGCACGAGAACGACTCCGAGGGAGTGCTGCTCGTCGTCGCCAACGACGGGACCGCGTACGGGACTCTGAAGGCGGCCCTCACCGTGGCCCACAGCGACTTCTACTCGTACGTCCCCTCCGGCGGCGACTTCACCAGCGGCGCGGAGAGCGTCGACGGCACTCTGCCGCTGAAGAGCGACCCGCACACCGACGGCCACGCCCGCCCGTTCACCGCCCAGCAGGCCAACACCCACGCCGCGTGGGCCGAGACCGCGATCTCGCAGGTGGCGAGCCAGTACAACAGCGGTGACGGCGTGCTCTACTACCCGGGCGACACCTCCGAGGTTCCCTCCGGCGCCAACGACCGCGACGTCCAGTACACCCTGACCGACGTGTTCACCCCGGGCGGGATGTGGGACCGGCGCAACACCACAAGCCTCTTCGCCGACCCGGGCCGCTTCGCCGGCGACGACAGCTCCAACCCGTACGGAGCGGCCTGCGGCGCGGGCGGAGTGCTCGGCCCCGCCTACGGCGCCTGCGACACCGACGCCGCCAACCCGCCGTGGGCCTGGGACGACCACGACGATCTGCCCGGCGGCGGCTATCTGGCCACGCACCCGGCCGAGTTGGTCGCCGACTACTTCAACTGGCCCGGAGAGCCCGCCACTCCGGACACCGCCTACGCCTGGAACCCGTACCTGGCGGGCTGATCCGGGCGGGGCGGAGGTCAGCGCCGGACCGGCACGAAGCCGGACCGGGTGCCGACTGCCCGTCCGGCCGGCGGGCGGGGTCGAACTCGTCCGGCCGCTCCCACCACCGGGGATCCCGGTGGATCAGGTAGGTATTGAGCAGCACGTCGTCACCGGGGTCCAGCGACCAGCCGCCCAGGGCGGTGACCGTGCTCGCGGCGCGGGTCATCGGCCAGGCGGGCGGATGCAGCCGGAGCGTCTCCCGCGCCACGGCCTCGGCCGGCGGGAGCCGGAGCGTCTCCCGCAGCACGGCCTCGGCCGGCGGGAGCCGGCCCGCCGACGACGGGACGTCACCACTCGCCGCACCGTCCGTGGAACTGTCCGCGTAGCGTCGTCCGGTCGGGGCGGCGGCCTCGCCGTCGCCCCGGAAGGCCCCCGGTGCCACCCACACCGGGGGCCTTCCGAACCCCTCGCGTGCCGACCGAGGAGCTGTGCCGACTCCGCTCACATGGGTGATATAGAGTCATATATTCATACAAAAAACCCTCTTGCTGGCATAGTGCGCTCATGGAGACCACTGCCCCCAGCGCCCGCAATCGTCCGCCACGCCCGGGTGGGCGCCGTCGTCGTACGGCCTGGGGCCTGACGGTCGTCGGTGCCGCGGGGATCGCCGGGGTCGTCGTCCTCGTGGCCGGCCCCGCCCCGTCCGGAGCCCACCGCCACCCCGGCAGCCCCGGCCCCTCCGTGGCGCCGTCCCCGGACGCTCCGAAGGGCGAGACTCCGTCCCCCGGTGCCGCGGGCATCGGCGACCCGCTCATGCCGCTCGACGGCAACGGCGGCTACACGGTGCGCCGTTACACGCTCGACTTCGACTGGCGGGCACCGCTGACCCCGTTCGAGGCCGCCGCCACCGTCAGCGCCACCGCCACGCAGGCCCTGTCCCGCTTCGACCTGGACTTCGCCGGCAACACGCTGCACGCCGTCACCGTCGACGGCGCACCCGCCGCCGCGGTACGCGACGGCGACGAACTCGTCGTCACCCCGGCGCGGCCGATCCCCCGGGGCCGTGCGTTCACCGTCCGGGTCGCCTACACCGCCGATCCCACCCTCCAGCGCCGCCGCTCCGACGCCATCGCGCGCTACGGCTGGGTGCCCACCCCCGACGGCACCGTTCTCTACGCGCAGCCCGACGGCGCCAAGATGATCTTTCCGGCGGACGACCACCCGAGCCTGCGGGCGCCCATCACCTTCCACATCACCACCCCGCCGGAGCTGACCGCGGTGGCCAACGGCCGGCTCGTCGAGCGCGTCCGCCGGCCCGACGGACGGATCCGGTGGACGTACGACTCCGAGCAGCCGGTCGCCGCCCAGCTGGTCCAGATGGCGATCGGGAAGTTCACCTTCGTCGACCGCACCGGCCCGCGCGGTCTGCCCCTGCGGGACGCGGTCCCCCGGGACCTGGTCGCCGGCACGGAGGCCTACCGCTCACTCACCCCCGAGCACCTGGCCTGGCTGGAGGAGCGGCTCGGCCCCTACCCGTTCGGCCGCTACGGCGTACTCGTCGGCGACACCGACCTTCCGGTGGCGCTGGAGTCGCAGTCGCTGGCCGTGCTGCCGCGGGCCGACCTGACGGGCGGACAGGTCGACGCCGAACGCAACCTCGTGCACGAACTGACCCACCACTGGACCGGCGACAGCGTCGCCATCCGGCGCTGGTCCGACCTGTGGCTGAGCGAGGGACACGCCCGCTACTACGAACGGCTCTACGCCGACACGCACGGCGGCGCCGACCTGGAGGACGTGATGCGGACGGCGTACGAGCGGCACGACCAGTGGCGCCACGACGACGGCGCACCCGCCGAACCCACCGAACCGTCCCTGTTCCGGCAGATCCGCTACGACGGTTCGGCGCTGGTGCTCTACGCCCTGCGGCAGGAGGTCGGCGAGGACACCTTCGGCCGGATCGAACGGGCCTGGGTGAAGACGTACCGCGGCAGGGCCGCCGGGACAGGGGACTTCGTCGCACTGGCCGGCGCGGTCGCGGGCCGGGACCTGAAGCCCTTTCTGACGCCGTGGCTGTACGGGGCGCACACCCCGCCCATGCCGGGGCACCCCGACTGGCACGTGGACCCGGTCAAGGAGTGAGTGCCACGCCGTCCGCTCTGCCGCCGACCGGGTGGCCTGTGCCGGAGCGCTGGTCCACGTCGGTGACGGTTGGCGCGACGTGGCACGCCGGACACGGAAGCGTACAAGGGGTGGCGTGGAGGACAACTCCTTTGTCCTGGTTGCGACGAGCATGGTTGGAGTCCTTGCATGATGAGAAGACCTGCCGCCCCCCGTGTCCCCGGTGCGCTGCGCAGGCATCGCCTGCTGATCTGCGTGACCGCGTCGGCGGCGCTCGTGGTGCCCCTGCTGACCGGCCGGCTGTCGGGCGGCCCGGACGACCACCGCCTCCAGGGCGAATTCACCGACGCCGCCCACGAGTTCCATGTGCCGCGCAACGTGCTCATGGGCGTGGCCTATCTCCAGTCACGCTGGGATTCCCATCCCGGCGCGCCGAGCGTCGTCGGCGGCTACGGACCGATGCACCTGACGGACCCCGAGGCGGCGCGCCGGACCGGCACGGCGCCCGGCACCGCCGCGGCCGGGCCACCGGGCACGGCGGCGTCGACCCCCGCGCAGGACCGCGCCGCGCCGCCCGCGGACCTGCACCGGGCCGCCCGGCTGACCGGTGTCCCGGTGGAGAAGCTGCGTACCGACACCGCTGCCAATGTAAGGGCCGGGGCGGCGCTCCTGGCGGAGACACAACGAAGACTCGGCAAATCGCTCAGCGCCGGCACCGACGACTGGTGGGAGGCGGTGGCCCGCTTCCCGGGCACCGGCGACAAGACCTCCGCGGCGACGTACGCCGACGACGTGTTCGCGGTGATCCGCAAGGGCGCGCACCGCACCACCGACACCGGCCAGCGCGTCACCCTTCCCGCCTCGCCCGGCGTGCGCCCCCACCGGCCGGTGGTGAAGCCCCCGCGGCCGAAGGAGGTCGAGTGCCCGGCGGAGCTGGACTGCTCCTGGCTGGCCGCACCGTACGTCCAGGTCGACGGCGGGTACGGCAACCACGACCTGGCCGACCGGCCCCGCGACGAGAAGATCGAGTACATCGTCATCCACGACACCGAGGCGAACCTGCCGAGCATGTTCCAGACCGTGCAGAATCCGACGGAGCCGTCCTGGCACTACTCGATCCGCTCCAAGGACGGTCACGTCACCCAGCACATCAGGACCAAGGACACGGCCTGGCACTCCGGCAACCAGCTGGTCAACGCCCGCTCGATCGGTATCGAGCACGAGGGTTTCCTCACCCAGCCCAACACCTGGTACACGGAGCAGATGTACCGGTCGTCGGCCCGCCTGGTGCGCTATCTGGCGAAGAAGTACGGCATCCCGCTCGACCGGCAGCACATCTTCGGCCACGACAACGTGCCCGCCCCGACCGGCGGCAGCATCCCGAGCATGCACGACGACCCCGGCCCGTTCTGGGACTGGCGGCACTACTTCGACCTGCTCGGCGCACCTCTGCGGGCCACCGGCCCCCGGCTCGGCGCCATGGTGACGATCCTGCCCGACTTCGCCACCCACAAGCCGTCGTTCACCGGCTGCCCCGGCGCCCACCTGCCGTGCGCGCCGCACGGCTCCAGTGCCGTCCGGCTGTACACCGAGCCGTCCGAGAGCGCACCGCTGATCCAGGACCCGGGCCGGCACCCGGACGGCGCGGACTCCACGGAGGACGTCAACGACCTGGGGTCGCGGGTCTCCGCCGGACAGACCTTCGCGGTCGCCGCGCGCCGCGGTGACTGGACGGCGATCTGGTTCCAGGGCCGCGAGGCGTGGTTCAGGAACCCGGAGGACCACCCGACGGCCGTCGGCGCGGGCGGCCGGATGGTGACACCGAGGGAGGGCCTGGACGTGATCCAGGCGTTCGGACGCGCCCTGCCGGAGTCGGGCGCCTACCCGCAGGGGATGAAGGAGCCGACCCAGTCGCCGCTGCCCTACGAGATCCTCGCCGGCCAGCGGTATGTGACCGGGTCCAGCCTGGACGGCTCCTACGTCGACCGGTCGAACTTCGTCGAGACGCCGAGTCCCGTGGTGAAGGGCAGCGAGGAGTACTACGAGATCCAGCTCGGCCACCGGCTCGCCTACGTCCGGGCCTCCGACGTGGACGTGGTGGAAGTACCGGTCGCGGCGGGGCCGGAGCCGGAATCGGGACAGGACGGCCAGGCCCGGCGCAGGTGAGGGTGCCGCAGGTCCTGCCGGTCAGTTCCGGCGTCCGAGCGTGGGGAACGGCTGCTCGGTCCAGATCGTCTTGCCCTCGGCCGTGTAACGGGTGCCCCAGGTCTGGGCCAGCTGCGAGGCGATGAACAGACCCCGGCCGCCCTCGTCGACCGTACGGGCGTGGCGCAGATGGGGCGCGGCCGAGCCGGAGTCGCGCACCTCGCACGTCAGACTGCGGTCGCTGACCAGGCGGACCTCGATCGGCGGGTTGCCGTACCGGATCGCATTGGTGACCAGTTCGCTGACGATGAGCTCGGTGTTGAACGCCGTCTCCTGGTCGATCTGCCACCGGGCGAGCTGCGAGCGTATGTTCCGCCGGGCCAGCGCCACCGCGGCCGGATCCGACTCGAACTCCCAGATGGCGACCTGTTCGGGGGGGAAGGAGCGGACGCGCGCGACGATCACCGCGGCGTCCCCCGCCCCCATCCCGGCCGGCAGGCCGTACACGATGTCGTCACAGAGGTCCTGGATCGGCCGGCTGCGGTAGTCCGGCGACTGCCGCAGCGGACGTGAGGACTCCGCGAGGTACGAGGTCAGCAGGGGATCGCTGGTGAACACCAGGACGCTGCCGTCCGGGACCTCGAACTCCCCGGCGGCGAACGGCGAGTCCTCCTCGGAGCCCAGGGCCGGGCCGGCCGGTGTGTCGGGGATGCTGACGGTGCCGTCGGGTTCGACCAGGACCGGCGCCAGCCGGCCCGCGCCCGCCATCGTGCAGGTGCCGGTGAGCGGGTCGTGGACCGCGTAGACGCAGTCGGCGGTGAGCGCCTCGCGGCGCATGGGGTCGCCCAGCGGCAGGGCCGCCCGTTCGGACGCCAGGTGCGCGGCCGTGTCGTACAGCCGGGCCAGCAGCTCGTCGGGGGAGAGGTCGAACGTGGACAGCGAACGCACGACCGTGCGCAGCTGGCCCATGGTGGCCGCCGCGTTGAGACCCCGCCCGGAGACGCTGCCGACGACGAGTGCGGTGCGGGCGCTGGACAGCGCGATGGTGTCGTACCAGGCGCCGGGATCGGCACCGGTGACGGACAGGTACGCGGTCTCCAGCGAGGCCTGGCTCTCCGGGCTGCGGGGCAGCAGATGGCGCTGGACCGTGGCGGCCACGGTGTGCTCCCGTGCGTAACGGCGCGCGTTGTCGATGCACAGCGTCGTGTGGGCGGCCAGCTCCACCGCGAGTCTGCGGTCGCCCTCGTCGAAGGGTGGCGAGTTCCCGGCGCGGTACAGACTGACGAGTCCGAGGACGGTGTCGCGCAGGGTCAGGGGGGCCGCGAGAAGGGTGTGGGCCTTCGAGGAGAGGATGGCCTCGGCGCGCGGAGGGTCGAAGGCCAGCCAGGGGGCGTCGCTGCGCAGCGAGACCACCCGGGCGCGAAGATCGGCCAGGCACCGGGTGAACGGGGTGGACCCCGGCAGCCGGTGCACATCGCCCACCGGGTGGGCGATGGGCGGCCCCTCCGCCGTGCTGCGGAAGGCGGCCCGCAGCAGTGGGGTGCCCGCGGGCAGCGGGGCCAGCGGCGGCTCGTCGCCGCGGATCACCGCGTCCACCACCTCCACGATCGCCACGTCGGCGAACACGGGAACCACGGTATTGACGAGCTCCTCGCAGGACACGGCCGCGTCCAGGGTCCGTCCCACGCTCCTGCGGACGGCGTCCAGCACCCGGGCCCGGCCACGCGCCCGCTCCCGTTCGGTGACGTCCACGGAGGTGACGGCCACGCCGAGCACCTTCCCCTCCGGATTCTCCAGGCGCAGCACGGACACCTCGAAGTGCCCCTCCCGGGACGGGTCCAGCTTGAACCGGGACCGCACGATCCGCTGGCGCACGGGGACCCCGGTGTCCAGCACCTCCTGGACGGCCAGTTCCATGTCGTCGTCCACGACGATGTCGTACGCGGTCCGGAACGGCTGACCGACCATGGTCTCCATCGGGACGCCCCGCATGTTGGGTGTGGCGGTGTTGATCCGCACCACCCGCAGGTCGGTGTCGAGCAGGTGGAGCCCGACGGGTGACCGGGTGAAGAGCGCGTCCAGCATCGAAACAGCCCGCTCGTCCGCCTGCGGGTCCTCATCGCCGTGCGCCACCGGAACCTCCTGCGGTCTGCCGTGTCCCTGGGCCGTCCGTGTTACCAGCGTGCAGGGCGATCGAAGGCGGCGCATTCGGGAGCGCGGACACCGGCGACGGACCCGCGACGGCTCACCGCGCGACCGGTCACCGTCCGTGACAGTGCGCAGCTCCGCGGCTCGCCGCCCGCTTCCCGGACATCCGTCGGACCGCCGGGCTCAGCGGTCGGCCCGTACGGGGTGCCGGCTCAGGATCGAGACCCGGTTGAACGCGTTGATGGTGATCGCGACCCAGAGCACGGCGGAGATCTGGTCGTCGGTGAGTTCGTTCCGGGCGGCGGCGTAGGCGGAGTCCTGGGCGGCGGTGTCGGCGGGGTTCGTCGTCGCCTCCGCCAGCGCGAGGGCCGCCCGCTCGGCGGGGGTGAACAGCCCGGTCTCCCGCCAGGCGGCCAGCACGCCGAGCCGCCGTGTCGTCTCGCCCGCGCGCAGGGCGGCCCTGGTGTGCACGTCGAGGCAGAACGCGCAGCCGTTGATCTGCGACACCCGCAGGTTGACCAGCTCCACCAGGATGCGGTCGAGACCCGCGTCGGCGGCCGTCGCGCGCACCGCGTCCGAGGTCTGCACCAGCGCGTGGTAGGCCTTGGGGCTCTGCTTGTCGAGATAGATCCGCTGGGCCGGGGACTCCGGCATGGGGCTCGGTACGGCGCTCGGTACGGGGCTGTTCAACCTGCACTCCTTCAGGGGCCGCTGCCGGCGCCCGCGCTCCCTCGTGTACGTACGTGGTGCCGTCATCGTCCTATGATCGGGACAATTATGGTTGAATATGAAACTATCACGACCGGGGCAGGCGCTGCGGGGTGTGAACGGGTGCAAGCGGAGGACGGCATGAACGACGGCATGAACCGCCTGGACGCAACGGACGGGACGGACGGGACGGGGCGCGTCGAGGTGCTCACTCCCCGCGACGTACCGCTGGGCGGCCCGCGGTCGATGACCGTACGGCGCACCCTGCCGCAGCGCGGCCGGTCCCTGATCGGGGCCTGGTGCTTCGCCGACCACTACGGCCCCGACGACGTCGCCCGCACGGGCGGCATGGACGTCGCCCCGCACCCGCACACCGGCCTCCAGACGGTCAGCTGGCTGTTCGGCGGCGAGATCGAACACCGCGACAGCCTCGGCAGCCACGCGCTCGTGCGGCCCGGCGAGCTGAACCTCATGACCGGCGGGCACGGCATCAGCCACACCGAGGTCTCCACCCCGGACACCGAGATCCTGCACGGCGTCCAGCTGTGGGTGGCCCTGCCCGACGAGCACCGCGACACCCGGCGGGACTTCCAGCACTTCGCGCCCGAGCCGGTGGTGGTCGACGGGGCGCGCATCAGCGTCTTCCTGGGCACCCTCGCCGGGGCCGCCTCGCCGGTACGGACCTTCACGCCCCTGCTCGGCGCCGAGATCGTCCTCGGCCCCCGGGCCACGCTCACCCTCGCCGTGGACCCGGGCTTCGAGCACGGCGTCCTCGTCGACCACGGGCACGTCCAGGTGGCGGGCGCCTCGCTGCGGCCCGCGGAACTGGGCTATGTGCCCACCGGGACCGGCACGCTGACCCTCGGCAACGACTCGGACGAACCGGCCCGGACGGTCCTGCTCGGCGGAACCCCGTTCGAGGAGGAGATCGTCATGTGGTGGAACTTCGTCGGCCGCAGTCACGAGGACATCGCGCGGGCGCGCGAGGACTGGATGAAGGAGCTGGTGCCGGGGCAGCCGACGGACGGCCGCCGCTTCGGCGAGGTGGCGGGCTACGACGGCGCGCCCCTGCCCGCCCCTGAACTGCCGTCGGTGCCGCTGAAGCCGCGCGCGAGGGCGCGGTGAACTGATCGCACCGGGTGCCGGGTGCCGGGTGCGGGGTGCGGGGCGTGGAGGCGTGGGGCGCCGGTGGCGCACCCCGGGTCCTGCGGTGCGCGCCGGTGGCGCACCCCGGTCCGGCGGTGCGCGCCGGTCAGCGGTGGGGGCTGCGACGGGCGGTGGACAGCGGCTGCTCCTCGCCCGGCGGGCGCTGCCGGGTCCGCTGGGCGCGCCAGTCCCGCGCGCTGCACCCGAACCGCTCGCGGAACCAGCGGGAGAAGGCGCTGGGCGCGGAGAACCCGAGCAGTCCGGAGATCTCCGTCAGCGAGCGGCGCGGGTTCGCCACCAGATGCTCCGCGAGCTGCGCGCGCGTGGTGTTGAGCAGGGAGGAGAACGTCTCGCCCGACGCCGCCAGATGCCGGTGCACCGTACGCCGGTCGACCCCGAGACTGCACGCGACCTGCTCGATGGAGCAGCGTCCGGTCGGCAGCAGGACCTCGATCAGATCGCGCACGCGGTCCAGCACGGTCGTGTCCCGCGACACCGCGATCGACTCGAAATACTGCCGGGCATAGGTCCGCAGCAACGGGTCCGACATGGGGTTGGGGACGTTCAGGTCGTTGCCGTAGAAGATGATTCCGTTGAATTCACGGTTGAATTCCACCGCGGTGCCGAAAATGCGCCGGTGTGTCCCGAGGTCCGCCGGGGCGGCGTGGGTGAAACACACGGACAGCGCCTGCCAGCGGGTGCCGAGGAAGTTGCGCAGCACCTGGTGGAAGGCGCCCACGGCCAGTTCGGTCGCCTGCCGGGTCGCCATCGCCTCGCCGACCTCCAGGCCCACCTTGAGGGTGGCCAGGCCGCTCGACTCGGACAGCCGGTTGTGGAGCATCTCGTTGTACATGTACTCGTGCCGGACCAGGAGCTCCACGGCGCTGCGGACGTCGGGCTCCTCGCGGATGACGAGGCTGATCGGGCCGAGGTTGGAGAAGCGGCGCCGCTCGGCGAGCAACAGGCCGAAGTCCTCGCGGCGGGCGGCCGCCGAGGAGAGTTCGAGCAGCTGGATGACGGCCGTGCCGGAGATCCACCGGTCCTGGACCGCCAGTCCGGCCGGGTCGAGACCCGCCTGCCGCATCAGTCCCCGCGGGTCGATGCCGAGCGACTGACTGAGCTCGACGTAGCCGCTCAGGGTCGCGTTGCGGACGAGGGGCTTCATGGGCGCACTCCAGGGCTCTGTCCCTAACTGATAAGTCAGATGTCCCGTCAAGTCAAGCGTGCCGTCACACCGTGACCTAACGTTGCACCACCCGCGAGGGGGTTCGCCGTCCGCAATTCGGTACCCCGTCGATCGGAAATCCGACGGAGAACACCATGGCAAATTGTTCGGCCGTTGACCAGCCCTGAAAACAAGGTTCGAGCAGCCCTGAAAATGTGACAGAGAATTCCTGGAGAATGAAGGCCGAGCGCCTTCCGCGGCCTGGTCGCGCTGAAATTCATGGGATTCCCCGCGCAGAGACGAGGAGAAACGTGCCCGCGGTCCACGCTCTCCGGCCGACCGGCAGCCACCCCGGCTCCGGTCCGGCGGACACACCCGGTGGGAGCCCCCGATGAAGAACGTGAGCGACGTGCTGCGACGGCCCTGCACCGGAGCGGCCGTGTGGCGGGCCGCGGACCTCGCGGGTTCCGAGGAGTGGGTCCTGCGGCTGTCCACGGCGCAGACCGACGAGCTGGAGAGGGCCGCGCGGGCGGTCCACGAGCGGGGCGTTCCGCTGCTGAAGGTCGCGGCCGGGGACTGCCCGCTGCCCACCCTGGCCGGCCCGCTGGAGCAGGTCGCCGACGTGCTGGAGAACGGCCGTGGATTCGTCCTGGTCCGAGGGCTCCCGGTCGAGCGGTACAGCCTGCCGGTGGCGAGCACGGTGTTCTGGGGGCTGGGGCAGCACCTGGGGATCCCGGTGTCGCAGAACGCCGCCGGTCATATGCTCGGGCACGCCCGGGACACCGGCCGTACCCTCGCCGACCCCGCGACGCGCGGCTACCAGACGCGGGCGGAACTGCCCTTCCACACCGACGGGTCCGATCTCCTCGCCCTGCTGTGCCTGCGGGCGGGCCGCTCCGGCGGGCACACCCGTCTGGTCAGTTCCGCGGCCGTCCACAACGCCGTCCTGGCCCGCCGTCCCGACCTGGTCGAGCGCCTGTACCGCACGCACTTCCTGGACCGCAGGGAGGAGCAGGCCCCCGGCGAACTCCCGTACGACGCCGTGCCGCTCGTCGCCTGGCACGACGGGAAGCTCAGCACCCGGTACAACCGCTGCTACCTCGAATCGGCGCAGCGCTTCCCCGACGTCCCCCGCCTGGAACCGGCCGACCTGGAACTGTTCGACCTGGTCGACGAGGTGACCGCGGCACCGGAGTTCCGGCTGGACGTCGGCTTCGGGGCGGGCGACCTGCTGCTGGTCAACAACCACGCGGTGCTGCATTCCCGCACGGCGTACGAGGACTTCGCCGAGCCCGGGACGGAGCGCCATGTGCTGCGGCTGTGGCTGACCGCGCACCGGGGCCGGGACCTCCCGCCGGGTTTCTGGGGCGAAACCCGTGGTGCCGAGGGCGGCTTCGGCCGTGGCGGGATCAGCCCCCGCGACGAAATTCTGACCCCCGGGGCCTGCCGGACCGGTGCCGGCCCCGTGGCCGCCGCCCGGCGCCCACGGCCGTCACCGACGGCCGTCCGACCCGCCGACCGAACGGAAGACGCTTGACATCCTCCCCCGCCTAAAGGCAGGGGATTCTAGCGGTCGCCCGCTGGGTTTTCTGATTCATCGCCGACTGCCCGCCCGGAGAACTCCGTTGAGGTCTTACACCAGCTCCACAGACAGACACCGCCAGTCCGGCGGCCAGCAGATTCTTCGCGGCGTTCACATCACGGTCATGGACCGTGCCGCAGTCGCACGTCCACGTACGGACGTCGAGCGGCATCCTCCCCTGGAGGGTGCCGCAGGCCGAACACAGCCTGGAGGAGGGGAACCACCGGTCCACGGCGATCACTTCCCGCCCGTACCAGGCGGCCTTGTACTCCAGCATCATCCGGAAATCGGCCCATGCCGAGTCACTGACGGCGCGGGCGAGGCTCCGGTTTTTGACCATGTTGCGGACACTCAGGTCCTCGATCACGAGCGTTTGGTTCTCACGCACGAGTCGAGTCGTCAGCTTGTGCAGGTGGTCACGGCGCCGGTCGGTGATCCGGGCATACACCTTGGCGACCGTGCGCCGGGCCTTGGCCCGGTTGACACCATCCCCCTTCGCCTTCCTCGCCAAGCGCCGCTGGGCGAGCGCGAGGCGGGCACGGTCACGACGCTCGTGCCGCGGGTTGGCGATCTTCTCACCGGTGAACAGGGTCAGCAGGTGGGCCAGGCCGACGTCGATGCCAACCGCAGCGCCGAGGGAGGTCAGCGGCTTCACGGTCGGGTCCTCCACGAGGAGGGACACAAACCAGCGGCCGGCCGCATCCTGAGACACGGTCACCGTCGACGGCTGCGCCCCCTCGGGCAGGGGACGCGACCACACGATGTCCAGCGGCCCGGACATCTTGGCCAGGGTCAGCTGCCCGTGCCGGAAGCGGAACGCGCTGGTCGTGTACTCCGCGCACCTGCGGGACTTCTTGCGCGACTCGAAGCGGGGATACTTCGCCCGCTTACCGAAGAAATTCGTGAACGCCACCTGCAAGTGCCGCAAAGCCTGCTGGAGCGGAACACTGGACACCTCGTTGAGGTAAGCCAGTTCCTCCGTCTTCTTCCAGACGGTCAGCATCGCCGACGTCTGGTTGTAGCTGACCCGCTCCTGCCGCGCCCACGCCCGCGTACGAGCTTCGAGCGCCATGTTGTAGACCTTCCGCACACACCCGAACGTGCGCGACAGCTCGGCCGCCTGCGCATCGTCCGGGTAGAAGCGGTACTTGAACGCCCGCTTCACACGAGTGGCCATACCTCACAAATTAGCACAACAGCCCGTGAACTCCCGGGCGCTCGCCGGGGTGCACGCCGAACCGCCCTGGAGGCGATTCGGCCTTCCCTGCCCTGCTCCGCAGGAGTCCGATTCCTCCCGGCCTGAAGGCCGGGGTATCCCCGGAGGTATCCCGATGAACAACCTCGCTGCAGTCCTGGTGGAGTCCGCCCGGACCGGCGGTGACCGGATCGCCGTCCGTCAGGACTACACCACCCTCACCTACGCCCAACTGGACGACGCCAGTGCCCGGCTCGCCTCGCTGCTGCGGGACGGCGGGGTCCGACCGGGCGATCGCGTCGCCATGGTCATGCCCAACGTGAGTCTCTTCCCGGTCGTCTACTACGGCATCCTGCGGACCGGGGCCGCCGTCGTACCGATGAACCCGCTGCTGAAGGCACGCGAGGCGGCCTTCACCCTGCGCGACTCCGGGGCCCGCGCGGTGCTCGTCCACCCCCTGTTCGCCGAGGAGGTGGCGAAGGCCGCCACCGAGGTGGGGGCGGAGTTCCTGGTGACGGACGCGGAGGTGTTCGACGGCCTGCTGCGGGCGGCCGAGCCGATGGCCGAGGTGGTGTCGCGGGCGGCGGACGACACCGCCGTGATCCTGTACACCTCGGGCACCACGGGCACCCCGAAGGGCGCCGAGCTGACCCACCGCAACCTGCTCACCAACGCGGTCACCACCAGGGACACGCTGAGCATGCTCCGGCCGGACGACGTCCTGTTCGGAGGGCTCCCGCTGTTCCACGCGTTCGGGCAGACCTGCGCCCTCAACGCCGCCGTCGCCGCGGGTGCCACCCTGACCCTGCTGCCGCGCTTCGAGCCGGCCAGGGCGCTGGAGATCATGCACCGGGACCGGGTCACCGTGTTCCTCGGCGTGCCCACCATGTACACGGCCCTGTTGCAGACGGGCATCCCCGAGGGCCACGACCTCTCGCCGCTGCGTCTGGCGATCTCCGGCGGCGCCTCGCTGCCCGTCGAGGTCCTGCACGGCTTCGAACGGGACTTCGACGTGACGGTGCTGGAGGGCTACGGGCTCTCCGAGACCTCCCCGGTCGCCGTGTTCAACCCCCCGGACCGGCCGCGCAAGGCCGGCTCGATCGGCGTGCCCATCCGCGGGGTCGAGGTCAGGCTCGTCGCCGACGGCGGCGGCACGGTCGGTCCCGGCGAGGTCGGTGAGATCGCCATCCGCGGCGAGAACGTGATGAAGGGCTACTGGAACCGCCCCGAGGCGACCGACGAGGCCGTCCGCGGCGGATGGTTCCACAGCGGCGACCTCGCCCGCGTCGACGAGGACGGCTACTACTTCATCGTCGACCGCAAGAAGGACCTCATCATCCGCGGCGGCTACAACGTCTACCCGCGCGAGATCGAGGAGGTCCTCTACGAGCACCCGGCCGTCGCCGAGGCCGCCGTGGTCGGCGTGCCGCACCAGGTCCACGGGGAGGAGATCGCGGCCGTCGTGACCCTGCGCCAGGACCGCGCGGACACCTCCGCGGAGGACCTGCGCGACTTCGTCAAGGAGCGGGTGGCCGCCTACAAGTACCCGCGGATCGTGACCTTCACGGACGCTCTTCCCAAGGGCGCGACCGGCAAGATCCTCAAGCGCGAGATCGTCGTCGAACAGTCCGCCACGGACTGAGACCACCCCCGAAGGAGCTGTCCCCGGTGCCGAGTGACCTGCCGGATCTGCATGCCCTGGAACTGCTCGTCGCCGTGGCGGAGACCGGCAGCCTCAGCCAGGCGGCGGCCCGGTTCGCGATCAGCCAGCCGTCCGCCAGCGCGCGGATGATGACGCTGGAGCGGCGCCTGGGAGTCGAGTTGCTGCTGCGGACCACCAGGGGATCCCGGCTGACCCCGGCCGGCCTGGTGGTCACGGACTGGGCCCGGGGCGTGCTGGAGAGCGCGGCCGCCTTCGTCGAGGGCACGGCGGCGCTGAGGTCGCGTCAGGAGGGCCGGCTGCGGGTGGGGGCCAGTCTGACCGTGGCCGAACACCTCGTGCCCGGCTGGCTGCTGGCCCTGCGGGAGTCGGCGCCGCACCTCCATGTGGGGCTGGAGGTGTCGAACAGCCGCAAGGTGATCGAGGGACTGCGGCACGACGCGCTGGACGTCGGCTTCGTCGAGGGCCCGTGCATCCCGCGGGACCTGCGGTCCACCGTGGTCGGACGCGACCGGCTGCTGGTGGTGGTGACCCCGGACCACCCGTGGGCGCGCCGCCACGACCCCGTCGCGGGCGGCGAACTGGCGGCCACCGCACTGGTGTTGCGCGAACCCGGCTCCGGGACGCGGGAGACGCTGGAGACGGCGCTGGAGCCGTACGGCGGTCTCGCCGCCCCGCTGCTGGAACTCGGGGCCATCGCCCCGCTGCGCAGCGCCGCGGTGAGTGGGGTGGGGCCCGCGGTGCTGTCGGCCATGGCCGTGCAGGACGACCTGGCGGAGGGCCGGCTCGTGTCGGTGCCTACCGAGGCCGGACTGCGTTTGGACAGGGTGCTCCAGGCGGTCTGGCCGCGCGGGCGGTCACTGCCGGCGGCGGCGTCGCAACTGCTCGCCCTCGCCTGCCGCCGACCCGGCCGCCGGCCTTCGGGGCGTCTCCCTTCGGGCTCCTGACCTCGCGGCTCCTGACCTCTCGGCTCCTGGCCTCTGGGCTCTGGCCTTCCGGCTCCTGACTGCCCCGGTCCGCCCGACGGCGGCCGGGGCAGCACGGTGTCACCGGCCATAGGGCAGCCCTATGGCCTTCTCCCGATCCGGGGCCTACAAGGGGCCCGGGAGACGGACGAGAGTCGACACCGTGAAGAAAGCACCTGTTCAGGAGCCCCCGTCCACCACGGCGACCCCGTCCGCCACGGAACTCCCGTCCACCGACCGGAGCCCCACCGGGTCCACCGGGTCCACCGGGTCTACCGGGCCCACCGGGTCCACCGGGTCTACCGGGTCTACTGGCTCCACCGGATCCCGGTTGCCCGGACTCGCCCTCACCCTGGCCCTCGCCGCACTGGCCACGGTGGTCGGCAGACTGCTCCCCGTGCTCGGCGGACCGGTGACGGCCGTGGTCCTCGGCGTGCTCGTCGCCGCCGTGCGCAAGCCGGGCCCGCGTCTGCGCCGGGGCATCACCGGCGCCAACAAACCCCCGCTCCAGGCCGGAGTCGCCCTCCTCGGCGCCCAGCTGTCGCTCACCCAGGTCTTCCACGTGGGCGGGAGCTCACTGCCGATCATGGTGGGTTCGCTGGGCGCCTGTCTGACCGCCGCCCACTTCCTGGGCCGCCGGCTCGGTGTCGACGGCAACCTGCGCACGCTCGTCGGCGCGGGCACCGGGATCTGCGGGGCGTCGGCGATCGCCGCGGTCACGCCGGTCATCGGCGCCGCGAGCGCGGAAGTCGCCTACGCCGTCTCGACGATCTTCTTGTTCAACATCGCCGCGGTGCTCGTCTTCCCCGTGGTCGGCCATCTGCTCGGGATGGACCCGCATGCCTTCGGCCTCTTCGCCGGCACGGCGGTCAACGACATGTCGTCCGTGGTCGCCGTCGCCACCGCCTACGGGCCCTCGGCCATCGACGACGCGGTCGTCGTCAAGCTCACCCGCACTCTGATGATCATTCCGATCTGTCTGGGCCTGGCGCTCCTGGCCCGGCGGCGCGCCCGCGCCGCCGACCCGGCCGTCGCATCGCCCAAGGTGAGCGCGCTCCGGCTGGTGCCATGGTTCCTCGTGGTCTTCCTGCTGGCCGCCGCGGCCAACAGCGCCGGACTCATCCCGGCCGGTGTCCAGCCCGGCCTCAAGGAGCTCTCCGTCCTCCTCATCACCGTCGCGCTCTGCGCGGTGGGCCTGTCCACCGACGTGGCCGCCCTGCGCCGGACGGGCCCGCGCCCTCTGCTGCTGGGCGCCTGCCTGTGGGTGGTCGTGTCCGTCACCAGCCTCTCGCTCCAGTACGCCGTCGGAGCCCTCTGACCTTCCTGGCAGCCGACAGACCCACAGACCCACAGGCGAGGGGCCCCTCCGGTATGTCCGGAAGGGCCCCTCGGGCGGTGGTGCGTTCACTCGACCGGCATCGACTGCCGCGCGTACCGCGCGAACCAGGCCAGGGTCTCGGGATGGGTGACGGCGCCTGCGCTGCTGACGTCGCCGACGGAGGCGCCCTGGAGGATGCGCTTGACCGGCACCTCCAGCTTCTTCCCGGTCAGGGTGCGCGGCACCGCGGTGATCGGCACGATGACGTCGGGCACATGACGGGGCGACAGCCGGCGCCGGATGGCCCCGGCGATCCGCTCGCGCAGCCCCTCGTCGACGGCGGCGCCCTCGGCGGCCACCACGAACAGCGGCATGAAGTAGCCGCCGTCCGGGCGCTCCACACCGACGACCAGGCTGTCGGCGACCTCGGGAAGCTGCTCGACGACGTCGTAGATGTCGGCGGAGCCCATGCGCACGCCCATGCGGTTGAGCGTGGAGTCCGAACGCCCGGACACCACGACGGACAGGTCGGGGTGGACGGTCACCCAGTCGCCGTGCCGCCAGACACCCGGGTAGGTGTCGAAGTAACTGGCCCGGTAGCGGGCCCCGTCGGGGTCGTCGACGAAGTACAGGGGCATCGACGGCAGCGGCGCGGTCACCACGAGTTCGCCCTGCTCGCCGGTGAGGGGCCGCCCGGAGGGGTCCCAGGCGTCGAGCGCGACCCCGAGGGAGGGGCACTGGATACGGCCCACGCGTACGGGCAGCAGCGGGGACCCGCCCGCGAGGACCGAGCAGATGTCGGTCCCGCCGCAGATGGACTGGAGCCAGACGTCCGGCGCGAGCCGCTCGTGGACCCAGCGCCAGGTACTGGCCGGCAGCGAGGAACCGGTCTGCATGATGGAGCGCAGCGCACCGAGATCGAGCCCGGCCGCGGGGTCGGTGCCCGACTTCTCCACGGCGGCGAGATAGGCCGCGCCCACGCCGACCATCGTCGCGCCGGTCCGCTCGGCCACCCGCCAGACGCCGGCGACGTCGGGGAAGGTGGGGCTGCCGTCGTACAGGACGATCGTGCTGCCGTGCAGCAGCCCGCCGACCAGGAAGTTCCAGACCATCCAGCTCGTGGACGTGACGAACAGATAGCGGTCCTCGGCCCGCAGGTCGGCGCCGAGACCGAGGGCCTTGAGCAGTTCCACGACGATGCCGCCGTGCCCCTGCACGATTCCCTTGGGCACCCCGGTGGTCCCGGACGACCACAGGATCCACAGCGGGTGGTCGAAGGGCACGTCGGCGAATTCCAGGGGGCCTTCGGCGGCGGGCAGCCCGTTCCAGGCGTGCACCTCGACGTCGGGACGCCGCGACCACGGCTCGTCCGGCGCGGCGGCGAGCAGGTCGACGGCGAGGACGTGCCGGACGGTGGGCAGTCCCTCCACGAGTTCGGCGACCGCCGCCCGCTTGTCGTACTCCTTGCCGCCGTGCCGGTAGCCGTCCGCCGCCACCAGGACGACGGGCCGCGCCTGGCTCAGCCGGGCGAGCACGCTGGGGGTGCCGAAGTCCGGG
Source organism: Streptomyces sp. NPDC107559 (assembly GCF_055657365.1). NCBI lineage: Bacteria > Bacillati > Actinomycetota > Actinomycetes > Kitasatosporales > Streptomycetaceae > Streptomyces > Streptomyces sp. NPDC107559. Next base: position 201,114 of record NZ_JBVKBD010000010.1, on the reverse strand, counting down.
GAGCACGCCGTCCAGACCGCGCCGACGGCGGCCGTGGCCAGCAGGGCGACCACGCTCTGCGGAACATTGGGCAGATATCCGGCCACGCGGTCGCCGGGCGCCACGCCCATCCGGCGCAGCGCCGCGGCGACGTCCGCGACCTGTCCGCGCAGCTCCTCCCAGGAGATGTCCACGGGTTCGGCGCCCTCGGTGACGGCGACCAGCGCCGGACGGGTGTCGCAGGCGTGGGCGAAGCACCGTTCGGCGAAGTTCAGCCGGGCCCCGGGGAACCAGTCGGCGCCCGGCATGGACGCGTCCGCGAGTACGGCGTCGTAGCCGCTGACGGCGTCCAGGCCGTAGTACTCCCACACGGCGGACCAGAAGCCGGGCAGGTCCGTGGAGCTCCAGCGCCACAGCTCGGCGTAGTCCGCGAAGTGCAGCCCCCGGGCGGTGCCGAGCCACCGCATGAAGCGGGCGACGTTGGATTCCTGTGTCTCGCGGCGGCCGGGGGACCACAGCAGATCGGTGTCGGACTTCATCGTCGCCTTTCCGGGGGCTGTACGTCGGGCTGGGTGTCAGCCGCGTTCGAGTTCGCGCAGGAGTTCCTCCGACCGGGGCCAGGGCCCGTGGCCGGAGGCGGGGTTGAGATGGCCGACCGCGCCGAGTTCCACGAGCCGGGCGCCCCAGTCCCCGGCCAGTTCGCGCACGCGCTCCAGGGAGCCCAGCGGGTCGTCGGAGCTGGCCGCGACGACGCTGGGGAAGGGCAGTGCCGAACGGGGAACCGGCGTCCAGCCGTTCTCGGCCAGTACCTCCGGGGTGGGATAGCCCTCCGGCAGCGGGGTCTCGAAGTCGGGCGGGGTGACCAGGAGCGCACCCCGTACGTCGGCCTCGTGCCGCCGGGACCAGTGCACGGTGGTGATCACACCGGCGCTGTGGGCGACCAGGACGACGGGCCCGGCGAGCTGTGCCACCACCTTGTCCAGGGAGGCGACCTGGGCCTCGCGGCTGAGCCGGTCCTCGGTCAGCGGCGGCACGGTGACCACGGTCCGGCCGGCTTCGGCGAGCCGGGCGGTGAGCAGGGTCTGCCAGTGCTCCTCCACGTGGTCCCGCAGACCGGGGACGATCACGACGGAGGGCTGGGTGCCGGCGCCGGCGAACGGCTGGGCGTCGGTGCCGGCGGAGGGCTGGGCGTCGGTGCTCACGAGGACGTCTCCGCTTCCTTCGCCGCGGCGGCCTCGGCGAGTCCGGTGATGCGCAGCAGGTCGCGGTCGTACCAGCGGCGGCCGATCAGGAAGGCGACGGCGGCGGCGAGTGCGACGAGCGGGACGATCCGCAGGGCGCCCAGCAGACCCGTCCGGTCCGCTATCGCACCCGTGATCGCGGGCCCGGGGGCCAGCCCGAGCAGGCTGTTGGCCAGGGTGAGGGTGGCGAACGCGGTCGCGGAGATCGCCACCGGGGTCAGGTTCGCGACCATGGCGGCGGCCGGACCCGCCGAGCCCGCCGTCAGCAGCGCTCCCGCGGCCAGCGTGATCAGCTGGAGCGGGCCGGTGGGCAGCCGGAAGGCGGTCATCAGCAGCAGGAGCGAGCCGAGGCTGCACGTCAGCGCGACGTCCCACTTGCGGATCGGGACCAGCTTGCTGATCCGGTCCGAGGCCATCCCGCCGAGCACCATCCCCACGCCGATGACGAGGATGAAGACGCCCGCGGCGGAACCGGCCTTCGCGGTGGGCAGGTCGTAGTAGCGGTCGAAGAAGCTGGGCAGCCAGGAGATCAGGGAGCCGGCGATGAACAGTTGCAGTCCGCTGCCGACGTACGCGCTGATCACGGAGACCGAGGAGAACAGCCGGGGCAGCAGGGCGCGCAGCGCCGCACGCGGGGCCTTCGCCTCGGCGGCGGCCGGCGTCCCGGCGTCGTCCGGGTCCCCGTCCGGGTCTCCGTCCGGGTCCGCCTCCGCCCGGGGGCGCAGTCGCTTCTCCGTGACGACGACCCCGTAGACGGCGGCCAGCACCAGCCCGAACAGACCCATCGCGCCGAACGCCCAGCGCCAGCCGAACTGCTGGGCCACGGCGCCGCCGATCGACACACCGAGCACCGAGCCGAACGCGCCGCCCGCGATGAAGGCCCCGGACAGGGTGGCCCGCAGCACGATCGGGAAGACGCTCAGGACCACGGCGATGCCGACACTCCCGTACGCCGCCTCACCGACGCCGACGAGGAGCCGGGCGAGGAACATCTGGTCGTAGTTCGCCGCCAGCGCGCAGCCCAGGGTCGCCAGGCTCCACGTCACGGCGGCGAACAGCAGGCTCTTCACCCGGCCCCAGCGGTCCGCCACGAGCGACAGGGGGAACGCGAGCACGCCGACCATGAGTGCCACGACGCCGCTGAGCGAGCCCAGCTTGGCGTCGGTGAGCAGCCATTCGTCCTTCAGCATCGGGAAGACGGCGTTCAGTACCTGCCGCGACATGTAGTCGGACAGCAACAGCCCGAAACTCAGGGCGAAAACGATCCAGGCATAGCCTCGGGAGACCGGCCACCCGGACGAGGACGAACTCGTTCCGGGAACGGCGACCGCAGTGGTCTGGAGCCCCATTGTCATCACCTCACGCACTTCTTTGAAGGGGAGTCGGATCAGAACGGTCTGTCGCCCACGATTCCGGCGCGCTCCATCTTGCGGACGGCGGGCCAGTAGTCCTGGACGGCGTAGTGCTGGGTGGAGCGGTTGTCCCAGATCGCCACGCTGTTCGGCTGCCAGCGCCAGCGCACCTGGAACTCGGGGACCGCCGCCTGGCTGAGCAGGTAGTTCAGCAGGTGGCTCGCCCCCGGGGCGTAGTCCTGCCCGAAGCGCACGTTCTCGGGCGTGTGGAAGTTGACGAAGTGGGTGGTGAAGCTGTTGACGAAGAGGATCTGCTCACCGGTCTCGGGGTGGGTGCGCACCACCGGGTGCTCCGCGTCGGGGAAGCGGGCCTTGAGCGCGTGCCGCTGCTCCTCGGGCATGACGGCGCCGAAGCTGGCCTCGATGCTGTGCCGGGCCCGCAGACCCTTGATCTGCGTCTTGATGTGCTCCGGCAGCCGGCGGTAGGCCTCGGCCATGTTGATCCAGACGGTGTCGCCGCCGACCGGCGGCGACTCGATGCAGCGCAGCACCGCACCCATGGCGGGGTTCTCCCGCCAGGTGCCGTCGGTGTGGAGCGCGTTCTCGTAGTGCTCCGGCTTGCTGTCCAGGTCCTTGTAGATGCGGACCAGGCCGGGGTGGTCGGGGTCGCTGCCCGCGACCGGGTGGTCCTCCAACGCGCCGAAGCGCGAGGCGAAGGCGACGTGCTCGGCGCGGGTGATGTCCTGGTCGCGCAGGAAGAGGACCTTGTACTTCAGCAGCAGGGCCTTGATCTCCGCGAACAGGTCGTCGTCACGCGAGGCGTCACCGAGGTTGACGCCGGCGAGCTGCGCGCCGATGTTGCAGGTCAGCGGCTCGACGGTGATCGAGCCCCGGACCTCGGAGCGCACCAGCGCCGGGGTGCCCGTCTTCGGGCTGAGGGTCTGCTCCATGGTGCTTCCTCCTGGAGGGGGGTTGATCCGCGGGATGCGCGGGATCAGAGGACGAAGACGGACGATCCGGTGGTCGTGCCGGACTCGAGGTCGCGGTGCGCCTGGGCGGCGTCCTCGAGGGAGTAGCGCTGGTTGATCTCGATCTCGATGTCGCCGGCGGCGACGTGACCGAACAGCTCGCCCGAGAGTTCCGCCCGCTCGGCGGGGTCGGCGATGTAGTCGGCGAGGGCCGGTCGGGTCACGAAGAGGGAGCCCTTGACGGCCAGCTGCATGGCGTGGATCGGCGGGGTGGGGCCGGAGGCGGTGCCGAAGCAGACCAGCAGGCCGCGGCGGGCCAGGGAGTCGATCGACGACTCGAAGGTGGTCCTGCCGATGCTGTCGAGGACGAGCGGCACGCCGGCGCCGCCGGTGATCTCACGGACCCGCTTCGCGACGTCCTCCGTCCTGTAGTTGACGACGTGCGCGGCACCGTGGGCGAGGGCGAGTTCGGCCTTCTCCTCGGTGGAGACGGTGCCGATCACGTCGATGCCCAGCAGCCTGGCCCACTGGCACACGATCAGGCCGACGCCGCCCGCCGCCGCGGTCAGCAGCACCGTGTCGCCGGACTTCAGCGGGTGGATGCGACGCAGCAGGTAGGAGGCGGTGAGACCGCGCATGGTCATCGCCGCGGCGGTCGCGAACGGGATGGCGTCGGGCAGCTTGATGAGGGAGCCCACCGGCATCACGCGCTCGGTGCTGTACGCGCCCAGCGGGCTGCCGGTGTAGGTGACCCGGTCGCCCTCGGCGAAGTCCGTGACGCCTTCGCCCACGGCCTCGATCACCCCCGCGCCCTCGACGCCCATTCCGGCGGGCAGCGGCGCCGGGTAGAGGCCGGTGCGGAAGTAGGTGTCGGCGAAGTTGAGACCGACGGCCTCGTGCCGGATCCGTACCTCGCCCGGGCCGGGGTCGCCGACGACGACCTCCTCCCAGCGCAGGACGTCGGGACCTCCGGTCTCCTTGAAGCGAACGGCATGTGCCACGGTCGAGCTCCGTAAATGAAGGGAGTTGGGGGGAAGGGCCGCCGGAGCGGGGGGTATGCCCCGGCGGCCCGAGGGACGTGGCACACGGAGCGGCGCGGTGCCACGTCTGGTGTGTGACGGGCGGAACGGTCAGACGTCGCGGAGCATGAAGCCGCGCTGGCCGGGGCGACGGTTCGGCACCATGCCCAGCCGGGCCAGGGTCTCGTCGGCGCTGGAGTAGTACTCGCCGATGTGGTAGATCTTCTTCGCCTCGGCGCCGGTGGCGATGTCGCGGCCCAGCGCCTCGGAGATCTTCACCATCTGCTCCACCTGGGCGACGGACGACATCCGCTCGCCCTTCCTGCCCCACAGGTTGTCCTCGTTGCCGACGCGGACGTGCGCGCCGAGCGCGATACCGACGGCGTTCATGGGGGCGACCGCGCGCATCGAGGACTCGATGGTGAGGGTGGCGCCGTCCGGCACGCGGCGGATGAACTCGATCAGGTCCGCGGGGTGACGGCCGGCGAAGCCGCCGCCGATGGCCACGTAGTTGAGGGTCAGCGGGCCGGTGTAGATGCCCTTGCGGATCAGACGCTCGACGGTCTCCAGCTGGGCCAGGGTGGCGAGCTGGAAGTGGGCCTGGATGCCCTTCTCCTGCAGGCGCTCGAGGTGCTCCAGGTAGAACTCGGGACCGGCCTCCAGGTACATGTCGCGGTAGGCGCGGTAGTACTCGGGCTTCGCGATCGAGGTGCCGTCCAGGTCGTCGTCGGTCATGATCTCGACGATGTTCATCTGGCTGGTGTTGATCGCGATGGTGACCTGGTCCGGCTTCGGGTCCAGCTCGGCCAGCATGTGGCGGGTGTCGTAGGACAGCCAGTTGGCGTCCGACCCCTCGCCCTCGGGGGCGAAGGAGATGGAGCCGCCGATCTGCAGCACCATGTCCGGCACCGCCTCGCGCAGCCGGCCGATCAGCTCGTTGAACATGGACAGGCGCTTGGAGCCCTTGCCGTCGAGTTCCCGCACGTGGATGTGCAGCACCGTGGCACCGGCGTTGTAGCAGTCGACGGCCGCCTGTACGTGCTCGTCCATCGTGAGCGGAAGATCGTCCGCGTCACCGGGCAGCCACTCCGGCCCGTAGGGGGCGACCTGGATCACCAGCTTCTCCTGGTTCTCAGGGAGCAGTGAGTCGTCGTGGAAGTGCACGGTCCGTCTCCTTCGTCGGATCTGGGATCGCACGCCCTGTGCGAAGCCGCGCGGAGTGAGCGCGGCAACGCACAGGGCGTGCGGATCGGTACTGAGTCACCGCGTGCGGCGGACATCGCTGCCTGGACGGACGGCCGTCCGGGCCGGAGGGAACACGCGCCACGGGGGAGTGGTACGGGACCTTCCGGAGGTCGGCCGCGTCGCTGCGGTGCTGCAAAGGTAGGGCCGACGGAAGGTGAACGCTTGACCCACGGAGACAGGTGACTTGTCATTTGGGGACACCCTCCGGGCCGTGCGGAGCGGGCCCGCGCCGACCCGTCCCCGCCCCGTTCCGGCCGTGCTGCTTCTGTGACCGGCAGGGCAGTTGCCGTCGGCGGACACCGGCACGGGCATCGGACCCGGTCGGATCGCCGACCCGGTCCGCGCGGCGGTGCGCGCGCGGGCGCCCGACGCCGCGCGCGGGAGCGCAAGCACTGCGAAACTGGGGGTGAGGGTGAGGGTGAGGTCGCCCACGACCTGATGGACGGTGGTGAGCGTCGTGGCCGATCGGCACCGGGCGCAGGCCGGGGCAGAGGCCGGGGCGGAGGCCGCGCGGTTCGATCCGCGGGGCGCCCCGTTCCTCGGCACCCGGTTCGTCCCGCCCGAGCGGCCCACCACGTTCCTGCGCCGGGCCCGGCTGGTGGCACGGCTGGACCGGGCGCCGGACACCCCGCTGACCCTCGTCGACGGACCGGCCGGAGCGGGCAAGACCCTGCTGGTCGCCGACTGGGCCGCGCAGCTGGGACGGCCGGTGGCCTGGCTCACCGCGGACTCCGCCGACCAGGCGCCCGGCGTCTTCTGGGCCTACCTGGTGCAGGCACTGCGGGCCGGCGGCGTCCCGCTCCCGCCCGACGTCGGGTGCCCGGCGCACGCGAGCCGCGTGGACCGCGCCCTGCTGGCACGGCTCGCGGCCGGCCTGAGCGACCGTACGGCGCCCGCGCTCCTCGTCCTCGACGAGTTCGACCACGTGCCCTCGCTGGAGATAGCCGAGCAGCTGGAGTTCGTGCTGCACCACGCGGGCCCGGGACTGCGCCTCGTCCTGGTCACCCGCAGTGAACCGCTGCTCCCGCTGCACCGCTACCGGGTCGCCGGCAGCATCACCGAGATCCGCGGTGCCGAGCTGGCGTTCACCCCCGAGGAAGCGGCCGCCGTGCTGGACACCCACGGACTGCGGCTGACCGAGGACGCCGTGCGCGGACTGGTCCGGCGCACCGGGGGATGGGCCGCCGGGCTGCGGTTGTGCGCCCTGGCGGCACAGCAGAGCCCCGACCCCGAGCGCTATCTGAAGGAGTTCGAGGCGGGCCGCAGCACGGTGGCCGACTTCCTGCTGGCGGAGGTGCTGAAGCGGCAGCCGCCCGCGACCCAGGACCTCCTGCTGAAGATCAGCGTGGTGGAACGCTTCCGCGCCGGACTGGCCGACACACTCACCGGTCGTACCGACGCCGAGAGCGTGCTGGCCCGGCTGCGCCGGGAGAACGCCTTCGTGGAGCCCCTCGGCCACGACTGGTACCGGCTGCACCCGCTGTTCGCCGAGATCCTGCGCGCGCATCTGCGTGAGCGCCAGCCCGGTCTGGAGACCCGGCTGCACCGGCGGGCCGCGCGCTGGCTGAGCCGGTGGGGTTCGCTCGGCGAGACCCTCGCCCATGGCAGCGCGGCGGGGGACTGGGAGTTCACCTCCCGGGCCCTGGTCGACGACCTGGCCGTCGGACAGCTCTTCAGCGGTCTGTACGCCGATGATCTCGCCGACCTGTTCTCCCGGATGACCGCCGGCACCGGTGCCGGCGGCCCGGCGGTCCACCTGGTCCTCGCCGCCCGCGCCCTGGCCGGCCATGACCTCGACCGCGGACTGACCCACCTGCGCCACGCCGAGCGGGACCTGTGCCCGGTCCCGGCCGACCCGCCGGAGCCGCCGGGCATGTCGCTCACGCGGGCTGCGGCCGACACCGACGAGGACTGGTCCGCGCTGGCCCCCGCACGGATGAGCGTGGCGCTGCTGGAGGCGCTCGTCGGGCGCCTGACGGGGTCCCCGGCCAGGGCCGAACGGGCCGCCGAGGCCGCCCGCGAACTGCGCCGGGCGCTGCCTGCCGACCTGCTGGAACGGCACCCCGAGCTGACCGCGCAGCTGCTGACCCACCTCGGGGTGACCCGGCTGTGGGCCGGACGCTTCGACGAGGCGCGGGCCGCGCTGTCCGAGGCGGCTGCCTGCACGGGCGGGGTCGCCACGGCGTCGGCCCGGCAGGAGTCCCTCGCGCACCTCGCGCTGATCGACTACCTGGAGGGCCGGTTCGGCGGGGCGGAGAAGCGGGCCCAGGCGGCGACGCAGGAGGCGGACCGCTACGGCCTGCCGCCGTCGTCGCGGTCCGGGATCGGACGACTGGTGCTGGCGGCCGTGGCCGTCGAACGCGACGAACTGGACGAGGCCCAGGCGTTGCTCGGCCAGGTGGCCGACGCCCACGGCGGACCGCAGGACCCGGTGCTGGCCGCGCTCGGGGCGATCACCGGGGCGCGGCTGCGGCTGGCCCGCGGGCAGGCTCGTACGGTCGTGGAAGCCGGGGAACCGGCCGTCACCGCAGAGGTCTCCTCCCCGTGGGCCGAGACCGAGGCGGCTCTGGTCACGGCGGCGGCGCTGATCGCCGTGGGGCGCGCCGAAGAGGCCGCCAAGCTGCTGAGTCCCACCGCGGAGCACCGGCCGGCCTGCGCGGTGGCGGCCGCCCGCGCCGAACTCGCCGCGGACGCGGGGGCGGCTGCGGCCACGGGAACCTCTGCGGCCTCTGCGGCCACCGCGGCCACCAGGACCACCGTGGTCCCCAGGACCACCGGGACCACCGTGTCTACCGGGTCTACCAGGACCACCATGGCCACCAGGACCGCGGAAGCCACCGGGGCCACGGCAGCAGCGGGGACCACGGAGGCTTCGCCGGCCGCGGAAGACCTGCGGGCCGCGGAAGACCTGCGGGCCGCGGAAGACCTGCGGGCTGCGGAGGACTCGGCGGCCGCTGAGGCTGCGCAGGACGCCGGGGGTGATGCTCCGGCACCGGACTTCCTGGACCGGCTGCCCACGCGTACGGGCGGCCCCGCGCTGACCGTACGGGCCACCCTGGTCCGGGCGCAGGCCGCCGACCGGGCCGGGGACGCCGCCGCCGCGCAGCGCCTGGTCGGCGAGGCGCTGCGGGAGGCCAGGCGGGAATGCCTGCGCCGGCCGTTCATCGAGGCCGGGCCCTGGATCCGCCCCCTGCTCGGCACCCCCGCGAACCGGGAGCTGGGCCGCGGCTGGCTCACCGTCCGGCAGGGCCCGCACGCGGCGCCGGCCCGGCACGCGGCCCGGGTCCACGCCGGTGCCGAGCAGGGGGCGCCCGTCGTGGAGCGGCTGAGCGCCCGTGAACGCGACGTCCTGCAACGGCTGGCGCAGGTGATGTCCACCGAGGAGATCGCCGCCGACCTGTATCTGTCGGTCAACACCGTCAAGACCCATCTCAAGAACGTCTACCGGAAACTCTCGGTGAACCGGCGCGGCGACGCCCTGCGCCGGGCGCGAGAGCTGGGGATGCTGTGATCCCATCCCTTTCGTCGCCCCTGACCCTGCTTCCGTCCCTGTTACCCGCCCTTTTCGCGGCTGATCCGGCGAGGTGCACACCGTGACAAACTGGCGCGCTCTGGCTGCTCTGGGCACGGCCCAGTTCCTGATGGTGATGGACACGTCCGTCATGAACGTGTCCATCAGTCAGCTGGTCGAGGACTTCGACACCGAGGTGACCGCCATTCAGGCGGTCATCACGCTCTACGCCCTGGTCATGGCGGCTTTCATGATCGTCGGTGGCCGGCTCGGGGACATCCTGGGACGTCGCCGGCTGTTCTTCGTCGGTCTCACCGTCTACGCCGTCGGCTCGGCCCTGACGGCCGTGGCCCCCAGCCTCTGGTTGCTCGCCCTGGGGTGGTCGGTGATCGAGGGGCTCGGCGCCGCGCTGGTGCTGCCCGCGATGGCCGCGCTCGTCGCGGAGAACTACCGCGGACCGGAGCGGGCGGTCGCCTACGGGGTCATCGGCGGCCTCGCGGGGGCCGGCATCGCGGTCGGACCGTTGCTGGGCGGCTGGGTGACCACCTATCTGACCTGGCGACTGGTCTTCGCCGGTGAGGTCGTGATCGTGCTGGTCGTCCTGTGCTGCAACCGGGTGATCCCGAAGACCCCCCGCACCGCCCCCCGGTACGGGCTGGACGGCGTGGGCGCCGCGCTCTCCGCGTGCGGACTCGCGCTGGTGGTGCTCGGTGTCCTCCAGAGCGGCTCCTGGGGCTGGGTCCAGCCGCGCGACGCTCCCTTCACCGTCCTGGGCTTCGCGCCGACCTTCTTCGTCATCGCGGTCGGGGGCGCCGTCCTGGTGGGGTTCCAGCACTGGGAGAGACGCCTGGCGGCCCGGGGCGGGGAACCCCTGGTGCACTCCGCCCTGCTGCGGCTACCGGTGCTGCGTTCCGGGCTGATGGTCCTGCTGAGCCAGAACCTCATCCTGCTCGGACTGTTCTTCACCATTCCCCTGTACCTCCAGGTCGTACAGGGCTTCGACGCCTTCCAGACCGGTCTGCGCCTGCTGCCGGTCTCCGTCACCATGCTCGTGGCCTCCGTGCTCGCCTCCCGGCTCGGGCAGCGCATCGGCGCGCGGGCCGTCGTCCGGCTGGCGCTGACGATCCTGCTGCTGGCCGTCGTCTGGCTGCTCGCCACCATCGAGCCCGTCATCGACGACACCCAGTTCGCGGCCGCGATGGCCGTCCTCGGGATCGGGATGGGCCTGCTCGCCTCGCAGCTGGGCAACGTCGTGCAGTCCAGCGTCGGCGAGGAGGGCCGCAGCGAGGTCGGCGGCCTCCAGTACACCGCCCAGAACCTCGGTTCCGCGCTCGGCACCGCCCTCATCGGCTCCCTGCTCGTAGGCGCTCTGGCCCAGGCGTTCACCGTGCATGTCGCCGACGACCCGCGGATCTCGGACGAGGCCCGGAAGCAGACCGGTATCGCCCTGGAGTCGGGTATCGCATTCGTCAGTTCGCAGCAGGTGCACACGGCCGCGGAGCAGGCCGGACTGACCCCGGCCGACGCCGACGCGCTCACCGAGTCGTATGCGAAGGCGCAGCTGGCAGGCCTGCGGGTGGCGATCCTGGCGGCGGGCGGGATCACCCTCGTCAGTTTCCTGGCCACCTCGCACCTTCCGGCCGTCCGGCCCCGCCGCGCGGCGGCGGACCCCCGGGCCGAGACGATTTCCTGACCACCGGAGGGACACGATGGCCAAGGCGAAGTCCAGGGGCACGACAAGGGTGCGGATCCGGCAGGAGCGCGCCGCCCGCAGGACGCACGCGGACTACACCGGAGGCATCTACGGATCACTGCTCGCCGCGTCGGTCGTGGTGGGCGCCGGCACCCTCGGCCCGCTCCCGCGGCTCGAACTGACGTTGCTGCTGCTCGCCACCAGTCTGGTCTTCTGGATCGCGCACGTGCACGCCCAGCTGTTCGGCGCGCGGCTGGTCCGGCAGTCCCTGGACCGGCACACCGTCGTGGCCGTGTGCCGGGAGGAGTGGCCGATCGTCAACGCCGCGGTGCCGCCCGTGATCGCCGTGGGCGTCAGCTGGCTGCTCGGCATGGACCTGGCCGGCACGCTCTGGCTGACGCTGGCCGTCGCGGTGGCCGGGCAGGTGGGATGGTCGATCGCCGCGGCCCGGGAGGCCCGTGCGTCCTGGGCGATGGCCGCTTCCGCGGGGGTCGTCAACCTCGTGATCGGCCTGCTGATCGTCGTGCTGAAGGTGGGCCTGACGCACTGACGGGACCAACCGCTGCCGGTTCACCTCACCAGGGTGAGGCCGTACGCCGTCGCGCGACGGACCATCGTGGAGCGGGGGAGACCGCGCACGCCACCCGTGGGGAGGGCCGCTCATGCGCTACGAGTTCCGTATCGACGGACACATGTCGAAAACGCTGGCCGAGGCATTCCCCGAACTGGAGTGCGTCGTCGCGGCCGACCAGACCCTGCTCTTCGGGCCGGTCGTCGACGAGGCGCACCTGTACGGGCTGCTGGCCCGGTTCCAGTCGCTGGGCCTGCACCTCGCGGAGATGCGAAGGCTGGCGCAGTGAACCACCGGACCGCCGCCGGACAGGCCCCGGCCCCGCGGTCACCCGGTTCGGGTGATCCCGGGGGCGACGGCCGGGGGGACGCTGAAGGCGAGCGGTCCGTGACGTCGCCGCGCCGGGACACGGCTCCCGGCCGGCGACCGGCACACGAGGAGGAGCCATGACCGTACCGCCTCGTCCGACACCTCCGGCCGGGCCGGAGCAGACCCCCGCCGGGCGCGGCCCGGTCGCCCCGGACGACCCCGCGCGGATGCTCGGCGCCGTGGGCTCGTCCTGGCACTGGGCCCTGGCCACGGCGCTCGCGACCCTGCTGCCCGGCATCCTGATCTTGGTGTGGCCCGACGAGACCCTGCACATCCTGGCGGTCATCATCGGCGTGTACCTGCTGCTCGCCGGGTTCTTCAGATTCATCATGGCCTTCGGCCCGGAGGGCCAAGGGGAACGGATCACCCGGCTCCTGCTCGCGGTGCTGTTCGTGCTGGCCGGTGTGCTGTGTCTGCGCAACCCGCTCCAGACGATCGCCGCGCTCTCCCTGATCGTCGGCGTGACCTGGCTGGTGTCCGGCATGGTCACCGTGTACATGGCCGTCGCCGCCAAGGGCCTGCCGCATCGCGGTGTCCTGTTCGGCGTGGGCGCGCTCGGGGTCGTCGCGGGAATCGTGGTCCTCGCCCTGCCCACCGAGTCCGCGGTCGTCCTGACCCGGCTGCTCGGCCTGTGGCTCGTACTGCTGGGCCTGCTGGAGGTGGCGGTGGCGTTCACCCTGCGGGCCGGACTCCGCAAAGCCATGAGGAGCGGCGGACCGACCTGACCGTCCGGGAAGCTCACCCCTGCCGGGTGAGGCGGTCGGGCGGTCCACCGCCCACGCTGAATGCGCACGAACCGACCGACGGGCGACCGCCTTGTACGGAGGAGGACGGAAAGTGGACGGAAACGTGTACCTCGCCTACGACTACCCGCTCCTGAGCGCGTTCTGGACCATGCTGTGGTTCTTCCTGTGGATCCTGTGGTTCGTCCTGCTCTTCCGCATCATCGTCGACATCTTCCGTGACGACACGCTCGGTGGCTGGGGCAAGGCGGGCTGGCTGATCTTCGTCGTCCTGCTGCCCTTCCTCGGTGTCTTCGTCTACGTCATCGCGCGTGGCAAGAACATGGGCCGCCGCCAGATCGAACAGGCACAGGCGCAGAAGGCGGAGTTCGACAGCTACATCCGGCAGACCGCCACCTCGCCCAGCAGCGCCGACCAGCTCGCCAAGCTGTCCGAGCTGCGGAGCAAGGGAGACATCACGGACGAGGAGTTCCGCCGCGCGAAGGAGAAGATCCTGGCCGCCTGACCGGAGCGGACGCGAACGGCAAGGGCAGCCCCGGCGGTGCGCCCTTGCCGTTTCCCCTGTCCCGGGGTTAGATTTTTCGTACAGAGATTGGACTATGAATCCAGGGCTGGAAAATCCTGGACCGCCGATCCAGACACAAGGGGGAGTGCGGATGACGGATGCGGACCTGGAGAGGGAGCGGGACGCGATCCTGGGCGCCCTGGCCCCGGTTCTCGACGGGATCGTGGCGACCTTCGGACCGGTGTGCGAGGTGGTGCTGCACGACTACCGGCGTCCGGAGCACTCGGTGGTCGCCGTCGCGGGCTCGGTGACGGGGCGCGCGGTGGGCGGGGCGATGAGCGAGATCGGCATGCGGATGCTGGCCCGCGGCGACCACGCGTCCGACGAGCTCAACTATCTGACCCGGACCGGCTCGGGAGCCCTCGTCAAGGCGTCCACGATGGTGCTGCGCGACTCCACGGGCGCGGTGTTCGGCGCGCTCTGCGTCAACGTGGACGTGACCGCGGTCGGTCGGGCCCACGCCCTGCTCGGCGCGCTCGCCGGCCTCGGGGGCGGCACCGCCGAGCCGCCCGTCACGACGTACGGCAACGACATCGACTCGGTCGTCGACGCCATCCTCGACACCCACCAGCTGCGTCACCATCAGCCCTGGGCCGCGCTGGACCGCCCGCAGCGCCTGGAGCTGTTCCGCGGACTGGACGAACGCGGCGTCTTCGCGGTGCGGCGCTCCGTCGAGCAGGTCGCCACCCGCCTCGGCATCTCGCGCGCCTCCGCCTACACCTATCTCTCGCAGTCGAGAGCGGCGGATTCCGGATCCGGCTCACCTGCGCCCGCCGCCACCGCCCCCGACCGGACCGACGAGGGAGTACAGCCGTGACCGCCGCCGCACCCCTGCCCATCACCCTCGACGACGTGCTCGACGCCGCCGCGCGGCTCAAGGGCGTCGCCCACCGCACGCCGGTCCTGCGTTCCAGGACCCTGGACGGCCTCGTCGGCGCGGAGGTGTTCCTCAAGTGCGAGAACCTCCAGCGCGCGGGGGCGTTCAAGTTCCGCGGCGCCTACAACGCGCTCTCCCGGCTCGCTCCCGCGCAGCTCGCCCGCGGCGTCGCCGCCTACTCCTCGGGCAACCACGCGCAGGCGGTCGCCCTGGCCGCCCGCGAACTCGGCACCACCGCCGTCATCGTGATGCCCGAGGACGCCCCGCGCTCCAAGCGGGACGCGACCGCCGGCTACGGCGCCGAGATCGTCACGTACGACCGCTACACCGGCGACCGGGTCGCCATCGCCGAGGCCCTGGCCGCCGAACGCGGTCTCGCGGTCGTCCCGCCCTACGACCATCCGCAGGTGATGGCGGGCCAGGGCACCGCCGCCCTGGAACTCCTGGAGGAGGTCGGTGAGCTGGACCTGCTGGTGGTGCCGGTCGGCGGCGGCGGGCTGATCGCCGGCAGCGCCACCGTGGCCAAGGGGCTGCGCCCGGACATCCGGGTGACGGGCGTCGAACCGGAGGCCGGTGACGACACCCGGCGCTCGCTGGCCGCGGGCCGGCGGGTGACCGTCCCGGTGCCGCGCACCATCGCCGACGGACAGGCCCTGCACACCCCCGGCGAGCTGACCTTCGCCGTCAACCGCCGTCTCGTCGACGAGATCGCGCTGGTCTCCGACGACGAGATCAGGGACGCGATGCGGTTCGCGTTCGAACGGCTGAAGACCGTCGTCGAGCCGAGCGGCGCCACCCCGCTGGCCGCGCTGCTGTCGCGCCGCGCCGGCCCCCTCCCGCCCCGGGTCGGGGTGATCGTCTCCGGGGGGAACGTCGACGCCGGACGCTTCGCCGCCCTGTGCGCGGACCCGGCCTGACGAGCCGGACGGGACCGACGAGCCTGACGGACCTGGCCGGGTGCAGCGCACCCGGGCAGGCGCCAGGTGGTCACACCGGCAGCAGCCGCCCCACCAGCGCCTCCAGCTGCCGTACGTTGCGGCACTCGTGCATCTCGACCAGCTCGGCGTACGCCGCTGCGGCCGAGTCGCCGGTGCCCCACTGGGCGCGGGGCTCCGGATTGAGCCAGTACAGGCGGCGGGCGCGCCCGCCGATCCGGCGTACGGCCGGCAGATTCGGGTCGCTCATGTTCGTCCGGCCGTCGCCCAGCACGAAGACGGTCGTGCGCGGCCCGACCGCACCCTCGTACCGCTCCGCGAACTCGCCCAGCGCGACGCCGTAGTCGCTGCTGCCGTGCCAGCCGGTCAGCGTCGCCTCCGCCCGGATGCGGGAGCTCAGGCCCTCGGGGTCGGCCGTGCCGCGCACGAGCAGCCCGGTCACCTCGTCGACCCGGTTGACGAAGGCGAACACCCGCACCTTGCTGAACTGCTCGTGCAGCGCTTGCACCAGCAGCATCGTGAAGTCCGAGAATCCGGACACCGAGCCCGACACATCGCACAGCAGCACCAGCTCGGGGCGGACCGGCCGCCGCCTGCGCAGCACCGGCCGCATCGGCACCCCGCCCGTGGACAGCGAGCCGCGCAGCGTCCGCCGCAGATCGATGGTGCCGCGGGCGGCCCGGCGTCGGCGGGCGGCCAGCCGGGTGGCCAGCTTGCGGGCGAGCGGCTGCACGCTCCGGCGCAGTTCGGCCAGCCGGTCCCGGCCCGCGAACAGGAAGTCGACCCGGTCGGCGCTCGGGGCCACCGCGCGCCGGGCGATCTCGTCGCGGCCGCGCCGCTCCGCCACCCGGCGTCGTGCCTCCGTCGCCACCTGCCCCCGGAAGGCCTCGATCCGCCGCCGGATCTCGTCGTCCAGCAGCCGGTCGGCGAACCCGGAACCACCGCTCTGCCCGCGGACGTCGTCCCGGACGCGCGCGAACAGGGTCTGCGGCCTGATCCGGTCGAGGGCCTGGTACGACGACCAGCCGTCCGAGCCGGGCGAACTCCCGTACCCGCCGAAGCCGTCCACCGCCTCGGCCGCCAGCCGCCCCAGCAGCGCCGAGTCGTCGGCGGCCAGGGCCCGCGCGAGGCGCTCGCGCAACTCCTCCCGGTCCGCGGCACCGGTGGCGGACGGCGCTCCGGTCCTGCTCGGGAAGTAGAGGTCGAAGACCGGGTCGAACACCCGCCGTTGACCTTCCGTGTGCAGCAGCGTCGCGGCCAGGCCCGCCCGCAGCAGCTCGCGGTCGGCCAGGCCCAGGGCGGCCACCGCCTGTGCCGCGTCCACGGTCTCGCCGGTGCCGATGCGCAGACCGTGGTCGCGCAACGCGGCGACGAAGCCCGTCAGCCGGGCCGCCACGTCGTTCGCCGGCCCGGTCATGCCGTCCGCCGGCGCGGTCATACGGCGTCCAGGTCGAGCTTGGCGGCCGCCTTGAGGATGTCGTCCTGGTGCTTGAGGAGCACTCCCAGGCTGGCGCGTACGACGTCCTCGTCGAGGGTGTCGGCACCGAGCGCGAGCAGGGTGTGCGCCCAGTCGACGGTCTCGGCGACCGACGGCACCTTGCGCAGGTCCATCGCGCGCAGCGCGCCGACCACCCGTACCACCGACGCCGTGAGCGCCTCACCCAGCTCCGGGACCTTCTGCCGTACGATCCGCCGCTCCAGTTCCTCCTCGGGGAAGCCGATGTGCAGGAACAGGCAGCGCCGGCGCAGCGCCTCGGACAGCTCGCGGCCGGCGTTGGAGGTGAGCACGACGAACGGGCGGCGGGTCGCCGTGATGGTCCCGAGCTCCGGCACCGTGATCTGGAAGTCGCTGAGCACCTCCAGCAGCAGCCCCTCCACCTCGATGTCGGCCTTGTCGGTCTCGTCGATCAGCAGGACCGTCGGCTCGTCACCGCGGATCGCGCTCAGCAGCGGGCGGGGGAGCAGGAACTCCTCGCTGAAGATGTCCGTGCGCGCCTCGTCCCAGGTCTCGCCGCGTCCGGCGCTGATGCGCAGGAGCTGCTTGGCGTGGTTCCACTCGTACAGCGCGCGTGACTCGTCCACGCCCTCGTAGCACTGGAGCCGGACGAGCCGGGCCTCGGCCACCTGGGCCACGGCCTTGGCGAGCTCCGTCTTGCCGACGCCCGCG
The DNA here is from genome assembly GCF_055657365.1 of Streptomyces sp. NPDC107559. Classification (NCBI taxonomy): domain Bacteria; kingdom Bacillati; phylum Actinomycetota; class Actinomycetes; order Kitasatosporales; family Streptomycetaceae; genus Streptomyces; species Streptomyces sp. NPDC107559. The sequence continues at coordinate 183,879 of NZ_JBVKBD010000010.1, read as the reverse complement.
GGGCCCTCCACCAGCAGGGGCTTGCCGAGGCGGCCGGCGAGGAAGACGGCGGTCGCCACGGCGGGAGAGGCCAGATAGCCGGTCGCTGCCAGACGGGCGGTGACATCGTCGACGGACGTGAACAACGGGGGCCTCCGGTGGTCGTGGGCGAGCCGGGCTCCGGCCGTCCGTCCAGGCACGTACCGCTTGACTGCCGACTCCGACTGGCCAAGCGCTTGCTCACCCATGCTGTCATCCGCGCCCCGGTGAAGCCAAGGCCGGGCCGCGAGGAGTCCGGCCCCGCCGCTCACTCGCCCCTCACCCGCCGCTGACCAGCACCACCTCCAGGGTGCGCGGGCCGTGCACGCCCTCCACCCGGTCCAGTTCGATGTCGCTGGTCGCGGAGGGGCCGGAGATCCAGGTCAGCGGGCGGGCCGGATCGAGGCGTCCGAGTGCCTGCGGCACGGAGGACACGACCTGGCCGGGGACCCGCACGACGCAGATGTGGTGGTCCGGGATCAGGGTGATCCGGCGGCGGCCCTGCTCAGGACCGCCGTCCAGGACGATCGTGCCGGTCTCGGCGACGGCGACGGCGCAGCCGGTCACCACGCTCTCCACCTCGTCCAGCTCCCGGGGCGTGCTCACGGCCCGGTCGTGGATCCGGGTGGGGTCGGCCGCGGACAACCACTCCGGCGGCAGCCCCGGCGGCACCAGCACGTACCGCGACCCGCGCTCGGCCAGCAGCCTCATGACGAGCACCGGCAGTTCCTCCTCGGTGACGCGGTGCACGATCGCCCGGTAGTCCGCGAGGTTCCGCGCCAGCAGGTCCACCGTCGCCTCGACGCTCAGACCGCCGTGCTCGCGCAGATAGTCGCGTTCCACCGCCCGCTCGTACGGAGTGTCGTCCCGCGGCACGTCGGCGAGCGCCCGCCGTACCCGGCCCAGGATCCGTTCCCTGCTGCTCACTTCGCGCTGTCCTTCCCGCCGTTCGTGCGCTGCCACCAGTCGCGGAACGGTTCCGCGGGCACCGGCGGCAGGTCCCGGGTCGCGCTCCAGGCCCGGCCGGGGCCGGGCAGGGACCGCGGATGCAGCCGCCGGGTGCGGGAGGCCAGGCGCTGCCCGGCGCGCAGGACGCCCGGCCGGCCGAACGCCCAGCGGGCCGCCCGCATCGCCGCCCGTTCGGCGGCATGGCCCTTCGCGGGCTGCAGCACGACCTTGTTGCCGCCGCGCGTCACCTCGCCGCCCTCGGCGACCCGTTCGCGCAGGTGCACCAGCACCTCGGGGATGTCGATGGCCACGGGGCAGACCTCGTAGCAGGCACCGCACAGCGAGGAGGCGTACGGCAGCGAGGCGTCGATCTCGCTCGCGGTGCCCCTGAGCTGGGGGCTGAGGATCGCGCCGATCGGCCCCGGGTAGACCGAGCCGTAGGCGTGGCCGCCGGCCCGCTCGTACACCGGGCAGACGTTGAGGCACGCCGAGCAGCGGATGCAGCGCAGCGCCTGGCGGCCGACCTCGTCGGCGAGGGTGTCGGTGCGGCCGTTGTCCAGCAGCACGAGATGGAAGACGCGCGGCCCGTCCCCGTCGGTGGTGCCGGTCCACGTCGAGGTGTACGGATTCATCCGCTCGGCCGTGGAGGAGCGGGGCAGCGTCTGGAGGAAGACCTCCAGGTCGCGCCAGGTCGGCACGATCTTCTCGATGCCGACCACCGAGATCAGCGTCTCGGGCAGGGTCAGGCACATCCGCCCGTTGCCCTCCGACTCGACGACCACGAGCGTGCCGGTCTCGGCGACCATGAAGTTGGCGCCCGAGATCCCGACCTTGGCGCGCAGGAACTTCTCCCGCAGATGCAGCCGGGCCGCCTCGGCGAGCTCGGCGGGGGTGTCGGTCAGCCCTTCGGGGGCGGGCCTTCCCCACGCGCCCATCTCGCGGGCGAAGATGTCCCGGATCTCGCCCCGGTTGCGGTGGATCGCCGGGACCAGGATGTGCGAGGGCCGGTCCTTGCCCAACTGCACGATCAGCTCGGCGAGATCGGTCTCGTAGGCGCGGATGCCCTCGGCCTCCAGCGCCTCGTTGAGGCCGATCTCCTGGGTGGCCATCGACTTGACCTTGACGACCTCCGACTCGCCGGTCTCCTTGACCAGGCCGGCCACGATCCGGTTGGCCTCCTCGGCGTCGGCGGCCCAGTGGACGGTGCCGCCCGCCGCGGTGACCGCCTCCTCCAACTGCACCAGGTAGCGGTCGAGATGGCGCAGCGTGTGGTCCTTGATCTGCTTGCCCGCCGTGCGCAGCCCGGCCCAGTCGGACACCTCGGCCACTGCATTCGCCCGCTTGGTCCGGATGGTGTGCGTGGCGTGCCGCAGATTCGCGCGCAGCGTCCCGTCGCCGACGGCCTCGCGCGCGGCCACGGGGAAGGCCGGCATTCCCACGAACGTCCCGCTCATACGGCCGGATCCTCCTCGGTGCTCGCCAGGATCTCCGCGAGGTGCACCGGCCGGATGCCGGTGCGCAGCCTGGTCATGGTCCCGCCGATGTGCATCAGACAGGAGTTGTCGGCCGCGCACAGCACCTCGGCGCCGGTTGACTCGGCGTTGCGCACCTTGTCCGCGCCCATCGCGGCCGAGACGTCGGCGTTCTTCACGGCGAAGGTGCCGCCGAACCCGCAGCACTCCTCGGCGCCCGGCAGTTCGACGAGTTCCAGCCCCTTCACGGCGCCCAGCAGCCGCCGGGGGCGGTCGCCCAGGCCCAGGCTGCGCAGCCCGTGGCAGGTCGGGTGGTAGGTCACGGTGTGCGGGTAGCAGGCCCCCACGTCCGTCACCCCGAGCACGTCGACCAGGAACTCCGTCAGCTCGTACGTCTTCGGCACCACCGGCGCCAGCGTGGCGGCGAGGGAGTCCCCGCGCCCCTCGGCCCGCGCCCGCTCGCCCATCCGCGGATAGAGCTCCCGCACCATCGCCCCGCACGACCCCGAGGGGGTCACGATGGCGTCGTACTCACCGAAGACATCGGCGAAGTGCCGGGCCAGCGGCTCCGCCTCGTGCCGGTAGCCGGTGTTGTAGTGCGCCTGCCCGCAGCACGTCTGCGCCGCCGGGAAGTCGACGTCGACGCCCAGTCTGGTCAGGAGCTTCACCACCGCGCGGCCGGTGTCGGGATAGAGCGTGTCGTTGACACAGGTCAGGAACAGTGCGACACGCATCGCGGCTCCTAGTCATGGATCGCATGGATCATCGGGTGAGTGCCGGGCGCCTTCCCCTCCACGCGACGAGCGTAGTGGGGAGGCGCCAACGGGTCGGGGAAGCGGGGGAGTCGGGGAAGCGGGGCGGACCCCGGCTCAGCGTGTGGTGAGCCGGGCCTGGGCCGCGCGCCACACGGCCGTGTCGCCGCGCGGTTCGCAGCGGGTCAGCGGCTGGGTACGGGCCAGCAGCCCCCGCATGTCGGCGAGGTCGCCGACCACCCCGTGGGCCCGGCCCTGCACGAGGACGTTGCCGAGCGCGGCGGCCTCCGCGGGGCCGGCCACCACGGGCAGCCCGCAGGCGTCGGCGGTCAGCTGGCACAGCAGCGCGTTGCGGGTGCCGCCGCCGACGATGTGCACGACGTCGACCGGATGGTCCGCCAGCCGCTGGGCCTCCTCGACGGCCCGGCGGTGGGCGAGGGCGAGCGAGTCGAGGATGCAGCGAGTGGTCTCGGCCCGGGTGCGGGGTACCGGTTCGCCCGCGGCCCGGCAGGCCTCGGCGATCCGCTCCGGCATCCGGCCGGGCGCCAGGAAGACCGCGTCGCCCGCGTCCACCACCGAGCGCAGCGGCGCCGCCTCGGCCGCCTCGCGCAGCAGCACCCCCAGGTCCGGGTCGCCCCAGGCCCGTACGCACTCCTGGAGCAGCCACAGCCCCATGATGTTGCGCAGATAGCGGACCGTGCCGTCCAGCCCCAGCTCGTTGGTGAAGTTGGCGGCCCGGCTCTCCTCGGTCAGCACGGGCGCGTCCAGTTCGAGACCGGCCAGCGACCAGGTGCCGGTGCAGATGTACGCGAACCGCTCGCCCGTCGCGGGCACCGCGGCCACCGCGGACGCCGTGTCGTGCGAGCCGACCGCCGTGACCGGCACCGGACCGCTCAGCCCGGTCTCCTCCAGCACCTCGGGCCGCAGCAGACCCGCCGGGTCGCCGGGCCGGCGCAGCGGCGCGAACAGGCCGAGGTCGACACCCAGCCGGGCGGCGACGTCGTACGACCACTCGCGCGTGCGGGGATCGATGAGCTGGGTCGTCGAGGCGTTGGTCAGCTCGGTGCCCTGCTCGCCGGTGAGCCAGTACGCCAGCAGGTCAGGGACGAGCAACAGGCGCTTGGCGTGGGCGAGTTGGGCCGAATCCAGGGCCGCCGCGAGCTGGTACAGGGTGTTGAAGGGGGCGTACTGGAGTCCGGTGCGCGCGTACAGCTCCGCCGCCGGTACGGTCGCCCAGACCTTCTCCGCGACCCCCTCGGTGCGGGCGTCGCGGTAGTGCACGGGGTTGCCGAGCAGAGCGCCGTCCGCGTCCAGCAGCCCGTAGTCCACCGCCCAGCTGTCGATGCCGACGGAGTCCAGCCGGCCGCCGTGGCCGACCCCGGCCGCCCGCAGCCCCTCCAGCACTCCCGCGTACAGCCCGAGGATGTCCCAGCGCAGCCCCTCGGGCACCCGGACCGGCCGGTTGGGGAAGCGGTGCGCCTCGGACAGTTCCAGGAGGTCCGGGCCCACCCGACCGACCATGACGCGCCCGCTGGACGCGCCGAGGTCGACCGCGGCGTACGACCGCACCGTGGACGGCGTGCCGGGGGCGCTCATCGCAGGAACGCGGCCGCCACACCCGCGTCGACGGGGACGTGCAGTCCGGTGGTGTGGGTCAGGTCGCCGCCGGTGAGCGCGAACACGGCGTTCGCCACGTGCTCGGGAAGCACCTCGCGCTTGAGGATGGTCCGCTGCGCGTAGAACTCGCCCAGCTTCTCCTCCTCCACTCCGTACACGGCCGCCCGCTGGGCACCCCAGCCGGCCGCGAAGATCCCGGAGCCGCGCACGACCCCGTCCGGGTTGACGCCGTTGACCCGGATGCCGTGCTCGCCCAGCTCGGCCGCGAGCAGTCGCACCTGGTGGGCCTGGTCGGCCTTGGTCGCGGAGTAGGCGATGTTGTTCGGACCGGCGAAGACGGCGTTCTTGGAAGCGATGTAGACGATGTCGCCGCCCAGCTCCTGGGCGATCATCACCCGTGCCGTCTCGCGCGAGACCAGGAAGGAGCCGCGGGCCATGATGTCGTGCTGGAGGTCCCAGTCCTTCGCGGTGGTCTCCAGCAGCGGCTTGGACAGCGAGATCCCCGCGTTGTTGACCACCAGGTCGATCCCGCCGAAGGCCAGCAGGGCCGCCTCGACCGCGGCCGCGATCTGCTCCTCCGAGGTGACGTCCACGGTCACCGCCACGGCCTTGTCCGGGCCGCCGAGCTCCTCGGCGACCGCGGCCGCGTTCTCCGCGTTCAGGTCGGCGACCACGACACAGGCGCCCGCGGCGACCAGCCGGTGCGCGACGGCCTTGCCGATGCCGCTGCCCGCGCCGGTGACCAGGGCCACGCGGGTGGCGAGCGGCTTGGGCCTCGGCATCCGCTGGAGCTTGGCCTCCTCCAGCGCCCAGTACTCGATGCGGAACTTCTCCGACTCCTCGATCGGCGCGTACGCCGACACCGCCTCGGCGCCGCGCATCACGTTGATCGCGTTGAGGTAGAACTCGCCGGCCACCCGCGCGGTCTGCTTGTCCTTGCCGAAGGAGAACATGCCGACGCCCGGTACGAGCACGATCGCCGGGTCGGCGCCGCGCATCGCGGGGGAGCCGGGCTCGGCGTGCCGCCGGTAGTAGCCGGCGTACTCCTCGCGGTACCCGGCGTGCAGTTCCTTCAGCCGGGCGACCGCCTCGTCGAGCGGAACGTCGGGCGGCAGGTCCAGGACCAGCGGCCGGACCTTGGTGCGCAGGAAGTGGTCGGGGCAGGAGGTGCCCAGGGCGGCGAGCCGCGGGTGCTCGGCGCGGGCGAGGAAGTCGAGCACGGTGTCGGAGTCGTCGAAGTGCCCGACCTGCGGCCGGTCCTTCGAGGCGACGGCGCGGACGTACGGCGCCAGGGCCGCGGCCCGCTTCCGCCGCTCGGCCCCGGGCAGCGCCCCGTAGCCCTCGATCACCGCGCCGAACGGTTCCGGCCTGCCCCGCTCGGCCAGGAACGCCTCGGCGGTGCGGATGATGTGCAGGGAGTTGCGCTCGCACTCCTCGGACGTGTCCCCCCAGGCGGTGATGCCGTGCCCGCCGAGGACGCAGCCGATCGCCCGCGGGTTGGCCGCCTTGACCGCGGCGATGTCCAGGCCGAGCTGGAAGCCGGGCCGCCGCCAGGGCACCCACACCACCGTGTCGCCGAAGCACTCGGCGGTCAGCTTCTCGCCGTCCGCGGCGCACGCCAGCGCGATCCCCGAGTCGGGGTGCAGATGGTCCACGTGGGCGGCGTCCACGAGCCCGTGCATCGCGGTGTCGATGGAGGGGGCCGCACCGCCCTTGCCGTGCAGGCAGTAGTCGAACGCGGCCACCATCTCGTCCTCGCGCTCGACGCCCGGGTAGACGCCGGCGAGGGCCCGCAGCCGGTCCAGCCGCAGGACGGCGAGACCGTCCCCGGTGAGCGTGCCGAGGTCGCCGCCCGAGCCCTTGACCCACATCAGCTCGACGTCACCACCGGTGACCGGGTCGGTGTCGGAGCCCTTCGCGGAGGTGTTGCCGCCCGCGTAGTTGGTGTTGCGGGGATCGGCGCCGAGCCGATGGGACCGCGCGAGCAGGGCGGCGGCTTCGGGATGAGTGGACATACGGATTCCTTAGATCACGTCGGGTGACGGGCAACGGGCTCTTCAGATCACGTCGGGTGACGGGCAACGGGCTCTTCCGAGCTGACGGGGTGGCCTTCCGGCCGGGGGCTCCCTCGTCGGGAAGCCTTCTGTCGGGCCCCGTGAGGGGCGCGGTGAACTTTCCGGGCCGGGGACGGCCCCTGGTCGGGAGGCCTTCCGGCGGCCCACCCAGGGGTGCGGGGAGCTGCGCGATCGGCCACGACGCACCCGCGCGGGGCCCTCCGGGCGAGTGGGCTTTCCGGGCCGGGGACGGCCCCTGGTCGGGAGGCCTTCCGGCGGCCCACCCAGGGGCGCGGGGACCTGCGCGACCGGCCACGACGCACCCGCGCGGGGGCACCACGCGGAGCGTCTGGCCGCGGGCCGGCGGGGGCTGAGCGCGCGGTTCCCCGCGCCCCTGGGTGGGGGCACCGGGGGGCCGGGACTCAGGGGCCGGGGACCGGCCCCGCGGCCCCGCCCACCGTCAGCCGTCGCGCCCCCGCAGACGACTCACGCACCCCACCCCGCCTGCTCCCCGCCCACCCGCTCCGCGACGATCCGCTCGGCCCAGCCGGACCGGCGGTACGCCGCGATCGGGTCGGGGTCGATCCCGAGTTCCTCGCGCACCTCGCGCAGCAGCGGCCGTACGTCCGTGTTGTACGCGTCCATGAGCACCGCGTTCGCCTCCAGCACGTCACCGGAGCGCTGCGCCGCGGCCAGTGCCTCCCGGTCGACCAGCAGCGCCTTCGCGGTCGCCTCCTGCACGTTCATCACCGAGCGGATGATCGCCGGGATCTTCGCCTCGATGTTGTGGCACTGGTCGAGCATGAAGGCGACGCCGGGCACGAACCCGCCGCCGCGGATGACCTCGTACATGATCCGGAACAGCTGGAAGGGGTCGGCGGCGCCGACCATCAGGTCGTCGTCCGCGTAGAAGCGCGAGTTGAAGTCGAACCCGCCGAGCCTGCCCTCGCGCAGCAGCGTGGCCACGATGAACTCGATGTTGGTGCCCGGCGCGTGGTGGCCGGTGTCCACCACGACCTGCGCCTTCGGGCCGAGCCTGAGGCAGTGGGCGTACGCGGTGCCCCAGTCCGGGACGTCGGTGGTGTAGAAGGCGGGCTCGAAGAACTTGTACTCCAGCAGCATCCGCTGCTCCTCGCCCAGCCGCTCGTACACCTCGGCGAGCCCCTCGGCCAGCCGGTCCTGGCGGCCGCGGATGTCGTCCTGGCCGGGGTAGTTCGTGCCGTCGGCGAACCACAGCTTCAGGTCGCGCGACCCGGTGGCGTCCATGATGTCGACACACTCCAGCAAGTGATCGACAGCCTTTCGGCGCACCGCCGCGTCCGGATGGCAGATGCTGCCCAGCTTGTAGTCGTCGTCCTGGAACGTGTTGGAGTTGATCGCGCCCAGCCGCACCCCGCGGTCCTCGGCGTGCTTGGCCAGGGCGGCGTAGTCGTCGACCTTGTCCCAGGGGATGTGCAGCGCGACGGTCGGGGCGATGCCCGTGAAGGCGTGCACCTGGGCCGCGTCGTCCAGCTTCTCCCGGGGATCGCGGGGCACACCGGGCTGCGCGAACACCTTGAAGCGGGTCCCCGAGTTGCCGTACGCCCACGACGGAGTCTCGACGGCCTGGGTCTTGAGGGCGGCCTTCACCGCGGCGAGATCGGTCACTTCAGGGCTCCTGGGACGTCGTTGGGGGGAACGAGTGCAATGAAACGTTTCAGATGGGGAAGTTATGAGCCCTCCGAACGGGTGTCAACCCCTGCGACCGGGACGCCTCCCCGTAACAAGAACGAGACCTTGTGCTGTCGAAACTTTTTCGACACGGACCCATTGACGCCACATGCCGGATCTGTCTAACGTCCCGGCAATCCAGTTGAAACCTTTCACGACGCTGAGGGGCAGCCCGCCGGCGTCGTCGAGGAGCCCCCAATGACCCACCCGTCCGACACGGGTCCGGCCCCGGTGCTGGCGCTGAAGGACATCACCAAGTCCTTCGGCGCCGTCCGTGCCCTGCGGGACGTCTCACTGACGCTGTTCCCCGGCGAGGTCCACGCCCTCGCCGGCGAGAACGGCGCGGGCAAGTCGACCCTCATCAAGACGCTCGCCGGGGTGCACCGACCGGACGCCGGCCAGGTACTGCTCGACGGTGCGCCCGTCGTCTTCCACGGCCCCGGCGACGCGCGTGACGCCGGTATCGCCGTGATCTACCAGGAGCCCACGCTCTTTCCCGACCTCTCGATCGCCGAGAACATCTTCATGGGCCGTCAGCCCCGGCGCGCCCTCGGCCGGATCGACCACAAGGCCACCCGCGCGGCGACCGCCGCCCTGATGCAGCGCCTGGGCGTCGACCTCGACCCCGACCGCCCGGCCCGCGGCCTGTCCATCGCCGACCAGCAGATCGTCGAGATCGCCAAGGCGCTCTCCTTCGACGCGCGGGTCCTGGTCATGGACGAGCCGACCGCCGCCCTCACCGGCAGCGAGGTCGCCCGCCTCTTCGGCGTCGTACGCACCCTGCGCGACCAGGGCGCCGCCGTCCTGTTCATCTCCCACCGGCTGGAGGAGATCTTCCAGATCTGCCACCGGGTGACCACCCTGCGCGACGGCGCCCTGATCTCCAGCGAACCGCTGGACGGGATGACCGAGGACGACCTCGTCCGGCGCATGGTCGGCCGCGACCTCGACGAGCTCTACCCCAAGCAGGACGTGACACCGGGCGAGGTCGTCCTCGACGTACGCCGTCTGACCCGCGAGGGCGTCTTCACCGACGTCTCCTTCGAGGTGCGGCGCGGCGAGATCGTCGGACTCGCCGGACTGGTCGGAGCCGGCCGCACCGAGGTCGCGCGGGCCGTCTTCGGCATCGACCGCCGGGACGCGGGCGAGGTCGAGGTCGGCGGACGCGCGCTCGCGGGCGGTTCCCCGTCCGCCGCGATGTCCGCCGGGATCGCCCTGGTCCCCGAGGACCGGCGCGCCCAGGGCCTGGTGATGGACATGTCCATCGAGCGGAACATCGGCCTGACCGGACTGCGCACCAGCGTGAAGGCCGGCCTCGTGGACCGGGCCGCCGAGCGCAGCCGCTCCCTCGACTGGGCCGTGAAACTCCAGGTCAAGTACGCCCGGATCGCCGACGCCGTCGCCACCCTGTCCGGCGGCAACCAGCAGAAGGTCGTGCTGGCCAAGTGGCTGGCCACCGGCCCCAGGGTGCTCATCGTCGACGAGCCCACCCGCGGCATCGACGTCGGCACCAAGGCCGAGGTCCACCGGCTGCTGTCGCAGCTGGCCGCCGACGGCGTCGCCGTCCTGATGATCTCCTCCGACCTGCCCGAGATCCTCGGCATGGCCGACCGCGTGCTGGTCATGCACGAAGGCCGGCTCACGGCCGAGATCCCCCGCTCCGAAGCCACCGAGGAGTCCGTGATGGCCGCAGCCACCGGGAGGGCCGCCGCATGACGGTGACCGCACCCAGCCCCGCCCCGGCCGGCGAAGTGTCCAAGTCAGGCGGCACCCGGCTGGTCGACCGCGTCTTCAGGATGCGCGAACTCGCCATCCTGGTCGTCTTCCTGGTGATGATCGCCGTCACCCAGACGGGCAACAGCGAGTTCCTGTCCGAGCAGGGCATCAAGGACCTCCTGCTGAACGCGACCATCCTGGTCCTGGTCGCCACCGGACAGTCCCTGGTGGTCATCACCCGCAACGTCGACCTGTCGGTCGGCTCGACCCTCGGCATCAGCGCCTTCGCCACCGGCATCTACCTCCAGGGCGGCGGAAACCCGGTCGTGGCGGTCGCCCTGGCGATCCTGCTCGGCATCGGCTTCGGCCTGCTCAACGGGCTGCTGGTCAGCCTCGGCCAGGTGCCCGCGCTCGTCGTCACCCTCGGCACGCTGTACATCATCCGCGGCATCGACTCCATCTGGGTCGGCTCCCGCCAGATCACCGCGGCCGACCTGCCCGGCGGATTCGTCGACTTCGGCTCCGGAGGCATCTCCGCGGTGCCCTGGCTGGCCCTGATCGCGCTGGCCGTGCTGGTGGCCACGGCTTACTTCCTCAAGCACTACGGCAGCGGACGCGAGATGTACGCGCTCGGCTCCAACCCCGAGGCCGCCCGGCTCGCCGGCATCCCGGTCCGCAAGCGGATCCTGGCCGCGTACACCTTCTGCGGCGGCCTGGCCGGCCTCGCGGTCGCCCTGTACCTGGCCCGGTTCGGCAACGTCGACTCCGGTACCGGCAACGGCTACGAACTCACCGTCGTCAGCGCGGTCGTCGTCGGCGGCGTGGTCTTCACCGGCGGCTCCGGCAGCGTCTACGGCGCCGCGCTCGGCGCCCTGCTGCTCACCTCGATCAACAGCGTGCTGCCCGCCCTCGGCGTCAGCTCCGTCTGGGTGCTCGCGATCAACGGCATCCTGCTCCTCCTCGCCATCGCGGTCGACCGGATCGTCGCGCTGCGCGTGGCCCAGGCCCTGAAGAAGAGGAACGCCCGCCATGGCTGACTCCGCTCTCGTGCGCGCCGTCCGCTGGGACACGGTCGTCGGCGCCCTGCTCATCGTGGTCCTGCTGTTCTCCTTCGGCTTCGTCGACGGGTTCGGCAACGCCCTCAACCTGTCGTTCCTGATCGGCAACACCCTGCCGATCGCGCTGGTCGCGCTGCCCATGACCCTGCTCGTGGTGGCCGGCGAGATCGACCTCTCGGTGGCGTCCACGGCAGGCCTGTCGGGGGCCGTGATGGGCGCCCTGTGGAACCAGGGCATGACGATCGAGACGATCATCCCGTTGTGCCTGCTGCTCGGCGTGGTCTGCGGGCTCGTCAACGGCCTGCTGGTGACCCGGCTCGGACTGCCCTCCCTCGCCGTCACCATCGGCACCCTCGCCGCCTACCGCGGCATCGCACAGATCGTGCTCGGCTCCGACGCGGTGACCGACTTCCCCACCCAGTACCTGGACTTCGCGGCCGGACGCCTGGGGGACAGCTTCCTCCCGCAGGCCTTCCTGCCCTTCCTGGTCCTGCTCGCGATCGCCGTGGTGGCGCTGCACGCCACCCCGTTCGGACGCTCGCTCTACGCCATCGGCGCCAGCGAGGAGGCGGCCCGTTTCGCCGGCATCCGCGTCCGGCGCCAGAAGCTGATCCTCTTCACGATGACCGGCCTGATGGCGTCCCTCACCGGCATCTTCTGGGCGCTGCACTACGCCAGCGCCCGCTACGACAACGCCACCGGCCTCGAACTGTCCGTCGTGGCCGCCGTACTGCTCGGTGGTATCGACTTCGACGGCGGCAAGGGCACGCTCGGCGGCGCGATCGCGGGCGTCTTCCTGCTCGGCGCCCTCCAGAACGTGATGAGCCTGCTGAACGTCTCGGCACAGTCGCAGATCGTCGTCACCGGCGTCCTGCTCGTCGTCTCCGTGCTCGGCCCCCGGGTCGCGCGGCAGATCTCCGTGGCACGGGCGGGCCGCAGGGCCGCCTCGACCCCGGCGCCGTAACTCCCGCTCCACCTCAGCCCGGCATCCCGCTCCGCCCACCCTCGTAAAGGAACACGCCCATGCGCAAGTCGTCGCTCCGCCGTGCCTGCGCGGCCCTGGCCGCCGTCACCTCCCTCGCCCTGGCCGTCACCGCGTGCGGTGGCACCACCAAGAACGACGTCGCCGCCGACAGCGGCTCGGCCGCCGCGGGCGGCACGGCCGACCCGAACGCCGCCACGAAGAAGGGCCTGACCGTCGGCTTCCTGCCCAAGGCGGTCAACAACCCCTACTTCACCACGTCCGACAAGGGCGGCGAGGCGGCGCTGAAGGAGCTGGGGTCCAGCTACAAGGAGGTCGGCACCTCCAGCGCCACCGACACCGCCGGCCAGGTCTCCTACGTCAACACCCTCACCCAGCAGCAGGTCGACGCGATGGCCGTCTCGGCGCAGGACCCCGGCGCCCTGTGCACCGCGCTCAAGCAGGCCATGAAGGGCGGCATCAAGGTCGTCACGTACGACTCCGACACCAAGGCGGACTGCCGCAACGCCTTCGTCTCCCAGGCCAGTGCCGAGGACCTGGGCCGTACCGAGGTGCAGCTGCTGGCCGAACAGATCGGCTACAAGGGCGAGATCGCGATCCTGTCCGCCGCGCAGACCGCGACGAACCAGAACACCTGGATCGACTACATGAAGGAGGAGCTGAAGGACCCCAAGTACAAGGACATGAAGCTGGTCAAGGTCGCCTACGGCAACGACGACGCCCAGCAGTCCTTCCAGCAGACCCAGGGCCTGCTCCAGGAGTACCCCGGCCTGAAGGGGATCATCTCCCCGACCACCGTCGGCATCAAGGCGGCCGCCCAGTACCTCTCCGGCTCCAAGTACAAGGGCAAGGTCAAGCTGACCGGCCTCGGCACCCCCAACGACATGCGCACCTACGTCAAGAACGGCACCGTCGAGGGCTTCGAGCTGTGGGACCCGGCCAAGCTCGGCGAACTCGCCGCCCGTACCGCGGTCGCGCTCGCCTCGGGGCAGATCACCGGCAAGGAGGGCGAGACCTTCACGGCCGGCTCCATGGGCTCGTACACCATCGGCAAGGACGGCGTGATCAGCCTCGGCAAGCCGACCGTGTTCGACGCCAAGAACATCGACCAGTTCAACTTCTGATTCCCCAAGGGGTGTTGATGCGACGCGTGTGCTTCCTGCTGAAGGTCCGGGCGGACCGCCTCGACGAGTACCGCGAGCGGCACGCCGCCGTGTGGCCGGAGATGCTCGACGCGCTGTCCGCCACCGGCTGGCACAACTACTCGCTGTTCCTGCGCGAGGACGGCCTGCTCGTCGGCTACCTGGAGACCGAGGACTTCGCGGCCGCCCAGGCAGGCATGGAGGCCACCGCGGTCAACGCCCGCTGGCAGAAGGAGATGGCGCCGTTCTTCGAGTCGCTGGACGGCGCCAGACCCGACGAGGCGATGAAACCTCTCACGGAGGTCTTCCACCTCGCCTGACCTGGAGTCCCAGGGCTCGAGCCCGTTCCGGCTCGAGCCCTGCCGGGGTTCTTCCCGGGGCTCGTCCCGGGATCCCCTTCAGGACGTGCCCCCAGGACCGACCCCCCAGGACCGGCCCCCCCACGACCGGAACCACGACTGGAACCCCCACGACCGGAACCACGACTGGAACCCCCACGACCGGAACGTCCATGACTGGAGCCCCCATGAGAAGACGCACGGTTCTCGCCAGTGCCTTGGCCGCCGCCGCGGTGGCCGTCCCCGGCACGGCCCGGGCGGCCACCCCCGGCCCCTCGGTCACCGCCTCGGGCACGACCCTGCTCGACGCGCGGGCGATCTACTTCGTCTCCTACGACGGTCTCGTCAACAACAACGCCTTCCAGAAGAACGGCCTGCTGACGTACAAGGGATACCAGTACGCGGCCTGGTACACCGCGACCCGCAACGCGGTCGTCGCGCGCCGGGCCCTGGGCACCGCCGGCTGGTCCACGATCACCCTCTCGCACCAGCTCAAGAGCGACGACTCGCACAACGTGATCTCCCTGGGCGTCTCCAGGACGGACGGCCGGCTGCACCTGAACATGGACTCGCACAGCGACGGCTTCTTCTACGTGAAGTCGGTCGCGGGCCTGGTCGACAACCCGGCCGGCACCGCCTGGACCGCGGCGGTCCTCGGCTCCGTCCAGACCACCCTCGACGGGCTCGCCCTCACCTCGCAGTTCACCTACCCGCAGTTCATCGCCACCCCCGAGGGCAGGCTCCAGCTCAGCTATCGCGTCGGCGTCTCCGGCAACGGCCGCAACGCCCTCGCGGAGTACGACGGTTCGGCCTGGAAGGCACTGGGGGAGTGGACCTCCGCCACCGGCACCTACACCAGCGAGCACGGCTCCAGCACCGCCCGCAACATGTACCTGCACGGCATCGACTACGACACCGGCGGCCGACTGCACTCCTTCTTCACCTGGCGCGAACAGAACAGCGCCGTGATGTGCAGCAGCGGAGGCATCACCAACCACGACACCGGCTACGTCTACTCCACCGACCGCGGCCGCACCTGGCGCAACGACGCCGGCACGCTCGTCGCCACCACCGGCGGCTCCGACGTGGTGGCGGTGACCGACAGCGGCCTGGTCGTCGACACCCTCAACCCCGACCACTCCCTGATGAACCAGGAGAGCCAGGCCACCGACTCCGCCGGACTGCCGCACGCGATCATCAGCTACGTCCCCGGCCGCTTCGGCCAGTGCACCACGAACTACGTCACCGACCGCACCGCCAACGGCCGTGCCTTCCACCTGCGCAAGAACTCCTCCGGCGGCTGGCAGAAGACCGAGATCCCCGTCGCACCGAACTCCAGCCAGCGCACCAAACTGGTCCTGGACAAGTACGACAACGCCTACGCCGTCCTGCCCCACGGCCGGATCGCCGGCGCCTCCAGGTCCTCCGGGTACACCGACTGGACACTCCTGTACGACGCCGCCGCGCTGAACGCCTTCGGCGAAGTCGTGATCGACGAATGGCGTGTCAAGGCGGACAACGTGCTGTCGTTCATGTACCAGGAGAAGTCCACCGGTACGACCCCCTCGGCACTGCGTGTCGCCGACTTCGCCCTGCCCGCCTGATCCCACCTGCTCACCCGGGGGCTGGGGATAATGTGAAGTATTCCCGCCGCCCCATGTTCCTCTGGAGGTCCCCGCCCGATGGCCCAGTCGGTGGGTATCAAGGACGTCGCCCGCGCCGCCGGAGTCTCCGTCGGCACGGTCTCGAACGTCATCAACCGCCCGGACACGGTCGCCGGCGAGACCCGGGCCCGGGTGCTGTCCGCGATCGACCGGCTGGGCTACGTCCGCAGCGAGTCCGCGCGCCAACTGCGCGCGGGCCGCAGCCGGATCATGGGGCTGCTCGTCCTCGACATGGGCAACCCCTTCTTCGTGGACGTCGCGCGCGGCGCCGAGCGGGCCGCGCGCGAGGCGGGGCTCGGCGTGATGGTCTGCAACAGCGCCCAGAACCCGGGTGAGGAGGCCGAGTACCTGTCGCTCTTCGCCGAGCAGCGGGTGCGGGGCGTGCTGCTCACCCCCGCCGACGCCACCGGACGCAACATCGAGTCCTTCCGCCGGCACGGCATCCCCTTCGTCCTGGTCGACCGGGTCGCGGAGGGCACCACCGAGTGCTCGGTCTCCGTGGACGACGTGGCGGGCGGCGCGCTGGCCGTACGCCATCTCGTCGACGCCGGACACCGCAGCATCGCTTACGTCTGCGGGCCGCCGGGCCTCAACCAGGTCCGCGACCGCCGCACCGGCGCCCTGAACGCGCTCGCCGAGGCGGGCCTGGGCCCCGAAGCGCTGCGCGAGCTGCCCACCGAGCGGCTCGACGTCGCGGCGGGCCGGGACGCGGGCGCCCGGCTGCTCGGCCTCGCCGACCGGCCGACCGCCGTCTTCTGCGCCAACGACCTGCTCGCCCTCGGTGTCCTCCAGGCCATGTACGCGGCCGGGGTCGGCGTCCCCGACGACCTCGCGATCGTCGGCTACGACGACATCGAGTTCGCGGCCGCCGCGGCCGTCCCGCTCACCTCCGTACGGCAGCCCGCCGTCACGCTGGGCGCGCTCGCCGCCGAGCTGCTCCTGGAGGAGACGGAGGCGGAGGGCGGGCGCACGGCCCACGAACACCGCCGGGTGGTGCTCCAGCCCGAGCTGGTCGTCAGGCGCTCCAGCCTTCCCGGGCGCTGAGCCACGGTTCAGTTGCTGTTCATGATCCCCGGTCGGGCCGCACCGCCCCGGGTGTGCTGAACTGGGACGGCCCAGTCCGTCCGTATGGGGAGCCCTGTTGACCGTCAGTTACCGCCAGCCCGGAGTCGTCCTCACCGACCGTCACTTCACCGTTCCCCTCGATCACGACGACCCGACCGCAGAAACGATCCAGCTCTACGGTCGGGAAGTCGTCGCGAGCGACCGGGCACGCCAGGACCTGCCGTGGCTGGTCTACCTCCAGGGCGGCCCCGGCTTCGGCGCCAACCGGTTCGTCGGCCGTCAGGCCTGGCTCGGCCGCGCCCTGGAGGAGTACCGCGTCCTCCTGCTGGACCAGCGCGGCACCGGCCACTCCACGCCCGCCAACCGCCAGACGCTCCCGCTGCGCGGCGGCCCCGCCGAGCAGGCCGACTACCTCGCCCGCTTCCGCGCCGACTCCATCGTGCGGGACTGCGAGGCGATCCGCCCCCAGGTCACCGGCGGCGCCCCCTGGACCGTCCTCGGCCAGAGCTTCGGCGGCTTCTGCACGCTCACGTACCTGTCCAAGGCGCCCGAAGGCCTGGCGGCGGCCATGGTCACCGGCGGCCTGCCCTCCCTGCACGCCCACGCCGAGGACGTCTACCGGGCCGCCTACCCGCGCATCGAACGCAAGGTCGTCGCGCACTACGCCCGCTACCCGCAGGACGTCGAGCGCGCCCGCCGTATCGCCGACCACCTCCTCCACCACGAGGTGACCCTCCCCAACGGCTACCGGTTCACCGTCGAGGCCTTCCAGTCCCTCGGCATCCTCCTCGGCGGCGCCGAGGGCAGCCACCAGCTGCACTTCCTCCTCGAACGCGCCTTCGTGCGCACCTCGCGGGGCCTGGAGCTGTCCGACGCCTTCCAGGAAGAGGTCCAGGGCCTCCTGTCGTACGCCGGACACCCCCTGTACGCCCTCGTCCACGAGGCCATCTACGGCCAGGACGGCCGCCCCACCGCCTGGTCGGCCGAACGCGTCCGTGCCGAGTTCCCGCAGTTCGACGCGGCGAAGACGCTCACCGGCGACGCACCCCTGCTGTTCACCGGTGAGTCCGTGCACCCCTGGATGTTCGACTGCGACCCGGCGCTGCGCCCGCTGCGCGAGACCGCCGAACACCTCGCCGCCCGCACCGACTGGCAGCCCCTCTACGACCCGGCGCGCCTGGCCGCCAACGAGGTACCGGTCGCGGCGGCCGTCTATCACGACGACATGTACGTCGACACGGCCCACTCCCTGGAGACCGCCCGTGCCGTCCGCGGCCTGCGCACCTGGGTCACGGACGAGTTCGAGCACGACGGCGTACGAGCCGGCGGCCCCCGCGTCCTGGACCGCCTCCTGGCCCTGACCCGCGACGAGGTCTGAGGCCCGCCCCGCGATCAGGACCGGACCCGAGATCCCCTCGGGTCCGGCCCTGCCCGCACACCGACGACCGACCCGCCGTGCGCCGACCCCGACGGCTGGGACGACCCCTGGGTTCAACATCGCTGTTGTCGGCCATTGCTGTCTGCCGGTGATGCCGGGTTGGATGGCCCGATGGAGCGCATCGAGACCGAACTGCTCACCGACGGTGGCAACGACGCCGTGGTGCGCCTGCCCGGCAGACGGTTCCCCGGGGTCCTGGTACAGGGCGACTCCCTTCACATCCTCCGCAGCGACGTGGCCGAGGTGCTGGAGGCATGCGAGCAAGGCGACCTGGATGAAGCCCGGGAGTCCGCCGCCCTTATTCTCGCGAACCTGGATGCTCTGCTGGCACGGTACGAGGCTGCGCTGAGCGAGCACGAGATTCCTCGGCCGTACTGAGCTGTTGGACCGTCAACTCGGCAAGTTGGGGCCACTCGAGCCCGATCGGTCGCTGAACTGCTCAGCCGACCCGGGCATGGCCTCGACGGGCTCGGTCGGTCCCACCGGGGTTCCCCGTTGTTCCCCGCTGGATCTGGCACGGATGTGGCACGCCTGGGTCCGTCCCTGGACTCCCTCGATGATCAACGGTTGAACGTCGGTCTATTGAGGTGTCCGAGGGTGATGATCCCGGCTCCAATGATTGCGACAGCCGAGGAGGAAAACATCTCGACCGCCAGCAACAGGGCACCGGCCCCCCAGATCCTTGGGTGCTCGACGTTGCGCTGTAGCCATCGGCCGGGCACTCGCCCGAGTACTAGGGCGTACGGGCCAACTACGGTGCCTGCGAGTTGCAGCGCAGCCACCGCGCCCATCCACCCAGCACTATGAGCGCGAAACCCGCTCCCACGTCCTACCCCCTCGCGAGGCCGCGCTCTGACGGCCGGACGCAGTGTGGCACAGGGGCCTACCAACGTTGATCAACCGCCCTTGCGCCTCGGCTGATCAGCCTCTGGGGTCCGGCCTCGACCGCCGTGGCGCGAGTCACCGTGGGTTCAAATCCCACACCGACCGCAGGTGAACGGCACCGGACCAGGCGGCGGAGCGACTTGGTGAGATCCTCACCTGCGCTGATGGTCCGCAGACGGCTGCGCTTGCTCGCCGGTGTCTGTCTGCGTCGCTCAGCTTGGGAGGCAGCCTGCACGTACTGCCCCGCGGCCATCACTGCGGAAGCGCTCATCCTGGTGGATCTTCCGCCGCCGCTGGTGTCAGTCGCCACACGCGGTCTTGAGAGGCGCGTGTGGTCTAGCCTCGGATCAGCAGGACCATCGCCGTTCCGATGCCGATCAGTCCGGCAGCGGCAACCACTGTGGCTATCACTCGCACGCCACCGAAGTTCTTCGCGCGGGTCTGCTGCGCCGGCTTCCCCTCCAGCCCGGACACGATCGTGCTGCGAAACCAGCCGGACCCCTTCGGAGAGGCAATGAACGAACCCATGACCAGCGCGCCGACTCCCCAGATCAACAGAAACACCTGACCGCCGTGGGTGGCCTGCGCGCTGAGCTGCACCATGATCCGCATCCTGGCGGGTTCCTCTTGGGCTCGTCAACGATCTTCCATCACCCTCCCCACAGGTACTTCGAGGTGGGTCTCGACGCGCACGATCCCGTCGCCCTGGCGATGCCCGGGAGCCAGGGGGACGTGACCGTGCCGGCGCGGCGGTTCCCGTACCGGGTCTCCGATGTCACGGGCCTGCCGCGCTACGGGTACGCCGGTTCGCCCCAGCACTGGATCCCGGCACCTCCGTAGGAACGGCCCCTCGTCAAGGACGCGCCGTTGGCCGACCGAGGACCGTTGCGTGACGTCGGGAGTCGGCGCGTCAGGCGCACGTCACTTCGACGCCGCGTCTTCGCAGCTCTCCGAAACCTCCACCACCTCGAAGACCACGGGGAACTTGGTGATCTGCTGGTTCGGGCCAGGCTGGGAGTCGCAGATCTTCCACGCGGTGGGGTCGTCCACGGCACGGCCCTGTCCGCTCGCGTCCTTGAAGACCATGTCGAGTTCGGAGCCCATCTGCTCGGATGCCCGCCCGGCGTTGCCGCCGATGACATCGGGCATGACGGCGGCGACGGGCTCGGGGTCTGCTGGACGACGCGTCTCGGCGGCTCCCGAGCTGCTCGTGGTGCTCGCCGAGACATCCGGCACGGAAGATGCTTCGCAGGCAGTGAGCGAGGCCAGAAGAGCGGCGGCGAGGGCGGGTCTCAGAAAGTCGGCGACGGGCATGTCGTGTTCCCCCAGGTGCGACGGCAGTTTCGAACCGTATTCAATCCGATGATCGCGTCCAGTCGTAGGCCGGACAGCGCAACGGCTCGGGGACTTGCCCGGGACCTGACCGACGGTCGGGCTTCGTAGATGGCCGTGAGACGACCTGCCGGCGCCGACCGCGCCCGCCCTCACTTCCATGAACGTGGGCGCACACACGCTGTTCTCGGCCAAGTCGTCCCCTCTCGCCGCACGTTGACGCCGCAATCGGCTCTCGCCATTGATGGGGGTGGCGCAGGGCGTCGGGTAGCGTTTTCGCGGCGCTTGCGCCGTGGTGTTCGAGCTGTGGGTCGAGGGGGAGATGCATTGAGCGACACGGAACTGCTCGCACGGCGTTTCGAGGAGCACCGGGGGCATCTGAAGGCTGTCGCCTATCGGATGCTCGGCTCGCTCGTCGAGGCCGAGGACGCGGTCCAGGAGACGTGGCTCAAGCTCGCCCGGACCGAGACGGAGGAGATCCGCAACCTCGGGGGCTGGCTGACCACCGTGATCGGGCGGGTGTGTCTGGACCTGCTGCGGTCGCGTGCGGCGCGCCGTGAGCAGCTGACGGAGACGGGTGGCACCTTCGAGGCCCTCGACACCTTCGTCCCCGACCCCGTGGTCGGCCCGGCGGCCCGGATCGATCCGGAGGCGGAGGTGCTCCAGGCCGACTCGGTGGGGCTCGCGCTCCTCGTCGTGCTGGAGACCCTGGAGCCCGCCGAGCGGCTGGCGTTCGTTCTGCACGACATGTTCGCGGTGCCCTTCGACGACATCGCGCGGATCGTCGACCGCAGCCCGGCCGCGACCCGGCAGCTGGCCAGCCGGGCCCGGCGCCGGGTGAAGGACGTCGCACCGCCGACCGAGCCGGACCGTGGACGCCAGCGCGAGGTACTGGAGGCCTTCCTCGCCGCCTCCCGGGCCGGTGATCTGGAGGGGCTGGTCGCCGTCCTGCATCCGGATGTGGTGCTGCGGGTCGACTCGGGTGCGCTGGTGCGCGGCGCGGCCACGTCCAAGGTGGTACGCGGGGCCAGGCGGGTGGCCGAACAGGCCGCGATGTTCTCCCGGTTCGCGGACGCCACCCGGCTGGTGTCGGTCAACGGTTCGCTGGGGCTCGCCACCGTGCCCGACGGGCAGCCGCAGTCGGTCGCCGCCCTGACCGTCGTCGACGGCCTGATCACCGGCATGTACCTCCTGGCCGACCCGGAGCGCCTCGCCCACCTCGGCCTCGAAACCCTGGCGGACTGAGCGAGGGCCCGGACGCCTGGGCCGACCGCGGCGGGCCCGAGGGCCGGCCGGCCGGTCGGCTCAGGCGGCGACGGTGAGCGGGCCGAGGGCGCGGCACGGGCCCACGACCCGACCGTCGGGCAGCAGTTCACCGGTGTCGTCGAAGACGATGGTGCCGTTGCACAGCAGGCTCCAGCCCTGCTCGGGATGGGCCGAAACGGTCACGGCGGTGCGGTGGTGCGTGCTGTCCGCGCTGGGACACGGGGGCTGGTGGCTGCACATGTCGTCTCTCCTCGATCCGCGGGCTCCTGCCTCGGCCGGCTCCTCCTCCCTTGGTAGCCGACGTTGTTTTCCGTCGGATGAGGAGTCCCCCACAGGACCGGAAACACGACGGTGAGTTTTCCGGTCCCGGGGACCGCGGCCGCGGTGGCCCCGCGGGCCCTCTGCCGAGGATCAGTCCGTCCCGTGGGCGGGGCAGTGCGGCGGCGGGAGCTCTCCCCGGCTTTCCCGGTCGGCCCTTTTCGGGGCAGGGGCAGGGGCCGGGGCCGGGGTGCGGTGATCGAGATGCAGGCGCAGGCCCTCCGGCATCAGTGTCAGCCGCTCGGTCACCCGCAGCCGGTAGTCGGGGTCGGGCCGCAGGTCGTAGCGGCGCAGCAGCAGGCCGAGCACCAGGGTGGCCTCGTGCAGCGCGAACTGGCGGCCGATGCAGGCCCGGGCGCCGGTCCCGAACGGCTTGAAGGTGTGCGGGGCACGGGCCCGTACCGCCTGGGCGTCGAAGCGGTCCGGATCGAAGCGTCCGGCGTCCGGCCCCCACACCTCGGGGTCGCGGTGCAGCATCGGCGTGAGCACCAGCGCCCACGCGCCCCGCCGCATCGGATGCGTCCCGCCCAGCACGGTGTCCTGCCGGGCCTCACGGGCGAAGGCGGGCGCCGTCGGCCACAGCCGCAGCGACTCGTCCAGCACCCGGCGCACATAGCGCAGCCGGGCCACCTGTTCGTACCCCGGTACGGCGGCGTCGCCCCACACCCGGTCCACCTCGGCACGGGCGCGGGCCGCGACCTCGGGGTGGCGGGAGAGGTAGTGCAGGGCGAAGGAGAGTGCGCCCGAGGTGGTCTCGTGGCCGGCGACCAGGAACGTGACGACCTGGCGCCGTACGTTCTGCGCGGACAGCCGCTCCCCGGTCTCCGGGTGCGCGGTGCGCAGCATCCGGTCGAGCAGGTCGCCACCGTCGGCGTCGCTGTCGCTGCCGTCGCCGTGCGCCGCGCGCCGGGCCCGTACGAGGTCGTCGACCGTGCGGTTGAGGTAGGCGATGTCGGCGGCGTTGCGCCGGGACGCGCGGCGCAGCAGCAGGGGAGTCAGCGGTGCGGGCACGGTGTTGAGGCGCTGGGCGTAGGCGAGCGTGCCCACCATGGCGGTGACGAAGGGGTGCGGCCGGGAGCGTTCGAAGGAGTCGAAGTCGTGCCCGAAGCCGGTGCGCGCGATGGTCTCCAGGGTCAGCCGGGTCATGTCGCCGGGCACGTCCACCGACCGGCCCGCCGTCAGCGCGCGGTCCCAGTGGTCGGTGAGCCGGGCGGCCACGTCCAGCATCATCGGGTGGTAGGCCGCCATGGCGTCCCGGCTGAAGCCGGGCGCCAGCACGTCGTGCGCCAGCTGCCAGTTGGGCTCGTGGTTGTACGCGGTGAACAGCGCGTCCCCGACGACCGGCCGCAGATTGGCGATCCCCAGCCCGACGTGCTTGGCGAAGCGGGCCTCGTCCGCCATGTCGGCCGCGAGCCCGGCCCCCCACACGAAGACGAACTCGCGGCCGAACACCCGGCGCCGGAAGATCGGTCCCAGCTGCCGGGCGAACCGCATCGAGTCCTGCACGGGGGTGCGCCGGCTCGCGCCGACGAGGTCGCCGAGCAGGGGCAGCCGGTGCGGGGGATGAGGGATGCGGTGCAGCTCGGGCCAGCCCTGCTCGGCGCTGCGGAACCCCCTCGGCAGCGCGTCGCCGGGAGGCGCGACCGTGCCCACCGGTTCCGGTCCGGCCGGCTTCGTCGCTCCCGTCGGCCCTGCCGTCTCCGCCGTCTCCGCCATGACGTGATCTCCCTCGATCAGCGGCGCGTCGTTCGTGTTGTACGTGGGTTCAATAGCGGTTCCAGTCTGGTCCCGCTGTTGAACCGACGTCAAGTAAAGTGCCGTCATGGCCGCGAACCAGGGGCAGCGCGCACGT
This sequence comes from Streptomyces sp. NPDC107559, assembly GCF_055657365.1. Classification (NCBI taxonomy): domain Bacteria; kingdom Bacillati; phylum Actinomycetota; class Actinomycetes; order Kitasatosporales; family Streptomycetaceae; genus Streptomyces; species Streptomyces sp. NPDC107559. The sequence goes on along the minus strand of NZ_JBVKBD010000010.1, from coordinate 160,252 downwards.
CGTCGGCTCAGTACCGAGGAGCGCAGGGAGCAGCTTCTGTCGGTCGGCGCGCGGCTGTTCTCGGAGAGCCCGTACGACGACGTGTGGATCGAGCAGGTCGCGGAGATCGCGGGTGTGTCCCGGGGCCTGCTCTACCACTACTTCCCGACCAAGCGGGATTTCTTCGCGGCGGTCGTGGAGCGCGAGAGCGAGCGGATGCTGCGGATGACCGCCGCCGTACCCGGTGTCCCGGTGCGCGAGCAGCTCACCGCGGGCCTCGACGCGTATCTGGAGTACGTCCACTCGCACGCTCATGGATACCGCGCGTTCCATCGCGCGGACGCGGCCGGCGACCAGGCCGTGCGCAGGGTCTACCAGCGCGCCCTGGCCGCCCAGGAGCGCCAGATCCTGGCGGCCCTCGCCGCCGACCCGGAGTTCGGCCCGGTCTTCGAGGAGCGTCCCGACGTACGGCTCGCGGTGCGCGGCTGGCTCGCGTTCACCACCGCCGTCTGCCTGGAGTGGCTGCGGGAGGAGGGCGTGTCGCGGGAGCAGGTGCGGGAGCTGTGCGCGCGGGCGCTCCTCGGGGTCATCTCGTAAGCGGATCTCGGATCTCAACGGACCCCGGGTTCCGTTAACTGGACCTCGTCGACCGGATCTCGCGATGGGACCCGATGGCCCGGTGCGTGCCGCGTGGTTGGCGTGCGCCCTGATCTTCGATAAGTTAGGCAAGGCTTACCTAAGGAGGTTTTCGGGATGGGTGACAGCCAGACCTGGACGGCCGCGCCTTCCGCGGCGGAGCGGGCGCGTTCGGTGCTCGCCGCCGCGTGGTCGTGCGCGGTGACCGCGGACGGCGGACGCGAGGAGTACGTCGGTGCGCACGCCGTGGACGCCGACGGCCGGGTGCTCCTGCACGTGCCCGACGAGAGCGCCCTGCGCACGGCCGCGATCTGCGCGCCCCGCGGCGAGCCGTCCGCCGTCCTGGAGTTCGCCGACGTCGCCCCGGTCCCCGTGCGCAGCCGCATCCGCGGCCGGCTCTGGCTGGCCGGCTGGTTCCAGCCCGTGGACGGTCACCTCCTTTTCCAGGCCACGCGGGTGGTGCTGCGGCAGCAGTCCGGGGCGACGGTCGTCGGCCTCGACGAGTTCGCCGCCGCCCGGCCCGACCCGCTCGCCACGGCCGAGGCCCATCTGCTGACCCACCTCGCCGACGCCCACCCCGACGCGGTCGAACGGCTCACCCGGCTGATCCGGCCGGACAGCCTGCACGGCGCCGTACGCGTCCAGCCGCTCGCCGTCGACCGGCACGGACTGACCCTGCGCATCGAACGGGCCCGCACCCACGGCGAGGTGCGACTGCCCTTCCACGCGCCCGCCGACGACGTCACCCAGCTCACCGAGCGCATGCACGTCCTGCTCAGCCAGGCGAGCGCCGCCGCCTGCCCGCGCTCCCTACAGTGGCAGCGCACAGACCGCGAGAGGTGAGGCGAACGGGTCGCCCGCGAGCCGCAGCCCGCCGCGCTCCGCGTCCACGTGGAAGACGCTGACCGTGCCGGAACGCTGGTTCGCCGCGAACAGCAGCCTGCCGTCCGGCGAGAACGCGATCTGCCGCGGGAAGTCGCCCGCCACCGCCACCGTGCCGAGCAGCCGGAGCCGCGCGCCGTCCGCCTCCACCGCGTACCGCGCGATGCTGTTGTGGCCCCGGTTGGCGAGGAACGCGTAGGAACCGTTCGCCGTGACCAGGAACTGCGCAGGGTAGTTGGTGCGCTTGCCGCTCCCGGTGGACTGCGGATCGCCGACGGCCAGCCGGCCGGTGGCCGGGTCGTAGCGGCAGACGGCCACCGTGTCGTCGACCTCGTTGGCCAGGTAGGCGTACCGGCCGCCGGGGTGGAAGGCCAGCTGGCGCGGGCCCGCGCCCGGCCGGGCGTGCGCCCGCGCGACCTCGGTGAGCGTGCCGGCCCGGTCGTCCAGCCGGTAGGTGTAGACCGTGTCGGTGCCGAGGTCGACGGCGAGGACGTGACGGCCGTCCGGGGCGGTGACGAACTGGTGCGCGTGCGGGCCGTGCTGGCCCGGTCCGGGGGCGGGGGAGGAGTGCGTCACCCGGTCCGTGCGCTCGCCCGGCGCCCCGGACGCCTCGATCGGGTGCACGCTCACGCTGCCCGAGCCGTAGTCGGCGGTGAGCAGCCAGCGTCCGCCCGGGTGGACCGACAGATGGCAGGGCGACGCGCCGCCGGTGGCACGGCTGCCCAGCACCCGGCCGTCGGACAGCCGTACGGCGGTCACGGCGCCCTGCTCGCGCTCGTTCACCGCGTACAGCGTCCGGCCGTCCGGGTGCACCGCGAGATACGACGGGTCGGCGACGCCGGTGAGGACGCCCGAGCCGGTGGCGGTGATCAGGCCGGTCGCGCTGTCGTAGGAGGCGAGCCCGATGCCCTTGCCGCCGTCCTCGGGAGAGGTGTACGTGCCGACGTAGAGGGGGCGCGGACCGGTGGAGCCCGAGGTACCTCCCGACGCGTCGGGGGCCGGCCGCCGGGACCCGGATCCGGCCCCGGTGCCTGCCGTCCCGGCCGGCTGCGAGGCCTCCGGCGAGGTGCCGCAACCGGCCAGGGCCGCCGCCGCGGCCGCTCCGCCGAGCGCACCGACGAAACGGCGCCTGCTCCAGCCGCCGCGCGACGCTTCTGCCCCACTGCCCATCTGCGCACCTCAGGTCGTCGGTGGTCCCGGTCGTCACGGCCACCCTGACGCGCGGCGCCCCCGAAGCGCAAAACGACCGGTGGGTGTTGCGCAGGGTGCAACACCCACCGGTGTCCGGGCAGCCCGCTACCAGGTGCCGTCCTGCACCGGCTTGCCCGGCGCGTCCTGCAGCGGCTGCACCTGCTGGGGCGACGGCTGCTGCCAGGGCTCGTGATCGTCACCGAGCCAGTCGCCGACCGGCCGCACATCCCCGAGGGCGTCCGTGGGGGCGAGATCCTCGGCCTCCTCGTCGTAGTAGTCGTACCAGGGCAGGCCCGCCCGGGTGTACGCGGCGCGGTCCACGGGCGACGGCGGCGGCTCCTCGCCGGTGATACGACGCCACTGCGGCGGTGTCACCAGGTGCACGAAGACCCGTCCGGCCGGCTCGGCCGACCAGTCCTTCGCCGGCCGGTCGTCCCGGTAGACCTCCTGGCGCATCGAGCCACCGACACCAAGCCCCATGGCGGCCGCGGCGCGCGGCGCTCCACCCGGCGCGGCCGCGGCCGGCGGGGCCATCGGCACGGCGCCGCCCGGTGCGGCCATGGACGCGGCCGGGAACACGCCGCCGAGCACGGAGGGCGGGCCGCCGTAGCCGTCCCCGGCCGGCCGCGACGCCCGCATACGCTCCTGCGCCAGACGGCGCTCCCGCTCCCGCTCGCGCCACTCGGCCAGCGCCCGGTCGTTCAGCGGGAACGACTGGAGCTGTACGCCGCCCCACACCTCCTCGCCCGTGACCTGCCCCTCGACCGTCGCGCCCAGACCCAGCGGCACCGCCACGAACTGGCGGACCGTGCCCTTGCCGGAGTTGATGCCGTCCAGCCAGGGCTGCCGCGGCAGTACGACGTAGTTCTGCGGCTCGCGGGACAGCCGGCCGCTCCACGGCTCGCCCGAGACCGCGCACACCTTGCCCACACCCACCTGGAGCGCGGCCGGTTCTTTCGTCCCCGAGAAGCTCAGCCACATCGCCTCGCGCAGATGGACCGGCAGCATCACACCGCCCCGCGCCAGCCACTCGGCGGGGACGGTGTCCGGGTGGTCCGCGACGCTGCGCACCGGGAACTCGCCCAGTCCGGGCGGCAGCGGATGGGTCCCCTTCTCGGGCAGCCGCAGCGTGCGGACGAACCGCACCGCCACCCCGCCCGGCAGCCGCAGCGTGTTTCCGTCGATCCGTACGGTGGTGTCGGTCATCCGCACTCTCCCCCTCGCCCTGTACCCGCTCGTACTCGTACGTGCTCGTGCTCGTCTCGCTCGTACCGGTGCTCGTCTTCTGTGCTCGTGCTCGTCCTCGTGGCCGTCGTGACAGTGAACGTCCGACGAGTACCGCGCGGTTCCGCCGCCAGCGGACCGGCGGACCGCGGAGCGGCACGCTGCCGGACTCGCATCGCCACATCACTGCGACGGCCTATGCGCGCAGCCGGGCCACCCAGGACAGCCGCGCGTGCTGGCGGTGTGCGCAGCGGTCCAGTTCCTCCATCAGGCGGCGCGAGCGGTGCTCGGTGTCGAGCTCGTCGATGATGCGGGTCGTCTCGGTCAGCACCGCACCGAACAGCTGCCACTGCCGGGCATCGCGCTGGATCTCCTCCAGCAGCAGCCGGGACAGCTTGTCCCGGGTGGTCGCCGCCTGCCGCAGCCCGGCGGCGAGCCGGTCCTCGGCCGACTCGGCGTTGGCGCTCACATGGCTGGTGACCAGGACCGCGAAACTGACCACGGCGTCGGCGACCTCGGACAGCAGCTGTTCCACGACGTCCCCTGTCCCGGGCGGGAACAGCGGCTCGGACTCGCGCTCCTTGGCGAGGTCGGTCAGCGTACGGGTGATCACCCGCAGCACGACCGTGCAGATCTCCAGGGTGTCCAGCCCGGTGCGCAGCACGATGCGGTGCAGCAGGCCCTCCTGCACCCGCGGATTGAGCCGCAGACTGTCCTCGGCCTGCCGCAGGTCGGCGTCCACCTGGGCGATGTCGTGGTCGAGCCGGCGTGCCTCGTGCAGCCGGGCCGTCGCATGCTCCACGGGCGTGTGTCCGGCGGCCTCCTGGCCGACCCGCAGCATCAGCTGGCGCACCCGGCGCGCCAGTTCCACGATCGACTCGCCCGCCTCGTCCACCCACACTGGTGGAGCGAGCAGCAGGTTGCAGCCGAGCCCGACCACCGCGCCGATCAGCGTCTCCAGGACCCGTGCCCACGCCACGTTGCCGACCGCGGTGACACCGAGCACCAGCATGGCGCTGATCGCCACCTCGGGCACGAACTCGTCGACCCGCACCAGATGTCCGACGGCCAGTGACGCCACGATGACCAGCGCGAGGCTCCACCAGGTCAGTCCCACCAGAAGACTGAAGGCGACGGCGACCAGGACCCCGGCCACCACGGAGTTCACCCGGCGGATCCCGGTGGTGAGGGTGGAGTACAGGGTGACCTGGACGACCAGCAGCGCGGTCAGCGGGGCCGTCAGGGGCGCGGGTTCCGGACTGAGGTGCAGGGCGATGACGTAGGCGATCGTCGCCGCGGCGGTCGACCGCAGCGCCTGGACGACGACGGGGTCCCGGTGGCGCCTGACCAGCCGTCCGAGGGACTCTTTCCACTCCTGTGCAACGTGCATCTCTTGGCCTGTTCCCCGTCCCCGGACCGCTCGAACGTCCCGGTCGAGGACCGTGGTTGTCCGCAAGGGCGCCTAGATTTGTTCCCACCAGCCGGAAGCCACAGGAGGGGCAAGGGCATGACGGAGTCACAGACGGAGTTCCAGGGCATCGAGGTCCTCACCCGGTCGTACGACTACCTGCGGGAGGTGGTCGCCGCGGTGCCGGAGGGGGCCTGGGCCGCGCCGACCCCGTGTTCCGCGTGGTCGGTACGGCAGGTCCTCAACCACGCGCGCATCGACCAGCAGGCCTACGGCTGCGTCCTGACCGGCGGCCGGCCCGACGGCGACCCCTTCCGGCCGGACGACTCGCTCGCCGGGGACCCGGTGGCGGAACTCGACAAGGTGCTGGTCGCGGTCGCCGACGCGTACGCGGGGCTGCCCGGTGACGTGGAGCAGGTGCCGACGCCGCTGGGCCCGCTGCCGCCGGCCGTGGCCGTGGCGGCGGCCGCGATGGACGCGGCCGTGCACGCGTGGGACATCGCGGTCGCGACCGGCCGGAACCGGCCATTTCCGGATGGCCTCGCCGAGGGCATCCGGCCGGCGGCGGACCGACTCGTGGACCACCTGCGCGACGCCTACCAGGTGTTCGCGCCCGCCCGCGCGAGCCATGAGGACCACACGGCGGCCGAGGCGCTGCTGGCCTTCCTGGGCCGCGACCCGCGCTGGGCGCCGCCGGCCGGGTGAGCGGACCGGCGGCGAAGGGCTCAGACGTCCAGCTTGTCGAGGAACGCGGACAGATTGCCCGTCGTACGGGCGATCTGCTCCTCCTCCGTCAGGCTCTCCTCGAAACGGGAACCGGAGTCGAGTGCCTTCTTGCCGCGTACGTAGAGGGAGCACGCGAGGTCGGTGCACATGTACAGGCCGACCGAGTTCCCCTCGCGGCCCGCGGCTCCCGCCTTGCGCGCGGTCATCAGCGAGACGCCGCCACCGCGGTGGGTCGTCAGGCAGAGCGAGCACATGCTGCGGTGCAGGATGCCGCGCTGCGAGGACGGGAAGCGCAGCGTCACCCCGACGAGCCGCCCCGACCGCTCGGTGACCAGGTAACTGCGGTCGGGCGCGCCCGGATCCCGCCAGCCCAGGAAGTCGAGGTCGGCCCAGGGGCGCCGGTCGAGATCCCGGGGCACGGACAACCGCTTGGCCTCGCCCTTCGAACAGTTGACGAAGGACTCGCGGATCTCCGGCTCGGTGAGCGATCTCATGGGGGTGGCCTCCTGGCACGCGGGTACGACGGGGACGGTGGGTACGACGGGGACGGTGGGTACGACGGGGACGGTGTGGACGGTGGGTACGACGGGGACGGTGGGTATCGAGGGCAGTGGATACGGCGAGGCGTCCGGTGGTGCCCGCACTCCGGACGCCCGCAAACCTAGGGGTACTAGGTTTCTGCCAAGGGTAAGCAGTGCCCCAGGGGGCACGCCAACGGATTTCCGGGGGAAGGTGGGTGGCCGTCGCTTAGCTCGTTACGTGAATTAAGGGTCATAAGAAGTGCGCCCGGCGAGCCTGCGGCGGTATGTTGCAGGTCGGGCAGGGTGCCGGACCCGTTCCGACGGGTTCCGGGCAGGGTTCGGGAGGAACCACATGGCGGGGCGGAACGGGCGCACGGTGCGCGACCTGAGGCGGGCCAACCGCACGGTCGTGCTGCAACGGCTTTACTTCGACGGCCCGTTGAGCCGCTTCGAGCTGGGCCCGGTCACCGGCCTGAGCTCCGGTTCGGTCAGCAACGTCGTCTCCGACCTGGTCGCGGACGGCCTGCTGGAGGAGGCCGGCAGCGTCGACTCCGACGGCGGCCGCCCGCGCACCCTGCTGCGCGTCGCGCCCGGCAGCGGCCACATGATCGGCGTCGACGTCGGCGAGACCCGGGTACGCATCGAGCTGTTCGACCTGACCCTCACCGAGCTCGCCCGTGCGGAACGCCCCCTGGAACACCAGCGGTACGAGGTCGAGGTGATCGTCGGGCACATCCGCGACGGCATCGCCGAGGTGCTCGCCACCGCCGGCATCCCGCCCGAGCGGCTGCTCGGCGTCGGCATCGGCGTGCCCGGCATCGTCGAGTACACCGCCGACCGCGGGGCCGTCGTGCACGGGCAGACCATCGGCTGGTCCGCGGTCCCGCTGGAGGCGCTGCTGCGCGCCGGGACCGAGCTCCCCGACAGCGTGCCGTACTTCATCGACAACGGCGCCAAGACCCTCGGCCAGGCCGAGATGTGGTTCGGCGGCGGACGCGGGGCCCACAACGCGGTCGTCGTCCTCTTCGGCTCGGGCGTCGGAGCCTGCCTCGTCACCGCCGACGTGGAACACGGCCGGGCCGTGGAATGGGGCCATCTGACCGTACGGGTCAGGGGGCGCCGCTGCCGCTGCGGCGCGCTCGGCTGCCTGGAGGCGTACGCGGGCGCCGAGTCGCTGCTCCAGCGGTGGAGCGAGGCGGGCGGACAGCCGCCGCGGGGCGCCGACGAGGAGACGGCGCTGACCGCGATGCTGGCCGCCGCCTACCCCGTCGACGGCGACGGCACCGCCGACCCCGTCGCCCTCGCCGTCCTGGAGGAGACCGCCGAGTACCTGGGCGCGGGCCTGTCCGACCTGATCAACCTCTTCCAGCCCGAACGCATCCTCATCGGCGGCTGGGCCGGTCTCCAGCTCGGCGCCCGCTTCCTGCCCTCCGTCCGCCGGCACGCCACCGCGTACGCCCTGCGGCATCCCGCCGAGAAGGTCACCGTGGAACTCGGCAGGCTCGGGCCCGACGCGGTCACCGTCGGCGCGGCGATCCTGCCGCTCGCCGACTTCTTCTCCCGCGGCGGCCGCCGCCCGGAACCCGAGCCGGAGGGACCGGCCCCGGCCTGGCGCACGGCCCTCCAGGAGCGCGCCCCGCACTGACCGACCGCGGAGCCCCTATCGGCGTGGGGCCTCGCACTCTCATCCCGCCGTGCGCCACCACGAGGACTCGGGCTCGGCCTCCGTCTCCTCGTCGCGGCGCAGGCCCAGCAGGAACTCCTCCAGCACCTCCGTCGCCGTGTGCCGCGGGTACCAGCCCAGCTCGGTGTGCGCCCGTGTGCAGTCCATCAGGGGCAGCCGCAGGACCGCGTCGAAGAGCTGGGGCGAGGCGGGCAGCAGCCGCAGGCCCCAGGCGGCGGCGACCGCGGTGCGGGCCGCGGTGCGCGGGAGCCGTACCGGACGGGCGCCGAACATCGCGCTCAGCAGTTCCGAGTCCACCGGGGGGGCGGCCGCCAGGTTGTAGGCGCCGTGGACCTGGCGGTGCACCGCCAGCCGGTACGCCTCGGCCGCGTCGTCCGGGTGCAGCACCTGCACCCGCAGTCCCCGGACCTCCGGCAGGAACGGCAGCAGGTCGGGCCGGGGCTGCGGAGCACCGGGCCGCAGCCGCCCGCCGTGGGTGCGGCGCGGCGCGCGGGCCGGCTCGCGCCGGACGAGGAAGGCGGGCCGCATCCGTACCACCCGGATCTCGGGATGCTCCCGCTCGAACGTGTCCAGCACCCGCTCCAGGTAGGCCTTCTCCCGGCAGTACGCGGCGCCGGGCCAGCCGTGCGTCGGCCACGACTCGTCCGCCGTGTGTCCCTTCGGCCCCGGAGAGTAGGCCCCCACGGACGACCCGTGCACCAGCGTCGGCACCCCCGCCGCGGCCACCGCCTGGAAGACCCGGATGCTGCCCAGCACATTGGTGCGCCAGGTCACCGCGGGATCGTGCGTCGGCCGCAGCGTCCAGGCCAGGTGGACCACGGCGGCCGCGCCCTCGAACTCCTTCACCGGATGGGGCCGCTCGGTCGACAGGTCGACCGCGGCCCAGTCCGTCTTCGGCGGTGACCAGTCGGGGAGCCGGCGGGCCAGGCCCAGCACCGCGCCCACCTCCGGATCCTCGGACAGCAGCCGCACCAAGCTCGTGCCGACATGACCGGTGGCGCCCGTGACGACCACCCTCCGTCCCGGTTCGCTGCTCACCTCGGTCTCCTCCCTGTGGGTGGGAAGCCGCCGAGTACCCCGGCTCCTCCCTGTGGGTGGGAAGCCGCCGAGTACTTTGGCTCCTCCCTTTGGGTGGGAAGCCGAGTACCCGGTCCGCGCGGACCCGCACCTGTGACGGCGGTCGGCGGAGGAGGGCTCAGCCGGAGAAGGCGTCGACCCCCGTGAGCTCGGCCGACAGCGTCCACAGTCGCGTGGCCTGCGCGGGGTCGGTCGCCCAGTCCTTCACACCGTTGGGCTCGCCGCCCTCCACGGCGGGCTCGGCGACGTCGCAGTCCTCCAGGTACAGGCCGCCCAGGCCCTCCAGCCGGGGCGAGGTCGCGGCCCACACCTGGGTCGCCGCACCCTGCTCGGGGGTCTTGAAGCCCTTCGGGTTCAGCAGGTTCCCCTCGGCGTCGATCCAGCCGCGCTCGATCATCTCCTCCTTGGGGAGGTGCCGCTGGAGCGGGGTGATGATGCCGCCGGGGTGCAGCGAGAAGGCCCGTACGCCCGCGTCCCGGCCCAGCCGGTCCAGCTCCAGGGCGAACAGCGCGTTCGCCGTCTTGGCCTGTCCGTACGCCTCCCACTTGTCGTAGCCGTGGCGCCAGTGGACGTCGTCCCAGCGCATGCCGGAGAAGTGGTGGGCCCGCGAGGAGACGGAGACGACGCGTGCGCCGCCCGCCGCGATCGCCGGCCACAGACGGTTGACCAGGGCGAAGTGTCCCAGGTGGTTGGTGGCGAACTGGGCCTCCCAGCCGGGCCCGACCCGGGTCTCCGGGCAGGCCATGATCCCGGCGTTGTCGATGACGAGGTCCACGGTCCGGCCGGAGGCGAGGAACCGTTCGGCGAAGCCGCGCACGCTCTCCAGGTCGCCGAGGTCCAGTTCGTCGAGTTCCACGCCGTCGATCCCGGCGAGCGCCTCGCGGGCGGTGTCCGAGCGACGGGCCGGGACGACCACGTGGGCGCCCGCCTTCGTGAGGGCCCGGGTGGTCTCCAGCCCGAGGCCCGAGTAGCCGCCGGTGACGACGGCGAGCCGGCCGGTGAGGTCGATGCCCTGGAGGACGTCGTCGGCGGTGCTCTCGGCGCCGAAGCCCGAGCCGATCTTGTGCTGTGCGGTGGTCATGTCTTGAACGCTACGAATTCGAGTGCTCTCGAAGTCAAGCGAGATCGGCCGACTGCGAGATCGGCCGGCGGCGAGATCGGCGGCGGCGAGGCCGGCGGCGGAGAGGCCGGCCGGACAGCACAACGCCCCGACCGGACGGGGGAATCACGGTCGGGGCGGCTCAGGGTGGGAGCGGAGGGCGGTCGCCTCGCGGCGAGGGCTCCCCAGGGCTTCAGCCGAACGATCGTCCCTGGGGGCAAAGGGTGAGGCCCGGGGACACTGTCCCCTCCGCGCCCACGGTTGGTTCAACGGGCAATCACCTTCCGCTGTTCCCCGTCCGGCCGCCGCTCGTGGTGATCCGCGTCACCCTGACGAGTGGGCCTCGGGAACCTGAAGGGCGGGTCCGGGGAACCTGAAGGGCGGGCCCTAGGAGACCGACGCGGGGACCCGGCCGTCCCGGGTCCAGGCCAGCAGTTCGTCCGCGGACCAGGTGGTCACCACGCGTTCCGCGGGCACCCCGCACTTCTCGGCCCGCGCGCAGCCGAGCGCCTGCCAGTCCAGCTGGCCCGGCGCGTGGGCGTCGGTGTCGACGGAGAACAGCACGCCCGCCGCCACGGCCCGGCGCAGCAGCGGTTCGGGCGGGTCGAGCCGTTCCGGACGGCTGTTGATCTCCACGGCCGTACCGGACTCGGCACACGCGGCGAACACCTCGTCCGCGTCGAACTCCGACTCCGGCCGGGTCCGTCCGGCCACCAGGCGTCCCGTGCAGTGCCCCAGGACGTCGGCGTGCGGATCGCGTACGGCGGCCACCATGCGGCGGGTCATCGACCGGGCGTCCATGCGCAGCTTGGAGTGGACGGACACCACGACGACGTCGAGCCGCTCCAGCAGTTCCGGCTCCTGGTCGAGGCTGCCGTCGTCGAGGATGTCGCACTCGATGCCGGTCAGCAGCCGGAACGGGGCCCAGGTCTCGTTGAGCTCCGCGACCACCGCGAGCTGCTCGCGCAGCCGCTCGGCCGACAGTCCGCGGGCCACCGTCAGCCTGGGGGAGTGGTCGGTGAGCGCCGCCCACTCGTGCCCGAGCGCGGCCGCCGTCCGGCCCATCTCCTCGATCGGGCTGCCGCCGTCCGACCAGTCGGAGTGCAGATGGCAGTCCCCGCGCAGCAGGGCCAGCAGCCGCTCACCGCCGTCGGCGAGCGGGCCCGCGGCCCCGGTGTCCTCCAGGTTCGCCAGATACCCGGGCACCTGCCCGTCCAGTGCCTCGGCCGCCACCCGGGCGGTCTTCGGTCCCACCCCCTTCAGTCCCGCCAGCGTCCCGGCCGCCGCCCGCTCGCGCAGCTCCGCCTCGGGCAGCTGCCGCAGCACACGCGCCGCGGTGCGGAAGGCACGGACGCGGTACGTCGGTGCCGCGGACCGTTCCAGCAGGAAGGCGATCCGCTCCAGGGCCTGTACGGGCTCCATCGCCACCTCCTGGATCCAGGGTTGCCCAGCCGGAGCCGAGCCGCACCACGGCCGACCCTCCCGGGCGGTGAACCCGATGGACCCCGGGGCGGCGAACCCGGTGGGCCCCCGGGGCGGCGAACCCGGTGGACCACCGGGGCGGTGAACCCGATGGGCCCGACGGGTGACGCGCGCCACCCGTGACCGCCGGTTGCGATTTAGGCTCGAAGACATGACCGAAGTCGCGTCCCCTCACATCGGCAGTCCGCGGATCATGGTGCTCGGCGTGCAGCCGGGCGACCCGCCGTTTCGCATCGTGGAGATCGACGGCGAGGTGGTCGGTGAGGCGAAGACCGTCACCGACGTCCTCGCGGCCGCTGCCGCGTCCGGCATCGTCGTCCACGACCTGGACGATCCGGACGTGGTCCGCTGGGTCGGCGGGGACAAGTTCACCTGGACGCTGCACTGGGGCCGGACCTGAGCGCTGCCGGCCGGGACGGCCGGGCGGCGGCCGCCCGGCCGAGCCGTCGGACATCCGTCTCGGACATCCGCTACTGCGACCGTGACCGCCTGCGGGCGTGTACCGCCCGGCTCAGCCGCCGGCCCAGGAGCAGGTAACCCACCAGCGCCCCCGCGGTGTTGAGGATGACGTCGTCGATGTCGAAGGCCCGTCCGGTGATCAGGGCGCCCTGTGCGAACTCCACCAGGAGCATCACGGTCGCGGTCAGCAGCAGCACCCGCAGCAATCCGCGGGCCTGCGGCGCCACGACCGGCACCAGGACCCCGAACGGCACCCCGAGCAGCACGTTCCCGCCGATCTGCTTGACCGCGTCACGCAGTGCGGGCTGGTCCAGGTAGGCCTTGAGGGAGCGGCCCGGATGGAGGTTGGTGTGCGTGAGCGCCACCGAGGCGGGCGATGGTTCGAGGGTGAGTTTGGCCAGTACGACGGCGAACGCCACCATGAACACGAAGGCGCACAGCATCGCCAGAACACGCAGCGGGAAGGGCAGCGGACGGCGCTCGTCACGGGCCGGCCGCGCCGTGGACCCGCCCTTCGCCTTCACGGCCGCCCTCGCCCTGGCGGCGAACTTCGGCTTCGCGGTGGTCTTCGGCTTCGCGGTGGTCTTCACTTTCGCCCCAGCCTTCGCCCCCGCCTTCGCCTTCCTCGTCCCGGTTTTCGCTTTCGTCGTCCCGGCCTTCGGTTTCGTCCCGGCCTTCGCCGCCCTGGAGCGGAAGCCGGGCAGCCTGCGGGCCCACCCGGACGGCTCGGGTCCGGCGGCTGCCGGATCGCTTCCGGTGGTGCGTGATCGTGAGGCGGTACGCGGCCTGGAGGCTGCGCGGGCCATAAGTTCCTCCATGCTTCAACTTCCCGACGTTGTAGGGGGGTTACCCGCCATCGCAGGGTCGATGCCGGGCCCGGCCGGATGCCCGGGGCGTCCGGTGGCGCGGTGGTGCGAATGGTCGGTCAGTTTTCGTACGTGATGTGCACCTCCTTGAAGCCGAGGGAGCTCAGCAGCCCTTGGAGCATGTCCGTGGTGTTGGTCTCGGCCCGCGCCGTCAGCCCGCTGTCCTTGGCGGCGTCGCCGATGTGCCGGACCGCCAGTTTCTGAACGGCCTGTTCGCTGTTCGGGTTGTCCGAGAAGAGGTCGCCGAGCCGGTCGAGGAGACCGCGCTGCTTGGAGACGGCGTAGGAACGGTCGGGGTCGAGGGCCGGCTTGCCGAGCCGGGCGTGCGGCAGCCGGATGGTGGCGGACGTACGGCCGTCGTCGACCGTCACGTCGTTCCTGCCCAGCGTGCCGAGGTCGACGTACGCGTCCACGGTGCCCGCCCCGACGTACAGGGTGCGGCTGCCGTGCAGGACGTCGGGCAGGTACTTGGCGTCCTTCTCCAGGTCCACGACGACCTGGAAGTTGCCGGAGGCCGCGTCGTAACGGCTCATGTCCTGAATGGACTTGAGGAGTGCGGGACCCGAGCGGTCCTGGGTCTCGGTGCCGAACAGGTCCCGCAGCCCCGGCAGTACGGCCAGCCGGATGCCGGCGAACAGCAGGACGAGCACCAGCGCGAGGGCGGTGAGCACCTTCGCCCAGCCGGGCATGCGCCGGGGGATGCGCCTGATCGAAGAGGTCATGTCGACGGTCCTCCTTCCTCCTAGCCGGATGCCCGCCAATTCCGTTGCCAGACCGCCCGGTTGGCTGATCAATTCGGCCCGGTGGACCGGCCGGCGGCCATCCCGGCCCGGGACGGCGTGTCGTCGGCTCGCGGCCGGGTCGCCGCTCGTGGACCATGGGGATCAGGCCCGGAACGACCGGCCCCACGTGCATCGACCCCAGGTGACCGGGGCGACCTGGTCAGGCGAGGAGCGGATCGTGCGAGACATCGCCGTCTTCAGCGGCAGCGCCCACCCCGAGCTGGCCTCGGAGCTCTGTGCCCATCTCGGCGTGCCGCTCAGGCCCACCCGGGTGAGCAGGTTCGCGAACGACTGCCTGGAGGTCCAGCTTCAGGCCAACTGCCGGGAGCGGGACGTCTTCCTCGTCCAGCCGCTGGTCCGGCCGGTCCAGGAGCACCTGGTCGAACTGCTCCTGATGTGCGACGCGGCCCGTGGGGCCTCGGCCGGCCGGATCACGGTCGTCATGCCGCACTATTCCTACGCCCGTTCGGACAAGAAGGACGCGCCCCGTATCTCCATGGGCGGGCGTCTGGTCGCGGACCTGATGGTGGCGGCGGGCGCCCGCCGGGTTCTCACCATGGCCCTGCACGCGCCCCAGGTGCACGGCTTCTTCTCGGTCCCGGTCGACCATCTGCACGCCCACCGCGAACTGGCCGCGCACTTCCGCCGGTACGACCTGACGAGCACCACCGTCGTCTCGCCCGACCTGGGCAACGCCAAGGAGGCCGCGGCCTTCGCCCGGCTGATCGGCGCCCGGGTGGCCGCAGGGGCCAAGCAGCGCTACGCGGACGATCGGGTGAGCATCAGCACGGTGATCGGCGATGTCACCGGGCGGGACGTCATCGTGCTCGACGACGAGATCGCCAAGGGCAGTACGGTGCTGGAACTGTTGGACAGACTAAGGGAGTTGGGGCCGCGCAGCATTCGGGTGGCGTGTACGCACGGGCTGTTCGCGGCGGGGGCGCTCAAGCGGCTCAGCGAGCAGCCCGACGTGCTGGAGATCGTGTGCACCAACACCGTTCCGGTGCCGGCCGAGGAGTACACCGACAAGCTGCGGATCCTCTCCATCGCCCCGGCGCTCGCGGAGGCCGTGCGCCGTATCCACAACGGTGAGTCCGTCAGCGCCCTGTTCGACGCGCCGTGCACCGGGCCGGCGGAACGGGGCGGCGGGGCGGGGTCATAAGGTGCCGGAGGTGGTCTCGGGCCGGCCCAGTGCCTCGTCCAGGGTGGGCCGGGGCGGCAGCAGCCGGGACAGGCCGGTGAGCCGCAGGACGCGCAGCGTCAGCGGGTGGGTGCACACCAGGTGCAGCTGCCCGCCCCGGTCGAGGACCCGGTGCCGGGCCCGGTAGAGCAGGCGCAGGCCGGAGCAGTCGAAGAACTCGATCTCGGCGAGGTCGATCACGACCTGTGGTTCGGGGCCGGAGGTGGCCTGGTCCAGGTGCGGGACGATCTCGGCGGCCGCGGCGATGTCGATCTCGCCGTGGAACTCCAGGACGGTGTGACCCCGGTCCTGGTGGACGCGCAGCTGCCGGGTGAATGGCGCCGGTTCCCGCACGACGACATCGCCTCCAACCCGCTCCGGGGACAGGGACCCCAACTCGCTTCCCTGTTCCGCAAGTTACCCTTGGATGAGTGAATTTGAGCATGTTCGATTGACATATGTCTTCGAATTGCGGCCGACTTTTTTCAAGATCTGAGCCAAGGGGGGCGAGCCGAGTCGGGGCGGTGCACGGCTCCGGGGCCGTGCGGGGCGGCAGCGCGGCAGCTCGGGCGGGTGTGCCCGGGTGCCGGGCCGGCCGGCGGACGGTCAGCGGCTCGTGTGCAGGGCCACCAGCAACTGCCAGACCTGGTCGGAGATCTCGGCGGCGGATGCCTCCAGCAGCCCGTGCAGCCAGTCGCCCAGTACCCCGGTGAACGTGGCGGCGACGGCCGAGGCGACCAGCGGCGCGTCGGCCGCCCCCGCGAGGGCGCGCTCGCGCAGGCTGTAGGCCCGCAGGTCGCGGTGGAGCACCCGGCCGAGCGGGCCCGTGCCGCCGGGGCCCAACAGGGCGCGGTAGAGGGCGGCGTGCGGGGTGAGCGAGTCGAAGAACGCGGCGAGCGCGGGCGGCGCGTGCACCGGGTCGGGCTTCCCGCGCCAGGCGTGCAGCGCCTCCACGGCCTCGCGTACGACGTCCGCGCAGGCGTCGACGGCGAGCGCCTCCAGGTCGGCGTAGTGCACGTAGAAGGTGGCCCGGCCGACCCCGGCCCGGCGGACCAGCGCGGCCACCCCGACCTCCGCGAGCGGCCGTTCGGCGCACTCGGCGAGCAGGGCCGCCCGCAGCCGGGCCCGGGTGCGCGCGGCCCGTGGGTCCTCGGGGGCGGTGCGGTTCACCGGGCGGCCAGTACGGCGGTCAGGGCGAGCGCGCCGGGCAGCGCCTGGGCGAACAGGATGCGGCGGTTCGCCGTCACGGCGCCGTACCCGCCCGCGACCACCACACAGCACAGGAAGAAGATCTGGGCCTGCCGGCCGGTCGGGTCGTCGGCGAGCAGACCCCACACCAGGCCGGCGGCGAGAAAGCCGTTGTAGAGCCCCTGGTTGGCGGCGAGCGGGGCGGTGGCCCGCGCCAGCTCCGGCGTGAAGCCGTGCAGTGCCCGGCCGGGCTTCTTCTGCCACAGGAACATCTCCAGCACCAGGATGTACCCGTGCAGCACGGCCACCAGGCCGACCAGTACCTTCGCGACGGCTTCCATGCCTACCCCCTCATTCCCTCTCTTGGACAGGTGTCCACTGTACCTGGACACCTGTTCAAGAAGTCAATTCCGGGGTTCGTGCCGTGACCGCCCTAGTCGGCCGTGTGCACCAGTTCGCCGCCCACGTACGTCCGCCGTACGCGCGCCTCGGCGATCGCCTCCGGCGGTCCCGCGAACGGGTCGCGGTCCAGCACCACCAGGTCCGCGAGCGCGCCCGGGGACACCTGTCCGGTGTCGTCGAGGTGGTTCACATACGCCGATCCGGCGGTGTACGCCGTCAGCGCCCGGTCCAGACCGATGCGCTCGCCCGGCAGGAAGACCGGGCCGGTGCCGCCGGGCTGGACCCGGTTGACCGCCACGTGGATGCCCTGGAGCGGGTCCGGGCTGCTGACCGGCCAGTCGCTGCCCGCCGCGAGCGTGGCGCCGGAGTGCAGCAGCGAGCCGAACGGGTACTGCCACGCGGCCCGTTCGGGCCCGAGGAAGGGGATCGTCAGCTCGTCCATCTGCGGCTCGTGCGCCGCCCACAACGGCTGGATGTTGGCGCTCGCGCCCAGCCGGGCGAAGCGCGGCACGTCGTCGGGGTGCACGACCTGGAGGTGTGCCAGATGCGGCCGGGTGTCGCTCGGCCCGTTCGCCGCGCGGGCCGCCTCGACCGCGTCCAGGGCGTCGCGCACGGCCCGGTCGCCGAGCGCGTGGAAGTGGCACTGGAAGCCCAGCGCGTCCAGTTCCGTCACGTATGCGGGCAGACGGGCGGCGTCGACGAAGCTGGTGCCCCGGTTGGCCGTGGCGCAGCCGCACCGGTCCAGATACGGGTCCAGCAGCGCGGCGGTGCCGCTCTCGGCGACCCCGTCCAGCATCAGCTTCACGCTGCCCGCCCGGAACCGGCCATGACTCAACTCGGCCCGCCGCTCGACGAGTTCGGGAATCTGCTCGGCGCCGCGCTCGCGGTCCCACCACAGAGCGCCGACCACCCGCGCGGTCAGCGAGCCGTCCCGGGCCGCCGTCCGGTACGCCTCGGACGGGTCGTCCAGACCGAGGTACCCCCCGACGAGCGCGTCCTGCCAGGCGGTGACGCCCAGGGCGTGCAGCGCGCGCTGGGCGTGCAGCAGCGCGGCCAGCCGGTCGGCCTGCGTGGACGCCGGGGCGAGCCGCCCGACCAGCTCCATCGCGCCTTCCTGGAGCGTGCCGCTCGGTTCGCCGGAGGCGTCGCGCTCGATCCGCCCGTCGGCCGGGTCGGGGGTGTCCCGGGTGATGCCGGCCAGTGCGAGGGCGCGGCTGTTGACCCAGGCGCCGTGGTGGTCGCGGTTGGGCAGGTACACCGGCCGGTCCGGGACGACCGCGTCGAGGAGTTCCTTCGTGGGCGTACCGCCCTCGAACGCCTCCATCGACCAGCCGCCGCCGAGGATCCACTCCCGCTCCGGATGCGCCAGCGCGTACGCCCGTACGGCGGCCAGGGTGTCGTCGGCGGTCCGGGTCCCGGTGAGGTCGCACTGGGTGAGTTCGAGTCCGGCCGGCACCGGGTGGACGTGCGCGTCCTGGAAGCCGGGCAGCAGCAGCCCGCCGGCCAGGTCGACCACCTCCGTACGGGGCCCGGCGAGTTCGCGCACCCCGGCGTCGCCGACGGCGGTGACGCGGTCGCCGGTCACGGCGACGGTGGTGGCGGTGCGGCCCTCGGGAGTGAGGACGGCGCCACCGGTGAAGAGCAGGTCAGCGTGCATGTTCTCGGTTTCCTCGTACGTCAGGAGGTGGTGGTGAGCAGTTGCGGCGCGTCGGCGTCCGTGCCGTCGCCGGTGCGGAAGTAGGGCGAGCGGCGCACCCACTTGGCCCAGGCGGCGGCCACCAGGCCGGAGGCCACCATCACCGCGGGCACGAGCAGCAGGAACCAGCCGTTGTCCGGGCTGAGTTCGAGATGGTCGGCGGAGGTGTAGAAGGACCAGCAGAGGTAGCCGCCCAGACCCAGCAGCGCCGCCGCGCTCAGGCCCGGCAGGACCACCGCGCGCACGCCCTGCCGCCAGTCCTGCCGCAGCAGCCCCCGGAAGCGCACGGCCGCGGCGAGCGCGGTGAGCGCGTACGACAGCGCGACGACGATGCCCACCGCGTTCACCGTCGCCAGGATCATGTCGGCCAGCCGCGGGATGATCAGGGCGAGCCCCGCCACCGCCGTGGCCAGCGCGCCGATCAGCAGGGTGCCGGCCGCCGGGGTCCCGTACCGGGAGCTGACCCTGCCCCACACCGGGCCGAGCGTGCGGTCCCGGCTCATCGCGAACATCCCCCGCGCCGTGGGGATCACCCCGGCCTGGAGCGAGGCGACCGCCGAGAACATCAGGGCCACCAGCGGCAGGGTGGCCAGTGGCTGCGCCGCCAGCCGCTCGCCGAAGTAGGCCAGCCCCTCGGCGCCGTGACCGGCCAGCTCGTCCTGCGACAGCACCCGCTGGAAGGCGACCGAGCCGAGCAGGAACAGCGCCAGCATCGTCCCCAGGGTGATGAACCCGGCGCGTGAGGCGTCCCGCGGTTCGCGCACCTCCTCGTTGACGCTGAAGGCGGCGTCGAAGCCCCAGTAGCAGAACACCGACAGCAGCAGCCCCTGGGCCAGCGCCGACGTCGACGGGATCGCGAAGGGATCGAACCAGCTCAGGCTGAAGGGGTGCGGGCCGGTGACGATGCCGTAGCCGCAGAACCCGATCAGCACGACGTACTCGAAGACGAGCAGTCCGCTCTGGAGCCGGGCCGCCGTACGGATGCCGGTGACGGCGGTCAGGGTCACCGCGACCAGGGCCACGATCCCGACCGCGGTGGTCTGCGCCGTGGAGCCCGGGTCCAGCGTCAGCCCGCCCACCCGGTGCAGTCCGGCCTGCCCGGCCAGCTGGAGCATCGCCGACCCGGTGACCGCGGTCGTGTACGCGAGGAACGCCACCGTGGCCACGATGTTCACCCAGCCGACCATGAAGCCGAGCCACGGCGTCAGCGAACGCCCCACCCACACATAGCCGTTGCCCGCGTTCGGCTCGACGCGGTTCAGGCGTGCGTACGCTCCCGCGATCCCCAGGATCGGCACGAACGCCAGCAGCATGATGGCCGGCAGATGCAGGCCCACCACCCCGGCCGTGACCCCGAGGCCGATGCCGATGGTGGTGGTCGCCGCCGTGCTGGACGCGGCGATCGCGACGCCGTCGAGGACGCCGAGGGACTTGCGCAGCGCGGGCCGCGCGGGAGGGTCGGCGCCGTAGGGCTTGTCGGTCATGGCCAGTACTCCGCTCGCACCGGGGGGCCTGGTCGGCCCCGGTGAACGCACATGAAACTGGCCGGGAACACACCTGGTCAACGGTGTTGTCATAAGAGCTCGCCGCCCTGGCCCGGCGGCGGCTCGCCCGGCGGAGATCCGGGTGCGGGAGGGGACTCGACGGTCACACTTGAAGACGTGTACCCGTCAGTGAGGTACGACGTCCCGCCCGGAGGCCTTCGACGATGACCCCGCCACCCGC
Source organism: Streptomyces sp. NPDC107559 (assembly GCF_055657365.1). Taxonomy (NCBI): domain Bacteria; kingdom Bacillati; phylum Actinomycetota; class Actinomycetes; order Kitasatosporales; family Streptomycetaceae; genus Streptomyces; species Streptomyces sp. NPDC107559. The sequence continues at coordinate 140,045 of NZ_JBVKBD010000010.1, read as the reverse complement.
ACGCCCCGCCAAGCAGCGCAAACAGGACACCCTGCACCGCCTCGAACACGACGTGGACGCCTGGGTCGCCACGGCCGACGAGGCGGGAGGCGCTCCCTACCTGGTCCCGCTCTCCTTCTTCTGGGACGGCGCGACCCTGTTGTTCGCCACCCCGGAAACCAGCCCCACCGGCCGCAATCTGCGTGCCACGGGCCGGGCACGGCTCGGTATCGGCCTCACCCGCGACGTGGTGATCGTCGAGGGCCCCGTGCTCACCGTGCCGCCCGCGGAACTGCCCGAGGAGGACGCCGAGATCTTCGCGGGCAAGACCGGCTTCGACCCCCGGCTGCTCGCCACGCCCTACCTGTACTTCCGGGTGCGCCCCGACCGGGTGCAGGCCTGGCGCGAGGTGAACGAGCTCGACGGACGGGACCTGATGCGGAACGGGGAGTGGCTGGTGGCCGACTGAACCGGCCCGGCCGGGGCATCCGCCCCGCGCCCGGAAACCCTGCGGCGGCGGCAGGCCACTGCGCCTGCTGCCGTCCACGGGGCCGAAGCCGTCTTTTCCGCCGGAACCGGTATGAGCCGTGCCCAGCGGGGCAGTCGGCGAGGATGAGCGGGACCACACCTCGGAACGGACCGACACCCCGGAGCGCTCCGGACCCGAGTGCTCCGGACCTGAGCGCATCGGACCCGAGCGCATCGGACCGTCGGGCGCCAGACCGTCGGGCGCCGGACCGGAAGACGCGGGTCACCGTGCTCGTGGCGCTCGTGGCCAATCTCGTCATCGCGGCCGCCAAGCTCGTCGGCGGCCTCCTCGCGGGCTCGCCCGCGCTGATGTCGGAGGCCGCGCACTCCGTGGCCGACAGCCTGAACGAGGTCTTCCTGTTGGCCGCACTGCGCCGCAGCCGCCGTCCGGCCGACCGGCGTCACCCCTTCGGCTACGGCAAGGAACGCTACTTCTGGTCACTCCTCGCGGCCGTCGGGATCTTCGTGATGGGCGGCTGCTTCTCCGTCTTCCAGGGCGTCGAGGCGCTCAAGAACGGTGCCGAGGAGAAGTTCGGCGGCTATGTGGTGGGCCTGGCCGTGCTCGCCGTCGCCTTCCTGGCCGAGGGCGCCTCCCTGCTGCGGGCGCTTCACCAGGTGCGCGCCCAGGGCGGCTCGGCCGGACTGCGCGACCCGGCGCTGCGCACGGTCGTCGCCGAGGACGGCACAGCCGTGCTGGGCGTGACCCTCGCCATGGCCGGCATGGCCCTGCACATGGTCACCGGGCAGGTGGTGTGGGAGGCGGCCGCCTCGATGGCGATCGGTGTGCTGCTGGTCCTCGTCGCCTACGGGCTCGGCCGCGAGGCCCGCGACCAGCTCATCGGGGAGGCGGCCGACCCGGAACTGCTCGGCAGGATCCGGGCCCTGCTGCGGGCGCAGCCCGAGATCGACAGCGTGGAGGCGCTGTTCACGATGAAGACGGGCCTGGACTCGGTCCTGGTGGCCGCCCGGATCGACCTGGTGCCGGGCCTGGACAGCGAGGAGGTCGAGGAGGTCGCGGTGCGCATCAAGGGGTCGGTCGGCCGGGTGTGCCCGGCGGCCGGCGAGATCTTCCTCGACGTGACCGACCGGGGGGCCCGGGAGGCACGGGAAAGCCCCGCCGCGACGGGGGAGCGCGGCGGGGCCTGAGGATCGGGTGCCCGTGGGCCGCCGTCCCATGCCTCCGGGAGCGAAGAAATCCGCTTCGATTCCGGAAGGGCCGTTCAGGGGGACGGTCAGTACCCGGAGGTCAGTACCCGGGGGTCGGTTCCAGGACGAACACCGGGATCGCCCGGGACGTCTTCTCCTGGTACTCGGCGTACTGCGGGAAGGCGGCCACGGCGCGCTGCCACCACTCGGCCTTCTCCTCGCCGGTCACCTCACGGGCGGTCATGTCCTGCTTGACCGTGCCGTCCTGGAGTTCCACCTGGGGATCGGCCTTCACGTTGTGGTACCAGACCGGGTGCTTCGGCGCCCCGCCCAGCGAGGCGACCGCCGCGTAGTGCCCGTCGTGCTCGACGCGCATGAGCGGCGTCTTGCGGAGCTTGCCGCTCTTCACGCCCCGCGTGGTCAGCAGGATGACGGGCAGTCCCGTGTCCATCAGGGTCGTTCCCTTGGTGCCTCCGGAGCTCTCGTACAGCTCCACCTGATCACGTACCCACTGCGTCGGGCTGGGTTCGTACTCGCCCTCAAGCGGCATGGCATTCGTCCCATCGTCGCGTTGCACGGTCTGCTCGCACCGTCCTTCAACAGAGCAACGCCCGGAAAGCTTCCGGGGTCACACCGGACGGCACCAGATCACCCCTACCCCGGTGACACCAGCATCCGTACTGCCAGTGCCACCATCACCCCGCTGGACGCCAGCGCCGTGGTCAGCCGGCCGCGGTGGCCCGTCAGTGCCCGGCCGAGGAGCGCGCCGCCCCCGGCGAGCAGCAGCTGCCAGCTCGCGGACGCGGCGAAGGCCGCCAGGACGAAGACGCCCTGCTCCAGCGGCCGCGCCGTGGCCGCGGCGCCGGCGCCGAGCACGAGCGCGGCGAAGTAGATCACGGTGGTGGGGTTGAGCAGGGTGATGCCGAGCAGCCCCAGATAGGCCCGGGAGGGGCTGGGGGGTGGCGGGTCGGGGCGGGTGGCGAGCCGGTGGCCGCGGTACCGGCGCAGCGCCGCGACCGTGCCCAGGACCGCCAGTGCGATCAGTACCAGCGCGGAGGCCCAGCGCAACGGCACCAGTACCGGCCGCAGCGCGGCGGCGAGGGCGGAGCCGCCGACCATGGCCAGCAGGGCGTAGAGCCCGTCGGCGCTGGCGACGCCGAGGGCGGCGCAGGCGCCGGTGCGCAGCGAGGTGCGGGCGGTGAGCGAGACGAGGTAGGTGCCGACCGCGCCGACGGGTACGGCGATGCCGTATCCCGCGACCAGGCCGGCCACGAGCGAGGCCGTCACGACAGGGCCGGACCGGGCCTTCCGGAGCGGCCGGGCTGCTGCTGGACGCGCACCGGAGCAGCGGCGGCGGGCGTCTGCGGCAGGGCGGAGATCGTAGGCATGGCGGGATAATGGGGGTGATGAGTCCCCTGTGACAACCGAATTACCAGGTGACCGTGGGCACAGAGCCCCGAGCCTGCCCAGCGGAGCGGTAGGTTCCGGCCAGATTGCCCGATTAGTCGATCTGGCCGAACATCGAGTCGCTCCATAGGTGCCTGGGGCATCTAATGAAGATCGGCACGACGCACCCTTCGTCTGTGAGGTCTCCCATGACGGAACTCTCGGAACCCGTCGCCTTCCCCCAGGACCGGACCTGTCCCTACCACCCGCCGACGGCCTACGACCCCCTGCGCACCGACCGGCCACTGTCCCGCGTCACCCTCTACGACGGCCGTCAGGCCTGGATCGTCACCGGTCACGGCCTCGCTCGCACCCTGCTCGCCGACCCGCGGCTGTCGACCGACCGCACCCGGCCGGGCTTCCCCATCACCAATGCGCGCTTCGCCGCCATCCGCGAACGCCGTACGGCCCTGCTGGGCGTCGACGACCCCGAGCACCGCACCCAGCGGCGGATGCTGGTGCCCAGCTTCACGGTCAGGCGCGCCGCCGCGCTGCGGCCCGACATCCAGCGGATCGTCGACGAACGGCTCGACGCGATGATCGCGCAGGGACCGCCCGCCGACCTGGTGAGCGCCTTCGCGCTGCCGGTGCCGTCGATGGTGATCTGCGCCCTGCTCGGTGTCCCGTACGCCGACCACGACTTCTTCCAGGAGCAGTCGCGCCGGCTGCTGCGCGGCCCCGACGTCGCCGACGTGCTGGACGCCCGCGCCCGGATGGAGGGCTATCTCGGCGACCTGATCGACCGCAAACGCAAGGAGCCGCCCGGCTCCGGCGTGCTCGACGACCTGATCCACCAGCGGACGGACGAGGGCGGGATCGAGCGCGACGAACTGATCGCCGTCGGGGTCATCCTGCTCGTCGCCGGCCACGAGACCACCGCCAACATGATCTCGCTCGGCACCTTCACCCTGCTCCGGCACCCCGAACGGCTGGCCGAGCTGCGGGCCGACCCCGCGCTGCTGCCCGACGCCGTCGAGGAGCTGATGCGGATGCTGTCGATCGCCGACGGGCTGCTGCGGCAGGCCGTCGAGGACATCGAGGTGGACGGCGTGACGATCCGGGCCGGCGAGGGGGTGCTCTTCTCGACCTCGGTCATCAACCGCGACGAGAGCGCCTACCCCGAACCGGACACCCTGGACTTCGCCCGCTCCGCACGCCACCACATCGCCTTCGGCTTCGGCATCCACCAGTGCCTCGGCCAGAACCTGGCCCGCGCCGAGATGGAGATCGCCCTGCACACCCTCTTCGAGCGGCTGCCCGCACTGCGTCTGGCCGCCCCGGCCGAGGACATCCCCTTCAAGCCCGGCGACACGATCCAGGGGATGCTGGAACTCCCCGTGACCTGGTAAGAGGCTCCGGTCATGCATATCGACATCGACAAGGACGTCTGCATCGGGGCGGGCCAGTGCGCGTTGGCCGCCCCCGGCGTCTTCACCCAGGACGACGACGGCTTCAGCATGGTCCTCCCCGGCCGGGAGGACGGCGGGGGAGACCCGATGGTCAAGGTGGCGGTCAAGGCCTGCCCGGTCGGCGCCATCACCCTGTCGGAACCGTCCGACTGACCACCCCCGCCGCCGGGCCGCCGGGCCGGTCCGGACGGCGGGCCCCGCGTCGAGACCGAACGGCAGACTCCGTGCCGAGGCCGGACGGCAGACTCCGTGCCGAGGCCGGACGGCAGACTCCGTGCCGAGGCCGGACGGCAGACTCCGTGCCGAGGCCGGACGGCAGACTCCGTGCCGAGG